>JBPOFM010000002.1:0-519534 GCA_051252455.1 Aquaticitalea sp.
ATTTTCTTCAATTTCTATGAGTTTCTTTAATTGAGTACAAGGTTTTGTGTATGGTTTGTTGCGTGGTTCAGTAATTAGTTTAGTAAACGAAAACAAACGCGAGAAAATTGCTTCGCCAGTTCGCTGCGCTCGTGTCCGAAGGAATTTTCAGGATGAGCAACGACCAAGTAATTAATTATATTCGGTGTTAGCAACAGTTATTTTAGTTCGTCCAAGGTTCTTTGTGGTTGGCATTCATGATTTTTTGTCCATCATAAATGCTTAATCCTTGCCAGCTTCCAAACCAAACTTGTCCTTTGTTGTCTTCGAGAATACTTTGCGTGACATTGGAGGTTAAACCATCTTCGGTTGTGAATTGTGTGAAATTACTGCCATCATATCGGTAAACACCATAACCTTCAGCCGTAAACCATATATTTCCTTTGCTATCTTCATAAAAATTATAGGTTTCCATACCTTCAATAATGCCATCTTTAGTGAAGTTCGTGTACGTTTTACCATCAAATTTGCTCAGACCACCATTAAAAGTTCCAATCCAAATATTTCCTTGACTGTCTTCTAAAATATCAGCTGTATTATTATCGACTAGTCCGTTTTTGGTTGTTAAATGAGTAAACTTCCCGTTGTTATATTTGAATATTCCATTGCCATCAGTAGCAAACCACATAGCTCCATTTCTGTCTTCTATAATTTTAAAAACCAATTTGTCAGATAGCATAGGTTTTGCATTTTCGGCTTTTGAATCGGGCAAGGAAAATGGTATAAACTTCTCTCCGTCAAATTGATTAACACCTCCTGTAGAACCAACCCAAATAAGTCCGCTTTTGTCAATTGTTAAACCCCAAATTTCTTCATTCTGCAATCCTTCTTTTTTTGAAAATGTTGTAAACTCTTTACCATTATATTTTATGAGTCCTTCGGATGTTCCAAACCATAAATTATCTGCTTTGTCTTCTATAATCTCTAAAACCCTAAAACGTGGGTTGATTCCTGCAATAGTGATTTTTTCAAGTATTTGTCCATCATAGCGAATAATCCCATCACCATTTGTTCCAAACCAATAATTTCCTTTATTGTCTTGATGCATTGTCCTTACAAACTCTCTTACCATTCCATTTAGGTTGGTGTGAATTTGAGGAAATGTTGTGTTTTGATTGAGAATTATTGGTTGGGTGTTTACTTCATTCTCTTTTATATTAGTAACAGATTTTTCTTTCACTTGTCCCGTGCACGATGTGATTTGAATTGTCAGAAGAACTAAAATTAAGTTCGTTGCATTTAATATCATCTTATCACTAATTTTTACCATAATGTTGGTTTTATAATTGTTGCTAACGTTTTGTGTATGAGACGTTGCGTGGGATTTCCTAAACCTTGCCAAGTAAAAAACTGCGCTGGAAAATTCCGAAGGAATATTCCAAATGAGCGATGACCAAGCAATGGCTTATACGCGGTGTTAGCAAACGTTTTTTAATAATATATAATATTAAATGTAAAAGATTCACCATTTACATCTGTCGGATAATTATCATTATCATATAAATAAGAAGCTGTTGTTGTTTCCCCTCCTACTTCATTGACTGATGTAATATTGTTTCTTTGGTAAGGAAAACTGTAGCCTTCAAAACCACCTATGTAAATTCCATCAAATTCCCAAAAGAACTCAATAAATCGTTCAATATAAATTGATTTAAATTGTCCATAAAATGGATTTATTTTATTGTCATACTGTATTGTGAATTCTGATTGTAAATTATTTGAGTTGTCATAGGATTTTGCAGAAATTAAATTACTGTCAGAATCATAACCAAAGATTGTATATTGATTCATTTCGGTCAATTTGATTATTAATCCATTATTGTCCAGCTCCAATTCGCCTTGAGAATTTGCATTTCCTTCAATTGTTCCAGTTAATGTTACTGTATTTCCGTTATATCCCAGAGTTACATTTTCACTATTTGCAGAATAACTTGATAATTGTCCATTTGAGTTGTATGTATATGTGTAATTGTCACTATACGAAGACGAACCTGTTTCTTGATAATCCCATTCAATTAGTTTGTTTTCAGAGTTATATGTAAAATCTGAAACGTAGCCAAAACTATTATAAACTCCAGTCAAACTTGAAAGTAAATTATTATTATAGGAATAATCAACTTTTCTTGTCTCAGATATTTTTTCAGTTTTTACTAATTTATTTTCGGTCGGTTCAGGTTCTTGAGTTTCGGAATTGTCGTCCGATGAACAAGATAAAATTAAGATGTTTAATAAAATTAGGGCTAAAAATAATGTTGTTTTTTTCATATGTTTGTTTTTTGTCAAACGTTTGCCAGCTTGTTTATATGCGCTACTAATATAGACATATATCCTTAATTTGGGTGGCTATGCGCTAGATTTGGTAGTATTTATAGCGTGTTTGCATTATGGTTTGGGGTACTGGTTATATGGCAGGGGAATTTGTTGCAAAATTGCTCACGGTAAAAGTTGGAATGCGCTATCGGGTTGCAAATCTACGCTATCGTGCGGTTGACCGTACTTTTTGGTAACGAGGGCTAGCGCGGGGGGGTTGCTTCGCCAGTTCGCACTTCGTGCTCGTGTCCAAGTGTGGACTGACCGAGCCATAACTTATATAGGTTGTTGTAATTAATTCTTTATTTTATAGAAAAGCTATCCATTATTTTACTTGAGATAACTCTAATATTTTCATAATCTTCAGCTTTCGAGACAAGTGTCAATGTAAATAAATTATTTTTGACAGGATAAGTGTAAATTTTTGTTTGAAAATTCATTCCGTTTGTTTCTCCTGTCGTACGTATATAATGATAAGTAAATCCATTTTTATTAATTATTTCGCTTACAATTATTTTTGGATTATTAAGCATATTAGATACTTGATTTTCTATAAGAGATTTCAGCTGTTCTATTGTCAATTCATTTTGACCTAGATTTTGTTCAACTAAATTGATGTTCTCTACGAAATCTTTTTCAGACTTCATTTTAGGATATATGATGAAAGACGAACCTTCTTGTCCAGATTCATCTAAAATCCAATTTTCAGGATATTCAATTGAATACGCAGGATGGTCATACTTTTTTATTTTACTTTCTTGTGAAAGTACTATTAAGGGTATTAAAAACAGTATTAAAAAAATCTTATTCATGTTTGGGTCAAAATTAATTACAACAATAGATATCACCATCAACACTATCCTTCATCTAACGCTAATGTACTAAATATTTGATATCTGGGAAATTTTCAGATAGAACTCTTTAAAGCAATTAATTATACTTTGGAGATATTGCTAAAAACAGTAAATTCACAACGGTTTTTTAGACCCTTTTTAAATGCTTTATTATGAGACGACCGTATAAGCACCTTCCCATTTATAAGAAGGCGGAGGAGATTGCAAAGTTAGTGGATTCCATGACGGGTTTTGTGGAGGATTATGAGTTTAATATTGAATATGACTTTGACCAAGAGATGGTGGACAGAAGCATTGCTTCCATGCAAGATAAATCACTTAAGATGCGCATGACCATTGAGGAGACCTGCTGGGAAGAGTGCCAATATCATGATGCGATGGAAAAGGCGGTGCTGGTCAAATATTTTGTGAACGAAATAGTGTGTGATGTGAACCGTCTTGAAAGCGCTGGACTGAGAGAGAGTGATTTTGTGGATGTTTTTCATGACACTTTGGAGGAGTTTAGGCTGCTGTTTATAGATTGGATCAAGACCTTTAACAAGTGGCGGTATTTTAAATATGATTTGGATTGGGGTCTATTTGACTTGAATGCGGATGTGGTGGTGGTTAACTTCTATACGGGTGAGCAATATGATGAGGATGAGCTGATGCATCGAATGATGCATAGGGATGAGGCGTATGAATTTGCAGATGAAGATGAGGATGAGGATGAAGATGACTTCGAGGATGGGGATGAAGACGAATTTGAGGATGAGGATGATGAGGTTTGAGGTTTGAGCCTTTGGAGGTTCAGTGGTGGAAGAAGAAGTTCCAATTATTATTTGACCATATTATATTTTCTTTTAGGTCGAGTGTTAGTGGTCGTTGCAATGGTTTAGGAATGCGTTTTGGTGGATTAGGTAATCGCCTCCCTTTGATTTTTGGCACTGGGGGTTTGGATGTGTTTTGAATGGGTGTTTCTGGATTCCAAAATGCTGTGAGACCCAAGGTGTCACGTATGTTGCTCCCGTATAGCGTGCCTACCCAATCTATGGTGCGTACGCACCAGACGGTATTGTCTTTAGATATGAAGCCTACCCAATGAAGATTCAGGTCAAAAATGTATTTTTTGCTATTTGATAGCCAACCTACGAGTTGGGATGATTTGTTGTATAGGGGTTTCATTGGGGGTTGGTTAATTACTTAATAAAGATATTGATTTTTTTAGGAATGGGGAGAAGGTGGGGTATGGCTATAGTGGTTCTCAAGTCAAATTGTTTACTATTTTATTCATTTGCCTTTCGGTTAAGACTGGCTCAAAATATCTTATGTAATCGTTTAATTCTGTTAGTAATTTTACGTTTACATATTTAAACTCACCACTTGGCTTATTGTTAATCATAACGATTACATTTCGGACTGGTATTTTCTGTTCTCCCCAATGATGTTCATTTAAGTTGATATTCTCCGAAATGTAGACATACAATGCAAAATTAGACCTTCTTATTTGTTCTATTGGTGACCTTAAATTGATTGAATTGACTGAAAGTTTGCTCCAGTTCTTTGTCTCTATGATGAAAATTCCAGATTTTGAAATTAATAGATGGTCAATTTGTATTGAATAAATTCTTTCGTTCTCTCTTTGATTATATATTGGCGGATAAAAATTCAAGTTAAAGTCATTGATTAAAACGTAATCGTCTGAAAGTTTTTTAATTTCCTTGACCACTAGATTTTCTCCAATTGCTCCTGCAATCAGGTTTTTTGAGTCTTCTATGACTTTTCTGGTGTTTTCTAGTTGTTTAATTTCAGGCTTTGCTCTTTTATCAATTAGGATTTGCTTGTTTGACTCGTAATCCTTTATAAAAAGTTCATTCTTTCTAATCACTTCAGAATACATATTCACTGTTAAATTTATAAGAGTGGTTTTATTATTTATGAAATGATTTAATCGTTTCTTTTTATAATAAAGTTGAGTACTTGAAAGAATGTACGAAAAAAAATTGTTGTTTTTTTTAGTGCCGAGCGTGTCAATTTTAAGTTGTAAATCAGCTATTTGGCTGTCAATATTTTTTGTTTCT
Source organism: Aquaticitalea sp. (assembly GCA_051252455.1). Classification (GTDB taxonomy): domain Bacteria; phylum Bacteroidota; class Bacteroidia; order Flavobacteriales; family Flavobacteriaceae; genus JBPOFM01. Next base: position 5,264 of record JBPOFM010000002.1, read on the forward strand.
AAAACAATCTTTTCATTTTTATCATGAGCTAGTTCTTGAAGATTACTGCATTTTTGGGTATATTCTTCTTGTAACCTTTTTGATGTGTCATTGAGAATTTTATGCCTTTCTGAATCATAATTTGACAAAAAATCATTGATCTCTTTTACTGAATTAAATCTGGAAATTCCATTTTTAACCAATTCAGATTTTAATGATTTCAGTGATTCTATTTGTCCAATAACTTTCGTCATTTATGGAATTTCTCAAATAAGAGTTAATGTTTTGTTTATGATTTGATTGTGTGTCAATGTACAGCATTAAAAGTACGAAACTCTAATGGAAACTCCGAAGAGATATTAAGTTTGATGATTGTGCGCTGATGACGGCACTCGTTGGGAACGAGTGGAAACAAGCATATTAGTCAATTTTCGTCAGAAAAATCTTTACAATAAATAAACTTTTACGTAGTACATCGAATTAATTTGAACTTAAACGCATTTAAAGATACTTTTATCTGAATTAAATAAAATATTAATAAATCCTTAAGCCCTCAAATCGTGAAACGTAAAAAGAAAAAAGATCATAAAGAAAAAATACTATTTTGTTTCGAAGTTATTGTAAATATTGTCTTAATTTATAATGCGATTAAAGAGATATTTTTTTAGAGCTATTATTTACAAAGTTGAATAGCACTACTCAAATAGCGCTGGTCTGCGACAAGACAGGGCACCCGTTGCAAACGAGCGCCCTCGGGGGGCAGATTGGTTTATGAAAATCTGAAAATATTATGGTCAAAACCAGTTGTGACATGGCCTGGTTCAGTCCGTGCTTAAATATAATCTGTGGAATTCCGTAAGTCGTTTTTGTTTTTTTAGAAAAGAACGTAGTTTCAAATCACTGTATCCTTTTAGGTAACACTTTAAAGAACATTAGTTAATCGATATGAATGATAAATTAGAAGTATTTTATAAGAATCAAATGGATATTATAGATCCGCATCTCCAAAATTATAATTCAAAAATATCAACAGATAAAAAAGCTACGAACCCATTTTTAATAGCTGTTCCAAAAGATTATGAGAATTTTAAAAACTCAATTATGATCTTTGGCCAAGAAACAAATTTTTGGTGCCGCGAATGTGGTAAACTGGCTGAATATTCTCATTCTCTTAAAAAATCAATAGAAATATATAAATCATTTTACATTAATGGTGGAATAAATAAATATCGCGGTCCGTTTTGGAATGAATTTAAACGTATTCGAAGAGAGGTGACAAAATCATATAGCGCCTATTTTATTTGGAATAACATAAACAAAATAGGTAGAATGGGTAAAGGGAATATTCGAGAAATTGATCTTATTCAATTTGAGCATTTCAACGTCGTAAAGGATGAAATTCGAGTTCTGAAACCAAGAATTATTATTTTTTTAACAGGTCACAACTACGACCATTTTATTAGGAATAACATTGGAGATTTTACACAAGAAAATATAGGTGATTGTATTCATGAAATAAAATTTATCGGTGAGTTTGAAAATATAAAAGCCTACAAAACCTTTCATCCGAATGCGTTATACATGAAAAGTAAAAATAAAATTGTTATACCTAATCTTATACATCTTATAAAAGATTTTTGCATATGAGAATGGATCTGAAAGTGTTTAAGCATTTTTTGTAGAAAAAGTGTTTATATTGGATGTATAGATTTCAGTTGCTTTTGATGACCTTAAGAAAGTTAAATGCGAAATATTTTACCCAATTTAACTCAATATTATAATTTATAATTATCATAATTAAGAATTTTGGGAAAATCAAACGGGTTTAAAAATGCGCCTAGCACAACTGGAAATAAATCTGGAGATGGACGTGGAAATAATCCATCTAATAAATCTGATGGAAATACAAACAGTTCTTCTGGCAATAAAGCAGATTCTAACAAGTAAAAAAATTTTTTAAGAACGAGTGTTTTTTAATTTCTTTTAATAGAAAAAACCATAAACTCCATTAAGAATTCTTGTTTTATTGAACAAAAAAAGAACAAAAATTTAGAAGTATGTCCAGCCCTTCATTCTTGTGGATCTAATTCTGAAAGCCCATTTTTGCAATCCGTGCCCACACAACATTTAAAAGGAAAAATTTTATTCAAACTTATTCTTATACCAAGAAAGACCCTAACCCTCTAAATAGAAAATAAATACGACGACATACAAACTCGAATAGCTAGTTGTGCTCAAATACAAGCTTAATCAAAACAAATTATTTTCAGTATCTTGTATCAAACTAACAATAATGAGTTATAAAATTGATTGGATCCGTAATGATGTCATCGTAACTTTTAAAGGAACGGTTTCTTTAGAGGAACTACGCGAAGCTGATGGCAAAATTTATGGAAACTCTAAATTTGATGATTTGAAATATGGTATTTATGATTTTACGGATACTGATGTATTAGAGATGACCTATGAGGATATCAAATTTAATGCTGCTGTTGGCAAATCTGCCTCCATATGGAAACCTTACGTTAAACTAGCGCTTGTGTCTCAAGACGATGATATTACCAACTTAATAATGACCTTCATAAATTTAATGAAAGACTATAGCTGGGATCTCAACTATTTCAGTGAATTAGATGGTGCCTTATCTTGGGTAGGTGCCAAGTGAACCCTAACTGTAGGGTCTATAAATTTTGTTATATCAAACCATAATTTTACTAAATTGCGCTGTGCAAAATGCGGTTGTATAGTTTGATACACACGCATTTAGTCCTCTCTAACAAAAAATAAAAATTATGTCCGTAAAAAATGTATTATCAGCCGTATTTGTTTTAGCATTTGTACTTGTGTCATCTGCTCAAGATGTCAAATTGAAGAAAGATTATGTCTATGTTGATGGTGAGCAAAAGTTTCAGTACGATAAACGCAGTGGTGGCAATGAAATGTCTCTTTACACGCTAGATAAGGAAAAGGAAATTGTATATATAGTTTTTAACAGTAATGGAACCATTCAAAATTTGGAAGATAATTTTGTAGAAATAACTTTCATTGATGTCGACATGAAAATAGAAACTCAAAAATTCAAAGGTCGGTCGATGTCATATCTTTTGGAACGACTGTTTGAAGAAAAAGTGATTGACATGGAGGGCCATATCAACCAAGAAAAATTGGATGTCTTTTTCCGAAAGTATGATGAACAAATCACAGAAAGAACCATTAGGGATTAATCTATGAGATTAGAGCGTTTATAGCGCGAGGCTGATGTTTGACTGTAATGCGTGCCATCTAGAGACTACACTTCACAACACAAGAAAAAACCACGAACTCAATGTAGACTTCGTGGTTTTAAAATAAAAGGGTAGCAGTGTTATAGGTATTCCCAGCCTTTGATTCTTGTGAATTTGATGCCTTTGATCATGTTGTACTCTGGGCTGTTGAAGCCATAGATTCCTAACACGGTTCTTTTTGCACCAAGACCTATCTCTACTACACCCGTTTCCCGTTTGTAGATAGCGATGTTACGTTTGACACGCGCCATCTTAAGATCAGAGGAAGAGACATTCTGCCCGAACTGCGCTAGGTCCATCGCCTCTGCACGGTCTGACCAAGCACTAGCGGTCAGGTCTGGTGGTGGAAGGTACTGCGGATAATCGGCCAGAAAAAGGGCTAGCTCACGTGCATGCTGAATTTGCTGTGTCCGTGAGGTATGGGAGGTACTGATGTGATCGTCCATATCATCTTTAGCTATGGCTTCCACTCTGGTACCTTGTATTTGATGGTTCAAATACTCCATACGCTTGATTGCTTTTTCCGACACGCCACACCAAATGAATATGTTCTTGGTGCGTGTGCTATCGCTCTCCAAGTTCTCGAACACGGTTTGCACGTGGTCGGTAGCTTGGTCATCTGCCTGCTTGGCAGTATTGAAGCCAGCTATGCCAGACATGGCCTCGTCATATACAGTTTGCATGTTTTCTATGGTGAATAGTGGACTGCCTTGTATATAGCTTGGACCGAAGCCGACGATGCGCTGTCTTACCAAACGGAGATTCTGCACATTGACGGCGAATCCTGTTTCTACTGCGCGGGCCGTTTTAGCCTTTGTAGGTTCTGCTTCCGGGCTATCCATCTTTGCAGTCGGAGCCTCTTGCTCCTGGTTCTCTAGAACTTCTTCCATAAGAAGATTGTTCTGGTGCAGGCCGTTTAAGACCTCATGATCCTGAGTTGGGGTATCATGTCCGTTTTGTTGGAACGGAGCCAAACCACTCTCTATGGTGTTTTCCATATCGATTCGGGGTGCCAGCTTGTTTGTTAGAACCTACACAGGAGAAGCGTCGGCATAAGTACTCCTTGACGTGTAGGGTATGTAATCCTTATGCTTCATGGCATGGCAGATTGCATATCAATAAAAATAAATTGTAATAATTGCTTCGAAGTATCTTATGAAGTCTTTGCGCTTTTGATCAACAAGCCTTGGGGCATCACTTGATAGAGCGAATTAAAATAAAAGTTTTGACATATCCAAATGTAAGGCGTCAGGAAGTCACTAAAAACTAGTAGTTTATGGTAACATTAGGTGCATTAAATGCAAAAAAATGGTCAAAAGATGAGGATAAAAAATAGTTTCGACAATAAAAAGTCGATTTTGTTAAAAAGAATGTAAAAATTCGATTAAAAGTAAAATAATCCGATTAAAGTGTGTTTTTAGGGGTTCAAGGTGTTTTTTTTGTGATTTTTAGATATCCGAATAAGGTTCTCCATAGGTTTTAATCATAGTATAGAAATTTAACACCAAATGTTAAAGTTTCTTGATGCATGGTCTATTTTGTTACGGTTTTCCCGTAAAATGGCCTTGAAGCCCTCTAAATTAGGAAGGCTACTGATTTCATCGAAATAGTAAGCGAAGTTTTGGATATATGATTTATTATTACGTACTTTGATATTGTCAGAAGTGAAGTTTAGGGTTATTTAAGAAGTCTCCCAAAATTAACTGAAGACATGTTTAAACATAAACAGGCGCTTGTTTTTTATTTTATTACTCCCGTAATAGTTAACCGCGCAAAAATGACTTCTTATTTATCAGACTTCTTAAACACATGACTTCTTTATTTTAGACTTCTTAAACGACTTGTTTATTAACCGATCTGCATTTGAACAAAATGTGTGGGTCTTAAAATTTTAGAAATTATGAAAAAGTTCATTTTTAGTTTGATTTTTTTGTGTTGTGTAAGCTTTGGATATCCTCAAAATCAAGGTGTAAATTGTCAAAATGGTGCTAGTTGTCATCAATTTGTAAATTATGTTTTTACAGAGATTGAATTAGATCCTGGTTTAACTTATGAGGAAGAGACTGACGTCTGGTTTTTTATTTTTGATATGTGTATGGAAGACTTAATACCAATCGCTCATAATATATGTTAAAAATTAAGAGCAGAATATTTGGGCCATTGACAATAGCTTTTACTATTTATTTGGCGCTTATTTCTTGTCAATCAAATATTCCTGACATTCAGTTCGTGGATGATGTCGATGTCAACAAAAAAAATAGGCTGGAATTGTTACTAAATTCTCCACTTGAAATTAATTGCGATTTATCATATTTTAACTTGAAGAATATAAAGTTTAAAAAAGAAATATTTACTATTTCGAATAAGCATTTTAGAGAAGAATTAGATACAATAGTTCGATATACATCATTGAATAACAGTATAATTGAAATTTATAAAAATGATTTAATGGATAAGATTATATATTTGGAATCTGACGAGAATAATTTTAGATTGAATTATGGATTGCATATAGGAATGCATAAAGTTGAACTAGAAAAATTATTACCTCTTACAATAGATGAGAATAACATTGCAAGGATTAATGACTCAATCTATGAAGATTTTTTTAATCTTATATTAACTTTCAATAAAGATAACCTTTTAACAAATATCAATTATGTCAGTTACATTGAATAGGAAAATTATTTTTTATTGCTTAATCTTTATTTCTTCGAATCACCAAATAATTGGTCAAAATTTGAGCGGTAAAGTTATATATAGTAAGACCTATGATTCTGTAGGGATTGTTCGTGGAAGTTCTGAAAAGGATAAAATCACTTTAGATTTTTTAGAAGATAAAATTAGGAAGGCCACAGATATGGTTAGTTTTGAGCTTAAATTTAATAGTTATCAGTCGACCTTCGAAATGATTAAGGTAATGGAATCCGAAATTTCAGCTCTGGATTCTCGAGCGAGCGTTTTAATTGGAGGTGGAAAAGGGGTATATTATCTAAACAAAAAAATCAATTCACGCCTCCATCAAATTGAATCTTTTGGCAAAACTTTTCTTATTGAAAGTAAATTAAGTGAGCAAAAATGGATATTGTCCAAAGAAACTAAACACGTTGGTAAATATTTATGTTATAAAGCCATTTTCATTCCTAATCTTGATAACAACAAAGAAGAAAAGAAGTCAAAAGAGATTATAGCTTGGTATTCAAAAGATATTCCAATTAATTTTGGCCCCATCGGTTTTTCAAATTTGCCAGGATTAATTCTTGAATTAGAGTACGGTAATGCACTATATTCTTATACAGATATTTCTTTTACTGATACTATTAAAATAGTAATGCCAAAGGAAGGTCAAAAAGTATCAGAACCTACTTTTGAATTAATTTCAAAAAGAATTCTGGACGGTTTAAAAGAGGGTAATTAACATTTTATCGATATATATAAATTGTCTAAATTAGGAAAGCACTTACATAATATTAAAGTTTAAAACTCAAATGTTAAATTTTTAATGGTTATTGTCGTTTTTATTACGGTTTTTCCGTAAAACGGGCTTGAAAGCCACTGAATAAAGCATGTTACTAATTTTGGTAGTTTGGGCAGTTGAAGTTTGCTATTATGAATTATTTTTTTGTTCTTTGTAACAGCTAATAGCGAAATGTTGGGTTGAGTTAAGAAGTGACCCGATACTAGCGAAAGGCATGTTTAAACATAAACAGGCGCTTGTTTTTTATTTTATTACTCCCGTAATAGTTAACCGCGCAAAAATGACTTCTTATTTATCAGACTTCTTAAACACATGACTTCTTTATTTTAGACTTCTTAAACGACTTGTTTATTAACCGATCTGCATTTGAACAAAATGTGTGGGTCTTAAAATTTTAGAAATTATGAAAAAAGTATTTAGTGTATTGGCTGTTGTGTTTTTTATGAGTAGTTCCTTTACTTCATCAAGTACTGTGGTTACATCTGATGATTGTAGTTTCAGCTATGATCATTGTTTTTTGGTAGCTGGATTGAGAACGATAACAGCTCAAATGGTGGGTTTTTCCCCTTCTGAAGCATACGAGATGGGAAATACCTCTTATGATCACTGTGTTGATACTGTCGATATTGAGGCGGCTATGTGTTTAAATAATCAATAAAGGTATTATTATGAGCAAGTTTATTTTTATCATTTCAATATTCTTTATAACTTCAGTTTCTGTTTCGCAGACAATTATTGTGGATTATAAAATTATTTCTAATTCTGAAATCTTAAAGAATATTTCATCAAATGAGGAAATCCCGAAAGAGGAAATTCAAGCTTTTATTCAAGCTTTTGACATCATTAATTCGATGAAAATGCATTTAAAGGCTGATAATAACAAATCTTATTATTGGGGTAATAATCAAATAGGAAATGATTCTGATGAGCTTACATTTAGCTTGGCTAAAACTATGATTGGAAATGATAAGAAATATTTTACAAATCTGACAGAGGGCACTATATTAAAGCAAGTAAAGGCGTTTGGTGAAACCTTTTTAATTAAGGACTCTATTAATAGTTTGGATTGGATACTCACTAAAGAATCAAAGAAAATAGATAAATATTTGTGCTTCAAGGCAACTTCGACTTATAATGTTGCTAACACCGTCGGTAATTTTATTAACGTTGTAACTGCATGGTATTGCCCAAATATTCCTTACAATTTTGGTCCTAAAAACTATAGTGGATTGCCTGGTTTAATATTAGAATTATCAGATGATAAATTCACTTATGTTGCAGAAAACATCGAATTTTCTGCGAAGAAAGACAAAATAGAATCATCAAGTAATGGCCGAATTGTTTCTAATCATGAATTTGAAGAGTTAGCTCAAGCGGCAATTGAATCAAGAGGTTTCATTTTAGAAAAGGAATGAAACTTACTTTAAGTTTTATTGAGTGTTTAAAAATCCTGCTTCTTTTTGCGGGATTTTCTTCTTATTCACAAAGTGCTGTCATTTCGGGTAGGGTAGTTGACTCAATAAGCAATCCCTTACCCTACGCCAACATCCTCGCGATTCCAGAAAGCGACAGCGAAGAAGTGCGCTTCGCCGTCACATCAGAAAATGGCAACTACAAACTCGGTCTTTCAAAAAACCAAACTTACGATCTTACGGTCAGTTATCTCGGCTACAAACCACAGACTATCAAACTTACAACTACAGACCAAGACCAAACCAAAAACTTCATCCTCATAGAAAACCCAAACCAACTCGATGAGGTCACTCTCAACTACACACCTCCAATAGTGGTCAAAAAAGACACCATCACTTATAAAGTAGATGCCTTTACCACAGGCGAGGAGCGCAAACTCCGAGACGTGCTCAAAAAACTCCCTGGAGTGGAAGTTGATAGAGAGGGTAACGTCACAGTACAGGGCAAAAAAGTGACCAAGGTTCTGGTGGAGGACAAAACCTTCTTTACTGGCGACAGCAAGTTGGCGGTCAACAACATTCCAGCAGATGCTGTTGATAAGGTGGAAATCCTTGACAACTATAACGAGGTCGCCATGCTCAAAGGTCTTCAAGACAACGAGGATATGGCAATGAACATTAAGCTCAAGGAAGACAAAAAGAAATTTACTTTTGGAGATTTAGAAGTGGGTGCAGGTATCAAAGAGCGTTACCTCCTTCATCCCAACCTGTTCTATTACAGTCCAAAAACCAATATCAATTTTATTGGCGACCTCAACAATCAAGGTATCAAAAGTTTCAGCTTTAGAGATTATATTGAGTTTGAGGGTGGTTTTGGCAAACTGATGGATGATGCGAGCAGTTATTTTAGCCTATACAACAGCGATTTTGCACGATACCTTAATAATCAGGATTATACTGCTAACACCAATCAGTTTGGAGCGCTTAACATACGACAATCCATTAATAATGTTACAGACATCAGTGGTTATGTCATCGCTTCTAAAAGTAAAACTGATACAGAAAGTAATACTTTAAATGAATATCTCAACTTTGAAGACCCATTCATTGAAGAGCGCACCACCACCAACAAACTCCATAACTTTTTCACGATAGGAAAGATAACCATCGACTACGACCCAAGCTATGACGAGGATTTTGCCTATAACAGTTTTGTAAAAGTAACGAACAATGACAGTAATGGCTTGATAAGTACTATCAACCCCACACAAAGCAATAACATCAACACGCTGACCGATATTAAAGGTCTGAACATCAAACAAAATGTAAGCTACAGCAGAAAACTATCCAAAGACCATACAGCCACCTTGGAAGCAACCTATAGTTTCCAAAACGACAAACCTTTCACCGAATGGCTGACCAATCGCCAAATTCTTCAAGGACTGATTCCATTACGGGATGATGACATCTACAACATCCTACAAACCCAACGCAGTGATGCACACAACGCCAATGCCATCGTCAAGGATTATTGGGTGCTCAACAATTTTAACCATCTCTATACAAGTGTGGGAGTCAATGCGGCCTTCAGTAATTTTTTTAATGAAGATGTACAACGATTGAGCGATGGCACCATCAACAATTTTAATTCCGCAGGCTTTGGCAATGATTTTGGATATAATTTTGTCGATACGTTCGTTGGTCTGGAATACAAGTTCCAGATTGGGATTGCCACTTTCAAACCGATGTTGTACTATCATTTCTACAGTTGGAACACACAACAGTTTGAGGTCGATTATTCAAATAACAAGGCCTTGCTGTTACCACAGTTTACGACCAAGATAGAATTCAACAATAGCGAAAAAATTAATTTTAGATATAGCCTAAATGCGCGATTCCCAAGTATTGAACGGTTGGCGGACAATTTCATTTTAAGTAGTTTCAACAGTGTGTTTAGAGGAAATACCACCTTGGAAAATCAGTTGTATCATTCTATCAGTTTGAGCTATTATAAGTTCAGCCTGTTCCGAAACTTGAACATCAATCTCAACACAAGTTTTAATAAAAAAGTGGAACATTTCAAAAGCGTCACACAACTTCAAGGCATAGAGCAGTTCAGCACACAGATTTTGTTTGACGAACCGGAATACAATTGGAACATCAGTGGTGGCATTTCAAAGAAAATCAACAAAATAAGGTATAAGTTGAGAAGTCGTTTCAGTTACAACGATTTTTTCCAAATCCTGAACGACGAGATAAATCTGAACATTTCAAAATCAATATCGTCGACCGTCAGTGCAGAGACATTCTTCAAAACCTACCCAAACATCGAGATCGGCTACACCAAGGATTTTAATAACTATCGTTCATCGAACATCGTGAACAAGTTTGAAAATGATAATTTTTTCGTGAACGTTCAATATGATTTTTTAAAGGATTTTATTTTCAAGGCAGATTATGCATTCGATAATTACACCAACAAAGGCAACGGTGTTAAAAGCACTTTTGACACAGCAAATGCTTCACTTTTTTATCAAAAAGAAGATAGTCCATGGGGTTTTGAAATCAATGCGACCAATTTGTTCGACACAAAGTTCAAACAACAAAATTCATTCAGCAACTTCCTGATCAGCGACAGCAAGACGTTTATACTTCCTAGGATTGTGATGATTAAGATAATTTATAAATTGTAGTTTCTTAATTCGAAATCAACACCGTGTTATTCCCCACACTCTCCACACGGTATTCGCGAAGCAAGCAAGTGACATCGCTATTCACAGCCTGCCCTGTCAAAAGACTGTATTGATACCCATCTTCACAGCCACAAACGCCTATACCATTTGTATTGTCTAATCGTGAACAGGATATCGCAGCATGTGCAGGATCAGCCGCATCAAAAGCTCTGTAACTACTATTATTTACTTTGGAGAGATACACACCGGCAATGCCTTCATTTGCAATATACACAGAATTGCCCGTAAATTGAAGTTGACTGAATTGTGGTAAATTTAAGTTGACGCTGGCTTGCACAACGGCATTATTCGCCAAAAAATTACAAGAATCCACTCTATCATTTTTGCTGCAAGCAGTTAAAAAAAGGACGGAAATCACTAAAAAAAGTCTGTTCATGGGGCTCTAAAAATTCGATTTGCAATTTACAACAAAATATGTGTTGCAATAATTATTTCGTATATTTGTCTTTCATCTCGTGCGAGCGGGATTTTTTTATGCTGTTCTCACTTCGGGAGTTTCAGCATCTTTTTATTTAAGTAAACGATGAAGTCATGAGTAAAGTATCTTATTACACTGCGGAAGGATTAAAAAAATTAAGAGAAGAACTAAATCACTTAAGAGATGTGGAGCGTCCTAAAGCGTCGCAAGCCATTGCAGAAGCGAGAGATAAGGGCGATTTAAGTGAAAATGCCGAATATGATGCAGCCAAGGAAGCACAGGGCATGTTGGAGATGAAAATATCCAAAATGGAAGAAGTGCATGCCAACGCACGTTTGATAGATGAGTCGCAATTGGACAACTCTAAAGTATTGGTATTATCTACGGTCAAAATAAAAAACCAAACCAACGGTATGGAAATCACCTACACCTTGGTGGCAGATGGTGAAGCCGATCTGGCTGCGGGCAAAATATCCGTCAATTCACCAATTGGGAAAGGTCTTTTGGGCAAATCCGTAGGTGATGTAGCAGACATACAAGTGCCAAATGGCATTATGAAATTTGATATCTTGGAAATCACGAGACAGTAAATGGGTTGTTAGCCATTAGCTGTTAGCCAATAGGAAGAGCCAAAAACCAAAAGAAAGTCCTGTTCAAACAAAACTGAACAGGATTTTTCTTTTTATATTTACCATAACGGACATTTGAATAAAGATTTAGGAACGATTGAAAATTTTCAGTACATTTAAGTATGCAAATTGAAAGAACTAATAAAGAAATAGTAATCCGACTTTCTTCCGAAACGGATTTGGTTGGACTCCAACGTATTTTAGACTATCTAAAATACCGGGAAATTGTGTCAAAGAGCAATGCGGCCCCAAAACAAATCGATGAACTTTCTTCCGAGTCTAAATCTTCTTGGTGGAATAAAAATAAAAGTCGGTTTGTAAAGTGAAAATTATAGTCGACACAAATATAATTTTTAGCGCACTTTTAAGTCCAAATGGTACGATTGGCGACTTGTTACTCAATTCATCAAATATGTTTGATTTTTACTCGCCATCCTATTTGCTGGACGAACTTGACAACAACAAGAAAAAACTTTTGGACATCAGTGGATTTTCAGAGAAGGAACTGGATTTTCTGCAACGTATGCTATTAAAAAAAGTAGGCTTTATTAATTTGGAATCTATCAGAGAATCAACTTGGGAAAAAGCAATTGAACTAACCTATGATGTGGATGAATTTGATGCACCTTTTATTGCGCTTGCGCTGGAAATGGATTCACCACTTTGGACAGGAGACAAGAAGCTAATAAAAGGATTAAACAAAAAAGGGGTCGATTGGATTTTGACAACAGACATTATAATTAAAATACGAAGCGAGGAATAAAAAGCTTGCTAAAAACCGAACACAATGGCATCAATATTCACAAAAATCATCAACGGCGACATCCCATCCTATAAAGTAGCAGAAACGGACGATTTCATAGCCTTTTTAGATGTCAATCCGAATGCAAAAGGACATACGCTTTGTGTGCCGAAAGTTGAGGTCAATAAATTGTTTGATTTGGATAAAGAAGTCTATGCGAATCTTATGGAGTTTTCTCGCACCGTCGCTATTGCTCTAGAAAGAGCTGTGGATTGCAAACGTGTGGGGTTGACCGTCATTGGTCTGGAAGTACCTCATGTCCATGTGCATTTGATACCATTAAATTCGATGGATGATGCACGTTTTACGCATAAGGTTTTGTTGGAAGAATCTGAATTTGAAGCCATCGCTAAAAGCATTAGCGATCAGCTTTAAAAGTTGAAGAGATAGATGTTCAACATAACAATCAGAATAATGGCAACGATCAGTAGGATCCAAGTTAATTGTTTAAGTTTGAACGTGGCGGATTTTGCTACGAAGGCACGGTTTTGATATTCTACAATCTGCTCTAAATCATCTGTCCAGCGTCCAGGAAATATTTCGGTACCACAGGTTTGGCAAACCATCGTTGTCTTCACATCTGTAGATATGGCTTTATAGAGGGCATTTTCCACAAATCGTTGTTTAAAGGTCAATTGCAGACCACTGTTGGAATAACATTCCGGACAATGATTATGCAAAGTCACTTCTTTGACAGTGAAAAACTTATCTTCCATATATAAATATACTAAACTATTTTTAAAGAGATCTGCATGGTCGTTCCTTTCCCAAGTTCCGAGGTTAAAACCTTGATGCGCCCGTTGTGATAATCTTCAATGATACGCTTGGCCAAAGAAAGGCCTAAACCCCAACCACGCCTTTTGCTTGTAAAACCGGGCTCAAAAATTTTGTTATAAAGCGTTTTAGGCAGTCCTTTCCCTGTATCGTCAATATGGATCTTTACGAATTTCTCTGTCTGAAATATGGAGACTTTCAAATCGCCTTTCCCCTTCATGGCGTCAATGGCATTTTTAACCAGATTCTCTATCGTCCAACTGTAAAGCTGCGTGTTTAAATCTACATAAATGGGCGTTTCAGGCGCTGAAATTTCAAAATTGATCAAGCTGGAGGAGCGTGCTTTTAAATATTCATAAGACTCAACGGTTGCTTCTACAATATTTTCCTTCTTTAAGGTAGGAATGGACCCAATTTTACTAAAACGATCCGTAATGGTTTGTAGACGTACAATGTCTTTTTCAATCTCCAAAAGATAGGAAGGGTTGACGTGTTCTGATTTTAATATTTCCGTCCAACCGACGAGTGATGATAATGGGGTTCCAATTTGATGTGCCGTTTCTTTCGCCATACCTGTCCACAATTTATTTTGTGCAGAGATTTTAGAACTTCGATAAAAGAAATACACTACCGCGCCAAATAGAAAGATGATGAGCAACAAGGCAAGAGGATAGTATTTCAGCTTGTTCAGAACTTCAGAATCGCCATAATAGAGTTTACCCATAGACACTTTTTGGTTGCTGTTTGGGTCAACATAGGATAATTCTATCGGCTTGTTTTGGCTTTCAAATTCCTTTATTAAATCGTTGATGTAAGTGGTGTCGTTCTCCTTTTTGCTATCGATGTTAATAGTACTAATCTGCCGCTCTTCATTCACCACTATTTTTGGAATCAAACTATCCGAAAGAATAATCAGATCCACCAGAGGGCTGACGTTATCTTCAAGCAAACCCTTCTGGAATTCAGATTGTGCTTCAGACCAGATGTCCATTTTGACACGCTGTTCTTCCTTGAATTTTTGAAAGAAAATATAAGTATTCCAAAGGATTAAAGAGATGATGATAAACGATGCCAAGATAATGAGCCATCGAAAGATATTTCGATTCATGTTGAATGTCATGCGCAGTTTTTTAGTATCTAGTATTCGGTATTGGGTACAAGGTATCAATTTCTGATATGATACCAGATACCTCATACCTGATACCAAATAAATATAATGCAAATATGTTAATATTATTGTTGGATAATCAGTTAAATCATTTTTATACGTTTATCAATATCATTACTTTTGCTTTCTAACAATTTGTAGATGATATCTTTTGATCCAAAAGACCTTTCAACAGGGAAACTTCATGGTTATTTATTGAGTGCAGTGGCGCCGCGACCTATTGCATTTGCAAGTACTGTGGATGCGGATGGCAATCCAAATTTATCACCATTTAGTTTCTTTAATGTGTTTAGTGCGAATCCGCCGATCCTCATATTTTCGCCTGCTCGACGTGTACGAGATAATAGCGTGAAACATACCTTGGATAACGTCGAAGCAACGCGTGAGGTGGTCATCAATGTGGTCAATTACGACATTGTGCAACAAATGTCCTTGAGCAGTACCGAATATCCATTAGGTATCAATGAGTTTGAGAAGTCAGGATTGACCATGCTTAAATCGGATAAGGTAAAACCATTTAGAGTAGCAGAATCACCAATTCAGTTTGAATGTAAGGTCAATGATATCATTAAATTGGGGAGTGAAGGTGGCGCCGGAAACTTGGTCATCTGTGAAGTGGTAAAATTTCACATTACAGAAGAAGTGTTGGATGATAATAATGTCATCATTCAAGAAAAATTGGATTTGGTGGCAAGAGCTGGAGGCGATTACTATAACAGAGCCAACAAAGGCTTTTTTGAAATCCCAAAACCCTTGCAAAAATTGGGAATAGGCGTAGATGGCATTCCAGAAGCGATACGAAATAGCATGATATTAACCGGTAATGAATTAGGCATGTTAGGCAACGTAGAGAAATTACCTTCAAGAGAAGAGATTGAAAATTTCCATGCCGAAGTGAGTGAGCGTTACCCAAATATACCAGAAATGGCACATCGTGAAAAACACAAAATCGCTAAAAACTATTTGAGTTATGGGGATGTCGAACGGGCATGGAAATTGCTGCTTTCTTAATAATGAATAGCGAATAGTGAATAGTGAATAATGAATGAAATAGTTGAGTTTTCAGCTAACAGCCAACAAAAAACAAACAGAAATAAATATTAAATTAAGAGTAACATGGAAGTACAGGGAAAAATTAAAATGATAGGAGAAACCCAAACATTTGGAACCAATGGGTTTAGAAAAAGAGAAGTGGTTGTTACTACGGAAGAACAATATCCACAACATATCATGGTTGAATTCGTTCAAGATAAAACTGACTTGTTAAACAATTTTCAAGTAGGTCAAGATGTAAAGATCAGTATCAACTTAAGAGGTCGCGAATGGGTGAATCCTCAAGGAGAGACTAAATATTTCAACTCAATCCAAGGATGGCGAGTGGAAGGTGCTCAAGCAGGTGCTCAAGGCGATATGCCGCCAGTAGCTCCCGCTCAAGCTTTTGCGCCAGCGAATGACCTCAATGAGGAAGATCACGACGATTTACCGTTCTAGATTAATTGCTGCGAAAGCAGGAATCTCTAAAAGAAAACTAGGCCTCAATGTTGTAAAATATTGAGGTTTTTTTTGAAATGTTATGACACAAAAAAGTCCTAATTTTTCAATTAGGACTCCAAAGTTGTGGTTTTAGGTTTGACCTTCATTAGCAAACTCAAATAAGCAATAATGAACTTAATTCAAAAGAAAGGTCATATCAAATATGGTCAAAAATCTTTGATTTTCAAAGCATAAAAGAAAATTTAACACCCAAATAATTACGAAAACGTTGTAGTTGCCCAATGCACTATTTAAGTCATAAATTAGAATTTCCTGATGTTTCTTTGGCCACAAAAGAAGGTTTACTGGCTATTGGAGGGGATTTGTCCATAGAACGATTGGTGTTGGCCTATAAGCGTGGAATCTTTCCGTGGTTTAATTCAGGGGAACCGATTTTGTGGTGGTCGCCAGATCCTCGATTTGTGTTGTTTCCAGAGAAATTGAAGGTATCAAAAAGCATGCGTCAGATTTTACGGCAGCAGAGTTTCAAAGTCACCATCAATACGGCATTTGAAGCTGTTGTGATGGAGTGTTCTAAATCAAAACGAAAAGGTCAGAACGGCACTTGGATTACTCAATCGATGATAGATGCTTACATCAGTTTGAATCGTCAAGGTTTTGCAAAATCGGTTGAGGTTTGGCATGAGGATCAGCTTGTAGGAGGGCTTTATGGCATCGATTTGGGCAATGGTGTGTTTTGCGGCGAGAGTATGTTTGCCAAAGTGAGCAATGCGAGTAAGGTAGGATTTATCACATTTGTGCAAAACCATGATTATAAACTTATCGACTGTCAGTTACATACGAATCATTTGGAAAGTTTGGGGGCAGAGGAGATTTCAAGGGACAATTTCTTGAAGTATTTATAAAATTCGTCCTGTCCTGACCTGTAAAACCTCCCTTTTAATTAGCTATCTTTTTAACGCAAAATGGGCTTTAAAAACTTTTGGAGCACCATCAGGGTTTTTATATTCTATTGTGAACCAATAGTCTGTACTTGGTAGAGGATTTTCATTATAGGTCCCGTCCCAGCCTTTGCTGGTAGGACTTAATTGTTTTAGTAATTTACCAAACCTATCAAAAATGTATATTTTCGCACTCGGTTGGTTTGATAAACCAATGACATTCCAATTCTCATTATAAGTATCACCATTAGGTGTGAAAAATACAGGATAATCAATAATTAAAACATCATCACTTGAGACACCGCAACCATTCATATCTCTTGCGGTAATGGTGTGTTCGCCTGGAGTCACGTGCACAAATGTATATGTGTTGTCATTTGGAGTATTTGTAACCCATGGACCACCATCTAGGCTAAATTCATAGACGCCAGTTCCGATAATAGTTGCAACAATACTATGATTATCTGCAAAGTCTTCAGAAGTGACCGTCGCATCTACTATAGGAGGACCACTTTCTGAAACGCTCGTACTATCTGAACCTTGACATCCTGTTACATTATCGGTAACTACAACTGTATAAATACCTGCTTGAGTTGGCTCGAAACTAGATGAGGTGTTGAGCACCAAGGCTGGATTGTTGTTGTCTGTCCATACAAAAGTATAGTCAAGTTCACTCAAATCAGTTTCTATGGTAATTGGCCCATTTACTGAACCCGTTGAATCTAAACAAATCGTATAGCTTTCTTCTAATTCTACAATAGGCGATGGATTGATCGTAACTGTAAAGCTGTTTTCATCGGTGCAAGTTGTGTTTGTATTGTTTTCTGCAAACACATAGATAGTTTGCGAATTAAAAATCACATCACCTGCATTCAATAACGAACCAGAGCCATTTGTACCAGTGTAATAATTGTTTCCACTTGACAATGTAGGTAGCGTATACGCATCACACGCACTGACATTTATTGGCGAATCAGCAATTGAAGATTGGTATAGTGTTAAAGTGAACGATTCCTCATCAAAACAATTGGGCGTCGTAGCCGTTGCGTCGTACATGTAAAGTGTCACGGGATAACTCACAAAATCTGAAAAATTGAGTGTTGTTCCACTTGCATAAGCAGTCCCAGTTGCGTTCGGTCCAGTATAATATTGCTCGTTTCCTGTGAGGTTACTTCCTGTAATCGTTGGCAATATATAGCTATCGCAATGCACTTGATTAGGTAATGCATCAATTTGTGGTGTATTGTTTACAGTTACGGTAATGTTTGATGTGGCAGCATTATTGGGAGCTGCGACACCACTGTCGGTCAGTGTTACTTGATATGTAGTTGTTGCAGTTGGAGTGACATTTAAAGTCTGATTTGTACCTAAAACAACAGCACTTCCATGTTCATTCCAGGAATAAGAATAGGTTCCTAGAGGTGCAGCAGGATTCGGAGTTGCTGTAAGTGTTACGATTGTGTTGTCCGTGGAGCAAATAACAGCATTGTTCGCCGTTGCCGTAATCGAAATGATACATTCATTTATTGTTAAATTGAAAGATACCTCATCAAAACAATTGGGAATTGTAGCCGTTGTGTCGTACATGTATAAAGTTACAGGATAACTTGCGAAATCTACAAAGTTGATTGTTGTTCCACTGGCATAAGCAGTTCCAGTACCGCTTGTTCCTGTGTAATATTGTTCATTTCCTGTGAGGTTGTTTCCTGTAATCGTTGGTAAGGTATAGCTATCACAATGCACTTGATTCGCTAAAGCGTCAATTTGTGGTGTATTGTTTACAGTTACGGTAATGTTTGATGTAGCAATATTGTTTGGAGGCGCAATACCACTATCAGTCAACGTGACTTGATAGGTTGTAGTTAGTGTTGGAGTAACATTTAGAATTTGATTTGTGCCTAAAACAACAGCACTTCCAAGTTCATTCCATGAATAAGAATATGTGCCTTGGGGCGCAACAGGGTTCGGAGTTGCTGTCAGTGTTACGGTTGTGTTGTCTGCGAAGCAAATAACAGCATTGTTCGCCGTTGCCGTAACCGTAATGGTACATTCATTTATGGCTAATGTAAAAGATTCCTCATCAAAACAATTGGGAATTGTAGCCGTTGCGTCGTACATGTATAAAGTTACAGGATAGCTTGCAAAATCTGCAAAGTTGAGTGTTGTGCCACTTGTATAAGCAGTTCCAGTTCCGTTCGGTCCAGTATAATAGTGTTCATTTCCAGTAAGATTGCTTCCCGTAATTGTTGGCAAGGTGTAGCTATCGCAATGCACTTGATTCGCCACAGTGTCAATTTGAGGTGTATCGTTAACGGTCACGGTAACGTCTGATGTTGCTACATTATTTGGAGTGGCGATACCACTATCGGTCAGTGTGACTTGATATGTAGTTGTTGCAGTTGGAGTGACATTTAAAATCTGGTTAGTACCTAAAACAGCAGCACTTCCAATTTCATTCCATGAATAAGAATATGTGCCTTGGGGCGCAACAGGGTTCGGAGTTGCTGTCAGTGTTACGGTTGTGTTGTCTGCAGAACAAATAACAGCATTGTTCGCTATTGTAATAACTGAAAAGGTACATTGGTTTATGGTTAACGTAAAAGATTCTTCACCAAAACAAATCGGTGTTGTCGCTGTTGCGTCGTACATGTAAAGGGTTACGGGATAACTAGTAAAATCTGCAAAATTGATTGTTGTACTACTTGCATAAGCAGTTCCAGTTCCGTTTGTAGCTGTATAATATTGTTCGTTTCCTGTGAGGTTGTTTCCTGTAATCGTTGGTAAGGTATAGCTATCGCAATGAACTTGATTCGCCAAAGCGTCAATTTGAGGTGTATCGTTAACGGTCACGGTAACGTTTGATGTAGCAATATTGTTTGGAGCGGCAATACCACTATCGGTCAGTGTGACTTGATAAGTTGTGGTTATTGTTGGGGTGACATTTAGAGTCTGATTTGTTCCTAAAACAGCAGCACTTCCAAGTTCATTCCATGAATAAGAATAGGTGCCTTGCGGTGCGGCAGGATTCGGAGTTGCAGTAAGTGTTACAGTTGTGTTGTCAGCCGAACAGATAATCGCATTGTTTGCCGTTACAGTAACCGAAATGGTACATTCATTTATGGTTAAAGTGAATGTCTCTTCATCAAGACAATTGGGTGTTGTCGCTGTTACGTCATACATGTATAAAGTTACAGGATAGCTTGCAAAATCTGCAAAGTTGAGTGTTGTGCCACTTGTATAAGCAGTTCCAGTTCCGTTCGGTCCAGTATAATAGTGTTCATTTCCAGTAAGATTGCTTCCCGTAATTGTTGGCAAGGTGTAGCTATCGCAATGAACTTGATTCACCAAAGCGTCAATTTGAGGTGTATCGTTAACGGTCACGGTAATGTTTGACGTAGCAAAATTGTTTGGAGCGGCAATACCACTCTCGGTCAGTGTGACTTGATAAGTTGTGGTTATTGTTGGGGTGACATTTAGAGTCTGATTTGTTCCTAAAACAGCAGCACTTCCAAGTTCATTCCATGAATAAGAATAGGTGCCTTGCGGTGCGGCAGGATTCGGAGTTGCAGTAAGTGTTACAGTTGTGTTGTCAGCCGAACAGATAATCGCATTGTTTGCCGTTACAGTAACCGAAATGGTACATTCATTTATGGTTAAAGTGAATGTCTCTTCATCAAGACAATTGGGTGTTGTCGCTGTTACGTCATACATGTATAAAGTTACTGGATAGCTTGCAAAATCTGCATAGTTGAGTGTTGTACCACTTGCATAAGCAGTTCCGGTCCCGTTTGTTCCCGTGTAATATTGTTGGTTGCCTGTAAGGTTGTTTCCTGTAATTACTGGAAGTGTAAAAGAATTGCACTGTGTAACATCACTTACGGAATTAATTACAGGCGATGTCGCGATAGTAACAGTAAAGCTATTTTCATCAGTACAGTTAGGTGTTGTATTGGTTTGGGCAAATATATAAATGGTTTGTGAAGTTGAGATCACATCCCCTGCATTCAATAAGGAACCTGAACCATTGATACCCGTGTAATAATTATTGCCACTGGACAATGCAGGAAGTGTATACGAATCACATGCATTGACATTTATTGGCGCATCAGCGGTTGGTGATTGATTTATGGTTAAGGTGAAAGATTCTTCATCAAAACAATTCGGCGTTGTTGCCGTTGCATCATACATGTATAAAGTAACAGGATAGCTTGCAAAATCTGAAAAATTGAGTGTTGTTCCACTTGCATACGCAGTCCCATTTGCGTTCGGTCCAGTATAATATTGCTCGTTGCCTGTGAGGTTGCTTCCTGTAATTGTTGGCAAGGTGTAGCTATCGCAATGGACTTGATTCGCCACAGTGTCAATTTGTGGAGTATTGTTTACCGTTACTGTAATGTTTGATGTCGATACATTATTTGGAGCGGCGATACCACTATCTGTCAGGGTGACTTGATATGTTGTGGTTACTGTTGGAGTGACATTTAGAGTCTGGTTTGTGCCTAAAATAACAGCACTTCCAAGTTCATTCCAGGAATAAGAATAGGTTCCTAGAGGTGCAGCAGGATTTGGAGTCGCCGTCAGTGTTACTGTTGTGTTGTCCGCAGAACAGATAACAGCATTGTTCGCCGTTGCAGTGACCGAAATGGTACATTCGTTTAAGGTCAATGTAAAAGATTCTTCAGTGATACAATTATGAGTTGTAGCGGTTTCATCGTAAATGTAAAGTGTAACAGGATAGCTTGCAAAATCTGCAAAGTTGAGTGTTGTTCCACTTGCATAAGCAGTTCCAGTTCCATTTGTTCCTGTGTAATACTGTTGGTTGCCTGTAAGGTTGTTTCCTGTAATTACTGGAAGTGTAAATGAATTACATTCTGTAACGTCACTTACGGAATTAATTACAGGCGATGTCGCGATAGTAACAGTAAAGCTATTTTCATCAGTACAGTTAGGTGTTGTATTGGTTTGGGCAAATACATAAATTGTTTGTGAAGTCGTAATCATTTCACCTACACTCAATAAAGAACCTGTGGCATTTGTACCCGTGTAATAATTATTGCCATTAGACAATGCAGGAAGTGTATACGAATCACATGCATTGACATTTATCGGTGCATCAGCGGATGGTGATTGGTTTATGGTTAAGGTGAAAGATTCTTCACCAAAACAAATCGGTGTTGTCGCCGTTGCGTCGTACATGTATAAAGTAACAGGATAACTAGTAAAATCAGCAAAGTTGATTGTTGTACCACTTGCATAAGCAGTTCCAGTTCCGTTTGTAGCTGTATAATATTGTTCGTTTCCTGTTAGGTTGCTTCCCATTATTACTGGAAGTGTAAAAGAATTGCACTGTGTAACATCACTTACGGGATTAATTACAGGGGCTGTCGTAATGGAAACCGTAAAACTATTTGCATCCGTACAGTTCGGTGTTGTATTGGTTTGGACTAATACATAAATGGTTTGTGGGTTGGATGTATTATTAAATGCTGTTAAATCCGACCCAGTAATTTCATTTAACAAAGCAGCATCTGTATAATAATGTACTGTGAAATCTGCAGCAGTTTGTGATCCTAAAATGTTTGCATTCTGGGACGTAAGATCGAACGTTCCAACATTCGAACTGCCACTATCACATTCTTCAAGATCATTCGGTTGGTTTGCTACAGGAAGTATATTTACTATTAGCTCAAAGCTTACTGTATCATTGAAACAAGAGGTAGCGTTGTTTTCTTCTACTGTAACAAAAATAGTTTGCGGGTTAGTAGTATTATTAAATGCAGTTAAATCCGTTCCAGTAATTTCATTTATCCCAGCAGCATCTGTAAAATAGCGTACGGTAAAATCTGTAGCGGATTGCGATCCTAAAACGGTTGCATTTTGGGACGTTAGATCGAACGTTGCAAAACCATCATTACTTGTACCATCACAAACTTCTAAATTTGGTGGTGCGGTTGCTGAAGGTGGTGTGCATTTCGTTATACAAAAGTTATCATAGACAAAATATACATCATTAATTCCAGGATTTGGTCGTTGTACTTCTCCAAAAGCTAGAAAAGAATAAGCATTTGTAGTAGTAACAGTAATCGATATACGTGAAAATCCTCCATCCGTGGGTGATGAAGTTTCTTCTGCACTCCCAATTACTTCCCATCCTGGCTCTAAACCTATATCATCTCTTGTAGCAATGGGTAAAGTTGGGCATGTGTTACCAACAAAGCCATACACTTGTATTTGATGGGTACCAGTTCCTTTTGATTGAAATATATCAAATTCAATGACACAAGTATCACCCGCCAGAACAGGGGTTGGTAAACATTGCCCAATATATTCTGACCAAATATTACCAATACCGTTAAGCGTATAACCGAAACCACCTATAAAATTCTGCGCAAAAGTTGGGCAAGTACCCCATAGAGAATCCCAATAGCCAGTCCCACAATCACAGGTAAAATCTGGAGTTGTTTGAGAAACTGCAACCCAATTACCTACACGATTAATCTGACTGTGATTGTTTGAGCAAGTGGTAAAACTATCCATATTTGGATTTGCAAAACCACAGACTTGCCCAGTTGGTGATTGGTTTAGTATTAAAGTGAATGATTCTTCATCAATACAATTGGGCGTTGTTGCCGTTGCGTCGTAGATGTATAAAGTTACAGGGTAACTTGCGAAATCCGCAAAGTTGAATGTTGTTCCACTAGCATAAGCAGTTCCTGTTCCATTTGGACCCGTATAATACTGTTCGTTTCCTGTGAGATTGCTTCCTGTAATCGTTGGCAACGTATAACTATCGAAAAAAACCTGATTAGCTAAAGCGTCAATTTGCGGTGTATTGATTACCGTGATTGTAACATTTGCCGTAGAAGTATTATTTGGAACCGCAATACCACTATCAATCAAAGTGACTTGATAAGTTGTGGTTATTGTTGGGGTGACATTTAAAGTCTGATTTGTTCCTAAAACAGCGGCACTACCCAATTCATTCCATGAATAAGAATACGTGCCTTGCGGTGCTGCAGGATTCGGAGTTGCTGTAAGTGTTACAGTTGTGTTGTCAGCCGAACAGATAATCGCATTGTTTGCCGTAACAGTAACCGAAATGGTACATTCATTTATGGTTAAAGTAAAAGATTCTTCGGCGATACAATTAGGCGTCGTTGCCGATTCATCGTACATATAAAGTGTTACAGGATAACTTGCGAAATCCGCAAAATTGATTGTGCTTCCAATTGCAAATGCAGTTCCAGTTCCGTTTGTTCCAGTATAATAGTGTTCGTTTCCAGTAAGATTGCTTCCAGTTATTGCTGGAAGTGTGAACGTATCGCAAGATTGAACATTATTAATTTCATCAATTGACGGTACAGGAATAAATTCTATAATAACAGCATCAGAAATAAAACAACCTAGCGAATACGTTATCACCACGGTATATTCACCATCCTCGGTAACTGCTAAAGTTTGATTATTTTCGCCAGGAATAATGCCACCATCCAAGAACCAATTGATGGATGATACGGTCGATGGATTAATACCGGAGTCTAAAGTAATTATATCTCCTTCACAAATAGCGGTTTGGTTAGCAATTAAAATATCATCTCCGAGACTTAATGTTCCAATATTTAAACTACCAGCTTCCAAAAAAACAGCCGAATCAAGTACAGAATCTCCTCGATCTGCAATCACCATTTTCATAGTATATACTTGATTTGGGATAACATTAACTGTCGCCGTCAATATTGTAGTATACCCATCAAATTGAGTGAGATTAGTATTGTTTATACCGGAGTTACTTACATATAAATTAGGAAAGAAATTGGTTCCTGAAACTTCTCCACCACAAGTAAAACTGTTATCGTGAATGCTATATGTATTTACAGGAACTCCTGCAGATCCAGTTACTGATGCGATATTTGTGCCTCCAAAAGCTGTTCCAGAGTCATTGGGAATTCCTGGGCCTCTGACTAAGAACGCAAATCCGTCCCTATATTGACTATTACATTCATAATTATCTTCATACTCTTCAGAAGCAAAAATAAAATTGAGGCTGACCACATCAATTAAAGGTATAAAAGTGAACATAAAAGCAGTAGCATCATATGTTGTATAGTTGTCACCATTAGCAGCATTCAAAATTTGTGCAAGGTCTGTGTCTCCTGGTCTGCCAATATTAGTGCCTGCTTGTGTATTATTGTTTGGGCCTTGTGCATTTGCTATAAGACCTGTGGATAGAATAACGCCACGTTCAAAGGGGAAATTAGTAGTGCCTCTTGTAAAGTAGCCCCAATTACCATAGTCTGTGATTGGCGTAGTTAATGTAGCAAGACCAGCACAGTCGTTCCCAATCAAAACATTATTGACTAATTGTTCGGCATTATAGGCAGTTTCTGCATCGGCAGGATTTTCAACAATGATAGATTGGGCAATAGAAAAATGCAAAGAAAAAAGAAAGAAAAAAAGGGATAGCTGGATTAATTTACGCATCTTGATATCAAATACTTGGGAAAGATATCAATAAATTTTTGACTTTTAATTAAAGGTTAATATTTAAATTTCTTGATACCTAAAACAATCCACCTCATGGTCATTGACCAAGCCTGTCGCTTGCAAATACGCATACATCACAGTAGAGCCCACAAACTTAAATCCTCTCTTTTTCAGATCTTTGCTGATGGCATCACTCAAAGCAGTTGTTGGAGGTGCTTTTTTATAATCGACCACCTTATTTTTAATGGGCTTACCATTCACAAAACTCCATATGTAATTGGAAAAGGATCCAAATTCGTCTTGCACTTTCAAAAAAGCCTGTGCATTCGTTACAGCAGAATTTACCTTTAATTTGTTTCGAATGATACCTGCATCTTCAAGTAGTGAATCAATTTTCTTCTGCTTGTAGTTGGCAATCTTATTATAATTGAAATTGTCAAACGCTTTTCGGAAATTCTCACGTTTTCTCAAAATAGTTATCCAACTCAAACCTGCCTGAAAGGTTTCCAAAATCAAGAATTCAAATAATACAGCATCATCTGTTACGGGAACACCCCATTCTGTGTCATGATACTCTTCATAGAGCGCATCCCCTCTACACCATCCGCATCTATTTTTTTGCATTTTCACTTGAGTTTGTGTTTAATAATCGTGTAAGTTTCATAAAAATATAGGACTTACCTATAATAAAGGTCAAAAAAACTCACACAACAAGATACTATTTTTACATCATCTAACGAATCAAAATGAATACACTTATTAAAGCAAGCCTCACAATAAGCACAGATTATCAGCAATACAAAGAAATGGTAACAGAATTGGTACAACAAAACGGAACAACGGGCAATGATACCTCTGAAGCAATGGTCGAATATACCAAACTCAACGACAGACGCATGAAACGTTGGGACAAAACCATCAAAGTGTCTGAAGAGGCAAAAGAGAGGCTATCAAATTTTGATGGAGACGTCACTTGGTTGGTGCTTACAGAAAGTTGGTGCGGTGATGCTGCACATGTGATTCCTGCAATTCATAAAATCGCTTCATTGAATGATCACATTGATTTAAAATTAATTTTGAGAGATGATAACGACGAATTGATGAATCAGTTTTTAACCAATGGAGGCAAGTCCATTCCAAAACTGATAATGATTGACAATATCACTGGCGACGTCATCGATTCTTATGGTCCAAGACCGAGTAAAGCAACACAGTTGGTAAATGAATATAAAGCAACACATGGCGCTTTAACACCTAAATTTAAAGAAGACTTACAGTATTGGTATAATGCCGATAAAGGACAGAATGTAATAGAAGATATGTTGGACTTGTTGAACGTTTAGTTTTTCCCTACAAAAATATAGGTAATCGTCCCGATCTGATTGGCTGTTGAAGCTGAACTGAAGCGTGCATTTTCTGCATATTCTAGAGCACTATCAATCAAACATTCATTGGAAGACGTAGAAGCCGCTTTATTGACCGAAGTATCAATCACTGCACCATTGGCATTCACTTTTATGTTGATGACGATTTTACCGTTTTCTTCACACAGATAAACAGGAGGAGGCAAATGCTCGTCTTTCCGATTCCTTAGTGAATAACTAACACTACTATTTCTATTGGCAGACGTCGTAAAACCTGTTCTATTCGAAGAATTATCACCATTGGAAGCTGTTGATTTACGCTTTTCAGCAGATCGCATGGCAATAACTTTATTGATTTTGCTGTAGGAGGATAATTCATCCTCATTGACTGATGATTCTTGGGTGGTAGGTGTGTTTTTTACATCCGTGACTTCTTCTGGCACTTCAGTAGCCTCTGTCTCTGTCCGTTTGGTGGTTTTATCAAAATCATTGGCATTCAAAGATTTGAAATTTTTCATCATCTCTTTGTACTCACTGGTTTCGTTAAAGGCTTTATTAGTTTCTTTTGAGGTTTGTTCATTCAAAGCTAACTGTTCCAACAACTTTTCTTCAGGTGTTTTTTCGGGTTGCAGTTCGTAGTAGCTTTCAGCAACATTTTTTTCTTGCTCTTTAAGTTGAAGCGCAAACATAGCCATCAAGATTGTACCTGAAATGAGGACAGTTATCATCAAAGCTTTATGTTTATCTAGCAGGTTCAAAGCAGGAATTTAGAGTTTTTTGGGTCGCTCAAGTATTAATATATACGTCAAAGTAACAAAAAAAGATTAAAACAATACGAATTCAAGGAAAATTGATACGCTCGTTAGCTTCTCTTGTTGCTTATAGCCAAAGCGTTTTCGGTTGAAATCAAAACCAATTTGCCAAGAATTCCTAAAGTCTTTATCAAACGTTCTATAACCGATTCCAAACTTATACATCGTTCCTTTTTCAAAACTGTTGCCAGCTTTTATGAGTTTACCGTAACCACCTCTTACAAAGACAACGTCATCAAAATCCAGAATATTATAATTGAAGCCTAAATGGACAGGCAAAAAATTAAGAGCTTGTCTGGTATAACGGTCGTATTCGACATTAAGGTCCACACTGGTTCGTTGGTCAAACTGATATCCCAAAGAATTAGTGATAAAGAAGGCATTCACATCAATAAAGGAACCCGTGTCATCATTTGGACTGAAGGTGAATTCGTCGTTGGTAGTGAGAGTTCCTGCCACCGAAATTTTGTAATAAATGCCATGTGTTTTAAGGCCATCTTGAGAAAATCCTAAAAAGGAATATCCCAAACAAAGTGCAATGAAAAGTTGTTTCATTTGAAGAAAGTCAGGAAAAATAGAGGCATCAATAATTAAGCCGAAGGAAGCAGAGAAATAAATTTTTCTGGAGTTAAGGCAGCATTCACATCAAAATCTCCAATTTTCGTTCGACGCAACGCGGTTAAATGTGCGCCAGAATTCAAAGCTTTGCCAAAATCATTTGCTAACGACCGAATGTAGGTCCCTTTACTGCAAACCACTCTAAAATCAATATTCAATCCATCGATTTTAGTAATTTCAAATTCGGAAATGCTGACAGTTCGTGAAGGAATCTCCACTTCTTCACCAGCTCTTGCAAATTCATACAGACGTTTTCCATCCTTTTTTAACGCTGAAAAGACAGGGGGAAATTGTTGAATCTCACCAACAAATTGTGAAGTTGTTTGATGAATCAAATCTTCGGTAATATGATCCGTCGGAAATGTTTGGTCTATCTCGGTTTCTAAATCATAGGAAGCGGTCGTGCCTCCCAAAACGATCGTTCCAGTGTATTCTTTAATTTGACCTTGAAACGTGTCAATCTGTTTGGTCATTTTTCCTGTACAAATGACCAGCAATCCAGTTGCCAATGGGTCCAGGGTCCCGGCATGTCCAACTTTTATTTTTTTGATATTGAAAGCGCGCCTGATTTCCCAACGCAGTTTATTGACCACTTGAAATGAGGTCCAATTGAGAGGTTTGTCAATTAAAAGTACTTCGCCAGAAAGATAGTCTTCAGCAACCATTAAGCTAGTTTAAGAAGGTGTAAACAATTGCTACAACACCTACAATTGCACAATAGATTGCAAAATAGGACAATTTGCTTTTTTTGACCAAAGAAATCATCCAAGTACATGCAAAAAGGCCTGCAATGAATGCCGATATAAACCCAACACTTAAAAATGTGATATTGGAGCTATCGTACGTCAATTCGCCACTTAAGATATCTTTTGCGATTTTACCAAAAATTAAAGGCACCACCATTAAAAATGAAAAGCGAGCAGCCTTTGTTTTATCGTTTCCTAGTAATACCGAAGTGGAAATGGTCGCTCCTGAACGTGATAAACCTGGAAGCATCGCAACAGCTTGTGAAATACCAATGACAAGCGCATTCCCAAAGCTTACTTTTTTATTGGTGTCTTTTGCCTTATCTGCCAAAAACAATAACACGGCCGTTACCAAAAGCATGCAACCGACTAATAAGATATTGCCACCAAATAATTGCTCTAACTCTTTTTCAAATAAAACACCGACAATGACAGCAGGAAGCATGGATAAGGCGATTTTTGCAGCAAACTGCAAATCCTCGTTCCATTCAAATTTTAAAATACCTTTTAAAATACTCCAAATATCCTTTCTAAAAATAACAATGGTGCTCAAAGCCGTTGCAAAATGTAGAACTACGGTAAATAACAGGCTTTCTTTAGGAACAGAATTGTCGCCAAGAATGGCTTTGCCAAGCTCTAAATGCCCACTTGAAGATACAGGAAGAAATTCAGTAAGCCCTTGGATGACACCAAGAATAATTGAATCTAGAATATCCATTATTTTGTTTTCGGATTCAAAAGAATGGCAAACACTTCAATACCAAACCCAATCAAGATAAGTGTTGGCGCCAAACGAATCCGTCTCCAGCTAAAGATATCTTCGTTAAAAACATTGGGATCGTCACTACCACCGCCAGCCATCAAGATGAAGCCAAGTGCGATAAAGCCCAAACCGATGAGCATGAATTTATAGTTTTTCTTACCGAAGATAAATTCACCTTTTGAGTCTTCCTTTCGTTTTTGTTCTCCCATTGTTAACTTGAATTCTGTTAAGCTTGTATGATACGCAATGATCAATTGTGCCTTACGTTTTGTTATGCCAAAAAGCAATTTTAGAAGTGCAAAGTAAAGGAAATATTTAAAACTTTCACGTTAAGGGAATCTAAATTTAGTCTTTGTTCAGATACACTGCTGCTATGACAGACATCTAGGTCATCATTATAAAACAGAAGATCATGGGACAAACTTATTTTGTCAACGTTAAAAGGAAACCATCATTAACCTGCTGGTCGATCGTGATTTCATTTTCAGTTTCAGTATAAATACCGAAGTCAATTCCATCAATAGTAATGAGGTCATTTGTTCCGTCATTTTGAATACTATAGGGATAGGTGCCGGAATCGAAGAAATCAACCACCATTTCATCCGTATTATTATTTACGACGGTCAACATATCTGTTTCACTGTCAAATGTCCATTGGACAAGTCCTGATGGTAAGGTTTGGTCAATGCCAGCAAAACCACCGAAAACATGTGTTAGATTCCAAGTAGTGGTATGGGATAATTGTGTAGAGTTGTCGTCATCATCGCTGCAACTCACAAGCGCAGTCAATAAACAAATTGACATAAAAATTCGAACTGCTTTCATCGGAATAGAGTTTTATATATAGATGTAAATTCTCTTAAAAGGTTGCGTCGAAAACTTTATTTAATAATATAAAGCATCGGTTTTTAGGTTCAAGAAACGCTGTGTGGCGATAAAAGTACTGATCCAAGTGATGAAAATTCCTAGCAAGAAAATACCGGCGAACAACCCACCAAGTACAACAGGGTTTTTAGTCAATTCCAATTCTGGGAATGTTAGGTTTAAATAATACAGCACAATTCCCATTCCTATCAAAGCAACAATAGCGCCAACAACACCCAATTGTACACTTTTCATTATGAATGGTTTACGGATAAATGATTTGGTTGCGCCAACCATTTGCATTGTTTTGATGATAAATCGTTTGGAATACACGGCCAGACGAATCGAACTATTAATCAAAAGCACAGCAATCAACGTAAAGATGGCGCTAATAACCAATACCCAAAATGTGATTTTTTTGACATTATCGTTCATCAATTCCACCAAATCATTGTCATATCTAATTTCTTCAATGAATTTTTTATCGGCCAATTCGTCTGTGATGGATGTTAAGGTTTCTGTCGTTACGAAATCCGCTTTTAAATGCACATCAATCGAGTTCTGCAACGGATTGTAACCTACAAAGTCCATAAAATCCTCTCCAGTTTCGGCTTTCATCGATTCGGCAGCTTCTTCTTTGGAAACATAGTTAGTGCTTTTTGTGTATTCCGCCATGGCCAGACTTTTTTCAAGTTGGTTGACTTCTACTTCCTTTGCAGTGTCGTTCAAATAAATAGTCATAACGACCTGTTCCTTAAAATGATCGGCAATTTTTTTGGCATTCAACACTAACAAGCCGAGGCATCCCAATAGGAATAGCACCAAAGCAATACTGATTACCACAGAAAAGTAAGACGAAATTAGCTTGCGTTTTTGATATCTGTCAAATGATGAACTCATAGAAAATTTAGTTGATGGCGTAAAAATATAAAACAATTCTGTGTTGTTGAGGTTTACAACGTTTAAACTTTCAACATTGTTATAATAACCTTAAATTTGCGGGATAAATGGCTCACCAAGCCCTAAAATAAGCTCGTAGAGCTGCAGAGACGCAAAGTTTTTCTAATATCACTCCCATACAACTTCGCTACTTCGCGCCTTTGCGAGAGAAAAAAATTACAATGAACTACCATTTCAACGACATCGAAGCCAAATGGCAAAAATATTGGGCAGAACACAATACGTTCAAAGCCGAAAACCACAGCGATAAACCAAAATACTACGTCTTGGATATGTTCCCTTACCCAAGCGGCGCAGGACTACATGTTGGGCATCCCTTAGGATACATTGCAAGTGATATATATGCGCGTTACAAGCGTCATAAAGGTTTTAACGTCTTGCATCCTCAAGGCTATGATAGTTTTGGATTGCCTGCAGAACAATATGCAATTCAAACTGGGCAGCATCCTGCTTTGACAACGGAAGAAAACATCAAAACCTATCGTCGTCAGTTGGATCAAATAGGCTTTTCATTCGATTGGAGCAGGGAAGTGCGAACTTCTGACCCTAGTTATTATAAATGGACACAGTGGATATTTATCCAACTGTTTGAATCTTGGTATAATAATACTTCGAACAAAGCAGAATCGATTGAAACCTTGAAATCAATCTTTGCTTCCGAAGGAAATGCAGATGTCGATGCCGCTTGTGATGACAATATTCAAACATTTACAGCATCAGAATGGACTAATTTTTCATCAGAAAAACAGCAAGAAATTTTATTAAAATATAGACTGACCTATTTGGCAGAAACCGAAGTCAACTGGTGTCCTGCACTGGGAACCGTTTTGGCCAATGATGAAATCGTCAATGGTGTGTCCGAACGCGGTGGTCATCCTGTGGTACGCAAAAAAATGACGCAATGGAGCATGCGAATTTCTGCTTATGCTGAACGTTTACTGCAAGGTTTGGATACACTAGACTGGACAGATTCGTTGAAGGAAAGCCAACGCAACTGGATTGGAAAGTCGGTCGGTTCAAGTGTGACCTTCAACGTCCTACCACCAAACACCAACCACCAACCATCAACCATTGAAGTGTTCACAACAAGACCTGATACCATTTTCGGAGTCTCGTTTATGACGCTTGCTCCTGAACATGAATTGGTATCCAAAATCGTAACTGATGAACAAAAAGCAGACGTAGAAGCTTATGTTGAAGCAACTGCAAAACGCAGCGAACGCGACCGAATGGCAGATGTAAAGACCATTTCTGGAGCATTTACGGGTGCTTATGCCGAACATCCATTTACAAAAGAACCGATTCCAGTTTGGATTGGCGATTACGTCTTGGCTGGCTACGGAACAGGCGCCGTGATGTCTGTGCCTTGTGGCGACCAACGTGATTATGATTTTGCGAAGCATTTCGATATTCCGATTCCTAATATTTTTGAAGGAGTCGATATTTCTGAAGAGGCTTATGGCTCAAAAGATAATGTGATCATTGCCAACAGCGATTTCTTAAACGGATTGAACTATAAAAAAGCCACCAAACTTGCCATTTACGAACTCGAAAAATTAGGCCAAGGCGAAGGGAAAACCAATTATAGGTTGCGTGATGCTGTATTTAGCAGACAACGGTATTGGGGAGAACCCTTTCCAGTATATTACGTCAATGGCATGCCACAAATGATTGACGCCAAGCATCTACCAATCACCTTGCCAGAAGTTGAAAAATACTTGCCAACAGAAACAGGCGAGCCGCCTTTGGGGAATGCCACAGTTTGGGCTTGGGATAGTAAACAGTGTTCAGTGGTAAGTAATCAGTTTATTGATAATAAAACTGTATTTCCACTCGAACTCAACACTATGCCAGGTTGGGCTGGAAGTTCGCAATATTTCAATCGCTACATGGATCCACATAATGAGGAGGAAATTTTCTCGCAAGAAGCGGTCAATTATTGGAAACAAGTGGATTTATACATTGGCGGAAGCGAGCATGCCACAGGCCATTTGCTCTATGCACGTTTTTGGCAAAAGTTTATGTTCGATAAAGGTTTGGTGCCAGTCGATGAGTTTGCTAAAAAGCTGATTAACCAAGGGATGATTTTGGGGACTAGTGCTTTCGTGTCTCGTGTAGGTTTTGAAGGTACTTATTCAATATTAAAAAATTCAACACAACCAACACTTAATAAGCCAATTTATATCTCACATGATATTTTTAATAAGTTTAATAATCTATACAAGTACATATTGAATTCTGAACTATCTGCTGAAGATAAAAATGTCTTTGCAAATGGAAATGGATTTACAAAAGGATTAGCCAGTGTAATTGAGGACACGGTTTTTTATGATTTACTTGATGAAGAAAAGAGAGATGTCTTGGAAATCTTCATGAAATTACTAGAAAAAGTAAGTAAGGATATTTATTCTCAAAATGTTGGGGCGGAGGTTATTGGACTTACATTTTCTGCAATTCATGCAGATGTATCCTTTGTAAATGCTTCAGATGAATTAGATATTGAAGCCTTTAAAAATTGGAGAGAAGAGTATAAAGACGCTGAATTTGTTAGAGAAGATGATGGAACCTTCAAAGTCTCACGCGAAGTCGAAAAAATGTCCAAATCCAAATACAATGTTGTCAATCCGGATGCGATTTGCGAGCAATACGGAGCAGACAGTTTACGACTCTACGAAATGTTCCTCGGTCCCTTGGAGCAAGCCAAACCTTGGAATACTGCTGGGATTACAGGTGTTCATGGCTTCCTTAAAAAATTCTGGAAGTTATATATCGGCGAAAATGGTCTAAATGTCAATGATGCTAAACCAACAGCAGACAATTTGAAAACACTCCATAAAACCATCAAAAAAGTAGAAGAAGACATCGAGAATTTCTCCTTTAACACAACTGTTTCTACATTTATGATTGCGTGTAATGAGTTGACCGCTCAAAAATGTACAAGTAAAGACATTTTAGAACCATTATTAGTCTTGTTGTCACCTTATGCACCGCATATTGCGGAAGAATTATGGAGTCAGCTAGGTCATGATGAGTCGATATCAACGGCACCATTTCCAAAATTTGACGCCAGCCATTTAGTGGAAAGTAGCAAAGAATATCCAATTTCCTTTAACGGAAAAACTAAATTCACCATGGAATTGCCGCTGGATTTAAGCAAAGACGATATTGAAAAAGCAGTGATGGCACACGAAAAAACCATTGCACAATTGGAAGGTCGAGAACCTAAAAAAGTGATTATTGTGCCAGGAAAAATTGTAAATATTGTAGGCTAATTATTTATAGAACATGAAAAACCTATTGTTAGTTTTTGTGATGTTGCTATGCTTCGCATGTAAAGAAGAAGAAAAACAACTAGTTGAAATGTCCTGCGGACAATGTCAATTTGGGTTGACCTCACAAAACGGTTGTGATTTGGCAGTTCGTATGGACAACCAAGCTTATTTTGTTGATGGTGCAAAAATTGACGATTTTGGTGATGCGCATGCGGAAGACACTGGTTTTTGTGAAGTAATAAGAAAAGCCGAAATAACAGGAGCATTGGAAGGCGACCGGTTTCAAGTGACGACAGTTGAATTGATGGATTAGAAAATTCTCAAAAAAACATATCAACAATTATATGACCCCATAATTTATGGGGTCATTTTAGTTAAAACCATAAATATGTAAAGTGCAACCCTATAGTTTCTAGATTCATATTTAATTTGACCTATTTTTATTGAAAATATATCATATGAAAGTAGGGGTTCCAAAAGAAATCAAAAATAACGAAAACCGGGTTGGTATGACGCCTGCCGGTGTATTCGAACTTATGCGTTACGGTCATCAAGTTTTTGTCCAGTCAACGGCAGGTGAGGGAAGTGGTTTTTTTGATGAGGATTATTTAGAAGTCGGAGCTATTGTCCTTCAGTCGATAGAAGAGGTGTATCAATCAAGTGACATGATTGTAAAAGTAAAAGAGCCCATTGCTTCAGAATATGATTCGATCCAACCACATCATGTAGTCTTTACTTATTTTCATTTTGCATCAAGCGAGACGCTTACCAAAGCAATGTTGAAAAGTAAAGCTGTTTGTATTGCTTATGAAACGGTTGAAGATGCCGATGGTTCATTGCCCTTGCTAACACCGATGTCTGAAGTGGCTGGCCGTATGGCAATTCAACAAGGTGCAAAATATCTTGAAAAGCCAATCAAGGGTCGTGGTGTTTTGCTAGGCGGTGTGCCTGGAGTGCCTCCTGGACGCGTTTTGGTTTTAGGCGCAGGAGTCGTTGGGATTCAAGCTGCTAAAATGGCGGCTGGGTTGGGAGCTCATGTCACGATTATGGATATAAATATGAAGCAATTGAGATACGTCAATGATGTGATGCCAAATCATGTGGTTACGGAATTCTCAAGTGAATATAATATTAGAAGACGGATTAAAGACCATGATTTAGTCGTTGGAGGCGTTCTGATAAAAGGTGCAAAGGCCCCAAAGTTAATCACCAGGGATATGCTCAAAGAAATGAGACCGGGAACAGTACTCGTAGATGTTGCGGTGGATCAAGGTGGCTGTATGGAAACCACCCGGGCGACCACTCACGAAGACCCAACCTATATTATCGATAACGTGGTTCATTATTGCGTTGCAAACATGCCTGGAGCTGTTCCTTACACATCAACTTTGGCTTTGACCAATGTCACTTTGCCATATATTATTCAATTGGCAAATAAAGGTTGGAAAAAAGCATGCGAAGAGAATTCATCCTTGTCTAAAGGCTTAAGTCTCATAAACGGAACTGTGGTTTATGAAGAGATCAATCAGGCTTTCAATTGGAACCATTCTGTTGAGACTTTATAGAGACTACTGACAAAATTTCCATTTCCGTTAATGGCTTACTTTTTGCTATCTTTATTGAAAAACAATTAAAGAATACGCACTATGAATGGAATGATTGGATATTATATATTGATTGGCGCCATCGCATTGGTCAGTTGGCTAGTCAGTAATCAATTAAAAAAGAAATTTGCTCAATACTCCAAAGTACAATTGCGCAATGGCATGAGTGGAAAGGAGATTGCCGAAAAAATGTTGGCAGATAATGGCATTAGTGATGTTGAGGTGATATCTGTAAAAGGACAATTGACGGACCACTATAATCCTAAAAATAAAACAGTAAATTTAAGTGAGGCAGTTTACAATCAACGCAATGCCGCAGCTGCAGCGGTTTCTGCGCACGAAGTTGGTCACGCAGTACAACATGCGCAAGCTTATAGCGCTTTGAAAATGCGATCAGCATTAGTGCCAATTGTAAGTGTTACTTCTAATATGTCCCAATGGTTGGTTATAGGTGGATTGGTATTAGGAGCAGCTGCAGGAGCGGGATTTGGTTTCTATATTGCTAT
The DNA here is from genome assembly GCA_051252455.1 of Aquaticitalea sp. Taxonomy (GTDB): domain Bacteria; phylum Bacteroidota; class Bacteroidia; order Flavobacteriales; family Flavobacteriaceae; genus JBPOFM01. Next base: position 42,389 of record JBPOFM010000002.1, read on the forward strand.
CGCTGGTTTGGTTTTTATGGGAATGGCAACACTGTTTAGTTTCATCACACTACCAGTTGAATACGATGCAAGTAATCGTGCATTGGCTTGGCTGAAAGCAAAAAACATGGTGACTCCGGAGGAATACAAAGGGTCAGAAGATGCTTTGAAATGGGCTGCAAGAACTTATCTGGTAGCTGCTATTGGTGCTTTGGCATCCCTATTATATTGGGCGATGCAAGTGTTTGGCAGTCGTGACTAACCTTTTTAACTTTATATAAAAAACCGAATTTCGATGCTTCATCGTTATTCGGTTTGCTTTTTTTATTATTTTTAACCATCAACTTTAAACTCAAAAAACATGGAAACACCTACAGAAAGTCCTTTTAATCATTTTGAAAGCAAAGCCTTATTGAATTCCGCCACAGATGCGGAACGCGTAGCATTTTATAAAAAAACCTATGCACATGTCGCAATTGGCGTTTTGGTTTTTATCGTATTTGAATACTTGTTGTTGCAAAGTGAAACTATTGTGAGATTTGCATTATCAATGACCCAAGGGATGAAGTGGTTATTAATGTTAGGAGGTTTTATGTTTATTACGACGTATGCTGAACGTATGGTTTTAAAAACAGAAGATAAAAACAAGCAATATCTGGCATTCGCTCTTTATATTCTTGCGGAGGCCTTTATTTTTGTGCCCCTGATTTTTATGGCATTGGTTTATACGGATTCTGGTTCAGAAATGTTATACCAAGCATCTATCGTTACATTAGGACTGTTCACTGGATTATCAGCAGTGGTCTTCTTAACGAAAAAAGATTTTTCATTTTTGAAAACAGGCTTAACAATCGGATTTTTCATCGCCATCGGATTGATTGTTGCAGGAATGTTATTTGGTTTTAATCTAGGTCTGTGGTTTTCGGTAGGCATGTGCTTATTGGCGGGTGGCTCTATCTTATATCAGACTTCCAATTTGGTAAACAAATACACTACAGATGATTACATTCCCGCAGCATTAGGTTTATTCGCATCGCTGATGTTATTATTTTGGTATGTATTGAGTATTTTTATGTCGAGAGACTAATTGCGTAAAGCATTAAAAAAAGCCTTTGAATCTTTTCATAGGCTTTTTTTATATCTTAATCTGTCGATCGATCTGCTGCGCCAAAGAGACGAAGGTTTCAGTTCTAGAAACTCCAGCAATGGATTGGATTTCCTTATTAAGAAGATGCATTAAATGCTCATTGTCCTTACACAAAATTTTGATTAAAATACTCCAGTTTCCTGTCGTGTAATGACATTCTATGACTTCTGGTATTTTTTGTAATTGTTTTACAGCTTCCGGATTGCTGATGGCTTTATCCAAGTAAATACCAACAAATGCCATTGTGGTATAACCCAATATTTTTGGGTTGATCACAAATTTAGATCCAGAAATTAATCCAGAATTCTCCAGCTTTCGCAATCGCTGATGAATTGCAGCACCAGAAATACCAACTTTGCGAGCGATTTCCAAAACTGGCGTTCTCGCATCCTGCATCAATGCACGAAGGATTTCTTTGTCGATGCCGTCTATCTCGATATTCTGGTTAACTACTTTCACGGTTTAAAGTTGGGAGTTTGAAGCACGAAGCTAGTAGGTTTAAAATTATAATATAGAATTAACGATTCAAAATTTTTTTTCCCCAGCTTCGTACTCCTAGCTCCTAACATCTAAATATTTAAAGGATTATATCCTAAATAGGGCGTTTCCATTTCCTTAAATTGAATTCCGTAGGCTTCCAATTCTTTCAAGATCGGTTCATATACTTCTTTGGTAATCGGAATCTGAACACCAGGAGTGATAATCTTTCTATTCAAAATAGCCAAGGCTGCAATAGCAACAGGCAGTCCTACAGTTTTTGACATTGCTGTGTACGTTTGATCCTCACCAATTGTAACCATCGTGGAATCTATCTGATGTGTTTCACCATTCAATTCATAGCCAAATTTATGGTACATCACAATCATATCTTTGTCTTCTTCTCCCAAGGTCCAACTATCCGTCAAGATTTTCTGAAGTATTTCTGCTGGTGTCGCTTTCGGGAGTTCCACTCTTTTATCGGCATTGAAAATATCCAATTCCAATAATTTATCCCAAATCAAATCATCCTGTTCAATTTTCAATTGATATCTAAACTTCAATTCTACAGAATCGGTGGGGCTATAAGGTAGGAACGCATTTACGAAATCACGATAACTCATGTTCTCACTATCATCAATGGTATAGCTATCATCAGTCATGCCTAACTGTACAAACATATTCCATGCGCGACTGAATCCAACACGTCGTATGGTGCCTCTATATAAGGTGTGGATATTGTCCAATCCATAAACCGATTGATATTTTAACGAATCTCTGTTTGCATACGCTTCAAAACGGCCATAACCTTCCACGTCTAGAAATTCTGTTCTACGGAACAACCTGTTGTATGGAATGTATTTATAGGTGCCTTCCTGAATAAACTTTGCAGCCCCACCTTGTCCTGCAACTACCACATTACGAGGGTTCCAAGTAAATTTGTAATTCCATAAGTTATTATCACTTTCTGGTGCTACCAAACCTCCTGTAAATGATTCAAACAAAATCATCTTTCCACCTTTGGCTCTGATGGCGTCAATCTCTTTCATAGCACTCATGTGGTCAATACCAGGATCAACACCGATTTCGTTCATAAACACAAGACCTTTGTTTTTTACGGCAGTGTCCAAATCCTGCATCTCGGGGCTTACATAAGAAGCCGTCACCATATTTTTACCGTAAGTAATGCAATCTTTTGCAACCTCGATATGATAGCGTGCAGGCAACATTGAGATTACAATATCTGAATTTTCGATGGCATCCTGACGAGATTGTTTATGGAAGACATCAAGCATAATGGCTTGCGCATTCGAATGGTTGCCAATCAATTTTTTGGCATTTTGAGCGCTGATATCTCCAACGATGAGATGAAGTTCTTCAGATTCAGATTTGTCAAGCAAATATTTTATTAAGTATGAAGTGGATTTGCCAGCTCCGATGATTAAAATCTTTCGCATAGTGGAATTTGTTGAGTATTTTTGCTGGTACGAAATTACTAAATGCAAAGGGTTCTAAAAACTCTCGAACCATATTTATATGAACAAAACAATTTTAGTTACAGCGACAATTTTTGGGATTATTAGTATCATTTTGGGAGCTTTTGCAGCTCATGGTTTAAAGCAATTGATTTCTGCAGAATCGGTACAAACCTTTGAAACAGGCGTGAAATATCAAATGTATCATGCGCTTTTTTTATTGTTCGTTGGTGTGACTAATGTTGTGCAGCTACGCTTTAAGAAGATTATTTTTTATTTGGTGCTTGTCGGCATTATCTTTTTTTCTGGTTCCATCTACGCCTTGGCAACAAACGATTTGACTAATTTTGACTTTAAAACGATTGGATTTATAACACCCATTGGAGGCCTGCTTCTAATCATGGCTTGGGTAGTGCTTTTGATAAACTTTTTGAGATTGAAAACCGATAAATCGTAAAATTAAGTGCGTACTTTAAAATATTGTTTAATTTTGTATCAACAAACAATACAACTTTATTATGATAGATAATGCTCAAACTACGAAATCGATTTCGTTAGATCAATACGGTATTAAAAATGCTCAAGTACACTATCAACTCTCACCAGATCAACTTCACAGTACAGCCATTAAAAAAGGACAAGGCGTCGAGGCATCCTCGGGTGCATTGGCGATCAATACTGGTGAATTTACTGGACGGTCACCTCAAGATCGATTTATTGTAAAAGATAGTGTGACTGAAGACAAAGTATGGTGGGGAAAAATCAATATTCCATTTGATTCGGATAAATTTCAAAAGTTATATGATAAAGTAGTTGACTACCTTTCCGACAAGGAAGTCTTTGTTCGGGATAGTTATGCTTGTGCAGATGAAAAATACAAATTAAATATTCGTGTGATTACAGAATATGCATGGAGCAATCAGTTCGCATATAACATGTTTCTTCGTCCAACAGAAGACGAATTGAAAAACTTCAAACCAGAATGGACCATCGTTAATGCGCCTGGTTTTATGGCAGATCCTGAAGTGGATGGTACACGCCAACATAATTTTGCAATCTTGGATTTTACTAGAAAGATTGCTTTAATAGGAGGTACTGGTTATACAGGTGAGATCAAAAAAGGGATTTTTTCTGCATTGAATTTTATTTTACCGGTTTACAAAAACACCTTGCCAATGCATTGTAGTGCAAATGTTGGAAAAGAGGGTGATACGGCAATTTTCTTTGGCCTGTCAGGAACAGGAAAAACGACGCTTTCGGCAGATCCAAACAGACGCCTGATAGGTGATGATGAGCACGGCTGGACCGCCGAAAATACGGTCTTCAATTTCGAAGGTGGTTGTTACGCCAAGGTAATCAACCTTACCGAAGGGAATGAACCTGACATTTATAACGCTATTAAGAAAGGTGCCATTCTCGAAAATGTTATAATGGATTCCAAAGGGAACGTTGATTATGAAGATATTTCCATTACTCAAAATACCCGTGTAAGCTATCCAATTGATCATATAAAAGACATTCAAGTGCCATCTATTGGGACAAACCCAAAGAACATTTTCTTTTTAACTGCAGATGCATTTGGTGTGTTGCCTCCAATCTCTAAATTAACTCCCGGACAGGCAGCGTATCACTTTATTTCTGGTTATACAGCGAAGGTGGCAGGAACAGAAGCAGGCATTGATGAACCAACACCAAATTTCTCTGCGTGTTTTGGTGCACCATTTATGCCTTTGCATCCAACCAAATACGCTGAAATGTTAAGTGCCAAAATGAAAGAAACTGGCGTTAATGTCTGGCTGATCAATACAGGATGGACTGGAGGTGCTTATGGTGTAGGGAGCAGGATAAAACTAAAATACACACGAGCCATGATTACGGCTGCACTTAATGGAGATTTAGATGAGGTCAATCCTGCAACTTATAGAACACATTCGGTATTTGGATTGCTGCAACCACGTTCATGTCCTGGGGTACCGACGGAAGTATTGAGTTCTCGACAAACTTGGAATGATGATGAGGCATATTACAAAACGGCCTATAAATTATCGGAATCGTTCAGGGATAACTTTAAAAAATATGAGGAATTTGCCAATGAAGAAATTTTGGCAGGCGCTCCAAATTTGGAAAGTTAATATAGACTATCTATAAACAAAAAAACGCGATTTTCTCAAATCGCGTTTTTTTTATGTTCTAAAACAAAGTTTATTTTCCTTTGTTTGCTTTCTCAATATACTTTTCTAGAGCCATAGTCATGGAAGGTGTGTCAGGCGCAGGGGCTGCAATGTCACAACGCAATCCATGTTCTTCAACAGCTTTGCAAGTAGTGCTTCCAAAGGCAGCTATGCGTGTATCATTTTGTTTAAAATCTGGGAAATTATGAAATAATGATTCAATTCCGGATGGACTGAAAAACACCAAAATATCATAATAAACATCAGCCAAATCAGACAAGTCACTGATAACAGTTCTATAAAATATAGCTTCTTTCCACTTTATGTTTAAAGAATTAAGAAGTTCCGGAACCTCATCTTTCAACTTGTCGGTCGTAGGAAGCAAAAAGCTTTCGTCTTTATATTTTTTAATCAATGGTGATAAATCCTGGAATTCACGTTTTCCAACATATATCTTACGTTTCCTATACACCACATATTTCTGTAGATAAAATGCGACCGCTTCAGACTGACAAAAATATTTCATCGAATCCGGCACTTTAAAACGCATTTCATCAGCAACTCTAAAAAAATGATCTACTGAATTTCTACTGGTTAGAATGATAGCCGTGTAATGATTCAAATCAACCTTTTGTTGTCTGATATCTTTGGCTGCAACACCTTCTACATGTATAAATGGTCTGAAATCTATTTTTACTTTTTGCTTTTCTTGAAGATCAAAGTAAGGCGAATTTTCGATTTTAGGTTCGGGCTGAGACACTAAAATTGTTTTCACTTTCATAGGCCGAGGGTATAGTTTTTCTTAATCTTTTATAATTAATTTATATAAAATTAGATAGGGTCCAATTTCAAGTGCGCAAAGATACAAAATAAAATAGAATATGTTATTTAATATCAATTTTTGGTGATTTTTAAAGGTTGTAATAAGACCGACTAAATTAATTAATACCATCATTCCGATACTTATATAAATCATTAATTTTGATGGTGATAACGCATATAACAACAAAATGTTGATTGGTAATAGTATGATTCCACTAAAATTAAGATAACTCGTTTTTTGAAACAAATACTGATCGATGAGCTTGTCAATTTCGAACAAACTCCCAATGAGGCGTTCAAACAACACTTTAATTAAGACCAAAGCCGTAAAACCAAAAAGAATCTTCGAAAAGGTAAGAAGATCAAATGTCAATGGTTCTACTAATGCGGAATAGGAAATAAATCCAAAAATTGATAAGGAAATGATCAAATTGAAAAAAATCAAACTGTCAAACCCATCAATAAATTTTTGATCTCGCGAATAGATCTTTAAATATTTTGAGTTACCTAAAACACCGATAAAATCATTGAAACGTACAGGGAATAAATGCTTGGACATTGTTATAGCAACCAGCCCAATTACGATGAAAATCGTGAACCATTCATATGAAATAACCTCTCGTATCATGACGGCTAAATTATAAAGAAAAATTAAACTCTTTAACGTTTATTTATGCTTTATCACATAAAATTAATCCTTTAAAAAAACTTACTTTTGTCAAGATACACCACAGCCGATTAGGCGCAGTGAAAATTTGTATACATGCAAGATGCCATTGTCATCATACCAACTTTTAATGAAATTGAGAATATAGAGGCCATTATCAGAGCTGTTTTTGCTCAAAGAAAGGCGTTTGATATTCTTGTGGTTGATGATAATTCTCCTGATGGAACTGGTGAGAAGGTGAAGTTTTTACAGAATGAATTTTCCGATGGCTTATTTTTACTGGAAAGAAAAAATAAAACGGGATTGGGAACTGCTTATATCGAAGGATTTCGATGGAGTTTGAGTAAAGATTATCAGTATATTTTTGAAATGGATGCTGATTTTTCACATGATCCCAACGACTTGATAAAGCTATACAATGCTTGTCATATCGAAGGTGCCGATTTATCAATTGGCTCTCGTTACGTTACGGGAGTGAATGTCGTTAACTGGCCAATGAGTCGGGTGTTGATGTCCTATGGGGCCTCAAAATATGTGCGATTCATTACAAGAATGCCCATTTGTGACACCACAGCGGGCTTTGTTTGTTACAAAAGGCGAGTTTTAGAACAGATAGATTTAAAAACAATAAAATTTGTGGGCTACGCATTTCAGATTGAAATGAAGTTCAAAGCCTATTTGAGGAGGTTTAAAATTGTTGAAGTGCCAGTTATTTTTACAGATCGGAAAAAAGGAAAGTCAAAATTAAGCGGAGGAATTATTTCTGAAGCAATTTTTGGGGTATTGACCATGAAATTTAAGAGTTTGTTGGGGAAAGAAATAAATTATGCAGACAAGAACATTAATTAAGAATGCCAAAATCGTCAATGAAGGTCGCGTATTTGAAGGCGATATTCTGATTGAGGGCAATATTATCAAGGAAGTTGCAGATTCCATAAGCGCAAAATCCTCTCAAGATGTGATTATCGATGTCGAAGGAAGTTATGTGTTTCCGGGTGTTATTGACGATCAGGTTCATTTTCGTGAGCCAGGTTTAACCCATAAGGCGACTATCGAAACCGAATCGAGAGCTGCTATTGCTGGCGGTATTACTTCGTTTATTGAAATGCCTAATACAGTACCACAGGCGACTACAATTGATTTGCTTGAGGAAAAATTCGAAATTGCAGAACAAACGTCAGCTGCCAACTATTCCTTTATGTTTGGTGGTACCAATGACAATTTAGATGAAATTCTCAAAATAGATCCCAACAAAGTGGCTGGTCTAAAACTGTTTTTAGGCTCCTCCACTGGGAATATGTTGGTCGACAATCCTGAAGTTTTAGAAAAGATATTCAAGAGTACCAATCTATTGATTTCTGCTCATTGTGAAGATGAAGCGACCATCAAGAGAAATCTTGAGGCGCACATCGAAAAATATGGAGAGGCTATTCCTATAGAGTGTCACCCAATCATCAGAAGTGAAGAGGCCTGTTATATATCGTCTTCCAAAGCAATAGAATTAGCGAAAAAAACAGGTGCACGTCTGCATGTTTTTCATTTGTCTACAGGAAAGGAAACAAAGTTGTTTTCAAATAAAGTTCTTTTAAAAGATAAAAAGATCACTGCGGAAGTATGCATCCATCATTTGTGGTTTTCTGATGAAGATTACAAAACAAAAGGTACCCTCATTAAGTGGAATCCAGCTGTAAAAACATCAAAAGACAGAGATGAACTTTGGAAAGCATTGTTGGATGACCGTATAGATGTAATAGCGTCTGACCATGCGCCTCATACCATGGATGAAAAGAAAAACGTGTATACCAAAGCGCCTTCTGGTGGTCCACTTGTGCAGCACGCTCTGCCAGCGATGATAGAAATGCATCATAAAGGAAAAATCTCCTTGGAAAAAATCGCAGAAAAAATGTGTCATAATCCTGCTATTTTATTCCAGATTGAAAAGCGCGGTTTCATAAGAGAGGGCTATTTTGCCGATTTGGTCATAGTAGATTTAAACAGCCCTTGGTCCGTTAAAAAAGATAATATTCTTTATAAATGTGGTTGGTCGCCATTTGAAGGTACGATTTTCAAGTCGAGAATTACCCATACCTTTGTCAATGGTGCATTGGCTTATAGAAATTTTAAATTTCTTGATCTGAAAGCTGGAAAACGTTTGACTTTTAATAGATGAAAAAAGTTTTATACATATTTATAGGATTTTTAATGTTAGGATGCGGTGCAGACAGACCACCAAAACCGGATAATTTGATTGCCCAAGAAAAAATGTCAGAAATTATGTATGACGTTTTTATTTTGAATGCAGCCAAAGGGATCAACAAACGAATTTTGGAGAATAATGGCGTAACACCACAAAACTTTGTGTATAAAAAATATGCCATCGATAGTTTGCAATTTGCCATGAGCAATGATTATTATTCTTATGACACCAAAATCTATGAAGGCATCATGGAACGGGTAAGTCTAAAGATTGAGAATGCGAAAAAGATCAATGATTCTTTAATAGTGAAAGAGCAGAAAACCAAGGATTCATTAACGTCATTGAAAGTGAGAACTAAAGACTCTTTGAGTAAAGGGAAAAATTTAGTTCCAACATTGGATACCTTTTCACCGCCAAAGCAGACCTTAAAACCACAAGTTTTTGGACAGGAGGTTGAGTGAAATTAGTTTTTGTCCTTTAAAAAATAATTACATGCTTTGTTTATGGATTCATCCATCGAGATAAATTTAAATCCCAAAGCATCAACTACTTTTGAATGATCATAACTAGTTTTGGAAAGCGCAGTTTTGGCCATTTGTTTAGATAGTCTTCTACGTTTCCCCGTGATTTTATGGTTCAGCCAATCCAAACGCCAAACGAATGCCAATAATAATTTGCTTGCTTCTTTTTGTGCAGGTCGTACACCTAATGCATTAGCTACTTTTATTTGAAATTCCTGAAAGGACAAATTTTCCGAAATCACTATGAAGGATTCATTTTTGATGTCGCTTTTCATCAATTCGACCATAACTTTTACAACATCCTTTACATCGACATATCCAGTAATTCCACTTGTATAGTACGGAAAACCTTTATAGATTTTATTGATGAGACTTCCGCTGCCGCCACCAGTCCAAAAACCAGGTCCTAAAATCACTCCTGGGTTTACAATCACAGAATCCACACCTTCTTGGGTGCCACGCCAAACTTCCATTTCGGCGCCATACTTTGTAATGGCATAGACGCTGTTGTCATTTTCAGGATTCCAGGCGGTTTTTTCCGTTATTAGTTTGTCAGCTTCCAATTCATGGCCAATTGCCGCAATAGACGAAATGTAACACAATTTCTTAATATGGTTTGCAATACATAGATTCACAATATTTGCGGTGCCTTCAATATTTATTTTGCGTAGTTGATGATATTTATTGGGTTCAAAACTTACAAATGCTGCACAATGATATACGTAAGTTACATCTTTGAAAGCTTCTATTAGTGCAGGGATGTCGTTCAAATCTGCATCCATCCATTCGATGCGATTGTAAAGTGACTCCACATCATCCGTATAATAGGAAAATACTTTTTTGACCACTTCAAGTTTATGAACCCTTCTGTAAATTGCCTTTACAGACTCATTGGCACTAGTTAACTTATAAAGCAAATGTGAACCGACCAATCCTGTGCCTCCTGTGACTAAAATCATCCAACTAAAATAACTAATTATTCCTTACTATTTGCACATTGATATTTATCTTTGACGAATATTAATTTCACACTGAATAATAAGATGACAAACGCATTTGTTGAAGAATTACGCTGGAGAGGAATGGTCCACGACATCATGCCAGGAACTGATGAGCAATTGAATAAGGAAATGACAACAGCTTATATCGGATTTGATCCAACGTCAGATTCACTTCACATCGGGAGTTTGGTACCCATTATTTTGTTGGTGCATCTTCACAAAGCTGGTCATAAACCAATTGCCTTGGTGGGTGGAGCTACAGGAATGATTGGTGACCCGTCGGGGAAAAGCGATGAGCGTAATTTATTGGATGAAAACACGCTGAATCATAACGTCAATGGAATTAAAAATGTGCTGTCACGTTTTTTAGATTTTAATTCTAATGAAAAAAACGCAGCAGTTTTAGTAAATAACTATGATTGGATGAAGGATTTCAGCTTCATTGATTTTGCTCGTGATGTTGGGAAACGAATTACTGTCAACTACATGATGGCCAAAGATTCAGTAAAAAAGCGATTGTCTGGTGACGATGGCAACGTGGGTATGTCTTTTACTGAATTTACCTACCAATTGATCCAAGGATATGACTTTTATCATTTATATAAGAGCCACAATTGCTTACTGCAAATGGGAGGTAGCGATCAATGGGGAAATATTACCACAGGTACGGAATTAGTACGTCGCATGAATGTAGGTGAAGAGGCAAAAGCTTATGCAATGACCTGTCCATTAATTACAAAGGCGGATGGTTCTAAATTTGGTAAAAGTGAAGGTGGAAACATCTGGTTAGACGCCAATAAAACATCAGTATATAAGTTCTACCAATTTTGGTTGAATACTTCTGATGAAGATGCGGAAAAGTATATAAAAATTTTCACTTTTTTAGATAAATTGACCATTGACCAATTGATCGTTGAACATAATGAAAACAGAGGTCTTAATGTGTTGCAAAAACGCTTGGCCGAAGAAGTCACAAAATTTGTGCATTCTGAAGAAGCATTAGGCGAAGCAATGGAAACATCGACCATCTTGTTTAGTAAAGATTTTAAAAGAGATATCAAAAAGTTGAGTTTGGAAACTTTGGATGATGTATTCAGCGATATTGAACAAGCAGAAATTTCTCGTTCTGAACTTAATGAAGGTGTGGATATGATAGCTGCACTGTCTGCAAAGACCAATTTTTTGGCATCCAACGGAGAGGCGAGACGTGCATTAAAGGAAAATTCTATTTCTGTCAATAAACAGAAAGTAGGTGATGATTATGAATTAACTTCAGATGATTTGATTAACGACCGATACATCGTTATTAACAGAGGAAAGAAAAGTACTTATATCATAAAGGTTAATTAGTTGAGAAAACTAAAAACGCCTGACGAAGAAAACTTCAATCAGGCGTTAAAAAACCAACCAATCAACTTAAAAACTTTTCTTTTTCAATAACAAATCAATATCTCGATTTGACTATTTAAATATTGGTTTTTTAGTCTTTTATTCGTCGGTAAAAGTATATATCTCTTACAAAACTTAACAAAATTTTATAATACCATCAGGTTGCAACCTCTGATGTCTGAAGTGTCAAATCTTCCGATGATTTCAAAAGAACCATCAGGATTAACTTTGCCCAAATCTTGTGTCGCAATAAATGAGCAGGAATTGTGGTTTGACAAATCAATCACATTGATGCCGCCTGTTTGTGACGAAGATAAAACTGCCAATGCGTCTTCTGTATCTCTGGTTAATATTTTCATCCAAGGAGGACATTCAAAAACGCCATGTCCTTTGGAATAGCTTTGACCTAGTAATTCGGTCATTCCATATTCGCTGTGAATAGTTTTTACACAAAAACCTTTTTTTAATAGTGAATGAAGTTCATCACGTACGAGTTCCTTTCTGCGTCCTTTCATACCTCCAGTTTCCATAATGATGGTATGTTTCAAGTTGAATTGATAGGCTTCAACCAAATCTAATAACGCAAAGGAAACCCCAATTAAAATGACTTTTTGGCCGCTTTCATCTAATCGAATCAAGGTGTTTTTTAATTCGAAAAGGTTATCAAGATAAAATCCACTGTCGGGATGTTTTGACTCTTTTATAAAGTCTTCCACCATATAAATCAATGATGAGCCGTCACGCTCCAAATAAGAGGGTAAAAGAGCTAACACCGCATAATCTTCAATGTCTCCATAGAAATGTTTAAAACCAGTTTTATAGCTTTCCTCATAGATTTTTAAGTCTGTCACATAATGATTACTGGTTATACTGCCAGTAGTTCCTGAGCTTGTAAAGGTTTTCTCCACAGAGTTGTTAGAACTTAAAACCTTATGACTTTTAAAAAACTGAATGGGCATAAAAGGAATGTCTTCCACATTTTTTATATCACTTGGATTTTTATAAAGTAAATCACAAAAAGAGCGATAGACTGTATTATTTTCAAATTGAAACCTAAAAATTTTCAAGGCGATAGTCTTAAAATCGTTTTCGGATTGAATATTGAAAATGTCGCTGGTGTTTATCATCAAAGCAAAAGTAGATAAAATAAAAAAGCGTTACCACTAACGGCAACGCTTTTAAGACTATTAAAAATGATTAAATTATCTAATCACTAATTTTTTAGTAACAGTTGCATTGTCTTGAGAAATTTTCACAATGTAAATTCCTGTTTTCAATGTAGACACATTCAAACGATCATTGCTGATAGTTTGGTTTAATACACTTTTTCCTAATACATCAAAAACAGAAACTGTCATTGCAGATGTATTATTGCTAGTGATGTTTACATAACCCAATGATGTTGGATTAGGATAAACATTAAACACATTACTTTCAAAAGAACCAATACTTAATGTCAAATCTGACATAGAACGAGCAGTAATTTGTGGATTACCACCAAATTCACTTATGAAACCGACCACTGGATTAGCGCCAGTTGGAATAGTTTGTCCGATATAATCTGCTTCAGAGAAATTTGTTCTGAAGTTAATTGTCGCTCCATCCATTAAATCATAATCACTACTAGCAGCAAAAATTCCGCCAGCATCAGCAAAAGTTGCATTGTTGATTCTTACTAGTTCAGACTCATAGTTTTCCCAATCTGATAATAAAGTAGCTATTGAAACAACTTGTGGTGTTATTGTTGCACCAGCTGTAACTGTGGCGTTTTGAGAAGGTACAAATTGTAATACACCGTTAAATTCAGAAGCAGTTCCAACCAAACCAGTGATACCATCGCCAATTGCAAATGAAGTAGTGATTGTTCCTGGAGAATCATCGATTAAAATTCCAGCAGTTGCATCTTGAATATATTTTTGGTTTCTGTTAGCACGTGTGTAAGTTACTGTTGGTACACTCATAAGTTGGTATACAGTTCCAGTACCGTTTGCAACAAAATCAGCTCTCAATGCTGCCAAGTTAGCAACTTGTACTGCGCTTGTAACAGTAAAGGTTACAGAAGCCGTTTGTGCAGGACTTAAAGGTTGATTGTTGTTGTTCACTAATTCTACGTTCACGGTGTGTTCTCCATCTGTCAATCCAGTCAAACTGATTGGATTTGTGTCATATTTATTCACGACACTACCAGCATCAACAGTATATTGAATATGACCATCACCAGTACCATTTGCAACTGCAAAGTTCAATACAGATAATGCAACGTTAACATTTGAAGTTGCAACTGTTGCTCCATTAGCAGGAGATGTTATAGAAATTGAAGGAACAACTGCAGACTCTTGAAAGAAAGAAAAATCATCCCAGTAAACAACTGCAGATCCATACGTTCTTACCTCAAAATAAAATGAATCAACACCAGCTGGTGCAGTTAAAGTCACAGAGTATTGTGTCCAAACGTTACCGTTTGCATCAAAATACCCGTTAGCTGGACCTCTCAATTCATCTGCGTTGTCATTAACATTTGTAGCTCCATTTTTCCAATAGCTCCAAATTCTTGCATCAGTTCCATCACCAAATCCAGCGTCAACTTTGTACCATAAAGAAATAGTGTAAGACGTGCCAGGTGTAACACCAGTGATAGTTTGACCTAAATCAGAAGTACCACCTGTGTGTTTTGCAGAAAAAGTTCCTGTATGAGCCTCGGTAGACACTTGCTCTACATTCTCAATGTGAGTATAGCCAGCAGGAGTATTTACATCAGTCCATGTTTCAAAGTCACCATTCACAATTAATTCTTGCCCTATGGAGCTAGCAGAAATTAAAATGGTAAATAATAAAAAGTAAATTTTTTTCATAATTTTCGTTTAATAGTTATTAAAATTCGGATACAAATATAAGAATTAATAGGACATGAAAATAAGTCGTTACAAACTATTACAGTTATCGTAACACTATTGTAACACTAGCCGGTAATTACCTCACTACCAATTTTCTAGTAGCAGAACTATTATTTTCTTTTATCTTTAGAATATAGATGCCAGGAGTCAATTTGGAAATATTCAATTCTTTCCCAAACATTGAAGTGGAATAGATTTTTTTTCCCAAGACGTCGAAGATTTCGATTTCTTTGGTTAAATTTAATTTAGTAGTAATATAAATTTTACCGTTGCTTACAGGGTTTGGATAAATTGACAAATCTTCTATAACCTCAGTACTAACCTTAACGGAAGCACTGGTTTCTGAAATTTGAGAAAACCCAAAAGTAGAAGCGCATAAAAATAGTGCAATGGATAAAATTGTTAAGTAGTTTTTCATCAAATTGAAATCTTTTAATTAAATATAACAAATTAAAGCAAAACTTGTACCAAAAAAATGTTAAACCCACTAATTTTTCGACAACGTGTAAATTAAGTGGGTCTCTTAAGTTATCTTAATGTTATTATTAGCGGTTGCAGTAACAGTTTTTGTTATTAGCCTTATATTTACAATGTTAATTTGTTGCAATACATCTATGAAAAAACGGGATATAAAAATTTTATTGGTTGATGATGAACCAGATATTTTAGAAATAGTTGGTTACAATTTATCGTCCGAAGGTTATCAGGTCATCACTGCTGAAAATGGAATGGAAGCAGTAAAAAAGGCGAAAAAGGAGCGCCCACAATTGATCATCCTCGATGTTATGATGCCAGAGATGGATGGTATTGAAGCCTGTGAGCAGATTCGTAAAATTCCAGACCTTAACGATGTGATCATTACGTTTTTAACTGCACGAGGCGAGGATTACTCTCAAATGGCAGGTTTCGACGCTGGGGCTGACGATTATATCACAAAACCAATTAAACCAAAAGTGCTTGTAAGTAAAGTGAAAGCCCTCTTGAGACGATTAAAAGATGAAGAGGCTTCCGAAAGTATCATGAAGATTGGGTCCTTGATAATAAATAGAGAGGAATACAAAATTTCTTATAAAGGACAGGAAATTATTTTACCACGAAAAGAATTTGAATTATTATCTTTATTGGCGACAAAACCTGGCAAAGTATTTAAGCGTGAAGAAATCCTAGACAAAGTTTGGGGTAATGAAGTCGTCGTTGGTGGTCGTACAATTGATGTACATATCAGAAAACTGCGAGAAAAAATCGGCGACAAAAGCTTTAAGACTGTCAAAGGTGTTGGCTATAAGTTCGTAGATTAATGCAGAAAAAACTAAAGAAGACATATAAATTTGCGATTAAAACATCGCTATTTATTACTATTTGCATAACACTCTTATTGAGTGTTTTTTTGTTTGTAAGTAAGACATTCAATTGGTTTGTCGTGTTAGGTTTTATACCAATCTGTTATGCAATTTGTTTCTTCATCACACAATATAGGGTAGAACGATTTATCTATAGACGCGTCAAGAAAATTTATGACGATTTAACCCTTTTGGAATCTACTTCACTGATTACCCATCCGATTACTACGGATATGGCAACCTTGACTAAAGAAATTGATAAATTTGCAAGAGATAAAAAGTTTGAAATTGAAAGTCTCAAGATTCGCGAAGAATATCGAAAGGAGTTTTTAGGGAATGTATCCCATGAATTAAAAACGCCGTTATTCACAGTTCAAGGCTACATCTTGACACTTTTAGATGGCGCCATGGACGACGAACGTATACGAAAAAAATATTTGGCTCGTGCAAATAAAGGGGTTGAGCGTCTCATTTATATTGTGAAAGATTTGGACATGATTACCAAATTGGAAGTAGGAGATCTCAGCCTTAAAATTGAAGAATTTGATATTATTGAAGTCATTCAAGGTGTGTTTGATTTGTTGGAAATGAAAGCAGCAAAGAAGAAGATAACCCTGACCTTTGATATGAATTATTCGGACAAAATTATTGTTAAGGCAGATAAAGAACGAATTCAACAGGTGCTGACAAACCTCATTGTAAATTCAATCAAATACGGGAAAGAAAAAGGAACCACAGAAGTAAGTGTCGAAAACTTGATCAAAAACAAAGTTATTGTGAGAGTGACCGACAATGGCGAAGGTATCTCCAAAGCCAATTTAAAACGACTCTTCGAACGCTTCTTTAGAGTGGATAAAAGTGGTTCGCGACGAGAAGGCGGTTCTGGACTTGGTTTGTCCATTGTTAAGCATATTATTGAAGCACACAACGAGAAAATCTATGTAGAGAGTGAGCTCGGCATAGGCAGTGAGTTTTCATTCACCCTTGAAAAGCTGAAATAGTTTTTTGTAATTAAGGTCATATTCTGGAGTGTCAAGTCCTGTATACTGCGGGACAATTTTCAACTTTTCCAAATAAAAATCATTCTGTTTGCAGTAAGGCACGTTCTTATTTTGCATTAGACGTTTTGCAAGGTATTCCTGTTCAAACTGTCCAGGCGTGGGAATAAAAAACGCTTTTTTGCCGAGTGTTGCCAGATCCATGATGGTCGTGTAACCAGAACGCGAAATAATTAATTCGCTTTCGTTTAAAGCAGTTTCAAGTTGGGTTCCCATCAGATAATTGTAAATGGTAATTGAACCTCGCTGTTCCATTACTTGTTCTTTCTCAATGACACCTTTTACAAACAATAAAGTTCCGGTATAGTTTTTAAATTTTTCCCATAAAATGTTTTCCAGTAAAGTTCGTTGAGGTTCAGGACCAGATAACAACACCATGATGTCATAACGGATTTTGCAGTCCGTTTTTTTAAAACGGCTCAAAGGACCAATATGTTTTACGACAATGTTCTTGGGAATTGCATGGCCTAATTCACCGCTTAAATTTGGAGAGCCTACATTATCAGGAACCCAGCACTCATCAAAACGTTTTATGATTTTTTGGTGCATTTTAGTGCTTAACCAGGTCGTATTTCCGCTTAAAACTTGCAGTTGGTGTGTCATAAAAACAGACGGGACATGTGTGCTGTGAACACCAAGTCGATTATCCGAAATGATACCATCAATTTTGTAAGTTTCAATAATTTGTGCAGTAGCTTTTTTTTCCGCCATCATAGCATTCATCACCTTGGGAGCATCTTTCAAAAGTTTTAATTTTAGAAAGTGTCCTTTTTTCGAATAGGTAATATCATAAGCGGGCAATTCGATGTGAAGAACGTTCGGAAATTCTTTTTTTAAGAGCGCCAAAGCAATGCCATCACTCGCAATAATGGGCTCAAAATTAGTGTCAATTAGAGCATTGATAATAGGAATACAGCGTGTCGCATGACCCAATCCCCAATTTAATGGAGCAACAAGAATTTTTTTCTTCATCAACAAATTTTGGGCGTGCCCCAAGGGTCGGGTTTTTCGCTATATCTTTTTTGCGAAAAAGCAAAAAAGGATGCCGCTTCAACCCCTCACGCAAATTTCAACAATATCAAAGATACAAACTAAACCACTAGAATATATTTCCTTAATTTTGCCGAAATGTTAACTAATTGGTGCGAGTTCAAAATTTCCATAGAAATGGTCTTGAATCCGAAACCTTAAACTTGAAACCAAAACAGTGGGAAGCAAAAATAAACTCAAACGCTTTAGAGAAAACGAAACCTTCGATAATGTCATCCAGCCATCAAGAGAGCAACTGGTCAGTCGGGATTTTGCTCTAAAAGGACATTGGAATGAAAAAATGTTTAAAAATAATAATCCTTTAGTGCTTGAGTTAGGTTGTGGAAAAGGAGAATATAGTGTCGCATTAGGAAAACGGTATCCAAATAAAAATTTCATTGGTATTGACATTAAAGGCGCACGATTTTGGAGAGGCGCCAAAACTGCGTTGGAAGAAGGAATTACAAATGTCGCTTTTCTTCGAACTCAAATAGAGCTTATAGATCATGCTTTTGCCGACAATGAAGTTGACGAAATATGGATCACATTCCCCGATCCGCAGATAAAATATAAGCGAACAAAACACCGTATGACCAATACGGAGTTTTTAAGTCGCTATAAAAAAATACTAAAACCAGAGGGTGTCATTCACCTAAAAACGGACAGCGAATTCATGCATGGATACACGCTTGGTTTATTGCATGGTGCAGGTCACGAAGTTTTATATGCGAATCATAATGTCTACAAACAAGAAGGCAGTCCGGATGAAGTGACGAGCATCCAAACGCATTATGAGTCCATCTATTTAGAAAAGAACAAACCAATTACCTATATTAGATTTAAAATCAACTAATTTTGAATATAACAGTCCTATTTTTTCTAGGCTTGATCATTGCACTTGTTGGTGTCATTCCACCTGGATTGTTAAATATGACTGCAGCAAAAATCAGCTTAAAGGAAGGTCATGTTAGAGGCATTATGTTTTCTTTGGGCGTTTGTGTCATCGTATTTTTGCAGACTTACATCGCGGCAATGTTTGCTCGTTATATGACCAACCATCCAATCGTGGTTGAAATTTTACAAAGAGTTGCGTTCGTTATTTTTGTGCTGATAACCATTTATTTTTTGTTGATCGCGAAATCCGATCCAAAACCAGAAGTCGATCCACAATCTAGAAGTAAGCACAGTCGTTTTTTTCAGGGGATGTTTCTTTCTGCAATTAATGTGTTTCCGATTCCTTATCAAGCTTATATGGTGATTACAATTTCATCCTTTGGATGGATTAATTTTGAACTCACCTCCATCATTGCATATGTTGCTGGTGCTGCAACAGGTACTTTTGTGATGCTCTATTTTTATATTTTCTTTTTTGATAAAATTAAAAGCAAGCGTTTCAAATCTCAAAAAAACATGAATTACGTCATCGGAACCATAACAGGGGTTATTGCCGGAGTAACTCTCATTCAGATTTTAATGGAAATGTGATGCAGCAGAAAACTCTTAATTTCTTTGATAAGGTTTATGAAGTTGCAAAGCAAATTCCATATGGTCGTGTCACAAGTTATGGCGCCATCGCCAATTATCTCGGTGCGGCTAGGAGCGCTAGAATGGTTGGTTATGCCATGAATGGTTCTGTTGGTAAGGATATCCCTGCGCATCGTGTTGTCAATAGAAAAGGTTTATTGACAGGGAAACATCACTTTGATGGCACTAACATCATGCAACAATTATTGGAAAGTGAAGGTGTTGCAGTGAAAAATGATCAAATACAAGACTTTAATAGTGTCTATTGGGATCCGAGGATAGAACTTTAAAATTCAAATTTCAAAAGAAATAGATTTAAAAGCAAATTGATATTTGTAATTGAGATGTGACGTTGAAAGTTTATACTATTATTTCCTAATTTTTGTAAAATTTACAAATAATTGCAAATCCCATTCTCATAGAAATACGCAATAACATCATAAAAAAACTTCAAGCTTCCAACTTCGGTCTTCAATCTTAATTAAGTATATTTGCACTTTAGAATTAATCTAAATTGCGAACATGAAGTTGAACAAACAAGACATCTACAAAGCCCTCGAAAACATTTCAGCGCCTGGAGAAGGTCAGAATATGGTAGAGAGTGGTGCCGTAAAAAATATAGTCACTTTTGCTGATGAGGTCATTGTTGACATTACCATCAATAATCCGAGTCTTCAAGCGAAAAAAAAGACTGAAGTCGAAATCATGAAAACCATTCATGACTTGGTCTATGAAAAGGCTAAAATCACTGTAAATGTGAAAGTTGATGCGCCTGCAAAACCGGCAACGAACGTCATCAAAGGAAAACCCATCCCTGGTATTCAAAATATAGTAGCAGTTGCTTCTGGTAAAGGAGGCGTTGGCAAATCTACGGTTACTGCAAATTTGGCGGTAACCCTTTCAAAAATGGGCTTTAAGGTTGGCATTTTGGATGCCGATATTTACGGACCTTCCGTGCCGATTATGTTTGATGTGGAAAACGAACGACCATTAGCGGTAAATATTGATGGTAAATCCAAGATGAAACCTGTTGAAAATTACGGCGTTAAGATATTGTCGATAGGATTTTTTACCCAACCCAACCAAGCCGTGGTATGGCGAGGTCCAATGGCTGCTAAAGCATTGAACCAAATGATTTTTGACGCACATTGGGGTGAACTCGATTTTATGTTGATAGACTTACCGCCAGGCACTGGAGATATTCATTTGAGCATTATGCAATCGTTGCCCATAACTGGGGCGGTCATCGTAAGCACACCACAAAATGTAGCATTAGCAGATGCCAAAAAAGGTGTTGCGATGTTTCAACAAGAAAGCATCAATGTTCCCGTCTTAGGAATCATCGAGAATATGGCTTATTTTACGCCGGAAGAATTACCAAATAATAAGTATTATATATTTGGAAAAGAAGGTGCCAAAAATCTTGCTGAAGATTTAAAAGTGCCGTTTTTAGGAGAGTTGCCATTGGTACAAAGCATTAGGGAAGCTGGAGACATAGGTCGACCAGCAGCCATGCAAACAGCCACTGGTTTGGAAAAGGCATTTGAGAAAATTACTCAAAATGTGGTCACTGAAGTCGTGAGACGAAATGACGATTTGCCACCAACCGAAGCAATAAAAATAACAACAATGGCTGGTTGTTCGGCAGTAAAAAAATAGACATATGACAACAGAGGAATTGAGGTTGAATATTGAAAAAGCTTTAGATGAAATCCGTCCATTTTTACAAAGTGACGGTGGTGACATTTCATTATTGTCTATTGAGAATGGTAGTTTGGTAAAAGTACAGCTACAAGGAGCATGTGTTGGATGTAGCGTTAACCAAATGACCTTAAAGTCAGGTGTCGAAATGACCATTAAAAAATATGCACCTCAAATAGAACAGGTGATTAATGTAGTTGCGTAATGGCGTGACCACAAGGGTCAGGCTCTCGCCAGTCGCTTTTTTGTGAAAAACAAAAAGAGCTCCAACAATGCCTCCATCCTTCACGCAATTGACCAATGTCATAAAATATAAAGATTGAGCTAGATAAATTTGCTCAAGTAAAGTTGAATAAAAGAGATACCCATTTTTATGGGCATTAATATGATAAAAACCGATATACTCATCATAGGCGCAGGGCCAACAGGATTATTTGCGGTATTTGAAGCCGGATTATTAAAATTAAAATGTCACCTAATAGACGCACTGCCTCAACCAGGAGGTCAATGTTCGGAAATTTATCCCAAAAAGCCTATTTACGATATTCCAGGATTTCCAGAAGTTTTAGCTGGCGATTTAACCGATAATTTATTAGAGCAGTGCAAGCAGTTCGAGCCGGGTTTTACTTTGGGTGAACGTGCAGAGACCATTGAAAAAAAAGAGGATGGGAGTTTTATCGTGACCACAAATAAAGGTACAAAACATCAGGCTCCAGTTGTGGCTATTGCAGGAGGATTAGGAAGTTTTGAGCCTCGAAAACCGTTGATAGACAATATCGTTTCTTTTGAAGACTCTGGAGTCGAATATTTTATTAAAGACCCCGAAGTCTATAGAGACAAACGTGTTGTTATATCTGGAGGTGGTGATTCTGCTTTAGATTGGAGTATCTTCTTATCAAATATTGCTTCTGAAGTTACTTTGATTCATAGAAGAAATGAATTTAGAGGTGCGTTGGATTCTGTTGAGAAAGTCCAAGAATTGAAAAATAAAGGTAAAATTAATTTAGTCACTCCTGCCGAAGTTGTAGGTTTGGTCGGGCACGAGAGTTTAAAGGCAGTTGTGGTATCTCAATCTCAACATATTGAAAAGCGTTTTGAAATTGAGTGTGATCACTTCATTCCATTATTTGGTTTGTCTCCAAAATTAGGTCCGATAGCAAATTGGGGCCTGGAAATTGAAAAAAATGCAATAGTTGTGAATAATTCACTGGATTATCAAACTAATATTCCTGGGGTTTTTGCGATTGGAGATGTCAACACCTATCCTGGAAAACTGAAATTGATTCTTTGCGGTTTCCATGAGGCAACTTTAATGTGTCAAGCGGCTTACCAGATCATAAATCCTGGCAAAAGATACGTATTAAAATATACCACGGTCAGTGGTGTAGATGGCTTCGACGGAACACGCAAGGAAGCACCAAAACAAGTGGTAAAATCGATAGACTAGTGGAGCAAGATATTACAATAAAAATCACAGATAGAGATGGTGTGATTCATGAAGTATTAGCGGCAACAGATATGGCGATGAACCTTATGGAAGTCGTGCGGTCTTATGAACTGGCACCAGAAGGTACCATCGGAATTTGTGGAGGCATGGCCATGTGCGCGTCTTGCCAATGTTATATATTGAGTGATACCGAATTACCAGACATGCAAGATGACGAAGAAGCGATGTTGTCGGAAGCTTTTTACGTGAAGGAGAATTCACGCTTGGGTTGTCAGATTCATATCACACCAGATTTGGAAGGGTTGGAAGTGGAATTAGCCCCTGAATCATAGATATTTATAATTGATTAATTGCAATTATTCCGTTTTATAATCAATCAACCTTTTCGGTCCTTCCAACAAAACTCTTACAATTTGTAATATACCATCATCATTCGTAGCAATCTGCCATTTGATTAATGAGATTTCGCCATTTTCAATTTCAATTCCTGTGATGCTTCTGGGATGCACACAGCTCCCATCGTTAAAAAAGGCAATGTCACCCGGATCGGGAAAACGCGGTCGATGTGTATGACCAACAACTGTAACTAGATTATTGTTTTCTATGATCCACTTTTTAATGCGACGTTCTACCTTAATGAGTTCCTTGTAGTTTTTAGCTGGACTGGTAGGGTCGGCAATTCCCATAACGTTTAAAGGTTTCCATAGAACTCTTACCAAAAATCGACTCCATTTCCAAAAGATGAAATTCCAAGTGTCAGCTTGGTGTCCATGGACTAGAAACAATTTTTGTCCAGACTTACGATGCTTTAAGATGATCCCTTCCTCCACTTTGATATTCGGAAACAATGGTTTGTCTTCTCCAGTACGTTCATCAAAATAAGAATACAGATACTTCTCAACATATTTCTGATTACGATAGACCATATCGTGATTTCCCCAAATTAAATGTAATCGGTTTTGATCATAAAACAATTGCATCAACTCAAACACATTTTTATGGGCTTCCAATATAGGTTCGAACGAAATGTTTTCCCAGAGCTCATCGCCATCACCGAGTTCACAATACGTGAAACCTTCTGCATAATAATGCTTTAGGGCGTGAAAATAGATGTTTCGGTTGTTTGCAAAATCATCTGCAAAACTGTTATCACTTCTATGGCAGTCACTAAAAAAATAATTTTACTGGTGTCGTCAAAATCAACAATTTTAGCATTTTCGTAAGCGTTGTCCAATCTGGTTTTTGAAGACATTCGATAAGTTTTAACTAAAGTAGTAAAACTTAATTCAATTTTTGAATCGCCACAGGAAGCAATCGCTCTACAAATTTAGCATACGCCAATTCGGAAGGGTGCAATCCATCGGAAGCTACAAGCTCTCGCTGTTCTAGGCCCAAACGAGTGATGTCGGTAATGTTTACAAAAGTTATGTTGCGTTCTTCACTATAATTTTGGGCAAACGCATTGTATCGGTCAATATCTGAAGAAATAGTATTAGGATCTGACGAATTTTGACCAAAAGGCGTGAAGGCATAATCTGGTATTGAAACGACGATAACTTTGCTGTTGTCGCCATTCGCAAATTGAATGGCTTTTTCCAAGAGCAATGGAAATTCAGTTTCATATACCGAAAAAGGTTTTTGCTGAAATTGATTGTTGACTCCAATTAAAAGCGTTACCAAATCAAAGTCAGGCGTAAAACTTACGGTGTTGATTGCACTGATGAGGGTGGTGGTTGTCCAGCCAGTTTGCGCTACGATATCAATTGAAATTTCGGCATCACGATTAGATTCAAGACTGTCTTTCAGTTGAACAGGAAATCTACAAGTATCGCAAACACTTTCACCAATAGTATAACTATCTCCTAAAGAAAGTATTTTCAAAACTTCTCTATCCACAGTGGTTGTGTCGGTATCATCATCGTCATCATCATTCATTTGATTATTGTTTTGTAGAGTAGCGTCATCGTCAGAATTACTACACGCACCAAATGTTATAAAACAAATGAAACATAAGAAAACTAATTTTTTCATCTTTATTAAAATTTAGAGTCTGTAAAAGTATACGATGATAGCGATACTTTAGTTTTATAAAAAAATGCTTCTTAAAGTTAAGAAGCATTTTTTTAATTTGTCCATTCAAAACAATCCATTTTGAATAAAGTATAATTCTAAAGTTTATTTAAAGGCATTTAAACCTGTTACATCCATTCCCGTAATTAGCAAATGAATATCGTGTGTACCTTCATAAGTAATCACACTTTCAAGATTCATGGAGTGACGCATAATTGAATATTCACCAGTAATTCCCATGCCTCCTAGCATTTGTCTAGCTTCTCGAGCGATGTTGATGGCCATATCCACATTATTTCGTTTGGCCATTGAAATTTGTGCTGATGTTGCTCTGTTTTCATTACGCAAGACACCAAGTCTCCAAGTCAACAATTGAGCTTTGGTGATTTCGGTGATCATTTCTGCCAATTTCTTTTGTTGCAATTGAAATTGTCCAATTGGTTTTCCAAATTGCATACGTTCTTTGCTATATCGTAAAGCTGTATCATAACAGTCCATTGCAGCTCCGATCGCTCCCCAAGCAATGCCATATCGAGCGGAATCCAAGCAACCCAGTGGCGCTCCCAAACCAGATTTATTAGGTAATAAGTTCTCCTTTGGCACTTTGACATTATCAAAAATCAATTCACCTGTGGCAGAAGCTCTCAAGGACCATTTATTATGTGTCTCCGGTGTAGAAAACCCTGGCATACCACGTTCCACAATGAGACCATGGATTCTTCCTTCTTCATCTTTTGCCCAAACGACTGCAATGTCTGCAAATGGCGCATTGGAGATCCACATCTTTGCTCCGTTCAAAAGATAGTGATCACCAGCATCTTTAAAATTAGTCGTCATTCCTCCAGGATTCGAACCGTGATCGGGTTCTGTCAAACCAAAACAACCTATGAATTCACCAGTTGCTAATTTGGGTAAATATTTCATGCGTTGTTCTTCGTTTCCGTATTTCCAAATTGGATACATCACCAACGAGGATTGTACAGAAGACGTTGAACGCACACCAGAATCACCCCTTTCAATTTCTTGCATGATCAAACCGTACGATATTTGGTCTAGTCCAGCACCACCATATTCAACCGGAATGTATGGGCCAAAACCACCAATTTCACCTAAACCTTTGATGATTTGTTTTGGAAATTCAGCACGTTGCGCATACTCTTCAATAATTGGTGAAACTTCTTTCTTCACCCATGCACGAGCAGAATCACGCACTAATTTGTGTTCTTCGGTTAATAGATCATCTAAATTGTAATAATCTGGCGCTTGAAATAAATCTGGCTTCATACTTTGATATTTAATATTTTAGTCCCGAAGCTTCGGGATTGCAAAAGTAACGAAAACGTTTTCAGTCTACAATTTAATACTTATAATTCCTTATGAAAAATGGGTTTATTTATTGAGACATTCTGCCAGTAATCGATGAAAATGATGAACGCCTTTTTCGCGAGTTGGCGAAAATCGACCTGCTTTGTAAAATGACGAACGAACACCTTTCTGGACATTTTCGACCACAACTTCATCTTCACGTTCCACCTTTTCGATATCGGTTGCCGCACCTTTATTCAGTTTTGAAGGGTCATAAACGTAAGAGATGAAGGAAATTTTCGTTCGATTCAAATCCAATGGTTTCACAATATTAATGGAAAGTCCCCAAGGATAAAAATTGAACATCATATTCGGGAAGACCCAATAATAATAGGCCGCCACATTTTTACCATAATCGATATGTTCTTTTGGCAAATCGAAGACTTCCGTCGCCTCATCTGTGAATCCTATCTGAAGATTGCAATACTCATAAACTTCCGTCGTATAATTTTCGTAGTTTAAAACGGCATTCAAGTCGTCATGCACAAATGGGACATGAAAACCTTCTAAATAATTATCACAATACAAAGCCCAATGTGCATGTACCAAATAATCTTTTGAGATGGCCGTGTCAAGAGAGAAGTTTTCTAGTGGTAAAAAGCCCACACGTTCATTCATTTTATCAATTACTTCCTGAAAATCGAAGCATGGATTTAATCCGGCAAATAAAAATTGTCCCCATTTCCGTAAAGGAAATTGATGTAAATTGTCGCAAGGTCTTGGAAAATCTTTCGCATCAGTAAATTCTGGCATGTACTCAAATTTGCCTTTCAGATTGAAACGCCGACCATGATAACCACAAGTCAATTTTTTGCTCTTTGAAGTATTGATAACAACCAAATTCCCACGATGGGTGCATACATTCGAAAGACACGAAATAGAATCAGCCGCATCCTTTGTAAGGACCATCGGTTCGGTTAAAAATCCGTCTAGCAACACAAATGGATGCACCGAATTTTGAAGTTTGACCACATTGTCATCGCCAATCCATTGCCATGACTTGAGAAATATATGCTCTTTTAAATCGTCAAAAACTGATTGATCTTTATAAAAGTTTGCGGGAAGTGTTTCAGCTTTTGTAATGTCTGAATCAATGTGAAATTTATGTGACATAGAATGATGTTTGAATATTAAGCTGCCTTCTAATTTACGCAATTATCGCTAACTTAATTCATTCCGAATAAAATGGAAGAAAAAAGGAAAAGGCTTTAATCGTGAAAGCATTTGAATGCTTACATCTTCAAATAAAAATCTTTAGTCAAATTAATGTACGCTTCGGTATATCGATGACGCGTTATTTCGATAATCAATTCCGAAAGGTCAGCTTCTATTTCTTTGAAAGAAAATTCTATAAGACTACGTTTGATATCAGATGATGGCGAACCTTTGACTCGCAAAATTCGATTTGGAAAAAGGTGTTCTTCGGAAGCTATCACAATAAAGTCTTTTTCTTGTGAAAATGGGATGATTACAGAAAAAGTTCCATTTTTTGAAAGCAGCTTCGAGACACTTTTCAATAAATGTCGAAATGGCATGGCATCCGTAAATCTTGCTAAATCTCTTTGTTCATCTTCACTTTTATAGGTGTCATTATAAAAAGGTGGATTTGAAATGATGAGGTTATATTTATCCTCTATTTCATCCACAAATTCTTCTAAAGACGCATGATAGCAAAATAAGCGATCGCTCCAAGGTGATAGTTCAAAATTGTCTACACATTGTTCGTAGGCGTCATCATCAATTTCAATGGCATCAATGATTTCAGAACAACATCTCTGGGCCATCATCAGTGACAAGACCCCAGTTCCTGCTCCAATATCAAGAATGGAATGTGGTTCATTTTCTAAAGAAGTCCAAGCACCAAGCAACACAGAATCCGTACCGATTTTCATGGCACAACGGTCTTGATGGACTGTAAATTCTTTAAATTGAAATGGCTTGTTCATCCTATCTTGATTCTTGAATCTAGCAGCGTAGCGGTCCTTGCTCTATTGTAAGTATAGTTCGATCAATCCTTCTGGAGTTTCTACCGTAATCAATTTTTTCTTCTTGTCAACTTTTTTAATAAAGGCATCATTCATTGGGATTAAAATTTCAATGCCATCTCTATCGATTTCAAACAAAGCTTGAGCTGTCGAATCGTTGATGGATTTAACCACTCCTACTTTTCCAAAATTGACATCTTGAACCTCAAAACCAATAATTTCATGATAGTAGAATTTATCATCTTCAAGTTTTGGTAAAAATTCTAAAGGCAAATATAAATCGCACTTCAATAACGAATCCGCATCCATTTCCGAATCGACATCTTCAAACTTGATGCGAAGCAATTCGGATTTGTGCAATTGAGAGGATTCAATAAAAAACGGGACAAGATTGTTTCTTAATTCCACAAATACAGATTCCATGTCTTCATAGATTTCTGGTTCGTCTGTATCTAATTTAATCAGTAATTCACCTTTGAAACTGTACTTTTTTACAATTCTGCCTACGAAAAAACAATCTGATTTATTCATAATGTAACATTTCTGGATATAAAAAACTCCGATAGTTCATATCGGAGTTTAAAAGTATAAAAAATAAATTCTTTATTCTTCAGTTTTTGTTTCAGCATCATCAGCAACAGCTTCGTCAGTCGTAGCTTCAGCTTCTGTAGTTTCACCGTCAGCGGCAGCTTCTTCGGCTGGTGCATTCGCAGCAGCTTCAGCAGCTTCGGCATCTGCAATAACTTGCGCAGCGTCAGCTTCACGTTTTGCATTTACTTCTTTTTCAGCATCAAGAGCTTTCGCTTTAGCATCCGCCTGTGCTTTTGATAAACCTTCTTTTTTGGCGTCAACAAGACCAGCTTTTTCATCTAACCAAGCATTGAATTTTGATTCAGCTTGTTCTTCAGTTAAAGCGCCTTTCCTTACACCACCTGCTAAATGATTTTTCATTAAAGCACCTTTGTAAGACAAGATTGCTCTTGCAGTGTCAGTTGGTTGTGCACCATTCTGCAACCACTTTACAGCACCATCAACATCCAATTCGATTGTTGCAGGATTTGTATTTGGATTGTAAGCACCTAGTTTTTCTAGATATTTACCATCTCTTTTTGAACGCGCATCAGCTGCTACGATCCAGAAATAAGGTTTCCCTTTTTTACCGTGTCTTTGTAATCTAATTTTTACTGGCATACATAAATTAATTTGTGAGGTTCTCGACCTCGATTATTAATAAGTGCGCAAAGATACTACAATTTTTGATTTGAAATACACATTATTCTTATATTCAAATTAAATTTAATATTATTACATATTTTAACCTTAAAAAAGTTTATTTTTTACTTAATTAGCGACTCAAAAAATTTTTGACAATAAAAAAAGAATTTAATGAAGAAGATAGCCTTGCTTGTTTTGACTCTAGTTACTTTATTGGGTTGTAGTGATGATGTTCAGTTTAACACTCCTGGCTTTCAGGGAAATAAAAATTATAGTCTTTGGAGAGCGACTTATTTTAGTGCAACAGTGGATAACACGGCTGATGCTGGTACCTTAACAATAGTTGCTGGTAACAATAGTGAAGAAATGACATTAATGTTGCCATCGGCAAACATAAGGACATTTTTACTAACCGATACTAGCTTTTCAAAAGCTGACTTTACCGATTTTGAAGATATTAACTATTCAACTTCAAATCCGCCTGATCCAGATGTTTCACTGTATCCTGAAATAGGAGAGGTTGTTATTACTGAATCAACTCCTCAATATATTTCTGGCACTTTCAGGTTTATTGCTTTTACAAATGATGGTTTAAAATCGGTAGGATTTAATGAGGGAGATTTTTATAGAATACCAATTGTTGGCGGAGGAACTACTGGTAGTTCAATGTCCTGTGATCAAGCGACGACCAATCTATTGACAGCTACAGCAAATTTTTCGGAAGTGATGCCAGGTGACAACCAATATACAACACGATGCAATGGCTACAAGACAGCATTGCAAGATGCCATTGCGGCGTGTGGTGATACGAGTGGTGCATTTCAAGCTATTATAGATAGTTTGGGGGATTGTAACTAAAATTTAATAACATTACATCTTATAGCACTGCCAAATTTGGTGGTGCTTCTTTTTTGTCTAAACGTTAAAAATGTTAAATTGTTAGAATTTTCCTACTTGTTATGTTATATTAAAGTATTGGATGTGAAACAATATGCATCATTAAATAATATATTGAGATTTAAAAAGACAGAACGATAAATGAAGTATTCAGAAAAAATTTCAAACAAATTAAACGAATTATTAATAAAGAACTACGACGCCGAAAAAGGGTATCTTAATGCCATTGAAAATGTTGATAGTGATCGATTAAAAATGTATTTTAAAAGAAGAGCTTCCGAGCGAAGTGAATTTGCTAAAGAATTAAGAACCGAAATCTTACAATATGGA
Source organism: Aquaticitalea sp. (assembly GCA_051252455.1). GTDB lineage: Bacteria > Bacteroidota > Bacteroidia > Flavobacteriales > Flavobacteriaceae > JBPOFM01. The sequence goes on from JBPOFM010000002.1 coordinate 73,090, forward strand.
GAAATCCCAGAAGATTCTGATAGTTTTAAAGGAATGATGCACAGAAATTGGATGAGTTTAAAAACGACTTTTACTTCCAATGATGAAGAAGCTGTTTTAGAGGAAGCCATCAGGGGTGAGAAAGAAAGTGTGGAAGTTTATAATGAAATTATCAAGGAGCCAAATTTGTTACCAACAATTGATTCCTTGCTTATAAAGCACAAAAATGCAATTCAGTCAGCAATCAACACTGAAATGATGAAAAAAGAAGAATTAGTATCTTAAATTTATTTAAGATCCCAAATCGAGAACGCAACCCGAAACGGTTGCGTTTTTTGTTTACAATTTTGTATAACTTTCATATTAAAAAAGCCTAAATTATATGTAATTTTAAAAACTTTTCTTTTAAAGAAAATCACAATTCAATAAGCTAATTATCAATAGTGTCAAGTTGAGCGCAGTCGAGCCCTAATGAGTTCTTAACTTGCTCGAATGGACATAACAATCTAACAATAATTCATAATCAACAATAGATGTTTTTAATTTTCGATACCGAAACCACAGGATTGCCAAAACGTTGGGACGCTCCAATTACAGATACTGACAATTGGCCTCGTTGCATCCAAATTGCATGGCAATTGCATGATGAAATGGGTAACTGTATCGAGCATGAGGATTATTTGGTACAACCCGAAGGCTTTAACATTCCTTACGATGCGGAGAAAATTCATGGAATTTCTACCGAATTGGCTCAAAAGCAAGGGATTCCTCTCATTGAAGTTCTAGAAAAATTCAATGCCGCTTTAGAAAAAACCAAATTCGTAGTTGGTCAAAATGTTGGTTTCGATTTGAATATTTTGGGAGCCGAATTTGTGCGTGCTGACATTGCAAATCAACTTCAAGAACTTCCGGTTTTAGATACTTGTACGGAACATACGGCAGAACTTTGTCAATTGCCAGGTGGTCGTTATGGTAAATTCAAATTGCCAACGTTAACAGAGTTGCACCAATTTCTTTTCAATAAGCCATTTTCGGAGGCACATAATGCAACTGCCGATGTTGAAGCAACCACACGTTGCTTTTTAGAATTAATTCGATTAGAAGAATACACAATAGAACAATTGGATGTTCAGCCAGATTATTTCAAAAATTTTAAGGAAGAAAATCCTGCCGAAATCCAGCTGATAGGTTTGAAGCACATCAACCTAAAACAGGAAAGTGCAAAAATCAAACAACAAATTGAAGCGCTCCAAGAATCGGCAGAACCCACTAAAACCGAAATCGCCCAAAATATTCGAGAGCTCCAAGACGTTGATTTTGTGCACTTGCATAACCATTCACAATTTTCGGTGTTGCAATCAACCATCAGTATCAGGGATTTGGTCGCTAACGCTGCCAAACAAAAGATGTCCGCAGTGGCCTTGACCGACCATGCCAATATGATGGGCGCATTTCATTTTGTGAAAGAAGCGACAAATCATAATAGAGCCGTTAAGGCGAGAAACGAAGCTTTAATTGAACAAGGTGAAACACCAGCTGAAAAAGAAATTAAACCGATTCTTGGTTGTGAATTTTTCGTCTGTGAAGACCGATTGGATAAAACTCGAAAGGACAATGGTTATCAGATTGTATTTTTGGCAAAGACCAAAAAAGGGTATCACAATTTAGCAAAACTCTCATCTTCCGCCTACACAGAAGGATTTTATTACTTACCAAGAATTGATAAGGCCATCATTCAAAAATATAAAGAGGATTTAATCGTCCTAACGGGGAATCTTTATGGTGAAGTGCCAAGCAAGATTTTAAATGTCGGTGAAAACCAAGCGGAAGAAGCACTGTTATGGTGGAAAGAACAGTTTGGTGACGATTTATACATCGAGCTAATGCGCCACAACCAAGAAGATGAAAATCGAGTGAATCCTGTTTTGGTAGAGTTTTCCAAGAAACATAATGTGAAATTGGTAGCCACCAACAACACCTATTACGCAGAAAAAAACGATGCTAATGCACATGATATTTTATTGTGCGTAAAGGATGGAGAAAAACAAGCAACACCAATTGGTCGTGGACGAGGCTATCGCTACGGAATGCCAAATCAGCAGTATTATTTCAAGTCAGCTGATGAAATGAAAACCTTGTTTAAAGATCTCCCCGAAGCCATTGCAAATACGGAAGAGGTAGTCAATAAAATTGAAGATTATCAATTGGCACGTGAGGTCTTACTGCCAAAATTTGATATTCCCGACAGTTTCGAAAATGAAGATGATTATTTGCGTCACATTACTTATGAAGGTGCCAAAAAAAGGTACCCAGAATTAACTGATGCCATCAAAGAACGTTTAGATTTTGAATTGAGTGTCATCAAAAATACTGGTTATCCAGGCTATTTCTTGATTGTAGAGGATTTCATTCGTGAAGCTCGAAATATGGATGTATCGGTTGGCCCAGGTCGTGGTTCTGCAGCTGGTTCTGTGGTTGCGTACTGCCTTTGGATTACGAATATAGACCCATTGAAGTACGATTTACTTTTTGAGCGTTTCTTGAATCCAGATCGTGTGAGCATGCCTGATATCGATATTGACTTTGATGATGAAGGCCGTGGCCGTGTCATGGAATACGTTATTAATAAATACGGAAGTAGTCAAGTGGCGCAAATTATCACGTATGGAACAATGGCAGCAAAATCGTCCATTCGTGATACAGCTCGTGTGCTAGATTTACCATTATTTGATGCCGATAGAATTGCAAAATTGATTCCGACCATGTCCAAACTTGGGAAGATTTTTGGTTATGACGAAAAGCAATTGGCAAAAGCATTCCGAGCTGAAGATTTAGAAAAGGTCAACGAGCTGATGAATATTTCTGATGGCGATGATTTGGAAGCTGAAACCGTCAATTTGGCAAGAACCCTGGAAGGTTCTGTCAGAAATACAGGAATTCATGCTTGTGGTGTTATCATTACGCCAAGTGATATCACGGATTTCGTGCCTGTAGCAACCGCAAAAGATTCCGATTTATATGTAACGCAGTTTGATAACTCGGTCGTGGAAGATGCTGGTTTGTTGAAAATGGATTTCTTGGGTTTAAAAACCCTGACCTTGATTAAGGACACAGTTAAAATCGTCAAGGCGAAACATGATATTCTTTTAGACCCAGATAATTTTCCTTTGGATGATGAAAAAACATACGAACTCTTTCAGCGCGGAGAAACCGTAGGTGTGTTTCAATATGAGTCGCCAGGAATGCAAAAACACATGAAGGATTTAAAACCGACGGTGTTTGATGATTTGATTGCAATGAACGCACTCTACCGTCCAGGACCGATGGAATACATTCCGAGTTTTATCCGCAGAAAACATGGTGATGAGGACATTGTTTATGACCTTCCAGATATGGAAGATAACCTTAAGGAAACTTATGGTATTACAGTCTATCAAGAGCAGGTGATGTTGTTGTCGCAGCGTTTGGCCAATTTTACTAAAGGTGAAGCCGATGTGTTGCGTAAGGCTATGGGTAAAAAGATTTTATCGGTTTTGGATAAAATGAAGCCTAAATTTTTGGAAGGTGGTGAAAAAAACGGGCACGATACCAAAATTCTAGAAAAAATCTGGAAAGATTGGGAAGCCTTTGCCAGCTATGCATTCAACAAGTCGCACTCGACTTGTTACGCTTGGATCGCTTACCAAACTGCTTATTTAAAAGCACATTATCCTGCCGAATATATGGCTGCAGTTTTATCCAATAACATGAACGATATCAAGCAAGTCACATTTTTCATGGAAGAATGTAAACGGATGAAATTGCCGGTTTTGGGGCCAGACATTAACGAATCATTTTATAAATTCTCGGTAAATAAAGACAATGCCGTCCGTTTTGGGATGGGAGCGATTAAAGGTGTTGGTCATGGCGCAGTAATTACCATTGTCGAAAATCGAAAAAAGGATGGTAACTATAAATCCATATTTGATTTTGCAAAGCGAATTGATTTGCGTGCAGCTAACAAAAAAGCATTTGAGAACCTAGCACTGGCAGGAGGATTTGATTGTTTCGACACAACCCATCGTGCTCAATATTTTCAGGATGAAGGCGACGGCATTACGTTTTTGGAGAAAGCGATTAAATATGGCGCAAAACATCAAGAGAATGAAAATTCGGCACAAGTGAGTTTATTTGGTGATGCGAGTGATGTGCAAATTGCTGAACCTGTTGTACCTCCTTGTGAAGAATGGGGAACGATGGAAAAATTGGCACAAGAAAAAGAAGTGGTCGGCATTTATATTTCCGGACATCCACTGGATGATTTTAAAGTTGAGATGAACACCTTTTGTAACGCAGCCTTGGCGCATTTAAGGGATTTGGAAACTTATGTGAATCGGGAACTATGCTTTGGTTGTGTAGTCACCGACATTCAACATAGAGTAAGTAAACAAGGCAAAGGTTGGGCAATGTTTACAGTAGAAGATTATACAGACAGTTTTGAATTCCGAATTTTTGGAGAAGAGTATTTAAAGTTTCGACACTTTTTAGTTAAGAATTCGTTTGTCTACGTAAAAATTAGAATTGCAGAAGGTTGGACCAATCGAGAAACTGGGAAGAAAAGCGATCCAAGAATCCAGTTCAACAGTTTTCAGTTGTTGCATGATGTGATGGATACCTATGCAAAGAAATTATCGATTCAATTAGATATTAAGGATTTACAGGAAAAGAGAATTACTGTCTTAAATGATTTGTTTAGACTGCATGATGGAAATCACGCGCTCAATTTTATGATTTATGACAATGAAGAAAAGCTAAAACTAAACATGTCCAGTAGAAAAAAGAAGGTGAAGATTTCACAAGAGTTGTTGGATGAGTTGGATAGTCACGATGTCTATTATAAATTGAATTGATGAAATACTTCTAAAGTAATTGAATTATGTTTTAAAGTTGAAGTTCGCGCAAGGGATGGAAGCGGCATCCTTTTTGTGGATTTTTTCAAGCCTAAAAAGATAGAGCGGACAGCCCGGTTCATGCGCCCAAATAACTGTCATAATAACAGTCAATCCTTTCATAACCAAAACAAATGTTAACCCTGTAAGGTTTGGCAGAATTTTTGACTAATTTTGTGTAACTAAAACAAAGTAAAACTCTTAAAGTATAAAGATATGGCATTAGAAATAACAGATGCAACGTTTGAAGAAACAGTATTAAAAAGTGATAAACCAGTAATGGTGGATTTCTGGGCAGCCTGGTGCGGACCTTGCAGAATGGTTGGACCAATCATCGACCAAATCAGCCAAGAATATGATGGCAAGGCTGTTGTAGGTAAAGTTGATGTAGATGCAAATCAAGAATTTGCGGCTAAATATGGTGTGCGTAACATCCCAACAGTATTGATTTTCCAAAACGGAGAAGTAGTCGGAAGACAAGTAGGTGTAGCACCTAAAAATGCTTACACTGACGCAATCGACGGACTTTTATAAGATATAAGCATAATTAAAGTATAAAAGGTTTGCTGTAATGGTGAACCTTTTTTTATTTTAGAGAAAAATTTAGAATAATGAGTAATAAATCAAAAATACAAGATGCTATTGATAGCAAATTGATAGAAGAACGCAAAGTGTTTTTATGGGGACAGGTAGATGATAAATCAGCCAAACATGTGATTGACCGTTTGATGTATTTGGATGCTTTGGAAACAAAAGATATCCATCTTTATATCAATAGTCCTGGAGGTTATGTGACGTCTGGTTTTGCCATGTATGACTGCATGAAATCCTTAAAAAGTGATGTATCAACAATCTGTACAGGATTTGCTGCATCGATGGGCTCCATATTGTTGTCAGCTGGCGAAAAAGGGAAGCGTTTCATTCAGCCGCACGCACGTGTTATGATTCACCAGCCAAGCGGAGGCGCTCGTGGACCAGCAAGTGATATTGAAATTACAGCACAGGAAATCCTAAAAACAAAGGAGTTGAGCGCAAAATTATTGGCGGAAAATTGTGGCCAACCTTTCGAAAAAATTATGAAAGATTTTAATCGTGATCACTGGATGGGAGCTGGGGAATCTGTTGCATACGGAATTGTGGATAAGATTATCAAGTAAAGAATCAAGACTTTTAGAGCCAAGAACCAGGACAAAGGAGTAAAACTAAAAAGCTTTCCTTAAATAGATTTTGAAATGAAGCAAAATCTGTCCTGATTCTTGATTCTGGCAGCAAAGTGCTCTCACCTATAAACAATGGATTTACAGCAAGAACTCAATAAAACTGGAGGTTTTAAAAATCTCGAACTCCTCGCCAAGCAAGTGGTCGAGGGTTTTATTGCTGGGATGCATAAAAGTCCGTTTCATGGGTTTTCGGCAGAATTTGCCGAGCATAAAATTTATAATCAAGGGGAAAGTACCAAACATATCGATTGGAAATTATTTGCCAAAACCGATAAGCTCTTCACCAAACGCTATGATGAGGAAACCAATTTGCGTTGTCATCTAATCATCGATAATAGCAGCTCGATGCATTTTCCGAAGATGAAGGAGTTTTCTATTGGTCAATTGAACAAGATTGCTTTTTCCGCTCTGGCTTCTGCTAGTTTGATGCATGTTCTCAAAAAACAGCGCGATGCCGTAGGAATGAGCGTCTATAGCGATGCCTATGATTTTTATTCGCCAGAAAAAGGAAGCGAACGTCACCACCAGATGTTACTTGGACAATTGAGCAACCTTGTGTCGTCAAAACCGATAAATAAACAAACCGAAACTTATACGTATCTCCATCAGATTGCTGAAAATATTCATCGTCGATCTTTGATTTTCTTTTTTACAGATATGTTTCAAACATCAGCGGATGAAATTAAATTATTTGAAGCATTACGTCATTTAAAGCATAATAAACATGAAGTTGTCTTATTTCATGTATTTGATAAAGAGAAGGAATTGCAATTAGACTTCGATAACACCCCAAAACGTTTTGTGGATGTCGAGACAGGTGAATTCATCAATTTGTATCCCGATACCATTAAAGATTCATATAAAGAGAATGTACAGGCTTATTTTGATGAATTGCGACTTAAATGTGGGCAATATCAAATAAAATATGTGGAGGCCGACATCAATAAGAGTTTTGATAAAATCTTGACTACCTACATGGTAGAGAGAGGGAAATTTAAATAATGATTTTTTTTGCAAAAAAGCGTAGAAAATATTTGCGTTATTAAAATTGCAGTGTATATTTGCACTCGCATTTATGCACGGTCTGGTAGTTCAGTTGGTTAGAATGCCGCCCTGTCACGGCGGAGGTCGCGGGTTCGAGTCCCGTCCAGACCGCAGAAACAAAAAGCCGCTACAAAGCGGCTTTTTTGTTTGAAAATGTTGTGTTGTTTTCGAAGTAACATTCGAAACGTAGTGTAAGCGTCAAATTGTAGTTTGACAATTACCAATGAGAAGCTTTCCTTTTTTCTTTATAGAAGATTGGGATGCTTTTTTGTTTTGAGACATTCCTCTGCAAAGTGAAAATCTATAGTGTTAGCTTTAAATCTCCAAATTTTACATCATGTTAAATCAAATATGTTATTTCAATTGTATTAAAAAATTGTTAAATTTACTATCAAATAGTTAACAACTAAAACCCTCACAACTTGAAGCCAATTCAAAACAGCAATAATGTTTTATGGCAAAAGCTCAAAGATGGAGACGTCGAAGCTTTAGGGCAGCTTTATGATTTTTTCGTAGATGATTTATTCTCCTACGGATTGCAATTCTCTCAAGAAAAACAAGAAGTTATGGATTGTATTCACGACTTGTTTCTCAATCTTTATAAATATCGAAAGAAATTAGCTTCAACTGACAATGTGAAGTATTATTTGTTTCGTTCTCTAAAAAACCAAATTCTTAAAGCACCGAAGTCTAAATCTCTTTCCATCACCAAAAGTGTTTTTCCCGAAGATGGACAATTTGCAAATTCTGCTCCTTCTTACGAGGAAGAATTAATTGAGACTGAATTTTTTGATGAAAGAGCCTTTCAATTGTCACATGCAATGTCTGCGTTAAGTAAAAAGCAAAAACAATGCATTTTTCTTCGTTTCACAGAAGACCGTCAATATGAAGAAATCGCTGAAATCATGAATGTCTCTGTTCAAACTTCTAGAACTATCATTTATAGAGCTATCAAGTTATTGCGCTCTAATTTGGCACCAATTATTATTCTTTATTTTATTTTTTCTTAAAAAAGTGTCTATATAAGAACCTTTTTTGACTTATGTATGTATATGGGTAAATCTTACCTGTAAATTGAATTCATTTAAGATATATAAATGAATTTTAAATCAGATACATGAAAATTACCGAACACGAAAAAAGTCAATTAAAGGATAAAATAGCCAATTCTATTTCAACTTATGTTAGAAGAAAACGTTTTGTGAAATATGGAATAGCTTTGGCTGCGACTGTTATTCTTGGTTTTTTTGCTATCACTAAATTTCAAACCAATACCGACCAATTCCCTCCAATTGAAACTTACGTCAAGACAATGGATGCTCAAAAAGTTCATGACCAGGTAAAATTGATTTTAGGTGAAGATCAGAATTTGGAAATAGCAGATTCAGACTCAAATATTTTGTATTCAAATAATGGAGAAAAAGTCTCGATTGGCAATTCAAAATCCGTAAATCAAACGACTTCAAAAAATCAAAGAACAGTTTTTAATACTTTGATTGTTCCTTATGGAAAGCGATCTACCATTACTTTGGCAGATGGCACCAAGGTTTGGTTGAATTCAGGTTCTAGATTAGTGTTCCCCGCTGTTTTTAATCAAGATATGCGAGAGGTTTATTTAGAAGGAGAAGGGATTTTTGAAGTAACTCATGATAAAGCCCATCCTTTTATTGTTAAAACAGACGCGCAGGACATAGAAGTTTTGGGAACGGTATTCAACGTTAGTAATTATCACGATGATGATGTCGTCAGTACTGTTCTTAAAAGCGGAAGTGTGAAAATAAGTAACAACAATTCAAAAGTTGATAATTCTGATAATAGCATCACAATTGTCCCAAATACGCTTGCGGTTTATGACCGAAATGACAATCGAATCAAGACTCAAACTGTTGAGGTCGAAAAGTATTTCTCGTGGCGCGATGGAATTTTCATCTTCAAGAATGATTCAATGAAATCCATTATGAAAAAAGTGTCACGATACTATAATATGGAAATTGTCATCAGCAATGGTGTGCTTTCCGAATCGACTTTTTCGGGCTATTTAGATGTTAAGGATAATGTTGAAAACGTCATTAAAATCATTCAAGAAACCACAAAATTTGAATATACAATCACTAACAATAAGCTTATTATTAACTAAAAAAACCAGAAATAATTTGAAAAGCAAGTAAAACTAAAAAACCAGAAGATGCGGCAACATCCTCTGGAATGTAAGAATCAACATCACTGTAAGTACAGATATATTAACCACTAAAACAAAATTATGAATAAATATAAGAACCTTTATCCCAAAGAAAGGATAAAATCTTTTAGATACTATATGTTACGTATTATGAGAATTTTTCTGCTATTAGTTACTATCGGTTTAGGTTCTGTGTTTGCAAACAATTCAAGCGCACAGACCAAGATTGACATCAATGTAAACGACATATCTTTAGAGGAATTGTTCAAGGAAATTCAAGACAAGAGCGAATTCATTTTCTTCTATAAAGATGATGTGTTGCGTTACAAAGTGTCGTTGAAACTTAAAAAAGCAACACTTCCAGACATTCTGGATAAGGCTTTTGAGAATACCAACTTAACTTACGTTATTGATAACCGTCAAGTTGTCATCAAGGAAAATCAATCGATAATACCCAACTTAACGAATCTTAAAACAATACCACAAGAACGTACCGTTAAAGGTGTGATTGTGGATGACCAAGGTATGCCTCTAGCTGGTGCAACGGTTGTCATCAAAGGAACATCCAAAGGCGTGTCGACAGATTTTGATGGGAATTTTGAATTGAAAGTTCCCAACAATGCCACCACTCTAGTAGTTTCGTATTTAGGTTTTGTAACGCAGGAAATAAACATTGAAGGCAAAACAAATGTAGATATCAAGATGTCGGCAGATAATTTGGCTTTAAGTGAAATCGTAGTTATTGGTTATGGCACAGAAAAGAAAGCTTTATTAACTGGCGCTGTTACGGCCATTAAAGCAGAGCAAGTAGATGATTTGCCAGTCTCCGGTGTCGATGGGATTTTACAAGGTCAGGCAGCAGGTGTACAGGTTTCACAAAACTCTGGAACTCCAGGTGGTGAGATGTCTGTTAGAATTCGTGGTTTGAGTTCTATTAGCGGCTCGAGTCAGCCTTTATATATTATTGACGGAATTCCGGTAACGACTGGAGATTTTGGACAAATAGGATATTCAGGACAAGGTGCAAGCGCTATTACAGATTTGAATCCAAATGATATTGAATCTATCAGTGTACTTAAGGATGCTTCTTCAACGGCAATTTATGGAGCAAGAGCTTCCAATGGAATTGTGTTGATTACTACAAAAAGAGGGAAAGAACAAAAGGCCGTCGTTAGCGTCAACATTTATACAGGTGTCCAACGTGCATGGAATCGTTTAGATATGTTGGATTCAAGACAATGGATGGAATATCGAAATGATTTGACAAACTCTACGGTTTTCACGGAAGCTCAAATGAATAACATCACGATTGATACCGATTGGCAAGATGTTATTTTTAGAACTGCACCAATCAATAGCTATGAGATTTCTGCAAATGGTGGCTCCGAAAAAACACAGTATTTTATTGGAGGCACGCTTTTCAAACAACAAGGAATTTTGATTGGCACCAATTACAAACGTCTTAATGGACGAGTCAATCTAGATCATCAACTTTCCGATAAATTCAAGATCGGAACAAGTATTGGTTTAACCTACGCCAAAACCGACCGTGTGGAAGGCGATCAAACTTTGCAAGGTCCACTTCCAAATGGTATTTCAACACCTGCAATTTTTCCTGTATTCAATGACGATGGTTCTTACAATCAAGAAGGGCCTTACTCGAATGCATTATCAATAGGGAATGAAGCTATTAACCAGAATTTTTCATATCGAACGAATTCAAATATCTATTTGGATTACAAAATAATTCCCAATTTGACCTTTACGACTAAATGGGGTGTTGATTTCTTGAATTTCCGGGAGCATGCATTTGAGAACACTAAAACTGTTCAAGGAGCCAAATATAATGGTTTGGGATTTGAGACTTATTCGAATATTATCAACGTGGTATCAAATAACATTTTAAAGTACAACCACAATTTTGACAAGCATAAGGTTGAATTTTTAGCAGGTTACAGTTTTGAAAGTTACGAATTTCGTTCCTCGTTTATTAGAGGTCAAGATTATGCAGATGATAATTTGCAGTACATCAGTGCAGCCTCGACGATTGTTTCGGCTTCGGCGAATGCAACAGATACTGGCTTGAGATCGTATTTTGGTCGTGGTAATTATAACTTCGATAACAAATATCTTTTTGACATCTCTGGACGTTTTGATACGTCTACGAAATTCGGTGGAAATAATAAAACTGGATTTTTCCCAGCAGCTTCGGTAGCTTGGAGAATTTCTGAAGAGGAATTTTTGAAAGAAAGTAACCTTATTTCAGATTTAAAAGTGAGAGCGAGTTATGGATTGACAGGAAATGACGATATCAGCCCATTCTTGTTTTCAGAATTGTATGGAAATGGTTCTTATGGAGGATTGCCAGCGATTTACCCAAGTAATATTCCTAACCCAGATTTGAAATGGGAAAGCACTGCACAATTGAATCTTGGTATTAATGTTGGATTATTCAACGATCGATTGACGATTACCGCAGATTATTATGATAAACAGACCAATGATTTATTGTTGAGCAGACCGCTTCCGGGTAGTTCAGGTTTTTCTTCCATAACAGAAAATGTTGGAAAAGTTGAAAACAAAGGAATTGAGATTTCGCTCTCGTCCCAGAATTTCATTGGTGAGTTTAAATGGAGCACACAGTTCAATATTTCAGGAAACAGAAATAAAGTCTTGGAATTGTATAATGATCAGCCAATCGATGACATTGGACGTGGAGGTAACAGAATTATGGAAGGTCAGCCCATTGGAATTTTCTATAGTTTTGAATCACTTGGCGTAGATCCATCGACAGGAGATATAGTGTATGCAGATACTAACTTTGATGGTGTTATTACAACTGAAGATCGAACCATCGTTGGTAATCCGCATCCAGATTTTATTGGAGGTATGACCAATAATTTTTCATACAAAGAATTTGATCTGAGCATATTCCTTCAAGGCTCGTATGGAAATGATGTATTCCATGGTTCAAGATTGTTTTTAGAATCCTTACAAGGTGGTGATAACCAATTAGATTCTGTTATAAGAAGATGGCAGCAGCCAGGTGACATTACGGATATTCCAAGAGCAACCTTGGATCCTATTGCAGCGGCACAAAACAAACGTGTATCGTCACGATTTATTGAAGATGGCTCTTACTTAAGAGTAAAAAATATCACTCTTGGTTATACCATCAACAATGAGTCGGCAAAAAGATCTTACTTCAATAGTCTTCGGATTTATTTTAGCGTACAGAATTTATTCACATTTACGAATTATACAGGCTTAGATCCTGAAGTTAATTATAGAGGTGATGATAATTCCGTTATTGGAACTGATTTCTTTACCTATCCACAAGCGCAAACATTCACTTTAGGACTTAATTTAAAATTATGATGATGAAAAAGATATTCCTTTTAGTATTGGTGTTGATGACAGTCATGTCCTGTAACACTCTTGAAGTTGAGCCACAAAACTCGATTCCTGCAGATCAAGCATTTCAAACCAAAGCAGATATTGATAGAGGTATTCTTGGTGCCTATGCTAGTTTTCAGAGTTTGAGTTATTATGGTAGAACTTACCTTATTTTTTCCGATTTGGCATCGGATAACTTGGCACATCCTTTAGCGGCAACAGCTGTGGAGTATGCACAAGTGGACAATAACAATATCCTTCCCGAAAATGGGTCGATTGGCGGTATTTGGAATATTTGTTATGATGGTATTAACGTGGCCAATAATGTGATTACAAAAGTGCCTACCATCGCCGATATGACTGAAGAAGAAAGAAATATGGCTTTGGGTGAACTTTATTTTATCAGAGGTTTGAATCATTTCAACTTGCTGAATTATTTCGGAGCAATCCCATTAAAACTTCAACCTACCATTGGTGTTGGTAATCTTGATGCTCCCCGTAATGCTGTTAACGATGTATACGCGCAAATCATTGATGATTTGACTTTTGCCTCTGTTTATTTACCGTCGTCAGGAGATAAAACGAGAGCGACAAAATTTGCAGCAAAAGCCATGTTGGCAAGAGCATTTCTTTATAAAGGCGATTATGCACAAGCTGCGACGATGGCAACTGAAGTTTTGGAAGATGGGAATTCCACTTTGCTTCCTAATTTTGCTGAAATTTTTGGTGAAGATGGTTCTTCTGAAACGATTTTCGAGATATATTTTTCGCAAACAGAACGCAATAGAATTGCGGAATACAATTTCCCACAGTCCTTAAACGGAAGGCGTGAAGTAGAGCCTTCACAAGATCTATTGGGTGCTTATGAAGCAAATGATACACGTTTCGATGTGAGTATCCGGTTTGATGGCACTAAAGCCTACGCTGCCAAATATGCTGACTTAAGTCTTGGTGCAGAAAATGTTATTGTCATTCGATTGGCGGAAATGTATTTAATACGTGCGGAAGCCAATGCCAATTTGAATGGTAATGTTGATGCCATTAAATCCGATATCAATGAGATACGTCAAAGAGCAGGCCTGCCGAGTACAAGCGCATCAACTTATCCTCAATTGTTAAGCGCTATAGAAAAAGAAAGACGTGTAGAGTTCGCTTTTGAAGGTCACCGTTGGTTTGATTTAGTGAGAACAGGAAGAGCGGTAGAAGTACTGCCAAATGTGACGAGTAGCAATCAAACCTTATTTCCAATCCCATTGGATGAGATACAAACAAACAACAGTCCTGGGATGACTCAAAATCCAGGATATTAAAATAAATGATTCAACTTAAAATAAAAAAGATGAAAACGAAATTTCACAACTACATAATTTTGGCATTATTAACCTTGGGTTTTACTGCCTGTCAAGAAGATGATTTAGTACCACCGCAATCTGCTGCTGAATTTACTGCAAGTGCCACAACGGTGCAGGTCAATGAAGACATCCAATTTACAAATAATTCACAGAACGCAACCGCCTATCTATGGAGTTTCGGAGATGGGACAACTTCAAGAGAAGTATCTCCAAGAAAATCTTATCAATCCAGTGACGTGTTTTTGGTCAGTTTGGTGTCGACAGGTGCAGGTGGTTCAACGATTTCCAATATGGAAATAACCGTGACTCCAGCGAGCGGATTTACAGTTGAAGATGAGGAAAATTTAATCGCAGGTGTGGCGGTTCAATTCACGAATGCTACTATGGGAGCTACCTCGTTCAGTTGGTCGTTTGGTGATGTTGCGAATTCAACTTCCACGGAAGAGAATCCAATCTTTATTTATCCAACCGATGGAACTTACACTGTTACCCTAACGGCAACAAGCGATTCTGGAAGTGATACATTTTCAAAAGATGTGGTCATTGGTGAAGCGCCAGCTGCGATTCCTGAATTGTTTTATATTGCTTTAGGTGATGAATTTATCCGAAAGATGACATTGGATGGCACAGCAACCCTGAATGATGTCGTAAGTATCGCTGGGAAAGGTGGCGTTGGAATGGCGTATGATGATGTGAATGAAAAAATTTATTTCAGTGATTTTGAGGTTTATCCAAATGGAAATATCTGGAGGATGAATCCTGACGGTTCGGAACTAGAAGCTATCGCATCAGGCATCGGAGATCCTTACGGTGTAGCTGTCGATCCAGTCGGTGGAAAGGTATATTGGGTAGATGATGATGGTAATGTGTCGAAAGCAGACCTTGACGGATCTAATCCTCAAATCGGGTTTTTCAATGTGCCAATTGCGCAATGGAGAGCAATCGCTTTAGACATTGAGAACAATAAAATGTACGTCTATGACGTGAATATTGAAGAGATCTATGCCGTTAATTTAGATGGAACTAATCCCCAAGTAATAATTGCCGGAAATTACGGCTATGCTTTGGTGGTCGACACTGTAAATGACAAGATTTATTTTGATGATCAA
Organism: Aquaticitalea sp.; assembly: GCA_051252455.1. Taxonomy (GTDB): domain Bacteria; phylum Bacteroidota; class Bacteroidia; order Flavobacteriales; family Flavobacteriaceae; genus JBPOFM01. The sequence continues at coordinate 88,297 of JBPOFM010000002.1, forward strand.
AATGATGAATTGCTTAAGGTTGCAAATCTTGATGGTAGTAATATCCAAACAGTTGATGGCAACGGAACACGAATCTATGGAATGGCAATAGATCATGAAGAGAATAAAATTTATTGGTCTGGACGTGATTCGGGAGAACTATATCGTGCGAATCTAGATGGTTCTGGCAACGAAGTTTTACAAGCTGGAATTGCAAGTCCAAGAGGTCTGATCTTAAAGAATTAAAAATGAAATGCCAATTTGAATCGTTTCTATGGCGATATCTAATTGGCATTCCATCTGATTATTAATCAATACATATCAACAGATGAAAAATTTAAAATATATAATGGCTTTTGGCGTGTTCATAGGGCTGTTTCAAAGTTGCGGTGATGATGATTTTCCTGTTCCTGCAGCAAGTACGGTCCCACAATTTACGTTTACGATAGACAATGACGAATTGGCGCCTGCAACAGTGACTTTTACAAATACATCCATTGTTCCAGAGACCGTTGGAATGGTTTCCTATAGCTGGAATTTTGGAGATGGCGAATCGTCCACAGAAACCAATCCTTCCCATTTATATGAAGAACCTGGAGCTTATGCTGTTAACTTAGTGGCAACGACCAGCGGCTCTTTAGAAATTAGGCAAGCCACCAAAACTGTGGTCATCAAAGATCCAAATGCGACAGGTGTTCCAATTTATTATACTGATGGTGGACAGGTGTATCAAAGTTTGATCAATACCACAACACCAATTTTTACGACAGTGCCTAACCTGACGCCGCAAAGTTCCTATGGAATGGTGATGGATACACTTAACATGAAATTGTATGTGAGTGATTATGGGGCCGATAAAATATACCGATCAAATTTAGATGGTAGTAATTTCATTGAATTCAGAACTGGACTCGACTCACCCAATGGTATGACAATCGATTATGAGGAAGAGATGATTTATTGGGATACAAGCAATGGTATTCAACGTGGTGATATGAACAATACAGATGTCAATCAAAAAGAAGATTTTGTAACTGGTCAAACAAATGATCCTGACGGATTGGATATCGATTTGGTCAATAGAAGGCTGTATTGGGTGAATTATAATGGAGGTGTTTGGTCAAAGAATTTGGATGGAACAGGAGAGACAGAATTGCTACCAACTGTTGAAGGTGGCAGCATGAAAGTGATAGAAAACCGAATCTTTTATGATGAATACGTCGGTTCTGGAGACATACGCTTAAAATCAGCTAATCTCGACGGAACAGGAGTTGCAACGGTTGCAGTAGGAATCGGTAGAGTTGTTTATGGTATTGGCTACGACGCTGAAAATCAAAAAATATATTGGGGCGACCGTGCCACAGATGTCATGATGAGAGCAAATTTGGATGGTTCAAATCCAGAAGTGTTTTTTACAGCAAGTGGTGATCCAAGAGGTATTGTAATTGGAAAAGAGCAATGATGAAAAATTTTCAAAGTATGAAATCCGTAGCCCTTCTATTTTTGAATTTAATGTTTTGCGTGACGATAACCGTCTCTCAAAACACAGATGCTAAAGGAAAATTGTTTATTATAGGTGGTGGTTCTAGACCCTCATCCATGGTCAAACGAATCATAAAAGAATCAGGTCTAGATACAGGTGGTTATGGTGTCATTCTGCCGATGTCTAGTGCCGAACCCGATTCCGCCGTTTACTATGCGAAAACGCAATTCACAAAACTCGGAATTAAAAAAATCTATGGTTTGCAGTTTGTCAAAGATGAAAAATTAAGCAAAGCCAAATTGGATTCCTTAAAAAACGCCAAGTTGATTTACATTTCTGGTGGCGATCAAAATCGATTTATGGAGGTTGTTAAAGGCACACAAATCGAAACATCAATACATGAAGCCTATCAAAAAGGAAGTTTAGTTGGAGGCACAAGCGCGGGAGCGGCAGTGATGAGTAAAATAATGATTACAGGTAACGAATTAAAACATCCGGAGTATAATTCCACTTTTAGAAATCTTGAAGATGAAAATATTGAGACGGAAACAGGTTTAGGATTGATCACCAACGTCATTATTGACCAACATTTTGTAAAGCGAAGCCGCTACAATCGATTATTGACTGCAATTATCGAATATCCAGAAATGCTAGGGATTGGTATTGACGAATCGACAGCAATTTTGGTCAAGGGAAACACGATTGAGGTGGTTGGCGAATCACAAGTCATTGTTTTCAAAAACTCAAATAAAACATCTATAAAAGAAAGTGGAAAACTTGGAGCTAAAGGTATTATTTTGGATATCTATCTTCCAGGTGAAATATTTAGCTTAAATTAAAACCATGAAATTATATCACGCTCTCAAACAAAGTTTATTAGTAATTCTGATGCTTATGACATTCCATTCTCAAGCGCAAAAAATAACTGTAGAAAAAAAGATTGTCAAATCTGTTGATGAGCACACTGAATCCGCCTTGGGATTGTTAAGAACGGCTGTTAACATAAACAGTGGCACTATGAATTTTGAAGGTGTAAAAAAAGTAGGAGAGCTATTCAAAACGGAATTAGATAAATTAGGTTTTAAGACCGAATTGACTTCCGGTGAGGCTTACGGTCGCGCAGGTCATTTGATTGCCAAAAGAGAAGGCAAGAAAGGTCCAAAACTCCTATTAATAGGTCATCTTGATACTGTTTTTGAACTCGATAGTCCATTTCAAGAATACAAAATGCTGAATGATTCCATAATGAATGGTCCTGGAGTGGCAGACATGAAAGGTGGTGATGTCATAATTATTTTAGCGATGCAAGCCTTAAAAGATGCTGGGGTTTTAGATGATTTAAACATCGAAATCGTAATGACAGGTGATGAAGAAAAAAGCGGAGATCCATTGGAATTATCAAAAAAAGATCTAATTGATGCGGCAAAACGAGCTGACATAGCGTTGGGTTTTGAAAATGCCGATGGTCTTGCGGAAACGATTGTTACTTCGAGAAGAGGGTCCTCTGATTGGGAATTGACTGTCAATGGAAAACCAGCACATTCATCTCAAATTTTTACAGACAAGGTTGGCGTTGGAGCAATCTACGAAGCTTCTAGAATTTTGAATGAATTTTATCTGAAGCTTTCAATAGAAGAGAATTTAACTTTCAATCCAGGATTTATCATTGGAGGAACTTCACTAGAACCAAATGAAGAGTTAACTGGAGGAACAGCGTTGGGAAAATCCAACGTAGTGGCTCAAAAAGTTACTGTGAGAGGTGACATTAGAGCTATTTCCCCAGAACAATTGGAAAATGCAAAACAAACAATGATTAGTATCGCATCAAAAAGTTATAATGGCACCATCGCAGAGATTATCTTCGGGAATGACGGATATCCTCCATTAGCGTCGACGGAAGGCAATAAAGTCTTGTTGGAACATTACAATAAGGTAAGCCAAGATTTGGGATTCGGAACCATATCAGGTGTTAACCCACGAAACGCCGGAGCTGCGGACATTTCTTTTACTTCAGGATATGTGGACATGGCAATTGATGGTTTGGGTCTTACAGGTGGGGTCGATGATCATACAATTCGTGAAACAGGAAATATCAATCATGTGTCAGTCCAAGCCAAAAGAGCAGCGGTTTTGATGTATCGTTTGTCCTTTAGTAAATGATCGAAGCACACTGCAAATAGTTCAGTTGTTGATAACTTTGTTAATAAAATTAAGCATTTAATGCATTTTGACGGATATAATTACATTTAATCGAATTTATTTTTTATTTTTGTCTATGTCAATATATTTGTCTTACTTCTTAAGCCCCAAACTTAAAAAGTTCTTAATAATCCATTTTATTTCCCTCATTTATTTAAAAACAGTGTAGGCATATTTATGTCTAAATATTAATAATCCATTCTTCCCTCGAAAGGCATTTCGTCATGCCCAAAAATTATTAATAGCATCAATAGCATTTTAAATAAATAACCCTTTAAATAAATCCCTATGAAATCCCTAAAAATTACTTTATTAGTAGCATTATTTTTATCAGTATCAAGCCAAACTAACAAGCAACCTACGGATGATTCTGTCACAACACATGAAACAAAAACCCATTATGATTTAATGGCGCATAACAGAAACAAGGTTCAAATTCCTACACAAGGATAAAACTTATATCATTTGAATATTTATTGCTCTTATTTATTAATAAGAGCTTTAGGTGCTTAAATGAGTTTTGTACTTAATAATTCTGTTCTTAAATATTGAATAACATTAGAATAATTATTCTAAATTTGAAAGACTCTTTAATCCAACCAGTGTGTTCATATATTCAAGGCTGATTTTCTTAATGCTTTTAACGTGTTTTGCTACCCAAAGCCAAACTGTTTTAAAATCCTCTAAATATGACAGCATCCTTGACTTGAGATCTAAAGGGGATGATGCTAAAAACTCATTGGATGAGCGCTATAAATATGCCTTTAAAGCTGTAAAATTATCCGAAGAAACAGGTGTTGATTCAATTATCTTAAGAAGTCGACGCATTTTATCCACAGTATATCTTTATCAAGGCAAGTATGAGCCTTTTTATAAAATCAATCACAAAAATTTAAAGGCAGCTAGAATACTGAATGACACGTTGGTTATTGGTTATGCCAACAATAATTTGGGGTATTATCATCAAGTGATGATGCAAAATGACAGTGCCTATTACTACTATACAAACGCGATTAAACTCTTTGAGTTAGCTCAAAACACGTCTATCCAAATCACGCCACTTGTCAACTTATCTTACATTCAAAATATTGAAAAAGACTATCTGGGAAGTGAAGAAAATGCCATACATGGGCTCACGTTGCTAGAAGGATTGCCTAAAACTGAAAGAAATTTAGACAGTGCCTGGATATTCAATAACTTATTAGGCAACATCTCGTCCCAATTGGGACAAAATGATAGGTCAATGGAATATCATGAAAAAGCCATTGCTATCTCAAATAAAATGGAGTATGGACTTCATAATAAATTCAATTCCATACACAATCAAGCTACTGTCTATAGAAAAAAGAAAAACTATAAAAAAGCGTTGGAATTGTATCATGAGGTTATAAATCAGAAAATCTTATTTATTGAAGACCCTTCTTTTTATCCATTGTTGCTCGACAATATTGCCTTTACCAAATTTGAGGCTGGTGAAAAAGATTATGATGAAATGGAGGAAATGTTTAAAAAAGCTTACAGGTTAAGTGATAGTCTAGATGATCAAATCACTAAACTTGCGGTGGTCATTGATTTGACCAAATTTTATAAAGGACAGGACAAATTAGACAGTGCATTAACTTACGCAAAGAGATCCTATCATTTAGCGAAAGATGTGTCATCAAACGATATATTATTAGAGTCCATGATCATATTATCTGAACTTACGCCAGGTGAAGAGGGCAAAACATTTCTAAAAGAACACATCAAATTAAGTGACAGTTTGCTGCAGCATGAGCGAGGTATTCGCAACAAGTTTGCTCGTGTCCAATTTGAAACCGATCAAATAGAACAAGAAAATGAACGAATTGCACAGCAGCGGTTTTGGCTATTGATGATTGCCATTGTGCTGTTTGTTGCTCTGTTTTTATTGTACATAGTGATCACACAGCGTACTAAAAACAAAGAATTAAAATTCGAGAGAGCGCAGCAAGAAACCAATGAAGAAATTTATAATTTGATGTTGTCCCAACAGGATAAAGTCGATGAAGCAAGGGCCAATGAGAAAAAACGTATATCCCAGGAAATGCATGACGGTATTCTGGGACGTCTTTTTGGAACGCGATTGAGCTTGGATAGTCTCAATTTTTTGGATGGGAAAGAAGCCATACAAAAACGATCCACCTATATCTCTGACCTGAAAGATATCGAACAAGACATTCGGAAGATTTCACATGATTTGAATACCGATTTTGTTGGAGGTTCAGGTTTTATGGATATCGTGGAAAACCTTGTTCAAAAGCAGACGCAAGCCTATCAATTGAGCTATGAATTTTACAATAGCGATGATATCAACTGGGAAGATGTCTCTAATAAAACCAAAATACATATCTATCGAATTTTGCAAGAAACCATGCAAAATATCTATAAACATGCGCAGGCAACTCAAATAAAAATTAGTTTTCATCTAGAAATTAGTGTAATTTTATTGAGTATTGTGGATGATGGAAAAGGTTTTGCTGTCAATAAAAGCAAGAAGGGAATTGGACTGAAAAACATCAATTCTAGAGTTGACGAGGTCAATGGAACGGTTCAATTTGATTCTGAAATTGATAGCGGGACAACCATTACAATACGAATCCCTCATTCTAAATAACCAACTATGAACCAAGTACTCCATATTTTAATGGTGGATGACCATCCCATTATTATAGAAGGCTATCAAAACACCTTGATGGCCACAAAAAGTGATAACCAAACACTTGTTATCGATACTGCAAATGATTGCGACACGGCTAATTTATTGATGAGAAAAGCAGCTAGGCACAAACCCTATGACGTCCTCTTTTTTGATATCAGCCTTCCCGCTTCTAGCGATGGCACCTTAACCTCTGGTGAGGATCTTGCACGATTGTCCAAACAGTTGATGCCTCAAGCCAAAGTTATTATTCTTACAATGTTTAACGAATCATATCGGATTCATAATATTATCAAACATATTAGTCCCGACGGATTTCTGATCAAAAGTGATTTGACATCCAGTGAGTTGGCAGAGGCCTTTCAACACATTTTAGTCTCGCCACCATATTATAGCAGTACAGTCAATCAGTTTTTAAATAAATTGGTCGTCAACGAAATCCAAATTGATGAAATCAATCAAAAAATACTTCATCTTTTATCACGTGGCATAAAAACGAGGAGTTTGACAGAGCATATCGATCTGTCAATGAGTGCCATCGAAAAGCGGAAAAAACAATTGAAAGATCTTTTTTTAATTGAAGATGGAAAAGACGAATCCTTAATCAGTGAAGCACGAAAGAAGGGATTTCTTTAAGTTATTTTAAAAAACTGCTATTTTCAGCAAATGATACTTGTTTTTTGTAGAACCTTATGTCTTGCTATATATGGAAAGTACGGTTTTTCCGTAAAGGCCTTACGGTTTTTCCACGTCTAGAAGTCAAAAGTGTTATTTATATTTGAATAGTCAACAAACAAATAGTAATCCCTCTAGCATTTGTTGAATTAATAGCAAAAAGGATAAACCCAATAATCTCGTTCTAGACGATTATTGGGTTTTATTGTACTAATAATTTTCTGTGGTCAACTTTTAAGAGTTTAAATATTTTATAACTAATTTTTTAGTTTAAACTAAAAAATTAGTTATATTAGCATTTCACAAGAGTTTAACCATAGATTATTATGAAACAACTTACCAAAGCAGAAGAGGAGATTATGCAGATCCTTTGGCAACTGAAAAAGACGAATGTCAAATCTATCATTGATGAATTGCCAGAGCCAAAACCAGCTTACAATACAGTATCGACCATCGTTCGCATTTTAGAAAGTAAGGGATTTGTGGATTATGAAAAAGAAGGCAAAGGCCATCTTTACTATCCTTTGGTTCAAAAACAGGAGTATAGCAATCAGAGTTTGCACACGTTGGTAGATAATTATTTTCAAGGCTCCTTTAAAAGTATGGTGTCGTTTTTCGTAAAGAAGAATGACATCAATCTAAAGGAGCTCGAATCTGTTTTAAAAGAAATGAACAAAAAAGACAAATGATATGTTCCACTATATTCTACAGACCATAGCTTTTCAGTTGTTCTTTTTAATCATTTATGATGTGTTCTTAAAAAAGGAAACATTCTTTAATTGGAATCGATTCTACTTACTCATCACTGCAATCATATCTGTTGTTTTACCATTTATAAAATTAGAAAGCATCCGAACAATTGTTCCGGAGCAATTTGTTATTAGGCTCCCAGAAGTGATCATTGGTGATCTGCAAACAACCACGACAAATCAGCCAACTGAAATCGCATCAGAGCTCATTACAAATTCAAACTTCATCTGGTCATGGGACTATTTGCTGTATGGTGGAATGATTTTGGCAAGCCTTCTACTCATCTATAAAATCTATAAAATAACCGTCCTAATTCAAAATAATCCAAAACGTTGGAAAGACAATTTTATAATTGTTAGCATACTCAAGAGCAATGCTGCATTTTCATTTTTCAACTATATCTTTTTAGGGGAATTGATTAAAGAAGATGAAAAGGAGATCATCCTAAAACACGAATTGGTGCACGTATCTCAAAAGCATAGTTTGGATTTACTTTTGTTTGAAATATTACGAATCGCTTTTTGGTTTAATCCTTTGATTTATATGTACCAAAATCGCATTACAACTTTACATGAATATATTTCCGACGCGCAAGCCGTGAAGCAAAATGACAAAAAACAGTATTATGAAAAGTTACTCGCTCAACTATTTGAGACTGAAAACATTTCATTTACCAACACATTTTTCAAGCAATCATTAATCAAAAAACGTATTCTTATGTTAGGCAAATCAAGATCAAACCGTATCAATTTATTGAAGTATGCACTTCTGATTCCCATGGTTTTTGGGATGATGATGTACACATCTTCTTATGCGCAAGAGCCATCATCGAAAAACAGTTCATATGAAGATAAGGTCAATCAAAATCTGACCGATGAACAACTTCAGAAGAAATTATATGATGAAATCATGTATATGGAAAAGAATGGAGCAGGATTCTCGGAGATTCATAAGATTGTGATGCCTGTTGACAGTAAATACATAAGTTCAAGAACCGAATATTATCGATTTATGGCATACGCTGATTATATTTTTGAGAAAGGCATTGATCGAAAATTGAAAGAAGGATCTCTTGAGGCAGAAGAAATTGAAGAGGTTGAAAAAATGAAAGAAAATCGTAAAACCTACCAAGACTATTTAGAATGGAAAAAAACTGATAAAGCAAAGGATACCTGGGAAAGCGGTAGTCGAGATGGTGTGTTAAGACTGGTGGTTGATGATATGAATAATTTATCCGAAATCGAGAAGAAGCGCAAACAGCAAAAAATCGATTTAATTAATAGGGGCAATTTTTTTCATTCCTTATTAATTACAGACGGTAAAAATGCTTCACAAACAGATTTTGATGTCAATGATGTAAGAGATGTTGAAACTATTGTTGAGGTTGAAGAAACTGAAATGAGGGAAGGCGAAGACGTCGAAGTCCCATTCTCTGTGATTGATGAAGTCCCGACAACCGAAGATTGCAAAAGTTTAGCAACAAACGAAGAAAAGAGAATCTGTTTCTCAAACTATATTTCTGATTTCGTCAATCAAAATTTCAATACGAAATTGGCAAAAAAGCTGAAATTAACTGGGAAGCAGCGAATCTCTGTAATGTTTAAAATCGGTAAAGATGGTAACGTTAATGAGGTATTTGCGCGTGCGCCACATCCAGGATTAGAGACTGAAGCAAAAAGAGTGATAAGATTGTTGCCTCAAATGATTCCTGGAAAACAAAGAGGAAAAGCAGTAATTGTACCATATAGTTTGCCAATTTTATTTGAAGTCAATGAATAGATATTTATTAATTCTAGGTATCACTTTAATCACTATACAAGTACAAGCCCAAACAGCTGTGCTAAATGTTGCAGATAGTTTGTTCGCAACTGGCAATTATTCAAAAGCGATAGAGCGATATCAAACCTATGACCAACCTGCGGATGTTTATGAGAAAATTGCCAAATCCTATATGGCATTAGGTAATTATGATGAAGCGATTTTAAATTATGACAAGGCCTTAAAAGTCCATCCAGAAGCTGTGTTACTCAAATTTGAGTATGCCAAAGTTTTGTACAATGTCAAAAAATTCAAGACTTCGGCTCTGCTATTTGAAGAATTAGTGACATCAGACGATAAAAACCCAAATTACCAATATGAATTAGGTCAGACCAAGGAAGCTTTGCGAGATTCTACTGCGATTGAATTTTATACAAAGGCTTTTGAGTTGGATAGCACCCATCAAAAATCAATCTATAAAATCGCAAGAAAGTTATTGGTGGAACGAAAGCATGACGCATCTCTAAAACATATCGAGATAGGATTGAGTGCTTATGCAAATAACGTCGAACTCATCAGTCTAAAAGCGCAAAATTATTATTGGATGCAAGACTATCGAGAATCGGCCAGATGGTTTGAAAGGTTAATAGAACTTGGTGAAACGTCGCAATTTATTCACGAGAGTTTAAGTTTTTGCTATGCGAAACATTTTGATTATAAAAAAGCAGTTGAGCAAGGCTTAATTGTCTTGCAATACGATCCTAAAAATTTTAAAAACCTGTTCATTCAAGGTCAATTATATCAAGGACTCGAAAATTTTGAAAAAGCAGCTGAATATATGGCCTTGGCTTTGGAGTTGAGAGACATTCCGTTAGATGATGAATACACAAGACTCGGTTACGTCCTCAATCGACAAGGGAAACACAAGGAAGCAATTGAGGCCTTGCAAAAATCTATAAAAATCAATCCAAATAATTTCCAATCCCAGTTTTATATGCTCATGGCAAAGGACCGATATTATGAAGATATCGATACGCGTATAAAATTGTATGAAGATTTTATAGTTAAACACCCCAAGAGTGCAAATGATTTTTGGATAGAAAAACGCATCAAAGAGTTGAAGGAAGAAAAATTCATGAAAGGTGAGGATTGATTTTTGAATCTAGCATCTCTATGTTTTCAAGAGGCAAACCATCTTTTATTACCAAAAAAATTGTACTTTTCGACTTCACTATCAGTTTAAATGAAGCGATTACTTCTTATTGTCATTCTTGCGATGTTGAGCTCCTGCGACTACTTCAACAAAAAGAAAATCGATACCAAAGAGATTCTTGATGAAGAGTTGAAATCTATCAATTGGAACGATGTGGACGAGTATCCAACATTCACAATTTGTGATACTTCGGAAAATAAAAAAATCTGTTTTGAAGATGTTCTGCGCAATCGTCTCAATGTGTATCTATCAACACAAAATTTCACAGTCACAGAAGACATAAATGATACTATTTTACTGAAAATACATATCGATCGCGTAGGAAATTTTGCCATTAAGGATATTGAAAGTAGTGAACTCACGAAAACGCAAATTCCGCAATTGGATAGTTTGCTACGTCACAGTTTTGATTCCTTGCCTAAAATTTATCCAGCAATTAAGAGAAGCCAACAAGTCGCCACGGAATTTAATTTGCCTGTTGTTGTGAGGATTAATTGAAGTTAGCGGAGCGGAAAACTTCAGAAAAATAAAATCACAAATATTAGGCAATGAAACCATTGGCACGAGCATGTTCAATGGCTTGCTCGCTGCTTTCCACCAAAAGGGCAGGTGTCGTTTTATAATTTTCGTATAAACCTTTAACACGCAGCATCCTCCTTTTATGCTTGACACTTCTCAAATAAATCGCTAGTATTCTTTCTGGATAGGCCTCCGCAATTTCTAAATAAATATCAGCATCATGTTCGCCGCTGTCACCGATCAAAATCAATTTTAAATCAGAATAGGTTTTGAGGATGTTGATGATTTCCTTTTGCTTTTGCGGTTTTTCACCTGAATTTTTTCGAAGTCTAAAACTTGCAAAACTTCGCAGTAAGATGGGCCCTTTTGGGAAATTGTTTTGCGACAGAAAAAACTCTAAATAACGATACATATTCCAAGGGCTGTGGCTTACATAAAAAATAGGATTGCTCTGCTTGCCAGATTTTCCGCGATGCAACATGTGATAAAATTCTGCAGCTCCTTCCAAGGGCACTCTACTTTTAGCAGTTTTTAAAAAAGTGTTGTAGAGTACACGCCATTTGAGAGTGGAGACCAACCCAGTATGTAAAATAGTATCATCGATATCACTCGCAACACCAAACGAGCTGTCTGTTTCAGGAATCAACATTTCTCCCGGGAAACGATTTTCCAATTGGATAATTCGCGTATTGGTAAAATCTTTATAGGACAGTTGAACATGCATCCACCCTTCTTCATTCGTCATGGATTTTAGACCTTCCACTTTCTCATCGATTAAAAAATAACCTTTAGCATCCGTCATTGTTTCTATGACGCTGTTATTCGGCAATTTTAATAGCAACGGTGTATGTCGTATTTCGTCCGTTTCAAAACGTTTGTAAGCATTAATTAATAATTTTATTGGATGTTTTCCTGCCAGATCAATCGATTCATCTTCAAGCGCACGACCTCTGATATACAAATGAGAATTTGTACCATAGCTTTGAAAAACGATTATTTGTAAAGGATCTTTTTTAAACCAGCCCATGTTATAAATGCCAAGATTGTGGCCAAAGCCAAATTATTAATAGTCCAGTGATTATGGCAACTCCAAAGGCCATTGCAATCCATTTTGCCATGTCTTTGGCGCCAAGCATGATAGCCATGATTCCTTTAAAAACCAAATTGGAAATTGCTGCCAAGAGGATTAATTTCCAACCCAAATCAGGTTCGAGACGTTCGCCTTTCATCATTTGTGATAAAGATAAGGTAATTGCATCGACATCGGTCAGACCGCTTATGATTGATACAATATAAAGCGCATTATTGCCGAATTGCTGTTTAGTAAATGCGACTGCCAAAAGAATAAAACCATATAATAGCCCAAATATCAAAGCACTTTTGAACTGTGCCGGATTGCTGGGTTCGGGCATTTCATCATCTGACTTATTTTTGTTGACAAGATAAAAAAGGATGACACAGATGATGGAGACAATTACAATTTCCACTGCAATCGGAAGAACAATTTGACCAAATTTTTCTGGAACTACGACGGCGACTTCTATGAGCACTCGTATCATAGAAACTGCTGAAGCTACTGTAATAACAAAGACTGCCAATTTGCTAATTCCTTGAGAATCTTTTGTTTTTCTGGCATAACTGACCGTCGTGGCAGTACTGCTGATCAATCCGCCCAAAATTCCGTTGGAGATAATGCCAACTTTCTTTCCGACTAATTTATAAATAAAATATCCAACCACACTGATTCCAACGATGAGCGTGACCATTAACCAAATACTTTGAGGATTTAGTACGTCGAGTGGACCGTAGGTTTCATTAGGTAGAATGGGAAGAACGATTAAACTTATGCCAGCCAACGTCATGATGGCGGATAAATCTTTTGCGCTTAATTTCTCAATAAAATCATGAAGTTTTTCTTTGACATATAGTAGAATAGCCATTGTGCCGCCTATAAGAACTCCGACGAGTTGACTTCCGACCACTAAATATGCACCAATTGCAAACATCAATAACGCGGCCACTTCAGTGGTTTGTCCAACATCTGCCTTATCAAATTTTTTCATTTTGATGACGTTCGCCACAATCAACATGGCGGCAATGGCGAGTCCTAACATCGGCAAAATAAAAGGATTATTGTATTCTCTGGTTAAAAATCCAGCCACAACACCCAAAATGGAAATCAGTGTAAAAGTTCTGACGCCTGCCATTTCGTTGTCGGTCTTCTGCCGTTGGAGACCGACTAGAAGTCCTAATCCAAAGGCAATTCCTAAAGTTGTTAAATCGTCATAATTCATAACTCTAAATTATAAAATTTTCTACAAAAAAACCCTATCAAATGGATAGGGTTTACTTACAATTATGAAAGGATACTTATTCTTTGTCTTTGATTTTAATTTTTACGTCTTGAACGTCTTTCAGTTGAGCACGAACTTCATCTTCAGTTCCGGTGAAAGTTCTTTTTTCAGTGGTAGTTTCTCCATTGATTGTTTTTCTTATTTCAACATTCGCAGTCACGTTGTCATTGGTTTCGTTCTTTAGCATTTCAACAAATGTTTCAGTCTTGTTATTTAAGTCTTCACCACCTTCAATGATACGTTCCTCGATCACATCCATTTCTGATTCTATTTCACTTCCAACAGCATTCACTGTGTGGCCACCTAAAATAGGTGCAATCACTAATCCGATCAAACATGTTAATTTGATCAAGATATTCATTGAAGGACCTGACGTATCTTTAAACGGATCACCAACAGTATCACCTGTTACAGCCGCTTTGTGAGCATCAGAACCCTTGAAAGTCATTTCTCCATTAATCAAAACCCCAGCTTCAAACGATTTTTTAGCGTTATCCCAAGCACCACCAGCGTTATTCTGGAAGATTGCCCAAAGTACACCACTCACAGTTACACCAGCCATGTATCCACCTAGCATTTCAGCAATTGCCAAATGGTTCATTCCAAAAATCATTGGAACAAACGCAATCACTAAAGGAAAACCAATGGTTAATATACCTGGAAGCATCATTTCTTTTAAAGACGCTTTTGTGGAAATTGCCACACATTTGTCATATTGCGGTTTTCCTGTTCCTTCCATAATTCCTGGAATTTCTCTAAACTGACGACGAACTTCGTTCACCATTTGCATGGCTGCTTTTCCAACAGCATTCATAGCCAAGGCTGAAAAAACAACTGGTACCATTCCACCAACAAATAACATGGCCAAAACTGGAGCTTTAAATATGTTGATTCCATCAATTCCAGTAAACGTCACATATGCAGCAAATAATGCTAAAGAGGTCAATGCCGCAGAAGCAATGGCAAAACCTTTTCCTGTTGCAGCCGTTGTATTACCCACAGAATCTAAAATATCTGTACGCTCTCTTACGATCGGCTCTTGTTCGCTCATTTCAGCGATACCACCGGCATTATCAGAAATTGGTCCGAAAGCATCAATAGCCAACTGCATTGCCGTAGTTGCCATCATTGCGGAAGCTGCCAATGCAACTCCGTAGAATCCAGCAAATGCGTACGATGCCCAAATAGCACCAGCAAATAATAAAACGGATGGGAATGTTGAAATCATTCCCGTCGCTAAACCAGCAATGATGTTAGTTCCTGCACCTGTGCTTGATTGTTGTACGATTTTTAAGATAGGACCTTTGCCTAAACCTGTATAATATTCTGTGACTGAAGAAATAACGGCTCCAACGAACAATCCCACTAACGTTGCATAGAATACTCGCATCGAAGATATATCTTGAAGGCCTTCACCGAAGAAATTCATTTGCATTGTTTCTGGCAACATCCATTTTACCAAACCGAAACATGCTGCAGCAACTAAAATAATAGACGTCCAGTTTCCAACATTCAATGCACCCATGACTTGGGCTTCTTTTGCGTCGTTGCTTTTGATTTTTACTAACATGGTTCCGATAATGGAAATGATTATTCCAACACCTGCAATAGCCATTGGTAACAAAATTGGACCAATGCCACCAAAGTCATCTGCTATATTTCCACCCATATCTTTTATCACATAATTTCCAAGAACCATGGCTGCAAGAACAGTTGCTACATAAGAACCAAATAAATCAGCTCCCATACCAGCAACATCACCTACGTTGTCACCTACGTTATCAGCAATGGTTGCAGGATTACGAGGATCGTCTTCAGGAATTCCTGCTTCAACTTTACCAACTAAATCTGCTCCAACATCGGCTGCTTTGGTATAAATACCACCACCAACACGTGCAAACAATGCAATGGATTCTGCTCCAAGAGAGAAACCAGCAAGCGTTTCCAAAACTATGGTCATGTCAAAATTACCTTGACTAACTGATTTTCCATTAGAAATTATCATATCAGTAGACCATTCTCCTCCCATAAAATATTGGAAGAAAAATATAAAGAATGCTGTTAAACCTAAAACAGCCAAACCAGCAACACCAAGCCCCATAACAGTTCCACCTCCAAAAGAGATTTTAAGGGCATTTGGTAAGCTTGTACGAGCTGCTTGTGTAGTTCTAACGTTTGTTTTAGTTGCGATTTTCATCCCAATGTTTCCAGCGAAAGCAGAAAAACACGCTCCGAAAATAAAAGCAATTACAATCAACCAATGTGTTGTCTCTACAACTTGAGAAACAATAAAAAGTAAAACACTTACTATGACCACGAAGAGTGCCAATAGTCTATATTCCGCATTCAAGAAAGCCAAAGCGCCTTCGTAGATGTGATCTGAAATTTCTTTCATCTTACCATCTCCAGCGTCTTGTTTCATTACCCAGGATTTTTTTACAAGCATGTAAACTAATCCTAAAAGCGCCAACACAATTGGCATATAAATCATCATTGATTCCATATAAGTTATTTGATTTTGGTTAATAATTTGAAGGGTAAAAGTAATAAAATAGAATTAATTAAGAAACCTTTAAGAAAAATGAAAACATTGTGGAAACATGGAAAGCTCAAACTGTCATAGTTTGAGCTTTCTGATTTATTATTAATGGGATTGTTAAACTTTAAATGGTAAAGTTGCCATTAGTTTTATGTTCGCTATTCTCATAACGTTCGATGCATTTATTCAAAATATCGTAAGCTTCTGCTGCATCTCCCCAGCCACCTACATCGACTTTTTTCTCTTCTAAGTCTTTGTAAACCTGAAAGAAATGCTCAATCTCTTTAATTCTATGTGGGTTCAAATCATCAAGGTCTTGGTATCTATTCCAAATAGGATCTGATACAGGGACGCAAATTAATTTTTCGTCTGGTCCTTTTTCATCCGTCATGTGAAATACTCCAATAGGTTTTACTTCCATAACACACATTGGGAAAGTAGGCTCTGTGCCTAACACCAATACATCCAAAGGATCTTGGTCAAGTGCAAGCGTTTCCGGAATAAAGCCGTAATCTCCTGGATACATCATGGATGAGAAAAGCATCCTGTCAAAACGGATTTTTTTCAATTCAAAATCATATTCGTATTTGTTGCGACTTCCTTTTGGAATTTCAATAAGGACATCGAAAGTTTTTTTTCCTGTAATTGTCATGAGTTTTTATTTTCGGAGTGCAAAGATAAACAAGTGATTGAGTTCTGCAATCCTGTGAGCGCTTACTTTTTGAGAAAAATTAATCAGGCTAGATAGCCTGTAATTTTATATATCATTAGAAACTAAATCCAAAACTACCTGTGACACCAAATTTACGAGCATCTGGGACGG
This sequence comes from Aquaticitalea sp., assembly GCA_051252455.1. GTDB lineage: Bacteria > Bacteroidota > Bacteroidia > Flavobacteriales > Flavobacteriaceae > JBPOFM01. The sequence goes on from JBPOFM010000002.1 coordinate 105,266, forward strand.
CATTATAGTTGCCTCTAAAGTTGAAATCTAATCGAAAAATTTTGAAAATATTTCCAACACCAAAACTGTATTCATAGTAAATCTCGTCTGTAGGAGCGACGTACGTGAGTCCAGATGCGTTCAAATTGCGATTGCCTTGTGAAATATCTCCCCAAACACCTCGAACCCCAATAATTTCGCGAAGATTGGCTTTTCTCAAAAATGGGATTCTAGAGAAAAAGCGTCCATTAAAATTATGTTCCAAATGCACGGACGCATAAGTGTCGGTTACGAATTCGTAAAAATCAAGTTGTGAAAAGGTGTTATAAATTGAAAAATAAGACTGATTACCAGGAACGACACTCAATAATCCCAGCGGCACATCCCCAAAGGTTTTGCCAACTTCAAATGTTGTCGTCAGACGTCCCATTCCCCCCAATGCCCAGGGTTGAACGTACGACGCTTGGACTTTGGTATAATCAAAATCACTTCCAAAAACACCTTTATCACCTCTTGTTACAATTGCAAATAGACTTGGAAAGTTGTCGTTGGCGATACGACGTTCGACACCAAAGCCAGTCATTTTTCGTCCAGGATAATAGGAAATGGACAATGCATTTTCATATTGTTGGATTGTTTTAGCTGTTGTAGTTTGGGTCTCATCTGTGTAATAGTCCAAACTAAAAGTACTGGAAGCTGATTCGAGAGTTCTGTAAGTACCGCTCAATCTGAAATTCAAATTTCTTATAGGTTCTATTTCAAGAGCTGCCGTTGTTAAATTGACGCTGGTCAATTTATCGTTTGTACTCGTTCCAATGACAGAAGAAGAAGCCAAACTTCTTCCCAATACGTCAGTCGAAGAGGTCAAATTGGCGCCTATCTGTTCTACGTCACGACGATTTCCAGCGGATACAATCAAACGATTTTTCTTATCTAGCAGCCATTTTCCAGAAATTCCATATTTAAATTTGTCATCCTTAAATCCATAAGCCGTGTAACCTTCAATTCGCCAAAGGTCGTTCATCCCGAAATAGGTTCTGCCACCAGCTCGAAGCCGCACGCCTTCCACATCATTGTTACCAAACGTTGCGAAAATTGGACCATAATCCAGATTAAGACTTGGTATCTCGATATATCCGGAAGCGAGAATGCTTCCAATATTATACAGTCGCTTGAACTTTGTGACCGTCTTCAATGTATCGAGCATTTTATAAACGCCTTTTTCATCTTGATTCAACGATTCCAGACGGTTTTGTTCCCAGAATGAATCGTCACGATTATAGATATCGGCATTGTAATCATAAACTTCCTGACTATAAAATTTGGGGTCTTTTGGTCGATTGAACTGGTAGTTATCAAACAAAGTGGTTCGTTTTCCATACACGCCACGAGCTTCCTCTTTTTTTCTAAATGAAAAATCAGACATCATGTAATCGCGCTTAATTAGGAATACGGAATCGTTTAAAACCTCAAATTCTTGCTCAATATAAATTTCCTTTACCCAATTTATATTGGCACTTTTCGAAGCTTGCATATTGATTTCCTTGATGGCAAAGGTGGAGTCATTCACCCAAAAATCACCTTTAAAGGTCAATTCATTTTTTCGACGCGGATAATAAAGAATATTATAACACCATTTATTGTCGATATATGCGCTATCTGACAAAACATAATTATAAGTATTGATTCCTGTTCTTGAAATCGGACTTACGAAACTCTTGTCGAAAAACTTTAAATAGTTGTCATAAATATCAAATTCCGAATACAGATCACCCACAAAATCGATGATGATTTGATTATTGCTGAAACCAGAATTTTTATTGCCCTTGAGATCTTCTTTTTCCTTATTGATTGTGTTATCACCATAGACCATACTTGATGCCTCATTGATAAAGATGGGCAAGTAGGTTTTTCCTGTGACTTTAGAAGTATCAACTTGATCAAATACAAATTCCATTCCTTTGAATAATTTGCTTTTGATCAATGAGCTATCGATGGTGTTGAGGTCAAATTCTACTTTTTCGTATTTCGTATATTGATATTGGTCAAATTGCCGAAGTCCATTTTGGCGCTTGCGCTCCCAAATCTTTTTAAGAATGGCAATTGCGGGATTTTCAGATTCTTTTTTGGATTGTTTTCCCGTGACGATGACCACTTCATCTAGAGCAGAGGCACCTTCTTTTAAAATGAACTTAAGGTCGTAGTTCACTCTTTTGGTTAAGGCGATTTCGAGCGTGTCATAACCCAAAAACGAGATATTAACTGTATCCCAAGTGTTGGTAGACTCTAAATAAAACTTTCCATTTTCGTCAGTGATAACACCTTCGGTGGATCCTTTGAAAAAGACGTTCGCATAGGCAACAGGAACGTTCTGTTCATCAAAGACATACCCACTAATTTTAGTTTGGGCAAAAACGGAAATCATTCCGAAGAAAAAAAATGGGACAAGTAATTTTAGATTCATAAGAAAAAACTTCATCAACAATCCTGCCGATGAAGTCTATTTGATGCAATCCCGATAGCTATCGGGAGCGAATTATTTATACATAACTTTTTTAACTGCTTTGATCACCTCGTTGCTGTTTGGTAACCATTCTTCCAATAAGACCGGTGAATATGGTGCAGGTGTGTCAGCTGTATTTATTTTTATTATTGGCGCATCTAGATAATCGAAAGCTTCTGACTGTACGATATACGTAATTTCAGTAGAAACATTCCCGAAAGGCCAAGCTTCCTCTAAAACAACCAAACGATTGGTTTTTTTAACCGATTTCAAAATGGCTTCTTTGTCCAAAGGTCGAACTGTACGCAAGTCGATGATTTCACAAGAAATACCTTCTTTTTCTAATTCATCAGCTGCTTTGTAAGCTTCCTTTATAATTTTACCAAATGAAACAATGGTCACATCCGTTCCTTCACGTTTTATTTCGGCCACACCTAATGGTATGGTATATTCGCCTTCCGGAACTTCACCTTTATCACCATACATTTGCTCGCTTTCCATAAAAATGACTGGATCATTATCACGTATGGCAGACTTCAATAAACCTTTAGCATCATATACGTTTGACGGTACAACAACTTTTAATCCTGGTGTGTTTGCAAACCAATTTTCGAATGCTTGTGAATGCGTTGCGCCTAATTGTCCAGCAGAAGCTGTAGGTCCACGGAACACGATAGGACAACTGAATTGACCGCCAGACATCTGTCTGATTTTCGCAGCGTTGTTGATGATTTGGTCAATTCCAACCAAAGAAAAGTTAAAAGTCATATATTCAACGATCGGCCTATTACCTGTCATGGTAGAACCAATAGCAACACCCGCAAAACCTAATTCGGCAATAGGAGTATCAATAACACGTTTTGGTCCGAATTCGTCAAGCATGCCTTTGGAAGCTTTGTATGCTCCGTTATATTCGGCTACTTCTTCACCCATTAAATAAACGCTTTCATCGCGACGCATCTCTTCGCTCATGGCTTCGCAGATGGCTTCTCTAAATTGAATTGTCTTCATTATAATAATTTTAAAGGAATAGCAAAAGTAAGAATAAAACAAAAACTAATGAGATAAGAATTATTTTATATTTATTATGCACGCATAGTAAATATGTCATCTAAAATAATTAACTTCGTAACCTCAAATTAGTTGGCACGTTTCAGTAAGCAGTTTGTGGACTGATCTTCAATTTATTCCGACTAATAAAACGAAAATAATAACATATAAATTATTAAAAATGAAAATATTAGTATGTATTAGTCACGTTCCTGATACGACTTCAAAAATCAATTTTACGGATGGTGATACCAAATTCGATACCAATGGAGTTCAATTTGTAATCAATCCAAATGATGAATTTGGATTGACGCGTGCGATGTGGTTCAAAGAAAAGCAAGGAGCAACAGTTGATGTTGTAAATGTTGGTGGTCCCGAAACGGAATCTACGCTGCGCAAAGCCTTGGCGATAGGAGCAGATGGAGCAATTCGTGTAAATACACCAGCCACAGACGGTTATGCCGTGGCAAAACAATTGGCAAATGTCGTAAAAGATGGTGGATATGATTTGGTAATTGCTGGTCGTGAGTCCATCGATTATAATGGTGCCATGGTACCTGGAATGTTGGCTGAATTAATTGGAGCCAACTTTGTAACCAACTGTATTAGTCTAGAAGTTGAAGGAACAAATGCAAAAGCTGTTCGCGAAATCGATGGGGGAAAAGAAACTGTATCGACAACATTACCATTAGTAATAGGTGGTCAAAAAGGATTGGTCGAAGAAAGTGATCTCCGTATTCCAAACATGCGAGGCATTATGATGGCGCGCCAAAAACCTTTGAAAGTTATGGAAGCTGTAGATGCGACAACAGAAACATCTACTGTGAAGTTTGAAAAACCAGCTCCCAAAGGCGCCGTCAAACTAGTATCTTCAGATAATTTGGATGAATTGGTGAGTTTGCTTCACAATGAGGCCAAAGTAATTTAATCGACGAGGTTAAAAATTTGAAAAATAAATCATACGATTCCTGCTTTGATGGGAATGAAAAATATAAAAGATTATGTCAGTTTTAGTATATACAGAATCAGAAAAAGGAAAATTTAAAAAAGTAGCCTTTGAAGTTGCATCTTATGCCAAAGCCGTTGCCGACCAAATGGGCACTACGGTTACAGCGATTTCAATCAATGTTGATGATGTTTCTGAATTAGGAAATTATGGTGTCGATAAAGTTTTGAAAGTAAACGATGCGAAATTGGATACATTCAATGCGAAAACATACGCAAATGTCATCAAACAAGCTGCCGAAAAAGAAGGAACGAAAGTGGTTGTCGTCTGTCAAAGTGCAGATAGCAAATATTTAGCGCCTATTTTAGCAGTGAATTTGGATGCAGGTTACGCGTCAAATGTGGTGGAAGCGCCAACAAGTTCTTCTCCGTTTACTGTGAAACGTACCGCTTTTACAAATAAAGCGTTCAACTTCACAACGATTGAAACAGATGTGAAAGTTGTAGGTGTTTCGAACAACTCATTCGGATTAAAAGAAACTTCTGGAAGCGCATCTGCTGAAGATTTTTCTCCTAACATTCCAGAAAATGGTGTGCATGTGGATTCTGTTGACAAAGCCTCCAATAAAGTTAGTATTGCAGATGCAGAGATCGTAGTTTCCGCAGGAAGAGGAATGAAAGGCCCTGAAAATTGGGGAATGATAGAGGAGTTAGCAGACGTGCTGGGAGCAGCAACAGCCTGTTCCAAACCAGTATCTGACTTGGGCTGGAGACCTCACAGCGAGCACGTTGGGCAAACTGGAAAACCAGTTGCAGCCAATTTATACATTGCTATAGGTATTTCCGGAGCGATACAGCATTTGGCTGGTATCAATGCCTCTAAAATAAAAGTTGTGATCAACACAGATCCCGAAGCGCCATTTTTTAAGGCAGCAGATTACGGCGTTGTAGGAGATGCTTTCGATATTGTGCCAAAATTGACAGAAAAATTGAAGGAATTTAAGGCTCAAAACGCATAATTTTATTAACTTGTCAAAGTCAATACAGACTGTTTGATATAGTAGCCACGAAAACACTTATAAACTATTCGTGTATTCGTGGCTAAATTTTATAGTTAAATTAATCTAGGACTAAAAACTTCATTTCCTATCAATGTTAGTTGGTAAAGTCCTAATTTAAACAGTTATTTGTGTTTTATTATATATGAGTTTAGTTCGATTAAACATAAAAGGAATTTCTTACAGTCAGACGCAAAATGGTGCCTATGCGTTGATATTGAACGAGGTGGAAGGCGATCGAAAACTACCTATTGTCATTGGCGCTTTTGAAGCCCAATCCATAGCCATCGCTCTCGAAAAGGAAATTAGACCTCCAAGACCATTAACTCATGATTTATTCAAAAATTTTGCAGACCGATTTGATGTTGTTGTCAAACAAGTCATCATCCATAAATTGGTTGATGGTGTTTTTTATTCTAGTTTAATTTGCGAACGCGATAAAATTGAAGAGATTATTGATGCGCGAACTAGTGATGCAATTGCTTTGGCCCTGCGTTTTCATGCACCTATTTTTACTTATAAAAATATTTTGGATAAGGCTGGAATCTATTTGAAAGTGAATCCAAAGAAAGGTGATGAACAGGAAGATAGCATACTCGTCGACGATTTAGTGGCGGAAGAATTGGAAACCTCTTTTCAAGAAACCTATAAAGGCAAAAGCATTGATGAGTTGAATGTGCTTTTAGAAGAAGCCGTTGCAAATGAAGATTATGAGGCTGCCGCAAAAATACGTGATGAAATTTCCAAACGCTAACTAACTCCTTACCAACATGAAGTATTTCGTTTTAGCTTTTACGGCTATTTTTTTTGGAATAACCACATCTGCCCTATCCCAATCTGTGGAAAAAACATGGCAAGTAGAAGCTGTTAAGAATCATGAAGGTGTAAATCTTTACAATATTGAATCCAAAACCGATTCTCTTCAACTTAAAAACGGAGAATTCGCTTTCTCATTAAAATCCAAAGATAGCGTCGATGCTCAAGGTAATTATTTGGTTCAGAATAATTTATTGGTTTTTTACTACGATACTCCAACGGAAAAAGTAACACGTTATAAAATAAGTCAATTGACAGATTCCACTTTGGTTTTTGGCGATAAGGAGATGTCATTTATTTTCAGAACCCCTCAAGATATATTAACTTCAGCTGAAGGTAATACTACAGAAGGAATCATTCAAAGTCAGGGGTTTTCAATGGAAAGTCTTTGGAGAGGCATTCTAGGAATGATTTCCTTAATACTCGTTGCGTTTTTATTTAGTAGCAATCGTAAAGCCATCAACTGGAAAACAGTTGGATTAGGTTTGGGTTTTCAATTGGTGATTGCCATTGGTGTCTTAAAAGTCGGGTTTGTGAAATCTGCTTTTGAGTGGGTTGGTAAGGGATTTATTTCCATACTGGGATTCACTCAAGCAGGTAGTGAATTTTTATTTGGTGGTATGCTCGATGTAGATTCTTTTGGATTTATTTTTGCATTTCAAGTGCTTCCTACAATCATCTTCTTTTCTGCGTTAACTTCGGTGTTATTTTATTTGGGCCTCATCCAAAAAGTGGTAAAATGGATGGGTATGTTATTGAGTAAAGTATTAGGTATTTCTGGTGCTGAAAGTTTAAGTGTCGCCGGAAATATTTTTTTAGGTCAAACGGAGGCGCCATTGCTTATTAAAGCGTATTTGGAAAAAATGAACAAGTCTGAAATCTTGCTTGTTATGATCGGAGGTATGGCCACCGTGGCTGGAGCTGTACTTGCTGCATACATTGGATTTTTAGGAGGAGAAGACGAAGCGTTGCAATTATTTTATGCGAAGCATTTATTAGCGGCTTCCGTAATGGCTGCTCCTGGTGCAATCGTAATTTCTAAAATTCTTTTTCCACAAACAGAAGAGATAGATACAGATGTTCATGTATCGCAAGAAAAAATAGGTTCAAATATTTTGGAAGCAATTGCCAACGGAACAACTGAAGGATTGCGACTTGCTGTCAATGTAGGTGCTATGCTTTTAGTGTTTGTTGCTTTTATAGCCATGTTTAATGGGATTATCGGTGGCATTGCAAGCTTTGATGGTGTTAGAATAGCGGCTCTAAATATCGATTGGCAATTTACTTCCCTCAATTCTGTGATTGCAAATAATACGCCGTATGATTCGTTGTCTTTAGAATTCATCCTTGGCTATGTTTTCGCACCTTTAATGTGGCTTATTGGAGTTGCCAAAGAAGATATGGCGTTAATGGGTCAATTATTGGGAATTAAATTGGCTGCAAGTGAGTTTATTGGTTATATACAATTAGCTGAATTAAAGAATGTAGCGAACGCGACACATTTAAAATTTGAGAAGTCAATTATTATGGCAACCTATATGTTGTGTGGTTTTGCAAATTTTGCGTCAATTGGAATTCAGATTGGTGGCATTGGTTCTTTAGCTCCAGGCCAACGTACACAACTCTCCAAATTTGGTATGAAAGCCTTAATCGGTGGAACTTTAGCCTCTTTGATTTCAGCTACGATTGCTGGAATGATAATCGGTTAACAATTCCTGTTTTCACAGGAATCTCATGACTGATAGTTAATAACTTTTCATATATAATCGACTCTTTTCTAATTCAATTTGGACTTTTTTTTAATTTTGATTCGATTGAATTTAGAACTTGACATGAGATTCCTACTTTCGCAGAGATAAGCCTATGAAACAATACCACGACCTCGTTAACCACGTATTAGAAAACGGAACCCAAAAAGGCGACCGAACAGGAACAGGAACAAAAAGCGTTTTTGGCTATCAAATGCGTTTTGATTTGAGTGAAGGATTTCCGATGGTGACGACCAAAAAGCTTCATTTGAAATCCATTATTTATGAATTGCTTTGGTTTTTAAAAGGGGATACGAATACGAATTATTTAACCGAAAACGGTGTACGTATTTGGAACGAATGGGCTGACGAAAATGGTGATTTAGGACCGGTTTACGGTCATCAGTGGCGCAATTGGAACGATGACGAGATTGACCAAATTAAAGAAATTGTTGAAACTTTGAAAACGAATCCGAACAGCCGTAGAATGTTAGTATCCGCTTGGAATCCTTCCGTTTTGCCAGATACGTCCAAATCGTTTTCAGAAAATGTGGCGAATGGAAAAGCAGCTTTGCCGCCTTGTCATGCGTTCTTTCAATTTTATGTAGCAGAAGGTAAATTGTCATGCCAATTGTACCAGCGTAGTGCGGATATATTTCTCGGAGTACCTTTCAACATCGCCTCATATGCGCTTTTTACAATGATGATGGCTCAAGTGTGTGGCTACGCGGCTGGCGATTTTATTCACACTTTTGGGGATGCTCATATTTACAACAATCACTTTGAGCAATTGGAATTACAATTGTCCCGTGACCCTAAACCACTTCCAAAAATGATCCTTAATTCTAACGTCACAAATATTTTTGATTTTAAATTTGAAGACTTTACTTTAGAGGATTATAATCCACATCCACATATTAAAGGTGTGGTGGCCATTTAGATTTGATCGATGAAACATTTATTATTTTCTTTATTCTTTTTTTGGAATCTAACTATTTATTGCCAGACCGAAGAATCCACCTATATTGATGAAGTGCCGTTTGAAGCTGTCGAAAGTGTGCCTCTTTACCAAGGCTGCCATGAGTCGATGACTAACGACGAAAAGCGTCAATGCATGAGGATTAAACTTTTCGAATTTGTCAATGAAAATTTGGATATTAATTTTGCGTCAAAAAACAATATTTCTGAAGCGAATATTAGAATTAACGTTTTGTTTAAAATTGATACAGAAGGTAATATTATAGATGTTGAAGCTCGAGGCAAATATCCAAAACTTGTTGAGGAAGCAAAACGTATAGTGAAAGCAATTCCTGGAATTCAAAAACCTGGGGTTCACCATGAAAAACCAGTTATTGTACAGTACACATTACCTATAACTTTCAATGAAAAAATGGATAATGAGTCAAATAAGAATAGAACTTTTCCTGTTTATAGAAGTTGTAACAAAAACTCCAAATACGAGGTTATGGAAAAATGTACCAGCGACCGAATTAGGGATTTTATTATTGTAAATACAAACCTTGACGAAGCAGAAAAATTATTTCCCACAGAACGTTCCACTCAAATTCAAGTAGCTTTTGTAATTGACAAAAAAGGTAGCATAAAAGATATAGAAGTTAAGGCACATAAACGGGAAATGGCTGTGTTGGCTATTCGTACACTTAAACAATTACCAAAAATGAAGGCTCCAGGTACAATTAATGGCAAATCTGTGGATGTTCCGTTTCAGTTTTTTATGACCTTTTATTTTGATTAAAATTCTTATTTTAGTGAATTATAGTTCGCACCTGCCTATTGAGGATTCAATGGCTTATTAATATTTCTATATATGATTTACAAGATTTTTTTCGCACTTTTATTAGTATGCTCTATTCCTGCAATTGGGCAAAATATTCCGGAGGTTCAAATAGAGGAAATTGATGGAGATTCTGATGAGGTTCCTTTTGCAGTAATAGAAAAAGTGCCTGTCTATAAAGGATGTGACGAATCTTTGATTAATATTGAATTAAAAAAATGCATGTCTGAAAGTATTTCAAAGCATATTCTAGAAAACTTTAATATTAATGTTGCAAGAGGTTTAGGATTGGACGAAGGTAAGGTTCGAATCATAGCAATGTTCAAAGTCAATAAAGATGGTGATGTGACAGAAATAAAAGTGAGAGGACCACATCCCAATCTGGAGAAGGAAGCTTACCAAGCAATTAGTTCGATCCCGAAATTTACAAAACCAGGCTATCAACGAGGGAAACCTGTTATTGTACCTTATGCCTTACCTATTGCTTTCAACGTTAATAATTCAAAAGGTAGTAAGAGAAAAAGAAAAGAGTAATTGTATAATGCAAAAAGAATTTTCTAATTTGAAAACTCTTTTTGCATTAGAATATAAAATCTTATTACACGTTTAAGATACAGTTCTCTGCACCAAATTCGTTCATTTTGTAAGAGTCTGCCTGGTCTTCGTTGACGTAAGTTCCGTCAACTATATATCTGAATTCATAAGAATTGTCTTTGTCTAAATCCACAGTCCCTCTGAAGTTACCGTTTTTGAATTTTTTGAGCTCTAAAGGTTTTTTCTCGTTCCATTCGTTAAAAGTTCCAACGACTTGGACTGTTTTAGCCTCTTCTGCCGGTACAGTAAAAGTTACTTTACATACGGGTTTACTCTTTAAATATTGTTTTGTAATAGCCATAATCCTTTTATTTTTAATATGCTCGCAACTGCGAGTTCGTGTTGTTAAATATTGTGCAAATTTAGAAAACAATCTTATTTTTTATAGTATTAATCGTCTTTAATTCAAAGAATTATCAATTTGATAATATTTGACTTCTTAATTATAAAACTCTTGAATAAAGCAATTAATTATTTATCAGATTGTTAACTTTAAAAACAAATTTTTAATACTGATTGTCAATGGGTTCTATTGTCTTATAAGTGAGGATCAAAAATCTGTTAGTATTTTTATCAATGGCAAGAAGTCGTCTAAAATAGCTAACTTTACAGTTCAAAATACGTAATCAACATGTTTGGAAAAAAGAAAGCAGTTCCACAGATCGATAAGGAGCAAATGGAGCTCATAAAAAATGCGCAACAACGAATCAAGCAAAAACGACGTTTGTATATTCATTTCGTCGTCTTCTTGATAGGTGCCGTCTTTTTGATTGTTCTCAATACTGTTTTAGGGGTTGGTGAATCTTTTATGCCATTTGGAATCCATTGGTTCGTCTTTGCGATTTTGGCATGGTCATTTCTATTTGTCTATCATCTGTTCAATGTATTTGTAACTCATAAATTTATGGGAAAGAAATGGGAAGACGAACAAATCGAAAAACTAGTATCAAAACAAAAAGAACGTATTGCTTACCTTGAAAAAACAATCGTAAATCAGCCCATTCAAGAACAGCCAATGGCTGTAGCGGAAAAAAAAACTTCCATAGTTAACGGATTGACCCTTATTGTTGCTGCTGGCGAAAACGATGCCATCGGGAAAGACAATAACTTGATTTGGCATTTAAGCGATGACCTTAAACGTTTTAAAACATTGACTTCAGGACATGCAATCATCATGGGAAGAAAAACGTTTGAGAGTTTTTCAAAACCTTTGCCCAACAGAAAACATATTGTCATTAGTAGACAACAAAATTATCAAGTTCCGGAGGGGGTTATTGTGGTTCATAATCTTGAGGACGCTATGGATGCTGCAAAAGGTGATCAGCAACCTTTTGTAATAGGCGGTGGTGAAATCTACAAGCAAGCCATGCCATACGCCAGCAAAATTGAATTGACACGGGTTCACGAAACGTTCGATGCCGATACATTTTTCCCTAAGATAAATTTGTCTGTTTGGAAGGAGATAGATAATACGTTTCATCCAATGGATGAGCAGCATGACTTTTCTTTTTCTTTTATCTCTTACATTAGAAAATGATAAAAGACCTCCAACTCCGAGTCTCCATCCGTGAGGAAAAGCACCCAGATATTTTAGTTCTAAAATCTGCTGAAATATTAGGTGTTTCTGAAAGTGATATTTCGGGAGTGAAAGTTCTTCGGAAATCAATAGACGCAAGGAAAAAACTGATTATTTTCAATTATAAGGTGACGGTTTACATCAACGAGCCTGTCCCGGATAATTCAGACTATCACTTTGATTATAAAGATGTGTCCAAAGCAAAACCAATTCACATCATAGGTTTTGGTCCAGCTGGCATGTGGGCAGCCTTGCGTTGTATCGAATTGGGTTTTAAGCCAATTGTGTTAGAACGCGGCAAAAATGTTCAGGATAGACGGCGTGATTTAAAAGCCATCAACCAGGACCATTTTGTCAACGAAGATTCCAATTATTGCTTTGGCGAAGGTGGCGCAGGAACCTACTCTGATGGAAAATTATACACACGAAGCTTGAAGCGAGGTGACGTAAGACGAATTTTTGAAAATCTAGTCTTTCATGGCGCCACAGAACAGATTTTGGTTGATGCACATCCACATATAGGAACGAACAAATTGCCAAAAGTCGTTCAAAACATTCGAGAAACCATTCTCAAATATGGTGGCGAAATACATTTTGAAACCAGAGTAACGGATTTTGTCATCCAAAATAATAAAATCAAAGGGATCCAACTTCAAAATGGTGACGAATTGGAAGCCAATCGAGTAATTCTCGCCACAGGACATTCCGCCCGTGACATCTTTTATTTACTTCATAAAAAGAATATTGCATTAGAAGCAAAATCTTTCGCTATGGGAGTTCGTGTAGAACATCCTCAGCATATCATCGATTCCATACAATATAGTTGTGACGGACAGCGTGACGAATTATTGCCAGCTGCCGCTTATAGTCTCGTAGAGCAAGTCAATGAGCGTGGTGTGTATTCCTTTTGCATGTGTCCTGGAGGCTTTATTGTTCCAGCGGCAACAGCTAATGGAGAAGTCGTTGTGAATGGAATGTCACCTTCTAAACGCAACAATCAATTTGCAAATTCGGGCATTGTGGTTGAAATCAATGCGGATAAAGATTTATCAAAATACGAACAATTTGGAGTTTTGAGGGCTTTGGAATATCAGAAAGATTTGGAGCGATTGGCATTTACTTCTGGTGGAAGAAGTCAAGTAGCACCTGCGCAACGTTTGACGGATTTTGTGGATGGCAAATTATCTTCGGATTTGAATCAAACAAGTTATCAACCTGGTTTAAAATCTGCTCCATTACATTCACTCTTGCCAAAATTGATCGGAGGACGCTTACGCACCGGTTTCAAAGCCTTCGGGCAAAAAATGCATGGTTATTATACTGAAGAAGCCAATATTGTTGGAGTCGAATCAAGAACCTCTTCACCTGTAAGCATTCCAAGAAACGAACAATTGGAACATCCTGAAGTTGAAGGCTTATTTCCGTGTGGCGAAGGCGGCGGTTATGCCGGAGGAATCGTGTCTGCTGCAATGGATGGCGAGCGTTGTGCGGAAGCGGCAATAATTGGCTTATAAGTTTTAATATTATCGTTACTTTTGCATCATCAAAATTAAATACTAATGAACGCATATATTTTTCCCGGCCAAGGTGCCCAATTCGCAGGAATGGGACTCGATTTATATGAAAAATCACCTTTAGCACAAGAATTATTTGAAAAAGCCAACAATATTTTAGGTTTTAATATTACGGACATTATGTTCGAGGGTTCGGCTGAAGACTTAAAACAGACTAAAGTGACACAACCTGCCGTCTTTTTACATTCTGTAATTTTAGCGAAAACTTTAGGAGATAGATTTAAACCGGATATGGTTGCAGGACATTCTTTAGGAGAATTTTCTGCTTTGGTCGCAAACGGTACTTTAACATTTGAAGATGGATTGAATTTGGTTTTCAAACGTGCTCTTGCCATGCAAAAAGCCTGCGAGATACAACCGAGTACTATGGCTGCCGTTTTAGGATTGGATGATGCTGTAGTAGAAGAAGTTTGTCGTCGTACGGAAGGATTGGTAGTGGCGGCGAATTATAACTGCCCTGGACAATTGGTTATATCTGGTGAATTTTCAGCCGTTGAGAGCGCATGTGAAGCTATGAAAGTTGAAGGTGCAAAACGAGCCTTGCTACTTCCAGTAGGTGGTGCATTTCACTCGCCTTTGATGGAACCGGCGCGTGGAGAACTGGCTGATGCTATTGAGAATATAACATTCGATAAACCAATGTGTCCCATTTATCAAAACGTAAATGCTTTAGGTGTGCTTGAAGAAATTGCTATTAAGAAAAACCTCATGTCTCAATTGACCGCTCCAGTAAAATGGACACAATCTGTTCAACAAATGATAGCGGATGGTGCAACGTTCTTTACCGAAGTCGGTCCAGGAAACGTTTTACAAGGCTTGGTCAAAAAAATTGATAGGGAAGCACAAACTGCTGCGGCAACCTTTGAAACAAACGCTTAATTACATGAAACTATCGAGAAACCTTAGCATCATAATACTGATTGTTGCCAATATTGCTATTGATCAAATTTCAAAAGCAATCGTAAGAGTGGAAGTCGCTAAAAGCGAAATTATTCAAATTGTTGGAGACACTTTTATTCTGACCAATGTTGAGAATAAAGGCGCTTTTTTAGGTATGGGAAGTGACTTGAGCGATACCTCAAGGTTACTATTTTTACTGATTTTACCCATTTTAGTTTTGGGTTATGTTATTTATTATATCGTCAAAAACAAAGAGTTGGATAGAATGAGTTTAATAGCTTTTTGCTGCATTATTGGTGGAGGAATCGCCAATGTTTATGACAGGGTAGTCTACGGATCGGTCACCGATTTTTTCCATATTGATTTTGGTGGTTGGCTTAAAACGGGAATTTTCAACGTGGCTGATATGTCAGTTTCGGCGGGAATGATCATGCTACTTATAGCAAGTTTTACTTCAAAAAATAAAGAAATAAAAACTCCAAATCGCACTCTGGGTCCAGATATAGACTAATGTGAAAAGACCCTCGAGTCCTCAACATTTGAAGTTGAAAATCTGTGCGGTCTATCAATAAAAATAAATAAACTGGAGATTGATCCCGAAGCTATGGATGTATATTTGAATCTATCTAGCAAGATTACAATCTTCACAATCCTTAATTTCTCCGTAATAAGTTTCACGATATTTGTGAAGCGTTTTAACTGGAAAATTCAAAAATTGCTTTTTGATGTAAGTAACTTTGGTTTGAAAAACACCCATTTTTGGGGTGAAGCGTTCTTCCGATTTGGTTTCTCTTTTAATACTGATCAATTTCATTTTATCAAGTTTCATTCTATGCAAAGAAACAATTCAAACTTGATACAAACAAAAATATGTCGCTAAAACGATGTTAATCAATCAATTATTAAAATATTGATAATTATAGTGTATGAATTTTGGCATATTCTCAACCTAGGCAACAATATATCACAGGATTATAATGCCCACTTTCGCCAGACTCAATGATATTTTCTAATATCCAGTAAAATTACACGATCTAAATAGGTTGAAATAAAGGTCGTTGTTAGTAGATTTAATTTTTCTTCGGTATTACTGATGTTTCACTTATCAAAAAAAGGATTTGAGCAAAACTGTGTTTAGGATAATCGGACCTCCGATGGAACAACCAAATACTTTTTTAAAATCTAAAACTGAATAATTCTCCTTGTCTTGCCTGAAATTCTATTTAGAATCAATTAAAATCTCTGATTATAAAGTCTCTCGTCCAATTAATCCGTTGTGTTTCGAGCGAAAGGAGTGTTGAATAAAATAAAACTAACAAAAAGTGACAGCCATTTTCATGACTAAAATTGACCCCACTTATTCCTTGACTACTTTTCCTTCTTTCATCACAAAAACGACGTCTTCCATCGTTTTGATTTGTTCCGTTGGATCCTCGTTGGTAGCTATAATGTCAGCATAAAATCCTTCAGCAATTTGTCCGGATTCCTTGGTCATATTTAAGATCATTGCTGGTGTAATCGTGGCGCTTTGTATCGCTTCCATAGCAGGCATTCCTGCTTCAACCATATAGGCAAATTCGCGTCCGTTTTCACCATGATAAAAAACGCCAGCGTCAGTGCCAAATAATATCCCGACACCTTTTTTGTAAGCCTTACCAAAAGTGTTCTGAATTTTTGGTCCAATTTCGAGTGCTTTTGGAACGACCACAGCAGGATAATATCCCTCAATTTTAGCATTGTCCGCAACCGTTCGGCCCGCTGTAATGGTTGGCACTAAATAAACATCATGTTTTTTCATCAATTCCATCGTTTCTTCGCTCATCAAAGTGCCATGTTCGATCGTTTTAACACCACCCAAAATCGCACGTTGCATCCCTTCATCGCCATGTGCATGAGCTGCAACATGGAAGCCATAATCTTTTGCAGTGTCACAAATTGCTTTAATTTCTTCAACTGTAAATTGTGGATTTTGTCCATTTTTGGCAACGCTTAATACGCCACCTGTAGCAGTAATTTTGATTAGGTCAGCTCCATTTTTATAACGTTGTCTAACAGCTTTTGCAGCATCTTCAACACTATTGACAACGCCGTCTTTAGGTCCTGGATCGCCCATTAATTCTCTATTGACACCATTAGTTGGGTCCGCATGGCCTCCTGTGGTCGCTAATGATTTTTCTGAAGTAAATAGTCGTGGGCCATCGACCAATCCTTGATTAATGGCATTTCGCAGTGATACATTAATACCACTTCCTCCTAAATCCCGAACCGTTGTAAAACCAGCTTTCAGTGTTACGTCTGCATAATGAAGTGATCTAAAGGCAAAATCAGCATCATTTAAACTAAACCCTTCAGAATAGGCATTTGGACTCGTTTCCATTTCCATGTGGACGTGCATATCAGTTAATCCAGGCATTACGGTTATGTTTTTTAAATCAATGATAATGTCTTCAGCAGTTTTTGGTTCAACAAACCCGTTTTCGACGGACACAATTTTCTTTCCTAAGACAATAATAGTTTTGTTGGTTAAGACTTTACCTTCTTTCGTGTCAATCAGTTTTCCGCAATGCAAATAGGTGCTTTGTCCAATTACTGTGATGGACAATAAAAGGATAAACAGTTGGATTAATTTTTTCATTATATTGGTTTTAGATATTTCGAATCTTTTGTTCCCACTTCCACGCAGAATGCATCGCATCATCCAAAGTGGATTCCGCTTTCCAGCCTAATACATTATTGGCTTTTTTGGTGTCTGCATAAGCTTGTATGACGTCTCCCTCACGTTTTGGAGCAAATTTGTAGGGCAGTGATGTGCCGGAAACAATCTCAAATGAATTTATCACCTGCAAAACAGAACTTCCAGTTCCAGTTCCTACGTTATAGGTTTCATAATTGTAATCATTTTTACCGTTAATCAAACGTTCTAAAGCAATGACGTGTGCCTTGGCCAAATCGACGACGTGAATATAATCTCTAATGCACGTGCCATCTGCTGTTGGGTAATCGTTGCCAAAAACGGATAATTCTTTGCGAAGTCCTGCGGCAGTTTGTGTAATGAATGGCACTAAATTTTGAGGAACGCCTATTGGTAACTCTCCGATTTTCGCGCTTGGATGTGCGCCAATTGGATTAAAATAACGCAAAGCAATACAATTCAATTTCGAATTAACTCTACAAGTGTCTTTTATAATTTCTTCACCAATTTGTTTGGTGTTTCCATAGGGAGATTCCGCAGGTTTTGTAGGTGCATTTTCAGTTATTGGCATCTGGTCTGCTTGTCCATAAACGGTACAGGAAGAACTGAAAATAAAGTTGGAAGTCTCTAATTGCAACACCGATTTCAGCATATAAATCAAAGTGTTAAGATTGTTTTCATAATACAGCAAAGGTTTTTCCACACTTTCACCGACAGCCTTGCTTGCGGCGAAATGGATGACACCCATGATGTCCATATGACTTTCAAAGAAAGTTTCAACTTTTGATTTGTCCTTCAAATCCAATTGTTCGAAGAAAGGTGACTTTCCTGTAATAGCGGTTATTCCTGCTAACACCTCAATTGAAGAATTTGACAAATCATCAATAATGACGACTTCAAATCCTTTCTGCAGCAATTCCACAACCGTATGAGAACCTATAAATCCTAATCCTCCTGTAACTAAAACCTTCATTTATGAATTGGAGTTTACAAAATTAATGACTGTTGAAGTGATGAAATCAATTTGTTCATCATTCAATTCGGTATGCATCGGTAAAGAGATTACTTCTTTTACCAATTGATTGGTAACCGTAAAATCTTCTTCCTTATAGCGTGAATCTTTATACGCTTTTTGAAGATGCAAGGGGATGGGGTAATAAACACCACAAGGAATTCCGTTTTCGCCCAAATGTTTAACCAAAGCATCACGATTCGTATCCTTTATCTTTAAAGTATATTGATGAAATACATGATTGTCTTCTGAACCTTCCCGATGAGGTGTGATAATATTTTCGTGACTCGCAAAGGCGTCGTCATATGCATTTGCAGCCTTTATTCGAGCTTGATTATAAGAGTTCAAATGCGGCAATTTGGTATCCAAAACAGCAGCCTGAACAGAGTCTAAACGCGAATTAACCCCAACCACATCATGATGGTAACGTTCATACATGCCATGGTTTACAATTCCTCTGATGATATGTGCCAACTCATCATTATTTGTAAAGATAGCACCTCCATCTCCATAACAACCTAAATTTTTTGAAGGGAAAAAAGAAGTGGACGCCACATGTCCAATGGTTCCAGCTTTTGCTTTTTTACCATTGCTATACGTGTAAGTGGCTCCAATGGCTTGTGCATTGTCTTCGATGACATAAAGATTATGCTCTTCTGCAATGGCCATAATCGCCTCCATATTGGCGCATTGACCAAATAGATGCACAGGAACAATCGCTTTGGTTTTGGGTGTGATCGCCTTTTTAATGGCGTCAATATCAATATTAAAACTCTTTGGGTCTACATCAACTAAAACCGGAGTCAATTGCAATAAAGCAATCACTTCAACGGTTGCCGCAAATGTAAAATCCGCAGTAATGACTTCATCTCCTGGCTTCAGGTCAAGTCCCATCATGGCTATTTGAAGCGCATCCGTTCCGTTGGCGCAAGGTATAACGTGTTTGACCCCTAAATAAGTTTCAAGATTCTTTTGAAATTCATGAACCTTCGGTCCGTTGATATATGCTGTGCTATCTAAAACTTCGGCAATTGAGGCATCAACCACCGTTTTTATTTTTGAATATTGACCTTTGAGATCAACCATTTGAATTTTATTCATCGAAAGAAATTATGCATTAAGAATGATGTCACTAATAGTCATCAAGCGGTAGCGAATTTACGAAATTGTAAGCCTACAACCAATCGATTTATGGTAAAGTGATGTATTTTAGCAAAAAACAAAACCCAGTTGCGCTTTTTATATAACATCGGTATTTACATCGCCAATTTTCTCCTGAAAATCATCGCCTTATTCAACCATAAACTGAAATTAGGTGTCGAAGGTCGTGCAAAATCATTCAAACTATTACAAAATTCTATAAGTTCCATAGATAAAACCATCTGGTTCCACTGCGCTTCTTTAGGTGAATATGAACAAGGCTTACCAGTCTTTAAGGAATTGAGAAAATCACACCCAAACCACAAAATCATATTGACGTTCTTCTCGCCATCAGGTTACGAAATCAGAAAAAACACCGAAGTCGCAGATGTCGTTGTCTATCTCCCAATGGATACAAAAGCAAACGCAATCCATTTTTTAAACATTGTAAATCCCGAACTGACCGTATTTGTAAAATATGATATTTGGCCCAACTACTTACTGGAACTTAAGAAACGAAAGCGGAAAGCCATTTTAATCTCAGCACTCTTCCGAAGCAAGCAAACCTATTTCAAAGCTTTTGGCTCCATGATGCGCGAAGCATTGTCTGCCTTCGACCATATATTTGTTCAAGACAGCAAGTCTTTGGAGCTCCTCACATCCATCGATTTTAACAACGTGACCATTGCGGGAGATACTCGGTTCGACAGAGTTTCCGATCAATTAAATCAAAACAACAATCTCCCATTCATAGAAGAGTTCAAACAAGATAAGTTATGCATCGTCATCGGTAGTTCGTGGCCAGAAGATGAAGAACTTCTCATTCCCTTCATCAATAAAATGACAACAAAAGATGTCAAATTCATCATCGCGCCGCACAACATCAAATCAAATCAAATCACCGATTTAGTCGAAAAATTAAAACCAAACACCGTTTTATTTTCCCAAAAAGAAAACAAAAATCTGAAAGATCATTCCGTCTTCATCATCGACACCATTGGGCTTTTGACCAAAATCTACAGCTATGCAGACATCGCCTATGTTGGTGGCGCCATGGGAACGACGGGCTTACACAATATTCTAGAGCCAGCCGTATTCGGTGTGCCTATCCTCATCGGTAAAAATCATAACAAATTCCCTGAAGCACAACGTATGATAGACAATGCAGGTGTCATCTCCGTTTCAACCTACGAACACTTGGAAAAAAACCTCAATGATTTAATTGAATCTGATTCAAAACGTATCAAACTGGGCAACAAGAACAAACAATTCATCAATTCTAACAAAGGCGCAGTCATCCAAATCCTTCATTATCTGCGTATATAAGTCAAACCTAATATGGATTGTGATACACAGTTGCAATTTCACAATCTATATTAGCATCATTAATTAACACTAAAACTAATTACAATGAAAAAAGTACTTTTATCTATGATGTTACTTGTGGCAATGAGTTTGTCCTTCACATCATGCAGAGACACAGACAAGAAGGCTGACGATATGGAAGATGCAATGGATGACGTTAACGATTCTATGGACGATGTAAACGATTCTATGGATGATACGGCCGACGACGTTGGCGATGCAATGAACGAAGCAGCCAACGAAACCGAAGGTGCACTTGAAAAAGCAGGAAAAGCTATTGACAATGCTGCGCAAGAAACTAAAGAAGCTGGTAGAGCAGTTGAAGACGCTGCAAAAGAAATCGGTGACGATAACTAGTTAGCATCAAATATATAAATTGAAAGCCTTCCCATTCGGAAGGCTTATTTTGTGCCCACAAAAATTTCCTGTAAGATTTAACGCAACCTTTCATACTTTTTCGCATCTTTATGAAAACTACAATCACTTCACTATGAAAAACATCCAACTCATCACACTCTGTTTGCTAGTTCTCTTAATGTCCTGCAACAAAGACGACGGCCCTTCAAGCGACAATCCAAATCAAGAACCAGACCCAACCGCATTTGCTGAAAACTTCGGCAGTGAAATCCAACGCAATTTCCTCGGTAACGTCATCGATGCAAACCGAAACCCAATCCAAGGCGTCACCATCACCATCGGTTCAAAAACATCACAGACCGACGCCAATGGTATCTTCATCATCAATGATGCAACTGTCCATCAACGTTTCGGATACGTCAAGGCAGAAAAGGTGGGCTACCTCCACGGCTCCCGGTCCGTAGTCCCTTCCTCTGGTACAAACAAAGTCACCATCATGCTCCTTCAAGAAAACGTTGTGGGCACTGTCAATTCAGGTACTCCCGAAACCATCGCACTTTCCAATGGCGCTTCCGTAGCGTTGCAGGGCGATTACAAAAAAGAAGATGGCACAGCCTATTCAGGTAGCGTCAACGTCATCATGCACCACCTCGACCCATCCGATGATGATATGAAAGACCAAATGCCAGGCATGCTCTACGCCGCCAATAACCAAAACGAGGAACGCATGCTTCAAACCTTCGGGATGTTGGCTGTAGAATTGAGAGGTAGTGGAGGAGAAAACCTCAACCTAGCTGATGGTTCTTCCGCCGAAATCAAAATGCCTCTAGATGCATCTTTAATGTCTACGGCACCAAGCACCATCCCCTTGTGGCATTTCGATGAAACCTATGGGTATTGGATAGAAGATGGCGAGGCAACGCTTGTAGGCAATGCTTATATTGGGACTGTCACGCATTTCTCTTTTTGGAATTGTGATATACCTGCAAAGGCAGTCAATTTATCAGTGCAAGTTTTAGACGCCGAACAGAATGCTTTAAGTTACATAACAGTTAAAATAATTAGTAGTATCTATGGCGCTAGCAGGGGTGTTACCAATTCGTCAGGATGGGTTTCCGGTTTGGTTCCAGAAGATGAAACTCTAGTGCTAGAACTATTCGATGCTTCTTTGTGTGGCGATGTAGCTTTATATACGACAACCATCGGCCCGTTCAGTGTCGATTCTTTTATTGAAATCTCAATCCCTAATTCTCCAAGTATTATATCTGAAAAGGTATTCGGTGATTTTAATACATGTAGTGGAAATCCTATTACTGATGGATACGTCATGTTAGAATCAAATAACATATTTTACTTTGATAGCGTAGATGATGGAAATTTTGAAATGACATTTTCAAGATGTGTTAATCCCAACAACATCTTCAAGCTAAAGGCCTTTGATCATATAAACACGCAAGAAACTGATAACATCAATTATACATTTACATCACCTATTACGAATGTGGGTACAATAGCTTCGTGTAACGTTATCGAAGAGTTTATTACCTATCAAATAGATGGTAATGAAACAATAACATATTATTCACAAATAACGGGCGTCATGGATGGTCAAAATTATTTAAGCTGTCGCTATGTTGCACCTTCCAATTCCGGATCAGATAATTATTTGTTTCTTACAGTTGTAGACGAAAGTTCGCCATTGTCCATTGGCTCATATGCGTCATCCGATACCTTTCTAACATTTATAGATGATGAGTATGCCACAGAATCCAATGGCTTACAAGTAGACATAACAGTTAATATTTCGCTCCTTGGCAATGTCGGAGAATATATAGACATGAATTTTACAGGGACTTTTATTGGTACTGATGCCGTATCACATACCATAACGGGCACTGTTCATGCATTAAGAGATTTTTAGAAACATAAATACTTAAAAAACAAGCATTCAAAAAGCCTTCCAATTCGGAAGGCTTTTTTTATTTCTCCCATTTATCCATTCCATATTTCATAACGCTCTGATAATTGTCGTTTATCGAACATTTTTCCCATTCATATGTTAAAAAATAACATTTATACCTCATTTCCTTGTCTAGCTTTTTAAAAACGCAAACCTTTGTCCCATAGTTTAGCCCAAATCATTAACTCATTAATAGCAATCATTTTAAGACAGTCCCCAAAAGTGTCCTAAAACATCTAGAAGTTGTGGCATTGAAACCGTAGGATCTATAGCATCCTCCCCATCATCGCCACGGCAATTAAAACCTACATATCATGATGCCACATGATTTTTTAGAAGATATCGTCACCGAAATCAATGACCCGCAACGCACCATTCCAACTAAAAACCAGCGTGCCCCCACACCCCTTAAGCACTTCAAGCACTTTGTCAAGAGCCGCTTACACAAAGACAAACCCATGAATCGGCATGCTCACGTCAGGTAACTGCACTAGTATTCTATAGTTATTTTCGAGGCTTTTTATCAAAAGCCTAACCGAATTCTGTACTGTAAAAAAAAAGTTTTTACACTTTGTAAAACATATTATTTTTTTATATAAATTCACGTCATTAACCAACTAAAACCCAGTTATATGGCATCCAATTCAGAAATTGGTAACGCAATTAATATTGCAAATCTTGGAACCCTCCACGGATACACCCTTCAAGTAGGTCCCCTTTGGAATCCTACAAGTTCAAAACTCGCATCACCAGCAATTAACACACTCTTTGTAGATGCCTCGGCTCTACAAACAGACGTGAATGATTCCCTGCCGCCTTATTCGCTCGCTGTGGACTTTCGCGAAGCGCTTTTCGGGCCTGTGCCTAAAAACCTCACGCGTCTGCGCAAGTCATTCAAGGTTACAGAGGGTGTTACAACTGGCGAATTAGACAATTTAGACACCCTCATTCGAAAGTACAAAGGTGAAAAAAAAGTAAAACCAAAAGTCGTCGACCCAAACAAAGACCCGTATTCAGATGCACAATTGTCCTATGTACAACGCACTAATACAATTGGAGAAATCGTTGCGTTTCTTCAAAGCGTCGCAGTTTTCAATCCCAATGAAGCAGAGTTCAAACCCAGCTACTACATCAACCTAAAAGCAACCATGCTTACCGCTACAAAAAATGTTGGTGACACTTTTGGCGTAAACGCCGTAGAACGCGGCAAACGAGACACAAAACTTTATAAAGGAGATGACAGCGTGGTACATGTAGGTAATATGGGCAAAGCGTATTTCGAAACGATCTTGCCACCCAACGACCCAATCCTAAAAGCAGTAAGAAGATTAAAATTCACAAAACCAAGTCACATTAAGTAATAATAGGATTTCAAATGAATAAAATATAATTTCAAATGAAAGTAATGTGAGTTCAAATGAAAACAACAAAAGTTCAAATGGAGGTAATTTAATTTTAAATGAATACAATCAGAATTCAAATGAATGTATTTTTATTTCGAATGAATAAAATCAGAATTTAAAAGAAAGTATTTTAATTTTGAATGAATACAATCAGAATTCAAATGAAGAAGGTGCGATTTCAAAAAGATAATTCTTAATTCAGAATAATCAAACCTCTAAACCCAACCGAAAAAAGTCTTCTGTAACGAAGGCTTTTTTTTTTAAATATAAAACAGCCATTAAAACATGTTGAAACCTCACCTTTTAACATTTCTACAATAACATCATTTCACATTTATTCCGTATTTTGTAATCCATAAATATAATCCCTAAAAAAGCATCATGAATAAATTTAAAACGGCATTATTTGCCATACTTTTTATTGCAACTATTACACACGCTCAAGACAATCAAACCGTCATTGACAATATGGTCAAAGAAGCAACAGAAAATTCCCAATTAGAACCTCTCGCACACCATTTACTAGACGTCATTGGCCCACGTTTAACAGGTACACCACAACTAAAAGAAGCCAACGACTGGATTGTCGCAAAATATAAAGAGTGGGGCATCTCCGCAAAAAATGAAGCATGGGGCGAATGGAAAGCATGGGAAAGAGGCATCACCCACATCGATATGATTTCCCCTAGAGTACAAACATTAGACGGAATGCAACTCGCTTGGAGCCCAGGCACAGGTCCAAAAGGCGTTACGGCAGAAGCAGTGATCCTTCCAACCTTCAATTCTGAAGAAGATTTTACCGCATGGTTAAAAACAATCAAAGGTAAATTCGTAATGATCTCTCCCAACCAAGTCACAGGTCGTCCAGATGACAACTGGAAAGAATACGCCACAGACGAATCCTTCGAAGCTATGAAAAAGCTACGTGACACCATGGATAGTCGGTTTAAGGAAAACTTAAAGAAAACAGGGTATAGCAATTGGAGAGGCACAAGTTTCAACGAAGAAGGCATCAAATTGATCGAGTCTGCCGGCGCAGCTGGAATCATTGCGTCGTATTGGTCAAAGGAAATCGGTTCCAACAAAATCTTTGGTGCATCTACCACCAAGATACCTACTGTAGACATCGAACTGGAAGATTACACAATGCTCTATCGTATGGTAGAATATGGTGATAAGCCTAAACTAAAAATTGTATCCGAATCCAAAGATTTAGGAACAACTCCTGTCTTTAACACCATTGCTGAAATAAAAGGAACAGAAAAACCAGAGGAATACATCATTCTATCTGCCCATTTAGATTCTTGGGATGGCGCAACAGGTGCTACAGATAATGGTACAGGTACCATCGTAATGATGGAAGCCATGCGTTTATTGAAAAAACTATATCCTAATCCAAAACGTACCATCATTGCAGGGCATTGGGGAAGTGAAGAACAAGGTCTCAATGGTTCAAGAGCGTATGTTGAAGATCATCCTGAAATAGTGGCTAATATCCAAGCAGTGTTTAACCAGGATAATGGAACGGGTCGTGTGGTTAATTTATCTGGCGCAGGATTTCTACATTCATACGAATATCTTACTCGATGGTTGGAAGCAGTTCCAAATGACATTTCAAAACATATTGAAACCGCCTTCCCGGGATCGCCAAGTGGTGGTGGTTCAGATAATGCGTCGTTTGTGGCGGCAGGAGCTCCCGCTTTCAATTTAAGTTCCTTAAGTTGGGATTATGGAACTTATACGTGGCATACCAACAGGGATACCTATGATAAAATTGTCTTTGATGACGTTCGTGGAAATGCCATTCTTGCAGCAATATTAACTTATATGGCAAGTGAAGATGAAGCTAAAACCTCTAATGAAAAGAGCGTGTTGCCAAATAGTAAACGAACTGGCAAACAACAGGAGTGGCCAACAGCTAAATCTCCTACAAGAAAAGGTGGAATGGATTAATTCCAGGAAAATTTAAAACAAAAAAAACCTCCAACTTATTATAAGTCGGAGGTTTTTTAATGAATGAATTTTAATCTATCTATTTCCCAAATTGGGTAATCTATATATATTACAATCCGAAGGCAGTTTTTACTTTATCAACATAGTCTAGTTTCTCCCAAGTAAATAACTCAACATCTAGAGTGATATCGCCACCATTCGGCTGACTGAATGTCTTTGTAACTGTTTCCGGTGTTCTTCCCATGTGACCGTACGCAGCCGTTTCACTATAAATAGGATTTCGAAGTTTCAAGCGCTCTTCAATAGCAGCTGGTCGCATGTCAAAAATCTCCGCAACTTTTTCAGCAATCTCACCATCAGTTATATTGAAGGGACACGTGCCATAAGTTTCAACATAAATGGATGTTGGCTTAACAACTCCAATTGCATAAGAAACTTGCACCAATATTTCATCACACAAGCCTGCAGCAACAAGGTTCTTCGCAATATGTCGAGTCGCATACGCAGCACTTCTATCCACTTTACTTGGGTCTTTACCAGAAAAAGCACCTCCACCATGAGCGCCTTTTCCGCCATAGGTATCAACAATGATCTTACGACCTGTCAATCCTGTATCCCCATGAGGTCCTCCAATTACAAATTTTCCAGTAGGATTAATGTGATAAGTGATGTCATCATTAAACAACACTTGAATATGTTCTGGTAACTCAGCTTTTACTCTAGGAATCAAAATGTCAACAATATCCTTCCTGATTTTTGCCAACATGACGTCATCAGTATCAAAATCATCGTGCTGTGTAGAAACCACAATCGCGTCAATACGCTGCGGTATGTTATCATCACTATACTCAATCGTTACTTGACTTTTCGAATCAGGACGTAGATAAGTAATGTCTTTGTTTTCACGACGTAAAGCAGCCAATTCTATCAAAATACGATGCGACAAATCTAAAGCCAATGGCATCAAATTTTCAGTTTCGCGAGTTGCGTAACCAAACATCATTCCTTGGTCCCCAGCTCCTTGTTCTTCCTTGCTAGCTCTATCTACACCACGATTGATATCTTCCGATTGTTCATGGATTGCAGAAAACACACCACAGGAGTTGCCATCAAACATATACTCACTTTTGGTATAACCAATTTTGTTGATTGTGTCTCTTGCAATTTTTTGAACGTCTAAATAAGTATTGGATTTCACTTCCCCAGCCAGAACAACTTGCCCAGTGGTAACTAGAGTTTCGCAAGCTACTTTTGATTCTTTATCAAAAGCCAAAAAATTGTCGATAAGCGCATCACTGATTTGGTCTGCAACTTTGTCTGGATGCCCTTCGGACACACTTTCTGATGTAAATAAATACGCCATAATATTTTTTTATAATATGTTATGGGAAGATTTGACGTTAAGCGTCGAAGGTAGTTTGCACTGCCTTTAGCATTTTTTATTGAGGTTGCAATCAGTCAAATCTTTCCTCTTTAATTTTACAGGGGCAAAAATACATATAATATTAGAAATATAAATAACGAAATCGTTTCAAATTTTAAAAACGAAAAAGTCTTCAGCTTATTACGACTGAAGACTTAATCAAATCAAAAACAGAACTTACTAATTTTCATTGAGTCTAAAATCAGGATAGGCATCCATTCCATGTTCATGGGCATCCAACCCTTCAATCTCTTCTTTTTCAGAAACACGTATGCCAATCGTTTTCTTCAAAATGATAAGGATTATAAATGTTGAAATAATACATATACCTGCATAGGAAGCAATTCCAATTAATTGGCTGATGAGTTGTTCAAAACCTGCTAATGCACCGAATATGCCCACTGCTAGTGTCCCCCAAATACCGCAAATTAAATGGACTGCGATAGCACCAACCGGATCATCTAATTTGAGTTTGTCAATCAACGCAATTCCTAAAACTATAATTATTCCAGCAACACTGCCTATTAAAATGGCATCCGTTGGGCTCATTTGGTCAGCACCTGCGGTGATACCAACAAGTCCGCCCAATATACCGTTGAGAAACATGGTTAAGTCAAGATTTTTATAACGCAACGTAGAAAATAAAGCCGCTGCTACGCCACCTGCTGCTGCCGCAAGACATGTGGTTACGAGCGTTAAAGATGTCAATCCTGGATCTGCCGAAAGAACAGAGCCACCATTGAAGCCAAACCATCCAAGCCATAAAATCAATACACCTGCTGTTGCCAATGGAATGTTGTGCCCTGGGATTGCCTGTGGTTTACCATCTTTAAATTTACCTATTCGTGGTCCTAAAAGAAAAACGGCTACTAAAGCAGCCCATCCACCAACCGAATGTACTAAAGTGGAACCTGCAAAATCATAAAATGGTGTATCTAGCGTTTGCAAAAATCCACCTCCCCATTTCCAAGAACCCGCAATCGGATAGATGAGGCCAACATATATAATTGTAAATATCATAAAGGCTCCAATTTTTATTCTCTCTGCAACGGCTCCAGAAACTATGGTTGCTGCTGTGGCTGCAAACATGCCTTGAAATAAGAAATCTGTCCAGTACGTATAACCTTCATTATATGTTAAGTCTAATGCTCCTTCAGCAGTTAGCGGTGATTCTAAACCCAATCCTGCAAATCCTAAAAAGCCGTTGAAATCTCCAGGATACATTAAATTAAAGCCAACTACGGCATAAAGCAACAAGCCGATGCAAATGATAAAGATGTTTTTAAAAAGGATGTTAATCGTGTTTTTTTGTCTCGTCAATCCAATTTCAAGGAGGGAAAACCCTAAATGCATAAAGAAAACGAGTGCTGTACAGATCATCATCCATACGTTATTTGTAGTTAATAATTCCATAGTAATTAAATGTGTTTAGTTGATTATTTTAAGGTTTGTCCGCCCTTGTCTCCAGTACGTATTCTGTACACTTCATCTATTTGTGATACAAAGATTTTGCCGTCTCCAACATCACCGGTCGAACCAGCTTTTAGGATGGCGTTGATGGTTGCTGCTTCAAAATCATCATTGACGACAATCGATAAATAGCGTCTCTGTATATCGCTTGTGCTATAGGAAACCCCTCTATACACATGGCCTTCTTTTTCATTTCCAAGTCCGGTGACATCCCAATAAGAGAAAAAGTTTACCCCAACATTGTGAAGTTCGTTTTTGACATCAGAAAATTTGGATTTTCTTATAATTGCTTCAATTTTTTTCATAAAAAATTCATTTTACGTTTCCGTTTTTCGCGGCGAAATTGTTAATATTTAGATTAGTTAAATTTGTAAACAGCTGCTACCAAAAAGGCGGCAAGGCTTTTTGTAGGCATAAGATCATCATCAAAATAAAATTCACTTGACCAACTGTCCAAACGAACTTCTGGTATAATGGTCAAATCATCTATTTTGTAATTGGCAGTTAGGGTTGCAGCAAAAACACTGTCGTCATCAAACTCGTCATAATGGAATGCAAAATATTCACCTCTCAATCCTAAATCGAGATTATTTGAGATGCTATATTGTGGATAGAGGGCAGCACCATAAAATCCATTACCATCATTATCGGCGTAGGCTGCATTGATGCCTAAATAAAAAGACTTTGTTACATCAAACCCACCAGTATAATCTACTTCAAACCCAAGAACAACTCCCGAGTCGTAATAAAAGTTTAAATATTGATCGGCGTAACCTAGTTGAGCACCTAAAGCGTAGTCGCCAGTAGTGTTGCTATTCACATCCGTCGCATTCATAACAGCTAGCATCAAGCTAAATTTTTCAGACAAAGCAAAATCTGCTTTTAAGCCGACATGCGAGAATGGACCATTTGAAAACAAATAAGAAGTGCTATAATTAAAATTATCTACAGGTGAGATAACCTCGTATCCTAAATAAGTAGTAAATCTTCCTAATGTTAGCTTTGTGCTTTTCGAGACATTCCAGTAAGCGTACAATTGATTTAAATTATAACCACCAGTTGCAGATTCTCCTCTTGGACCAAATACAAGATCGGCAACGGCTCCAACTTTTCCATTAGCACTCTCATAGCCAGCAATGATATTAGCCATTCCTAATGCAAAGCCTGTTTCGTCAGCAAAGGAAGTTCCGAAAGACTGAAATGCATCTTCATCATCACCAAAAATTGCTGTATCAGTTGAAGTTAAATTAGTTTTATAATAGGCGTCCACACTTCCGCTGAAAGTGAATTTTTTCTCTTTTTCTGTCTCTTCCTGTGTTGTCTCTTCCTGTGCAAAAAGTGAAACTGAAAATAAGATTAATAAAAGTGTAATTTTTGATTTCATATGACTTGAATTTAGTTGATTAGTTCGATTCAAATCTATATAAAATTAAATCTAACCCTAAAAAAAACAGGGTCAATATCTTCATTTTTGTGATATTGATTTATTTAACCCTATATTTTTTGGGGTATTATTTTATAATCTCATATTTTTATTAATATGAAAATTACGTTTTTAATAAAAAATCATCAAAATCCATTTTTTAATAAAATAAATTCATCATTTGAAATAATTTATTGAATTTAATTTTCGGATATTTCAATTTTATTGAATTATTTATATTATAGATTTCTTAAATAAATTAGATTTGTTTGAGAATATCATAGTTTTAATACCTCTCATTGACAATTTCGGAAAAGTGATGGTGCACTTTTTATAATCAATTTGATTCTCTTACCTTGTTTGTTACTTTATTTTTAAATTGACGAAAATGCTGAAGAAACAAGGGCTTTATCTGCCAGAATTTGAACACGATAATTGTGGCGCGGGATTTATCTGTAGCCTAAAGGGAAATAAGTCCAATAATATCATACATAAAGCGCTTGAAATTCTTGAAAAATTGGAGCATCGTGGTGCCGTGAGTTCAGATGGGAAGACTGGTGATGGCGCGGGAATATTAATTGATATTCCTCATGAATTTTTCGTAAAAAATTGTGAATTTCAACTACCGAAATTCGGTGAATATGCCGTCAGTAATGTATTTCTCCCTCAAAGAGAAAACCAACGTAGCTTTTGCATCGAAAAATTTGAGTACTATATACAAGGACAAGGTTTGCATATTTTAGGTTGGCGGAATGTTCCTGTAGATGCTTCGGTTTTAGGACGGGTTGCTGCTGAAAGTGAGCCTTATGTCAAGCAAGTGTTCATTGGCAAAGCTAGCAAAAATCAATCAGATTTTGATTTCAACTTAAAATTATTCACGGCGAGAAAACAAGCAGAACACCATATTTATGGTTCAAAGCTTTCTGAAAGTGCTCGATTCTATCTGCCAAGTCTGTCTACGAAAATCATCATTTTCAAAGGATTGCTTATCCCAGAAGATATCAAACTATATTATAAGGACTTGCAAGACCCAACCTTGGTCACACGATTGGCGTTGGTGCATCAGCGATTTTCCACCAATACCTTCCCGACTTGGGATTTAGCACAACCATTCCGATATATGTGTCACAATGGTGAAATCAATACACTTCGTGGGAATGTGTCACGTACCTTATCGCGTCAGGAATTAATGGAAAGTGATTTATTTGGAGACGATATCAAAAGTATATTTCCGGTTATCCTTCCAGGAAAATCCGATTCGGCGCAAATGGACATGGTGCTAGAATTATTGCTGATGACTGGTCGTTCGCTTCCAGAGGTTATGATGATGCTCGTACCTGAAGCTTGGGAGAAAAATCCTGATATGTCGGAAGCAAAGAAAGCGTTCTACGAATACAATTCCTGTATCATGGAACCTTGGGACGGACCAGCTTCGATTCCATTTACAGATGGCAATTATATTGGGGCCGTCCTCGACAGAAACGGTTTGAGACCTTCTCGTTACACAGTTACTAAAGATGGTTTTGTAATTATGTCCTCTGAAACTGGAGTGATTGAAATCGAGCCAAAAAATGTTGAGCATTATGGCAGATTGGAACCTGGAAAAATGTTTTTGGTAGACATGAACCAAGGCCGCATCATCAATGATGAAGAAGTCAAGGAAGCCATCGTCAATAAGCATCCTTATAAAGAGTGGTTGGATAAAAACTTGGTGCATTTGGCAAATATTCCCGCTAAAAAAGGACCTATCAAACATAAAGAAGATGCCTTGGGAAAACGTCAGACTGTGTTCGGTTACACTGAAGAGGATTTGAGTATCATCATTCAGCCAATGGCACAAACGGGCAAAGAACCGATTGGTTCTATGGGAAATGATTCCCCAATTGCTGTACTTTCAGAAAAACCGCAACTCATCTACAATTACTTCAAGCAATTGTTTGCCCAAGTGACCAATCCGCCTTTGGATGGCATACGTGAAAAATTGATTACAGATATCAGTTTAACACTTGGGAGTGATACCAATATTTTTAAAATCAACGAGAATCAATGTCGAAAGCTGAAAATCCAAAATCCAGTGATTTCGAAGCACGATTTGGATAAAATAAAGAACTACACGCAAAATCCCGATTTCGTGGTGACCAATATTTCAATTTTATATGAAGTTGATAAAGGCTTGAATGAATTGGAACGCGCATTGAAGAATCTGGTAAAAACAGCATCTGATGCCATCGATGAAGGAGGAAATATCATTATCCTTTCTGATAGAGGCGTCAGTAAGAAAATGGCACCCATTCCTGCGCTTTTGGCCTGCTCTTATGTGAATCATGAACTTTATAAAATCGGTAAACGCGCCAAAGTCAGTATCATTATTGAGTCCGCAGAACCTCGTGAAGTGCATCATTTTGCCTTGCTGTTCGGTTTTGGAGCGAGTGCGGTCAATCCGTATATCGTCAACGAGATTGTGCAAAAACAAGTGCAGCAGAATGAAATTCAGGGTATGGATTACATCCAAGCGATTCGTAATTATAACCGCGCCGTCGGAATGGGAATTCTTAAGGTCATGAACAAAATTGGCATTTCGACCCTTAATTCCTATCGTGGTTCACAATTGTTTGAATGTATCGGATTGAATTCGAAATTTGTCAATGACTTCTTTCCAAATACAGTGACCAGAATTCAAGGGATTGGTCTTCAGGAAATAGAAAAAGAAATCTCAAAACGCCACAGAAAAGCGTATGTTGAGCATTCCGTGGATGCCGATTTAGGTCTGGAATTTGGTGGTAACTATAAATGGCGACGCAATGGCGAAAAACACGCATTCAATCCTTTGACGGTCGCAAAATTGCAAGAGTCGGTACGGAATAACAAAAACGCCACTTTTAAGGAATATTCCGATTTGGTAAATGAGCAGTCCAAACAATTAATGACCATTCGCGGTCTGTTTGAGTTTACCAATTACGACCCAATTCCGTTGGAAGAAGTAGAGCCATGGACCAAAATCGTCAAGCGTTTTAAAACTGGTGCCATGTCTTACGGGTCTATTAGTAAGGAAGCACACGAAAATTTGGCAATTGCCATGAACCGTATTGGAGGTAAAAGTAATTCAGGTGAAGGCGGTGAAGATGAAGAGCGTTTTTATAAGGATTCAAACGGCGATTGGAAAAACTCTGCGATTAAACAGGTTGCGTCAGGACGATTTGGAGTGACCTCCAATTATCTAACCAATGCTTCCGAAATACAAATAAAAATGGCGCAAGGTGCCAAGCCTGGTGAAGGTGGTCAATTACCTGGTGCAAAGGTCAATCGTGAAATAGCCAAAACTCGAAACTCAACACCGTATGTCGGATTGATTTCGCCACCGCCACATCACGATATTTATTCAATTGAAGATTTGTCACAGTTAATTTATGATTTAAAATCAGCCAATCGAGACGCACGAATAAACGTAAAATTAGTGTCTGAAGTTGGAGTAGGAACTGTTGCCGCTGGTGTTGCCAAGGCAAAAGGCGATGTCATTTTAATTTCTGGTCATGATGGTGGAACGGGTGCAACACCTTTGACCTCCTTAAAACATGCTGGATTACCATGGGAATTGGGCTTGGCGGAAGCACAGCAAACCTTGGTAATGAACAATTTAAGAAATCGAGTGGTTTTGGAATGCGATGGCCAATTAAAAACAGGGCGAGATGTCGCCATCGCCTGCTTATTGGGTGCTGAAGAATTTGGTTTTGCAACCGCACCTTTAGTTGCATCAGGTTGCATTATGATGCGTGTGTGTCATTTGAATACCTGTCCAGTTGGGATTGCAACCCAGAACCCAGAACTCCGTAAAAAATTCCAAGGAAAACCAGAGCATGTGGTCAACTTCATGTATTTCGTAGCACAGGAATTACGTGAGATTATGGCTGAATTGGGTTTCCGAACGGTCGATGAAATGGTGGGTCAAGTGCAAAAACTCAACCGAAACAAAACAATCGATTTTTATAAATCGAATGGTGTGGATTTGTCCCCAATTCTGCATCAAGTCATAGTTCCTGAAGGCACAAAATTGTTCAACACTGAAAAGCAAAATCACAATTTGGAATCGGCTTTGGATTTTAAAATAATCCGACAAGCGCATCCTGCCATTTTTAGAAAGGAAAAAACGGTTTTGGAATCTAAAATCACTAACCGAGACCGAGCATTTGGAGCCATCTTAAGCAATGAAATTTCCAAGATTTATGGTGCGCAAGGCTTACCGGAAAACACATTGAAAATTAATTTTACAGGTTCCGCAGGACAAAGTTTTGGAGCATTTGCTACCAAAGGACTGACGCTGGTCATTAACGGGAATTCCAATGATTATCTAGGGAAAGGACTTTCAGGGGCCAAATTGGTGGTAAAAGTTCCAGATACGTCCACACTCGTTCCAGAAGACAATGTCATCATCGGTAACGTTGCTTTTTACGGAGCAACTTCTGGAGAAGCCTATATCAATGGAAAGGCAGGCGAACGTTTTTGTGTCCGAAATTCTGGCGCAATTACTGTTGTGGAAGGTATTGGAGACCATGGTTGTGAATATATGACGGGCGGACGAGCCGTTATTCTCGGAGAAGTCGGTCGAAATTTTGGAGCCGGAATGAGTGGTGGAATCGCCTATGTGTATGATACCAATGGCACAGTTAAAAATCATTGCAATCTGGAAGGTTTGAATTTAGAACCAGTCGTTGAGGCCGAAGATATGACGGAATTGAAACAGCTTGTAGAGAATCATTACAATGCTACTTTAAGTCCATTGGCACAGAGAATTCTTGAAAACTGGCAAACACAATTACCAAAATTCATCAAAGTGTTGCCAGAAGAATATAAACAAGCGTTGATTAGATTAGAACAGGAAAACCTTGTAAAGCAATAAGATAATGGGAAAGATAACAGGATTTTTAGAGTACGAACGCGTTGATGAACCTTATATAAAAGTTGAAAAACGCCTTCAAAATTATAAGGAATTTACGATTCCTTTGGAAGAAACAAAATTAAAAGACCAAGGTGCACGCTGCATGGATTGTGGTATTCCATTTTGTCATAGTGGCTGTCCGCTTGGGAATTTGATTCCAGATTTTAATGATAAAGTATATAAAGGACGTTGGAAGGAAGCAGCGCAGATTTTACATGCGACCAACAACTTCCCTGAATTTACAGGTCGCTTATGTCCCGCGCCTTGCGAGGAGGCTTGCGTACTAGGGATTAATGAAGACCCAGTAACCATTGAAAATATCGAAAAAAACATTGCCGAAATCGCCTTTAAGGAAGGTTGGGTAACTCCGCATCCACCAAAATTTAGAACTGGAAAAAAGGTAGCCGTTATTGGCTCTGGTCCAGCAGGATTGGCGGCTGCACAACAATTGAATAGAGCAGGACACAAGGTTACGGTGTATGAAAGAGACGCAAAAGTTGGTGGTCTGCTGCGTTACGGAATTCCAGATTTTAAGATGGAAAAGCACATCATCGATAGACGGTTATCCATTTTGGAAGAAGAGGGAATTACGTTTGAAACCAATGCGCATGTAGGAGAAAATATCAGTGTAGAAACCATCAAAGCTGACTATGATTCAGTACTACTTTGTGGAGGTGCAACCGTCAGAAGAGCGATTCCCATTAAAGGAAATCATTTAAAGGGAATACATCAAGCCATGGATTTCTTAAAATTAAACAATCAGCATGTAGATGGTTTGATTGATGTTGAGGAACTTATTTCTGCAAAAGATAAAAAAGTGATTGTGATTGGCGGTGGCGATACGGGCTCCGATTGTATTGGAACCAGCAATCGACATGGCGCAACATCAGTAACAAATTTTGAAATCTTAAGTAAACCATCCGTAGGTCGTCCAGCTAATCAACCTTGGCCGTATTGGCCAATGCGATTGAAAACAACATCGTCCCATCAAGAAGGTGTGGAACGTTTTTTTAGTGTTTCTACGAAAGAATTTTTAGGAGATAAAAACGGAAATCTGACAGGTTTAAAAACCGTTGAGGTCGAATGGATTTTCAAGGAAGGGGAACGACCAGAATTAAAAGAAGTTCCAAATACCGATAAATTATGGGAGTGCGATATGGTTTTGTTAGCGCTTGGCTTTACAGGAGCAGAAAAAACATTGGCAGAACAGTTTGGTTTGGAAATGGATTTTAGAACCAATATCAAAGCCACAACAAAAAATTATGCCACCAATGTTCCTGGTATTTTTGCAGCTGGCGATATGCGTCGTGGACAATCATTAATCGTTTGGGCAATCTCGGAAGGGCGCCAAGCTGCACATCATTTGGATGCCTATTTAATGGGCGCCTCATCCTTGCCGTTAAAGGATGATAATGATTTACCAAGAGTCTAAAATTAGAAGATATAAATGAAAAATATTGCAATCCATAGTGTCATTATTAACACAGGATAAATCGATGCAGATTGCTCTTATAAAAGATAAAGTCTGTATCATTTGAGATTCAGGCTTTTTTATTACAAGAAATTATGTTTTTGAACATCACATGAAATAAAGTTTAAACGACTGAAAATCAATCGACTAAATTTAAATCATAACAAGTGACCTTAATCCATTACCCTAGAATTCAAGATTGAAGTAGACACAAAAAATTAATTTAGAAACCTGTAACAACATAAGTATGTATTTTAACGAGAACACAATCATCTATCACAACGGCAAATATCTACATCCAAACGAACCTAACATCGGATTATACAGCCAATCTTTGCACTACGGCAATGGCGTTTTTGAAGGCATAAGAGCTTACAAAACAGCACATGGAGCAAAAATATTCAAAGCCGAAGAACACTACAAACGACTAAAATATGGAGCGGAAGTCATGGGAATTCCCTTTGAGTATTCCGTAAAAGAATTGGTGGATATCACATATCGGGTTTTGGAAAAAAGTAATTTTCAAGACGCCTACATCAGACCCTTGATTACCACAGGAGCCGATATGAGTTTGAAAACTTCCAATGAATCCAACCTTACAATTCAATGTTGGGAATGGGGTAAATACATGGGCGACCGATTGTTGAAAGTGAGAACGTCTTCTTTTGAACGTCCAAATCCAAAATCATGTTTTGTGGAAGCTAAAGTGACAGGTCATTATATCAATTCTGTACTCTCAACAAATGAAGCAAAAAACACAGGCTATGATGAAGCATTGTTGCTCGATATGTACGGAAATGTGGCTGAATGTTCAGGCGCCAATATTTTTATGGAGAAAGACGGAAAATTATACACGCCTAAAAAAGGCAGTATCATGCCAGGCATTACGCGTTCTACCATCATGGAAATATGTAGGGAAGAGGGCATTTATGTTGAAGAAAGACATTTTAATTTAAATGAATTAAAGCAAGCCGACAGTGCATTTTTTACTGGTACGGCGGCAGAAGTTGTTGGATTGCAATCTTTAGATGACTATCAGTTTCCTTTAGAGTGGAGCCAATCATTAGGTCATAGATTAATGAATTTATACAAACAAGAAGTTTTGTGCGAACGTAAATCAAATCTATCAAAAGCAGTATGAACGAATTGAATAAATATAGTAAAACAGTCACGCAAGACCCAACACAACCTGCCGCACAAGCGATGTTGCATGCGATTGGATTGACGACTGAAGATTTTTTTAAACCCATGATTGGTATTGCAAGTACAGGTTATGAGGGCAATCCGTGCAATATGCATTTGAATGAATTGGCGAAATTGGCAAAAGAAGGCACTAAAAATGAAGATATCGTTGGATTGATTTTTAATACAATTGGCGTCAGTGATGGCATTTCCATGGGAACTCCTGGGATGCGATACTCGTTGCCTTCTCGCGATATCATTGCAGATTCTATGGAAACCGTCGTGCAGGCCATGAGTTATGATGGATTGATTACAGTGGTTGGTTGTGATAAAAACATGCCTGGCGCTTTAATGGCGATGATTCGATTGAATCGTCCAAGTATATTAGTGTATGGTGGCACGATTGATTCAGGTTGTCATAATGGAAAGAAACTCGATGTGGTTTCAGCATTTGAAGCATGGGGAAGCAAGGTTGCGGGCACGATGAATGAAACGGAATTTCAGCAAATTGTCGAAAAAGCCTGTCCAGGAGCTGGTGCTTGTGGAGGTATGTACACCGCAAATACGATGGCTTCTGCAATTGAAGCATTGGGAATGACTTTGCCTTTCAATTCTTCAAACCCAGCATTGAGTGATGCCAAAAAAGAGGAGTCTATTAAAGCCGGTGAAGCAATGCGTTTGTTGCTTGAGAAAGACATCAAGCCCTCCGATATCATCACCAGAAAATCATTAGAAAATGCCATTCGATTGGTGACGATTCTTGGTGGTTCTACAAATGCTGTCTTACACTTTTTGGCAATTGCAAGGGCGGCACAAATCGATTTTACATTAAAAGATTTTCAAGATATAAGCGATAACACACCATTTCTGGCAGATTTAAAACCAAGCGGAAAATACCTGATGGAAGACGTTCATGCCGTCGGAGGAATTCCTGCAGTTTTGAAATATTTACTCAAAAAAGGAATGCTCCATGGCGATTGTTTAACGGTTACGGGAAAAACAATGGCAGAAAATTTATTGGATGTTGACGATTTATCCGAAGGTCAGGATGTCATTAAATCGATTGAAAACCCGATTAAGATTTCAGGTCACTTAAGAATGTTATACGGCAATCTGGCAACTGAAGGCAGCGTCGCAAAAATC
This sequence comes from Aquaticitalea sp., assembly GCA_051252455.1. Lineage (GTDB taxonomy): Bacteria > Bacteroidota > Bacteroidia > Flavobacteriales > Flavobacteriaceae > JBPOFM01. The sequence goes on from JBPOFM010000002.1 coordinate 144,731, forward strand.
ACAGGAAAAGAAGGTTTACAATTCATTGGAAAAGCAAAAGTTTTTGAAGGGGAATATGATGCCAATGATGGCATTAGAGATGGAAAAGTAGAAAAAGGAGACGTGGTGGTCATTCGTTATGAAGGTCCAAAAGGTGGCCCTGGAATGCCTGAAATGTTAAAACCAACCGCTGCCATTATTGGAGCAGGTTTAGGAAAAGATGTCGCCCTGATTACCGACGGACGATTTTCTGGTGGCACACACGGTTTTGTGGTTGGACACATCACACCAGAAGCCCAAGAAGGTGGAAACATTGCCTTGGTTAAAGATGGTGACTTAATCACAATAGATGCCGAGACCAATTCCATAATACTTGAAGTTTCGGAAGAAGAATTACAAAAAAGAAGAGCACAATGGAAAGCACCAGCCTTAAAATTTGAGCGTGGTGTCCTATATAAATATGCAAAAACAGTATCGTCAGCCTCTAAAGGCTGTGTTACTGACGAATTCTAAATTCCTGCGAATCCTGAATTATCGGGAAGGAATCTTTGAATTGGAGAGCGATTACAAATTGAATTAAGATTATGAAAGAAACACAAACCATAGAAAAAGAGCAAAAAGCCATAAAAACCACAGAAAGAATCTCAGGTAGCGAAGCTATTATAAAATGTCTGCTTGCAGAAGGTGTTGATATTCTTTATGGATATCCTGGTGGCGCAATTATGCCAGTCTACGACGAGCTTTTCAAGTATCAAGATAAAATCCATCATGTCCTCACACGGCATGAACAAGGTGCAACGCACGCAGCTCAGGGTTATGCTCGTATTTCAGGAAAAGTCGGTGTTTGTATGGCGACTTCAGGTCCTGGAGCTACGAATTTGATTACAGGTATTGCCGATGCTCAAATCGACTCGACACCAATGGTTTGCATTACAGGTCAGGTGGCGTCACATTTGTTGGGGAGTGATGCGTTTCAGGAAACGGACATCGTTGGAATTTCAACACCAGTCACCAAGTGGAATCATCAAATCACGAAAGCATCCCAAATCCCTTCAGTCATCGCCAAAGCATTTTACATTGCAAAAAGTGGTCGCCCAGGCCCAGTTTTGATTGATATTACAAAGGATGCGCAATTTGAAGAATTTGATTTTTCTTACGAAAAATGTAAAGGCATCCGCAGTTACAATCCCGTTCCAAAAACGGATATAGATGATGTGAAATCGGCTGCACAATTAATCAATTCTGCCAAAAAACCAATGATAGTTTGGGGACAAGGAGTCATTTTATCCGAAGCTGAAAACGAATTGAAAGCAGTTATGGAAAAAGCAGGAATACCAGCCGCATGGACAATTCTTGGAGCGTCCGCAATTCCAACGGCGCATCCCTTAAATATCGGAATGGTCGGAATGCATGGTAATTACGCACCCAATATGTTGACGAACGAATGCGATGTTTTAATTGCTATCGGGATGCGTTTCGACGACCGCGTGACGGGAAATTTAAACTCCTATGCGAAGCAGGCCAAAATCATTCACTTCGAAATTGACCCAGCCGAAGTCGATAAAAACGTTAAGACCGATGTCGCAGTTTTGGGCGATGCCAAAGAAAGTCTGAAACAATTATTGCCATTATTGGCTACCAATTCCCATCCAGATTGGCATCAGAAATTCAAGGATTTGTACGCCATAGAATATGAAAAAGTCATCAAAGATGACATCCATCCGACGAAAGAAGGCTTGACAATGGGTGAGGTATTGAAAGAAATAAATATACAAACGAAAGGCAATGCAGCAATCGTATCAGACGTTGGTCAACATCAGATGATAGCGTGCCGATATGCTGAATTCACAACGACCAAAAGCAACATTACTTCTGGAGGATTGGGGACGATGGGATTCGCGCTTCCAGCGGCGATTGGCGCCAAAATGTCTGCGCCAGAACGTGATGTGGTTGCCATTATTGGCGATGGTGGATACCAAATGACCATTCAGGAATTGGGAACTATTTTTCAGCAGAAAGTACCTGTGAAAATTGTGGTTCTGAACAATGAATTTTTAGGAATGGTGCGACAGTGGCAACAGTTATTTTTTGATAAAAGATATGCGTCCACAGAAATGACAAATCCAGATTTTGTGGCCATCGCAAAAGGCTATTACATCGATGCGCAAAAGGTGACAAAACGCGAAGAACTCAAAGGAGCAGTTGCCGAAATGATGGCTTGTGAAGGTCCATATTTCTTGGAAGTTAGAGTGGAAAAAGAAGGGAATGTATTTCCAATGATTCCTTCTGGGGCATCGGTTTCAGACATTAGATTGGAGTGAAAAAAGTATAAAGTATTGAGAACAAAGAAAAGAGAAAAGAGAAAATTTAATTAAATCCAAAAAGTAATATTTTATAGTACAATTGAGTCTTTATACTTAATTCTATATATTTAATACTAAAGATATGAGCACAGAAATAATCACATACACCGTATCCATTTACACCGAAAACAACATCGGATTGCTCAATCGTATTTCTGCCATTTTTCAACGCAGACATATCAATATTGAAAGTATCAATTCGTCGGTTTCGGAAATTGAAAATATATCAAAATTCACGATTGTGGTAAATATCAGTGAAGAGCAAATGAAAAAAATAATAGGTCAAATCGAAAAACAGGTGGAGGTCATAAAAGCCTTTTATCATAAAGATGAAGAAACAATTTATCAAGAATCTTGTTTATTTAAAATTAAATCGGATTTACTGTTTAACGAACGGCAAATTCAGAACATCATCAAGGATAGCAATGCCAGAATCGTAACCGTTAACAAGGAATTTTTTGTCATTGAAAAATCGGGCAGAAAAGAGGAAGTTGAATTATTATATAGAGAATTAAGTGTTTTTGGAATCATGCAATTCACACGTTCAGGACGTATTGCTGTCACTAAAGATGAAATGAAAATAACGCAAATGCTGCAACAGGCATTTCAACATTAAAAACGAAAGAAAATGTCAAATTATTTTAACACATTATCATTAAGAAATCAATTGGAGCAATTGGGAAAATGCCGGTTTATGGAAGCTTCAGAATTTGAAGATGGCGTCAATGCTTTAAAAGGAAAGAAAATCGTCATCGTAGGATGTGGTGCGCAAGGTTTGAACCAAGGTTTGAATATGCGTGATTCAGGATTGGACATTTCCTATGCGTTGCGACAAGTTGCCATCGACGAAAAACGCGATTCCTATAAAAATGCGACTTCCAACGGTTTCAATGTCGGGACTTACGAAGAGTTGATTCCAACGGCAGACTTGGTGTTGAATTTAACGCCAGACAAGCAACATACAAGTGTGGTAAAAGCCGTCATGCCTTTGATGAAAAAAGGAGCGACGTTGAGCTATTCACATGGTTTCAATATTGTGGAAGAAGGTACAAAAATACGTGAAGATATCACAGTGATTATGGTCGCACCAAAATGTCCAGGAACCGAAGTTCGTGAAGAATACAAACGTGGTTTTGGAGTGCCAACATTAATTGCGGTCCATCCAGAAAATGACCCAGAACAAAAAGGTTGGGCGCAAGCAAAAGCTTATGCGGTTGCCACTGGTGGCGATAAAGCAGGTGTTTTGCAATCGTCCTTTATTGCGGAAGTGAAAAGCGATTTGATGGGCGAACAAACCATTTTGTGTGGTGTACTTCAAACAGGAGCGATTTTGTCTTTTGATAAAATGGTAGCAGATGGAATCGAACCTGATTACGCAGCAAAATTGATTCAATATGGATGGGAAACCATTACAGAAGCCTTAAAACACGGAGGCATCACAAATATGATGGACCGTTTATCGAATCCTGCAAAAGTGAAAGCTTTTGAATTGGCTGAAGAATTAAAAGACATTATGCGTCCATTATTTGAAAAACACATGGATGATATCATCTCTGGGCATTTTTCAAAAACCATGATTGAAGATTGGGCAAATGACGATGTCAATCTATTGAAATGGCGAGCTGCGACTGGAGAAACCGCTTTCGAAAAAACAGAATTAACGCCTAAACATATTTCAGAGCAAGAGTATTTTGACAACGGCGTCTTATTGGTTGCATTTGTGAAATCTGGTGTTGAATTGGCTTTTGAAACGATGGTAAGCGCAGGTATCATTGAAGATTCGGCATATTACGAGTCACTTCACGAATTGCCATTGATAGCAAATACGATTGCAAGAAAAAAATTGTTCGAAATGAATCGTGTGATTTCTGATACAGCCGAATATGGCTGTTACCTTTTTGACCATGCTTGCAAGCCATTATTAAAAGATTTTATGGAATCATTGGACGACAATGTGGTTGGCAAACCATTCTCAAAAAACAATGCCGTTGATAATCTGGAGTTGATTGCCATCAACGATGCCATCAGAAATCATCCTATCGAATCCGTTGGAAAACGCTTACGGGCGGCCATGACAGCCATGAAAACAATTAAAGCAGAAGAAACGGTTGAAGATTCGGTTTTAGTCTAAAGCATGGAAGTTGAAACCAAAACATATCGTCCGACAATCGCATCGGTAGAAGCCGCAGCCAGAAAACTGGAAGGCATTGCATCGGTCACACCGTTGATTAAAAACCTTCAGTATTCAAAGCAATTTGAGGCAAATATATTTTTTAAAAGGGAAGATTTACAACAGGTGCGTTCCTATAAAATTCGAGGTGCTTACAACAAAATGTCTTCCTTGAAACCAGCACAGATAGAAAATGGGATTGTCTGTGCCAGCGCGGGAAATCATGCGCAAGGTGTGGCATTATCTTGCAAATTATTGCAGATTAAAGGCACCATTTACATGCCGTTTCCTACACCAAAACAAAAAATAGAGCAAGTCCAAATGTTTGGAGAGGACTTTGTGGATGTTGTTTTATTTGGAGATACGTTCGATGATGCCAATAAAGCAGCCATGTTGGAATGTGAACGCTTGAGCAAAACCTTTATCCATCCATTTAATGATGAAAAAGTTATTGAAGGTCAGGCAACAATTGGCTTGGAACTTATAGACCAAGCCGAACATCCAATTCATTATGTGTTCGTGCCAGTTGGAGGTGGCGGATTGTCAGCGGGATTATCTTCCGTGTTTAAGGAATTGTCACCAAATACAAAAATCATAGGTGTGGAGCCAAAAGGAGCGCCTTCCATGCAAACATCCATCAGAAACAATAGGAACACAGAGTTGAATCATATTGAGAATTTCGTGGATGGTGCAGCCGTGAAACGAGTTGGGGATTTGAGTTTTTCAATCTGTAAACAGAATTTATCTGATATGATTACGGTGGATGAAGGTAAAATTTGCCAAACCATTTTGGATTTATATAATAAGGAAGCCATCGTGGTCGAGCCAGCAGGTGCCATGAGCATTGCTGCTTTGGAGCAATATGCAGATGAAATTAAAGGTAAAAATGTCATTTGTATCGTTAGTGGAAGCAATAACGACATCACACGGACTGCAGAAATTAAGGAACGCGCACTTTTGTATGCCAATTTAAAACACTATTTCATCATCAAGTTTCCGCAACGTGCAGGTGCTTTACGGGAATTTGTAGTCGATATTTTGGGCCCGACAGATGACATCACTCATTTTGAATACACAAAAAAAACAAATCGAGAAAATGGAGCGGCCGTCGTCGGTTTGGAGTTGAAATCCGCGGATGACTTGCAACCTTTGATTACCAAAATGAAGATGCATAATTTTTATGGCGATTATCTTAATGATAAGCCCGATTTATTTCAATTTTTAGTGTGACAATAACATTTAGGTAACGCCTAACAGCGTTTTACTTCTTAACTTTATCCATTAGGAAACACAGTAAAATTTCAATTATGACCACAGAATTTAAAGATATTCCAGAAGCCTTTCAAGTAAAAGAATTAGTACGCCAAGACACCTATTTGGTTTCGGGCGAATTAAAACAATGGAAAGGCGATGTTACAGAAGTCTATTCCACCATCTCTTCAACACCTGTCTATCAACCAACCTTGTTGGGAAGTATACCAAATTTGGGAGAGAAAGAAGCCTTGGAAGCGCTGGATTCGGCAGTGGAAGCTTATGCAAAAGGACAAGGTTTATGGCCTACCATGAAAGTGTCTGACAGAATTGATTGCATGGAAAATTTTGTAAAACAAATGAAAACCAAGCGTGAGGAAGTGGTCAAATTGCTTATGTGGGAGATTGGCAAAAACCTTCCTGATTCCCAAAAGGAATTTGATAGAACGGTTGAATATGTTGAAGACACGATTGAAGATTATAAACAATTGGATAGAAATGCCGCCAAGTTTCAAAAACATGATGGCGTGTATGCTCATATTCGTCGTGGGCCTTTGGGAGTTGTGCTGTGTTTGGGACCTTATAATTATCCATTGAATGAAACCTTTGCCTTATTGATTCCAGCGTTAATCATGGGCAACACGGTCATATTTAAGCCTGCAAAGCATGGTGTATTGTTGTTGTCTCCATTATTGGAAGCGTTTCAAAGTAGTTTTCCAAAAGGCGTTGTTAATATTATTTACGGAAGAGGAAGAGTGGTCGCAACGCCAATTATGCAGTCAGGTAAAGTGGATGTGTTAGCATTGATTGGAAACAGTAAATCTGCAAATGCCTTGCAGAATCAACATCCGAAGAAAAACAGATTGCGATTGGTCTTGGGATTGGAAGCAAAAAACCCAGCCATTGTTTTAAAAGATGCCGATTTAGATTTGGCAATCGATGAATGTATTGCAGGAACAACGTCATTCAATGGACAACGCTGCACGGCATTAAAAGTTCTGTATGTACATGAAGGAATTATCGATGAATTCAACAAGCGTTTTTCGGCAAAAGTGGATGCTCTTAAATTCGGAAATCCGTGGGAAGATGGTGCTAAACTGACACCACTTCCAGAACCTGATAAACCTGCCTATATCCAAGAATTGATTGATGATGCTTTGGAAAAAGGCGCTAAAATATTGAATAAAAAAGGAGGCGAAACCACTGAAAACTATATTTTTCCTGCGGTATTGTATCCTGTAAGTAAAGATATGAGGGTGTTTCAGGAAGAACAATTTGGCCCCGTCATTCCTGTGGTTACATTTAAGGATATCGAAGAACCGCTCGATGACATGGCGGAATCCAATTATGGGCAACAAGTGAGTCTCTTCGGACAGGACATCAAAACCTTGGCGCCATTGATTGATACCCTTGTGAATTTAGTGTGTCGTGTGAATTTGAATAGTTCGTGTCAAAGAGGTCCAGATGTCTATCCGTTCACAGGAAGAAAGGATTCGGCGGTAGCGACCTTGAGTGTTCATGATGCCTTGCGTTCCTTCTCAATTAGAACTTTTGTGGCCTCTAAAGATAATGCGTATAACAATGCCATTTTGAGTAAATTATTGGATAGCAAGGCTTCCAATTTTGTAAGTACCGATTATATCTTATAAAAAGGTTAAAAATGCTTTGAAATGTTGAATAAAATGTTACATTTGATTTATGATTCTAATGAAAAATAATATACGTCCATCAAGTCCCGCAATCGCATTGCGCAGACGCCGCAGTGCATTCTAGACTTTTGAAGCATTACACTAACGTATTTTATTATTTTTTACCTTGATTACATCAAATTCCATCTTAAGTTTCCAAAATTCAGTTATTCAAAATAATAACCGATTTATTTTGCATTCTCCGATTAGACGTCGCCCTTAAGGGTGTATTCTGTTTTTGAACCTAGGTGAGTCCGGTTCTACATTTCAACTGTCATTTTTCTTTTTTTTTTAATTTAAATAGCATTACAATGAAAATTCTCATTGCCGATACATCGCATTTTAAGTATGCAGATATTATATGTGAAACGATTGCAGAGTCCGCAAAAGTCAGAGGCACTGGTATTGCCAAACGTGAGCCGGAATACATCAAGACCAAAATGGAAAACGGAAATTGTGTCATCGCTTTGGAAGGCGACACCTTTGCGGGTTTCTGTTATATCGAAGTTTGGAGTCACGGCAAATTTGTGGCCAATTCGGGACTGATTGTGCATCCTGATTTTAGGGAACAAGGTTTGGCGAAAATGATAAAACAGAGAGTATTTGAACATTCCAGAACAAAGTTTCCGGATGCAAAAGTGTTCAGTATCACAACAGGGTTGGCTGTCATGAAAATGAATAGCGATTTAGGATATAAACCGGTTACTTTTTCAGAATTGACCACAGACCAATCCTTTTGGAATGGCTGTCAAACCTGCAAAAACTTTGATATTTTACAGCGAACTGAACAAAAAATGTGTCTGTGCACAGGAATGTTATACGACCCAAGTAAAAAGCCGGAACCTAAACAACACGAACATGAGTTTGATAAAAAGGTGTGGACGCGATTAAAAAGCATTAAACAAACCATGTTCCTTAAAAAAGAGAAAAAATGAAAAAGTTAGTATTAGCTTATAGTGGTGGTTTGGATACCTCTTATTGTGCAGTTCATTTATCAAAAGATGAAGGGTTTGAGGTGCATGCCGTGAGCGTAAACACGGGTGGATTTACATCTGATGAAATTCAGAGAATCGAATCCAATGCCTATAAAATGGGTGTAGCTACCTATAAAAATATTGATGCGGTGTCTTCTTATTATCAGAAGGTCATCAAATATTTGGTATTTGGAAATGTCTTGAAAAATAATTCCTATCCATTATCTGTCAGTGCCGAGCGGATTATTCAGGCCATCGAAATCATAGAATTCGCCAAAAGTATCGATGCGGAATACATTGCTCATGGAAGCACGGGCGCTGGAAACGACCAGGTGCGTTTTGATATGATATTTCAAACCTTGGCGCCAGATATTAAAATCATCACACCGATTCGTGATAAAAAATTATCGAGACAGGAAGAAATCGATTATCTGAAAGCAAATGGTGTGGACATGTCTTGGGATAAGGCAAAATATTCCATCAACAAAGGACTATGGGGAACAAGTGTTGGAGGAGAAGAAACCTTAACTTCTGATAAAGCATTGCCTGAAAGTTCCTATCCTTCACAATTAACAAAAGAAGGTAAGGAGAAGGTGACTTTAACTTTCGAAAATGGCGAATTTGTCGCTCTCAATGGAACTACAAACAATCCTGAAAAAAATATCGAACTTCTAAATGAATTAGCATCTCCCTACGCCATCGGAAGGGATATTCATGTTGGCGACACGATTGTTGGCATCAAAGGACGTGTTGGATTTGAAGCTGCCGCTGCACTCATTACGATTAAAGCGCATCATTTATTGGAAAAACATACCTTAACCAAATGGCAGTTGCAGCATAAAGAATATTTGTCCAGTTTTTATGGCATGCATTTGCACGAAGGGCAATATCTCGACCCAGTCATGCGAAATATTGAAGCCTTTTTGGAAAGCAGTCAGGCGCAAGTATCAGGAGATGTCGTCGTGACTTTAAAACCGTATCACTTTTCATTGGATGGAATCAATTCGAGACATGATTTAATGAATGCAAAATTCGGAAGTTATGGCGAAATGAACAAAGGTTGGACTGCAGAGGAAGCCAAAGGATTCATAAAAATCATCGGAAATCAAAATAAAATCTATCATCAAGTAAATTCAGAATCATGAAACAGGTAGGAATTATTGGAGGTGCGGGCTATACGGCTGGCGAGTTGATACGACTCTTACTGCATCATAAAAAAGTCAAAATCAATTTTGTATACAGCACATCCAATGCTGGCAACTATGTGAATAGTGTGCATCAAGATTTGGTTGGGTCTACGGATTTGAAGTTCACTAAAAAAATCAATCCCAATATTGACGTGCTTTTTTTGTGTTTGGGTCATGGCAATTCAAAGACTTTTTTAGAAACCAATCCATTTTCCGACAAGACAAAAATCATCGATTTAAGCAACGATTTTCGATTGGAAAAAGACAGCTTATTTCAAAATAAAACGTTTATTTACGGACTGCCTGAACTTCATAAGGAAGTTATCAAGAAAGCAAATTATGTTGCCAATCCTGGCTGTTTTGCGACCGCCATTCAGTTGGCATTGTTACCATTGGCAGCGAACAAATTATTGAACAAAGACGTTCACGTTAATGCGGTTACAGGTTCAACGGGAGCTGGTACCATGTTGTCCAATACGACTCATTTTACGTGGCGAGATAACAACTTTTCATCCTATAAATTATTCGACCATCAACATTTAGGAGAAATAAACGAGTCTTTAAAACTATTGCAACCTAATAGTTCATCAGAAGTTCTTTTTATTCCAAATCGAGGGAATTTTTCAAGAGGAATTTTTGCAACTAATTACACCAACTTTAGCGGAAGTTTGGAGAAAGCCAAAAGTATGTATAATGACTTCTATAAGGATGCGGCCTTTACGTTTGTTTCTAATGAAGACATTCACTTAAAACAAGTGGTAAATACAAATAAATGTTTGCTTCATCTCCATAAACATAACAATCTATTATTGATTACAAGTGTTATTGACAATTTGTTAAAAGGAGCTTCAGGTCAAGCAGTTCAGAATATGAATTTGATGTGTGGTTTTGAAGAAACAGAAGGACTCGGATTAAAGGCGAATTATTTTTAAAACACCAAAGAAACTATGAGTTTATTTAATGTGTATCCCTTGTTCGATATTACGCCTGTAAAGGGTATCGATATATATGTATACGATGAAAATGGAATAGAATATCTCGATTTATATGGAGGTCATGCCGTGATTTCCATAGGTCATTCACATCCAAAATATGTGGAGGCAATTTCAAATCAGGTATCACAATTGGGTTTTTACAGCAATGCCATCCAAAATCCGTTACAAGAGAAATTGGCGGAGCGAATAGCGGAAGTCTCTGGTTGTAAAGACTACCAATTATTTTTATGTAGTTCTGGAGCGGAAGCCAATGAAAACGCATTGAAACTGGCATCTTTCCACAACGGAAAGCATAAAATTCTAGCCTTCAAAAATTCGTTTCACGGAAGAACGTCAGCTGCAGTTGCAGCAACAGATGACGCCAAAATAGTCGCTCCTTTAAATGCACAACAGGAAGTTGATTTTGTAGCATTGGGCGATTTGCAAACTGTTGAAACAATATTAAAACAAAACCAAACCTGCGCAGTAATTATCGAATGCATCCAAGGCGTTGGAGGATTGGACGAGAGTACGACGGAGTTTTATCAAGGCTTGGATGCATTGTGCAAAAAATACAACACCATCTTGATTGCCGATGAAGTACAATCAGGTTTTGGACGTACAGGCGATTTTTTTGCCTTTCAAAAACACGGCATTCAACCTGAAATCATTTCCATGGCAAAAGGGATGGGCAACGGGTTTCCAATTGGAGGTATTTTAATTCATCCATCCATAAAAGCGTCATTTGGACTCTTGGGGACGACTTTTGGAGGAAATCATTTGGCCTGTGCAGCGTCGTTATCGGTTTTGGAAGTATTAGAATCTGAAGAGTTAATGAAAAATGCTACAGAAATGTCTGATTATTTTGTGGAAAGAGCCCAAGAGTTACCCAATCTTAAATCCATAAAAGGGAGAGGTTTGATGTTGGGATTGGAATTTAATTTTCCAGTGGCGGATTTGAGGAAGAAATTGATTCACACTCATAAAATATTTACGGGAAGTGCCAAAAAACCAAATTTAATTCGAATCCTTCCACCATTAACGATTCAGAAAAAACACATTGATGCCTTTTTTGAAGCTTTAAAATCGGAATTATAATATGAAAAAGTACACCGAAATAAAAGACATATCAAACCTATCAGAAACGATTAAGGACGCCATTTTGCTGAAGATGAATCCTTATGAATTTGAAAATTTAGGAAAACATAAAACCTTGGTCATGTTGTTTTTCAATGCGAGTTTAAGAACACGATTGAGCACAGAAAAAGCGGCAAAAAACCTCGGAATGCAAGTCATGGTATTGAATGTCAATGATGCGTGGAATATCGAATTTGAAGATGGAGCAATTATGAACGCAAATTCTTCAGAGCATATCAAGGAAGCAGCTCGAGTGATTTCTCAATATGCGGATATCATTGCTGTTAGGGCATTTCCGAGTCTTGTTGATAAGAAAAAAGATGAATCAGAATATGTTCTGAAAAGTTTTATAAAGTACGCCACAGTTCCCATCATCAATATGGAAAGTGCCACAGCGCATCCTTTGCAAGCTTTGGCAGATGCCATCACGATTTCGGAATTAACCGAAAAACCAAGACCAAAAGTCGTATTGTCTTGGGCACCACATCCAAAAGCCTTGCCGCAAGCCGTTGCCAATTCGTTTGTGGAAATGATGCAGAATTTGGATGTCGATTTGACCATCACGCATCCAGAAGGCTATGAATTGAATCCAGAAATCACAAAAAACACACGCATTAATCACAATCAAGAGGAAGCCTTAAAAGATGCCGATTTTGTGTATGTGAAAAACTGGAGCAATTATAAAGATTACGGAAAAGTCCTTAATCAAGATGAAAATTGGATGATGACTCAAGAAAAATTGGGTAAGGCAAAATTTATGCATTGTTTACCTGTGAGACGAAATGTAGTTGTAGAAGATGCAGTACTCGATGGAGATAATTCAATTGTGATACAGCAAGCGAATAATCGAACCTTTGCAGCGCAAATTGTATTAAAACAAATTTTAGAAAATTTATAATATGGATTCCAACATGCAAGGTTTTAAAAACCGTGTAGGTTTAAACATAAAAAATAGATAAAGTAATCAATGGACTCATTAAAAGTCATTAAAATAGGAGGAAGCGTCATCGATGATGAAACGTCTTTGAATGCATTTTTGAAAGATTTTGCCACTATTCAAACTCCTAAAATACTGGTTCATGGAGGAGGAAAATTAGCAACGCAATTATCAAAACAAATGAATGTCGAGGTCAAAATGGTAGAAGGCAGACGCATCACAGACCAAGCCACTTTAGATATCATCACAATGGTATATGCAGGTAAAATCAACAAAAGCATTGTTGCAAAACTTCAAGCAAATCAATGCAATGCCATTGGGTTTTCAGGAGCTGATGGCAATACGATTGTGTCTGAAAAAAGACCAATAAAAACCATCGATTATGGATTTGTGGGCGATGTAAAAAAAGTAAATACCGAAACATTGGAATTGCTTTTAAACAACAACATCACACCAGTATTTTGTGCCATCACACATGACCAAAACGGACAATTGTTAAACACAAATGCCGATACAATCGCGTCCGAATTGGCAATCGGTCTGTCAAATAAATTCAAAACCGAATTGTATTATTGTTTTGAAAAGAATGGCGTTCTTCAAGATGTCAATGACGACGTTTCTGTGATTGAACACATCAATACAAACACTTATCAAACCTTAATTGCTGAAGGTATTATTTCAGATGGCATGCTGCCAAAATTGAACAATTGCTTTCACGCCATTTCACATAAGGTAGAAAAAGTATGCATTGGAAAACCTGAAATGCTCTTTGATGCCAATTCAAAATTCACAACCATAACCGCCAACTGATGGAAGAACGATTAACCACAGATGCAATTGCATTACTGAAAAAACTGATTGAAACACAGTCATTTTCATCCGAAGAAGACCAAACGGCCAGTCATATCGAATCGTGGCTGCGACGTCATAATATTGATTATAAACGAACGATAAACAATGTTTGGGCGGTCAATAAACATTTTGATGATAGCAAGCCAACGTTGCTGCTCAACTCGCATCACGACACAGTAAAACCAAATAATGGCTACACCAAAGACCCATTCAAAGAGATTGTTGAAGATGGAAAATTATTCGGTTTGGGGTCCAATGATGCAGGTGGTTGTTTGGTCTCATTGATGGCGACTTTTGCGTATTTTTATAATGAGAAAAATCTAAACTACAATCTGGTTTTGGTCGCCTCCGCAGAAGAAGAAAGCAGCGGTCCAAACGGATTGAACAGCATGTTGAGTGTCATTCCAAAAGTGGATGTCGCGATTGTAGGCGAACCAACTTTGATGAATTTGGCGATTGCTGAAAAAGGCTTGGTAGTATTCGATGCGAAAGTAAAAGGGACTGCAAGTCACGCAGCGCATCCGAACAATGACAATGCGATTTATAACACGATTGATGTGTTGCAATGGTTCAAGGATTACAAATTTGAGAAAGTCTCCGAAGTTTTGGGAGAAGTGAAAATGACAGTCACACAAATCAAAGCAGGAAAACAACACAACGCCATTCCGTCAGAAGTCGATTTGGTCATTGATGTTCGCGTGAATGACCAATATTCCAACAAGGAAATCGCTGATATTTTGATAAAAGAATCGCCCTGTTCAAGTATCGAAGCGCGAAGTTTACGGTTGAATTCATCTTCAATTCCAAAGAATCATCCATTGGTGCAAGCAGGAATTTCGCTTGGAAGAGACACTTATGGGTCGCCAACCTTGTCAGACCAATCGGTATTGACCTGTCCTTCATTAAAATTAGGGCCGGGCGATAGCACACGTTCGCATACGGCAGATGAATTTATTTATGTGAATGAAATTGAAGAAGGCATCGTTATTTATATCAAATTATTAAGAAATATATTATAAATAAGAATAAAGAAACAAGAGCCAAAAGCCAGAATGTAATGTCGTCTTACATCTAGCAGCGAGGCGGTCTTGATTCTAAAATTTTATGAATTTAAATTGTCATTATGAAACTTTGGGATAAAGGTCTATCAATCGATAAAAAAATAGAACAATTTACTGTGGGCAACGATAGGGAAATTGACATGCATATTGTAAAATATGACGTGCAAGCATCTCGAGCTCATGCAAAAATGCTTCATAAGATTGATATTTTAACATCGGATGAATTATCAAAATTGGAAGAAGGTTTGGATAGCTTGGTAATGCAAATTGAGAACAATTCTTTCGTGATTGAAGAGCAATTTGAAGACGTCCATTCCAAAATCGAATTTGAACTGACCAAAACCTATGGCGATGTCGGTAAAAAAATCCATACGGCCCGTTCTCGAAACGACCAAGTTTTGGTGGCGTTGCAATTATTCTACAAAGAGAATCTAAACCTGATTTTTGAGAAAACCGAAACTTTGTTCAACACACTTCTTGAGTTAGCAGAAACCCATAAAGCTAGCCTCTTGCCTGGATATACACATCTCCAAGTCGCCATGCCATCATCCTTTGGATTGTGGTTTTCGGCTTATGCTGAAACACTGATTGATGATGTGTATTTATTGCAGGCAGCGATTAAAACCGTTGACCAAAACCCGTTAGGTTCTGCAGCAGGTTACGGAAGCTCATTTCCAATTGATAGAGAATTTACAACTAAAGAACTAGGTTTCTCCACCTTAAAATATAATGTAGTTGCAGCACAAATGAGTCGTGGTAAAAGCGAACGCACGATTGCTGCTTGTTTAGGAAGTTTGTGCAATACTTTATCCCGTTTTGCGATGGACATTTGTCTTTATAATAGTCAAAACTTTGGCTTTATCACTTTTCCTGATGCCTTGACTACAGGAAGCAGTATCATGCCACACAAGAAAAATCCAGATGTCTTTGAATTGCTTCGCGGCAAGTGCAATAAAATTCAGGCTTTGCAGACTGAAATGGTACTTATCACTAACAATTTACCAAGTGGCTATCATCGCGATTTTCAGTTGCTGAAAGAAAATATGATTAACGCCATCGAAGACGTCAAGACTATTTTGGATATCTTCAATTACGCCATTCAGCAATCCATTATTAAGGATATCGATTTGAAGGATGCCAAATATCAACATTTATTTACGGTAGACAGTATCAATAATTTAGTTGTCGAAGGCGTGTCGTTTCGGGAAGCCTATCAAAAAATTGGGGTCCAAGTGCAAGATGGAACCTATCAACCAGAGACTTCAAAACAGCATACGCATATTGGCAGTATTCATAATTTGGGCTTGGACAAGATTAGGGAGAAGTTTCCTAAATAATTTGTAACGTTTGTAATTTTTATTTGACATATTATTAAGTATTATATTACAAGTTATGACAGAATTACAAAGTCGATTTTCATTAAAACAAGTAATAATTATTCCGTTAATTATCACATTACTTGTTGGCTTCATAATGACCATAATTTGTTATGCTTCGTTGAATATGATTCGTAATGAACAGTCGGAATGGTATGCCACACCAATATGGGCATTAGTTCTTTTTTTTGCACTATGGGCTTATTCAATACGTTATTATTTGATATTATTCAAACAATATAGATTCACCGAAAGAGGATTTTATTTTTCTAATATCTTTAAAAAGGAATTTGTTAGTTGGGCAACAATAAGAGAAATAAATATTGTTGTTATTGGGGTAGAGGGATTTTTGTATAATTATTTTTTAGAAGATAGTTCTTCAATTGTAGAAAAAAGTGGAAGAAATATTATTCTTTTTTCAAAATATTATAAGAACATGCCAGCGATTAGAAGACATTTGGAATTTGTTCAAAACCAAATTTTACTAAATAAAGGGATAAAAGAAGAATTGCCTAAAAAGAATGTTATTCAATTCGACAAGAATTATAGAAGACAATTTTCATTTATAGAGTTTAAGGGTAATTTCTTGTTAAATTCTAATGGAATTTTGATAAGCATATTTGTATTATTTTCATTACTGTCACTGTATCTATGTGTCCAATCGATGAATTTCTTCCTGTTTTATTTTTTTATGGTATTTACATTATTTTTTGTTTTTGCCCTAGGTTCACAATTTTACTATTTTCAATTCGATGGTGAATATTTGAAAGTTCGAAATCATCTATTTTTATTCAAATCCTCTAAAGTTAAGATTTCTGATATTAGAATGGCTTTTGTCACGGCAAATTTTAAAAAATCAAATTCTTTAAGAGTAGTAATGAATAATTTTGAGACAAAAACGTTTATGGCTGGAAGTCTAAAAGATAAACATTGGAGAGAATTAATTCAAACACTTCGTGAGCATGAAATTCCTTTAGAAGAAAATTTATTCTTTGAATAAAAAAAAGCATCCTTTCGGACGCTTTTAATAATCACAAAACTTAAATCAATTTTAAATAATCGTCGATTGTCCCAAGTGGATATTCACGAAATTTTTATTACTATCCGTTGGATTATTGATAAAATCTTCAATGAAATTTCCAACTTTAGCCGTTGATATTTTTTCTTTGCTGTCGTTCAAATCTGGCGTGGTGATTTGAAGTTTTAAGGACTTTTCAATGCCTTCCTCAATCAATTTTGCTTCTTCATGCAATCCAAAATGCTCCAATAACATGGCGGCTGATAAAATGGATGCAATTGGATTTGCAATGCCTTTTCCTGTCGCTTGCGGATACGAACCGTGTATAGGTTCGAACATGGCAAATTCGTCTCCAATGGAAGCCGAAGCCAACAATCCAATAGAACCACCAATCACACTTGCCTCATCACTAATAATATCGCCAAACATATTTTCAGTCAAAATCACATCAAACTGGCGAGGATTCAGAATCATCTGCATGGCAGCATTATCCACAAATAGGAAATCCAATGCAACATCAGGGTATTCTGAAGCAATTTCAGTCACCACACGACGCCATAGACGTGAACTTTCGAGTACATTTGCTTTATCTACAAGCGTTAATTTTTTTCGTCGTGTTTGAGCCGATTTGAATGCTAAATGTGCAATACGCTCAATTTCAAATCGAGAATATTCGCACAAGTCGGAAGCTGTGTTGCCATCCTCGCTCAATTGTTTTTCACCAAAATAAATGCCGCCTGTCAATTCACGATAAATACTGATATCGGTACCTTCAATGATGTTTCTTTTTAAAGGCGATTTGTCCAAAAGCGTTTCGTAAGCTTTCACCGGTCGAATGTTCGCATACAAACCCAATGATTTCCGAAGTTTCAACAAACCTTGCTCTGGTCGCACTTTTGCCGAAGGGTCATTGTCATATTTTGGGTCGCCAATGGCACCAAATAAAATGGCATCTGCAAATTTGCATAACTCCAAGGTTTTATCTGGCAATGGACTTCCGGTTTTGTCAATCGCAATGGCGCCAACAACGGCTTCTTTAAACACAAAGGTATGGTTGAATTGTAAGGCAATTGCCTTCAACACTTTGATGGATTGTGCGGTCACTTCTGGTCCAATTCCGTCTCCTGATAATACAGCTATATTTAATTTCATAACGTTACATTTTTTTTGATTCCATGTGTTGGAAAATAATTCAATCTTCAATTTTATTATGGCGTTACCACAAGGGTCGCGCTTTCGCTACTCGCTTCCCGATGAAAAATCGGGAGAGCTCAAACAGGCCGCTCAATCGCTAACGCAACTGCCGACTTTCTTCAAAGACCTTAATACTATCTTTTTTACTCAATAAATAATCAATGTCATCATAGCCATTAATCATACATGTTTTTTTATAGGCATCAATATCAAAGACATCTTTAAAAGACGTGTCTTTAATGGAAATAGTTTGTGCTTCCAAGTTGACGACAATCAGTGTGGATTGTTTTTCCTTAATCTCGGACAATAAAACCTTTAAAAATTCTGCCGAAACCTGAACAGGAAGTAATCCATTGTTCAAAGCATTGCCTTTAAAAATATCCGCAAAAAAACTGGATACAATCACTTTAAAACCATAGTCCGTTAATGCCCAAGCCGCATGCTCACGACTGGAACCACAGCCAAAATTATCACCAGCCACCAAAATACTTCCAGAAAATTGTGATTGATTTAATGCAAAATCCGGATTCAAATTACCTGTTTTGTCATAGCGCCAATCCCTGAAAACGTTGTCTCCAAAACCTGCTCGGTCCGTCGCTTTTAAGAATCGCGCAGGGATGATTTGGTCGGTATCGACATTTTCAATATCCAATGGAATCGCTGTTGATGTTAAGGTTGTGAATTTTTCCATGCTTACTTCCCACGAGAGTGGGTATCTCCTTTTTGTTTATTAATCTTTATAAATTCAAATTCAATTTGAACTTCATTTTCAATTTAATTGCTTCATTATATCAATAATCTTCCCTTCCACAGCAGTCGCTGCAGCCATCAACGGACTCGCCAAAATGGTTCTTGAGCCTTGCCCTTGTCGTCCTTCAAAATTCCTGTTGGAGGTAGAGACGCAATATTCACCTTGCGGAATTTTATCATCATTCATCGCTAAACATGCCGAACATCCTGGTTGGCGCAATTCAAAACCTGCATTGTCAAAGATGTCTTTTAACCCTTCAGCGATAATTTGAGCCTCTACTTGCTTACTTCCAGGCACCAACCAAGCGGTCACATTCGCTGCTTTTTGTTTCCCTTTGATATAATTGGCAGCCACTCGAAAATCTTCAATTCTAGAATTAGTACAACTTCCGATAAACACAAAATTGATAGGTTTATCAATCAAGGATTCGCCTTTTTTGAAATCCATATAGTCCAAAGACTTTTCAAAGGACGCATCATTGAGTTCCGGAATTTTATCAGAAATTTTGATGCCCATCCCAGGATTGGTGCCATAGGTCATCATTGGGGCAATGTCTTCAGCATCAAAATGATATTCCTTGTCAAAAATGGCATCCTTATCGGTTGGAAGTGTTTTCCAATAGGCCATTTTGTCGTCAAATTCTTTGCCTTTTGGTGCAAATTCACGTCCTCTAATATATTCAAAGGTAGTGTCGTCTGGCGCAATCATGCCACCTCGAGCTCCCATTTCAATGCTCATATTGCAAACGGTCATTCGACCTTCCATGGACATGTTTTCGAACACATCGCCTGCATACTCGCAGAAATAACCTGTGCCTGAATTTGTTCCGAGTTTTGAAATGATATATAGAATGACATCTTTTGGCAACACACCATTTTTTAATTTGCCATTAACCGATACTCTTAAGCTTTTTGGTTTGGTCAATAATAAACACTGACTCGCAAAAACCTGTGCCACTTGACTTGTTCCAATCCCGAATGCAATCGTGCCAAAAGCACCATGGGTTGAGGTATGACTGTCGCCACAAACGATGGTCATTCCTGGTTGTGTAATTCCCAATTCTGGTGCCATGACGTGGACGATACCGTTGTTTTTATGTCCTAATTCGTATAATGTAATATTGTTTTCTTTACAATTTTGAGACAATTGTTCCAATTGATTTCGAGACAACAAATCTTTTATCGGCAAATGTTGATTTTCGGTCGGCGTATTATGGTCGGCAGTTGCCACAATTTGTTGTGGCCTAAAGACTGGAATGTTGCGTTCTTTCAGCTCATTAAAAGCCTGCGGACTTGTCACTTCATGAATCAGATGCTTGTCAATATATAAGACCTGTGGACCATTCTCAATCGCATCGACCACATGAGCATCCCAGACCTTGTCAAAGAGTGTTTTTTTATTCATAATCATTTTTTTGCCAAATGCCCATTATGGGCTAGGCGGAGATTATTTGTTGATAGACATTGCTCGTTTCAATGATTTGATGAATATCGCCATCATTGATTTCTTTTTTGGTATCGGCAAAACTTAAGAAATTTGCATACACATCATCCAATTGAAGTTTCGTCAATTCGTAACCGACATTTTTTGCTCTGTAAGCCAAAGCTGCCCGACCACTTCTGGCAGTAAGAACAATCGCAGATTCGGTAACGCCGACGTCTTTTGGGTCTATGATTTCATAAGTTTCTCTATTTTTTATGACACCATCTTGATGGATTCCAGAGCTGTGCGCAAATGCGTTCGAGCCAACAATAGCCTTATTGGGTTGCACAAAAACGCCCATACTTTCTGAAACCAATTGGCTCATGCCAAACAACATTGAAGTGTTGATATTGGTGTCCAAATCGAGATAAGGATGTTGTTTCATAATCATCACAACTTCTTCCAAAGAGGTGTTTCCTGCACGTTCACCAATACCGTTGATAGTACATTCAATTTGACGTGCACCATTAATAATTCCTTCAATGGAATTTGCTGTTGCCAATCCCAAATCATTATGACAATGACAGGACAAAATGGCTTTTTCAATGCCTTTGACGTTTTCTTTTAAATATTTGATTTTCGCGCCATATTCATTTGGTAGGCAATAGCCAGTTGTATCTGGGATATTCAGAACGGTTGCACCAGCTTTGATGGCCACTTCACAAACTCGTGCTAGATATTCATTGTCCGTTCTTCCTGCATCTTCTGCATAAAATTCGACATCTTCCACGAAGGATTTGGCATATTTCACGGCATCAAAAGCACGTTGTAAAACGTCCTCTCTAGTCAAATTAAACTTGAATTTAATATGCGAATCAGAAGTTCCAATTCCTGTATGTATTCGAGGTTTTTTTGCATAAGCAAGTGCTTCTGCCGCAACTTTGATGTCGTTTTCGACGGCTCTTGTCAATCCACAAACAGTTGCATTCTTGACCAGCCTAGAAATTTCCTTTACGGATTCAAAATCGCCAGGGCTCGACACTGGAAACCCTGCTTCAATCACGTCAACTCCCAATAAATCAAGTTGGTTCGCAATGATTAATTTTTGGGTTGTGTTCAATTTGCAACCAGGAACTTGTTCGCCATCTCGCAAGGTGGTATCAAATATTTGAATGGGTGTTTTAGACATTTATCAAAATAAATTTTTGTATTGTGTTGCTAATGTATAATTTGGATTTAAAATCATACAGCCACTTGTTATGTGTTTTACGATGTTCAAATATGAATTATTAATCTATAATATTGATAATCAATTAAATAAAATCAATTTCAATTGATAACTAAAGACCAAAAAGACAATCTATTTTCATTGATAAAATCACTGAATAAGTCAGAAAAGCGACAATTCAAGTTGTATGTGGGTCGTTTGGACGTCAATACCGATTCTAAATTCTTGAACCTTTTTACAGTTCTGGATAAGGCGAAAAAATATGATGAAAAGGAAATTGTAAAAAGTGGTGTGGTTAAAAAGCAGCAATTGGCAAATGTAAAAGCGCATCTGTACAAGCAAATTTTGATTAGTTTAAGACTAAATCCGTCACACCAAAATATTCGCTCACAAATTCGTGAACAGCTTGATTTCGCTTCCATTTTATATCACAAAGGTTTGTATAAGCAAAGCTTGAAGATTTTGGACAAAGCAAAGGAAATGGCGATTTTGAATGAAGAGAAAAACATCGGATTTGAAATTGTTGAGCTCGAAAAAGTAATTGAATCCCAATACATCACACGAAGCATTTCCACAAGAGCTGATGAGTTGTCCATTCAGGCAAAAGAGTTGAGCCAATTGAACGTGATTGCGAGTAAATTATCAAATCTATCCTTGCAATTGTATAGCATCATCCTAAAAACGGGATATGTAAAAAATGAAGATGAAAGTGAACAGGTCACGACGTATTTTCAGGACAGATTACCAAAATATGAATTCAAAAAATTAGGATTTCGTGAAAAATTATGGCTCTATAAAGCACATTTATGGTATAGTTTTTTGCTTCAGGATTTTTTGAATTGTTTTAAGTACGCTTCCAAATGGGTAGATTTATTCGAGGAATATCCAAATATGGTCAGTTTGAATCCTGTGTTTTTCTTGAAAGGAAATAATTATTTATTGGAGTCGATGTTCTTCCTTCAGAATAAACCAAAATTTGTCAAAATTTTAAATCAATTTGAATTAACTGTTTCAGATTCTGGTTTTCCGAAGGATGAAAATGTAGAGACTTTGGTAT
The DNA here is from genome assembly GCA_051252455.1 of Aquaticitalea sp. Lineage (GTDB taxonomy): Bacteria > Bacteroidota > Bacteroidia > Flavobacteriales > Flavobacteriaceae > JBPOFM01. The sequence goes on from JBPOFM010000002.1 coordinate 167,350, forward strand.
TTTTATATCTCAATTTTCATAAAATCAATCAGCATTTTATCGATGGCAGTTTTGAGGAAGGTTTGTCACTTATCCCAAAAATCGAAAGCAATCTGAAAAACTTCAGTAGTCGCATTGATGCACATCATAAGATGATTTTTTACTATAAGTTTGCAAGTCTTCATTTTGGTGCTGGAAACAATAAAAAATGCATTTTTTATCTGGATAAAATCATTTCAAATAAAACGTTAGAAATGCGAGAAGACCTTTTGTGTTTCGCAAGGGTTTTGAATCTTGTGGCACACTATGAAGCAGGTTTGGATTATCACTTGGAGACACTTTTAAAAAGCACCTATAAGTTTTTGATTAAGATGAATGACTTGCACGAGGTTCAAAAGGAAATGATAAAATTCATTAGAGGTCTGCAGGACATTTATCCTCATGATTTAAAAAATGCATTTAAGGAACTTCACAGGAAACTAAAGACATTTGAAGACCATCCGTTTGAGCGTCGTGCCTTTCTTTATTTGGATATTATTTCATGGTTGGAAAGCAAAATAGAGAACAAACCGGTTGGCAAAATTATACAAAATAAATATTTATCAAAATCAGCATCCTAATTTTCCGAATCTCATAAAACTTTCAAAAAAAAGCGTAAAAAGTTTGGATATTAAACTTTTGTGTTGCAATATTTGTTCTCAATAAAGTTCAAACACTTACTGAAATGTTATCAAGAAAGGCGGAGGGATTAGACCCTATGAAGCCTTAGCAACCCTTTGAATTTATCAATGAAGGTGCTAAATTCTACTTGTAGTTCGATTCATTTATCGAATCTCGGATAGATAACCACAAATAATTACTCATCTGTAATTATCAACTTCTTTTTAACATTTTTCTATTAGGTACGTCTGTGAAGACGCATTGTTCTTTTTGTTTTAATCTATTTATTAACTCAAAAAATTAGAAAAATGAGTACACAAAAATTCGCAACCAAAGCGTTGCATGCAGGACATGATGTCCAAAAAAATGGTGGAACCAGAGCAGTTCCAATTTATCAATCCACAGCTTATGTGTTCAACAATTCTGACCATGCAGCCAATTTATTTGCGCTGGCAGAACCAGGGAACATTTACACACGAATCAACAACCCAACAAATGCTGTTTTAGAAGAGCGATTGGCAGCCCTTGAAGGAGGTATTGCCGCAGTAGTGACCGCATCAGGAACTTCTGCAATCTCAACAACTTTATTGACGCTGTTAAAAGCAGGCGACCATATCGTAGCTTCTAGTAGTTTGTATGGTGGGACTTACAATTTGTTGAGTGTGACATTACCACGTCATGGAATTACAACCACGTTTGTTGACCCGTCAAACCCTGAAAATTTTAAGGAAGCGGCTCAAGAAAATACAAGAGCCTTCTTTATTGAGTCACTGGGAAATCCAAAATTGGATGTGTTGGATATTGAAGCCATTGCAACGGTATCAAAAGCACACAAAGTACCATTGATTGTGGACAATACGGTAGCAACTCCCTATTTGTTGAATCCGATTGCCTATGGTGCAAACATCGTTATTCATTCCTTGACCAAATATATCAACGGCAACGGAACTGCTTTAGGTGGTGTCATCATTGATGCGGGAACCTTTGATTGGACCAACGGTAAATTTCCTGAATTCACAGAACCATCCGCAGGGTATCATGGGTTAGTATACAGCGAAGTTTTGGAAGCCGCTGCGTTCATTGCCAAAGTGAGAATCGAAGGTTTACGAGATTATGGTGGTGCTTTGAGTCCATTTAATGCTTGGCAAATTATCCAAGGCTTGGAAACATTGGAATTGCGAATCAAAAAGCATAGCGAAAATGCTTTGGAATTGGCCAAATGGCTTCAAAAACAAGAAGAAGTTACGTGGGTCAATTATCCAGGTTTGGAAACGAGTAAATACAAAGATTTAGCTGATAAGTATTTACCGAATGGTCAAAGTGGTGTGGTCACTTTTGGTGCCAAAGGTGGTTATGAATCTGCGAAACATATTGCAGATACTACAAAACTATTTTCATTATTGGCAAATATTGGCGATACCAAATCTCTGATTATTCATCCTGCAAGTACGACGCATCAACAATTGAGCGATGAAGCGCAGGAAAGTACTGGCGTGACAAAGGATTTGATTCGTTTGTCTGTCGGTATCGAAGCTATTGAAGATTTAAAATCAGATTTAAAAGAAGTATTTAAGACTATTAATAAAAAACAGTTGGTTTAAATATGCCAATCATGAGCATCATGCAAAATTTTGTATGATGCTCTATTTATTAATATTTCAAAATACAAAAATGAAAAATCTCAAATACATACAGATAGAAGACTATGAAACCCAAAGTGGAGTGAAATTTTCAACATCTCTATCCTATCAAACCTTTGGAAAACCCTTGGGTGAAGCACCGATTGTATTGGTTAATCATGCCTTGACTGGTAATTCAAATATCTGCGGAAATGAAGGTTGGTGGACAGATTTGATAGGTGATGATAAATGTATTGATACAACTATTTATACTATTTTGGCGTTCAATATCCCAGGAAATGGCTATGACGATGCAGCAAAAAATTTAATTGAGAATTATAAAGATTTTACGGCTCGTGATATTGCTGAAATTTTTGCTATCGGATTGAAAAAACTGGGAATTGAACAGCTTTTTGCGGTGATTGGAGGTTCCGTTGGTGGTGGCATCGCTTGGGAATTGGCGGCCTCACATCCAACTTTGTGTGAGCACGTGATTCCAATTGCAACCGATTGGAAATCGACGGATTGGGTCATTGCCAATTGCTATATCCAAGATAATATTCTGAACCATTCCAGTGAGCCTTTGTATGATGCAAGGCTTCATGCGATGACTTTGTACAGAACACCAGAATCGTTTACCGACAAATTCAAACGCACCAATTCAGACAATGGATTGTTCAATATAGAAAGTTGGTTAAACCATCACGGCGAAATTCTGGATAATAGATTTCAATTGTCTTCCTATAAAATGATGAACCAAATTTTGCGTACCATTGATATTACGAAAGATAGAGGGTCGTTTTTAGATGTTGCTTCTGAAATTAGTTCCAGCATCCATCTAGTGACCATCAACACCGATTTATTTTTTAAAGCGGATGAAAATTGGTCCACCTATGTTGAACTTAAAAGTGTGAAGGAAGATGTGACGATAGGAGAAATCAAATCCATTCATGGTCATGATGCGTTCTTAATTGAATTCCATCAATTGGCGTCCATATTAAAACCAATTTTTAAGTTTCAAAAAAAAAGCGAATTAAGCTTTAAAGAAGCCATTTAAGAGCCATTATGAGTCATAAAAAATTTGAAACTGAAGCCATTAGAACACAAACGGAACGTTCGCAATTTATGGAGCATTCCACGCCTTTGTACCTGACATCGAGTTTTGTTTTTGAAGATGCAGAAGACATGCGTGCGTCATTTGCAGAGGAAAAAGAACGCAATTTATACAGTCGATTTTCCAATCCAAATACAACGGAATTTGTAGATAAAATCGTGGCAATGGAAGGTGCGGAATCTGGCTATGCCTTTGCGACAGGAATGTCTGCAATTTATTCCACATTTGCAGCCCTGTTGAATGCTGGCGACCACATCGTATCATGTAATTCGGTTTTTGGCTCTACTCATTCACTTTTCACAAAATATTTTCCAAAATGGAATATTGAAACTAGCTACTTTAAGGTCAATGAAGTTGAGAAGATTGAAAGTTTAATTCAACCAAACACCAAAATTTTATATGCAGAATCTCCAACAAATCCCGCTGTGGATGTGTTGGACATTGAGTTACTTGGAAAAATAGCAAAAAAACACAATATTTTATTCATCGTGGATAACTGTTTCGCAACACCATATTTACAAAATCCGATAAAATTTGGAGCTGATTTGGTCATTCATTCCGCAACAAAATTAATCGATGGACAAGGTCGAGTTTTGGGAGGTGTCACAGTTGGCAAAGCGGATTTAATAAAGGACATCTATTTATTTTCACGAAATACAGGCCCAGCAATGTCGCCTTTCAATGCATGGGTGTTGTCAAAAAGTTTGGAGACTATGGCAGTACGAGTGGATAGACATTGTGAGAATGCATTAAAGGTCGCGGAGTTTTTAGAGAATCACAAGGAAATTAATTTTGTGAAATACCCATTTTTAAAATCACATCCACAGTATAAAATTGCTAAAAAGCAAATGAAACAAGGCGGAAATGTGGTGGCGTTTGAAGTAAAAGGAGGTATAGAAGCAGGTCGAAAATTTATTGATAACATAAAACTGTTGTCCTTGTCTGCAAATTTAGGAGATACCCGAACCATCATTACACATCCTGCATCGACAACACATAGTAAATTAACGGAGAAAGATAGATTAGAAACCGGAATTACAGATGGTTTGGTAAGAATCTCCGTCGGATTGGAACATATAGAAGATATTATTAACGATTTAAAACAGGCATTACAATGAATTCAAAAATAAGTACTTTTGCTGGATGCTATCCAAAAAAACAAAATACGGAATTAAGGCGCTGACGTATTTGGCGCGACAGGAAAATAGAACTCCTGTGCAAATTGCAACCATCGCGAGTAGCGAAAATATTTCACTGAAGTTTTTGGAAAGTATTCTATTATCATTGCGAAAAAACGGTTTTTTAGGTTCCAAGAAGGGAAAAGGAGGAGGTTATTATCTTCTTAAAGACCCAAAAGATATTATGATGACCACCGTTATGAGAGTCTTGGAAGGTCCAATCGCGATGGTGCCTTGTGTCAGTTTGAATTTTTATGAAAAATGTGACGATTGTCCAGACGAGAGCAAATGCGCCGTGCACAAATTGATGATAGAAGTGCGAGATAGCTCTCTAAAAGTCTTCAGGAACACGTCGTTAGCGGATATGGTCAAATAGGAAATTCGCAAAAAACACCCCTAATTTTTCAATAATTAAGGCATCTTTTAAAAATGATTATAACTATGTTTGTATTATCCTACTTAACCTATAGGGTTAATTAAAAAATTATAAAAAAATGAGCTTAAATCTAGAACAAATAAATAAGGAACTAAAGCACAAAACGCCAGCTGAAGTTATTCAATGGATTTTAAAACGTTACGTTCATCCTGTCGTAACTACCAACTTCAGACCCTACGAAGCAGTCATCTTGCACGCCGTTACCCAAGTGCAACCGTCTGTAAAGGTTATTTGGTGCGATACGGGTTATAATACGTCAAACACCTATGCACATGCGGAAGATTTAATTTCGAAACTGGATTTGAACATCCAATTATACGTGCCAAAACAGACCGTTGCGCATCGGGATGTTGTGCTCGGTATTCCGGATGTCGATGACCCAAATCATAAGGTTTTTACAGAGCAAGTAAAATTGGAACCCTTTAAAAGAGCAATGGCAGAACATCGGCCAAATGTTTGGTTCACAAATTTAAGAAAAGGTCAAACGGCTTTTAGAGATGGTATAGATATCGTGTCAAAAGGTGCTGATGGCATCCTAAAAGTGAGTCCGTTTTACTATTGGTCTGATGAAGAATTGGATGTGTATCTATTGGAAAATGATTTACCAAATGAATTCCATTATTACGACCCAACCAAACAATTGGAAAATAGGGAATGTGGGTTGCATGCTTAATAAAAGGAGTACAAATTGCTTATGACTCGCAACCGATTCAATTAAAGAAATGCTGTGTGAGCAGAATTTATAAAATAAAAAATTATGCAAAGTTTTAGAACCGAAATAGAAAATCCAGTCGTTGAAAAGGACATTATTGATTTAGCCAATAAGATTGAACTTTTCAAAACAGGAAAAGTAGCTGAAGAAAAATTTAGAAGTCTTCGTCTGGCTCGGGGTATTTATGGTCAGCGTCAAGAAGGCGTTCAAATGATCCGTATCAAATTGCCTTTTGGAAAGGTGTTGAGCCAGCAGTTAAAACGTATTGCTGACGTTTCGGATGAATATTCGAGAGGCAGATTGCACATCACAACACGTCAGGACATTCAGATCCATTATGTCGATTTAGATCGAACTCCAGAACTTTGGGCCGATCTGGAACGCGATGACATTACCTTACGTGAAGCTTGTGGCAACACCGTCCGCAACGTGACGGCAAGTGAAACCGCAGGAATCGATGTCAATGAACCTTTTGATGTGTCGCCTTATGCAGATGCCGTTTTTAAATTCTTTTTGCGTAATCCAATCTGTCAAGAAATGGGACGGAAATTTAAGGTGTCCTTTTCATCTTCGGATGAAGATACAGGTTTGTCCTACATGCACGATTTAGGATTTATTGCCAAAATTAAAAATGGCGAACGAGGTTTTAAAGTCTTGCTTGGTGGAGGATTGGGGTCGCAACCAAGACATGCTGATGTATTATATGAATTTTTGCCTACTGATAAAATCATTCCAGTCATGGAAAGCGTCCTACGAATTTTTGATCGTCATGGCGAACGCAAAAGTAGGGCCAAAGCTCGAATGAAATTCTTAATTAATGATATTGGGTTGGAGGCCTTTCAGGAATTAATAGAATTGGAGCAAAATGCTATCGAATTTAAATCGGTTCCTATTCATTTTGAAAAATTTCCAGTTTCCGTTCCTGTAAACGTTGAGGCTTCTAAAGTAGAAATTAAGGATAAAAATCATTTCAATAGTTGGAAATCGACCAACCTAGTGCCACAGAAACAAAAAGGTTATGTTGCTATTGGCATCAAAGTTTTGTTGGGCGATTTTTATACAGATAAAGCGCGTTTGCTTGCAGATTTGGTCGAAAACTATGCAGCAGGAGAAATCAGATTGACCTTGCGACAAAATATATTAATTCCATTTGTTAAGGAAGATTTAGCTCCCTTTTTCTATCAAGAATTGAGCAAATTGGGCTATACCGAAGTTGGATATAATAAAGCGGTCGATATTACGGCGTGTCCAGGAACTGATACTTGTAATTTAGGCATTGCCAGCAGTACAGGAATTGCAGAAGAGTTGGAGCGTGTCATCAAAACCGAATATCCTCATTATTTGGAGAATGAAGATTTGGTAATCAAAATCAGTGGCTGCATGAACGCTTGTGGACAACATAATATGGCAAATATTGGGTTTCAGGGAATGTCCGTTCGGACGCCAGATAAATTGGTGGCTCCTGCGCTGCAAGTGCTTCTTGGTGGTGGTAATCAAGGAAATGGAAAAGGTGTTTTTGCAGATAAAGTGGTAAAAGTTCCAAGTCGGAGAGGTCCAGAAGCTCTCCGTCGTATTCTCAACGATTATGAAGCGAATGCAGAAGGGCAATTGTATTTGGATTATTACCTACTACAAGGACAAAAATATTTTTATAATCTGCTGACGGACCTTTCAGACGTCTCCAATTTAACACCTATTGATTTCATAGATTGGGGAACCGATGAAGCCTATGTAAAAGCCATCGGAATAGGAGAATGTGCAGGTGTGGTCATCGATTTGATAGCAACCCTATTTTTGGAAAGTGAAGAAAAAATTGAAAATGCGAGAGAATCTTTAGATGATAAAGTCTATTCTAACGCTATTTATTTCGCTTACAGTTCTATGGTAAATTCAGCAAAAGCACTATTGCTTTCACAGGATATTTCAACAAATACACAAGCGGGAATTATTAGTCAATTCGATACAGAATTTGTAGAAAGCAACAAACTGGATTTAGGTGTGACATTTTCAGAATTGATTTATCAAATCAAGAACAACGCACCAAAAGAAGCGTTTGCGAAAAGTTATATCAATCATGCTGAAGACTTTTTATCTAAAGTCAGAATTTTTAGAGATGAGGAAAAAGCGGTAGCAAGTTAACTAAAAAAGCAAGAGTTATGAAAACGCCAAAATTAACAGTCGTAGGTGCAGGCCCTGGAGATCCAGACCTTATCACTATAAAAGCCATAAAGGCCATTGAGTCGGCAGATGTTATTTTGTACGATGCATTGATTAACGAAGAACTGTTAAACTACGCATCATCAAGTGCAGAACTGATTTTTGTTGGAAAGCGTAAAGGCTGTTATGCATATCAACAAGACCAAATCAATGATTTGATTGTAAGCAGGGCAAAATCGCATGGACATGTTGTAAGACTTAAAGGTGGCGACCCTTTTATTTTTGGACGAGGTGCCGAAGAGATTGATTTTGTTAGAGACTTTGGAATAAAAACATATATGGTTCCTGGAATTTCCTCTAGCATGGCAGTCCCAGCATATCAAGGAATTCCATTGACGAAACGTGGCGCTTCAGAAAGTTTTTGGGTCATCACAGGAACTACAAAATCGCACGCAATTTCTAATGATGTGGCGCTGGCTGCAAAATCGACTGCAACAGTAGTCATCTTAATGGGAATGGGCAAATTGGATGAAATTGTCGCTATTTTTTCTTCCGAAGGAAAAGCGAAAACTCCCATCGCCATCATTCAAAATGGAACCACCGAATTTGAAAAATGTGGAATCGGCACTATCGACACCATTCAGAAGATTGTGCTTGAAAAGCAATTGTCATCTCCAGCCATTATTGTCATTGGTGAAGTGGTCAATCAACGCGTAGTTTTGAATTCCATAAAAAACGACATTAATCAACAGTTCATAACAGCATAATATGGAACGGAATAATCTATATCCAATTTTTTTAAGAATGCATACCATTCAAACTTTAATTGTTGGAGGCGGCAACGTGGCGTTAGAAAAACTCACATTTTTATTAAAATCGAGTCCGAACGCAAATGTTGAAATGGTAGCCCCATTTTTCAGGGACGAGGTAAAGCAATTGGCAAAACAATTTAATATCCGATTGATAACGATGGCTTACGAGGTGTCGTTCTTATGCGATAAAGATTTGGTCATTGCCGCAACTGACAATTATGAAGTCAATCAACAAATCTATAAAGACGCAAAAGCAAGAAATATACTGATAAACGTTGCTGACACACCAGAATTATGCGATTTCTATCTCGGAGGCATCGTTACAAAAGGGCATGTGAAAATTGCCATTTCAACCAATGGAAAATCGCCAACCACAGCAAAACGCCTGCGTCAATTTTTCGAGGAAGTGCTACCTGATGATATCAATAATTTAGTTGAAAATTTAAATAGCTATCGAAAAACGATCAAAGGAGATTTCAATCAGAAAGTGAAGACATTAAATAAAATTACCCAAACCTTAATACAGAAATAAATGATTAAGACAGACATACTCATTATAGGAGCAGGACCAACAGGATTATTCACAGTTTTTGAAGCAGGATTATTAAAATTAAGATGTCATTTGATTGATGCATTGCCGCAGCCAGGTGGACAATGTTCAGAAATTTATCCCAAAAAACCAATCTATGACATTCCTGGATTCCCAGAGATATTGGCAGGCGATTTAACTAAAAATTTGTTGGAGCAAAGCAAACAATTTGAACCAGGTTTCACTTTGGGAGAACGCGCTGAAACAATAGATAAATTAGAAGATGGCACCTTCATCGTGACCACAAATAAAGGTACAAAACATCATGCACCTATTGTTGCCATCGCAGGAGGTTTAGGCTCATTTGAACCAAGAAAGCCATTGATTGAAAACATTTCTTCTTATGAAGACAGAGGTGTCAATTATTTTATCAAAGAACCTGAAGTGTATCGCAATAAAAAAGTCATCATATCTGGAGGAGGAGATTCTGCCTTGGATTGGGCCATTTTCCTATCGGATATTGCTTCAGAAGTTACATTGATTCATCGTCGGAATGAATTTAGAGGCGCATTGGATTCTGTAGAAAAAGTTCAAGAGTTGAAACTTCTTGGTAAAATAAATTTAATCACACCAGCAGAGGTCATCGGATTGCATGGAAATAAGAAACTCGAAGGCGTTACCATTCAAGGAGAAGATGGCAAAATCTTGTTAGAAGCAGATTATTTTGTGCCTTTATTTGGATTGTCTCCAAAACTTGGGCCTATCGCATCTTGGGGATTGGAAATTGAAAAAAATGCTATAAAAGTGGATACTTTTGATTACCAAACCAATATTCCAAGTATTTTTGCAATAGGAGATGTCAACACCTATCCAGGCAAATTGAAACTCATTCTTTGTGGTTTTCACGAAGCAACGCTGATGTGTCAGTCGGCTTATCAAATTTTAAACCCTGGTAAGCGTTATGTACTAAAATATACAACCGTTAGCGGAGTTGACGGGTTTGATGGCAGCCGAAAGGAAGCACCTAAAGCGGTGGTTCAATCCATTAATTAATTTTGAAATAATATATGACCTTTAATCTTCGATTGAAAGATGAAATTGCAGTTTTTACTAAAAAGTTGTTTTATGCCTTGTTTGATGAGGAAGAAAGACAAATTGAAGAGCTAAATCTTTTAAAACAAACCTTTTTAAAATTGGTTGCGACTCAATCGGTTCAAAATGGAGAAAGTTTATGGAACAGTTTTTTACAGAAATTGCCAATTGTCAAACAAAAGATAGAGCTAGATGCTACTGCAGCCGAATTGAACGACCCAGCTTGTAAAAGTTTAGAGGAAATTTATTTGGCATACCCAGGTTTTCATGCGATTGCAATCTATCGATTGAGCCATGAACTCTATAAATTGGATTTATATGTTATTTCACGCATGATGTCTGAATGCATTCATGGTGTCACAGGTATTGATATTCATCCTGGAGCCACAATTGGCGAATCATTCTTTATAGATCATGGTACAGGAGTCGTCATAGGCGAAACGTCAATTATCAAAGATAAGGTCAAAATTTATCAAGGTGTCACCCTTGGAGGCTTGCAAATTAAAAAGTGTGATTCTTCAGCCAAGCGCCATCCCACCATTGAAGAGAATGTGACCATTTATGCCAATGCCACAATTTTAGGAGGCGATATTGTTATTGGAGCCAATAGTATCATTGGAGCCAATGTTTGGATAACGGAATCCATACCGCCAAATTCATTGGTAACTTACCAAACCGAAATAAAAATCAGTACACGAAAAAAATGATTCAAGCAAAATCCATATTAGATTTTATAGGGAATACACCTTTAGTAGAAGTCAGCCATTTACTGAAAAAAAAGGATGTTCGATTATTTCTAAAGTTAGAAGGTCAAAACCCTGGAGGTAGCGTCAAGGATAGAGCGGCATTCAATATGATTTCCGAAGCTTTAAAACGAGGCGACATTAAAAAAGGGGATACGCTCGTAGAAGCAACTAGTGGTAACACAGGAATTGCGTTAGCGCTCATTGCCCAAATATTAGAATTGAAAATGGTTTTGGTAATGCCCGAAAATTCCACCGAAGAACGTATTAAGACCATGCGAGCTTATGGGGCAGAACTCATTTTGACCACTTCTGAAAACGGAATTGAAGGCGCAAGAGATTTGGCAATGCAATTGAATGAAGACAAAGGTTATTATATGCTCAATCAATTTGCGAACGACGATAATTGGAAAGCTCATTATAAAACCACTGGTCCCGAAATTTGGAGGGATACTAATGGAGAGGTAACACATTTTATTTCGGCAATGGGAACCACAGGAACGATTATGGGAGTTTCGACTTTTTTGAAGGAAAAGAATAAGAACATTACGATTATTGGAGCCCAACCTAAAGATGGTGCAAAAATCCCTGGAATAAGAAAATGGGAAGAAGCGTATTTGCCAAAAATTTTCAATCGTTCAAAGGTTGATGAAATTTTTGAAGTTAGCGAGGAAGAAGCCATTAATACGTCAAATGCCCTGGCTACAAGGGAGGGCGTTTTTGCAGGTATGAGTAGCGGAGGTTCCGTTTCAGTAGCTTTGAAAGTGGCTAGCCAAATAGAAAAAGGAATTATTGTTGCTATTATTTGTGATATTGGTGATCGCTATTTGTCATCAGATTTATATCAATAAAATTGTATATCATACATTAATTGTGTTATTTTGTCAACCAGTTCATAACCGTATTGATTGTTATCACGAAAGGCAGAGGGATTAGACCCATTGAAGCCTTAGCAACCTCCACCACGGTGGAAAGGTGCTAAATTCTACATTATACTAGATTTTAAGTATTTTGAAAGATAACCAAAGTAAATTTCCCTTACTTTCCTGATGACATATTGATATTAATTAGTATCATACAACTATGTCAAATATTCAAATTGAAATACAAAAACGAATCCTAGTCCTCGATGGCGCTATGGGAACCATGCTGCAACGTTATAATTTCACAGAAGAAGATTATCGTGGCGAACGCTTTAAAGATTATCCATCCTCATTAAAAGGAAACAATGACTTGTTGTCATTGACACAGCCTCATGCGATTGCCGAAGTCCACCGCAAATATTTTGAAGCTGGAGCCGATATTGTTGAAACCAATACCTTTTCAGGAACAACGATTGGTATGGCTGATTATAACATGGAAGATTTGGTCTATGAACTCAATTTTGAATCCGCAAAAATCGCTAAAAAAGTGGCGGACGAATTCACAAAACAAAACCCAGACCAACCACGTTTTGTCGCAGGAAGTATCGGTCCAACAAACAGAACCGCAAGTTTATCGCCAGATGTCAACAGACCAGAATATCGTGCAGTCACTTTTGATGAATTACGTGTTGCTTATAAACAACAAGTCGAAGCACTGATTGATGGAGGCGTCGATGTCTTACTGGTAGAAACTATTTTCGATACGCTAAATGCAAAAGCTTGCCTATTCGCCATTGAAGAAGTGAAAGAAGAACGAAACATAACGATTCCAATTATGGTTTCTGGAACCATCACAGATGCGTCTGGAAGAACACTTTCTGGGCAAACTGTCGAAGCCTTTTTGGCCTCTGTTTCCCACGTTCCATTATTAAGTATCGGATTCAACTGCGCACTGGGAGCAGAACAATTAAAACCTTATTTACAACGATTATCTTACGAAACAGAATTTCACACATCAGCACATCCAAACGCTGGATTACCTAATGCTTTTGGAGAATATGATCAATCTGCAAAGCAAATGCAAATTTTGATTGAAGATTATCTGAAAGACGGACTCATCAATATCATTGGAGGTTGTTGTGGCACAACACCAGAACATATCAAAGCGATTGCTGATGTTGCAAAAAATTATAAACCACGTCAAATTCTTGCGCAAGCAGAAATTTTATAATGGGAATGAGCAAACATCATAGGGTTTTAAAACCTTTGATGTTTTAAAATTGAAATTTTAAACATGAACAAAAATAATAAATACCTAACATTATCAGGATTAGAACCATTAGTAGTAACACCTGAAAGCAATTTCATAAACGTAGGCGAACGAACAAACGTGACTGGTTCACGTAAGTTTTTAAGATTGATAAAAGACGGAAATTATAATGAAGCCCTCGAAGTTGCAAGACACCAAGTAGATGGTGGCGCACAAATCCTCGATGTGAATATGGACGAAGGAATGTTGGATGGCGTATATGCCATGACAAAATTCTTGAATTTAATTGCCTCCGAACCCGATATTTCCCGAATCCCAATTATGATTGATAGCTCTAAATGGGAAATCATCGAAGCTGGATTAAAAGTTGTTCAAGGGAAATCGGTGGTCAATTCCATAAGTTTGAAAGAAGGCGAAGAAGCTTTTATACATCACGCTAAATTGGTCAAACGTTATGGAGCCGCTGTCATTGTGATGGCATTCGATGAAGATGGACAAGCTGATACATACGAACGCAGAATAGAAATTTGCAAACGTTCCTATGATATTTTGGTAGACAAAGTCCACTTCGCACCACAAGACATCATTTTCGACCCAAATATTTTCCCTGTCGCTACAGGAATGGATGAACACCGTAAGAACGCTTTGGATTTCTTCAACGCCACTAAATGGATTCGTGAAAATTTGCCTTATGCCAATGTTTCAGGAGGTGTGAGCAACGTGTCATTTTCTTTCCGAGGAAACGATACCGTTCGAGAAGCCATGCACGCATCCTTCTTATACCACGCCATTCAACACGGCATGAACATGGGAATTGTCAATCCTGCAATGTTGGAAGTTTATGATGAGGTCAATAAAGAATTGATGGAGTTGGTTGAAGATGTATTGTTCGACAGAAGAGACGATGCTACCGAACGTTTATTGGATTATGCAGAAACCGTAAAAGACAATAAAAAAGATGAAGTTGTTACTGTTTTGGAATGGCGAAATGAGCCACTTCAAAAAAGGATAACCCATGCTTTAGTAAAAGGAATTGATGCCTTTATCATCGAAGATGTTGAAGAAGCACGATTGGAATCAGAACGACCAATTCACGTTATCGAAGGTCATTTAATGATTGGAATGAATGTGGTTGGCGACCTTTTTGGCAGTGGAAAAATGTTCTTGCCACAAGTAGTCAAATCGGCTCGTGTGATGAAAAAAGCAGTCGCCTATCTCCAACCATTTATCGAAGCCGAAAAAGATGGAAAAGTAGAATTTGCAGGTAAAATTTTAATGGCAACCGTCAAAGGCGATGTTCACGATATTGGAAAGAACATCGTCAGTGTAGTTCTTGGTTGCAACAACTACGAAATCGTCGATTTGGGTGTCATGGTGCCACCAGAAAAAATCATCGAAACAGCCATCAGAGAAAATGTAGATATCATTGGCTTGAGCGGATTGATAACACCATCCTTGGATGAAATGGTATATGTTTCCAAAGAAATGGAAAAAAAGAATTTGAATATTCCCTTGATTATTGGAGGCGCGACAACTTCGAGAGCGCACACAGTTGTGAAGATTGCTCCAAATTACAATCACGCAGTAGTCCATATCAACGATGCATCAAGAGCAGTAACTGTGGTTGGAAATCTATTGCAGAAAGACAATAAAATCTATAAAGAACAGATTCGTGAAGAATATGATAAATTCCGCGACCAATTTTTAAAACGTACAAAAGAGAAAGAATACATTTCTATTGAGGAAGCTCGTAAAAACAAATTTAAAATCGATTGGAATTCATCAGAAATCACAAAACCAAAACAATTGGGAATCCAGGTCATAGAAGATTTGGATTTGAAAAAATTAGAAGAATATATAGACTGGAGTCCATTTTTTAGAAGTTGGGATTTACATGGAAGTTATCCAAAAATTTTGACAGATGATGTCGTTGGCGAGCAAGCAAAAGAATTGTTTGCAGATGCAAAAATATTATTGAAACGAATATTTGATGAAAAATTATTGAAAGCGAAAGGTGTTTTCGGATTGTTTCCCGCAAATACGATTAATAATGATGATATTGAGGTTGACGAAAATCTTAAATTCCTAACACTTCGCCAACAATCCAAAAAACGTGAAGGCGTTCCTAACATTGCCTTATCGGATTTCATTGCGCCAAAAGATTCCGGAAAGCAGGATTACATTGGTGCATTTTGCGTCTCAACAGGTTTTGGAACAGATAAATTGGCAAAAGAATTTGAAAAAAATCATGACGATTACAATTCCATCATGATAAAGGCCTTGGCAGACCGTTTAGCTGAAGCCTTCGCCGAATATTTGCATAAAGAAGTCCGAACGAATCATTGGAGTTACGCTCAAGATGAAAACCTTTCCAATGAAGAATTGATTAAAGAAAATTACAAAGGTATTCGTCCAGCGCCAGGTTATCCAGCGTGTCCAGACCATTTGGAAAAACCAACGATTTGGAAGTTGCTGAACGTCAAAGAAAATATCGGAGTGGAACTGACCGAAAGTTTGGCCATGTGGCCAGCCGCAAGTGTCAGTGGCTATTATTTTGCCAATCCGGAAGCGAAATATTTTGGACTTGGTAAAATCGCCGAGGACCAATTAAAAGATTATGCAAAGCGTAGAAATATAAGTGAAGATGAAGCTAGAAAATGGTTGAACCCGAACTTGGCAGAAAATTAGAAGTTAAAAAAAACCTCAAAGGTTTTCAAAACCTTTGAGGTTTCGATAAGAGAATAAAATTAACGAGCTACCGAAAAACAATCGTGTATTCGTAGCAAAAAAAAAGATTCCCACTTTCGTGGGAAGTGAACATGAAAGTAACCGAACATATAGCCAATTCTAAAGGTAAAACTCAATTTTCCTTTGAAATTTTGCCACCATTAAAAGGGCAGCATATCAATTCCATTTTTGATAACATTGACCCGTTGATGGAATTCAATCCACCATTTATTGACGTCACCTATCATCGTGAAGAATACGTATTTAAAGAACAAGAAAATGGATTATTGAAAAAGCAAGTCGTCAAAAAAAGACCTGGAACAGTCGGCATTTGTGCGGCAATTCAAAATAAATATAAGGTTGATGCCATTCCGCATATTTTATGTGGAGGTTTTACAAAGGAAGACACTGAAAATTTCTTAATAGATTTGGATTTTTTGGGTATACAAAATGTGATGGCGTTGAGAGGCGATGCTGTAAAAAATGAAACCTATTTCCGTCCAGAAAAAGAAGGTCATGATTACGCTAATGGTTTAGTAAAACAAATTCAGGCTCTGAATGATGGAAAATATCTTGATGAGGAACTTCAAAACTCATCTAAAACAAATTTTTGCATAGGCGTTGCGGCATATCCTGAAAAACACATGGAAGCACCAAGTCTTGATAGTGATATTCATTTCCTCAAGAAGAAAATCAAAAATGGCGCAGAATATATTGTGACCCAAATGTTCTTTGACAACCAAAAGTTTTTTGAGTTCGTTGCAAAATGTCGAAGCGAAGGCATCACTGTGCCGATCATTCCAGGTTTAAAACCGATTGCGACTAAAAAGCAATTAAATCTGTTACCACACCGATTTCACGTCGATTTGCCAGAGTCTTTAATTCTAGAAATCATAAAATGTAAGGACAATAAAGAGGTGGCTCAAGTCGGTATCGAATGGTGCATCAATCAATCCAAAGAATTGCAAAAAGCAGGCATTCCTGTGCTTCACTATTATTCCATGGGGAAAAGTGAAAATATTCGAACCATTGCTTCCAAAGTCTTTTAATAAAAACTGCTTTTCCGTTCTAAACAATAAACAATATACGATAAAGCCGTATTTTTGCAGCAAAATTAAGACGTCGCATTCTATGAAAACATCTCAATTAGCTGAAGGTTTAAAAGGTTCGGAAATCATTAAAATCGCTGGCGAAGTCAATGACTTAAAAGCACAAGGTGAAGTTATTTACAACCAAACCATTGGAGATTTTGATTCCAATATATTTCCGATTCCAGCCGAATTGAAACAAGCAATTGTTACGGCTTATAACGACAATCAGACCAATTATCCGGCTGCAAATGGGATGGAAGTGCTGCGAAAATCAGTTTCCAGTTATCTTTCACAGCATTTAAAATTGGATTATGCTCCAAACGAAATCTTGATTTCAGGAGGTGCGCGTCCCTTGATTTACGCGATTTACCAAACCATTCTTGACATTGAAGACACGGTGTTATATCCTGTGCCTTCTTGGAATAATGATGCGTACACCTATTTGGCTCGAAACAAATCGGTAATTGTTGAAACTTTGCCTGAAAATAAATTCATGCCAACCGTTGAGGATATCAAACCACATATCAAAACTGTGAATTTAATTGCACTTTGTTCGCCATTAAATCCAACAGGAACGACTTTTGACAGAGAGACTTTATTGGCTATTTCTGAATTGGTGGTTGAAGAAAACAATCGACGCGCAACTGAAAATTTAAAACCATTATACGTTTTATACGACCAAATCTATTGGCAATTAACCTATGGCGACGTAGAACATTTCAATCCTGTGAGTTTAGTACCGGAAATGAGAGATTACACGATTTTTGTGGATGGAATTTCCAAAGCATTCGCTTCAACTGGAGTGCGTGTAGGTTGGGCTTTCGGTCCAGTGCATGTTATCAATAAGATGAAAGCGATGTTAAGTCACATTGGTGCATGGTCGCCAAAGGCTGAACAAATGGCCACGGCTGATTATTTAAATCAAACGGCTGCGGTTTCAACCTATTTAAAAACTATTAAAAAAGAGCTTAACTATCGCTTGGTGAGTTGCTATGAAGGTTTTCAAAAATTGGAAAATAGCGGATTTCCCGTCAAAGCCATTCAGCCAGAAGCTGCGTTGTATTTAACGGTACAGCTCGATTTGATTGGGAAAACTACTTTAGAGGGAATCCGATTAAATACTATTCAAGAAGTAACCAGTTATCTATTAAAGGAAGCGAAATTGGCCATTGTGCCTTTCTATGCCTTTGGAGCTTCAAATGATTCCAATTGGTTCCGATTATCAGTTGGGACGGCTAAAAAGGAAGATATTCCAACAATTTTTGAACTATTGGAAAAAGCACTTCAAAAGTTAAATTAATATAATAAACTCATCTCAACTTAAGACTATCAATAATTCGTTTATTTTTGCCGTAGAAGCCCTTTGAATGCAAAAGTTTTATTACACTTTCTTTTTCCTGATTTCCTTATTTGTTCATTCACAGGATGATAATAAATCTTTTGAATTTGATGCTAATTATTTTTACGGCACCATTTTAGAACACAATCCTGATATTGCGCATTTAATCACAGACCATCCAAGTGGACTGATTTTGAGTGTCAACAAAAAAACTTACGGTTTTAAAGATTGGGAAAGTCGCTATAATTATCCAGATTGGGGATTTTCATATATCTATCAAGATATGAAAAATGAATACTTGGGTGAAAATCACAGTTTATATGCACACTATAATTTCTATTTTTTAAAGCGAAATTTAATGTTTCGAATCGGACAAGGAATTGCCTATGCATCAAGTCCGTATGACAAAGAGGAAAATTACATCAACAATGCCTACGGCTCTGACTTATTGAGCACGACATATATCATGCTGAATTACAAAAAGGAAGATATTTTCAAAGGATTTGGACTTCAAGCTGGTATTTCCATTATTCATTATTCCAACGCCAATTTTAGAGCTCCCAATAGTTCCACCAATACATTTGCATTTAACATTGGTGCAAATTACCTGTTGGATTCAGATGAAAAACCTGACTATATTACTTTGGAAGAAGAAAAGAAATTCACTGAAAACATAAAATACAATTTCGCATTTAGAAGTGGGCTGAACGAAAGTGACGTTATCGACACAGGTCAATATCCGTTTTATATTGTGTCCGCTTATGCCGATAAACGAATCAATAGAAAAAGTGCAGTCCAAGTTGGGACAGATGTTTTCTTTTCCAAATTTCTAAAGGAATTGATATATTTTTATTCCGTCGCCTTTCCTGAATTGGACGTCACAGGAGAGGAAGATTGGAAACGTGTCGGTGTTTTTGTGGGTCATGAATTGTTCATCAATAAAATGTCGTTTGAAACACAATTGGGCTATTATGTGTATTATCCGTATGATTTTGAAGGACGGATTTACAATCGAATAGGGTTGAAGCGCTATTTTGGAGATAAAATTTTTGGTGCAATAACCTTAAAGTCACACGGAGCGAAAGCAGAAGGTGTTGAATTTGGAATAGGAATGCGATTATGAAAAAACTTATTTACATACTTTTTATTTCTCTACTTTTTGCTTGCAATGGCGACAAAGTGCCAGATTGTTTCCAAAATTCTGGCGATATCATCCAACAAGAATTTGTTGTATCTACATTTGATAAAATCACAATCTTTGAGCGAATCGAAATGATTCTAACTGACGCTTCTACCGAAAGCGTTATCGTGGAAACAGGTGAATATTTAATGAACGATATTAAAGTGCATGTAGAAGATGGACGCTTGATTTTAAAAAACGAAAACGCCTGTAACCTCACTAGAGATTATGGCATTACAAAGATTTATGTCACCGCGCCTAATATTACTGAAATCAGGAATAGTTCAGGTTTGGCAATGCGAAGCAATGGAATTTTAAACTACCCAAGATTAACTTTAATTTCTGAAGATTCTCAAGAAGAAGACGCTTTTCACACCGATGGCGATTTTAATTTGCAGGTCAATTGTGATTACCTATATGTAGCAACTAATAATCTTTCCAATGTCTTCGTTAGTGGTATAGTTGAAGATTTATTAGTCAGATTTTATTCTGGTGATGGTCGATTTGAAGGCGCAAATTTAATAGCACAGAACGTTGAAATTTTCCAGCGAAGCAGTAATGATATGATTTTGAATCCACAACAATCATTGATAGGAGAAATTCGAAGTACAGGCGATGTGATTTTGGTCAACGAACCAGCAATTATGGATGTCCAACAATTTTACACAGGACAATTGCTCATAAATTGATTTTTATTATCAACTAAACAGTCAATTCCCGAAACAGACTTTCCAAATTCATGTTCTTCTGATTCAGTCGAAGAATCTTCAAACCGTTATCATGTGCAAAATCAAAAACCGTAGAACGCATATCTTCTTTGGTTGAAAACGTCAGCTCATAGATAAAATCATGCGTATTTCTGACGGAAGAAACATGCTTCAGACGATTCAAAAGTACATCTTCCACACGATAATCAAATTCCACTTCAATGATTTGGGCTTGGTCTGCCTTTAAATCTTTTAACTTTTTATCAGCAACGATAACACCTTTATTGATGATTATCACTCGGTCGCACATCGCCTCAACTTCCTGCATAATATGAGTGGAAAGAAAAACCGTTTTTTCTTGACCGACGTTTTTGATTAAATTTCGGATATCGACCAATTGATTTGGGTCCAAGCCCGTTGTTGGTTCGTCCAAAATCAATACATCAGGATTATGGAGCAAAGCATTCGCCAATCCAACACGTTGACGATATCCTTTAGAGAGTTGTCCAATTTTTTTATGGGATTCTGGCCTCAACCCAGTTAAATCAATGACTTCTTCAATTCTAGATTTCGAAATGTTATAAACACCAGCATTAAACGCTAAATATTCTCTCACATACATTTCCAAATATAAAGGGTTGTGTTCTGGCAAATAACCAACCAATTTCTG
The DNA here is from genome assembly GCA_051252455.1 of Aquaticitalea sp. Classification (GTDB taxonomy): domain Bacteria; phylum Bacteroidota; class Bacteroidia; order Flavobacteriales; family Flavobacteriaceae; genus JBPOFM01. The sequence continues at coordinate 188,228 of JBPOFM010000002.1, forward strand.
AACGTTCAATGCCTCGCTTTTCACGTCAAAATCATTCACTTTTGCCACACCTTGGGTTGATTCAATATAGGTGGTCAATATTTTCATCATGGTCGATTTTCCTGCGCCATTTGGCCCTAAAAAACCAACAATTTCCCCTTTATTGATTTTAAATGAAATGTTGTCCAAGGCTTTTTGTTCGCCATAAACTTTCGATAGATTTTCAACTTCAATGGACATATATCAGAATATTTATTCAAAAATAAACAATAATACCCATCTCAACGAAAAGCGAAATCGTTATAGTGTCAAAACATTGAAAAAAGATTTTGTTTTATGGTTTTATTGGTTACTTTAGCTATTCAAATCATGACAACAGCAACTTATACATATCAAAATTGGTTTTATTTCTTTTTTAGCAAAGGGAACGAGACGCTGTATGTATAATTTATGAAACATAAATTTTAATATAAGTCTCGATGAAAATCGGGACTTTTTTTTTTACTAGAATAGAATTTTGATAAGATCAGTCGCCATACAAGGAATCATAGGATCATTTCATCACATTGTATCTCAAAACTATTTTGATGCATCTGTTGAAGTGGAAGAATGCTTATCGTTTGATAAAGTGGTGGACTGTTTGTTGCACAATAAAGTGGATGCCGCAGTTATGGCAATAGAAAATTCAATAGCAGGTTCTATCATACCAAATTATGCTTTGATAGACACGCATCACTTGCATATCATTGGCGAACATTACCTCGATATTCAGCATCATTTGATGGCTCTTCCAAATCAAAAAATTGAAGATATTGAAGAGGTCTATTCGCATCCGATGGCCTTGTTACAGTGTAAAGAATTTTTTAAGAAGAATTCTCATATTAAACTTGTAGAAGATAAAGATACGGCAGAAGTAGCGCAACGAATTCAACAAAAACAATTGAAAAGGGTAGCTGCCATTGCAAGTAGATTGGCTTCCGAATTGTTCGATTTAGAGATTTTGTCAGAAAGCATCCAGACCATCAAGCATAATGAAACGCGCTTTGTCATTGTAAAAACCACCAATTCGGAAATATCAAAAAATGACATCAACAAAGCCTCTTTAAAATTCGAATTGGAGCACAAGCGAGGAAGTCTTGCGACAGTGTTGAACGTTTTGAGCGATTGCAAGTTGAATTTGACAAAAATCCAATCCATGCCAAAAATTGAAACACCTTGGAAGTATTCCTTTTTTGTGGATGTGACCTTTGAAGCGTATAAAGATTATGACAAAGCCAAGTCCATTATCCAACTAATGGCACAAAATTTTAAAATTTTAGGCGAATATAAAAACGCACGATTATGATTCAACCAGCCAAACGATTAGATAACGTTGAAGAATACTATTTTTCGAAGAAATTGAAAGAAGTAAGCATCTTAAAAGCACATGGCAAACCAATTATCAATTTTGGAATTGGAAGTCCTGATTTGTTGCCTGCAAAAAAGGTCATTGATGTGCTTAAAGATAGTTTAGATGATGAAGGCGCTAACAAATATCAAAGTTATGTTGGTCTGCCAGAGTTAAGAGAGGCAATGATGAAATTCTATAAGGAACATTTTGGAGTCTCATTGAGTGCCTTGCGAGAAATACTACCGCTCATGGGTAGCAAAGAGGGCATTATGCACATTTCGATGGCATTTCTAAACGAAGGCGATGAGGTGTTAATTCCAAATCCCGGCTACCCAACCTATGCTTCAGTCGCTAAACTCTTAAACGTAAAGCCAAGATATTACGATTTGATTGAAAGAAATGGCTATGAACCCAATTTATTGGCTTTAGAAAAACTGAATCTTGATAAGGTGAAATTAATGTGGATTAACTATCCGCACATGCCGACTGGAGCAAAGGCATCCAATAAGATGTTTGAAAATATAATCACCTTTGCCAAACGAAATAACATTTTGGTTGTGAATGACAACCCATACAGTTTTGTATTGAACGATTTTCCGAGAAGTATACTTAAATATCCAGGTTCAAAAGATGTGTGCCTCGAATTGAATTCATTGAGTAAAACTTTTAATATGGCGGGATGGAGAGTCGGCATGGTTGCTGGGAAATCCGAATTTATAGATGCCATTTTAAAAGTAAAAAGTAACATGGATTCCGGAATGTTCTATGGCATTCAAAAAGGTGCAATAGAGGCACTCAACCTTTCTAAAATTTGGTACACTGGCTTAAATGACGTTTATGAAACGCGTCGAGAGTTGGCCTGGAAACTGGCAGATGCGCTTGGATGTACTTATCATAAAGACACTGCAGGAATGTTCGTTTGGGCAAAACTCCCGAAAAACACAGATGCTGAAACCTTTGTCGACACATTATTAAAGAACAAATCAATATTTGTCGCACCAGGAACAGTTTTTGGTTCAAAAGGAAAAGGGTATATACGCTTTTCACTTTGTGCTACTATTGAAGATTTTGAAGATGCGATTAATAGATTGAAATAGACACAGTTTGAATCAAACGATGGTAAAAAGAAGTCTTTATAATTAAGACCAAATAAAAAAAATGAAAGACATATACATCATAGGAGTTGGATTGATTGGCGGAAGTTTTGCGCTTGACATCAAACAAATTTACGCGGATACCAAAATTTATGGAATCGACCATAATGATTCCCATTTGGATGATGCTATCGCTTTAAATTTGATTGATGCGAAAGCAAGTTATGGGGATTTGCAAAACGCCGAATTGGTCATTCTCTCAATTCCCGTGGATGCTGCGATTGTAGAATTGCCAAAGATTTTGGATGCAATTTCAGATGACACATTGATTATAGATGTTGGCTCAACAAAATTTCCGGTGTGCAAAGCGATTGAAAATCATCCAAGACGGCGCAATTTTTTGGCAACCCATCCCATTGCAGGTACGGAATTCTCTGGGCCAAAGGCTGCCATACATCAACTTTATAAAAATAAGACAAACATCATTTGTGAGGTCGAAAAAACGGCTTTCAAACTTCAGGAAAAAGCTTTAAAGTTGTTTGTTGACATTGGAATGCGCATTCGATATATGAATCCTGAAGCACACGACAAACACATCGCTTACATGTCGCATCTATCACACATCAGTTCATTTATGTTGGGTAAAACAGTTATTGAAAAGGAAAAAAACGAACGCGATATTTTTGACATGGCAGGTAGCGGATTTGCGAGCACAGTAAGATTGGCAAAAAGTTCACCAGCCATGTGGACGCCAATTTTTAAACAGAATAAAGAAAATGTCATCGAAACCTTGGAAGAATACATTCAAAATTTGACACATTTTAAGGATATGATGAGAAACGATGACTTTGAAAATATCTTTAATGAGATGCAAAGCACTAATCATATTAAAGATATTTTAAACGGAATTAAATAATTGAAATTTTTGCAATAGTTATGGAAAATAAGAAAGAATTAAGAGGTTGGTTAGACAAATTTGGATTGGACCATCCATTGGTGATTGCAGGACCATGTAGCGCCGAAACAGAAGCTCAAGTATTGAAGATTGCACATCAGTTGAAAGATAGCGATGCTACAGTGTTGAGAGCAGGGATTTGGAAACCTCGCACACGTCCTGGAAATTTTGAAGGTGTTGGAGCTTTAGGTTTAAAATGGCTTCAAAAGGCAAAAGAAGAAACAGGAATGTTGACCACAACCGAAGTCGCGAACGCAAATCATGTCGATTTAGCATTACAGCATGATATAGATATACTGTGGATTGGAGCACGAACAACCGTTAGTCCTTTTATTGTTCAAGAGATTGCTGATGCGTTGAAAGGGACAGACAAAACCGTATTGATCAAAAATCCTGTAAATCCAGATTTGTCTTTATGGTTGGGAGCTGTCGAGCGTTTTTATACGGCTGATGTGAAGAATTTGGGAGTAATCCACAGAGGTTTTTCAACCTATGAAAAAACACGATACAGAAATAATCCAGAGTGGCAGATTGCCATTGACCTTCAAAACCGTTTCCCGGATTTACCGTTGATTTTAGATCCTTCACATATTGCGGGAAGACGTGATATCTTGTTTGAATTGTGCCAAACGGCTTTGGATTTAAACTATGATGGATTGATGGTAGAAACTCATCACGACCCAGATAAGGCGTGGAGTGATGCCGCACAACAGATTACGCCAGATACCTTGATTCAATACACAAAAGATTTGCGTATCAGAAAAACGATGGATGATGCCGCAGAATTCAAGAATAAATTGGGAACCATGCGAACACAAATCGATGTCATCGACCATCAATTGATTGAGATTATGGGTAAACGTATGAAGGTAGCAGACGAGATTGGAGCTCTGAAAAAATCGAAGAATGTCGCTGTGTTACAAACCAAGCGTTGGAATGAAATATTAGGAAAAATGATTCTTCAAGGTGAAGAAAAAAACCTAAGTGAAGAGTTTATTTTACGAGTTTTTAAAGCGATTCATCAAGAGTCGATTAATCATCAGGAAAAGGTGATTAATGGATAAATGATTAGAGTTAAATTCAATAGATTTGAGAAAGTAACAATCAGTTGGTGGTTTCTCAACTCCTTTTTTTTAACTAAACGAAACTCAATTTATTTACTAGGAAATATCTCATAAATTTTCGAGCGGAATGATGACGGGTAGTTTGAAGATGCATTCAGCGAAATCTCAAATATTAATTTCCTTCGCAAAGATTATAAGCATTTGTCTTTAAATCTTCTGAATCAAGCATATGTCTTAAATTTTTTGTTTGATAAAGTAGTGTCTACCTGTATAAAAAGTTTATTTTAGCTAAATCGAATTTTCGTACAACTTCTCAACCTTTCTATATTATGATCAAAAAAATTCCGCTTATTTTGTTAATGCTAATGGCTTTAACAACAACTTTTGCCCAAAGTAAATTAGGTCCAATTTCCATAGCGCATGGCGAGGAAATTGAAGCAGACAAAGAGAAAATTGCTCGTATAGCTGGTGAAGCGAATGGCAAAATCTATACCTTGGCCACCAAAGGTAAAAATTTCTATATCAAAGTTTTTGATTCCTCAACGATGGGTCTAATCTCCGTGAGCGAGATAGAAATGGACGACTTCATGGATAAAGAACCAGAATTTGAAGATATTTCCGTGATCAACAACAAGGTTTATATTTTTGGAAGTGTTTACGATAAAAAAAATAAGGTAGCAAATCTTCTTGCGGTCGAAATAGCTCCCGATGGCAAACTGACAAAGAATGGAACAAGTCTCTTTACCACGGAAGTGACAAAAAATCGTGAGCGTGGTGCTTTTTATTTTAAGGATTCACCTGCAGGAGACATGCTCTTAGTAATGCATGCGTCTCTTTTTGATAAGGAAGAAGTCATTCAATATGAAATAAAATTACTTGATGAGAATTTGGATATTGTCATGTCCAATTTGGAAACCGTGCCGTTTAATGACAGAAGTGATTTGGAATTTACCATCGCTGATCTCTCCGTTAACTACGATGACGATGTGTTTTTGGTGATCAATGAAAGTTATAGAGATAGAAAGTCAAAAACCAATTTTGAGAAATTCGAGCTGCACAGCTTTAAAAAAGCCAGTGACTATAAAAAGGAAGTTACTAAAATTGATTTTACAAATAAAGAAATCATCAATTGTCAAATGATGACCAATAAGGATAACAAAGTGCAACTGGTTGGATTTTATTCAAGTGTGAGAGACAATGGTAAGGCAAACAAAGAGCTTAAAGGTGTATACACCGCTACCATTGATGGCGCTACAAATGCAATCGATCATCTTACATTTAACGAATTTGATTATGACACAAAAGTTAAATTGTTGGGTGAAAGAAGAGCTAAAAAAGGAAAAGACGTAAAACCGTTATACGTGCCTCACAGTTTAATAGAAAGGGAAGATGGCGGGTTAATATTTATGTCCGAATACCATATGGTCATTGTCGGTCAAACACAAGGTATCGGTCCTTTGGGAATGACTCCATACACTTACATCAACAATGAGATCATTGTCACATCTATCAACCCAAACGGGTCTATCGATTGGACAAATGTCATTGCCAAAGATCAAAAAGCTAGTTTTACTGGTTTGTCTATATTATTGTTTGGTGGCGGCTCCAATGGTGCATTGACCGTTACGGTTGGTTTTCAAATACCCATAGCCATGATGGGTAAAGGCCCAGAATATTTGGGAGCAATACCGATTTATGAAAATGGCAAACTCTCTGTTGTTTTTAATGATAACGAAAAGAACATAGGTATTACAAATATTGAAGAAATAAGAACCTTGGGCAATTATAACAAGGCAAGGCCAACAGCATTTGTTTTTGACAACGACAATGGAATGATAACAAGGATTGATCCAGAAGAATACACAGATGGTCAATTAGTGTTAAGACCAGGTGTGTTTTTCAGAAAGGCACCTAATGAATATATTATATATTCTTCAAGAAAATCGGAAGATAGGTTGGGCAAAATGACTATCAATTAATTTAAAGAAAACGATTTGTTTATAGAAGACTGTCAATGGCAGTCTTTTTTTGTTGTATGAGAACCCAAGAATTTACATCTTTGTGTTAATGACAGGAATTGTATATAAATCCACGGGAAGTTGGTACACGGTGAAAACCGAACTTGGTGCCACTTACGAGTGCCGTATCAAAGGGAAATTTAGGCTCAAAGGTATAAAAAGCACGAATCCGATTGCCGTAGGCGATGTGGTTGATTTTGAAATTGAAATGAATAATGATCAAGAGACTGGAGTGATCCACAAAATTCATGATCGGAAGAATTATATCATTCGAAAATCAGTCAACCTTTCCAAACAAACGCATATCATTGCCTCAAATATTGATCAGGTTTTTTTGTTGATAACCATCAATAACCCGCCAACACTGACCTCTTTTATCGATCGTTTTTTAGTGACAACGGAAGCTTATTCCATCAAAACCGTTTTACTATTCAATAAAGCAGATACGTATGATGACGACACACTTTTGGAAGTAAAGCTTTTGGCACATCTCTACCGAAAAATTGGTTATGAATGTATTGGTATTTCTGCCGAAACAGGAAAGAATGTAGATAAGGTCAAGAATATCATGAAAGACAAGGTTAGTATGTTCGCTGGCCATTCCGGAGTCGGAAAATCAACATTGGTCAATGCCATAGAACCCGAGCTAGACTTAAAAACAAAATCTATTTCGCTACAACACAGCCAAGGTCAACATACCACAACATTCGCTGAAATGTTCGACTTGAGCTTCGGAGCAAAAATTATCGATACACCAGGCATCAAAGGTTTCGGGATTGTCGATATGGATAAGGAAGAAATTGGTGATTATTTTCCAGAGTTCTTTGCTTTAAAACAAGAATGTAAATTCAATAATTGTTTGCACGTTGAAGAACCCAAATGTGCAGTAAAAGTTGCTTTGGAAAATGATGAGGTTGCCTATTCGCGGTATAGGAGTTATTTGCAAATGTTAGACGGCGATGACGAACACTACCGAACAGAAGAGTGGGTGAATTAGTGTACAATTGGCAGTAGCAGTATCCAGTATATAATGAGTTAAATGATGAATCCTTGTTTGAAATATATACTTATCATTTTTTTGCTTTCTTCCTGTGCGTTTGAAGATCCTTATTTTATGACGATTGAAATTTACAATAAAGAGCCTCATACATATGATGAAAGAGTCATTTCTATTGATGAACATTGGGCTATAGTTGATGAAATTGCCGCGGCAGTCCAATTTAGAAAATCTAGTATGGATTCCCTTCAAAAAAGTAAGTTTTTTGTGAAACTTAAGATTAATAAAAATGTACCTATGGGAATCGTTTTAGATGTGGAACATGAATTAAGAAAAGCAAAAATCGAAAACATACGATATTACGAACTGGAAGGAAAAGCCTGGTTACACTAATGAAAGCAGTCATTCAAAGAGTTTCAAAAGCAAGTGTTACTATTGAAGGTCAAAAAGTGGCATCCATAGATAAAGGCTTACTTATATTGCTGGGAATCGTAGATGAGGATACGACAGATGACATACAATGGCTTTCAAACAAGATATGCAATCTTCGAATTTTTGGAGATGATGCCGACATCATGAATTATTCATTAAAGGATGTCGATGGTGATGCCATTGTTGTCAGTCAATTTACCTTACATGCAAATACAAAAAAAGGCAATCGACCGAGCTACATAAAAGCAGCAAAACCGGATAGAGCTATTCCACTTTACAAAAATTTTATATCTCAACTTCAGAATGATTTAGGCAAAACCATTCAAACAGGCGTTTTCGGTGCAGACATGAAAGTGGAATTGTTGAATGATGGACCTGTTACTATAATCATTGACACGAAAGACAGAGGTTAACCTAAATTTATTAGCTGGGAAATGTTGCAATTCTATAAATATTTCTATATTTAGACGCATAAACTTTAACATATGTTAACAAGACTATGCTTTCTTTTCGTTTTTAGTTTTTCACTGTCTCATGCTCAACATAGTGAGTTGTTGACTTCATTTTCCATTCCATCAAATTTAATCAAAGACGCAAATGCTATTGTTAGACAAGATGACATAGCTATTGAAATCAAAGCATATAATAAAATGCTCTACACAAATCAGCGGATTGTTACAATTCTTAATTCTTTCGGTGATAATAAGCATGGAGCAGTTATGTATTATGATGAAAACATTAATATTAAAAAGTTAGAAGCAAAAGTCTACGATGCGTTAGGAAATGAGATTAAAAAAATCAGAAAAAATGATTTTGAGGATGTCAGTGCCGTGAGTGGAGGCACATTATTTTCTGATAGTCGTGTTAAATATTTAAAATACGTTCCAATAAAATATCCGTATACTATCGTTTTTGATACTGAAGTGGAGTATAATTCTACTGGGTTTATACCTGGCTGGCGACCAATCGAAGGCTATTTTACGAGCACAGAAAACGCGAACTATAAAATAATCAATTCTACTCAAATTCCAGTCAAAATAAAAACCTCTCATTTTGAGACTTATGGTATTGAAACATCAAGTGATTATGAGTTTTCAGTCAAAAATTTGGAATCGATTAAACCAGAAATCTTAAGTCCTGATTTTTCAAGCTTTACACCCCTTTTGAAGGCGACCTTAACGGAATTTGAAATGGAGGGAGTCAAAGGCACCAATAAAGATTGGAGTGATTTTGGAAAATGGATGAATGATCAACTTATACAAGGCACACAAGAGCTTCCAGAGAAGGTCAAAAAAGACATTCAATTGCTTACAGCAGACGCTAATACCAATTTGGAAAAAGCTAAAATTGTATATCAATATATGCAAAACAAAACACGCTACATAAGTGTCCAAATCGGTATTGGTGGCTGGAAACCAATGTTGGCTGGTGATGTTGATAGATTGGGGTATGGCGATTGCAAAGGTTTATCCAATTACACAAAAGCGATGTTGGATGAAGTAGGAGTTCAGTCGCACTACGCTATAATTTATGGAGACAATGATATTAGAAACATAGACAAGTCGTTTTCATCCATACAAGGTAACCATGCCGTTTTGTGCATTCCTTCTGAATCAGATTATGTTTGGTTAGAATGTACAAGTCAAACAACACCATTCGGGTACAATGCCAATTTTACAGACGATAGAGATGCGTTGATTATCACTCCAGAAGGTGGTAAAATCGTTCACACGACTATTTATAAAACCGAAGGCAATATTTTGGATACCAATTCCTCCATCGTGTTATCAGAAGCGGGTGATATAACAGCATCACTAACTACAAAATCGTATGGGACTCAATATGGTTTTCATGAAGGAATTCAAAATCAATCGCTGAAAGATCAAAAATTGAAATATAAAGAAGATTGGGGTTACATCAATGGACTGGACATAGTTTCAACAGCTTTTGAGAATAATAAAGATGAGATAGTTTTTACTGAGAATGTTGATGTCCAGGCTCAACGGTACGCTATTAAAACAGGATCAAGACTTTTACTGCAACCTAATTTATTTAATAGAACAGATACTGCTCCAAAACGATATGAAGAGAGGACCACTCCTTTTGTCATTGAACGAGGGTATACACATACAGACCAATACGAAATTGTTATCCCCAACACGATGGAGGTCGAAGTGTTGTTGGAGCCTACGAATATTATCAATAAGTTTGGTGAGTACACCACAATAGTCTCGCTAACTGAAGGCAATAAAATTTTATATCAACGAAAGCTCGTAATCGAAAAAGGGTCTTACGATAAAGAAGATTACGACGCATATCGGAATTTTTTGCTAGAGGTAGTTAAAAATGACAACTCAAAAATTGTATTGAAAACAAAAACTTAATCCCATGAAAAAACTGTTATACCTTCAAATTTTATTGATTTTTCAATATTCAGTTTCCCAAGATTTTAGATTTGGAAAAGTTAGTAAAGAAGAACTTGTTGAAACGACACATGCTATTTTTCCGGAAGCAAACGCTGCAATCTTATATAAAAACCAAGATATTAGATTTAGTTATGTTCAGGATGTAGGGTTTCGACAAGAGAACGAAATTTTTCAACGCATTAAAATATATAATAAGGAAGGGTTTGATTACGCCACAAAGTTGATTAGGTTATTTGTAAATTCTCAAGGGCCAAGTTCCAACAATGAAGAAATTATAGGTTTAAAAGCAGTGACCTATACCTTGGTTAATGGTAAGATTGAAGCAGACAAATTAAAGAAAGAAGGCGTTTTCGAAGAAGAAACCAATAAATTTTGGAAAACGATAAAGTTTACAATGCCAAATATTCAGGAAGGTTGTATAATCGAATTTGAATATACAATTCAATCACAATTAACTGGAATTGACGATATAGAATTTCAACAAATGATTCCAATCAACAAATTGGATTTTAGACTTAAAACACCTGAATATTTCCAATATAAAAAGTTACTGAATCCAAGAGCGATTTATACTCCAAAGCTATCAACTTCTACGGTTAACGAGTCATTTTCAATTACAACAAAAGAACGTCCACAATCTCAAATACCGGGTTTTAGAGGAACAGGTAATGCAACATTCACTTCGTCTGAAGTGAAATTTAAATCTGATGTGATTTCGTCTAATTTAATCGACATTCCTCCTCTTAAAAATGAAGAATACGTGGATAACTTGTCTAATTATCAAGCCAAACTGATAATGGAGTTAGATTTTATAAAGTATCCAAATGAAACATCTAAATCTTTTTCAACCAACTGGGAACAAGTCACCAAAATTATTTATGATGACCAAGATTTTGGAGCGCAGCTAAATAAAAAAGGATATTTTGATGATGATTTAGACCAACTACTAACTGGTATTTCAGATCCTGTGCAAAAAGCTTCATTGATTTTCAACCATGTGAAATCTAAAGTTAAATGGAACGATTACCATGGATACATGTGTGATTTGGGGGTCAGTAAGGCTTATAAATCAGGAGAGGGAAATTCTGCTGATATAAATTTGATGCTCATCTCAATGTTAAGCTATGCAGGGCTTGAGGCGCATCCGATTTTGGTAAGTACAAAAAATAACGGAATCCCTTTGTTGCCTACTCGTACCGGGTTTAACTATGTTATCTGTGGAGTAGTCATTGACAGTAATACGTTTCTGCTAGATGCGACGCAAAAGTTTACGACGGCTAATATACTTCCGGTAAAATCGCTCAACTGGCTAGGACGATTAATTAGGGATGATAAAACTTCAGAATGGGTAGAATTGACACCAGTAAGCCCTTCTAAAGAAACCGTATCTTTAAATGTGAAATTAAAATCGGATTTGTCTGCTGAAGGTAAAGTGAGGGCTCATTATACAGAATATCAGGCATTTTCAATGAGAAATAGATATGAGAACGTCAGCAATCAACAAATCATTGAAAGACTAGAAAAAGATAAAGGAGAACTTCGAGTATCCAACTTGGAAATTGATAAATTATATGATGTAACTCAACCAATAACACAGACCTACGAATTTTCTGTTCAGAATGCAATGGAAGACATTGGAGGGAAATTGTATTTTTCCCCTTTATTTTTTCTTTCACCCAAAGAGAGTCCATTCAGAGAAGATAACCGAAATTATCCAATCGATTTTGTCTATCCAATTTCTGATAAATATATGGTGAATATAATGTTGCCAGAGGGCTATGTTATAGATACCTTACCAGGTAATTCCAAAATGGAATTTAATAGTACGGAAGGAGCGTTTTCCTATTTGGCAAGAGAAAACGGCTCTATGTTGCAAATAACGATATCGATGGATCTCAATAAGGCTGTAATATTGGCAAAAGATTACGAGCAATTCAAACAATTCTATCAGTTTATGATTGAAAAACAAACAGAAAAAGTTGTTCTCAAAAAAGTATAAAAATGAATCTTAAAAACTCACAAAAAGACGTAGATACCTGGATCAAAGAGCACGGTGTACGCTACTTCAACGAATTGACCAATATGGCACAGCTTACAGAGGAAGTAGGCGAAGTGGCTCGTATCATTGCAAGGCGTTATGGGGAACAAAGCGAAAAAGAAAGTGATAAAGATAAAGATCTTGGAGAAGAACTAGCAGATGTCGTGTTTGTAATACTATGTTTGGCAAATCAAACAGGAATTGATTTGCAAGAAGCTTTTGACAAAAAAATGGACAAAAAAACTCAACGAGACCACGACAGACATCAAAACAACAAAAAATTAAAATAGTTATTTGACCTTGGATGTCTTTTAATTATATTTCTAAAATTTCCTGTCTTTATTATGGCAATTTGTAAAATAGCTTGTTTATTTTCGTTCTCTCTATGAATTTGACTTTACATAAATCGGTAATTGCCAATCAGCAGTCAACAATCCGAATCACTGGTTCTAAAAGTGAATCCAACAGATTGTTATTGCTACAAGCCTTGTATCCACATATGGAGGTTGAAAATGTATCAAATTCTGACGACTCGAGTGTCATGCAAAAAGCTCTAAAATCCGAAGAAGCTATTATCGACATTCATCATGCTGGTACAGCCATGCGTTTTTTAACGGCCTATTTCGCCATGCAAGAAGGACGAGAAGTGATTCTTACGGGTTCAACACGAATGAAAGAGCGTCCGATCAAAGTGCTGGTTGACGCGCTCAATTCGTTAGGAGCCGATATAACCTATTTAGAAACAGAAGGGTGTCCACCGTTGCAGATTAAAGGCAAAGCACTCTCAAAAAGTGAAGTGACATTAAAAGCAAATGTGAGCAGTCAGTACATTTCAGCGCTTTCGCTCATTGCTCCAAAGTTGAGAAACGGCCTGAAGATTACACTAGATGGAGAGATAACATCCATTCCATATATCAATATGACTTTGGCCTTGCTAAATGAAATTGGAGTTGAAACGTCGTTTGAAGAAAATATAATCACAGTCCATAGACAGCCAGCAATTGACAATCAGCAAGTTACCATCGAAAGCGATTGGTCGTCGGCATCCTACTATTATTCTATTGTTGCTTTGTCTGAAGTTGGTACACAAATCACGCTTTCTAGTTATAAAAAGTATAGCCTGCAAGCCGATTTCATAGCCTCTGAAATCTATACTAATTTTGGAGTGCAGACTGCGTTCAAAGAGCATTCGATCACATTGACCAAGGTTTCAAGGCATGCGGATGCACATATTTATAACCTTAACAATTCTCCAGATATCGCACAAACTATCGCAGTGAGCTGTTTCGGTCTCGGGGAAGGTTGTTATCTCACAGGACTGCATACTCTAAAAATAAAAGAGACAGACCGTCTTTTGGCACTTAAAATAGAAATAGAAAAACTAGGAGGAAAGGTTGACATAACCAACGATTCGTTGACGTTACATCCCTCTAATTCTATTCTACCAAATATCTCTATCAGTACCTACAACGATCATAGAATGGCGATGGCCTTCGCGCCTTTAGCTCTAAAAGCCCCATTACAAATCGAAGATGCGATGGTAGTTTCAAAGTCATATCCAACATTTTGGGATGATTTGAAATTCGTAGGTTTCAAATTATCTCAATAATAAACGGCCATTTACTTGACAACCCCTATGTTGAGATTGTATATTTGCAGACTGAAAAAAACATACTACATGAAATTATCACACTTCAATTTTAAACTACCAGAAGAATTATTAGCCGAACACCCTGCAGAAAATAGAGATGAAGCTCGTCTAATGGTTCTTGATCGAAAAAACAAAACCATCGAACATAAGATGTTCAAAGATTTGATCGATTATTTTGATGAAGGTGACGTTATGATTCTTAATAATACAAAAGTCTTTCCTGCACGATTGTACGGTAACAAAGAAAAAACGGGTGCAAGAATCGAAGTGTTTTTGTTGCGTGAGCTAAACGAAGAGCAACGTCTTTGGGACGTCTTGGTCGATCCGGCACGTAAAATCAGAATTGGTAACAAATTATACTTCGGAGACGATGACACTTTGGTTGCAGAAGTTATCGATAACACGACTTCTAGAGGCCGTACGTTACGATTTTTATATGATGGTTCCTATAAAGAATTCCGTCATAAATTAACTGAACTTGGTGAAACACCACTTCCAAAATACATTAAAAGAGACGTGGAACCAGACGATGCGGAGAGATATCAAACCATTTTCGCAAAGAAAGAAGGTGCAGTCGCAGCTCCAACGGCAGGATTACACTTTTCGAAGCATTTATTGAAACGTTTGGAGATTAAGGGTGTTGAATTTGCAGAAGTGACCCTTCACGTTGGTTTGGGAACTTTCAACCCAGTTGAAGTTGAAGATTTGTCAAAACACAAGATGGATAGCGAAGAAGCGTTTGTGGAGCAGCATGCAGCTGATATTGTCAATAATGCGAAGAACAAGAAAAAACGGATCTGTGCAGTTGGAACTACGAGTATGAGAGCCATTGAAAGCTCCGTGTCTTCCAACGGTATGCTGAATGAATTTTCAGGTTGGACCAATAAATTTATTTTTCCGCCCTATGATTTCAGTATCGCTAACTGTATGGTGACCAATTTCCACACTCCAAAATCGACGCTTTTAATGATGGTGTCTGCGTTTGCAGGGCATGATTTTACAAAGAAAGCGTATGAAGAAGCGGTAAAAGAAAAATACAGATTTTACACCTATGGTGACGCCATGTTGATTATATAAATCAACTTCAAAATAAATGAAAGCCTTGTTTTAACAGGGCTTTTTTTATGGCATTACCCGAAAAAAGGGTCGGGCTTTCGCTGCTCGCTTTTTTTATGGTCCAAAAACCACAAAAAAGAGCTCAAACAACAGCTCTATCCCTAATGCAGATTGTAACAGTCCTCAAAATCGTAATTCAAAAATCGTAATTCGGAAATCCTTTACCTATTTTTGCAAAGACAATGGAAATAACAAAAAAAGACATACGAGCATTAACCAAAGAGGAATTAAGGGACTTTTTCGTGAAGGAAGGGGACAAAGCTTTCCGTGGCAATCAAGTTTATGAATGGCTGTGGAGCAAAGGCGCACATTCTTTCGAAGACATGACAAATATCTCCAAGGAAACGCGAGAAATGCTTCAGGAGAACTTTGTCATCAATCATATTAAGGTCGATCAGATGCAACGCAGTAATGACGGAACCGTCAAGAATGCCGTACGTCTGCATGATGGTTTAATCGTAGAATCTGTACTTATACCTACGGCGAAAAGGACCACAGCATGTGTATCGTCGCAAGTAGGTTGCAGTCTCGATTGCAAATTTTGTGCTACAGCGCGTCTCAAGCGTATGAGAAACTTAAATCCTGACGAAATTTTTGACCAAGTGGTTGCCATTGATAAAGAAAGTCGTTTATATTTCGACAGACCATTGAGTAATATTGTATTTATGGGTATGGGTGAGCCACTCATGAATTATAACAATGTCTTAAAGGCCATTGATAAAATCACTTCTCCAGAAGGGTTGGGCATGTCACCAAAACGAATCATAGTATCAACGTCGGGCGTACCTAAAATGATCAAGAAAATGGCTGATGACGAAGTGAAATTCGGATTGGCTGTCTCGTTACATTCAGCAATTGATGAGGTTCGAACGTCTATTATGCCATTCAATGCAACCTTTCCGTTAGCAGACTTAAGGGAAGCTCTAGAATATTGGTATGCAAAAACCAAAAATACCATTACTTATGAATATGTGGTATGGGACGGCATCAATGACAAGAAAAAGGATGTGGATGCGCTGATTAAATTCTGCAAATTTGCACCAAGTAAGGTCAATCTTATCGAATACAATCCAATTGATGATGGGGAATTTCAACAAGCCAATTCTGCAGCTTTGGATATGTACATTTCCATGCTCGAAAAGAATAATATCACAGTCACCGTGAGACGTTCAAGAGGAAAAGATATTGATGCTGCCTGTGGACAATTGGCAAATAAGTCATAAAAAAAAACTGCTTCCAGAATAGTGAAAGCAGTTTATATAAATGAGATCAGAAATATAATTACAAAATCAGTTTCTTTCTGATGACAGATTTCGTTGCAGAGTCATTCAATTCCAAGATATAAACTCCTGTAGATATTTCATCAGCTTCTATTACGAATGTATCACTATTGGTTTCACCATTAAGAACCGATTGACCTGAAGTAGATAACAGACGGTAGCTTGTGTTTTCTGGTAAATTGTATAATGCGATGCTTTTATTTAACGCCACAACTTTGATATTGTTCATTGTGGTTTGATTGATGCCTAAAGTTTGTCCAGCATTGATCGGTTGATCAGGCACAGAATTATAAGCGTAATCTTTTACGACCCAAGAAGTGGCATTAGCGTCTACATCCAGTCTTGCCCAACCATAATGGGTTTGGCCAGCAACGTCAAATCGCAACCCCACAAATTTATCCGTTACACCCACAAAATTTCCATCATTTGCGTATAGAGAGCCATAATAGCTTAAAGCCCAATTTAACGACTGATAACCAGTTGAGAAACCATTATTATTCCAAGTAACTTGACCGTTGGATATCACATCACCAGAATTTAATGCGAATGGATACGCATAAGCGCCAGCAGATGGGTCATCTACAAGTGCTTCGTTAGTAACAGCCATCGGTGTAACAAGTAAATTGTTAACGATCACTATACCACTGTAGTAGCTTGCTTGCATTTGGTTGAATTCAAAATCAATAGTTCCATCGTTATTTAAATCAAGAGCATAATCGGTGTTGACTCCTCCATTGTAATCAGGAGAAACATCTGTATATACTATTTGACCGCTTGCATCAGCTGTTCCTGCAATTGCAACAGTCAATGCACCATATTGGGCAAGTCTTTTAGATAAAGTGTTTTGAGTAGTTTTTTTCATGTGTTAATGTTTAAGTGTTATAATGAGTTTAAAATTAGTATAATT
Source organism: Aquaticitalea sp. (assembly GCA_051252455.1). Taxonomy (GTDB): domain Bacteria; phylum Bacteroidota; class Bacteroidia; order Flavobacteriales; family Flavobacteriaceae; genus JBPOFM01. The sequence goes on from JBPOFM010000002.1 coordinate 205,575, forward strand.
ATAATAACAATCAAGTTATTTGATAATTAAAAGCTTGATCGGTGGCTGCTTTTATGAATTTCGTTAATAAACAGACTTTTTTTAAAAATTCTATACCTTTTCCCAATAGTTTCTTACAAAGATTTTATTTTTACAAATCATAATAATTTGATTTTATGGTTGAAGAAAAGTATATAATGAATGTGAATGGGTCATTGGGTCTGCTAGCATTGGGAGATGTCGGACTGGAAAAATGGAGGAAGATAAAAAAGGAAGAATTGGCCAAGGAAAAGAAAAAGAATGAAAAAAAATAAAGTTCTTCTTATTGGGTGGGATGCGGCAGATTGGAAACTGATAGGGCCGTTATTGGCTAAAGGTCAAATGCCGGCATTGAAAAGCCTTATCGATCGAGGCGTATATGGGAATATGAGCACTATGAATCCACCCTATTCACCTATGCTGTGGTCCACGGTTGCAACTGGAAAAACGCCTGACAAGCACGGTGTTTTAGGTTTTTTGGAAGTGTTGCCTGATAATAGTGGCGTAAGGCCTGTAACTGTGAATTCTAGAAAATCGAAGGCCATTTGGAACATCCTACACCATAAAGGATATAAAAGTAATATCGTCGGTTGGTGGCCCAGTTTTCCTGCCGAACCCATTAATGGCGTTGTGGTATCTGATAAATTTCAAAAGGTAAATCCCAATCCAAAGGAAAAAAACCCAATCGTAAAAGGAACGATTCATCCCAACTCCAAAATTGATGATCTCAAGGATTTAAGACTCTTCCCATGGGAAATCACCCAAGAACACATCTTGCCAATGATTCCGCACGCGGGTAAAATTGATCAAGAAAAGGACAAAGGGCTGGAGTCATTTGCTAAAATCATGGCGGATAATACAAGTGTTCATGCGGCTGCAACTAAGTTAATGCGCACAACAGAATGGGATTTTATGGCAGTCTATTATGATTTGATTGACCATTTTTGCCATGCATTTATGAAATTTCACCCTCCAAAGCTACCAGGTATTTCTCAACAAAGTTTTGAAATTTATAATCAAGCTGTGGTTGGAGCCTATCGTTATCAAGACATGATGTTGGAACGAATGATTCAATTGGCAGGTGATGACACCACAATTATTGTAATGTCAGACCATGGTTATGAGTCTGGTCACAGGCGCATCCTGAAAATGCCAAAATATCCGGCCGCACCTGCATTAGAACATCGGCAGTTTGGAATATTTGTAGCTGCAGGGCCCAATATCAAAAGAAATGAGAAGGTATTTGGATTAGGACTTATTGATGTGGCACCAACAATTTTAAGCATGTTCAACTTACCGATCGGTGAGGACATGGATGGAAAAGTAGCGCTTGACATATTTAAAAAATCACCCGAAGTTAAGTATATAGATAGTTGGGAAAACGTGGAAGGTGATTTCGCACAGCATAAATCTGAAGACAGAACTGGTGTGAATGACGCCGAAACAATGCAACAGCTGATCGATTTAGGCTATATTGAGAAGCCAGATGATAATATGGAAATCACAGTTTTAAAAACGAATTGTGATTGGCAACATAATCTAGCAAGAGTTTTATTGGGCAAAAAGGATATTGCGGGCGCTAAAGAAATTCTGTTAAAACTGAAAAATACTACATATCCAGTGTACACAGAATCTGATTTTGAAGGTGAAAAAGGTAAATCATTGACACGACAGGGTTACAACGTAGGCGATACAGTTGTTAATCTGATACCGTTTAACATGGATTTGCTGAACATTTCGCTCAAGGAGAATGATTTTGAGGCTGCTGAAATTTATTTATTGGAATTAAGAAAACTTGATAAATCTTTCGAACTGAACACATCTCTTTCCGAGGCAAGAATCATGATGGGGAAAGGTAAATACAAGAAAGCTATTGAATTGTTGGAAGAAGCGAAAAGGAAAAGACCAAACGCTCAAATTTGGTATCAGATAGGAGAAGCGCATAAAAACATCTCTCAATATGAGCAAGCTAAAGATGCTTTTGAAAATGCTCTAAAACTAGAAGTTGATAATGCAAAAGTTCATCAGGCCTTGGCAGATGTTTTTCTAAATTTAGGTGAATACGAAGAGGCGGCTGACCATGCTCTCACGAGTGTCGAACTTGTAAAGTATTTTCCGGAAGCACATTATACATTAGGTCAAGCATTATCAAAACTTGGAGATGATGATAACGCGAAAATAGCTTTTGAAATGGCTATTAAGTTAAAACCGAAAAAATTTCATCGAGCCGAAATTGCCTTAGAGAATATCCACGACAAATTAGAGCAGAACGATAAGAGCGATTATAAATATAGAAAAGACCAAATAGTAGTGGTGTCTGGATTACCACGATCTGGAACTTCTTTAATGATGCAAATGTTGCATCAAGGCGGTCTACACGCCTTAACCGACGATGTTCGAAAAGCGGATCCATCGAATCCGAAAGGCTATTTGGAGTATCAGCCTGTGATGTCCTTAAATAAAGACAACCAATGGTTACATTTAGCAAAAAATAAATCTTTGAAGGTGGTTGCGCCCTTGCTTAAGTTTTTAGATCCAAAATATCGCTATAAAATAATTTTCATGAATCGAGATTTATATGAAGTAGTCAAGTCTCAACAAAAAATGATTGGAAAGGATCCAGATACACTCCCCACTAAACTTATCCATTCATATAAGAAACACCTCAATATGGTTGAAGAATGGAAAGATAGAGAGCCAGGAGTGGAATTGATTTATTTAGACTACAAAGAATTGCTCGATAATTCTGATGAGGCACTATCTAAAGTGCAGTCATTCATTGGAATGGACATGAATTTAGATGCGATGGAAGCCTGCATCGACAGATCGTTGTATAGAAACAAGGTTTGAACAAATTAAGGAAATAAAAAAACTGCTTTCTGTAAATAGAAAGCAGTTTTTTTTATCAAAAAAAGTTTTGTTATAAAATTATTTTCTTTCTGATAACAGCGTTTGTTGCAGCATCGTTTAGCTCCAAGATATAAACACCAGTTGCCATAGAAGCAGCTTCTATCACATAAGTATCAGAATTTGTATTTCCTTTCAAGACAGACTGTCCAGAAGTGGAAAATAAATTATAGCTGGTACTTTCTGGTAAATTGAATAAGGAAATACTCTTATTCAATGCCACGACTCTTACATCATTCACAGAAAAATCATCAACGCTCAATGTGGTTTGTCCAGCATTGATCGGATCGTCAGGAGTCGTGTTGTATGCAAAATCTTTTATAATAATATCGGCACCACTGGCCGCAACCTGTATTCTTACCCAACCATAATGTGTGTTAGCACCAATCATAAATTTTAAGCCCACATAACCATCCATCCCATCACAGAATTGACTACCACTGTAGCCACAACTGTCATAGTTGAAATCGCCTCTAATATCAGAGAAAACAGGACTGGTGCCGTCAATAGCATTGCCAGAAGCTAAATTGGAAGGATAATAAAACCCAGCGCTACTAAAGCCGACTACGGCATTTGAGTTATAAGATGGAGCAGCACTTGACGCCGCAGGAAACATAAATGCAAAATTTGGTGTCAACGGATCTGCGCTCACTCCAAAAAGGTAGTCCCCAGTGCCATCAATGTTTATATCAATAGCAACACGTGAGTTGGTAGCATCCACGGTTTCATCCGCAATATCGGTGTAAACGATTTGTCCACTTGCATTGGCAGCGCCAATTATGGCAGCAGAAAATGCGCCATATTTTACAAGTTTGTTTGAAAGTTTTTCAGAAGTAATTTTTTTCATATATTTTTGATTTTAAATGAATATAGTAATGTTAATGCCCATAAATGTATTAATATTAAACAAACTACACAAATATTTAGATGAAAAACCACGAAAACCAGATAGATGAGCGCTTGACTATCAATGAATCAAATATTCCTTTAGAAAGTAGTCTTGGACTCTTGGCCTATGGAGATATTGCATTCACGGCATGGAGAAAAATTAAAAGGGAAACTTCAAAGGAGAACTGATATGTCAAAAAACAAACTGCTATTAATTGGTTGGGATGCGGCCGACTGGAAAATTATTGGCCCAATGCTTGCCAAAGGACAAATGCCGGCTTTAAAAAAGATGATAGACAATGGTGTTTATGGCAATATGAGCACAATGAACCCTCCATATTCTCCTATGCTTTGGTCGTCCGTTGCGACAGGTAAAACGCCTGATAAGCACGGAGTCATGGGGTTTATAGAGGTCATGGAAAACAACACAGGTGTAAGGCCCGTGACCGCTAATTCAAGAAAATCAAGAGCCCTTTGGAATATTTTACACAATCAAGGCCTAAAGAGTAATTTAGTTGGGTGGTGGCCAAGTTTCCCTGCGGAACCTATAAATGGAGTTGTCATTACGGATAAATTCCAGAAAGTTTCCTTGGATCCGAAAAAACAAAAGCCGATGGCCGAAGGAACCATTCATCCGGAGTCTATGGTGGAAGATTTCAAAGAATTAAGAATGTTTCCTCATGAAGTCACTACCGAACATATTCTTCCATTTATTCCCAATGCAAGTAAAATTGATCAGACGAAAGATAGAGGCCTTACTACTTTGGCAAAAATGTTAGCACAAAATGTGTCTGTTCATAACGCTGCAACGAAACTGTTGAGAACCACAGAATGGGATTTTATGGCAGTCTATTACGATTTGATTGACCATTTTTGCCATTGTTATATGAAATATTTTCCACCGAAAATTAATGCCATCAAACAAGAGGAATATGATATTTATAAAGATGCTATTCACGGGGCGTATCGTTTTCAAGACATGATGTTAGAGAGAACGCTAGAACTGGTAGATGAGGACACGACCGTTATTGTAATGTCAGATCATGGTTTTGAATCTGGAAACAAAAGATTATTGAAAATGCCGAAAGTACAGGCTGCTCCCGCAATGGACCATCGGCAGTTTGGAATCTTTGTCGCAACTGGTCCAAACATCAAAAAAAATGAAAAAGTTTATGGATTAGGTTTGATTGACATCGCTCCAACGATATTGAATCATTATGGTTTGCCAATTGGCGAAGATATGGACGGAAAGGTGGCTTTAGACATTTTTAAAGAACCAAAAGGAGTACAATATATTGAGAGTTGGGAAAAGGTCAACGGCGATTTTGCAGAACTGAAATCAAATAGTGATTCTGATGCATTGTCTGATGAAGAAACAATGGAACAACTTATTGAACTTGGTTATATTGAAAGATCAGATGAAAAAATTGAAACAGCAGTTAAAAAAACAAAGTGTGACTTAAAACATAATCTGGCAAGAGTACACTTGGGAAAAAAGAGTTACGATGAGGCGAAGCAAATCCTGTTGGAATTAATTGAGGAGAAAGAACCAATTGATGTGGCTCCTTTCTATTTAGATTTGGTAAACATTTACATAGAGCAAAAGGAGTTTGATAAAGCACAGAAATATTTTGATGATTTTAAAGAGATAAAAACGACAGTGGTTTATGCGAATTTTTTTACTGAAGCCTCCATTTTATTAGGAACTGGAAAACCTGTAAAAGCATTAAAGGTTCTAGAGGATGCACAAGCTCAAAACAGGACCAACAATGCAGAGATATGGTATAAAATTGGTGCAATCAAACACCAGCTACTTCGCTATGATGAAGCACAGGTTGCGTATGAGAATGCGGTTCAAATTGAGCCTGATAAAGCAAAATATCATGCCGCCATTGCCGAGAACATGATTGAATTAGAGGAATATGAAGAAGCCATAGAATCTGCTTTGACAAGTATCGAATTGGTGAAATATTTTCCAAGAGCTCACTTCGTATTAGGGAGAGCATTGGAGAAATTCGGAGATTTGGAGAATGCCAAAATTGCCTATGAGACGGCTTCCCGATTGACACCAAAAACATTCCATCGTAGTGACAAAGCAATCGAAAATCTAGAGGAACGACTCGCACAACCTGTAGAACTTAAAGATAAATTAACAACTAAACATAGAAAAGGTCAAATAGTGATTGTTTCCGGTTTGCCACGTTCTGGCACATCTTTAATGATGCAAATGCTACATTCAGGTGGATTGGAAGTCTTGACAGACGAAAATCGAAAACCAGATCTATCCAACCCCAAAGGTTATTTTGAATACGAACCCGTGATGTCGCTTCACAAGGACAATGCCTGGTTGGAATTAGGACAGGACAAATCCATTAAAGTGGTGGCGCCTTTGTTGAGATATCTAGATCCAAAATACCGCTATAAAGTTATTTTTATGAATCGTGATTTGACGGAGGTTGTGCAATCTCAACAAAAAATGCTAGGTAGAAATCCAGAGAATTTACCTGTAAAACTTTTCGATTCCTATACAAAACAACTCAATAAAGTGGACTATTGGAAAGATAATGAACCAGGTGTTGAGCTCATGTATCTCAATTACAAAGATGTATTGATCGATCCCAAAGCAGTGGCATCAAAAGTAAGTTCTTTTGTTGGTATCGCCATGAATGAGGAAGCGATGGGATGTTGTGTAGATAAAGCATTGTATCGAAATAAGGCAAATTAAAAAAAGGGCTGATTTTATCCAAAAACAGCCCTTTTTAATTTAAAGAATTTCAAGGACTCAACTTAACCATCAATCAATAGATTCACAATTAAAAACCGTTTAGCTACCCTCCATTTTAAAAACTAGAATAGTTTATCACATACATTTTTACTACGTTTGTGTTATACCTTCATCTCACCACTTTTGAAAATAGTTGAACAAATAAAGCAGCCTATCGCCTACGAAATGGATCTTTTTGAGCAAAAGTTCCTGCTTTCCATGTCGAGTAAAGTGGCCTTACTCAACCGTATCACAACGTATATTGTCAACCGAAAAGGAAAACAAATGCGACCTATGTTCGTATTTCTGGTGGCAAAAATGGTGCATAATGGTCAGGTCAGCGAACGGACCTATCGTGGCGCTTCCGTCATTGAATTGATTCATACAGCAACCTTGGTGCATGATGATGTAGTAGATGACAGCAATCGACGTCGTGGGTTTTTCTCCATAAATGCACTATGGAAAAACAAAATAGCAGTGTTGATCGGTGATTATCTCTTGTCAAAAGGTTTATTGCTTTCCATTGATAATAATGATTTTGACCTATTAAAAATTATATCAGTCGCAGTTAGGGAAATGAGCGAAGGTGAATTGCTTCAAATCGAAAAAGCAAGAAAATTGGATATCACAGAAGCTATTTATTATGACATTATCAGACAAAAGACAGCGACCTTAATTGCGGCTTGTTGTAGTCTTGGCGCTGCTTCGGTAAAGCCAAATTCGGACGATGTCGAAAAAATGCGAAAATTCGGTGAACTCATTGGGATGGCGTTTCAAATCAAAGATGATCTTTTTGACTATGGTGATGAAGCCATTGGAAAACCAACCGGAATTGATATCAAAGAGCAAAAAATGACACTCCCTTTAATTTATGCTTTAAACAACTGCTCAAAATCCGAAAAAAAATGGGTAATCAATTCTGTAAAAAATCACAATAAAGATAAAGAGCGGGTTAAAGAAGTCATTGATTTTGTCAAAAAAACAGGAGGCATGGACTATGCTGTTTCAAAAATGGAATCATTCAAAGACGAAGCGCTCGTCATACTTAACTCTTATCAAAATTCGCAATATAAAGACTCGTTGATATTGATGGTCAACTATGTTATTGATAGAAAAAAGTAACTCTAATGTTTCCGTTTGGGCTTTTCGACACTCTCTTTGACTCTGAAAAATATCTAAAGAATATTAAAAATATAGAAAATATTCACTCTCAACTAATTGAATTTCAACGACAAACAATTCAACGACAAACAACTTTACAGCAATCAGGCAACCATTTGCATCACTTTTGCGTCTTTATAAATAGAACCTCAATGCTCAACGCTTTTGAAAGTCATTCAACTTCATAACAATACAACAGAGCTTATTAAAAAAGCAGCGAAAAACAATCGCGAAGCGCAGCATGTATTATATGAAATTCATGCGCCAAAGATGTTGAGTGTTTGCCGATATTACGTGAAGGATTTACATAAGGCGGAAGACGTCATGTTAAACGGGTTTTTCAAAGTTTTTTCGCACTTAAGCTCCTTTAAAAACGAAGGAAGTTTTGAAGGATGGATACGAAGAATCATGGTAAGAGAAGCCATTTCATATCTGCGCCAGCAAAAGAATGTAGAATTTATGGTGGATGAGTTTGAAGTCAATCACGATTCGAGCAATAACATCAACAGCGAAATTGAAGTTGCCGAAATACAGCAATTGATAGACGATTTACCAGAAGGTTATAAAATCGTTTTTGTGATGTATGCGATTGAAGGTTACAAGCATCAGGAAATTGCTGAAATTCTAAATATCACTGAAGGAACATCAAAATCGCAACTGTTTAAGGCAAGGCAGGTTTTACAACAAAAAATTAAAGAATTAAATAAAACAGGTTATGGCACCAATTAAACAAGAAGAACAAATGAAGGATAAGCTTGAGAAACGAAGCTTACAACCATCAGCGGATAGTTGGGCCAACTTGGCAAACCGATTGGACGCACAGGAGAAAAGCAAGAAAGCTTCATTGGCCTGGTGGTTTGGAGTAGCGGCAAGTATTGTTGGGATTTTATTCGTGACAACCATGTATTTCAACAATCAATCGGTTGAACATGATCCTCAAATCATAGTAAATTCTGAAGAAAATGTGATGCAGGAAATAAATCAAAATGAAGAGAATCAACTTTCTGAAACCAAATCAAAATCGAAAGAAGTCATTGCTGAACCTTTAAAATTTAATGAGAATATAATTGAGAAATCAAGTGCTGCTCTACCTACAAATGTCGTAATTACCCAAGATAAATCGAATCAAGAAAATATTGTTACGCAAGAAGTCATTACTCATGTTGAGAGAGATAGAACGAAAGAATCTAATGACACCATAAATGAATTGAAGACTACAAGTTTTAGTTTTGAGGAGGAAAAAATTCAAGAGGTAGTCGCTCAAATCAATACACTAAAAACAAATGGCATTTCGGTTACAGAAACGGAAATAGATAGCTTGTTGGAAAGAGCACAAAAAGAAATTTTATCAAACAGATTATGTAACGAAAATACCCGAACGGTCGATGCCAAGGCACTCCTTCAAGACGTTGAAGACGACTTGCAACAATCGTTCAGAAGTAAAGTCTTCGAAGCTTTACAATCTGGTTATGAATCGGTAAAAACTGCAGTTGCCGAGCGAAATAACTAAAAAATTCATGCGAAAGTAGAAATCGCATGAGCAGATCTGAAAACCTTCAATTTGACTAAACCTTTTTTAGTCACTTTGAGTAGAATCGAGAAGCAAACAAAAAATTCTTTAATCATCTATTTAAAAACAAACAATTATGAACACAATAACTAAACTAGTTGTGCTGGTCAGCCTTTGTCTAATAGTAAACAAAGCCAAAGCACAAGATACCATTCAAAAATCTCCTAATCACTTTCAGTTGGAAAAGTTGGAAATCATGAAACAAGCTGTAGCAAACGAAGAAAAGGCGTTTTTAAAAGCTGAAGTAGAAATCATAAATAAGCGACTTGAAAACGGTGAGATTACACAAGAAAGAGCCGAAACTTTAAAACGAGAAATGGCTAAAAAGAGGGCTTTAAACATTGAAAATCAAATAGCCATTATTGATAATAAAATTTCACTACTCAAACGAAATGATGATTTTTATCAATTGGAAAGTGAGAATAGAAATGAGGTTGGTATTAGTATCGGTTCTTTTACGGGCTTGAGTATCAATAGAAAAAATGAGCCCAGAAAATATGACAAGCGTACCACAAGCGCGCTAGTTTTTGCTCTAGGTTTAAATAATGCCGTTATAGAAGGAACAGACTTTGGAAAGTCCCCGTACCAGTTTGTAGGTTCTGGATTTGTTGAATTGGGCTGGGCCTGGAAAACAAGACTTTTGGAAGATTCAAATGCAGTACGTTTAAAATATGGATTATCGCTTCAATGGAATAAATTCTCTCCAAAAAATGATAGATTTTTTGTTGAAGACGGTAATACGACGACGCTCGAAACATTTGCAGATGATTTGAAAGAATCGGAATTCAGAATTACAAATTTAGTTGTCCCAGTACATTTTGAATTTGGCCCTTCTAAAAAAATAGAAAAGGATACCTATTTTAGGTATACAACTGCAACACAATTTAAATTCGGCATTGGTGGATATGCAGGTTTCAATATTGGCACACAGCAAAAACTGCGTTATGAAGAGGATGGTGATCGCGTAAAACAAAAAATCCGCAAAGATTACAACACTACCGAATTCATCTATGGCTTAAGTACGTATGTGGGCGTGGGAGGAGTCAGCCTTTACGCAAAATATGATCTAAATCCACTTTTTAAGAATCAAATTATTGAACAGCATAATGTGTCACTTGGTTTGCGAGTGGATCTAGATTAATGGGAAATTAATACCATCTGTCACAAAATTTTGTGTTAGTCAGAACGAGGGAATTGATATAGTATCAAATCCCTTGTTTGTTGTTTAATCATCTTTGTCTTTTTCGCGTCTCGCTCTTCGTTCTTCCCGACGTTCTTGACGAGCTTCTTTTCGTTCTTCTTTCTCATTTGCCTTATTAGCCTCCTCTTTCGCGTCCTGAAAAGCATCTTTAAAATTAATATCATCGTCTACTTCGCCTTTAAATGCCTTGATCCAAGCATTGCCAAAAATATTCACAACTGTTGGCCAAACACTGCTCTGTACGTTATTGAGGTCTCCTTCTAAAGGTATTTTTGTTGCCAAAGTATCCGTACTTTGATTTTTGAGTGCAAATTTGAAAAACCCTACAAACCCTTCCCACAGAACACCTAGAAAACCATCTTCTTTCCCGATCAGCTTCGAATCTGTCAATAACGGTTTCATATATCCTTTCAAGAAACCATCGGCTATGGCAACTTCGCTAAATAATCCAAAAGTTCCTCTTTCGAAATCAATTCCTGCATAATGTCTGGTAAAACTATTCAACGCCTTTACATCAGCATCTTCAAGCGAGAATGCCAAATCCATATCTGGTATTTCCTTGATTAAATTGATGTTTCCATCCAATTTCATTTTACCATTACCTATGGATACGCCTGTGGCATGAAAAGGGGAAGGCAAAGTGCGATCTTTCGCTTTTACATTCCGAAGGTTGTCAGCATACATTTCGATTTTAGAAATGCTAATATCTATATTTGGCTCTGCGTTCAATTCGACGAAGGCGATTTTGCCATTGTGGACTTCAAAATGGTTTATATCTATTGGAACGATATCTGTCAAGGCTTTGGTCCAATCATCTACCTCTGGCTTTTCGCCAGTTGTTTCTTGGTCTTCCATAATGTATATTATTTCTGGGCTAGACATGATGATTTCGCTGACTATTTTCCCATCGAACAATGATTTCCACTCTATCGAAATATCGCTTTTAGGAAACTTTAAAAATGGAACTTCAGTCTTGGCATTCACTTTATTTAAGTACATTCCATTGATGACATAAGCGCCTCTAATCAAAGCAATATCAACATCTTCAACTTCTCCATAATACCCAGGAATATCAGCCAGGATCTTGTTTAGATTGTTTTTGACCAAAGTGGGCAAGTAGAGTCTAAAGACTACTAATAAAACCACGACAAGTATTGGAACGACATAGCGTTTTTTTCGGTATACTTTTCTTTTGTTCGTTTTGGACATAATCATTTTTTTATAAATCTACGAAAAAGAGGTTTTTTTATATGTGGGATTAATAACAATTTAGGAATTTATAGAAATAACTGTGAATTATAATCTCATTACATTAAAACTTAAAAGACTTTAACCTAATGTTTATCCGACTTCTTGATAAACTCCACTTTTTTGTCCTTAAAAACATTATTAAGAAATCCCTGTAACCTGATTTTGGTGTCTTTAGGTTTAACAAGAATCGGGGTGGCCTCGAAGTCAAAAAATTTGATCTTGGAAATTAATTCCTCTACTGAAAGTACATTGAAAAAACTGCAAAGAAATACATCTTCAATTTTTTCATTCCACATGATTTTGTTTCCCCAATAATGACCAATTTCGGTATCTGCGGGCGAAATTGTTCCACCGTTAGATAATGCGATTGAGAAAGAGAGTTGTTCAATTAGACGTGGTTTAACACCCATTTCACTTATCGTATCGCATAAGTTAAGAGCTATTTGTAAAGCATCGCTATTTGTTTTAGAAACACCAATAACGCCTGCGTTCCACATGCATAAATTTTCATTAATCGGAATATTTTCAATGGTTTTACCTTTTAGACTTTTCCATAATGGTTTTTGGGATTTCGAAGTTGAGGCGCTCAATTTACCTTCGTTGGTATGCATTATGTTGGAGTTGTTTTCTAATTTCGATCTTAAGTTGTCGAAACTTCCGAATAAAAACGTATCCGCATCAAAATATAGAATTGTTTTGTTTTTAATCATTTTGACAACATACAGCATTGCCTTAATTTTAATTCTGAAGAAATTTTCATGTGCTCCCTTCCAATTATCTATGGTTTTAGTATCAACTTCAACAATTTTAATATGATCGTGTATGATTTTGAATCTCTTTGGGGAGTCAGTCACAACAATAATTTCCTCATTTTTATGCAATTGAGGTAATAAGGTGAGAATGGAAAATAGCGCTTGTTGATAATTCGATCGATCTTCGCCAAAAACTAAATACATACATATCATGATACGAAATAAGACTTTTTTGATCACAAAGCCAACAAGAAATTGAATTTAGCGTCATTTATGGTACTTTTGCAATTCTTTAAATAACACATAACACCAATATCAATTTTGATCTCACAATCCACCATAGCTAATGTATTTGAAACCGCTCGCGTCGAGGAGGTCATTGGCGATTTTGTGAACCTAAAAAAATCAGGAAGCAATTTCAAGGGGTTAAGCCCTTTTAGTGATGAACGTTCGCCGAGTTTTATGGTAAGCCCTGTAAAGCAAATTTGGAAAGATTTCAGCTCTGGTAAAGGCGGTAATGCAGTGACGTTCTTAATGGAACATGAGCATTTTACTTATCCTGAAGCCATTAAATATTTGGCGAGAAAGTACAACATTGAGATAGAGGAAACTGTGCAGTCGGACGAGCAAAAAGAAGAAGCCAACGAACGAGAAAGTTTGTATTTGGTCAACGAATTTGCCAACGAGTATTTCCAACGGATTTTGAATAAAACAGACCAAGGAAAAGCCATTGGATTAAGTTATTTCAAAGAACGTGGATTTACAATCGACACTATAAAAACTTTCAATCTTGGGTATTCTTTAGATGAATGGCAAGCCTTTACGGACGAAGCCATCAAAAAAGGTTATCAGTTAGATTATTTAGAGAAAACAGGGTTGACCATTGTCAAAGATGACCGACAGTTTGATCGTTTTAAAGGTCGCGTGATGTTTCCAATTCATAGTATGAGTGGGCGGATTTTGGGTTTTGGAGGTCGTATTTTAAAAACGGATAAAAAAGCGGCAAAATATGTAAATTCTATTGAAAGTGAAGTGTATCATAAAAGTAAGATTCTTTACGGATTATTTCACGCCAAACAGTCCATAGCGAAAGAAGATAATTGCTATTTGGTGGAAGGTTATACGGATGTCATCCAGTTTCACCAGACAGGAATCACAAATGTAGTCGCGTCTTCAGGAACTGCTTTGACTCCAGAACAAATTCGTCTCATTAATCGATTGACAAAAAATATCACGGTACTTTTTGATGGCGATGCCGCAGGAATTCGAGCGTCGATTCGAGGTATCGATTTGATTTTGGAGCAAGGCATGAATGTAAAAGTGGTCATGTTTCCACATGGAGAAGATCCAGATAGTTTTGCAAGACAAAACACACTTTCTGAACTGGGTTCCTATCTCGATGAAAACTCTAAAGATTTCATTCAATTTAAGGCGTCGCTGTTGGTAGAAGAGGCCAACAACGATCCGATCAAAAAAGCGGATACTATTCGAGAAATTGTGAATAGCATTGCTAAAATTCCAGACCCAATAAAGCGAGAGATTTATATACAGGAATGTTCCCGAATAATGGACATTAGTGAAGAAGTTTTGTTCAGCACATTGGCGCAAATCAATAAAAAGGAACAACAGGAAGTCAATAAAAATTATAAGTCAGAACAGAAAGCGTTCAACGTCATCAAACCGGAGCAGCCAACAAAAAAAGTTGATTATCAGTATGAATTAGAGCGAAAAATCATTGAGATTTTACTTCTTTACGGTAATGAAACTGAAAATTTTGAAGACTTGGTCTTAAAGGAAGATGAAAACACTGGTGATCTTAATTTGGAACCTGTCGTTCACAAAGCCAAGGTTTTTGAGAAAATCTATCTCGATTTACAAGAGGATGAAATGCAGTTTTCGGATGCAAGTTTTAAAACCTTGTATTATTCAATCATTGATACGCTCCATCAAGCGGACGATTTTCAATTACGGGATTATATTGGTAAATTGAATCAGGATATGGCAAATGAAGTCACTACCATTCTAATGAATGATGAACGTTACAGACTACACGATTGGCAACGAAACCATATCATTCCAAAGGAAAAAAAGGAAAGTATCTCTCAATTGGTGACCCAAACCATTTTAAGTCTACGTTGTTTTTTGATAGATCAAAAAGTTTTGGAATATCAAAACGAGACGGCGCAACCCGAAGTGAATACCTTCCCCATAATGGAAGATATTCGTGATTACTTAAAACTTAAAACCTTGCTGTCCAAAAAACTTGGCAAAGTTGTGGGCGGATAAGTTTAAGTAAATTCGTTATGTTTTGCTTGATGAATTAAATCGACCAAATTTGTAACATTCAACTTTTTGAACAGGCGCGCTTTATAAGTACTCACAGTTTTTTCATTGATATCTAGTTCTTGAGCGATTTCTTTGTTTTTCTTTCCGGAAGACAACAATTTTAACACTTCCACTTCACGTGTAGACAGTTTTTTGAACATTTTGCTTTTCTTGTTCTTTGTATCGTCGAAATTTAAATGCTTGGACATTGCTTCACTTAAGTATATCCCGCCATTATGTACTTTATCAATTGCTTCCTTAATAGTGTCAATTGTCGCTGATTTGTGAACATATGCAGAAGCGCCAGCCTTTATGGTACTTATCGCATATATTTCTTCTGGCTGGTAGCTGAACATGATAACCTTGATCTGATTATTGTCTTTTTTTATAGCTCGAAGTGCTGTGAGGCCATTTAATTCAGGAAGGTCAATTTCGGAAACGATCACATCGACCTTATGCCTCCTAATGAATTCGAAAATTTCAATACCGCTTCCGATGCTTCCGATGACGTCAATATCCGGATTGTTTTCAAAGAGAAGCTTTAATCCAGTTCTGATAATAGGATGAGAATCCACAACTAATACCTTAATCATGTTATTATTTTTTGTTGGTTAGTAGTATAACAAAAGAGCGTAAAATTCAGATACCTCTAAATTTTTAATTTGTGGAGATTTGCAGCATAAAAATAGTAAAAAATAAATAAAAACTTTGAATAAGCGCAATAATCTTATTGATTATTTAAATCCTTTAGGAATATTACATACTGGTATGGCAATCATCTTGTGTTGATTATTTCTGTTATATCGCAAAAATATATCAAATACTTCCCGTTGTCTTCCTGTGAAGTCACTTGAAGTTTTGCCCTCGTCTTTTTGCATCATAGCCCATTCCAACTCCGGATAAGACGCACCAATTTGGTCTTCATCACTGCGTGCATCTCCAAATAAGCCGTCACTAGGGGCTGCTTTCATAATCGATTTTGGTACGTTTAAATACTCACCAATCTCATAAACTTCAGATTTCAACAAATCGGCAATTGGACTTAAATCCACTCCACCATCACCATACTTCGTGTAGAAACCGACACCAAAATCCTCCACTTTATTCCCAGTGCCTGCTACAAGAAGTCCATACAAGCCAGCGTGATAGTACAAAGTTGTCATTCGTAAGCGTGCTCGCGTATTTGCTAGTGCCATATCTACAATGGCTTGTTTGCCATCCAAAGAAACTTCTGTTTTAAATTCCTCAAAAATTGGGGTTAAGTCCACCAATTTATCTTCTACATTCGAATAGTTTTCTTTTAAAAAGGAAATATGTTCTTGACCTCTGCTAACATGACTTGCGGCTTGGTGAATTGGCATTTCGATGCATAAAACTTTTAGACCTGTTTTGGCACACAAAGTTGAAGTGACGGCCGAATCAATTCCGCCAGATATTCCAATCACAAAACCATTGACCTTCGCATTGGTTGCATAGTCTTTGAGCCAATTCACAATATAATCAACAACTTTTTCGGTCTTCATAAGTATATTTGTTTGTCACAAAGAATAGTATCTTTGTCCAACAAAAATAACGGAATCACATAATTAATAAAAATTAAAGACGTTTAAGTTTTTAAATTTGAGGAATGAAAAAAATAAGTGTTGCCTTATTACTTTTGATGATTTTTTTCTCGTGTAAAAATGAGAATAAAGAAGAAATTGAAATTTCAAAAATAGATGCTGATTTTAAGGTGGAACGATTTGATATGGCGTTCGCAAACACGACTGTCGAAGATTTACCTCGATTAAAAGAAACCTTTCCGTTTTTCTTTTCCGAAAGAGTACCTGACTCAATTTGGGTGCTTAAAATGAAGGACACCTTGCAAAATCAACTGAACCACGAAGTCGAAAAGACATTTTCCAATTTTGACAATGTGCATGATGATATTTATGGGTTATTTCAGCATTTAAAATATTATAATGAAGATTTCAAGACACCTCGCGTCATTACCGTAACCTCCGATGTAGACTACAGAAATAAGACCATTGTTACGGATACCATTGTTATTATTGCACTTGACACTTATTTGGGAGCTGATCATGACTTTTACTCGGACATTCCGAGATATATCACACAGAATATGGATAAATCTCAAATTGTATCTAATCTTGCTAGTGATTATGCGGACAATTATATCTTTCAGTCTCAAAGAAAAACCCTTTTGGATGAAATGATTTATTTTGGAAAGCAATTATACTTTAAAGACAAGATGATTCCCTTTAAAACGGATGCAGAAAAAATAGGATATTCCCAAGGACAAATGGAGTGGGCGGTGGCAAACGAAAGTAAGATATGGAGCTTTTTTATTGAAAAGGAATTACTTTACAGTACTGACAGTTCATTGCCAGGCCGCTTTACAGCAGACGCACCTTTTTCGAAATTTCAATTGGAACTTGATAGCCAATCCCCCGGACGTTTGGGGCAATACATTGGCTGGCAAATTGTAAGGTCCTACATGAATAATAATGAGGTCTCGCTAAATGATATGTTGCAACTAGACGCAATGGAAATTTTTGAAAATGCGAAATTCAAACCTATTAGATAAAGAATATGATAAAATCGACCATCGAATTACAAGTAGAATTAGATGAAAACCGCGTGCCCGAAAAATTGAGCTGGACAGCACAAGATGGAGGTATCGATAACGAAGAGGCAAAAGCCATGATGTTGTCCGTTTGGGACAGCAAAGCGCAAGAAACATTGCGTATTGATTTATGGACGAAAGATATGCCAGTAGACGAGATGAAATTGTTTTTTCATCAAACTTTAGTGGAAATGAGCAACACGTTTCAACGTGCGACTCAAGATGAAAAAATGACGGCAACCATGAAAGATTTCTGTAATTATTTTGCTGAAAAATTAGAACTTAACAAGTAAACGTATGATGCGAAAACTCCTGTATGTATTAATTTTAGTCTTGATGGTCCTTTTCGGCTATCGTTTATTTTTCAATAATAATGACGAAACCATTTTAAAGGAGAATTCGGCGCTTATTCAGGAGCAAATCAGAAATGTGAGCAAACTTGTGGTCACAGAAGGACATTTCAGTCAAGTCTTCAGCTATAAAAATTCGAAAGCACTTTTTGCTAATTTGGTCAATGTTGAAAAGAAAGCGTTGGTTGTGGTCAACGCAAATGTGACAGTGTCTTATGATTTGAGCCAAATACAATACGAATTGGATGAAGACACAAAAACTCTAAAAATATTGAGCATCCCAAAAGAAGAAATCAACATCAGTCCCGATTTTGAATATTACGACGTCACAGCCGATTTTTTAAATCCATTTGAAGCTGAAGATTATAATAAAATTAAGGATAAGGTGAAAGGACAATTGATGAAAAAAATAGAAGCTTCCAATTTAAAATCCAATGCGCAAAATCGATTGATTAGCGAATTATCTAAATTCTATATTTTGACAAATTCTTTAGGCTGGACACTTCAATATGAAGGGAATTCCATCAAATCATCTGACGAATTGCAAAACATAAAATTATAATAGGTATAGATGTCAGTTCGAGTGTTTTTCATCATTTTCAAGAAAAAATGATGAAAAATGTATCGAGAACCTTACGGTTTTTTCATAGACATAACGGGAAGGTTATAATTTATTCTTCAAACTCAACCATCCACCACCATTGGTAGCTTCAATATTATTGAGGTTTAAAAATTTTGCCGCTTTTGCAGAACGTACGCCACTTGCGCAGCATACCACGAACGGTTTATTTATTTTCTTAAGCTCATCCACATGATTTTGCAAATCATCTAGAGGAATGTGTTTTGAATTCTCAATATGACCATTATCCCATTCACGCTGGGTTCTTACGTCTAAAATAACAGCGCCATTCTCTAAAAATTCTTCAACCTGCCGTTTTTTTGTGCCAAATATAAAATCCAATAATCCCATAGTTTTCTTTTTTATAAATTTACTAAAAATAATCTCCCTTGAAGCACGAAACCCGCAAAGACGAAATCATTAAAACTGCAACCAAACTTTTTAAAGAAAAAGGTTACAGTGCTGTCACAATGCGCGATATTGCCAAATCCATGGGAATCAAAGCAGCAAGTCTTTATAACCATATCAATTCAAAGCAAGACATTTTAAAGGAAATCATTATCTCACTTGCGGAAGATTTTACAAATGGTATGTCAATTATCAAGAACTCTGAAGTTAATACTATTGGAAAATTAGAAAAAATTGTAACACTACACGTTCAAATAACCACTAAAAATACTTACGGAATGGCATCCCTGAACAACGATTGGATGCATCTCGAAGACCAATTGGACTATTATCTGGAGTTGAGAAAGACCTACGAACAAGATTTTATTGAAATCATTCAAGACGGCATTCAGTCAGATGAAATCATTGATTCCAATCCAGAAGTCATCATGTTTTCGATTCTTTCAACCTTGCGTTCCCTTTATCTTTGGATTCCAAAAAAGGAAGATTTAAATAAAGGCGAATTATCAAAAAATTTAAGTCAGGTACTCATCAACGGAATTAACAAATAGTTTAGAAATTATTTTGTAAATTTGTCAAGCAAACTAACAAGTGTTAGTTTAACGTTAAGAAGTACGTATGGCTCAATTTCATAAGCTTAAAATTAGAGATATTTATAAAGAAACCGACGATTGTTCGGTTATTGCTTTTGCGGTTCCAAAAGATTTACAGGACGAATTTAAATTCAGTCAAGGTCAACATTTAACCTTAAAAGCAGATATTGAGGGCGAAGATGTACGTCGGTCGTATTCATTGTGTTCAAGTCCACTGGATAACGAATGGCGAGTGGCAGTGAAACTAATTCCAGGCGGTAAATTTTCAACCTATATCAATTCAAGTTTAAAAGCTGGTGACGAGTTGGAAGTCATGACGCCTAGTGGAACTTTTGGAGTTTCGGCACAACCAGATAAGGCAAAAAACTATCTCTTTTTTGCTGCAGGAAGTGGTATTACACCTGTATTATCGATGATTAAAACGCATTTGGCAGAAGAACCAAACGCTACTTGCAAACTGTTTTACGTAAATAAAACCGCAAAATCCATTATCTTTAAGGAAGAACTCGAGCAATTAAGAAATAAATATTTCGGTCGCTTGGAAATCTATTATTTTCTGACCAAAGAACGACGAGATATCGACTTGTTCAATGGACGGTTTGATGATGAAAAGATGAAGGTTTTAACAAAAACGTTTATTGACATTCCAGATACGAGCGAAGTCTTTTTGTGCGGTCCAGAACAGATGGTCAATTATGTGAGCAATTATTTAGTGGATGCTGGATTGCCAAAAAACTTGATTCATTTTGAGTTGTTCGTGACTGGGCTTTCAGAGGAGGATATCAAACGCGCAGAGCGACTTGCCAAACAAAATGTAGAAGGTGTTGAGGTCACAATTGTCGATGGTGGCAAGGAATTTCAGTTCACAATGACCAAAGATTATGACAACATTCTGGATGCAGCTCTTGGCGCAGGAGCGGATTTGCCATTTGCCTGCAAAGGCGGCGTTTGCAGCACCTGTAAGTGTCAGGTAAAAGAAGGTGAAGTGGAAATGAAAGTCAACTATGCGCTTGAGGAAAAGGAAGTTGCACAGAACTATGTATTGAGCTGTCAAGCCGTCCCAACGAGCAACAAGGTTGTAGTCGATTTTGACGTGTAAAATAATTTGGGCGTTACCCTAAAGGGTCAGGCTTTCGGCAGTCGCTCTCTTCGAGGAGCTCCAACAATGCCTCAATCCTTAACGCAAACCTCGGTTCAAACAGAGTCGAGAACTAATAAAAAGAAGAAATTTAAACTCAAGAAATCATGAGTGAAGAACAAATAAAAAATTTAGAAGCACAGTTCGAAGAACGTATCGCAAGAGATGAAAAAATCGAACCTAAAGATTGGATGCCAGAAAAGTACCGCCAGACACACATTCGTCAGATGTCGCAACACGCACATTCCGAAATTGTCGGCATGCTTCCAGAAGGCAATTGGATTACGAGAGCACCTTCATTAAGACGTAAAGTCGCCTTATTGGCAAAAGTTCAAGATGAAGCAGGTCACGGATTATATCTCTATTCTGCCACCGAAACCTTGGGAATTTCTAGAGATGAATTGTACAAACAACTGCATTCGGGAAAAGCGAAATATTCTTCCATTTTCAACTACCCAACAGTTACTTGGGCAGATATGGGAGCCATTGGTTGGTTGGTAGATGGCGCAGCAATTATTAATCAAGTACCACTGTGCAGTACATCCTTCGGACCTTACGCAAGAGCCATGGTTCGTGTGTGTAAAGAAGAAAGTTTTCACCAGCGTCAAGGTTACGAAATCATGATAAAATTGGCAAACGGAACACCAGAACAAAAGGAAATGGCTCAAGACGCATTGAACCGTTGGTGGTGGCCAAGTTTGATGATGTTGGGTCCAACAGATGCGGAATCCATTCACACCGAACAATCCATGAAATGGAAACTAAAACGTAAATCTAATGACGAATTACGTCAACAATTCATAGACCAAACCGTTCCACAAGCGGATTTAATCGGTCTTACCATTCCAGACCCAGATTTAAAATGGAACGAAGAGCGTCAATCTTATGATTTCGGAGACATCAATTGGGATGAATTTTGGCAAGTCGTAAAAGGTCACGGTCCATGCAATAAAGAACGCATGAAAGCTCGAGTTGGTGCCTGGGAACGTGGCGAATGGGTTCGCGATGCAGCAATGGCTTATGCATCAAAACAACAAGATAGAAAAGAAAAACAAGTAGTATAACTAGATGTGAGACAAGAGATATGAGACGTAAGATTTGCGTCTTGTGGAGAAAGTCTAAAATCTAAAATCTAAAATCTAATGTCTAATAAAAAAAACTGGCCTTTGTGGGAAATCTTCGTCAGAAGTAAAAACGGATTAGAGCATCGCCATTTCGGTAGTCTTCACGCAGCAGATGCAGAAATGGCACTTGAAAATGCAAGAGACGTTTACACACGTCGCAATGAAGGTGTAAGCATTTGGGTGGTGGAATCAAAAAATATTACAGCCTCAAACCCAGAACATAATGGCGAAATGTTTGAGCCAGCACAAGATAAAGTCTATCGTCATCCAACATTTTACGATTTGCCTGATGAAATAAAACATATGTAATTTGAGCAAAGCTCAAATTACAATTCCCACGAAAGTGGGAAACTCATAAATGAAATAGATGTTTAATTAAACAGATTCCCACTTCCGTGGGAAATAAGCATGAAAAACGAAAATCTATATTTATATATTCTAGGAATCGCCGACAACTCTTTAATTCTCGGACAAAGAATGGGAGCCCTAACAGGTCATGGTCCAAGTTTAGAAACCGACATTGCTTGTACAAATATCTCATTGGATTTATTCGGACAAGTGCGCAGTTATTACCAATATGCTGCAAAAATTGCTGGGGATGGAAGAACCGAAGACGATATTGCAATGCTTCGTAAAGAGCGTGAATATCTAAATGTGTTGCTAGTCGAACAGCCAGATACAGATTTTGCATATACGATGGCGCGCCAGTTTTTGTTTGATGTGTACCATTTTCTGTTTTTAACCGAATTACAGAAAAGCAAGGATTTGACATTAGCTGCCATTGCAACAAAATCCATTAAAGAAGTGAGTTATCATAAGCGGTTTTCTTCCGATTGGATAAAACGTTTAGGAGACGGAACAGAAGTGAGTCATCAGAAAATGCAAGATGCAATTGATGCCTTGTGGACCTACACTGATGAATTATTCCATCAAACAGAAGCTGATAAAGCGATGGTTTCAGAAGGAATTGGAGTTGATGTGACCAAACTTAAAGATGTTTATTATCAAAAAGTAAACGACATTTTAGAGGAAGCAACGCTTAAAATTCCAGAATCAAAATATTTTCAAAAAGGAGGTAAACAAGGTATCCATACAGAGCACATGGGGTATTTGCTGACCGAATTACAATACATGCAACGCACCTATCCAAATATGGAGTGGTAATAAATTCCTGCGAAGGCAGGAACCTCATGATTGAGCGCTAAATTAAGAATGATAGCAGAAAAACAACATATAGACCAAAAGTTGAAACCAATTCTCGAGAAAGTTTCAGACCCTGAAATTCCAGTATTATCCATCATGGATATGGGTGTTGTGCGTTCTGCAATTATTGAAAATGATTTTGTAAAAGTTCAAATCACTCCAACGTATAGTGGTTGTCCAGCGATGGATGTTATTGGAGATGATATTAAAAAAGCTTTGAAAGAAGCTGGCTATAATTCAGAAATCGAATTGATTTTATCACCAGCATGGACTACCGATTGGATTACACCAAGAGGTAGAAAGGCTCTGGAAGACTATGGTATTGCTGCGCCTTTAGGCGAAGAAGCCGATAAAGATGCACTTTTGGGAAACAAAAAGATAGTAAAATGCACCAATTGTGGTTCGACAAACACGCATTTAGTAAGTCAGTTTGGTTCAACGGCATGCAAAGCACAATTTCAGTGTGATGAGTGCCAAGAACCATTTGATTATTTTAAATGTTTAAAATAATCAGTCATTCCCACGAAGGCGGGATTCTCATGAAATGAATATAAAAACATGAACGAAAGCATACTCTTAAAAATAGAAAACAAAGTAGCGTACATCACGCTCAACAGACCAGAGGTCTTCAATAGTTTCAATCGTGAAATGGCATTTTTGCTTCAAGATACTTTAGATGCTTGCGAGAAAAATGATGAGGTGAGAGCAATCGTTTTAACAGGAAACGGTAAAGCATTTTGTGCAGGTCAAGATTTAAAAGAAGTAACCGACCAAGAATTAAACCCAGGATTCAAAAAAATATTGGACGAACATTACAATCCAATAATCAAAAGGATACGCGCAATAAAAAAACCAATAATTGGTGCTATAAATGGTGTAGCAGCAGGAGCAGGGGCAAATATTGCATTAGCTTGTGATATAGTTGTAGCTCATGAAAAAGTAAGTTTCATACAAGCGTTTAGTTTAATCGGATTAGTGCCAGACAGTGGAGGCACGTTCTTTTTACCTAGACTTATCGGATTTCAGAAAGCACAGGCTTTGGCAATGTTAGGCGACAAAATAGATGCTGAAGAAGCTGAAAAAATGGGAATGATTTATAAAGTCATCCCTTCAGAAAATTTTGAGGAGGAGGTTAATAAGCTTGCTTCAAAACTAGCCAATATGCCAACCAAAGCACTTGGTATGATTAAGGAATTGTTCAACAAATCCATGACAAACACTTTAGAAGAGCAATTGGCATTAGAGTCTAAATTACAAATCGAAGCAGCGCAAAGTGCAGATTATGCTGAAGGTGTTGCAGCATTTATTGAAAAGCGCAAACCAGAATTTAAAGGGAAATAAGAATAACGAATATCGAACTGAAGAATATCGAATAACGAAATTTAAAAATGGCAAATTATAAATATGATTTGGAAGAAAGATTGATTCAGTTTGCAGTAGATGTTATTATTATTTGCGGAAAAATTGATGGTAACTTTGCTTCGCAACATTTGTCGAAACAATTAATTCGTTCAGCCACAGCTTCAGCACTTAATTATGGTGAAGCCCAAAGTGCTGAATCCACAAGAGATTTTCTTCATAAGATGAAAATTTGTCTCAAAGAATTGAGAGAGTCTTTAGTGAACTTAAAAATCCAGAGAGGAACTAATCTCATTAAAGACTTACAAAAGTTAGAATTACTTATAAAAGAAAACAATGAACTTATTGCGATTTTCGTTTCAAGCATTCGAACTTCACAAAATAAAAATAAATAAATGAATGTTAATTGTTTAGTTGAAATCAAAAACTTCAACATTCAGTATTCAACATTCGATATTCGATATTAATTATGAACGTAGGAATCATAGGAAGTGGAACAATGGGAAGCGGCATCGCACAAGTGTCTGCAACTTCTGGGTGTAAAGTCAAATTATACGATACCAATCAAGCGGCTTTGGATAAGGCGAAATCAGCTTTGGAAAAGATATTAGCTCGATTGATTGAAAAAGGGAAAATCGATGAAACTGAAAAATCAAGAATCCAGAACAATATATCTTATGTTGACAGTCTAAAAGACTTATCAAATTCAGATTTCACGATTGAAGCCATTATTGAAAACCTAGACATCAAGAAAAAAGTCTTTTCAGAATTGGAAACCTATGTGTCCGATGATTGTATCATTGCATCAAATACCTCAAGTTTATCCATCGCATCCATCGCATCATCACTAAAAAAACCAGAACGCTGCATCGGAATTCATTTTTTCAATCCTGCGCCTTTGATGCAATTGGTTGAGGTGATTCCAGCCATTCAAACGTCGAAAGAAACCCTTGATAAATCCATTCAAACCATTTCCGATTGGAAAAAAGTAGTTGCAGTCGCCAAAGACACGCCAGGATTTATAGTGAATCGTGTTGCAAGACCTTTTTACGGAGAATCACTTCGAATTTATGAAGAAGGCATTGCCGATTTTGCAACCATAGATGAAAGTTTAAAAACTCTGGGAGGGTTCAGAATGGGGCCTTTCGAATTGATGGATTTCATTGGGAATGATGTCAATTACACAGTCACTGAAACCGTTTTTACCGCATTCTATTTCGACCCAAGATACAAACCTGCATTCACACAAAAACGTTTCGCAGAAGCTGGCTATTTAGGTCGAAAATCAGGAAAAGGTTATTACAATTATGATGAAAATGGAGCAATCATCATTCCGAGTGAAGCGAAGGAATCTCTTGATAACGAATTGGCACAACAAATTTTCGACCGCGTTTTAGTCATGCTCATAAACGAAGCAGCCGATGCCTTGTTTTTAAATATCGCATCCGCCAAAGACATCGATAACGCCATGACCAAAGGCGTCAACTACCCAAAAGGATTATTGGCTTGGGCAGACGAAAAAGGCATCGAATGGTGCGTCACTAAAATGGATGAATTATTTGATGAATACCATGAAGAACGCTACCGTTGCAGTCCGTTGTTACGTAAAATGAACAGGGAAAACAAAACATTCTTTTAATGGAAGGAAAAAAAATTCCATATAAAATGTTATCACAAGATGCCTACAGTACGTGGCTCGGAATAGAAATTTTAGAGTGCGAAATTGGTCGCTGTAAAGTCGCTATGACCATTAGAAAAGATATGTTGAACAGCATGAACAAAGCACACGGAGGCATCAGTTATTCATTGGCCGATACTGCTTTTGGATTTGCTGCCAACACACATGGCAATTATGCAGTATCAATAGAAACGAGCATTAACCATATTGAAGCATTAAATGAAGGAGATTATTTGGTTGCAGAGTCTGTAATTGAAAAAGTAAATACTAAATTAGGGTTCAATATTATTGAAGTCAAACGAGGCAACGAATTGGTCGCCCTTTTTAAAGGTGTAGTCTATCGTACTCAAAAAACATGGCAAGAAAATTAAAAAACAACTAATTAAAATCCTTAAACTATGAAATGGCAAGGTAGAAGACAAAGTGGAAATTTAGACGACCGTCGCGGAATGAGCTCCAAAGGCAAATTGGCAGCAGGTGGAGGCGTTATTGCAGTGGTAGTAATCTTATTGCAAATTTTTGGAGGTGAAACAGGTCAAAATTTAGCTCCAATTTTAGAACAAGTGAATCAGTCACAGTCCGTTTCTTCGGGCGAACAGAGAGAATTAACGGCTCAAGAAAAGGAAATGGGCGATTTTATGGCAACCGTATTGGCAGATACTGAAAATGTTTGGAATCAGGTTTTCAGGGAAAATAACCTTGGCGATTATAAAGAACCTACGATGGTATTATTTACGCAGGCAGTATCAACAGGCTGTGGAAATGCAAGTTCGGCTTCAGGACCATTTTACTGTCCTGCAGACCAAAAAGTGTATATGGATTTAGCCTTTTTTGATGAGTTGAAATCGAGATTTGGAGCCAAAGGTGGCGATTTCGCCATTGCTTATGTCACAGCGCACGAAATTGGCCATCACATCCAAACCATCTTGGGAACATCCAATAAAGTAAGACAATTACAACAACAAAGCAATCAAACAAGGGCAAATGAACTATCTGTCGCGCAAGAACTTCAAGCTGATTTTTATGCAGGTGTTTGGGCTTACCATAACCAAGATTATTTGGAAGAAGGCGATATTGATGAGGCATTGAGTGCTGCAAACGCGGTAGGTGATGATGCTATTCAAAGAAAAACGCAAGGTAGTATCAACCCAGATAGTTTTACCCATGGAACTTCGCAGCAAAGGAAAGAATGGTTCATGAAAGGTTATAGAACAGGAGACATCAGACAAGGAGATACATTTTCAGAACTGATAAATTAAATTATCAAAAATATTAATTTGAGAATGGAGCATCAATTTTCGACTTCAATTTCAACTTCAAATTCATAAATGGAAGCATACATAATAGACGGCATAAGAACACCAATTGGAAGTTATCAAGGCACATTATCTGCAGTTAGAACAGATGATTTAGCAGCCTTGGTAATCGAAGAAATCGTAAAACGTAATCCAAATATTCCAAAAGATTCTTATGACGATGTCATTTTAGGCTGTGCCAATCAAGCAGGGGAAGATAATCGAAATGTTGCAAGAATGGCCTCGCTTTTAGCAGGATTACCATTTTCAGTTCCAGGAGAAACAGTAAATAGGTTATGTAGTTCAGGATTATCAGCAATCATTCACGCTAATCGAGCCATAAAAGCAGGCGATGGCGATGTATTCATCGCTGGTGGTGTTGAAAATATGACACGTGGACCATACGTAGTTGCCAAACCTTCTAGCGCATTTGGTACCGATGCCAAATTGTACGATTCCAGTTTTGGCTGGCGATTTGTTAACCCAAAAATGCAAAAAATGTATGGCACCGACGGAATGGGTAATACGGCCGAAAATCTTGTTGAGAAATATGACATTTCTCGTGAAGACCAAGATAAATTTGCCTATTGGAGCCAAATGAAAGCAGCCAAAGCGAAAGAAAATGGTCGCCTTGCAAAAGAAATTCTGACCGTTGAAATTCCGCAACGCAAGAAAGACCCCATCAAATTTTCTGAAGATGAATTTGTTAAACCAAATACTTCTTTGGAAGTGTTGGCAAAGTTAAGAGGTGCATTCAAGGACGAAGGCGGGAGCGTCACAGCTGGAAATTCATCAGGATTGAATGATGGTGCAGCAGCGACAATCATAGCTTCAGAAGAAGCCGTCAAAAAATACAATCTAAAACCATTAGCAAGAATCGTAAGTTCAGCTGTTGTAGGTGTTGAGCCCAGAGTCATGGGCATCGGTCCCGTTGAAGCATCCAACAAAGCCTTGAAAAAAGCAGGATTAACGATTGACAATATGGATATCATCGAACTCAATGAAGCCTTCGCTGCACAAGCCTTGGCATGTACCAGAGCTTGGGGATTGGCTGACGACGACCCAAGATTGAATCCAAATGGCGGTTCCATCGCTATCGGTCATCCGCTCGGGGTTACGGGAACTAGAATTGCCTATTCGGCAGCTTTGGAATTGCAAGAAACCGGAAAGAGATACGCCTTGGTGACCATGTGTATTGGTGTCGGGCAGGGCTATGCGGCCATTATCGAGAACGTCAATTATAAAAAGTAGTTGGGCGTTACCACAAGGGTCGGGCTTTCGGCAGTCGCTCTCTTCGAGGAGCTCCAACAATGCCTCAATCCCTAACGCAAATTGAGAGTGAAATAAAGTATAGTAGATTGAAAATTTCAACACTTCAATCTCAAATTATATAAGATGAACAAAATACAACATTACGTCCAAGGACAATGGACATCAGGAACCGAAGAAGGTTCACCTATACTGGATGCCATCACTGGCGAAGCATTTTCAAGTATCGCCATTGAAGGCCTCGACATACCAGAAATTCTTAACTACGGACGCACAAAAGGAGGTGATGTTCTCCGAAAAATGACCTTTCAGGAAAGAGGTAACATGCTCAAAAGTTTGGCATTATACCTTACCAAGCGCAAAGAACAATTTTATGAAATCAGTTACAGAACAGGAGCTACAAGAGTTGATAGTTGGATAGACATTGAAGGCGGATTTGGAAACCTTTTTGCCAACGCATCATTGAGAAAACTGTTTCCCAACCAAGCGTACCACGTAGAAGGCGACCCAATCGATTTATCTCGAGGCGGACGCTTTATGGCACATCACATCATGGTTCCGAAAAAAGGAGTTGCAGTCCATATCAATGCCTTTAACTTTCCAGTTTGGGGCATGTTGGAAAAATGTGCCGTCAATTGGATGGCAGGCGTGCCAGCAGTGGTGTTGCCAGCACCATCTTCATCCTATTTGGCAGAAGCAGTTGCACGAGAAATCATCGCATCGGGAATTTTACCTGAAGGTGCACTGCAAATCATTAACGGAACAGTTAAAAATATTTTAGATACAGTCGAATCTCAAGATGTCGTCACCTTCACGGGTTCCGCAAAAATAGGACACTTATTAAAAGCCCACCCAAGATTAATCCAAGAATCGGTACCATTCACTATGGAGGCGGATTCTCTCAATGCGTCTATTTTAGGTGAAGATGCTGTTCCTGGAACACCAGAATTCGACTTATTTATCAAAGAAGTTAGAAACGAAATGATCGTCAAATGCGGACAAAAATGTACCGCAATCCGTAGAATTATCGTTCCAGAAAATTTAGTGGAAGATGTTCAAATCGCATTAGGTAAAGCCTTGGATAAAGTCACCATTGGCGACCCAAGATTGAAGGAAGTAAGAATGGGTTCTCTCGTGA
Source organism: Aquaticitalea sp. (assembly GCA_051252455.1). Taxonomy (GTDB): domain Bacteria; phylum Bacteroidota; class Bacteroidia; order Flavobacteriales; family Flavobacteriaceae; genus JBPOFM01. The sequence goes on from JBPOFM010000002.1 coordinate 235,212, forward strand.
GTCGTCAGCAAGTTGAGGCGGTTAGAGATTCGGTTAATGATTTGGCTAAAGAAGCACAAATTGTCTATGGCAATTTAGATAAGCTGGAAACCATCGGAGCCGATGCAAAAAAAGGCGCCTTCATAAGTCCAATTTTATTGCGTGCAGACCATCCGTTTCAAAATACAATCATTCACGAACGTGAAGCCTTCGGTCCAGTGAGTACGATAATGCCATACAAGAATTTGGACGAAGCAATTAAGTTAGCCGAAATGGGCAAAGGCTCGTTAGTATCTTCCATTGCAACCAATGATGATAAAATCGCTAAAGACTACGTCATCAACGCAGCATCACATCACGGACGCATTTTAGTCTTGAATCGTGAGAGCGCCAAACAAAGTACAGGCCACGGCTCGCCATTGCCATATTTGGTGCATGGAGGTCCAGGACGTGCTGGTGGAGGTGAAGAAATGGGAGGCATGCGAGGCATCAAACATTATTTACAGCGTACTGCCATTCAAGGTTCGCCAACAACCTTAACGGAAATCACTGGGATTTATCAGCAAAACGCAAACTATAAGGATGCAGAACAGCATCCATTTAAATACCATTGGGAAGACATTCAACCAGGAATGTCCATGAAAACCCACAACCGCACGTTCACAGATACGGATATCATTAATTTCTCAAATTTAACTTGGGACCATTTCTATGCACATACAGATATCACCTCTTTAGATGGAAGTATTTTTGAAAAACGAACTGCTCATGGCTATTTCATAATTTCAGCTGCAGCAGGATTATTTGTCTATCCAAATAAAGGTCCAGTCTCTGCAAATTACGGATTGGAAGAATGTAGATTCCTTCGTCCATTATATCATAACGATACTATTTATGTTCGATTGACTTGTAAGCAAAAAGTGGATAGGGATGTTGCTTCCGCAGAACATCCAAGCGGCATTGTAAAATGGTATGCAGAGATATTTGATGCAAACAATGATGAAAAAGTAGCATTTGCAACCGTCCTTACCATGGTTCAGAAAAAGCAAGAGACTTTTGTTGAAATGACAGAGGATAAAATTGCCGAAAGTCTTTCAAAATTAAAAGAAGATACAAAACCAAAATGGGGCATTATGACCCCTCAACATATGGTGGAGCATTTGGAATATACCTATAGAATTGCTTCAGGAGAAATTCAGGATTTTGAAATCGCCACACCAGAAAAGATTTTGGAAAAGGTGCACTCAAGCCTTTATAACTATGATAAGTTTCCAAAAAACACCAATTTTCCATTGCTCGAAAAGAACACGTTGGATAAATTAAAATATGACAATTTAGAGACTGCCAAAGAGAAATTTTTGGAAGCAAGAGAAAATTATAAAACCTTTTTCAAAGAAAATCCTGATGCCAAATTGAAAAATCTAGTGTTTGGAGAACTCAATAAATATGAATCGTATTTGTTAGAAAGAAAACATTTGAATCATCACTTCGAGCAGTTCAATCTTTTATAAAAGATTGAACTGCTCGAAGCACCCGAGAAATCGGGTGTCTCATGAATTGAACCGGAAAATATGAATTGGAGTGTCTATATTATAACAAATAGACCAAAAGGAGTCTTATATATTGGAGAAACAAAGGATTTAAAGAAAAGAATATATCAACATAAAAACAAAGTTCATCCTACTACTTTTTCAGCAAGGTATAATTTAGATAAACTCATTTATTTTGAATTGCATGAAACTAAAGAAGAAGCCATGATGAGAGAAAAACAATTGAAGAAGTGGAATAGAGATTGGAAAATTGAATTGATTGAAAAAATGAATCCAGATTGGAAGGATTTATATAATAATTTATAATTAATAACTAAAATAGATTCCCGCTTTTGCGGGAACACGCAAGCGTGATGACAGAACCATACGTAAAAACAAAAAATAAAAACGGAGTAGGCTATATAGAGTTTTTCCATCCGGCACACAATTCATTACCGAGTAATTTATTATCAGAATTGGCAAGACAAATTACTGCTGCAGGAGAGGACGACAGCATCAAAGTAGTCGTATTACAAAGTGGAGGCGACCGAACCTTTTGCGCAGGCGCAAGTTTTGAAGAATTGGTTGCCATCCAAAACGAAACCGATGGAAAAGCATTTTTCTCTGGCTTTGCCAATGTCATCAACGCGATGCGCAAATGTCCAAAATTCATCATCGGTCGCATCCAAGGAAAAACCGTTGGCGGCGGAGTGGGACTCGCATCAGCAACCGATTATTGCATGGCCACTAAATACGCCGAAATCAAATTAAGCGAATTGAACGTAGGCATCGGGCCGTTTGTGGTCGGTCCAGCGGTACGACGCAAATTAGGTTTAAGCGCCATGTCTCAAATTGCAATGGATGCCAATTGTTTTTATTCCGCAGAATGGGCCATGCAAAAAGGACTTTACACTAAAGTTTTCGAGTCCGTTGAAGACTTGGACAAAGCAGTTATTGAGTTCGCCGAAAACATGAAAACCTACAATCCAAAAGCCATGACTGAAATGAAAACCATGTTTTGGCGTGAAACCGAAGACTGGGACCAATTACTCATCCAACGTGCAAAAATCAGTGGACGATTGGTCTTAAGTGAGTTTACGAAAGAAAAATTAAAAGAATACAAGTGATTTACGAATTCCAAGGCTACATTCCAGTCGTCCACGAAAGCAGTTTTGTGCACCCTTTAGCAGCCGTAACGGGCAATGTCATCATTGGCAAAAACTGTTACATCGGTCCAGGAGCGGCCATTCGTGGCGATTGGGGACAGATTATTTTGGAAGACGGTGTCAACGTTCAGGAGAACTGTACAGTGCACATGTTTCCGGGCAAATCGATAACATTAAAAGAAAGTGCGCATGTGGGCCATGGAGCCATCATTCACGGCGCTAATTTGGGCCGAAATTGCCTGATTGGAATGAATACCGTCATCATGGACGATGCCGAAATTGGTGACGAAAGTATCGTTGGTGCCATGTCGTTTGTCAAAGCCGAAACCATCATTCCAAAGCGAAGTTTGGTCGTCGGCAATCCTGCAAAGGTCGTCAAAGAAATCAGCGCCGACATGATTGCCTGGAAAACCAAAGGCACCAAGCTGTATCAGCAATTGCCAGCCGATTGTCACGCCACTTTAAAGGAAACGGAACCGTTGCGAGAAGTGCCCGAAAACATGAAAATGCAAGAAGATGTTTATGACACATTGCGAGATTTTATGAAGAAATAGTTGGGCGTTACCGCAAGGGTCGCGCTTTCACTACTCGCTTCCCGACGAAAAGTCGGGAGAGCTCAAACAGACCGTTCAATCGCTAACGCAGATTCGAACTGGAAAAGAAAATTAAATAAGAAATGTCAAAATTTGACCTAAAAATGCCCAAAATGGGCGAAAGCATAACCGAAGGAACCATCATCAATTGGCTCATCAACGAAGGCGATAGTTTTGAGGAAGGCGACATCATCCTTGAAGTCGCCACCGACAAAGTAGATAACGAAGTCCCAGCACCAACATCAGGAACTTTGGTAAAAACAAATTTCAAGGCGAAAGACGTGGTTCCTGTTGGAGAAGTGATTGCAATTTTGGAAGTGTCGCAAGCAGCAAAAATTAAAAAAGAGCCTGTCATTCCGAACGAAGTGAAGGAATCTCAACAAGAGAAAACAAAGGTTACCAAACCAAAACCTATTCAACAAAATTCAAGTTCGATATCATTTTCAACGTCAAACTCGAACACATTTTTCTCCCCGTTAGTCTTGCAAATCGCCAAAGAGCATCACATCAGTTTCGAAGAATTGGCGCGTATTCCAGCAACAGGAAACGAAGGCAGATTGCGAAAAAGTGATGTTTTCAGTTATATAGAAGACGGTCGACCTTATAAGTTTGCCCAACCCGTCGCTCAAGACCCAGCCTATAGAATCCCACAATTAACTTTCGATAAAGGCAAAGGTAAAATTATTGAGATGGACCGAATGCGTCAGATGATTGCGGACCACATGGTGTATTCAAAACATACGTCGCCACATGTCACAGCTTACGTTGAAGCAGATTTGACCAATATGGTGAACTGGAGAAATGCCAACAAAAAAGCTTTTGAAGAAAAATATGGTGAACGATTGACGTTTACACCACTTTTTGTGGAAGCTGTCGCTAAAGCCGTCAAGGATTTTCCAAATATCAACGCATCCGTTGATGGAAATAATATCATCGTCAAAGAAGATATCAATATTGGAATGGCAACGGCTTTACCAAGTGGAAATCTCATTGTTCCGGTTGTTAAAAATGCAGATACTAAAGATTTAAAAACGCTGGCAGCCAATGTCAATGAAATGGCAAATAAAGCACGGGAAAACAAACTTGGTGGTGATGATATCAAAGGAAGTACGTTTACAATTTCAAACGTCGGTACTTTTGGAAGTGTCATGGGAACACCCATTATCAATCAGCCAGAAGTTGCGATTTTAGCATTGGGAATCATCAAAAAAAGACCAGAAGTTATTGAAACAGAAAATGGCGACGAAATAGCGATTAGAAGCATGATGTATTTGTCCTTATCCTTTGACCACAGAGTTGTGGACGGATTTTTAGGAGGTAGTTTTGTACGTCGTGTTGCTGATTATTTTGAACAGTTTGATAGCAATAGAAAAATATAAATAGAATGGTCATTCCGAACGAAGTGAAGGAATCTGTTGAAAAGATTGCCACGTCATTTCATTCCTCGCAATGACAGATTAAATTAAAATGAACAAAAACATACTAAAAAAAGCATTTTCAAACCTGTGCACTGCCAAATCCATGGCAGAATTATACGAAGCTAATTTCAAGCAGGTTTCTAAATACGTACACGCTACTTCAAGAGGTCATGAAGCCATTCAGACTGCTGTGGGCATGCAATTGTTGCCACAGGATTATGCATTTCCATATTATCGGGATGATGCTATGCTCCTGTCATTTGGCTTGACACCATACGATTTAATGTTGCAGTTATTGGCAAAAAAAGACGACCCATTTTCTGGAGGAAGAACCTATTATTGCCATCCAAGTCTAAAGGATGACGATAAACCGAAAATTCCGCATCAATCCTCTGCGACAGGCATGCAAGCCATTCCTGCTACAGGTGTTGCAATGGGAATGCAATACAAAGAATTACAAGGTTTAGATGATAAAACATTAAAAGATTTGCCTCTTGTGGTTTGTTCTTTGGGTGATGCATCTGTCACTGAAGGGGAAATCGCGGAAGCTTTTCAAATGGCAGCCTTAAAACAGATGCCTATCATCTTTTTGGTGCAAGATAATGGTTGGGATATTTCCGCCAATGCCGCAGAAACCAGAGCGCAAAATGCTTTTGAATATGCAAAAGGGTTTCATGGGTTGGAAGCGATTTCAATAGATGGAGCGAATTTTATTGAAGGTTATGAAGCTGTTGAAAAGGTCATTAAAACGATTCGAACAGAACGTCGTCCATTTTTGATTCACGCTAAAGTTCCATTGTTGAATCACCATACGTCTGGTGTTCGGATGGAATGGTATCGTGACGATTTGGAAGAGGCAAAATCTCGTGACCCGTACCCAGTTTTGAAGAAGCAATTATTGGATAATGGATTTTCATCCAATGAGGTTATGGATATAGAAAATTCTGCGAAAGTAAAAGTCCAATCAGACTTTAAGAAAGCACTAAAAGCCGAAGACCCGAAACCAGAAGATTTATTCACAAACGATTTTGTCCCAACTCCCATTACAGAAGAAAAAGGGGAGCGTTCTCCTAAAGGCGCTGAAAAAGTAGTGATGGTGGATTGCGCATTATTCGCCGTTGAGGAACTCATGGCAAAACACAAAGAATGTTTGCTTTACGGTCAAGATGTTGGCGGACGTTTAGGAGGTGTATTTAGAGAAGCGGCAACCTTGGCACAAAAATTTGGAGACGACCGCGTTTTCAATACACCAATTCAAGAGGCGTTTATCGTAGGTTCTACCGTCGGGATGAGTGCCGTTGGGTTAAAACCAATTGTGGAGGTTCAGTTTGCCGATTATATTTGGCCAGGACTGAATCAACTTTTTACGGAAGTAAGCAGAAGCTGTTATTTATCGAATGGCAAATGGCCTGTGAGTATGATTCTTCGTGTGCCAATTGGTGCTTATGGAAGTGGAGGCCCATATCATTCGTCGTCTGTAGAAAGCGTCATCACCAATATTAGAGGCATAAAAATCGCCTATCCAAGTAATGGAGCTGATTTAAAAGGCTTGATGAAAGCTGCTTATTACGACCCGAATCCAGTGGTAATTTTAGAACATAAAGGTTTGTATTGGAGTAAAGTGCCTGGAACTAAAGGTGCAACTTCGGTCGAGCCATCAGAAGATTACGTTTTACCTTTTGGAAAGGCGTGGGTGTTACAGGAAATCTGGAAACAGGATGATAGAGAAACCATCACCATTGTCACTTACGGAATGGGCGTCCATTGGGCTTATAATGCCTCTGGCGAACTAGGAATGCGTGACCAAATAGAGATTATCGATTTGAGAACTTTATTTCCTTTGGATGAAGATACGATTATGAAATCGGTCAAGAAAACAGGGAAATGTTTAGTAGTGACAGAAGAACCTTCTAATAATAGTTTTGCTAGAGCCTTGGCTGGAAAAATTCAGGAGGAATGTTTTAAATATTTGGATGCGCCTGTCATGACTATTGGTAGTGAAAATATGCCAGCAATCCCGTTGAATTCTACCTTGGAGGAAACGATGATTCCATCGATAGATAAAGTGAAGGCTAAAATTCAGGAATTGTTGAATTATTGATTATTCAATATTTCTAAATCAGGATATTCTGCATTTTCAATTTTGTAATTTTAGAACTGTGATTATTAAAAAACCTTTAAGGACTTCACGCTTAAATTTCACCTCTTATGGATTCGTAATAAAGTCATTCTTTGTGTTTTAATCTAAATTAAGAAATATTCCGTAAATTCATCCCAAACTAAAACTTAATCAAATGAAAAAAGTAATTTTTATGTCATTCATGGCATTGTTCTTAACAGTTTCTTTGACGTCTTGTAGAGAACAGACAGAAAAGGAAAAACTGATTGAAGAAATGGAAGATGAAGGCGCTACCATCAAAACAAGCGATGATGGTGACAAAATTAAAATGGAAACTGATAATAAGGAAGTGAAAATTAAAACCGATGATGATGGCGATGTCAAAATCAAGGAAAAAACTGAAAATGACGACAACTAAAATTTGTTGTATTTGATGATTTAAAACGGTTCTTTCGAGAGCCGTTTTTATTTTATCAAATCATCATATGCCAATATCGTTTCATATCCTCTCGATTTAAAATAATTGGAAGGATTTTCTTTGTAGACAACCATCACAAAATCGCCACCCCAAGCACCAAGACTTTTGACACTTCCTTTAAAATCTGAAAACAGCAATTCTTTTATTGGTTTTTGTTTGATGATGTTTGAAATGATTTGTTCGTGCTCTTCCATTAACTTTTGAAAGTTCCTCAAATTGTCACAATCAATCATTTTCAATGTGATGGCATTGATACTTGAAATTTCTTTCGCCAAATCTGACCGATTGTTTTTATAATGGGCAATACCCTCACGGCTATTTTGCTTTTTATTTAGATAAACAAAATAGATTTGTTCCTTGAATGAGGGATTGAATGCGACAGTTGTTAATTTAGGAGTGTTGTGTTGAATTTGATAAGTGATTGGAACATCATTTTTAGCACAGGCAATGTCATAGCCACTTCCGCCGAAAGTTGTTGCAAGTAATTGGTACGCATCTATGCTGGCCCAATTAGCAACATTGTTGATCAATGTTGACGAGGTCCCTAATCCCCAATTTTTTGGAAACTCCAAGTTTGTTGTGATTTTATAACCTTTTGATTCTGTTAGAAATTTCGGATTAAGTTGTCTTGCTTCATGAAAAATTTGAAGAAGTCGGTGCGAAACGTCATTTTTTGATGTTGACCTGTTTGATAAAATGTCGTCAATTATAAACTCGTCTTCGAACCAAGTGTGCTCTTTTTCATCTAAACTTTTCCAAACAAGTTTTGGTTCCGAAAGCAATTCAACTTTTAAAGACTGTCCAAATTTAGTTGGAATAGCAAGCGATAAAGCACCATCAAGAACGACGTATTCTCCCGTGATTAGTAGTTTTCCGTTACTGTAAAAAGTTTCATGTTTCGAGTTCAAAATTCAAATTTTGGAATTTGGTTCTTCAATTTTAAAATTTTATCTTTTCTTAATTCTTAATTCTTAATTCTTAATTCTTAATTCTGAAAGTGCTTCTTCAACCGCATGATGTGTGACAACATGTGTCTTGAAATGTTCGACCATTTCTGTTTTTTCATCATTTGTGGCATTTAATTGATTCAACATATTCATCAAGTGCATTTTCATATGTCCCTCTTGGATTCCTGTGGTGGTTAGGGAACGTAAAGCTGCAAAATTTTGTGCCAATCCAGCAACAGCAACTATTTGCATGAGTTCTTTAGCGCTTGGTTTTTGGAGCATTTCTAACGATAGTTTTGCCAAAGGATGCAAGCTTGTCAGTCCACCAACAGTTCCTAGTGCTAGAGGAATCTCCATCCAAAATTTGAATAAGCCATCAGTGATTTCGGCATGCGTCAAACTGCTATAACTTCCATGTCTTGATGCGTAGGCATGAACACCAGCTTCCACAGCTCTAAAGTCGTTTCCTGTTGCCAGAACGACGGCGTCAATGCCATTCATGATGCCTTTGTTGTGCGTGACGGCTCTGTAAGGCTCGATTTCTGCGATTTTTACTGCTTGAATAAATTTGGTTGCAAAGTCAGATCCCGAAATTTTATCATCGTCACCTAACTGTTCAACTTTACAACTCACTTCGGATCTTACCATACAATTTGGTACATAATTGGACAAAATACTCATTACAATTTCAATCGTTTTTTCCTGATTCGAAAATTTATCAAATCGCAGCGCATGATCTTTAAAAGTTTTAGCAAATTGCTCCAAACACGAATTGATGAAATTGGCTCCCATTGCATCCAATGTTTCAAATGTTGCATGAAGTTGATAGTAATTTTCTAACTTTTCGGTTTTGTCAACCAAATGGATATCCAAAACGCCACCACCACGTTTCTGCATACTTTTAGTGATGAATTCGGTTTCTGAATATAACATCGGTTTCACATAATCAAAGAATTGCTGAAGCTTTTCCGTGCTACCATCATACATAAAATGAACTTGGCCAATTTTAGTAGTTGAGATCACTTCCGCTTTAAAACCCCCTCTTTCCAACCAAAATTTTGCTGCCTTACTCGCTGCCGCGACGACCGAGCTTTCTTCAGTTGCCATAGGAACAGCATACAGCGTGTTATTGATTAGAAAATTAGGCGCGACACCAAGAGGCAAATAATAGTTTGTGATGGTGTTTTCAATAAATTCGTCATGCAGTTGTTGGAGCTTTTCATCGTCGTTCCAGTAATGTTTTAGAACATTTTTCGCATGTTCTTTTTCAGTGAAATAAGTGTTAACAATCCAATCAATTTTTTTGGATTTGGAAAGTTTCGAAAAGCCAGCGATCGGTTGTATCATGTAATGTGTCGTCAGACGGCAAAGATACTACCTTGATGGGAATTTTTTATGTCAATTGCCAAGATTGAGCATTTAACTATCAATAGTTAGATTTTTTGCGTTTTTTTTACTAAACTTGACGATATTTTATATAAAAAACGACACTTAATGAAGTTTTTAAAAACTGCTCTTCTACTTTGTTTCTTGGTAACTGGTTTTCTATCAGCTCAAAATAAAGAAATCACACTCGAAAACATATGGTCTGGAACGTTCCGAACACAAGGGATGCAGTCTCTACATTCCATGAATAATGGCAAGGAATACTCTGTGCTTAATTATGCGAAAGGAATTGCTTCAATTGATATTTATGACTATAAAACTTTAGAAAAGGTAAAGACCTTATTGAGTTCAGAAAATTTGAATGACGTCAAAGGTTTTTCAGATTATACGTTCAGCGATGGTGAAAGTAAGGTTGTTTTGGCGACTGAAGTAGAATCGATTTTCCGTCGTTCAACTTTAGGAATTTTTTATGTTTTTGACACTAAAACTAATTCACTTATAACGATTTCAGACGATAAAATTCAAGAGCCCACCTTATCTCCAAATGGCACCAAAGTGGTTTACGGTTTTAATAACAATTTGTATGTAATGGATTTGGCTACAAAAAAGACATCTCAAATCACTTCCGATGGCAAAAAAAACAAAATCATCAACGGAATAACCGATTGGGTTTATGAAGAAGAATTTGGTTTTGTGCGCGCTTTTGAATGGAATGCCGATGGTACCAAAGTAGCGTTTATCAAATTTGATGAAACTAACGTTCCAGAATTTTCAATGGATATTCAAGGAAAAAATCTTTATCCAGAACAAGAAGTATTTAAGTATCCGAAAGCAGGTGAAGCAAATTCTTTGGTCTCCCTACATATCTATGATGTCACTTTAAATATAGTTAATGAGGTAAAAGTGACTAAAAAGTATGTCGATTTTTACATTCCAAGAATCAAGTGGACCAACGATAAAAATGTACTGAGTGCCCAGTTTTTGAACCGACATCAAAATAAATTGGATTTATGGTTGATTGATGCCGTAAAAATGACTTCAAATCTCGTTTTGGAAGAAACTGACAAAGCATATGTCGATATTACGGACAACTTAACTTTTTTAAAAGACAACAGCTTTATTTGGACCAGTGAAAAGGATGGTTACAATCACATCTATCAGTATTCCAAAGAGGGAAAACAAATCAAACAAATCACAAAAGGACCTTGGGAAGTAACCAAGTATTACGGTTACGATGAAAGAAATAACAGCATTTTTTATCAATCAGTTGAAAACGGTTCAATCAACAGAGATGTATATTCCATTTCTTTGGATGGGAAAAACAAAAAACGATTGACGAATGGAACTGGTACAAATGGTGCCGATTTCAGTGCGAATTTTACGTATTTCATAAATTCGTTTTCAAATGCAACCACACCTCCAAAATATACATTGAATGATGCAAGAAGTGGGAACATCATCAAAACGATCGTTGACAATGATGCGCTTTCCCAGAACTTATCAGAATATAAATTATCTAAAAAAGAATTTTCGACCCTCAAAGTCAATGGCAATGATTTGAATATGTGGATAATAAAACCGTTGGATTTTGACGCTTCAAAAATCTATCCATTATTCATGTTTCAATATTCAGGTCCAGGTTCGCAGCAAGTTGCCAATAGGTGGAATAGTTCAAACGATTATTGGTATTATATGTTAGCTGAAAAAGGTTATATAGTTGCTTGCGTCGATGGTAGAGGAACCGGCTTTAAAGGTGCAGAGTTTAAAAAAGTGACTCAAAACGAATTAGGAAAGTTTGAAGTTGAAGATCAAATACAAGCAGCAAGAGATTTAGGAAAATTACCTTATATCGATAAAGATAGAATCGGAATTTGGGGCTGGAGTTATGGTGGGTTTATGAGCAGCAATGCGCTTTTTAAAGCAAAAGATGTGTTTAAAATGGCCATAGCTGTTGCTCCTGTAACCAGTTGGAGATTTTATGATTCCATTTATACGGAACGCTATATGACAACTCCTCAAGAAAATCCGAGTGGATATGATGACAATTCACCAATCAATCATGTCAATGGATTGAAAGGTGAATTTTTATTGATTCATGGTTCTGGTGATGATAATGTGCATGTTCAGAATAGTATGCGTATGATTGAAGCTCTGATTCAAGCCAACAAACAATTTGAATGGTTGATTTATCCAGATAAAGATCATAGTATTTATGGGGGCAATACCAGACTTCATTTATATACAAAAATGACTGATTTTATTGATAGAACATTGGGCGACAAAATTGGCTCATTCAATTAAAAATTGAATATTTTTTACTTGAATAACATAATTTAACTTAATATAACTAATGAATATGGATTTTAAATTTGGAGGTTCGGCAGAGAACCAAAAGACCGTTTTAGGACATCCTTCAGGTCTCTTTGTGTTGTTTTTCACAGAAATGTGGGAACGTTTTTCTTACTATGGAATGCGTGCGCTTCTTGTACTGTTTTTAACAAAAACGATTCTTGAAGGTGGCTGGGAATGGAGTAGAGCAGATGCATTGGTTCTTTACGGATGGTATACAGGTTTGGTATACATCACGCCTATTATTGGTGGTTTTATAGCAGATAAATTTATGGGTTATCGAAGAGCCATTGTTTTAGGTGCTTTTATTATGACTGTAGGACATGCTTCCATGGCTTTGGAGGGTATTACGCCTATGTTCTTTTATGCAGGTTTAACTTGTTTAATTATTGGAAATGGATTCTTCAAACCAAACATTTCATCAATGGTTGGTCAATTGTATAAATCTCAAGGAAAAGAAAAAGATGGAGGCTACACCATTTTTTATATGGGAATTAACGCAGGAGCCTTTCTAGGAATTCTGTTATGTGGATATATTGGAGAAAATATAGGCTGGCATTATGGCTTTGGACTCGCGGGAATTTTTATGTTTTTAGGTATGTTACAATTCTATTTTACTCAAAAAATATTTGGAAGAATAGGGTTGAATCCTACCCAAACTAAAGATTTTGACGATGTCATTGAAGACAGTGTTGAAAAAATTGGTGAAGATATTGAGGACATCATTGAAGAAGCGGAAAGTTCTACAGTAGTCAGAGATAGAATGTTTGTGATTGGAATCTTCTCATTGTTCGTCATATTCTTTTGGTGGGCATTTGAGCAAGCTGGTGGTTCCATGACCATTTTTGCAGCAGATTATACTGATCGAGGATTGGAAGGCGGTGCAGCAATGACATTTAAAATAATAAATACGGTCATTACCATTGTTCCGATGTTGGTTATCACTTGGGTTTTGGCGATGTTGTTTAAACAAACCTTTCGAAAATATGCTTTAGCAAATATATTATTGGCTTTAAGTTTTGTTATTATTTGGGGAATTGTGATTTGGATGCTAAATAGGGATTTTCAATCAGATACAACAGAAGTACCTGCATCATGGTTCTCGGTATTGAACTCACTGTTCATTATATTATTTGCACCAGTATTTTCTAAACTTTGGGAAAGTAAATTCAATCCGTCAGGACCTGTTAAATTCGCAATCGGTTTATTGTTGGTCGGATTAGGTTTTGGAGTATTAGCTTATGGTTCAGCTGGAATTCCAGAAGGTGCAAAAACCGCCTCTGTTAGTTTAATGTTTTTAGTTATTGCCTATTTCCTGCATACTCTTGGAGAACTTTGTGTATCGCCTGTCGGGTTATCTTACGTTAGTAAATTGGCTCCTGTGAAATTCGTGAGTTTAATGTTCGGAATCTGGTTTACCGCTAATTTCTTTGCAAATCTTTTAGGAGGTTTTACTGGAAGTTATATGGATCCAATTATGGAAGAACATGGTTTAACAACCTTCTTCTTAATATTTACGATCATACCTATTATTGCGGCAGTAATTATGTTTTTATTAAATCCGATGTTGAAACGTAAGATGCATGGAATTGACTGATTTAATTTTGGTAAAATCGTTAAAATAAAAATAAAATGCTCCTCTTTTGGAGCATTTTTTGTAAGTTCGGAACAACTTTTGCTTCCTAATAGAAGTTCAAAATAAGCTAAATATGAAAAAAATAATTCTGTTATTGGCAGTTTCACTATTTGTATCAGCCAATTCCATAGCACAAGAAATAAAATGGGTCACCTTAGAAGAAGCTTTGAAACTTCAAAAGAAAACACCTAAAAAAATAATGATGGACGTTTATACCAACTGGTGTGGGCCATGCAAAATGCTGGATAAAAACACCTTTCAAAATGCCGACGTCGCTAAATATGTGAATGATAATTATTATGCCGTAAAATTTAATGCTGAAGGTAATGAAGTCGTCAAATATAAAGATGTTACCTATTCTAATCCTGGTTATAAAGCGGAAATGGCGAACAGAAGAAATAGTGTGCACGATTTGACACGAAAGCTTCAGGTAAATGCATATCCCACGATTGTTTTCTTTGATGAGAAAGGCGAAATGATTTTTCCGGTTAGAGGCTATCAAAATCCGCAGCAACTGGAATTGTACCTTAAAATGTTTAAAGACGATAAACATAAGGAAATGAAAACACAAGAGGATTTCAACGACTATTATTCAAAATTTGTAGCTGAATTTAAAGGTTAAAAATTCAATATTTATATACAAAAGCTCCCTTTTCACTGGTTTGATGAAAAGGGATTTTTTGTGCCTTACAGGTTGCTTTCCATCTTAACAAGTAGGATTTGTAGTTGCTTCCGTCAGCAATAATGAGTTTTGGTCTTAATGAATCAATCAGTCTATTCAAATTCAATTTTGGAGAATTTCGAAGTAATACATAACTTGGTTTGAATGATTTCACATTATAAACAGCCAAACTATCAATGACCAATAATTTTTTATCTTTTAAATTGTAAACTGACTGCAAGTCAGCTTCTTTAATGGTTTTTACAGCGGTTCCAACTTTATAATTTTTTATGATTTGATCACCCTCTTTGTTGATACTATCTAAATTGGATGCCACTGCCAATTGTTCGTTGTCTTTTATGCCAATTATAGTAAACTTGCTCTTTTGGAAAACTATAAATTCACTGGTGTGCAATTCCTTTTTATGATAAATGAATGCACCTTGAATTAGAATAACTGCTGTCAGAGCTACCGCCAACCGTTGATAACTGGGGTTTTTAAAATAGGAAAATATTGAAATAATGAGTAAATAGGTCACTAGGACAAAAACTAATCCAAATGAAATATTCCTAAAAACGAAACTTTCCTGATGTGAAATCCATGCAATAAAATCATTCATCAGTCCAATGCAAAATCCAAATCCATCAGCTAAAAATGATGGTAAAATATTTAGCAACGCCATTATGATGACGAGAATTCCAAACCCTAGTATAAAACCCAAAAATGGAAGGATTATTAAGTTCGACAGGAAGAATAAACCAGGAAATTGATGGAAATAATACAAACTTATTGGTACAACACCTATTTGTGCCGCAGTGGTTACACATAGTAATTGCCAATAGTAGTTCACCACTTTTAATTTTGGCGTCCAGAGACTGGACAATATTGGTTTGATGCTTGCGATTGCCAAAACGGCTGTGTAACTCATTTGAAAGCCAACGTCATATAAAAACAAAGGTTTAAATAACAATAGAACGAACATCGAAATTGCCAAGGTGTTATAGATATTTGAAGGTCGCTTGAGGTTCATTCCAATTGCCACAACTGTAAACATGGTAACTGCTCTTGTCACAGATGGCGATAAACCCGCAATGATGGCAAAGGACCACAGTAACAACACGAGAACAACTATTTTGATGTAATTCCCTTTTCTGATGCGCTCAGCAGGTTTAAACAACCAATTTAATAGATATAGAATGATACCAACATGCAATCCAGAAACCGCCAAAATATGAATAGCTCCAGCATTGACATAATTATTATATGTATTTACACTGATGTCTTTTCGTTCCCCAAGGAGCAACGCATCGATGATGGCGAGCTCGTCTGATTCAAAATTGTAGGTTTTTAACTTTTGATCGATACTTGCTCTTAATTGTGCCGCATAGCCGTAAATCGTATGTGGCTCGGAGCTGATAGGGAGCAATTCTTCCTTGTTCACAAAAATTTGATGGTCAATGTAGCGTTTGCTTAAGTAACTTTTATAATCAAATTGATATGGATTCAACGGTTGATTGATGTTGGATAAGGACGTTGACGCTATCAAAATGTCATCGACTTGTAATGACTCGGCAATTGAATCTTTCTGCACATTCAAAAGCAATTTTCCGGTCGCCTGCTTTCCATCAATTTTTGAAATATGGATTACATATTTATTGTGATATGCGGTAGGTTTTAAGACTTCACGAACTTTAAATGTTAACAATTTGGCGCTGTCGTCATCTAATGAAACAATATGAGAATAATGTGTTTTAAAGTTTCTATGATTGTGAAAATTGACGACCAAAATGCCAATACTTATCATTGTCAAATAGGATAGCATGCCAAACCATACGGTCTTTTGGAGTTTGTTTCTGCTTATCAACAGAGTTGCCAGTAGCAATACAATCAAAGCACTGCAACTGATAAGAATTGTCAATAGTGAAATTGTGAAAAAAGTGGAAATAATAATACCGGTAATCAAGCAAAGCGTTAGCTTAATAATGGTAAAATTAAGCAGTTTCATAATACCCGACGCGCCTGTACAAAAGCAAAATACCAATATTTTTCGGCGAGCGATGACGTAATGACTCCAGCACTTGTGGATGCATGTATGAAATTAACACGGTCGTTACCAACAAAGGTTACAATGCCAACATGATTGACGGTTCTGCTATTCCTGCTTGTGGCAAAAAACAACAGATCACCCTTTTCAACCTCTTTTAAATCGATCCAATCGCCTGTGACAGCCATTTGAGAACTTGAACGTGGTAAGCTTATATCTTGGCTTGCAAATGCGGTGGTGACAAGGCCAGAGCAGTCCATTCCGCTTTTTGTAGTACCGCCATATTTGTATCGCACACCTTCATATTTTACAGCATCGTGTATTATCTTATCAGCCAACTGTGCGTTCGGATAAGGACTGCGATTTGATTTATTGGTAATAATCCGTTTGGATGTTGAGCTTTTTGCAGATTGGGAAGATTTACAACCTGATAAACATAGTGCAAGGCAAAAAATGACTAAAATTGTTCTCATTGAAATTCTAATTGTTCTTAATGGTATTAAAAATTAATTTTGACGTGTTTTCACTGGCACCACGACCTCCAAGTTTTCTTTCTAGTTCAAAATAATCCAAAAACATTCGCTCTCTAGTACTCACATCTAAAATTGCCTTTAATTCTGTTTGCAAACGTTTGGAATTAAAATCATCCTGAATCAATTCTGTGACCACTTCCTTATCCATAATCAAATTGACGAGTGAAATATACTTCAAATTCACCACACGTTTGCCAATTTGATAGGAAATCCAACTTCCCTTATAACAAACCACTTGTGGCACTTTGAACAACGCCGTTTCCAAAGTCGCTGTTCCAGATGTGACCAACGCAGCAGTTGACATGCTCAACAAATCATAAGTTTGATTGTCAACAAATGATACATTAGCATTTTTTATGAATTTAAAATAAAACTCTCGATCTTGACTAGGTGCGCCAGCAATCACAAATTGATATTCCGAGAAATGTTTCGTAACGCTAAGCATAACAGATAGCATTTTCTTTATTTCCTGCTTGCGGCTTCCTGGCAATAAAGCGATAATGGGTTTATCCTGAAGACCATGTTTCGCCCTAAATTCATATGTGCTAATCGGGTTCCTGTCAGCAATGGCATCAATCAGTGGATGGCCTACAAATTCAACAGGATATTGATGCTTGTCTTCATAAAAACTTTTTTCAAAAGGAAGAATTACATACATTTTATCGACATCGCGTTTGATGTCCTTGATGCGATTTTCTTTCCAAGCCCAAATTTGCGGTGAAATATAGTAGTGAGTTTTGTATCCTTTCTTTTTGGCCCATTTTGCAATGCGAAGGTTGAATCCTGGGTAATCGATAAAAATAATCACATCTGGATTATAGGTTTCAATGTCTGTCTTGCAAAAAGCGAGATTTTTGGTGATGGTTCTCAAGTTCATCACAACCTCGATGAATCCCATAAAAGCCAATTCTCGATAATGCTTTATCAAACTGTCATTGACTTTTTGCATCAAATCGCCTCCCCAAAATCTAAATTGGGCATTGACATCTTGCTTGAGCAATGCTTTCATT
Organism: Aquaticitalea sp.; assembly: GCA_051252455.1. Taxonomy (GTDB): domain Bacteria; phylum Bacteroidota; class Bacteroidia; order Flavobacteriales; family Flavobacteriaceae; genus JBPOFM01. The sequence goes on from JBPOFM010000002.1 coordinate 253,060, forward strand.
AGATTGGCACCATGTAGATCTCCAGAGGCTTCGCCGGCAATGATATAGTATTTCATAGATTAGAATCTAGACTTCTAGAACCAAGACTGATACCTGCATGAATCAAGGTTTGCACAGTTAAAGATCAAAAATAATGGAAATTGGATCACTAATTATATTTTTCTCTCCTTTTCGTTTTTATCATAGCATATTCTTGTAGGGTGCGTCAGCGAGACAGTCTAGAATGCTTTTATATAAAATTAATCAAAAGCGTCACAATTGCAACTATGACCGTAGCCAAAATAACGCCTCGGGCTCTATAATCGCGTTTTATTTTAATAAATAAGAAGAAAGCAATCAAATTCATAATGGCTCCCATACTTACTAACTTACCAAAGAAACCCTGTGCGATTGAATTACGAATGGTACTTTCGAAATCAGCGCCTTTCCCAAATATCAGAATAGCGATCAACAAACCAAGAGCATTGGCAATAAGTCCAACTATCAATCCGATAAAAATTTCTTTCCTAATCATAATTTATTATAGTAGATCCTAGTGTTCAATCATTGAGTTTCCAGCTATTCAAATGCTGCATGGCGTGATGTGCCGTCAAATCAAATTGTACAGGAACAACAGAAACATATCCTTGCTCCAAAGCCCACTCATCAGTATCTTCACCTTTGTCTAGATTTACAAATTCTCCGGTTAACCAATAATAATCACGGCCTTGGGGATTTTTCCGTTTGTCGAATTTCTCCTCCCAGTTTGCTTTTGCTTGTCGGCATACCTTAATGCCTTTAATGTCTTTTTTCTTTAAATTTGGTATATTCACATTTAGGACGACACCGATTGGGATTTCATTTTTTAATGCATTCTGTACAATGGTTTTAATGAAGGGTTTGGCATGTTCGAAATTAGCATTCCAATTATAATCCAGCAATGAAAATCCTATAGCAGGAATCCCCTCAATTCCAGCTTCGAGAGCGGCACTCATCGTACCAGAATAAATCACATTGATTGATGAGTTGGATCCATGATTGACACCCGAAACACATAAATCTGGACGGCGTTTTAGAATTTGTTTGACTGCTAGTTTTACACAGTCTGCAGGAGTTCCCGAGCAACTATATTCATCTTGTGGTCCTTTGGCGACCGTCACTTTTTCCACAAACAGGGTAGAATTGATTGTAATGGCATGTCCCATTCCACTCTGTGGACTATCAGGGGCGACCACCACCACATCTCCCAATTCATTCATCACTTCTATCAAAGCTCTTAATCCTGGAGCTGTAATTCCGTCGTCATTTGTAACTAAAATAAGGGGTTTTTTTGACATGAATTTTTCGATTTGAAGACGCTAAAATACATAATTTACTGTGGATTTACCTATATTGGATGCTTTAACAAAAAATTAGTAGCAGGAGGTTTTAATGGCATGGTTTTTTCTTTTACTTTAGTGGAAATTATAAAGTTCGGTTTAAATGAATCTCTGATTCGAGAACACTTAAGGTTTTAATAAAAAATATCCCAAATATATGAAAACAATGAAAAGGAATTATAAACTACTGTTGTTGGTGCTGCTGATGGCTTTTGCCTCTTGCAGTTTTACAACGAAAAAATTTGAAGATCCCGATAAGGACAAATTGCTCATACAATTAATAACCTATGTGCTTAATGAAGGGCATTTCAATCCAAAAGATATAAATGATGATTTTTCTGAACATGTCTTCAAAGGATATTTAGAGCAATTAGATCCATTTAAAAGATATTTTTATGAATCTGATATTGAAGAATTTAAAGCTTACCAAGATAAGATTGACGATCAGATTAAGGCCTATGACCTAACGTTCTTCAATATGACACATGAGCGTTTATTGCAACGCCTTGAGGAGTCTAAAGGACTTTATAAAGAAGTATTGTCAGAACCTTTTGATTTCAAGATTAAAGAAGATTTTTCAACGGATTATGAAGAGTTAACCTATGTAAAATCAAAAAAGGAAATGAAAAATCGTTGGAGACAACAACTTAAGTTTTCGACGATAGCCAATTATGATGATTTAATTTCGCAGCAGGAAAACACATATTCCAACAAAAAACAAATGGCATCCATGAACAGTGATTTGGGAATCGATGTCGTTACGGAAAATCCTAAAGAAAATACAACTGAAGCAACAGATGTCAAAAAGGAAATAACAGAGAAAAAATCACTGGTAGAATTAGAAAAAGAAGCGAGAGACGCAACTCTAAAATCGTTAGATGAATTATATGACTTTATCAATGACAGACAACGCAAAGATTGGTTTTCGGTCTACATCAATGCGATAGTAGAAGAATTCGATCCACATACATTCTATTTTGCGCCAGAGGAAAAAGACCGATTTGACGTTGCAATGTCAGGTAACTTCGAAGGAATTGGAGCTCGACTTCAGAAAAAAATGGATGTCATAACTATTAATGAAATTATTAGTGGTGGACCGGCTTGGAGACAGAATGAAATGGAAGTTGGAGATCAAATATTGAAAGTAAAACAAGATGATGAAACACCAGCCGTCAATGTAGTTGGAATGCGCCTTGATGATGCTGTAAAATTGATAAAAGGTCCTAAAGGAACAAATGTCATCCTAACATTGAAAAAAGTGAATGGTACGATTGAAGATCTTACTATTACGCGTGATGTGGTTGAACTTGAAGAAACCTATGCAAAATCATCAACAGTTATTAAAGATGGTAAAACCTTCGGAGTGATCAATTTGCCAAAGTTTTATGTTGATTTTGAGGATTACAATAAACGAAACGCAGCTTCTGATTTAAAATTAGAAATCGAGCGTTTGAAAAAAGAAGGCATGGAAGGTCTGGTTTTGGACTTGAGAAACAATGGAGGAGGTTCACTTCAAACGGTTGTTGATATGGGAGGATTGTTCATTAAGGACGGGCCAATTGTTCAGGTCAAGAATGCTGGAGAAGAGAAAGAAGTATTGGTTGATAAAGATCAATCTATAGTCTGGGATGGTCCATTGGTTATTTTAGTCAATGAATTATCTGCATCGGCTTCAGAAATTTTAGCGGCTGCTATGCAAGATTACAAAAGAGGAATTGTCATTGGTAGCAAGCAAACATATGGTAAAGGAACTGTTCAGAATGTATTGGATTTAAATCGTATGGTTCGTAACAACACAAATGGCGATATGGGCGCTTTAAAGTTTACGACTCAAAAGTTTTATAGAATCAATGGTGGTTCTACCCAATTGGAAGGTGTAAAGAGTGATGTCGTGGTTCCAGATCGTTACAGTTATATCGATTTTGGTGAAAAAGATCAAGAAAATCCATTGCCATGGGATAAAATCGATGCGGTACCATATACCGTTTTTGAAAATTATTTCGATTACGACAACACGATCAAAAAGAGTAAAGAGCGAATGGCAACCAACGAGCAATTACAATTAATCGATCAAAATGCAAAATGGGTAAAAACCATACGTGACAAAGAAGTGTATTCGCTTAACTATGATGATTACAAAGCGCAGATCAATTTAAATGAGGAAGAAGCTAAACGTTTTGAAAAGCTTTCGGATTATAAGACAAATTTGACATTTTCATCATTACCTTATGAAAATAAACAAATGGCTGCTGATAGTATTTTAAAAGAAAAACGGGATCGTTGGCACAAGAGTTTGAGTCAAGACGTTTATATTGAAGAAGCATTAAATGTATTGCATGACCTTAAAATGTCATACCCAGTAAAAACGAAAGTTGCTACAAACAATAAAAATTAAATGAGTAAAAGCAATAGCTCATTATCACAATTAGCGCTCCAAAAGTTCAAAAAGAACCTTTGGGGCGTTTTTAGTTTTTGGTTTATCGTTTTTGTGGGTATCATTTCGGTTTTTGCTTATGTTTTTGCGCCTGATGACTCTCAAAATGCTAACCAGATGCATTTGTCAATTCATTCGAAAAAATCAGGCTTTGCAATTCAAATGTTGACGATTCCTTCACAATTGGAAAACAATCAGTCATTCTTTACAAAAATGTTCTTCGGAAAGAATAATACAGATACTGAAATCCCAATTACAAATTACAAAGTGGTAACAGCAGAATTGATTTACACCGAATATGCTGCCGATGGGCTGGAAGGTGCCATCAAATCAGTCCCATTATCAAGCTTTCCAGAAAATAACTATAAAAAATACATTCAAAAAAAAACATTTCTATTTGGTACTGACAAATATGGTCGTGATTATTTAAGCCGAATCTTAATAGGCGCCAGAATCTCCTTTTTCATTGGCTTCATTGCTGTGTTTATCTCTTTGATTATCGGTATTTTTATGGGAAGTATTGCCGGTTATTTTGGAGGAAAAGTGGATGCCATTATCATGTGGATTATCAACGTCACATGGTCCATACCAACCTTATTATTGGTTATTGCCATCACATTGGCATTAGGAAAGGGTTTTTGGCAAGTTTTTATTGCTGTCGGCTTGACAATGTGGGTGGAAGTAGCAAGAGTCGTTAGAGGTCAAATTATCAGCGTCAAAGAAATGCAATACGTTACAGCGGCAAGAGCACTTGGTTTTAATGACTTTAGAATTATCACTAAACATATTTTGCCTAATATCATGGCGCCCGTCATCGTGATATCTGCAGCCAATTTTGCGGCGGCAATTCTAGTAGAAAGCGGTTTGAGTTTTCTAGGGATTGGAGCACAGCCGCCAATGGCGAGTTGGGGAGCAATGATCAAAGATCACTATAATTATATCATATTAGGAAAACCGTATTTGGCTCTAATACCTGGGCTTTGCATTATGTTGTTAGTGATGGCGTTTATGTTGATAGGGAATGCTTTGAGGGATGCTTTGGATGTGAAGGGGTAAATTTATTTTAAACTATTAATTTGAGATTGTAGATTTTGAATTGTGGCCTGGTTTTGTAGTATTAATTCGTTTAAAACTTCTATCTGTTTTTTCAACGGTTCGACGGTTTGAATATGGTATTCTTGAATTTCAGTTGTGGGAGATTCGCCCCTATTTATGGTTGTTCTCGCTATATCTGTTAGATTAATTGCCTGTATAAACTCGATGAGTGTAGAATTGTATATTTTAGATAGTGCATTCAAATGTTCTAATCCAATCTTGCTTTTTCCACTTTCCAAATTAGAATATGTTTTTTGAGATATACCCAACTCAAATGCAATATAATCTTGAGAAAAGTTTCTTTCTAAACGTAATTCTTTTAGTCGTTGCGAAGTAGTCATATAATAGATTTGATAAAGGTGATTTTAATGGAATTCTAATTATGGCTTCAAAATCTGCAGTTATCTTAAAAAAGTGTAGCATTGCAAAAATTTATCCCTGCGGACAATGTAAAACAATTTTTTAAACTTTTATTAAGGTTTTTCCGTAACATTTTTACGAAAAAAAATCTTAATTTGAAAATATCAATTTTCTAATAGAATCCTGAAAATCTTTATTTTAAAACTTTTCAGTAAATTTTTACTAAATACTAAATGACCGAATTTTGCCATAAAATTGCGGATTTTTTAAAAAAATAAAGTTTTACAAAAATGATATTTCGAAGTGTTAGTAATTTCTTTCTTGTGTAAGTAAATATTTACTTGATTATACGGTTTTTATAAAATAGCTTTACAATATCAAACTCACTAACAAATGATAATGATATCATAGGAGAAAAATATAAAAGAGAAGGCATCTCCGAGGTAGAAACTTCTCACAGGTTCTGTCAACCTTGAAAATAAACAAATGTCTAAATCGCATCAAATATACTGAATTTTATGATAAGATTTTTAAAATGGTTCTTTTCATGGAGTGTAATTGCTTAAGCACTTTAAAAAGCCGCCAAAGCCTAAGGCGAAACAAAATGGACAATCTAACTTGATAAAATTTTAATTATGAAAAATTTAATTTTTAGACCAACATGTATTCTATTATTTTTACTGTCATTTGCCTGTAACGAAGAGGAAATAGTGCCTACGGAAAATCAATCGGCATTTGAATTGAAATATTTTGCTATAAATCCAAAAATTGATTTTTCAACTACCTATGATCTTTCAAAGGTAAAACTAGAAGACGTGATAAGTGAATCAATTTCAGAACTATATAAGCAAGATTTGTCGGACATTAACAATAGAGGCTCAAAATCCGAGGATGTCGTGGTGATGATTGATTTCATTATCAGTAAAAATCAAGTTACAGTCACGCCTTCCAGCTACGCAAGAGGCATCGAAGAAGAAAGCGATGATTCAAAATGTGGAGGTCAGGCTGGTGACGGATGGAAGAGCTATGATGTGTGTTATAGCGAAGAATGTGTAAGAGCTGCATCTGTTCAGGCAGCAAATGACTTGTCTTTAAGATTAACCGCAGGAATGTGCATGGATATTAGAGTTAAGAGAAACACTTTAAGCGCGAGAGTTTGCGGTAGAATTGTATCTTGCTAAAATAAATCATTATTTTACTTTTTTTAAGACAGCAAAAATCGAAGTTTTAATTTTTGTTGTTTTTTTAATATATAAAACCTTTTAATGTTAGGCATCTTTATTTTAGCTTCTAAATATCAATTTCGCCTCAACCCATTTATCTCCTCATTGGTATTGTCAATATTCTGTAAAACTTCTACTCGTCCAACGGATGATGTGGAAGATGTTATAAAATAAATTGGCGTTTCTTCCCAAGTCTTTAATAGTTCTTCTGTGTAAGCGGCAACATTTCGTTCTATTGCTTTCGGTTTTAACTTATCGGCCTTTGTAAAAATAATAGAAAATGGAATGCTTTTTAATCCCAAATATTCCATAAATTCCAAATCAATTTTTTGAGGTTCATGTCGAATGTCCACAAGTACAAAGGCATTGACCAATTGTGTGCGTTTCTCAAAATAATCGGTAATGAATTTCTGGAATTTCTTTTTGGCCGTTTTCGACACCTTTGCATAACCATAACCTGGTAGATCGACCAAAAACCAGTTTTTATTAATCAAAAAATGATTGATAAGTTGTGTTTTTCCTGGTCTTCCAGAGGTTTTTGCCAGATTCTTATGATTGGTCAACATGTTGATCAATGAAGATTTACCAACATTACTGCGACCGATAAAGGCATATTCAGGCAGGACATCTTTAGGGCATTTTGCCACCTCGGAATTACTCATTATGAATTCAGCAGTTTTTATTATCATGATTTCAGTCTTAATTTTTCAGCAGGCAGTCTTCCGTTTGCAGTTTGATATTTGTAAATTTTAAATACGAAATGAACTTTTAATATGCAATGTTTTCAGCCGAAATGAATTCCAGGAATCTCATGTATAGTTATAAATACATCGGGCTTCAAACTTCAAGTTTTATTTCAATTTCCACTTGGGTTATATCCCGTCATCGGTGTTCTATCATTTAAAGTCCTCGCTTCGTCAGCCAGCTATCCAAAATCTCATTAAACTCATTGGGATGTTCCATCATCGCGGCATGACCACATTTATCAATCCAATACAAATCGGAGTCTGGCAAGAGTTCGTGGAATTCGGTGGCAACTTCTGGCGGAGTCACAGTATCGTTTTTCCCCCAAATGATACAAACGGGTAAGTTCATTTTTGGCAAATCCTTTGCCATGTTATGGCGGATTGCACTCTTGGCAATAGCCAAGGTTTTTATAAGTTTATTTCGGTCATTGACGGTCTCATAAACTTCATCAACAATCTCTTTGGTAGCAACAGCAGGATCGTAAAAAACATCTTGTGCTTTTTTCTTGATCACTTCATAATCACCACGTTTGGTATAACCACCTCCCATGGCGCTTTCGTAAAGCCCTGAACTTCCTGTGATGATCAAAGCTTTTACTTTTGCAGGATATAATTTGGTGTGATATAATCCGATATGACCTCCAAGGGAATTACCAAGCAAAATGACATTTTCCAACTGTTTATAAGCTATAAAATCAGACAGATATTTCGCAAAGCTGCGAACATTTGTTTTCAGTAACGATTGAGAATAGATCGGAAGTTCAGGTATGATAACCTTGTAGCCTTTAGCGCCAAAATAATGTAGAACAGCGTCAAAATTACTCAAACCTCCCATTAGTCCATGAAGTACGATGATTGGTTGCCCTTCACCTTCTTCGATATAACTGTAATTTTTCTCCTTTTTTAAACGGTATTTCATCGATTGGTCAGTCTATTCCTCAAAAAACAAATATAGGTATTTCGCTGAAATATTCTTTTTTTTTCATAAGACTTCCAACGAATCCTTTAACAATAGTTGTCGACAACTGTTGATTAAAAGATTCACCACTTTTTAAAACACATAAAATCAGATTATTACAACTATTTGATCACTGAATATTGATCGAAATCCCCTTTCAAAGTTAAAACTTATAAACAAAAGTGGTAGAAAGTGGTAGAAAGTGGTAATATTTTCAATATATTTGAATCGTAGTCGTTACATATACAAACACATCATTTTGAACTCATTAATAGGAACATACGAATGCAAAGTGGATGCCAAAGGTAGGCTGATGCTTCCTGCTGCCATAAAAAAGCAGTTGCTGCCTATGTTGCAAGATGGTTTTGTTTTGAAACGTGCCGTTTTTCAGCCTTGTTTGGAATTGTACCCAATGGAGGAATGGAATGCTCTGATGGAAAAAGTGAACAAGCTAAACCGTTTCAAAAAGAAAAATAATGATTTCATCCGTCGCTTTACGGCAGGTGTAAAAGTTGTAGAGGTGGATGCAACCGGACGACTCTTGATTCCGAAGGACTTGATGGCATTTTCTGATATCACCAAAGATATTGTGGTGTCTTCGGCAATCAATATTATTGAAATTTGGGATAAGGATAAATATGAACAGGCAATAGATGATGCTACTGGCGATTTCGCAGATTTAGCAGAAGATGTTATGGGACAAGACGATGACAATGGACTATCATAATGCAGTTTTATTAACGGAAACGGTTGATGGTTTAAACATCAAACCTGACGGCATTTATGTCGATGTGACTTTCGGCGGTGGAGGTCATAGTCGCGAGATTTTAAAAAGACTTGGTCCCAAGGGAAAACTATTTGCCTTTGATCAAGATAAAGACGCTCTTTTAAATACAATTGATGATGATCGGTTCACATTGATAAATGAAAACTTCAGATTCATTAAGCGCTTTTTGAGATTTTATGGAGCGAAAGAAGTGGATGGAGTGCTTGCCGATTTAGGTGTGTCGTCACATCAATTTGATGTTGCCGAGCGCGGTTTTTCTACGCGATTTGAAGCTGATTTGGATATGCGAATGAATCAAGACGGTCAACTATCTGCTTTGCATGTGATCAATAAATATGAAGAAGAGCAATTGAGGGATGTGTTTTCGCATTACGGAGAATTGAGACAAGCTCCAGCTATGGCAAATGTGATTATTGAAGAACGCAAAAATGGAGAAATCAAATCCAGTGAACATCTTAAGGAGGTATTGAAAAAGTTTGTAAAGCACAAAAATGAACATAAAGTGTTGGCTCAAATTTATCAGGCCATTCGTATTGAAGTGAACCAAGAAATAGAAGCGCTCAAAGACTTATTGGTTCAAACGCCTGAAGTGCTCAAGAAAGGAGGTCGATTGAGTTGTATTTCCTATCACTCTTTGGAAGATCGACTGGTCAAGCGTTTCATCAGAAATGGAATGTTTGAGGGTGAGCCGGAACGTGATGTGTTTGGAAATTTTGAAGTGCCAATGCGAAAAGTGAAGGGATTGATCGTTCCATCAAAGAACGAAATAAAAGAGAACAATAGAGCGAGAAGTGCCAAATTGAGAATTGCAGAAAAAGTATGAAACAAGGTTTGTACAGCATATTAAAAGGAACATTCTTGATTAGTGATGATTCATTTAAAAATTGGAGAATAATCCTTTTCATTTCGTTTTTGGCGATTATCATGATTGCAAGCTCGCATAGTGCAGACCAAAAAGTTCATGACATCGCACGTTTGGGAAATGAAGTAAAGGAATGGCGTTCATCCTTCGTGGATGGTCGTTCTAAACTGATGCGATTGAAAATGGAGTCGGCTCTCGTCAAAAAAATGTCAGAAAAAGGAATCGCACCATCAGAGATTCCGCCGAAAAAAATAAAAGTAGTATCACAACAAGAACAATAAAAGAAGTAAGAATAAGTGGCAGTAACCGAAAAGAGCATATTGAATCGATTGTACTTTGTGGCAGGCATCATGTTTGTGTTCGCTATTGCTGTGGTGTTCAAATTGTTCACTATTCAATTTGTTCAAGGTGATAAATATCGTGCAATGGCCGAAGAGCGTACTGAAAAGAACGTCGTTATCCCAGCCAATAGAGGAAATGTATATGCGGCAGATGGTAGTCTTTTGGCAACTTCAATACCAAAATACGACCTTCGTTTCGACGCCTTAACTCCCAAATCGGAAACATTTGAAAAATACTTAAAACCTTTAAGTGATTCCCTCTCTAAATACAGCGGAAAATCCTCGAACTATTATCAAAATGAGTTCAGAAAAGCGCGTGCGAATAAGAACAGATATTTTCTGGTAGCGCGTAATATCAATTATACCGATTACATCAGAATCCGAAACTTCCCTTTGCTTAATCTAGGAGCTTACAAAGGCGGCTTAATTGTAGAGCAGACCACTAAACGAGAGCATCCGATGGGCGGAATTGCGCAACGTAGCATTGGTTACGAACGTTTTTCAGAAGATGGAACCGTCACTCGTGCTGGGATCGATGGCGCTTTTGGAGAGAAATATCTACGGGGCACCAATGGTCATCGCTGGAAGCAAAAAATAGGACAAGGTCAATGGAAGCCAATTGCTGATTATAATGAGGTAGAACCAAAAGATGGTCTTGATGTCTATACGACAATTGATGTTAACATTCAAGATATTGCTCATCATGCCTTACTAAAGCAACTTGAATATTACGAGGCAGAACACGGATGTGTCGTGGTGATGGAAGTGAAAACAGGTGAAATAAGAGCTATTTCAAACCTTGGTAAAACAAAAGATGGCCTCTATTATGAAAAATTGAATTACGCAGTTGGTGAATCTCACGAGCCTGGTTCAACATTTAAATTGATGGCTTTGGCAGCTGCTCTGGAAGATAAAATGGTTGATACCTCTTATGTTGTAGATACTGGCAATGGCTCAAAACGCTTTTATGGACGTTCCATAACCGATTCGCATGGACATGGAAAAATTTCTATTGCTAGAGCTTTGGAAGTATCGTCCAATGTTGGCTTTGCAACCATGATCGATGAAATTTATTCAAAACAGCCCAATAAGTTTATCAATAGATTGAAGAGTTGGCATCTGAATGAGCCGCTTGGTTTAGCGATCGTTGGAGAAGGTCAGCCAGAAATTTATCAACCTGGTCACGACAAATGGAGTAGAAATGCCTTGCCTTCCATGGCTTATGGTTATAATTTGAGTTTGACGCCACTACAAACCTTAACATTTTATAATGCCATCGCCAATGATGGTAAAATGGTAAAACCACATTTCTTACGAGAGGTCAGGGAATTTGACAAAACTATAGAGCGTGTGGATACCCAAGTCATTGAGCAAAAAATCTGCTCGGATGAAACCATAAAAAAACTACAGGAAATCCTAAAGAATATTGTAGTACGAGGTACTGGTAAAAGCTTATACTCTCCAACATTTTCCATGTCTGGAAAAACAGGCACCGCTAGAACTGAATATTGGTTATCAGATTGGTCGAACAACAAAAAATACATTTCCTCTTTCGCTGGTTATTTCCCTTCCGAAAACCCGAAGTATTCATGTATTGTGGTCATTCATAAACCAAGTACAAAAAAAGGTTACTACGGAGCCGATGTGTCTGGACCAGTTTTCAAAGCGATTGCACAAAAAATATTTACAGATACACCGATTACGGATGAAGTAAAATCCCTCGCCTTCAAAAACGAAGAAGTTGAAAAAGATTTTGAATCCTATTATAAGCTGGCGGATGATTACAAAACTATTATGCCAGATGTCACTGGAATGCCTGCGATGGATGCGCTTGCGTTGCTGGAGAACATGGGATTAAAGGTGACAGTGGAAGGTGTGGGTATTATAAGAAAACAATCCATTGAAAAAGGCATCAAAATCAAGAGGAATCAAACCGTTTTATTAAATATTTAATGACCGAATTAAAGGACATACTATATAAAGTAACCATCAATGCAGTTGTTGGCAGCACGAGCGTGCAAGTCAACGCGATTGATTTTGATTCTAGAAAGATCGTCAAAAATGATGTGTTTGTTGCTATAAAAGGAACGGTTTCAGATGGTCACCAATTTATTGATACAGCCATTGATAAAGGTGCGATTGCCGTCGTCTGTGAGAAATTGCCTGCAAAACTACACAACGGAATAACTTATATAGAAGTTGAAAGTGCGAGCAAAGCATTGGCTTTTATGGCCTCTAATTACTATAAAAATCCTTCTGAAAATCTAAAGTTGGTTGGTGTCACAGGAACTAATGGAAAAACCACTGTAGCTACATTATTATATCAACTGTTCAAAAAAGCAGGGTTTAAAGTCGGATTGCTTTCAACCGTAAAAGTCTTGGTAGACAATCAAGAATATAAAGCGACCCATACCACGCCTGATTCCTTAAGCATCAATAAGTTTTTGAGCATGATGAATGCTGAAGGGGTTGAGTTTTGCTTTATGGAAGTGAGTTCGCATGGCATACATCAAAATAGGACTGAAGGTTTAAAGTTTGAAGGTGGCATTTTTACCAATTTATCTCATGATCATTTAGACTACCACGACACATTTGCAGAGTATCGAGATGTGAAAAAGTACTTTTTTGATAATTTATCAAAAGAAGCATTTGCATTAGTCAACATTGATGATAAGAATGGGTTGGTCATGCTTCAAAATACAAAAGCAAGAAAATTTACGTACGCACTTAAAACGTATGCGGATTACAAGGCCATGATTTTAGAAAATCAACTGACTGGCTTGCTGCTTAAACTAAATGATAACGAAGTTTGGACACGATTGATCGGAAATTTCAACGCTTACAATATTTTGGCAATTTATGCGACCGCTGAATTATTGGGACTTGAAAAAGTAGAAAATCTCCGGTTGATTAGCGAGTTGGAAAGTGTTAGCGGTCGCTTCCAATATTTAATTTCTGATGAAAAAATCACGGCAATTGTCGATTATGCGCACACACCAGATGCTTTGCAGAATGTGCTAGAAACCATCAATAGCATCCGAACCAAAAATGAAGATTTGATTACAGTTGTCGGTTGTGGTGGCGATAGAGATAAAACGAAACGTCCAAAAATGGGGCACATCGCGTCCGCATTAAGTACCAAAGTAATTTTCACAAGTGATAATCCACGAAGTGAAGTCCCAGAAACTATTATTGAAGATATCGAAAAAGGTGTAGAGCCTCAAAATTTCAAGAAGACTCTTTCAATTGTGGATAGAAAACAAGCGATTAAAACAGCCTGTCAAATGGCACAGCCAAATGACATCATTTTGATTGCTGGAAAAGGACATGAAACCTATCAAGAAATAAAAGGTCTAAGAACCGATTTTGACGATTATAAAATAGTACAGGAATTTTTAAAACAATTAGAAAAATAGCATGCTTTATTACCTATTTGAATATTTAGAAAAACACTTCCAGATTCCAGGAGCCTCTCTATTTGGGTTTATCACCTTCAGAGCTGCTATGGCTATCATTTTGGCATTGATGATTTCTACAATATTTGGAAAACGTATCATCCGATTTTTACAAAAGCAACAAGTTGGTGAGACCATTCGCGATTTGGGATTGGAAGGTCAAGTGGAAAAGGCAGGAACGCCGACAATGGGTGGAATCATCATCATTTTGGCAACGCTAATTCCTGTTGTATTATTGGCGAAGTTAGAAAATATCTATATCATCTTACTGATTGTGACCACGCTATGGATGGGACCGATTGGTTTTATTGATGATTACATTAAAAAATTCAAGAAAGATAAAGAAGGTCTTAAAGGAAAATTCAAAGTATTGGGGCAAGTTGGGCTTGGGATTATTGTTGGAGCAACTTTATATTTTCATAAAGATGTTACAGTTCGAGAGGAATTGCCTGCGGATCAACAGAAAGAAATCGTAATGTCTGATGGTTCTATTGACAAACAATTTAGTTTTGAAGAGAAATCAACCAAAACTACCATACCATTTGTAAAGGAAAATGAGTTTGACTATGCTGATTTGATCACTTGGTTTAATCCCGAATATAAAAAATATGCTTGGATCGTATTCATTTTAGTTAGTATTTTCATCATTACGGCAGTCTCCAATGGTGCTAATTTAACTGATGGCATCGATGGTTTAGCGGCAGGGACTTCAGCTATCATTGTGCTCACACTCGGAATATTTGCTTGGGTTTCAGGTAACATCATATTTTCCGAATACCTAAATATTATGTACATCCCAAGGGTTGAGGAAATCACTATTTATATAGCTGCTTTTGTGGGCGCACTAATCGGATTTCTTTGGTACAATACCTATCCAGCTCAAGTTTTTATGGGAGACACAGGGAGTCTAACCATTGGTGGTATCATTGCGGTAATCGCCATCGCGGTAAGAAAGGAATGGCTAATACCAGTGTTATGTGGCATCTTTTTGGCCGAAAATTTATCAGTAGTCATGCAAGTGAGTTGGTTTAAATATACCAAAAAGAAATATGGAGAAGGACGTCGCATTTTCAAAATGTCGCCATTACATCATCACTATCAAAAATCAGGATACCACGAAAGTAAAATCGTGACACGCTTTTGGATTGTGGGAATTTTATTGGCGATTGTGTCTATCGTGACCTTGAAAATTCGATAGAATGAAACGATTAGTGATTCTTGGCGGGGGAGAGAGTGGTGTAGGCACCGCGCTTTTGGCAAAGGCAAAAGGCTACGACATATTTCTTTCAGATAAAGGAAAGATTAAAGACAATTATAAAGAAGTTCTTAAACATAATGAGATTGAATTTGAAGATGAACAACATACAGAATCAAAAATTCTGAATGCTGACATCGTGATGAAAAGCCCAGGAATTCCAGATAAGGTCGCCATTGTAAAACAGATCCGTGAAAAAGGAATCGAAGTGGTTTCAGAGATTGAGTTTGCTTCAAAATATACGGATGCAACAATTGTGGGAATTACAGGAAGTAATGGTAAAACAACAACTGCAAGTCTGACCTATCATATCCTTAATCAAGAATTGAAAGTTGGATTATCTGGAAACATTGGGAAGAGTTTTGCGAATCAAATTTTAGAGCATGATTATCCAAATTATGTATTGGAAATCAGCAGTTTTCAATTGGATGATATAGTGGATTTTAAACCACATATCGCAGTGCTTTTAAACATTACACCAGATCATTTGGATAGATATGATTACAAATTTGAAAATTATATCAATTCAAAATTCAGAATTGCATTGAACCAAACCAAAGAGGATTATTTGATTTATGATGCAGACGATGAAGCAATTAATGAATGGCTCAAAAACAATACAATTCAATCCAGACTACTTCCTTTTTCATTGGTGAAAACAATTGAAAATGGAGCGTATTTAGACAAAGACAGTATAAAAATAACAATAGATAACAACGAGATAATTATGCCAACAGCAAATTTAGCACTAGAAGGAAAACACAATATTAAGAACCAAATGGCTGCCTCGACTGTAGCTCATTTATTAAAAATCAGAAAACAGACCATTCGCGAGAGTTTGGAAAACTTCCAAGGGGTGGAACACCGTTTGGAGCACGTGCTAAAAATCAATAAGGTGCAATACATTAATGATTCCAAGGCAACCAACGTCAATGCGACTTACTATGCGTTGGAAAGCATGGATACGCCGACGGTGTGGATTGTAGGCGGCGTAGATAAAGGAAACGATTATAACGAATTGTTTCAATTTGTCAATGAAAAGGTCAAAGCAATCATTTGTCTAGGAGTTGACAATGAAAAGCTGATGAGCACATTCGGAAATATGGTGGATGTGATTGTCGAAACACAATTCATGAGTGAAGCAGTGAAAATTGCTTATAAAATTGCCGAATCAGGTGATACAGTGTTGTTGTCGCCATGTTGTGCAAGTTTCGATTTGTTTGAAAATTATGAAGATAGAGGTCGTCAATTTAAAGATGCAGTTAGAAATTTATAATGAAAGATTTGCGTGCACATATCAAAGGAGATAAACTAATTTGGGCAATTGTTGCCCTGTTGGCGATTTTCTCATTCCTACCTGTGTATAGCGCATCAAGTAATCTTGCATATACTGCAACTTCTGGTAGCACTTTTGCCTTTTTTGTAAAACATCTCGTGCATTTATTTTTAGGCTTTTTGATTATCTATGGGGTTCATCGCATTCCGTATCGCTATTTTCGGGGACTGTCAATGATCATGATACCGATTGTATTGGTGTTGTTGATAGTTACGATGCTGCAAGGGACAACGATTGATGGTGCCAATGCAAGCCGTTGGATCCAGATTCCTATTGTAGGAATGTCGTTTCAAACATCGACCTTGGCAGCCGTTGTCTTGATGGTGTATGTGGCGAGATATTTGTCAAAAATTCAGGAAAAGGAAATTACGTTTAAAGAAACGATACTTCCTTTATGGATGCCTGTATTTTTAGTATTGATATTGATTCTTCCTGCCAATTTCTCAACAACAGCCATCATGTTTTTGATGGTTATGATTTTAACCTTTATTGGAGGTTATCCGGCTAAATATTTAGCAATTATTATAGGAACAGGAATGATTGCGTTAACCTTGTTTGTTTTAACAGCAAAGGCATTTCCTAATTTGATGGATACACGTATTCATACTTGGGAAAGTCGTATTTCTAATTTTTTCAATGAAGCTGAAGATTCGGAAGCTGATTATCAAATAGAAAAAGCAAAAATAGCAATCGCATCCGGAGGCATCCAAGGTTTAGGACCTGGAAAAAGTGTTCAAAAGAACTTTTTGCCGCAGTCATCATCCGATTTTATTTTTGCCATCATCATCGAAGAATACGGATTGATTGGCGGTTTGATTTTAATGGTGATGTATTGTTGGCTATTATTCCGTATCGTGATTATATCACAAAAAGCAGATTCCGTTTTCGCTAAACTGTTAGTGCTTGGGGTTGGATTGCCAATTGTTTTTCAGGCATTCATCAACATGGCTGTGGCGGTGGAATTATTTCCTGTGACAGGACAAACATTACCATTAATAAGTAGCGGAGGAACGTCCATTTGGATGACCTGTTTGGCAATAGGAGTCATATTAAGTGTCAGTGTAAAAAGAGAAGAAATAAAAGGGCAAGAGGAGATCGATGACGAAAACCCGCTCGAAATATTAAGTGAAGCAATCTAATGGGCAATTATAAAATCATATTATCCGGAGGCGGAACAGGAGGGCATATCTATCCTGCGATTGCGATTGCAAATGAATTGAAATCTCGTTATCCCGATGCTGAATTTCTATTTGTGGGCGCATTGGATCGAATGGAAATGGAAAAAGTGCCTCAGGCCGGATATAAAATTGAAGGTCTTTGGATTTCTGGAGTACAGCGGAAACTAACAGCTAAAAACTTAATGTTTCCATTCAAATTAATGAGCAGCTTGGTAAAAGCCAGAAAGATTGTCAGAAGTTTCAAACCTGATGTCGCCATAGGCACAGGTGGTTTTGCCAGTGGACCGTTATTAAATATGGCCGCTTCTAACAAGGTTCCGTGTTTGATTCAAGAGCAAAATTCCTACCCGGGAATCACGAACAAGATTTTATCAAAAAAAGTAGATAAAATTTGTGTCGCTTATGATGATTTAGCTCGTTTTTTCCCAATTGGAAAACTGATCAAAACAGGCAACCCAATCCGTCAGGATTTATTGACTGTTGATAAGAAAACTAGTGAAGGGAAGGCTTTTTTTAAATTGAACTCTGGAAAGAAAACCTTATTGGTTTTAGGAGGAAGTTTAGGTTCAAGGCGCATCAATGAATTAATCGAAAAAGAATTGGAATATTTCCAAACCCAAAACGTTCAAATTATATGGCAATGTGGCAAGTTGTATTATGAACAATATAAAAAATATGATGCTCGGGAAGATGTACAAGTGCATACCTTTTTAAATAACATGGATTTTGCTTATGCGGCCTCCGATTTAATCATTTCGAGAGCAGGAGCAAGTTCGGTATCAGAGTTATGTGTGGTTGGGAAGCCTGTTATTTTTATTCCGTCTCCCAATGTGGCAGAAGATCATCAAACCAAAAATGCGATGGCAATCGTAAGTAAAGGCGCTGCATTACTAATCAAGGAATCTGATTTAGACATTGATTTTGAAAACCGATTTTCACAATTGGTCGCATCGGCAGAAAAACAAAATGAATTAAGTCAAAACATTAAAGAACTCGCTTTAGTCAACGCAACAAAGGATATAGCGAACGAAGTTGAAAAATTATTAAAGAACTAAATGAATCTTAACCAAATACATAACGTCTATTTCATTGGCATCGGAGGTATCGGGATGAGTGCTTTGGCCCGTTATTTTGTAGCAAATGGAAAGAACGTTGCTGGTTATGATAAAACAAAAACTGATATAACAGAGGCCCTTGAAAGTTTGGGTGTGAAAATTCATTTTGAGGATTCAGTAGAAAATATTGTACCATTATTCTTGAAAACCGAAACAACATTAGTGGTCTACACACCTGCCGTTCCAAAAGACCATAAGGAGTTGAATTATTTCAGGGATAACAATTTTCAAGTTATTAAACGATCTGCAATTCTAGGAGAGATTACAAAAAATACATTTTGTTTAGCTGTTGCTGGAACGCACGGAAAAACGACTACTACCAGTATTTTGGGGCATTTGTTAAATGAATGTGATGTGCCAGTAACTGCATTTTTAGGAGGAATCAGCGAAAATTACAATTCCAATTTAATTCTCAACGGAACAGATGTTACTGTTGTGGAAGCTGATGAATTTGACCGTTCCTTCTTAACACTGTCGCCAGATATGGCATGTATCACCTCAATGGATGCTGATCACCTCGACATTTATGGCGAAGCAGAAGAGCTACAAAAATCATTTGTGGACTTTTCTAAAAAACTAAAACCAAACGGAAAATTATTCGTGCGTAATGGATTACCAATAGAAGGTATAACTTACGGAATAGAAGATGATGCCGATTATTCGGTTCAAAATATAAAAATAAACAAAGGCAGTTATGAGTTTGATGTCAAGACACCAACGCAAACGCTACACAATTTCAAATTTAACCTACCTGGCCGACACAACCTGTCGAATGCATTAATAGCCTTGGCGATGTCTGTAGAATATGGTATCCCCCACCCACAGCTCGCCAAAGCATTAACGTCTTACAAAGGGGTTAAGCGTCGTTTTACGTATCAAATAAAAACCGATGACTTGGTATTTATTGATGATTACGCACATCATCCTGAAGAAATAAATGCGGTGCATCAAGCCGTTCGGGAAATGTACCCAGACAAAAAGGTATTGGCTATTTTTCAACCTCATTTATTCAGTAGAACACGGGATTTTGCGGACGATTTTGCAAAAAGTTTGTCACAATTTGATGAGGTGCTCCTGCTCGATATTTATCCTGCTAGAGAATTGCCAATTGAAGGCATTACATCCGAATGGTTATTGACAAAAATCCATAATCAGAACAAGAAGTTGATATCAAAATCGGAGTTGATTACCGCTATAAAACAAAGCAATGCTCAAGTTGTTTTAACCATTGGAGCAGGCGATATTGGAGAGGAAGTTAAACATATCAAAAAAGCTTTGAGTGATGAAAAAGTACTATAACTCCATAAAAATCATATTGTTGCTGTTTTTGGTCGGCTTCCTGTTTGCTTTTTCGTCCATTCGAAATTCCAACAGAAAAGTCACTGAACCGGTTGTGAAATTTCTTGGTGAAGAGAATCTGTTCGTCACACATTCGACTGTTAGTAAATTGTTAATAGTAAATCAAGAGAGTGTTACGAATAAGCCCAAAGAAATTATAGATTTGAACGTCTTGGAAAATGCCTTAAATTCCAATCCGATGATTAAGGAGGCGCAAGTGTACATCAACGTTGATGGACAATTGACCGCCGAGATCAACCAAAAAAAACCGATAGCAAGAGTGGTCACAAATGCATCTTATTACATAGATGAGGATGCGACCTATATGCCGTTATCAACAAATTACTCTGCAAGAGTGCCCTTGGTAACAGGTTTTGTAGAGAAAAATAAGTTGCACAATATCGCAGAGGTAGCACGAAAAGTGCAAAGTGATGAATTTCTAAAAAACAATGTTGTGGAAATTCATGAGAATGAAAATAAAAGTATCGATTTAAAGTTCCGTAAAGATGATTTTACGATTCAGTTAGGTTCTTTAAGACAATTAGATAAAAAAATAAACAATCTCAAGGCGTTTTACCAAAAAGCGATGAGAGATGGCACGCTCAATAAGTACAGTGTAGTAAACTTAAGGTTTGATAAACAAGTCATCTGCACAAAAAAGTAAATGATGGAAAACAATAAAATTTCAGTAGGATTAGACATCGGAACCACAAAAATTGTGGCGATGATTGGTCGCAAAAACGAGTATGGCAAAGCCGAAATTTTGGGAATTGGTAAGGCCAAGAGCTTGGGTGTGCACAGAGGTGTCGTCAATAATATTACACAAACCATACAATCTATACAGCAGGCTGTTCAAGAAGCTGAAGCTGAAAGTGGGATGAAGATTGAAGAAGTTACAGTGGGAATCGCTGGTCAACATATTAGAAGTTTACAACATAGCGATTACATCACTAGACCGAATTCGGAATTGGTGATCGATGAAGAAGATATTGATCGTTTGATTAATCAAGTCCATAAATTGGTCATGTTGCCAGGTGAAGAAATCATTCACGTTTTGCCTCAAGAGTACAAGGTGGATGGTCAAGCTGAAATCAAAGAACCAATCGGCATGTATGGTGGACGTTTGGAAGCCAATTTTCATGTGGTAGTTGGTCAAGTGTCTTCCATCAGAAATGTTGGGAGATGTATCAAAAGTGCAGGTCTTGAATTGGAAAACATCACCTTGGAACCTTTGGCATCAGCCAATGCGGTTTTGAGCCAAGAAGAAAAGGAAGCTGGTGTTGCCCTTATTGACATTGGAGGTGGAACGACCGATTTAGCTGTTTTTAAAGATGGAATTATTCGTCATACTGCAGTGATTCCATTTGGTGGTAATGTCATTACTGAAGATATCAAAGAAGGTTGCTCAATCATCGAAAAGCAGGCCGAATTATTGAAAATAAAATTTGGCTCGGCGTGGCCAGGAGAAAATAAGGACAACGAAATTGTTTCTATTCCAGGATTGAGAGGACGTGAGCCAAAAGAAATCACCTTAAAGAACCTTTCGAAAATCATCCATGCTCGTGTCACAGAGATTGTGGAGCAGGTGTACGTAGAGATAAAAAATTACGGACACGAAGAGCAAAAGAAAAAATTGATAGCCGGAATTGTATTGACAGGTGGTGGTGCCCAATTGAAACATTTAAAGCAATTGGTAGAATACATCACAGGAATGGATACCAGAATCGGTTATCCAAACGAACATTTGGCAGGTGATAGTGATGATGATGTGGCTAGCCCATTATTTGCAACGGCTGTCGGATTGGTCATGGACGGTTTAAAACGCCAGGAACGTAAGCGCATTGAAAAAGAAGCTGAAGAAGAAATTATAGTTGAAGAAGAGATCGTATCACAACCTACAGTTGAAGAAGAAGAGGTTGTTGTACAACCAAAAAAAGAGCGTAGATCATTTTTGGACAAATTAACTGAACGCGTCAAAGATTTTTTAGATAACGCAGAATAATTAAAATACTAACCTACAAGATTTATCAATCCCTGTAGGTTCAAAAACATAGAAATATTAATTACATATCCAGAAAAACCCTAAAATAATATGAGCAACAAAAATGAATTCGGAAACATCTCATTCGATTTGCCTAAAAACCAATCGAACGTCATCAAAGTGATCGGAGTAGGTGGTGGTGGAAGCAATGCCATCAACCATATGTTTCAACAAGGTATTAAAGGAGTCGATTTTGTCATCTGCAACACAGATTCACAAGCGCTACATAACAGTGGTGTGCCCAACAAAATTCAACTAGGAGTGAACTTAACCGAAGGTTTGGGAGCAGGTGCAAATCCAGAAGTAGGAGAGCAATCTGCTCTAGAAAGCTTGGAGGATATCCGTAGAATGTTGGATACCAACACCAAAATGGTATTTATCACTGCAGGAATGGGTGGAGGAACAGGTACTGGAGCTGCTCCAATCATCGCAAAAATGGCCAAAGAATTGGATATTCTAACTGTGGGAATCGTCACCATGCCGTTCTTATTTGAAGGTAAATTGCGTAATGAGCAAGCCCAAAAAGGAATCGAAACATTACGCTCACATGTCGATTCGTTAGTGGTTATCAACAACAATAAGCTTCGTGAAGTCTATGGAAACCTTGGTTTTAAAGCTGGTTTTTCAAAAGCAGATGAAGTCTTGTCCACAGCTTCAAGAGGCATTGCAGAAGTAATCACACACCATTATACTCAAAATATTGATTTACGTGATGCAAAAACAGTCTTGAGCAACAGTGGAACCGCAATCATGGGTTCTGCGACTGCTGCTGGTAAATCAAGAGCTCAAGAGGCTATCATGAGTGCCTTGGATTCGCCATTGTTGAACGATAATAAAATTACTGGAGCCAAAAACGTATTGTTGCTGATCGTTTCTGGTACCCAAGAAATTACTATTGACGAAATCGGTGAGATCAACGATCACATTCAAAATGAAGCTGGTCATGGTGCCAATATCATTATGGGTGTTGGTGAGGATGAAACTTTACAAGAATCTATTTCTGTAACCATTATCGCTACGGGTTTCGATATTGAACAACAGAATGAAATTTCAAATACAGAGGTAAAAAAAGTAGTTCACGCATTGGAAGATGATCAAAATAGAGAGATTAAGACTTCTGATCGTGAACCTGCCATCATTACGCCAGATATCACACTTGAGAAGAAAGAAGAAACAGTGGTTAAACACACGCTCTTTGAGGATGAAGAAGAGGAGATGGAAATCAAAAATACTGTAAGTTCAAATTCTCATTCTGATTTAATTCCCACATCTGAATTCATCAAGAACTTAAATGTCACTTATGAGGAAGTATTGGATACCATCGACGAAGATGATTTTATAATCACCTCTGTTGAACCAAAAAGTGAAGTTAAGCCTATTATTTTTGAAGAAGAAGAACAAATCACCTTAACATTTGACTTGCCCTTGCCGAGCAATCAGAAAGATTTTAAAGATGATGATGATAATCGAATGTTATTTTCTTTAGATGAAGAGGTGAAGGAATTAAAAGTAAAGGACCATATAGAAATCATCGCTGTAACGGAAGCCAATGAAATGGGTGAGAAGCGTTACGCTCTAGACGATTTTACTTCTTATGAATCAGCGATGAACAAGGAAAAAACGAAGGTTGTGGAAATTGATGAAGAAATTGTTTTTGAGAAAAAAGTAATTACGACAAATGAAGTTGCGACTCGAGAGCAAGAAGAAATTGATCCGTTGAACAGTCCTATTTCTGACCTGTTAAAAGAAAGAGCAGATGAAAGACGTCGCAAGATGAAAGATTTCAATCATAAATTCAATAATGCAAAGGTGGACGAATTTGAAAAAATTCCAGCCTATAAAAGACAAGGTGTGAATCTGGATGACTCACAACACTCTTCAGAAACGAAAGCTTCGAGACTCTCAGTTGGCACTGACGACAACGATGATGTTCAATTAAGAAGCAACAATTCATTCTTGCACGACAACGTAGATTAATAGCGGAATTTTAGTTTAGTGTACGACACCTTGACAACCCGAAAAGTTCAACCGCCTTTCGGGTTTTGTATTCCTATGATGACATTAAGTTTATTGAAATGGAAGCAGGTCCGACATTTAAGGGTCATAATTTTAGGGACTGATTATTAATTTGTAATTATTATTAAATGAAATTCAATGTTTACTGCCAACTGAACACTGAAGACTGCACACTTTTTGTTATCTTCGCACAATCAAAAAAACATTAATGAGTTTACAGGAAGACATCATGACTGCCATGAAGGCAGCTATGAAAGAAAAAGATCAAATGGCCTTACAAGCGTTGCGTGCCGTAAAATCTGAAATATTATTGGCGCAGACAGAAACAGGCACCAAAGAAGAAATTACAGAAGAACAGGAAATTCAGATACTTTCTAAATTGGTAAAGCAAAGAAAGGATAGTGCAGCCATATTTTCTGAACAAAATAGAACGGATTTAGCAGAGCCTGAATTGGCACAA
This sequence comes from Aquaticitalea sp., assembly GCA_051252455.1. Lineage (GTDB taxonomy): Bacteria > Bacteroidota > Bacteroidia > Flavobacteriales > Flavobacteriaceae > JBPOFM01. The sequence continues at coordinate 277,418 of JBPOFM010000002.1, forward strand.
GCAAAAATCATCATGCAATTTCTACCTGCGCAATTAAGCGAAGCTGAAATCGAAAAAGTAGTTATGGATACCATTGCAAAAGTAGGTGCAGATGGCATGAAAGATATGGGGAAAGTCATGGGAGTCGTGAATCAACAATTGGCTGGAAAAGCGGACGGAAAAACGATTTCTACGATTGTAAAAAATAAACTAGCATAGAATGAATTTCCTGCTTTCGTAGGAATTTTGGCCTCGTAGTTCAACTGGATAGAATATCAGATTTCGGCTCTGATGGTTGGAGGTTCGAACCCTCTCGAGGTCACGATTTAGGAACGCTCAAATTTAATTGGGCGTTTTTTTATATCAAAAGGTTTCAACTTCAAAATTTGTTAGATTATCTATGATCAACATTACCTTGTGTTAAATCTTTCTTCACCTAATTAAAAAACTGACTTTTTCTTTTGTATATTTAACTTCTCTCAATTGATAGTTCCCTCACAATCTATAGTTTAAAGTAACGTTATGTAACGATGACAACACTCATTTTATTCCTGCAAGTCCCATCTCTGAATCCGACGGTCATCGGAATCCTTGTGGCTATATTATTTGTTACAATTTTGAGTTTTGGGCTTAAAACATTCGAAATGGGCTATATCATTCGCAACAGGAAACCATTTTATGTTCACAATCCTTTTTTTCTAAAAAAGCTAAATGCAGTTCAAAAAAAGATATTACAGCATCAATTCAAATTTTACAAAAAACTATCCTCAAAACATCAACGGTTTTTCGAGCATAGAGTCGCTTCGATCATGAAGGATAAAAATTTTGTTGGTAGGGAAGATCTTGAAGTAACAGACGAAATGAGAGTGTTGATTTCTGCAACCGCTGCGATGCTTACTTTTGGATTTAGGGATTTCTATATTGGGCTTGTTACTAATATTTTTATTTATCCAGATGAATTTTATTCAGTCACAAATGAAAACTATCATAAAGGAGAATTCAATCCAAAATTGGAAACATTGGTGCTCTCATGGAAAGATTTTAAACAGGGTTACGAAACTGAAACGGACAAAATCAACTTGGGTATCCATGAGTTTTCGCATGCCATCCATCTCAATAGTATTAAAGAGCGTGATGTAAGTTCGACGATTTTCTCCGATTCATTTAAAGAGTTGACCGAAATGCTTGCAAATAGGGAGGACTTGAGATTGGCTTTGACCGAATCGCGTTATTTCAGGGATTATGCTTACACCAACCAATATGAATTTTTAGCGGTCATTATAGAGACTTTTATTGAATCACCGTCAGAATTTCGTTCACAATTCCCGGAAATTTACGATAAAACGAAGCAAATGCTTAATTTTAATTTTGCAGAATATTAAGCTTTAAAATTAACTTCCATAACTAAATGACGAAGCAACACCTCATTGACTGCCATAAGCGAATTTCGCCATTCATTCATAAGACACCAATATTGACTTCAAGATTAATAAACGAACTTGTGGATGCCCAGTTGTTCTTTAAATGTGAGAACTTCCAAAAGATGGGTGCATTTAAAATGCGAGGAGCCACTAATGCAGTTATGCAGTTGAGTGACCGGGAAAAATCGAAGGGTGTAGTCACGCATTCATCAGGAAATTTTGCACAAGCCTTGTCGCTAGCTGCCAAAAGTTTGAATGTGAAAGCATTTATTGTCATGCCTGAAAATGCGCCAGATGTTAAGGTGAAGGCAGTTGAAGATTATGGAGGAGATATAACTTTGTGTGAATCGACCATAGAATCAAGAGAGACGACCTCTGACAAAATTACTTTGGAAACGGGTGCGACTTTTATTCACCCGTCAAACGATTTAAATGTGATTTTAGGTAATGCAACCGCCGGTGTAGAACTATTGGAGGATCAGCCTGATTTGAATTATGTAATTGCTCCAATTGGAGGAGGAGGCTTAATAGCAGGAACAGCACTTGCTGCTCACTTTTTTGGAACTAATTGTAAAGTGATAGGAGCTGAACCCAAAAATGTAGATGATGCCTTTCGCTCATTGAAGAGCGGTAAAATTGAAGTAAATTCTACAAGTCATACCATCGCTGATGGATTACGAACACATTTGGGAGCTATTAATTTTCCAATCATTCAAAAACATGTTGAAGCCATTATGACTGTTGAGGAACATGAAATCGTCAATGCCTTGAAATTGATTTATGAACGTTTAAAAATAGTAATAGAGCCTTCGAGTGCGGTTGCTTTTGCTGCGATTATTAAAAATAAATTTTTTTTTAGGAATAAAAAAGTTGGGATTATTCTTTCCGGTGGAAATGTGGATTTACAGAAATTGTCTTTTATTTTCAATGAGAAATAGCACATAAAAAAAACCTGCAACATAAATTACAGGTTTTATAAATATGTATGTGTTTTCTTATAATTTAAAAACGCCTTGTAAGAAGAATTGATAATGGTTATTATCATATTGTCTAGAATCGGCGTTGATGGCAAATTTGCCCATCGTACCAAGGCGAATACCAATGTCATCACTAACCCAAACAATGGTTCCTAAAACAACGTTTATTGATGTGTTAAGCTCTTCAAGATTAAAAAGTCCAACACCGGCACCAGCATAAAGGTTCAGCCAATCTGAATTACGGAAGAGATGATCATCGAAATAATATTTAAGTGTTGTATTGGTTGTAAAATAGAACAAATCCTTATCTGGCGTTCCGTTGTCAATAAATTCATTTTCAGGAAAACCATTCAAGCTCACATCTTGCTCAATGTAAAGATATTTTGTCCATTTTCGTTCAATACCAATCGCTATTGGCTGTTTGAAAGCGAATTTTGACGAATTTTCATTTAAATCCTCAAAAGGATTTCTTGTGCCAAAATTTGCCACGGTATTAACACCAACGCTTAAAAGCCAATCATTTCCTGGGTTTTGAGCGACAGTTGTGAATCCCATAAAGGACATAAATACTAAAACAATTATCTTTTTCATAAAAAAAAACTTTGCCCAAAAATAGGCTATTACTTTAACAAAACAAAAATAGGAATAAATTTTTTACCGTAATATTAATAATGCTATGGATTTTACTTGTTTTTGAACAAATGTCGTCGATAACTTTTATTATAAATTAATAGTTTAACACGCTCCTGTATAAATAGATAGGTCGATTTACACTTCATCAAAAATGTTTTGTATAATGGAAATTTTAAAGTTAACAAATAGGATCGTCGATTAAATCTATTAAATAAAGTTTGTGTTGATGGTGCTAATGTTGGAATGAATACGCCAACAAGATTCAAAAATGCTAATCCATAGGTCTGAATTGACAGGGATGAAATGATATCCATTCGCTTCGGTAAGCCCACGACCATGACATCAAACAGTCCTTTTAGGTTTAAGATATTGTAATAATAAGAACGATCGTTGACTTGCTGTCCCAAGATCGTATTCCAGATAAGATGTTCGGCTGATGGTATTGGGATTCCATGAACTGTTTCCTTTTGCTTTAATACCGTTTCCTTATCAAGCAGATGATTATACTTATGTTTTAGAAGTTGATCATGTAGTTCGATGGCTCCTATGCGTGTTTCGGAAATTTGCCGTGGTCTATGTCTGTAATTTTTAACTTCGTAATTGAATGGTAACAAATCTGAATAACCATCACGAACAAGAAGTTCAAAAGCTTGGTTTATGTCATCTGAAGCGACTAAAATGTCGATATCACCAATCATACGCTCGCCCAGGTCTTCAAAATAGGTTCCCGCAAGGAGTGCCGTCCCTTTGATAAATACGTGATTAATGTTATAGCTTTTAAATAAGGTCGAAATTTGTTCAACTTCCGTCAATAAGCTTCGATTTCGCTGGCGATTGAGTTCAGTTAGTTCATTTAAGTAGAGAACCAAATCTTCAGGAAGATATTGTAATAAGTGCTTTTGTTGAAGTCTGCAATATATAGCAGGAAGCACAAGATGCTCACTGGAAACTTTGACGACGGGGTCCCAATCAATCGTAGACAATCGATCTTTTAAAGTCGCATCATCACTGTCAAAACTCAAAATATCAACTATGAGTTGTATGGTTTGTTTTAAAGTCTGCTTATTTTTTGACAATGGTGAATATTTAAGGCAACTAAAATAAGGTAAAGGAACTACAGTAGGGCCAATTAGATCTCAAATAATTCCTTGAACTTGCTAACGGCAAAGTCATTATCGCTATAGGTCAATTCATAGAACGTCAGACTTTTTAGCCATAAAAGAAATTGTTTGGAGTGTTCAGGTTGAGGCGAAATCCAGGAATCTGGTATAAATGTTTGTAATAGGGTTTCTGAATCACAGACTTTTAATTCTGAGGTTGCATTTTTTGCATATTTGACCCTAACGAGTTTTTGGCATTCAAAATGTTTTTGAGAAGTCTTGAAGGGTTTTGAAGGTGGTAAATACTTTACAGTAACAGGTTTTGAATGACTTTGATGATGGTCTGCCATATCAAAACCGTCATATAGACTTTCAATCATGGAAAACGCTCCTTTTTTGATGGAAATAGCGGCAGGAAACCGATATAAATGTTGATTTTCGGCTAACATTGGTGTAAAATCATCTGCCAATAGATCAAAACCATTTGCCATTAACACTGCGGATAACGTGCTCTTTCCATTACCGGAATCACCAATAATCATGATCGCTTCCTTCTCATTACATACAGTTGACGCATGAAAGGTAGCTAACCAATCGGACTCTGTATTGCCGTAAATAGATGTCACCAACTCCATGGAAAACTTGCCTTGCAATAGATGAAAATTGGACGCTTTAAAACTGCCGATGTGTTTGGTATTCTTGTATAAATGTAGATGGTCGTCTTGTTCAAAAATATCGAAAACGAAATCAATAGTAGTTAAATTTTCTACAGATGCATGCTGTAGATATGGATGTAAAAGTTTTAAAATGTGCGGATCAGAAAAATTTATACCCACTTTAGCATCACCAAAGACATATTGTTTTAAGATGTTTGTTTTGGGAATGGAATTCGGAATGATAAGGGGTTGGTCACCGGAAGTTTCAATCGTAAGATCGCTTAAAAACGAAGTGAACTCTATAAAATAATCTTGAGCTTTTGCTTCAGAGATATCGAAGTCTTTCTGGAGACGTTCTATAAATGCATTTTGGTTTTTAGATTCAATATAAGCATTCAACAAAAGAAATGCGGTCGATGATAAAACCACGTAACTGTTAGAGCTCTCAAACCATAACACATAGTTATTTCCAATTTTTTGTGAATGGTGAGGGACTAAATGTACCTTCAAAACAAATTGTAGGATTATAGAAAATCATCTCCACCTGGATCTGGCGGTGATGAGGCTTGGGCTTTTTGAGGGTTCAATATAAGAAATGTACCCACAGCAGTAAGTGCTGCGTATTTACCCATTTTCTTAATGGCTTCACTACGTGTAATGTTAGTATCTTGATTTTTCTTATTCATTCTGCAAATATATAAATCGTTTCAAAAATAACTAAATTTAACGACCTAAAGATAAATATAAGTCATATTTTAATTTTTTTTCTTATCTGATGTTAATTTTTTCTTCCTTTTGTGATAGTAGAGGCTAAAAATTTAAAGTCCAACAGGATGTATATACGATGATATCATCTATATGGTTTCATACATTATATTTTTAAATCTCCTAATTATTAACTGACACTCTTTTTTTAAGTATCGCAATTTGTTTAAAAAAGTGCTCTGTTTTAAAACAAAGCACTTTTATTTTATAGTCCCGAATCTTTAAATGATTTAGAGTACGATCTTTTTATTTGATTATGACGCGTTGCGTTTTTTGTTGTGTAGTATTGCTCAATTTCACAATATACACACCTGTACTCATATGAGAAACATCAATCGTGTTGTTAGTGCTTCCAGATTCAAGTTTAGTACTCAATACATTTCTACCTTGAATATCAAAGAGGCTGACATTAGTAGCATCATTCAACATCCCATTTACAAAGATGGTCTGGTCTAGTGCATAGATTTGCAGCTTATCCAAATCTGAATCATCGGTAGATAACGTGTTGTCAGTAAAACGTAAATAGAAACGTCCCGTATCCGTTAAATTGGAGGTAGCTGTAAAGACATAATCAGTAGTATTTAACAATGTAAAGGTGTTGTTAGATACATCTTCAAGATACACTTCAATATTTGCAGATAAATTAGATTCTGCAATACTTACAGTCACTTGTTGTCCTTGAGGCACATTAATACCTAAAGGTACAATAATGTCTGAACCAAGAGCGCTGTATGCCAGTGATTGAATAGCCATGTCAACTCCAACATTATCTGCCACCAAATGTGAATAGATTGATTTTGAAGCGGCATTCGATCCAAAGACTCCAGCATCATAACCAGCATCCAAACCAGAGGTCGAATTGTCATTGAAATAAAAATCAGTTTTGTAAACAGAGGTTTGGATGGCCGCCTGTAGTCTCAAGTGAGCGTTATTTTCAGTAGCATATCTTCCAGGAATAAAATCATCTGTAGAATCTGTACGACGCATAGTAGGTGCAAACTCAATATCATAAGGCGCAACATTTGATGGATCGGCCGTTACCAAGAATCCTTGACCAGGCGCAAGATTCACATCCAATGCTGTGTTTAAGTTATAGATAATCCATCCATCACCACTATTACCTGCAGCATCCCCATCATAGCCATAAATTGCTCGCAAAGGGTTTAACATCAAATCAATATTTCTAACACCAGAAGACACTTCATGCTCAAGAAATTCACGTACGTTTATATATGAAGGATACGGATTTCCGATAAGATTATAAGATGCAAATTGAGGGCCTGCATTTAAGATATCGTTAGTAACGATTCCTGTATTTGCAGTTCCAGTAAAAGTAATTCCCGCATTATCACTAGTAGATGCTCTATATCCAACACCAGCTGCAAGAGGTGTGCCTCCTTCTACTGTAGTGTCCCAATTGACATAGGTTCCAGTGGTTTTGCTGAACGGACCAAAACGTTTTTGGTTGACATTCGCAGGGTTAGACGTCAAGTTGCTATTCGCTGCTGCGAAATCTCCAAAGGTTTGTCCAGAAAACGGCGCAGATACCAAATCATTGGCTCCTGCACCAACACCAACTCCTGGTTGACCATTGATATGACGGGTATAATTAAAGGTTCCTAATCCTGTGACACTATCAGCAATTAAACTAGAATAGATAACAGATGTTGAGCCCATGTTGACCGTTCCTTCTGTATTATTCATGGCATTGCCAATGGTTAAGCTTTTCGCACCGTCGATATTAAGCGTTGCATTGTTTATAAGTGAGATATCAGTTCCGACATTCAGTGCTACTACGTTGGCAGCGCCTCCTAAAGCACTTAAATCCAATACTGTATTGTCAATAATAACATTGTTTGGTACACCGCTACCAACTGTAACTCCTGGAGTCCATTCATTGAAACGGTTATATGTACCTGGGATATCCTTGTATTCTAACGTAGAAACTGTAGATCCGTCATAGGTCGGTACGATATTAGTGAAGCCACCTTCTGCAATTGAGAATGTACCCGAAACATTCAACGCTCCAGAACCAATAATACCTCCCGAAGTCGAAAGTGTATAATTAGGTAGATTGAATAAAGTAGCATTGATGATAATACCATCAATGGCAGTCACGTCGATATTTTGTATGACGTTATTATTGATTGTAATTTCATCTGTGTCCAATGGAGGGTTTCCATTTAACCACGTACTGTCACCTGTCCAAATCCCTATAGCCTGTGTTGGTGCTTTTCCACCTTGAAGACCACTGGATACTTGGTAATATGTTTCCATTTCGAATGCAGCATAGCCCGGATTTGATGCACCAGCACTATTTCTGCCAATAGACTCATTGGATCGGAATGCATTGTCGCCATTTAGATAGGTTGCCAAGAATTTAAAACTTTCTTCTCCAGGCGTTGCATTGATATCTGCAAAATTAATATTAAATGTATATGTTGCAGCATTAGGGTCTCCAATAGGGCTTAAATTTGCACTTCCTAAAGAGGTGTGGTTTCCACCATTAATTTTGAATAGGTTAGCAAAACCGCTGTTTAAAGAGATTGCATATTCTGGTCTAAAGCCTGCAGGAAAGTTAATTTGAGAACGATTGGTTCCTCCTGCAAATCCAGAAACCGCTTTTCTGCCTTGATCGGCCGTATCAGTTAATCCACTTGTATTTTCAATACCGCCAGCCTCACTATCAATATAAATGACCATATAATCATTAAATTCATCAGCGCCTTTTGTAAAAGTGAAATCAATCGTAGTTCCAGAAGCCATATCAACTTCGAGAGTACTATCACCAACAACACCACCAAAACCAGTTTCATCATTACCATAAAAAACTGTACCAACACCCTCTAATTTAAAATCTTCGAGAGCGATGTCCTCATCACCAGAATCAAGGGCGACCGTAATTCTTAAATCCAATGTATTTCCTGTAAAGGCAAGAGGTTTTGAGAAATTTTGAAAAGTACTAGTCAATTGGGTTCCATCACCAGTTCCATCAAAATTGGTGTCTTCCAAAAAGAAGGTGTTTGAAGATGTTCCATCATTTTCAAAAGCGATCAGTTTGGTCCAGCCACCGCCGTCTAAACGATATTCAACCAATACAAAATCGGCAGCATCAATTTCAGTTGCCGCAGTTGAAGCGAACTTACCACTAAAAGTCAAGGAGGTATAACTAGAAATATTGATGCCTGTCCAAGTCAATTGGCTTGGAGATGCACTGTCGGTCCAGCCCCCATCATCAATATCTTGTGCAGCAAAAAAGTTGCCAATATTTCCTGAATATGACTTGTCGATATTGCTACCATTTGTGATTTGGAAATAGTCAGAATTACCATTATTTCCTTCGCCACCAACGGTCACATCGTATTGAGAATTATCAGTAAACGGTTCGTACCAGAACGCTTTGGTTGCTGGATAAATTACAAATGGATCACTTGGATCGGAATCGATAAGTCCTGCAGAAGTTGCAGTCAAGGTAAAGGTGCCTGAACTTACAAATACTAAATTATCAAAGCTTGCCACACCTGCCACTGCTGTCGCCGTAAGCGTTGCAGAACCAGCAAAATTACCTGTAGAGCTTATATTGATGCTTCCTACAAAATCAACATCACTATTAGAATTCACATCCGATGCTGATACAGTCACTGCAGGTGTCATTGCTGCGCCTACTGCACTATCACTTGGCTGTTGCACAAAACTTAAGCCTGTTGCCGTCACTTCGATTCTGTTATCGTCACCAGCAACGGAGGTTGTAGCCGCTCCTGCATCTGCAGCCGCAAATCCAGAACCTGTTAAGGAGGCTGTTGCCGCACTGATAGTTAATTGTAATTGATTGTTATCTGTTACAGTTGTATTAAATGTGGCATAGACACTAAATACTTTAGCGCTATCATCAGCAGCTTCCAGGGTTAATCCTGAAAAAGCAGTGGTAGCAGTCACAGTGGTCACTTCCGAAACGTTGGTAGTGCCATCAAAGATTGCTAAAGCTGCAATATCACCAAAATTTTGAATATCAAAACTCAAGTCTGTCAATATGGTAGAGACGTTATCTGTATCAGTAAGTGTATCTCCACCATCTTGGATGCTGAATTCACCTATTTTGATAGCATTGGCAGTCGTCAAACCACTTGTAGCGTTAAATGCTACATAATCAATATTATCTGGCACGTCAAAACCGGTTTCAACGATGTTGGAATTGTTGTCCGTTACCAATGGGTTAAAGATTACACTAATGTCATCCAGACCAAATTCGTCCATACTACCGCTTCCACCAGGATTCGTTGTATTCCATTGTAAATAGATGAATTCTCCATCGGCAATGTTTAGAGCGTTGATGGTGATTGTTCTTACGTTAGCAACAAATCCTGTGCTGTTGCCTGTAAGACCTGATGTGATATCCAAACTTGGCACATTCACAAACGTTGAGTTGTCATCACTATAAGCAAAGTTGAATGTATTACTTCTATTCTCATTATTGTTCACATATACAGTATACGCAAAAGTAATAGACGTCACTGTTTCACCAGTTTGGTTTTGAGCACGTAAAGTTGTAGAGCCAGGAATGTAGTCCGAACCTGTGGGCTGTACACCAAAAGTTAAGTTACCACCTCCAGTATTAAAACTATAGAATCCACCAGTACTAACACCTCCAAGACTTGTGCCTCTGGCGAAATCACCTGTAGTTTCCAAATCTCCAAAATTGCTGTCGCCATCAGACATTCCCGTGGTCGCCCAAGCATCAGAATTCAATTGTCCAGTACTTGGAATTGTTGTAAATCCTGAACCATTATAAGCACCATTGTTCACATTAGCGACAGTGTTTTCAAAATCAATCGTATACAATTGGTTGGCCATCGGTATTTGCCATCCAGCTACCACAGGCGATACAACTTTGATATCATCCAAATACCATTGGTCACCATCAACGCTCAAATCTTGATCCATCACAAAGGCGATATAGATCGTTTGATTCGCATACGCACTTAAGTCAATCGTCTTTTGGTTATAGGTGCTGCCTATATAATTAGGAGCTGTTGGATCTTCAATATAAGTAGCCACTGTGGTAAAATCACCAGGAGTGGTTTGTGATGCGGTAGAAATTCTTACGGTATAATTTGAACCATATTCATCCGCATCACCATCTTTGGTGAAAAAGGTCAACTCACCATTTGTGATAGCCGCCAAATCAATCGGCGCAGATACCAACCAGTCTTCTGAATTTCCAGAACCAAAATTTTGAAATTCTAAAAATGCAGAATAACTACCAGTATTGGCATCATTACTATTTACTGCCCAGCTGACGCCAGTACCTACACCGTTATCAAAAACGGTCCAACAGGTTGGGATGGTCATGCCTTCAAATCCTTCTGTAAATGGTAATATAGAAGCCGTACAAGGCACATAAAAAGTACCAGTCAATTCGGTCTCATTATAACAAACTGCTGTGTTGTTATATTCATAGATGGCCACATGATAGGTTGTGTTGTCCAATAAACTATTGAGATTCACAGTGTCGGCAGGACCGTTATACACCACAAAATTGCCAGTTCCTATTTCGTCTCCATCTCCAAAAGAGGTATCTGCGGTATAAGTGATACCACTTGTTGGGTCTGCATCAACAGCACCTCCAGCTCTAGCGACCACCAATACATTATCGCCATTACCGCCTGTCCAATTAAGGGTTGCAGTACCTGTGGCCGCATTGATGTTGGTTGCCGTAAAAGCAGACGCTTGTACCGTGGGCGACACACAATCACCCGTTACCGTGACTTCGTCCAAAATAAAGGAATCACCACCACCAATCGGAGTGGTCATTATAAATGCGATATAAACAGTGTTCGTGCCTAAAGCAGACAGACTCAATGTTTTTTGATCTAATAGTGTTGTCAATTCCGTTTCAGTATAACTCCCTAAATCAAAAGTAAAGGAAGTTCTATCGGTTTGTGAGGTGGTCGAAGCTTTAACGGAATAGATCGTGCCAAAATCGGTGCCTGAAATATCACGCGCATAAAACTTCAATTCATTATTGGTAGTTGCAGACAAGTCTATGGCAGGGGTCACCAACCAGTCTTCTGCGACAGCGACAACATTTTCAGTATCGACACGTGCGGAAGCTGAACCAAATACGCCCAACCCTGTATTGTCGATTTTCCAATCTTCTACAACTCCGGCATTATTGGTACCTCTAAAAGTCGTCCAACACGTAGGAGGCACAACACCACCTTCAAAATCTTCGCTAAAGGCAACTGGGTACACTGCAGTACAAAGTGTGTTGAAGTTGCCTGTGAGTTCAGTTAAATTATAACAAGTGCCTGTTGTAGCGTATTGATAAACTGCAACATGGTAGTTTGTATTTTGTGTTAAACCTGTGACATTTACAAAATCAGTTGTAGGACCACTATAAACAACATAATTGCCCGTCCCGATTTGAGAAGTAGGAGCTACGCCAAAAACTGTATTTCCAGTATAACTAGTTCCATTTACAGGATCTGCATTGACCGCACCTCCTTGACGCATCACTACCAATACATTAGCCCCCGTACCACTTGTCCATCTTGGTGTTGCGGTAGTTGTGCTAATTCCTGTAGTATTATATGCTGTTGCTTGATCTGTTGGTGGTGTGCAGGCAGCAACAGTACCAACTCCATTAATTACCACGTCTCTAAATCTTTTTTGAGATAGACTGGCGGATCTGTTAAACCTGATTCTCATAGTTGAAGAAACACTACTGATGGGTAATTGATCATCTAAATAATTACTACCAGATGGTGTTGAAGTCGTACCAGCAGTCGTCCATGTTGTTCCACCATTTAAAGAATACTCTATAGTAATTGGGCCGTCCGTGCCAGTTCCAAATTTTGCTACAGATGTATCAACACGTAAAGAGGTATAAGCACTAGCGTTGAAAACTGGTGTGGTCAATGTAGCCGACGTTGCTGTAAAATTTGCGTAACCTCCAGCAGAAGTAGAGAAAGTTACTGAAGTTTGTGTCCATCCTGTAGGCAAAGAACCAGTCTTTAAATCCTGACTTATAATTGGAGTTTGCCCAAACCCAAAACTCGTAATCGTTAATGCTATTAATAATAAGTAAATTTTTTTCATGAGGGAATATTTTAAAAAATGGTAATTTATTAATTATCGATTGTTTAATACTTATAAATCAGTATAGTCAACTGACAAATATACATATATGATGTCTTAATCTGAATTTTTTGTATTAAAAAATTGTAAAATTAGAAAAATAGTCATTAATAAAAGAAAAAGTGCATCGCTGTTGGCAATGCACTTTTCTATATTATTTTAATATATAGTCTGACCGTCTAAAAATCTAACCCTCTAAATGGTCTCTTTTAAGATCACCTTTTTTGTTTTCTGTTGGTACATGTTACTCACTTTAACAATATAAACACCCGAGGTCAATACAGATACGTCCACCTTATTATTGCTAGAGGTGCCGTCAAGTGCCGCTGAAAGCACCATCCTGCCTTGAATGTCATACAAACTTATATGCGTCGCCATCATCAATTGTCCTTTCACGAACAATGCGCTTGCGGAGGCAGTGGTATAAATCTGTAAATCATTGAGACTGGATTTCGCAACAGATAACGTTGTAGGCTGACCTGGAGACGAAAATTTCAGAAAGAAACGTCCCACACTACGTATAGACGACACGGATGTAAATACAAAATCGGTAGTATTTAATAAAGTAAATGTACCTGTCTGACTGTCTTCGAGGTAAACGGTGATGTCGTCTGGTAAGTCGGATTCAGAAATGCTCACGGTGACTTGCTGTGATTGGGCCACATTGATGCCCAAAGGGATACTGATGTCCGATCCTAAGGCTGACGTATGTAGCGATTGAATGATAAAGTCAAGGTTCGCATAAGTACCATCTACTATTTTTGAATAGATAGCGTTCGCTGGAGCACCATTGCCAAGGACAGTAGCATCATACCCTCTGTCCACACCCGATGTTGAGTTGTCGTTGAAATAAAAGTCGGTATGGTAATTACCGGTGCCAATTGAAGCATTCAATCTAATATGATAATTAGGGTTTAGCTGCGCGAAAGCAGATGACGATATCGCACACGCAAATAGTAAAATGTAAAGTTTTTTCATAAGTAGGATTTTAAGTCGTTAAAAGTTTAGGTCTGTTATCGAAAATAATTTGGGATAAATTCGTTAACTGGGGCCTAAATTACTCTATTTAATCGTTTAAAGAAGTATTTTAACGATTATGTTTTGATGATAAGTTATTTCGTATAAATAAAAAAAAAGTGCATCGCTCTGGGCAATGCACTTTCTAAAAAATACAAGAGTATTATAATTCCAACCGTCTATTTAAGAATCACTTTTTGAGTTTTCTGTTGTGAGTTATTGCTCAATTTCACGACATAGACACCAGAGCTCAAATTTGAAACATCCACTTGGTTAGAGTTCGAATGGATGTCAAGAGCTGAAGATAATACCAGTCTTCCTTGGATATCATATAAACTTACTGTTGTGGCCGTCGCCAATTGACCTTTTACAAAAATTGCTCTTGGAGTAGCCGTTGCAAAGATCTGCAGGCCGTTTAAGTTTACCTCGTTCGTTGTTAAGGTCTGGTCGCTAAATCTTAAGAAGAACCGTCCAGTATCATTAAGGTTGGTACTTGAGGTAAAGACATAATCACTCACATTCAACAATGTAAACGCTCCGGTGACATTATCTTCTAGATACACTTCAACATGAGCTGGCAGATCGGATTCTGCAATGCTAACCGTCACCTGTTGTCCTTGTGGTACATTGATCCCCAAAGGTACAATAATGTCAGTTCCCAAATCAGCATACGCTAAAGATTGGATTGCTAAATCAACACCTGTGTTGTCTTGTGCCAATTGCGAGTAGATCGCTTTGGTGTTCGCAGAGTTTCCATAGACCCCAGCATCATAGCCAAAATCCATTCCAGAAGTGGCAACATCATTGAAGTACATCGATGTTGAGTAATTGGCAGTACCGATGGCCGCCTGAAGTTTTAAATGCACATTGTTCGCATTCACACGTCCCGGAATAAAGTCATCTGTATTTCCAATACGTCTCATTGAAGGTGCGAAGGTCATATCATATCCAGCAACCATTGCAGCGTCGGCAGTTACCAAAAATCCTTGACCTGGAGCCATATTAACACCTGTGGAATTGGCAAGATTGTAAACTGTATATCCATTTCCGTTGACACCAGAGGCATCCCCATCATAACCATAGATCGCGGCACTTGTCAAAGTCATCAGATCGATATTTTTAACACCTGGTGCCACATTATAATTTAGGAAGTCAAAAATACTTATATAGGAAGGATAAGGATTCCCTATCAAATTCCATTGTGCATAATAAGGACCCGAATTAACAACGTTATTGGTGACCACGTCTTTATTGGCAGTTCCACTGAACACCAAGCCAGCATTATCAGACGTAGCAGCTCTATATCCAACTCCTGCAGCTAGAACATTGGCACCATCGGCAACAACATTCCATGACAAATAGCTTCCTGTTGTCTTACTGAAAGGACCAAAACGTTTTTGATCGGTATTGCTTGGGTTTTGGGTAAGATTCGAATTTGCAGACGCAAATGCTGCAAAAGTCTGCCCACTGACTGGTGCGGAAATCAAATCGTTAGCGCCAGCACCAACACCAGTACCAGGCTGCCCGTTGACGTGGCGTGTATAATTGACATTACCACTCAAAGTTCCATTCACAATCAAACTAGAATAGTTGACCGAGTTGGAGTCCATGTTCACGTTATTCAAGACGGTGAATGTACTGCCGGTATTGATTGTTAGCGATGCGGTTGAACTGACCAACACTGAATTTGCAGATGTATTACTTGAAATAACAGCATCGCCATTTGCAATTATTATATCATTTATACTTGTTGATACGCCATTAGGGTCTGAAGGAGTCCAACCGTTGTTAAAGACATAGGTAATAGGAGGTAGGATGTTGACATTGTAGTCCTCAACTTCGCCATAAGTAACAGTGCCGCAAGGTGATTGGGTCGCTTGATCAACCATGACAACTCTCATTCGAGTAGTACCTAGAACTGCATTCGTTGGAATAACAAAACTTCCAGTTACAGGATTGGTTTGGGTAAGTGATTGCGTAAAGATACGCTCTCCGGGATCCGTAAAATCACCATTTTGATTATAATCTATCCATACACCATAACCTTCGTTATATTGGCTGGCTGTAGGCCAAGTTACTGAAATACTTAAGTTGTATTGTGAGCCTTTAACTAAATTCGTTGAAATCGCTGAATAATAGGTATAAAGATTTCCCGCACTAGTATTGTTTATAGTGTTTAACTGAACGTTACTTATGTATTCAAAATTATTATTGGTTCCTGTTGCAGCGCAATAGCTCACTGTTGGTGTAGCATTGGTGACTACACCAGAACTCCACACACTTCCTTTTCTTGTAAATACTTTGAAATGATAAGTGGTATTATTGGTCAATGCAGTTACATTGACGGTTGCACCTGTACCTTTATAAACTACGAATTCATTGGCTACAATCTGTGTACCAGAACCAAAAGCGGCGTTGGCAGTATATGCTGAACCATTTCCAGTTGGGATGGCAGTCACAGCGGTATCGGATTTAGCAACTACTAATACTTCATCATAACAAGAACTGTTCGTCCAGTTTAGGGACACTTGTCCTCCTGCAGGTGTGGCAGTAAGGGCAGTTACATTAACAGGTGTAGAACAAACGCCAGTAACAATCACATCATCAAAATAATGAAATTCATCATCAGCATCATTGTCTATGGTTACTCTTATTCGTATACTGGTTATTCCATTAAGTCCTGTTTGCGAAACAGTGGAAGATGTAAAATCATCAGACAAAGCACCATTGGTCGCAGCAGTAATCCAAGCCCCAGTGCCATTTACCTGATATTCCGTACGTATATAATCGTTCGCTTCCATTGTACCTGATTCGGCTGCAGCTAAACTAAAGCTTACATTTGAAAAACCACTCGTAGGGATTACAGGAGAATACCAAATCGCAGGACCGTCCGTATCTTTGGCACCAAAACGATTGCCTATGGTATAAAAATAATCTGCATTTCCGCCAAAGAAACCAGCGCCTAAATTAGCATTACTAATATCAATTGTCCAGTCAACACCAGACAAATCTGTACTAAGAGAGCCTAAGGCGCCTGCAATCGCTCCTTTCCCATTAACAGGAAAATTTTCGGAATATAAAGTGGTCAATTGTGCAAAACCAGAAAATGATGCACTTACGATGATAAATAATATGTAAATTTTTTTCATAATTAAGTTGTTAATTTATTCGATAGATTGAGGTGGTAAATGATTTTACGGTATAAAAATATAGAAGATATACTGTTCATAGACTAATATTTCGATAAGAGGTTATATTAAACGACTAAAAATCATTGGTTTATAAGTTAATAGATGAACTGCCATATATATACGACATAATACGGTTCATGGTTTTATGTTACAAACTCTAGTTGGCTCTGAAAAAAAATAGAAAGAAGATACTTAAGGGTCAACTTAAAGGTAACTTAAGGGTAACCTAAAGTCTACTTAAGGTCGGACTAAAGTGGGAGTAAGGTGGGAGTAAGGTGGGAGTAAGGTGAGAGTAAGGTTAATTAAGCTGTAAGGCCAACTAAAAAGACATTCCGATAGGCATGAATCTGCATCTTTTCGACTTTTAGCGAGAGTCCTTAACCACAATATCATAAATTTGCAATGCAAAACTACCGAACACTCAACACCGAACACTGAACACCGAACACCGAACACCGAACACCGAACACCGATCACTGAAAACTGAACACTGAACAAATGCCCTGGTACGTCCTCATCACAAAACCCAAATCAGAAAAGAAAGTTGCCGAAAAACTTCAGCAAAAAGGGATAGAAGTTTGTTGTCCTGTGTGTGTGGAGATACGTCAATGGAGCGACCGCAAGAAAAAAGTAGAAGTGCCCTTGCTACCTTCCATGGTGTTGGTTAAGCTAGAGGATAAGGAACGTCCAATAGTGTTTGAAACGTATGGAGCCTTAAGATATCTTTTTTGGTTAGGCAAACCCGCAACAGTATCAGAAGCAGAAATTGACATTTTAGTCGATCTTAAGTCGAGCAATCTATCCGTACAAGGAGTTGAAAAGATGCAACCAGGCTCGGTCATTGATTTAAAAGGTCTAGGGTTTCATGCAGAAAAAGGAACTGTAAAGTATGTCTCTGGCAATCAGTGCTGGGTAGTTTTGCATAGTTTGGGCTATGTTATTAAATTGCAAATCTAACACGATTAATACTTGATGTGTTAAGAGAATAATTGGAATTATACTATTTTCGCAGCTTGAATAGCGGGATCAATACGTGTGTGGTTTACGCTATAATTATAAACATCTATGTTTCAGTGTGTTCTGTTTTATTAATGGGACTAACTGTAGCGAAGCTGTGGAAAAAAGTATAGTTTTTTAATCACAATCTTTAAAATAATTAAGAGTCGAATGCCTGTTGAAACACAAAAATATACCCTTGTCATCGAGCCTAAAACGGGATTGCTTGACCTTAATCTAAAGGAGCTTTGGAGATATCGCGATTTGCTATTTCTGTTCGTACGTCGTGACTTTGTTGCAGTTTATAAGCAAACCATTTTTGGGCCACTTTGGTTTTTTATCCAACCGGTTTTAACGACCATTATGTTCATGGTGGTGTTTGGTGGCATAGCGAAAATGAGTACGGATGGTATGCCTCAAGCAGTATTTTACCTTGCAGGTATCGTGAGTTGGAACTATTTTGCCGATGCTCTAAAAGCCACATCAGAAACCTTTAGTGCCAATGCCAATATTTTTGGAAAGGTTTATTTTCCTAGAGTCATTACACCTTTGTCGATTGTAATTTCAAAATTGTTGACCTTTTTTGTACAGTTTTCACTCTTTTTGTTGGTCTATTTTTACTACTTATTTTTAACGGATGCTGATTTGCACGCCAATTCAATGCTTCTGTTACTGCCAGTGTTAATATTTATGACTGCAGGCTTGGCTCTAGGAGCGGGTTTATTGGTAACGGCATTAACATCAAAATATAGAGATTTTCGTTTTTTGATAACCTTTGCCATACAGTTAGCAATGTATGCTACACCTATTATTTACCCGTTGAGCACCATCGAAAACCCAAAATTGAAAATGGTCATTTTGGCAAACCCCATGAGTTCCATCATTGAAACCTTTAGATATTCTTTTACAGGTGTAGGGGATTTTAGTTGGGGAGGTTTGGCTTATAGTTTCGTATTTATGATTGTATTGATGGTATTGGGAATATTGGTGTTTAATAAGGTTGAAAAAACCTTTATGGATACTGTCTAATTGAATAGAAGTTTATGGAGTCAATTATAAAAGTTGAAAATATAAGTAAACAATACCGTCTCGGAACGATTGGTACTGGCACGTTATCACATGACATTACGCGTTGGTGGTATAATGTAAGAGGGAAAGAAGATCCATATTTAAAGGTTGGAGAATCAAATGACCGAACTTCTGTGGGAAGTTCCGATTATGTTTGGGCTTTAAAGGATATTAATTTTGAAGTAAAGCCAGGAGAAATTCTTGGTATCATTGGAAAAAATGGTGCTGGAAAATCAACGTTGCTTAAGTTATTAAGTCGTGTCACAGCACCAACCACAGGCAAAATTACCTGCCATGGTCGTATTGCGTCTCTTCTTGAGGTTGGTACAGGTTTCCATCCAGAATTGACGGGTCGTGAAAACATCTTTTTGAATGGAGCCATTCTCGGTATGACCAAAAAAGAGATTGCCTCCAAGTTTGATGAGATTGTGGAGTTTGCAGGTTGCCAAAAATATATTGAAACACCAGTTAAACGATATTCTTCAGGAATGTATGTAAGATTGGCATTTGCCGTTGCAGCCCATTTGGAGCCGGATATTTTGGTGGTCGATGAGGTACTTGCTGTTGGAGATGCGGAGTTTCAGAAAAAAGCGATTGGGAAAATGCAGGACGTATCTCGAAATGGTGGTAGAACAGTATTGTTTGTAAGTCACAATATGTCAGCTGTTAAATCGCTGTGCACGAGAGGTATTGTACTCCAAAATGGGGGAAGTGTTTTTGCAGGTACAGCAGAAGAAGCAGTTAGTTTTTATTTGAAAGATGGAAATAATGAAATTTTAAATGAAAATATATTCAATAATTTGGTTATTGATAATGCCATTAAGTTAAATAAAATCTCCGTAAAAAATAAGTCAAGAACCATACAAGATCCGATTGTTGAAGATGATACCATTGAACTTCTAACGGATATTGATGTTATCGGAAATCCTGAACAATACCATATCACTTATCATCTCTTCAATGAATTGGGTGAAGCGATATTTTCAATGTCACACAAAAGGCGTGATTTAAAATTACAATCAGGTCATAATAGATTGCTTTGTACCATTCCGAAAAATTTTCTACAAGCAGGGAGCTTCAGCTTAAAATTCTTGGTGGTAAAAAATAAGAAGTCAGTCATATATAATGAAGATAGTATCATATCATTTACAGTTGTGAATGCAGGAAAAGAAATAGGAAGTTTTATGGGAAAAGAGCCAGGATTTATCACTCCCAATTTTGAATGGACTATAGAAAATACAAAAAGTAATGATTAACGTAACAAAAACCTTTTTTCCTCCGATTGAGGAGTACCAAGAGCAAATTGAACGCATCTGGAGAAATGAATGGTTAACAAATAATGGTGAGTTATTTAAGGAATTGACTGAAAGAGTTAACAGTCATTTAGGAACAAAGTATGTCATCCCTATGACTAACGGCACTTTACCTATCCAGATAGCACTAAACGCCTATGGTAACCATGGTGAAATAATTACCACCCCTTTTTCATATGTTGCCACTACTGCCAGTATTGTATGGGAAAATTGTACGCCGATCTTTGTTGATATTCATCCAGATTATTTAACGATTGACGAAACTAAAATTGAAGCTGCAATAACCGACAGAACGACTGCGATTCTTGCAACTCATGTCTATGGTAATCCGTGCGATGTTGATGCAATTGATAGAATTGCTAAAAAACATAATTTAAAAGTTATTTATGATGCTGCCCATTGTTTTGGTGTTAAGTACAAGGGCGAATCAATTTTCAATTTTGGTGATATTAGTACTTGTAGTTTTCATGCTACAAAATTATTTCATTCGGGAGAAGGTGGTGCATTATTTTGCCAAGATGAGGCGACAAGAGATGAAATGTGGTATCGGCATAACTTCGGACATAATGGTCCTCTAACTTTTCATGGTCTGGGCATAAATGCCAAAATGAGTGAATTGCAAGCAGCTATGGGATTAACAGTATTACCTTATGTCGATGAGATCATTGCTGCTCGGAAAAATTCATGCCACTATTACGATCAAAATTTAGATTTCTCATCAATCACAAAATTAAAAATTAGAGATAACACAGAATGGAATTATAGCTATTATCCGATCCGTTTTACTTCAGAAGAACAATTATTGCAAGTTGTAAATGTCCTTAACGATAGCAATATATTTCCTAGACGTTACTTTTTCCCTAGTTTAGATACTTTACCGTATGTAAAAAAAGCAGAGTGTCCTATAGCCCAAGACGTAGCAAAAAGTATATTGTGCTTGCCGCTTTATCACGATTTGAGCGTCGAAGATCAGAATATAATAATAGATATAATAAACAAAAACACTTATAGTTAAGTGGACAATCAAACGCAACCTTTTTTCATATTAGGAAATCCGAGATCTGGTACAACACTTCTTCGATTAATGTTGGATGCGCATCCTGACATTACAGTTCCACCAGAATGTGGGTTTATTGTATGGTTTTTTGATACCTATAAAAACGTGGATTTCAGTGAAAATCCTATCGAAAAAATTGATTCATTTGTTGAGTCATTGAAGACAGCCAAAAAAATCGAAAGTTGGTCATTAGATTTTGAACATCTAAAAAAATATTTACAAAGTCAAAATTTCAGCAATTATTCAGAAATTGTCAATGGAGTTTATGAATTTTATGCCATATCGCATCAAAAACAAATTCAATTTTGGGGAGATAAAAACAATTATTATCTCAACCACATTCCAACACTTAGGATGATTTTTCCTAACGCTAAATTTATTCATATTATACGAGATGGGCGTGATGTAGCGTGTTCATATAAAGAATTGAATTCAAAAAACATTGACTCTGAATATGCTCCAAAACTAGCCAATGATATTTCGGAAATTTCAAAAGAATGGCAGTCCAATAATCATAAGATTGTGAACGATTTAGAATCTTTGATAAAACCTGAAAACTCTTGTGCAATAAGATATGAAGATCTTGTAGTAGATAGTAAGAATGAATTAAAACGCATTTGCAAATTTCTGGAGATTGATTTTAATCTTACTATGTTGGAGTATCATAAAATATCAAAGACTTATGAGCCAAAAGAATATTTGCAATGGAAATCAAATACAAAAAAGTCTCCACAATCGGATAGTATCAATCGGTATTTGAAAGATTTGACGAAACTTGAGATAAACGCATTTAATTCTCACGCACATCAAATGCTTACAAAATTTGACTATGAATTATAGTTTGGAAAAGCCTTTAGTCAGTGTTAGGTTGATGACATTTATGCATGCAGATTATATATCTGAAGCCATCGAAAGTTGTTTGATGCAAAAAACGACTTTCCAATTTGAGATTGTGATCGGTGATGATTTTTCAACAGATGGCACAAGAGACATTTGTCTAGAATATGAAAAAAAGTATCCCGATATCATAAGAGTTTTGAATAGGCCGCTTCATGGCGACTATTGGCAAAAGAGACAAAAATTTGGAAGATTTTACAATTTCCTGAATATTGTAGAAAATTGTAGAGGTGAGTATATCGCTCTTTTAGATGGTGACGATTATTGGACCGACTCTTTGAAAATACAAAAACAGGTAGATTTTCTTCAGGAGAATGAAGACTACACGATGTGTTTTACACGCTTTAAAATCAAAAATAATGTCGGCGAGCTTGTGGAAGATAATAACGAGCATTATTTTCTCAATCAGGCGAATGTTATAGACTTTGATTTTGAAAAATTTTCCAAAGGATGGCATATTGGAACCCAGACGGTTATGTTTAGATCTAATAAAGATCTGTTCGCTTCCCTAAAAAAATATAAGCTAACGCGTGATGTACATTTATATACGGAACTTCTGTTAGCTGGTAAAGGTGCTTGTTTGAGCGATTTTTGCGCAATATATAGAGTTACAGGTGAAGGCGTACATACCTCACAGAACTACAGGTCTCAAATTTTGTCAGTTTCACACGTTTACGAAGAACTTTACACACATCATAAGCAAAATAATTTTCTTGAGTTTAAGTATCGTAAATTTTTAAAGATTTACTTAAAACAAGTCGCTTCAAAAAAAGATATTTTTAAGTATTTAGGAGCTGCCTTTCGCTCTTATAGACTAACGAGTAATATCAGCTATCTTAAAGAAGATCTTAAATATTTATGGGAGACGGGATATAGTGGTTATAAAAGAAACAAAGTATAGTGACACTTTTATATCTAACACCTACATATAACTCCGCGTCAGAAGTCTGGCAACAACGCCATTTGAAAATGTTGAAAGAACATGTCTTTTGTATTGCAACCAATACAGCAAATGAGAACAAATGGAACCATCAAATTCCAATCGTCAAGCTCAATCCCGAAATGAAGTTGAGCACCAAAATTCGTAAACAGCTCAAGCTCAAAAACATCAACAAAAAGACCATCAATAAAAAAGTGACGAAACTTATCAAAAAGTCAGATTGTGTGTTTGTGCAATATTTGAATCATGCTGTAAAATTATCTGACGCGCTCAATAATACCGATAGACCTGTCTTTGTGCATACACATGGCTTTGATGTGACTTGGGATTTTCGATACCATTCCGATCCTGATAAAAAGGTGCATGCTTCCAACTATGTTGAGAGTGTCTTAAAATTAAAGAACCACATTTCTTTCATAGCAAATTCTATCGATACCAAAAGCAAATTGATGTCGATTGGTATTGATGAAAAACGTATCCATTTGAAATATTTGGGTACAGATATCTACGAAGAACGAAAACAGAACAATGAGAAATCAAGTGATTTCAATCTTTTGTATTTGGGTCGTTTGGTTGATTTCAAAGGACCTGATTTGGTCATTGAAGCCTTTGAAAAAGCTTGCGAAATGGGACTTCAAGGCAATTTAATCATGGCAGGTGACGGTCCTTTACGCGCCGCTTGCGAATTGATGAAAGGCAAGTCGAAATTCAGTGAGCACATACAAATGCTCGGAGCTGTGAGTAAAGAAAAAGGAGACGAGCTACGAAAAAGTGCCACTGTTTTTATAGCGCACAATTGCAAAGGACCTTTATCAAGACAAGAAGAAGCATTTGGTGTCAGCGTTATTGAAGCGATGGAAGCACAGATTCCTGTGATAACTGGTGCAAGTGCTGGAATCAATGAAACTGTTGTTCATAATGAAACAGGCTTATTGAACGAACCATTTGACGTAGAGCAACAGGCAAAAAACATCATGACGCTTTACAATAACTCAGAATTAGCAAAAAAAATGGGAAAAGCAGGTCGAGAACGTGTGATTGCCCATTTTTCTTATGAAGCCGAACGCGAAAATTTCTTGAGGATATTAAATTCCGGAAAAAGCCATTAATGGAAGCAAAGGTATCCATCATCATTCCTTTATTCAATCGGGAAACCTTAATCGTCGAAACTTTAAAATCGCTTTACAATCAAACCCATCAGAATTGGGAAGCCATTGTTGTAGATGACCATTCTACCGATGGTTCCTTTGCGATTGTACAGAAAGAAGCCGAAAAAGAATCGCGCATCAAATTATATAAAAGGAATTCAAAGATAAAAGGCGCGCCAAGTTGTCGAAACATCGGAATTGAGAAAGCAGCAGGGGAGTTCATCATTTTTTTGGATTCGGATGATATTGTCGCTCCATATTGTTTAGAGGAACGTTTAGAGTTTTTTCAAAAGAAAGCTGATATCGATTTCCTGGTATTCAACAGTGCATTTTTCACGGAAACCATTACAGACAGCCATGTGCTTTGGAATACCTTTTCGGAAGACAATGATTTCAATCGATTTTTAAGAGGCGATACTGTTTGGTGCATCAGTTCTCCTATATGGAAGCGGGAATCGATTATAAAAAATCAATTACGCTTTATGGAATCTGCCAAAAGTTCCCAAGATTGGGAATTTCATATCAAGGCACTCCATAAAAAGATGTCGTATAAAAAAATCGATGGACTGCCTGACTTTTTTATAAGACGTAGCCCATTGCAATCATCCAATGCCATCAGCAGCAATCATGGTAGTTTTGAGAAATTTTTGAATAGATTGGAAGTGTTTGAAAAGCTATTTCAGGAATTTCCATTGACAAAAAAACAAAGTAAAAATTTATATATCAATATCAATAACGAAGTATTCAATAGATACCGTAAGTTGTCTTTTAGAGAGTTGAAAATTGTGAAATCGCAAATTAAAAGGATCGAGAATCTTAATAGATTCAAGATAGAAGCTCATTCTATTTGGTATGCCCATCTATATGCGTTATTAAAATTGACTGCTGGGAAGAGTCACCAAATGCTGTACTATTTTCAAAAATATGTTAGTCAAGAGACTAAAAAAATAACTTATAGAACGCCTATGAGTGATAAAATGCATGATGAGTTATTGATGAAATTGAATCGTACAGTTGTAAAATAGAATTATAGAATCGTCCTTTGAAATTAAAAGAGTAAGATAAATTAAAATATGAACGAAAAACCATTGGTGTCAGTCTTAATGACAGTCTATAACCGAGAGAAATATTTGGCTGAAGCGATTGAGAGCGTGATGGCATCAACCTATCAAAATTGGGAATTGATTATTGTGGATGATGGCTCCAAGGATTCTTCGGTAAGTATAGCCAATTCCTATGCGGCAAAGGATGCGCGAATCACTTCATATATAAATTCTAAAAATCTCGGCGACTATCCCAACCGTAACCAAGCAGCTTCGTATGCAAAAGGTAAGTACCTTAAATATGTGGATGCAGACGATATCATTTATCCCTATGGTTTAGAGCAGTTAGTGGATTATATGGAGCGCTTTCCAGAAGCAGGATATGGTCTGCTTTCCTTAAAACGTGAGAAAGATCGATTTTTGCCGTACGAATTGAATCCGAATGAGGCTTATGTAACGCACTATTTAGAATACGATATATTTGGTAGATCTCCTCTTTCTGCAATTATAAAAAGAGATGTATTTATAGAAGTTGGTGGGTTTACTGGTAAAAGAATGCTTGGGGACTTTGAGATGTGGAATATTTTATCAAAACGTCACAATGTTTTATTAATGCCGATAGGGATGGTTGCCTATAGATTGCATGGAGATCAAGAATCAGATCAAATAAGGAACAATCCATTTGTAGCATTTCAATATACATTGCTTGCCAAGACAATGATAATGGAAGAAGACAGTCCATTAAGCTCAAAAGACAAAGCGACTGTATTAAAAAAAATAGAGAAGAAAGAAGCTAAGGAAATCATCTCGGCATTTTATCGCCATTCTTATAAAAAAGGAATGGAATTACTCAAACATTCTACTCAAAGCCCGATGGATGTCATATATAATATTATAAAGTGATGAAAAAAATAGTTATTTACTGTGCTTGTGATAGATTGAATTATGGCGATTTACTATTTCCACTTATACTGAAAGAGGTTTTAAGTAAAAATGGTCATAATCACATTGAGATAGTTGCCACGACAAAATCTGATTTAAGTGTCTATGGAGCTTTAAAAACGCAAGGTTACGGCGATTTATGGAATGATAACCATAAGGATGAAAAAGATATTTTAATTATAGCAGGTGGCGAAGTTCTTGAAACTGAATGGTCATCAACATTAAGCTTTTTATCTCGTATATTTTATAATATATATCATCGTGTTCCTTTTAAAGAGTTTTTGAACAAGTTTGCCCAAAGGAAAATTGGCAATGTTAAGGAAATTTTACCTTTTGTCCCTAGCAGCTCGGACTTATTAAATCGCTATCATTTAATATATAATGCTGTTGGTGGTAACAAAGTATCAACAAATAAGCATTCAGATATTATAGAAAAATCTCTTGCTAATGCAATTTATACTTCGTTCAGAAACAAGAGCTTGTATGATGATATAAAAGATAATTTTTCTAATGTAAATCCAGAATTATCTCCAGATTCAGCATTGATAATGAGTGATATTTTTACCCAAATTAAACCTAAACAAGTTAAGAATTATATCGTATTTCAAGTAGGCTATTTTAAATCCATGAATAAGTTGGAATTGATAGCGAAGCAATTGGATCAACTTCAAAAAAAGATTAATGTTGATATTATTCTGATGCCGATTGGATTCTGCGCTGGTCATGACGATTTAAAAGCTCTACAACTTATAAAAGGCCATTTAGATAACGAACATATCAAAATAAGAAGTGAAAAGAATATTTTTTCACTAATGGAGTTGATTGCTGGATCAAAATTATTTATAGGAACGAGTCTCCACGGTGTTATTACAGCGATGTCATTTAACGTTCCCTATCTTGGATTAAATCCCAATATTAAGAAACTGCAAGATTATTTAGGAACTTGGGGTGTAAAAGGTTTGGATAGTTGTACAGCGTACGAAGACATCGCAAGTAGAGCAACTTATGCCTTAAAAATTGAGAAAGAACATTTGATTGAAAATTCGAAGGCTCAAAAAGCCATGGTATATCAATCTCTAAATAACATCAGTAATACGATAAACACTATTTGATGAAAGTTCTCGTAATTGTAGTGACTTACAATGGCTCTAAATGGATTGATAAATGTTTTGGGAGTCTTATTAAATCTACAATTCCAATGCAGATTTTAGCCGTTGATAATAATTCTAGCGACGACACGGCAGAATTGATCAAAAATAAGTATCCACAAGTAAACTTTTATGAAACTGGAAAAAATTTAGGTTTTGGTAAGGCGAACAACGTGGGTCTGAAAATGGCACTTGAGCAAAAGTTTGAATATATTCTCCTTTTGAATCAGGATGCTTGGGTTGAAAATGACACTATCGAAAATCTTATAAATAAACAGAAGGAAAAGCAAGAATATGGAGTTGTCGTTCCTCTACAATTGAATGGTTCGGGAAACTTGATAGATAGTATGTTCATGGAATTTACAATTGCCAATAATAGGGAATTGATAACAAAAGTTTTCAAAGGTTCCGAAGGTCTGCACCAAGTGAATTTTGCAAATGCAGCCTGTTGGTTGATGCCAATTTCGACCATTGAAAAAGTTGGTGGTTTTGATCCCTTATTTCCGCATTATGGCGAAGATGATGATTTTTTAAATCGCATGAAAAAACAAGGTCTAAAAGTGGGTTTAGATTTAGAGACAACTGTTTTTCACGATAGAGAACATCGCAAACCAAAAACAACTTTAAAAGAAGTTGTAAACGAATCATACACAAGAGAATTGATCGCACTAAAGAATCCATTCGTCAAAATTAAATCAAAAGGAGAGATGTTAAGGGACATATTAAAGTCCGGAATTAAATTTATCACCAGCGCTTTCAACCGTTACTATATCTATAAGATGATAGCATACTTTAGATTATTTAAAATTTATGATTCAATTTTAGATCATAGAAAGGAAGAAACCAGATCTTTTCATCATTATTTGTGATTTTAATTTTTTCAAGATTAAAATCATAATCATTTAACTCATAAGTTAGTAAAGAGATAATGCCAAAAAAAAAGAATAGGGACACACTAACTCATAAAGTAAAAGTTCATATACACCAATTAAGGAGGTATTTATTCGTTTTCAGGAAAGAACAGCCTCTTAAAAAAGTTATTTTGTTGAGCAGCGGGAGAAGCGGCTCTACATTATTGACATCGCTACTCAATTCTCATCCTGACATTTTTTTTGATTCTGAAAAGTTTCATCATGACGCTTCTGGGAAGCTACTGTTTCCAAAATTATATTTAAAACTTTTACCCCGTCAAACGCGTGCAAAAAACAACAAAGTCTATGGCGTAGGTCTGATGACGTCGCAATTGCTCAAATATTATAATGCGAATGAGATGACCTTACTTTTTTCAGAATTGGAACAGAGTGGTTGGAAAATCATTTACTTAAGAAGAGAGAATATATTGGAATCATCGGTGTCATACCGAAGAGCGCATATCGATAACGAATGGTTCCATTCTAAAAGCGGCAACAATACTGTAGAGCTTGACACCCAAGATGTTGTGAATAGTATGAAATATAGATTAATGTTGCACCAAACTAACGATGAGATACTCGACACAATCAATGCATACAAGGTCAGCTATGAAAAAGATTTAAAAAATGGGGATTGGCAAAATCTTATGAACGCCATCTTTGATTTTTTAGATTTGAAATCAGTTCCCGTCACAACGCAATTGCAGAAGAAAACAACAATTACATTAAGAGAAAGTATCTCTAATTTTAATGAGTTGGAGCAGCGACTCAAAGTGGAAGGTCTTTCGAATTACATTGTTAACTGATCGATTGTTTAGGAAAGCATATTTGTGGATTATGAGCACTCAACAATTTTACAAATTTCTTTAGTGTTGTTAAAATGAACAAACTGGTCTCCATAATAATTCCCGTCTATAATGCGGAACGTTATCTTGAAGAGACACTGAATTCGGTTTTTTCTCAAGATTATAAAAATTTGGAAGTTATTGCTGTTGATGACAATAGTACCGATTCGAGTTTGAGTATTCTGCAACATATAACAGACCATCGCTTTAAACTTCTTCAGCAAGATAGAAAAGGAGCCTGTGCTGCCAGAAATCTTGGCTTTGAAAATTCAAAAGGCGACAATATCCAATTTCTCGATGCTGATGATTTAATGAGCGCAGATAAAATTGAAGCCCAAGTAAATGCGCTTCAACATCGAAACACAAGTATTGCGGTTTGTAATACCAAGCATTTTTATGGTAGCATCGATCAAGGTAAAATTACCGATCAAGAGTATTTGTTTACAACTTCAGATACCAAATCATTTTTACTAAATCTTTATGGCGCCAACGGAACACCAAATATGGTGCAGACCAGTGCTTGGCTAACTCCCAGAACATTGATTGAACTGGCTGGACCTTGGGATGAATCTTTAAGCAAAGATCAGGATGGCGAATTTTTCTGCCGTGTGGTTTCAAAAGCGAGCGAGGTCATTTATGTGCCGAATGTGCTCAATTATTATCGTAAGCATATAAAAGGTCAGAATATTGCCAATCAAAAGCAAAAAACGCATTTAGAAAGCCAGTTGAAAGCCTTGAATTCTAAATATGAACAACTGAAAACATTGAAAGATACAAACGCTTTTAAAACAGCATTTTCATTGCAGTATAAATGGATTGCCATTGACGCTTACCCAGAATTTAAGGAAATTTCCAAAGAAGCTATGAAAAAATGTAACGTTTTAGGCGGCAATATGTATCTACCAGTTTTGGGAGGTAAGGTCATAGAAACTACCAAATCAATATTTGGCTGGCGTGCTGCAAAATCGCTATCCTATTGGGTTCACAAAATCCGACCTTAAAAAGAATTTCTACTACAATAAACATGAGTCCCAAAAAGATGAATTTCCCAGATTATATTATTATAGGTGCCGCCAAGTGTGGTACCACCTCCCTTTGCAACTATCTTGATACACATCCTCACGTTCAAATCACAGAACCCAAGGAATTGGATTTTTTCGGTAGGGAAGGTATAGAATCCAAGTTAGAAGGGTACTGTGACCATTTTAAAAATAAAAACGGAACTCTTATAGGAGAAGGATCTGTATCTTATATGTTGTATTCAGAATTGGCAGCGAAACAAATTAAAGAATACGCTCCAAACGTCAAAATCATTGCCATGTTGCGCAATCCTGCTGACCGCTTTTATTCCGATTTTTGGTTTAATATCAACCGAGGTGTTATTGTCTATAAAAAGGGAATGTTTGAAGGCGTCATTAACGATACGATGAATGTGCCTTATTCGCCTGTTCACATGATGAGCTATCGCGAAAGCTTAATTTCTAAAGGAAACTATGCAGATCATTTAAAACACTATTACAAGCATTTTGACAAAGACCAAATCAAGGTCATATTTTTTGAGGATTTTGTGAAGGATTCTACAAAAGTTTTCAATTCGGTACTTGAATTTTTGGGTGTTGCCGAATCTCAGGTAGAGGCACCAAAAGAAGTTTATAATAAAACCATGTACCCTGGAAAGATGAATGCGGTATATGTGGCGTGGAAACATGTAAAACCTTATCTACCGCACAAATTGGTATTAAGTCAACGAGAGAAATTGACAAAACTGAAGGAATTTTTCTTTACCGAGAAAAAGGCAGAATTTTCCGCAAAGTCAAGAGCTGATCTCGTTTCCATTTATACCGATTCAATTTTAGAACTGGAAAGACTTTTGAATCAGAATTTGTCTCATTGGAAAAAATAATGTTTAAAGTTGGCAAAAGACTTAAGTATAACGATATATTCACTTCAATAACTAACTAATGGCGCTGAAACATACCATCGATTTTATCCTCAATCATCCTCTGAACAAAAATCAAAGAGGTTGGGCTGTTTGGAGATTTTTAAAGTGGCAGCTAAAATCCCGCTTATTTTCAGGAGCTTCAGTCGCACGTTTTGGCGAAAAAAGCAAGATTATTGTCAAGAGAGGTTTGTCAGGAGCTACTGGCAATTTATATTCTGGCTTGCATGAGTTTGAAGAGATGTCATTTTTGTTGCACTTTTTGAGAAACACCGATTTTTTTGTCGATTTGGGAGCCAATGTCGGCAGTTATACGATTCTCGCAAGTAATGAACGAGGTGCAAATACACTTTCCATAGAGCCGATTCCAGAAGCGTTTCAGATTCTTGAGCAAAATATCGCTCTTAATAATATAAGTTCACTCGTTTCAAGTATGAATATTGGAATGGGTAATAAAAAAGAGACCTTAAAATTCACAAAATCCTTGGACGCCCGCAACCATGTAGCAAAAGAATATGATACCGATACGGTTGATGTGACCATGCAGAAATTTGATGACGTTAAGTCACTGGACAAACCGACCTTAATTAAAATGGATGTTGAAGGATACGAAAGCGAAGTGTTAAAGGGTATGGAAATAACCTTATCAAATAAATATCTGAAAGCCATGATTATAGAATTGAACAGTTCTGGTCGCAGATATGGTTTTGATGAACATTTGACACATCAAAGTTTGACCGAATCGGGTTTTTTACCTTATGCTTATAATCCCCATCAACGTTCATTGACCAAACTAGAGAAAAACGGCCTTTACAATACCATTTACATTCGTGATTTTGATTTTGTAAATGATAGGTTGAAATCGGCAAAACCTTATCAAATCCGTGGTCAGAAAATATAATGAAGACAGAAATTCCTTTTTTCAATAGCCATATGATTTTTTTAAGTATTTAATGTCTAAATCAAAAAAACTTTTGTTCATCACAACATCCAGTTTGGCTTCAAACCCAAGGTTGGTTAAGGAGTTTGAATCGCTCAAAAATGATTTTGACTGTTTTGTCATGTGCTTCAGACATCAAGATTGGAGTTTTGAACTTTCGGAAGCAATCAAAGTTAAGAACCCAGAGGTTACTTTTATTGAGATTGATAGACATTCAGCTGTGGTTCAAACTATCCTTTGTAAAATAACGCACAAGGCTTCCATTAAATTGAGTCGTATATTCAAAAATAGCTTTAAAATTTGCGCATTTGCGAGCAACGATAAAGCGCAACAATTATGGCTTGAAACCCAATCACTATATCAAAAACATAATTTCAGTCGAGTGATTGCGCATAATTTAGGTGCTTTCTATGCAGCCGTAAAACTATCAGAAGAAAGAAATATTAAACTACAGTTAGATATAGAGGATTTTTATCCTGGCGAGGCGCTGTATTTTAATAAAGGCCAAGAGAAGCAGAATAGAATGCACATAATGGCTTACAGCTTCTTAAGAGCAAATGATATCACTTATGCATCTGAAGGAATTTTGTTAGAATGTCAAAAGCATTTTAAAGTAAACAATCAAACTGAACAATTGCTTATAATCAATGCATTCGCTGCGGATGATTTTATAGAACCAAAAAATCGAGAATCAGAAATGATTCAATGTGTGTGGTTTTCGCAACATATTGGACCGAATAGAGGCTTGGAGCAAGTTTTTGAAGCAGCAAAACATTTGAGCAATTTTCAATTTCACTTGATCGGTAATCGCAATGAAGGTTTTCTAAACACAGTTGAAATCACTGAAAATATTATTATACATGAAATTATGGAGCAATCAAGTTTGCACGCATTTTTAGCAAATATGGATATCGGACTTGCTTTAGAGCCTGGCAAAGACCTTAATAATACCGTTGCACTTTCCAATAAAATGATTGCCTATGCGCAGGCTGGCTGTTATATTTTTGCCACCAATACTTTTGGACAGTCACAATTTTTAAACTCGTTAGATTATGACGCTGGTATCATAATAAAAAACGCGTTGAAAGAACAACTTCAAAGTTTGGAGATAAATCAGTTGCAAAAAGATTTCAAAACCAATCGATGGCAGAAAGCCAAATCCTTTTCTTGGGAAAAGGAACAGCTCAAATTAAAACAATTACTGTCATGAGAACAGTTTTAATCATCTATCCACATTGGGTACCTGCAAATCTTGCTGGTGTGCAGCGTCCACGGCTTATAGGTAATTATTTGACGCAATTCGGTTGGAAACCATTGTTGCTGACTGTAGAATCCCAATATTATGAAGAACCTTTGGATCCTTTGTTGGATAAGACAGTGTCTGATGATATTGAAGTCATATATACCCAAGCTTACAATGTCACAAAGCCACGGCTTATTGGCGATATTGGGCTGCGCGCGTTTCCGTTCTTGAAAAAAAAAGCCTTACAGATTTGCAACGAGCGAAAAATTGATTTTATTTGGATTCCAATTCCATCCTTTTACATGGCAATTTTAGGCAGGCAGATACATGATAAAACAGGAATTCCTTATGGTATCGATTATATAGATCCTTGGGTAAGGGACATTACCAACCAAAATGATATGAGAGCTCGCTTGAGCCAAATAGTGGCGCGCACTTTAGAACCCTATGCCGTTAAAAAAGCGGCACTGATCACTGGTGTTTCAACACCTTACTATCAACCTGTCATCGATCGAAATTTTAAGACACCACCCGAGCATGCTGGTATGCCTTATGGTTTTGATCCAAACGATCATACCATTGAGCTGAAAGACATAAAATTACCTTGGGATGATCGTCCCAATTGTAAACCATGGATCTATGCTGGTGCATTTTTGCCCAATTCTCACCTCTTTTTGCAATCATTTTTTGAGACGATTATGGCACTTAAAAAGGAAGGAAAATGGGATGAGAACATTCATTTATACTTTGTAGGCACAGGATTGTATCCTGCAAAACGCATTTCGGCATACGCAGAAGATTACGGTTTAAGTTCGATTGTAACCGAACATCGGGAGCGCTTTCCATTTCTACATATTCTTAATTTTTTGTCGAAAGCAGATAGGGTTATGCTCTTTGGCAGTACTGAAATGCATTACACGGCGTCCAAAACATTTCAGTGTCTGTTGAGCAAAAGACCATTGTTTTCTATGTTGCATGCTGAAAGTTCAGCTGTTGAGGTTATTAAAAACGCTAATGCTGATCGGTTTTTGTTCCCATATCACGAGGGATTTACAATGGAAACCATTGTCCAAAAATTGAAACCTATTCTCCAAGATTTACAAAGGGTTCAAGATTGGCAACCTAATTTAGATTCATTACAAGGTTATACTTCAGCGCAATCTGCTAAAGTGTTGGCGGAGGCAATGAATAGAGTTTTGAACCAATGACATAAGCTTGTCGAAAACGATTGCGAATGTTAAGCTGATTTTAACAAATTAATTTTAAATTTGAACATCATATTTAATCCTACATATAAAATGCTTTATAGCATTTCTCATTTTGGTTTTAATATAAAGTATATATAACTAATTGGAAAAGAAAAAATATTTATCATCCGTTACACTGATACGAGGAATTGCTGCATTGGCAGTGTGTCTATTTCATTTTACAAAGGGCTTTGTGTCCAATATTAGTTCTGTTGCAGAACTCTTCTTGCCTTATGCGTGGGTGGGTGTTGAGGTGTTTTTCGTAATCTCTGGTTTTGTGATCCCTTATGCCTTATTGGGATTGCCATTTAAAGGCAAGCATTATGGTGGTTATCTTTTAAAGCGTTTGGTCAGGATTGAACCAGCCTATTTAGCTTCCATTGTGTTAATTATTTTCCTGAATTATTTATCATCACTTTTCACCATTTATCAAGGTGCCCCTTTTTCTGTGTCTGGCCATAACATTTTGTTGCATTTGGGTTATTTAGTGGAATTTTTTGACGGTGTTTGGCTAAATCCAGTTTATTGGACGCTTGCAGTTGAATTTCAATATTATTTAGTCATCGGTTTTCTATTGATTCTATGGAATCGAAATAATAAATATTTGACAATAATTACCTTATTTGCATTCTTTGCCTTGAGTTTTATACCTCAAGATGCAATACGGTTTTTTAGACATACGGATATCTTTACGATCGGTATTGTTGGAGCCTTTTATAAAAAAGAATATATTAATAAAACTTATTTTTTCATACTTGTAGCGATTATTGGTGCGATTATCTATATACATCATTCTTATGTAATTACCATTTTATCCATTGGCGCTATTCTTGGAATGACTTTGTTGGAGAAGGTTCGTAGATTTAATTGGTTGATTTTCTTTGGCCATATTTCTTACTCCTTATATCTCCTGCATGTTCCGATTGGAGGACGTGTCATCAATATTTCAAGACGATTTGCACTTGGCGTACCTGGCAAGGTTTTGGTGATTTTTATTGCGATGGTAACTTCGATTATTGCCGCGTATCTCTTTTACCGCATTATAGAAAAGCCATCGCATCGATTGTCGCGAAAACTAAAGCTCAAATTGGATTGATAACCACCGATTTATTACCGAATAGTTGAAGAAAGTTCTTATCATTTCTCCTCATTTTCCACCTATCAATGCGGCTGACATGCACCGCGTTCGTCAAAGCCTACCTTATTTTGAAATGTTCGGCTATAAAGCGATTGTGTTGGCTGTGCTACCAGAATACGTCGAGATGCCTCGCGATCAACTGCTTGAAAAAACCGTTCCTACAGACATCATAATTCATAAAGTTAAAGCCTGTTCAACAAAATATACGCGTATTTTTAGCTTGGGTAATTTAGGGATAAGATCATTCTATCAACTTTATAAAAAAGGCAATGAACTCTTAAAGGCAGGAGATTTTGATCTTATTTATTTTAGTACAACGGCCTTTTCTTGTATGCCTTTAGGTCGCTTATGGAAACGTAAATTCAATGTCCCTTATGTCATTGATATGCAAGATCCTTGGCGTAACGATTATTATTTGACAGTCCCAAAATCAGAGCAACCGCCTAAATTTTGGTTTGCACATCGTCTGAACACTTTGTTAGAAGCCTATACGATACCCAAAATGGATGGATTGATTTCAGTTTCTAAAGGATATGTGAAGATGTTAAACGACAGATATCCAACTACGACATCCACTCCGTCAAAAATTTTAACATTTGGTGCTGCTGTAAGAGATTACGAATTACTTTCTAAAATAAATATAGCGCCATCAATCACGTTAAACGATTCAAAAACAAACATTGTTTATATAGGGAGAGGTGGTCATGATATGAAAGAAAGTATCTCTTTGGTATTCCGAACCTATGAAAATCTTTTGAATACAAGGAAAAATTTGAAACCCTGCCATTTTTGGTTTATAGGAACTAAATCCATTCCCGAAGGTGAAGGAAAAAAAACCATAGAAAAAATCGCAAAACACTATGGAGTAGCGTCAAATGTTACCGAAATTTCAGATCGTAAGCCCTACTTTGAGGTTTTATCGCTATTGCAAAAGTCCGATATTATTCTCATTCCAGGATCTAGTGATAAGAATTACACTGCGTCTAAATTATACCCCAATATTTTGGCAAAAAAACCATTGCTGTGTGTTGTGCATTCCAATAGCAGTATGGTAAATATTGTTAACGACTTAAATGCTGGCGAAGTAGTACTTTTTGATCAAGAAAATGCGGAAGAACAATGTGCAAAAGTTTTCAATGATCTTTTGGAACGCGTCCCTTTTATACCAGAGACAGACTGGTCTAAATTTGAAACGTTCACAGCCAAATATATGACCAAGGAACAATGTGATTTTTTTGATCTCGTTCTTTCCAAAAAGCTAAAATGAAGAAACTCGCCATCATCACAACCCATCCCATTCAGTACAATGCACCTTGGTTTCGACTGTTGGCAGAACGTGGGAATTGCGAAGTCAAAGTTTTTTACACTTGGTCTCAATCCAAAGAATCGGTAACGGATCGTACATTTGGTAAAGAAATCAAATGGGATCTTCCATTGCTGGAAGGTTATCAGTTTGAATTTGTAGAGAACGTTTCCAAAAACCCTGGTTCGCATCATTTTTTTGGCATTGATTGTCCATCATTGATTTCTGATATTACAAATTACCAACCTGATGCGATTCTGTTTTTCGGATGGAAATTTAAAAGCCATTTTAAGGCCATGCGCCATTTCAAGGGGAAAATACCGGTATGGTTTCGTGGTGATTCGACACTTTTGGATGAAGTAGCAGATATTAAATCCAAAGTTCGTCGGCTTATACTCAAAAAAGTCTACAATTATGTAGACAAAGCATTTTACGTTGGAAAAGCCAGTAAAGCGTATTTTTTAAAGCACAATCTGAAGGAAAATCAACTCGTCTATGCACCACACGCTATTGACAACAATCGGTTTATGGATGACGAGTCGAAGCAGTATGGTACAATAGTGAGACAGTGGCGAAAAGAGTTAGGAATCAGCGATGACGATATAGTCGTACTGTTTGCTGGTAAATTTGAATCAAAAAAACAACCTCTTTTTTTAATTAAAGCTTTCATTGAAGCTAATAACGATAGAAAAAATTCTTTAAAATTAATAATGGTTGGAAACGGTCCACAAGAATCGGATATTATTGATACAATAGAGAATGCTGAAAATATTCAATTGCTGCCGTTTCAAAATCAAACACAAATGCCTTTGGTTTATCGATTATGTGACGTGTTTTGTTTGCCTTCCAAAGGCCCTGGGGAAACTTGGGGACTCGCAGTCAATGAAGCAATGGCATGCGGCAAGCCAGTGATAGTGAGCAATAGAGTGGGTTGTGCCGAGGATCTTGTAAAATCTGGGAGTAATGGATATGTGTTTTCTTACGATTCCAACACTGAATTAGTATCTTGCATGACATCCTTAACTTTTGAAAGCCTTAAGAAAATGGGCGAACAAGCCGAGCGTGATATCCAAAATTTTAATTTTCTGTCCATAGTCCAGGCAATCGAACAAAAATTTTCAACAATTAGAACTTCAAATCACAATCCTAGCATTTCATAAATGGAGCTAATGACTTTTTTAGGAGTTGGTATTGTAATTTACATTGCATTTTCGTTTTTCAATGCGCTTGGAAAACGCTTGCCCATTCTTGAGTTAATGCTAGTAATAGCCGGATTACAATGGATTATTGGGCCTTTGATCGAGTACAATGCCAACTTCCATGATCCAAAATATTATATGTATGTTAACCAACAGACTTATATGGGATTTGTAGTACCTGCTTATGGATTGTTTTCTATTAGTGTTATGGCGATCACTCGGAAATACAATGTGAGTATTTCTGATATAATCGATTTCAAAAAATATTCCAGTTACGGTGTTACCATTTTATTTGTTGGTTTAGCCTTTGATATATTGGGTTTTGTGCTTCCTGGAGGACTGGGTTTTTTAGTTTTCCTAATGGCAAGTTTTAAGTATGTAGGTGCTATTATTTTGTTTTTCTCCGATAAACGAGCGCACCGATACATTTTTTATGGGGCAATTCTATTATTGATGTACACAGCTCTTAGAAAAGCATTATTTCACGATTTTATATTATGGAGTACATTCTTTTATATGTTTTATGCTATTAAAAGTAAACCGTCACCGCGTCTGAAATTGTTTACAGTTATAGGTGGTTTTATTATGCTGACGACGATACAAGCTGTGAAAGCGGATTATCGGGAGTTATTGAAATCTGGTTCAGACGTAAATTTCGTTACCCTATTTTTTGGTTCTGTGAGTCAAAAATATGAAAGTGGCTATCTTAATGAAGAAGAAGAAACCGCTAGCCTGAACGTACGTTTAAATCAAGGTTGGATTATTAGCGCAGTCATGGATCACGTTCCGAGAAATCTTGAATACGCAGATGGAGAGACTGTTCAAGAGGCTATTGTAGCAAGTATAGTGCCAAGGTTTTTGAACCCGAACAAAAAAGAGGCAGGTGGTCAGGACAATTTTGAGCGATACACTGGTTTACCACTATCCGAAGATGCTTCAATGGGCTTGAGTATCATAGGAGAATTTTACGCAAATTTTGGAGTTTGGTTAGGTGTTCTGGCAATTGGGATATGGGGATTTTTTTTGGCTTTCGTATGGAAAAAGCTTATATCAAATACTTATAAAGCACCACTATTAATTTTTTTCCTGCCATTGATTTTCTTGCAGGTTGTAAAAGCAGAGACCGAATTGGTGGTCGTACTGAACCATCTGATAAAATCCATTATTGCCATATCAATATTCTTTTGGTTGACCAAAAAATACCTTAAATGGCAAATATTCGCAGAATTTGACCGTTAATTTTATTTTTAGAAAGCGATTACCCCATAACAACAGTATTGAAGAGTTGTTTTTGGGCTTGATTTCTTTTATTTCTAAAGATACAAAAGTGGTCATTACCCAAATGCCTTATGCAGGAGCAAGTCCGTTGGTTTTGTTTAGAAATATCAATTTCGCACGTATTAAAAAAAAACAAATCAACCACGTCACTGGCGATGTGCATTATCTGATATTGGCATTCAGACAAAATTCCATTTTGACCATCCATGATGTCAACTCAGCTCTTAATGGGAATCTTCTAAAAAAAATCTATATCAAGCTATTCTGGTTTTGGTTACCAGCGCTTTTTGTGAAACGAATTACGGTAATTTCCGAGTTTACAAAAAACGAACTTGAGAACATAATTCCATTTGCCAAACATAAGATCAGAATTATTCAGAATCCCGTAAGTTCAGAATTTGTGGAAACGCTTTATAGGTTTAGAAATGAAAAACCACAAATTCTCTTCATCGGAACGAAATCAAATAAAAATTTAGAGAAATCCTTTGAGGCAATCAAGGGTTTAGTTTGTAAGGCAATGATAATCGGAGTGCTCACGGAATCACAAAAAAGTTTACTTCAGGAATATCATATTGAATATGAGAATAAGTCCAACCTTACATTTCAAGAGATAGTTGAATGTTACAAAAACTCCGATTTAGTATGTTTTGCTTCCACTTATGAAGGATTCGGGATGCCAATTATTGAAGCACAAGCAACTGGTCGTCCTGTAATTACGTCTGATTTTGGTGCTATGAAAGAAATAGCCCAAAATTCCGCTTGTTTAGTCAATCCAAATGACGTGAACTCGATACGAGAAGCAGTTATAAAGATTTGTAATAATGAAGCCTATAGAAATCAATTGATTATAGATGGTTTAGAAAACGTCAAACGCTTCCAACCAGACCATATCGCCAAACAATATATCGAACTTTACAAAGAAATTTCAGCCTAAAGATGCAAAGAAAAAAAATCCTCATCACCATCGATTGGTTTCTACCTGGCACAAAATCTGGTGGTCCTGTACGTTCGTATGCGAATATGATTGCACATTTGGGATCTGACTATGATTTTTATATCATCACCAGAGATACTGATTATTGTTCGGAGGAAGTCTATACCAACATAAAGTCCAACACTTGGAATCAATTGGATGCGCATACGTCTGTATATTATTTTTCCAAAGACCAGTTGAATAAGGCAAATTTCACTAAACTGCTAAACGAAACACCATTTGACATCGCATATATCAATGGTATTTACAGTTGGTGGTTTTCCATTTTACCTTTATGGTTGTTACGGAAACAAAAGAATGTCATTGTCGCTGCAAGAGGAATGCTCAATCCACAGGCCTTTTCAGTTAAGAAGACAAAAAAGAAAGTATTCATCACAATCGTAAAACTTCTGAATCTGTATAAAAATGTAAAGTTTCATGCGACCAATGAAGATGAGGCCAATCATATCAAGACTATTTTAGGAAAACATTCTAAAGTTCACGTCGCTCCCAATCTTCCGAGAATTGCTGAAACTGTAGTAGTTCCCAAAAAAGAAAAATCAAATCCAACTACTTTTGTCAACATTGCAAGAATATCCATCGAAAAAGGAACTTTAACAATGATAAATGCGCTGCATAATGTTAAGGAGCCTTTGGTTCTGGATTTGTTCGGACCTATTTATGACGGAGCGTATTGGGAACTTTGCCAAAGGAGTATGGAGCGTTTACCCAATCATGTTAAGGTAACTTACAAAGGAATTCTACCGAGTGAAGACGTTCCGACAGTACTTCAGGAATACGATTTCTTTGTGTTGCTTTCCGAAGGAGAAAATTTTGGTCATGCTATTTTAGAAGGCTTTATGGCTGGATGTCCAGTTATCATTTCTGATCAAACGCCTTGGAAAGATTTAAAAAACATGGGAATCGGATGGGATTTAGATTTAACAGATAAAGGCAAAATCAGTAATGTTTTCATGGATGCAGCGAGAATGTCCAATGAAAATTATAAAAAGCTGTCCAGAGCGGCATTTGAGTTTGCAAAATCGGTCACAAAAAACCCAAAAGTTCTCGAACAAAACCATCAAATGTTCAAGTCTGATTAAAATGTTTAATTTTGCTTTTTTAAAGATATGGAAACCTCTACAATTAATCATAAAACAATAAAGACCTTACTTCGCATTCGTAATGTGGAGCAGACATTTCTGGATTTGTTCAGCCAAGGGAAGTTAAACGGAACGGTTCACACTTGTATTGGTCAGGAGTTGAGTGCATTGGCATTCGCAGGACAATTAAAAAAATCTGATTTTGTCTTCTCAAACCATCGTTGCCATGGACATTTCATCGCTTACACGAAAGAATGGAAATCGCTAATGCTCGAATTACTGGGCAAAAAAGACGGAATTTGTGGTGGCATCGGAAGCAGTCAGCATTTACAGCATTATAATTTTTTTTCTAATGGAATACAAGGTGGTATCATGCCATTGGCCGCTGGATTTGCCCTTGGAAATAAACTAAAAAAAAACAATGATATTGGAGTCGTTTACATTGGCGATGGTACTTTGGGAGAAGGTGTCGTGTATGAAACCCTGAACTTTATCAGTAAGAAGAAAATACCGTTGATAGTTGTTTGCGAAAATAACCGTTATGCACAATCCACACCGATTGATTATAATTTGGCAGGTTCGATTGAACTTCGCGCCAAGGCATTTGGTATAGAATTTAGAAATTCCTCAACCTTTGGTAACGAGCCTGATATTCTTAATGAGGCAAAAGAATCCATCGATTGGGTGCGAGAACATCAAAAACCTTTGTTTCATTTGGTGGATACCTATCGCTTAAAGGCACATTCCAAAGGCGATGACGACCGCGAGATTTCAGAAATTCAGGAGTATGAAAAACGAGATTTTCTTAATCTCCTTAAAGATAGTGACCCTGATTATTTTCAAACGGAGAATGATAAAATTCAAAAAGAAATTGATGCGTTCATCGTAGAAGCTTTGAAAGCAGATGAAATGGATTTGGATAGTTATATCGAAACAAAAAATGAAAATATAAAAAATATTGAGTTCGGAGTCTATCAAGACAAAAAAGGCCGATTGGTTCAAAAAATGAACGAAGCTTTTAAAACCATCATGAATGATGATAAAACTGTTTTTATCGGCGAAGATATTTTAGATCCTTATGGAGGAGCATTTAAAGTTTCCAAAGGTTTAAGCGATTTATATCCCGACCGTGTTATTGGAACATCAATTTCTGAAGGCTTGATTGGAGGTGTGAGCAATGGATTGGCTTTGAATGGTTTTAAACCGTTTGCTGAATTTATGTTTGGAGATTTTACCGCGTTGGCATTTGATCAGATGATTAATCATGCCTCGAAAATCTACAATATGTACAATAAAAAAGTGACCTGTCCGACGGTTTTTAGAACACCCATGGGTGGAGGGCGTGGTTATGGACCAACGCATAGCCAAAGTTTGGAAAAGCACTACATTGGCATGGATACATTTGAAATTGTGGCAACCAACAGATATTTGCATCCAGATTTAGTTCTTAATTATGTGTATGCTCGTAAGCATCCAACTTTATTGATTGAAAACAAGGTCGATTACGGAAAAAACAGCACGCTCGAATTACCTGAAGGTTACGAAATGCTGCAATCGAT
This sequence comes from Aquaticitalea sp., assembly GCA_051252455.1. Taxonomy (GTDB): domain Bacteria; phylum Bacteroidota; class Bacteroidia; order Flavobacteriales; family Flavobacteriaceae; genus JBPOFM01. The sequence continues at coordinate 320,524 of JBPOFM010000002.1, forward strand.
TGAAGAATTACCTTCCTTATTGATTCGTCCAATCACAGATTTGGCAACCACCACTGTCATTACATATGGAGGCTCTGCGGATATTGTGGCGACTAACATTCAGAATTATTTTTATGAGTATGACAGTGTTGTGCAAGTCTTGATTTTATCGAAAATTGATCCGATTCCTGAAAATTTAATGAGATCTGTATTGAAAAACGCAGAAACAGTTTTATTTGTGGAGGAAGGAAATGAAGGAGGAACCGTCGGCGATTATTTTATTTCTTGGATGGCTCAAAACTATAGAAACCTGAATTTAAAATCGATATCATCAAAACGTGTCAGTATTCCAAGTGTAAAATCTTTGGAAGATGCCGTTTTGGTTAAGGAACATACTGTGTTTAAAGCTTTAAACGACTTGGACAAATGAATACATTGATTGAAACTGTAAAAACCCCATTGGATTCTGTCAACGATGATAGTGTGATTATCACGCAAGTCTTTGTTGAGGCGGGTCAAAAAGTATCGCCAAATACCATTTTGGCGGAGATTGAAACCTCAAAAGCGTTGGTAGATATTATCTGTGATACTGAAGGTTATGTCAAATCATTTTGCAAGCCAGACCAAGAAGTGATGATTGGCGAAACACTTTTCGAAATTCATGAGCAAGAATTGAGCAAGGAAGAACTTGTCCAAATCAATTCAGAACAAGATAAAGCACCTAATTATTCCAATCAAAAAGAAATAACGAAAAGTCTTCAAGTTGTTGCGAAAACAGAGTTTTCTAAACGTGCCAAAGAATTGGTTGAACAATATGCCATGGATGTGTCAGCTTTCAAACATCAACAATTTGTGACTAGCAAGGATATCGACGCAATCTTGAATCCAAGTTCAACCGTTGCGAAATCGATTCCAGTCCACAAAGCCATAAGTGAAGCGATTTCAACCGCAACATCACTTTCAAACACAGCACAAGCAATTGGGAAACAGAAAACAAACGAAGCAACCTATTTGAGTTCTGTCAATGCAACAGGATTGGTATCGCGATTGACAATTTCAATTGATGCGAGCTTGGAGGCAATTTCCAAATCTCAAAACTTTATTACTTCCACACCTTTGCCGATGATTGCGCATGAGGTGTCACGCTTGCTTATAAAATATCCAAACCTCAATTCTTATTTCGATAATAATGAGAAAAGATTTTATAACGACATCAACGTAGGAATAGCTGTTGATAATGGCGTCAACGGATTGAAAGTTGCTAGTATTTATAATTGTGACAGTAAGAATTTACATGAAATTGAAGAAGATATTTCCGATATTTCTTTGAAATATAATGAGAATAAACTCTCGTTGCAGGACATCAGTTCTTCAACCTTTACAATTACTGATCTATTCAGCGCTGGCGTAACCAATTTTCATCCATTGATTAACTTCAATAATTCAGCGATTTTGGGAATTTGCGCCCTGAAAAACAAATCGTTTGATATCGAGTTGTCATTTGATCATCGCATTTCAAATGGATTGGAAGTCTCAAAATTTTTAACGGATCTCAAATCGCGAATTGAAAATAGACTATTTGCCTACAATCAAAAAAAACGTCAACGAGAATTGAATAGCGTAGAATGTTATCAATGTTTAAGACCGATTTCCGATGATTTGGATGGAAAGATTTATTTTATCAATGTATCCAATTCAAAAATGGACAGCCATATTTGCTCTAATTGCTTTAACGGATTCTGATGAAAACAAAAATCAAGGTCATTTACCAACGATTGACCAATAAAGAATTGGCCAGTGACGACAGTGTCATTTCGCCCGAAGCATTCAGTTCTGTTCTTTTGGATAGATTCAATGCGGAATTGTCAAAAATGGGCATTTTTTGGGATAGAAAACCAACTACCGTCAATTCATTGACTGCAGGGAAATCCAATGAAGTTTTTACTCAGTCGTCTTCGATTACTTCAAATACGTCAATTTTTAAAAGTGAAAATGGTTTTGGTGTTGGAATTGACTTGCAAAAAATCGATAAATTTCCAATCGTAAAAGATCCATGGGAAGATCAATTTTACCAAGATAATTTTAAGGAGATTGAGATTGCTTATTGTTTAAAGAAGGAATTTCCATTTCAGTCATTCGCTGGAATATTTGCAGCAAAAGAAGCGGTTTTTAAAGCCACAGGAATTGACAGAAGTGATATTACTATTTCATTTAATGAAGAAGGAAAGCCAACATGCGAATTTGCGTCTGTGTCCATTTCTCACGATGGCGATTACGCCAATGCGGTTGCAATGTTCGGCACAAATGAAGCTGTCCAAAAGCCTGTTGACCGAGTTGACGAAAGGTTTGAAACGGTTTTGGTTCCAGAAAAAGAAACGACATTCAATCGTATGAATTTTTTTCTACTGCTCTCTGTGATTTTCATCATTCTTTATATTGTTTATAAGGAATGGTCAGTGATTCCCAATTAAATTATCGGGCTATTTTCTTCATATTAACTATGGTTAAATATATCTTTGCCAAAAATCGGAGTTTATGAAAACAGATTTATCCACCTATAACAATTCTTGGTATAACCCTGGTTCCAAGCTCAAATGTATATTGTGGTATTTTGTAAATATTTTTTTCTTTAGAAGTCCGTTAGTTCCTGTTTCATCAGTCAAGAGAAGCCTGTTGAGATTGTTTGGTGCGAAAATCGGAAACGGCGTTGTCATAAAGCCAAGAGTGAATATTAAATATCCTTGGTTTTTATCAATTGACGATAACACTTGGGTAGGCGAAGACGTATGGATCGATAACGTGGCACAAGTAACTATCGGAAAAAATGTTTGCTTATCTCAAGGCGCCATGATTTTATGTGGAAGTCATGATTATTCAAAATCGTCATTCGACTTGATTATAGGTCCGATAACTTTAGAAGATGGAGTATGGATTGGCGCACAGGCTGTTGTTCCCTTAGGAATTACCTGTAAAAGTCATTCAATACTTTCCTTAAAATCTGTGGCTACCAAAACTTTGGAACCTTATTATATTTACCAAGGGAATCCTGCAAAAGAAGTAAGGTTAAGAGTCATTACGTAATGAAAATCTCCATTATCACAGCCACCTACAACAGTGCCAAGACTTTGGGGTTATGTATGGATTCTGTCTTGAATCAAACACATGATGATATCGAGTACGTCATTATAGATGGGAATTCAAACGATGGTACAGTTGATTTGATTAAATCAAAAGTTCAAAAAAATAAAAATATTGTTTGGGTTTCAGAAAAAGATAAAGGCATTTATGATGCTTTAAACAAGGGTATTGACAAGGCATCCGGCGATGTGATAGGTTTTGTGCATTCCGATGATTTTCTAGCAGACGAAACCATCATCAGTAAAATTGCGTATGCTTTTGAGTCAGAAAATGTAGATGGTGTCTATGGGAATTTGCACTATGTTCACTTTGATAATGTTAAAAGTGTTGTAAGAAATTGGACAAGCCAACCCTTTAAAAGAAAATTATTGAAGAGGGGTTGGATGCCAGCGCATCCGACCTTATTTCTTAAAAGTGATGTATATAAACACAACGGCAATTTTAATCTAGATTACAGAATTGCAGCAGATTATGACTTTATTTTGCGTATCTTTAAAGGCTCTGATTACAAGTTTTACCATTTGCCAGAGACCATTACTAAAATGAGAGTGGGCGGGGCAAGCAATCGAAGTTTAAAAAATTTGATCTTAAAAACCAAAGAAGATTATAAAGCGGCAAAAACAAATAAAGTAGGCGTTCCTTTAATAACCGTTGGACTGAAAAATCTATCAAAAATTCCACAGTGGCTATCGAAAAATAAGTAAAGTATCAGCTACAATTTAAGATTAAACGTTTGGTATATCAGAAAACGAAGTCAAAAAACAATTATTTTTGTAATTAGTCTATAAGATTTTGGATTTGAACAGATTTTTTGGGAATTGGATACCTTACAACATATATTTGCAAAAAATTGAAGACCAGAATGAATCCATTGGTGTGATCAAGAATTACGAATGATACAAGAATTATTAGAATATTTTAACCCTCTCGATTATCTAGGAATATGGCTGGCAGTCGTTTTTGTCATCGCATTTTTCATGTCATACAGTTCGTTTCCTGCGATCTTTAATGTTGCAGAGGCGAAACATTTAATGGATGAACCGAATGATAGAAGCATACATTCTGTAAAAACACCTACTTTAGGTGGCATCAGCATATATTTAAGTTTGGTTTTGGTAATTACCACCACAGGAGCACTGTTGGACACCAAGATTTTATTACTACTTTTGGGTGGTTTGACGATTTTGTTTTTTTTGGGTTTAAAAGATGACTTGCTCATCCTATCCCCAAAGAAAAAATTATTCGGTCAAATTCTTGCTGCTGGTTTGTTGATTGTATTCACAGACACCAGAATTTTAGGTTTTTCGGGAATTTTTGGAATCACTATTTTGCCGTATTGGATTTCGGTTGCTTTTACATTTTTCGTATATCTGTTGCTTATTAATGCCTACAATCTAATTGATGGTGTAGATGGTCTGGCTGGATCGTTGGCACTTTTTGCTAGTGCAGCCTTCGCATTTGTGTTTATAAAGACAAAAGATATAAGCATGGCAACGATTGCAGTAGGACTCATTGGTGCGCTTGTGCCTTTTTTGAGATTGAATTTTTCAAGAAGAACCAAAATTTTCATGGGAGATACTGGTTCGATGATTATTGGATTTTTAATTGCATTTTTTATCGTAAGATTTATTGGGCATTCTCAAAGCAACACGGGTTCACAGTTTCATAATTCGGGTCCGGTTTTGGCATTCGCAATTGTTTTTTTTCCTTTGATTGATACACTCCGAATATTTATCGTTCGTATTTTTATTCATAAAAAAAGTCCCTTTGCAGCAGATAGAAATCATTTACACCATCGTTTTTTGGAATTGGGATATTCACACGTTCGAACTACAATCAGTATCGTAATAATTAATGTGATTATAGTGATTTTTGCTTACATGATGAAAGAAGTTGAAATCCACATACAGATGATTTTATTGATGTCGGTTGGCACTTTTTTATATGCCGTTTTCTTCATTTGGAATCGATTGTCCCACAATTTTGTAAAGCCTAAAGTCTTCAAAGAGCAGCATTAAATCTATGAGCATTTTAAAAAAGCCACTTACCTTTGTCAATCTTCTAATTGAAGCTATATTTGTACCCATTTTAAGCGTTATTAAATGAAACATATCTTAAGTATTCTTGTGGTCATCTGCCTTTTCAGTTCATGCGCCAATAAAAAAGAAATTTTATATTTACAAGATTCAGAGGCCTACAACAATACAGTTATCAATTACTCAACACCTACAATACAACCCAACGACATTCTGAAGATTACTGTTGGCACTTTAGAACCTGAAGTAGCTATTCCTTATAATAGAACAATTGGAAATGCTGGCAATGGCGGTGGGATAGAACTTATGAAATTGGAGGGTTATATAGTCACACCTGAAAATACCATTAGTTTTCCCGAAATAGGAGAGGTGTCAACGAAAGGAAAAACTATTTTACAATTGCAAAAAGATATTAAGACCAAATTGGAAGTTGGGGGACATTTGGTCAATCCGACCGTCAATGTAAGGGTGTTAAATGCGAAAGTAACGATTTTGGGAGAGGTTAGAAATCCTGGAACTTTCAATTTTACCGAACAGAACATCACACTGTTGCAAGCTTTGGGATATGCAGGTGATTTGACAATCAATGGAAAACGTGAAGATGTTTTATTAATGAGAGAGACCGATAGTCTTCGACAAATATCTCATATCGACCTCACTTCGGCAGAGCTGCTAATAAGTCCATTTTATCAATTGAAACCTAACGATGTTATCTATGTAAGCCCAAACGAACCAAAAGTGAAGAGTGCGGGATTTGTTGGAAATGTTGGCACGTTTATTTCGGTGTTTTCTATATTGCTGAGTACAATTCTGATTATAACAAGATAACGATGAGGCCAGAGGAATTAAATGCATTGAAAAGTAATAAGTCAGATCAAGGAGAACTTATAAAACAGGAGTTTTATAAATATTTGAGGTATTGGGTTTGGTTTGCCATTGGTATAGCAGTTGCATTTTTAATAGGTTTTTTATATTTGAGATATACGCCTCGTATTTATAAGAGTAACGCAAAAATCCAAATTCTTAACAAACAAAAAGGATTGGAATTACCATCTTCAGCATTTGTATTCAATAGATCAAACATCAACTTGGAAAATGAAGTTGAGATTTTACGCTCCTATCGAATTATCGAGCAGGTCGTAAAGAACATGAACCTTACAATGGAGTTTTATGAAGAAGGGAACATTAGGACGACCGAAATCGACCGTTTTCCTTTCTTGATCAAAAAAAATATCGGAAACGATAGCATACAGAAGGGCCAAGTTTTCAAGATCGAAGTAAAAGAATCGAACTTTGAGGTTTATAAATCTGGGTCTGACAAACCTGTCGTGATTACAGACTTCAACTCTTATGCCGTTCGGCATAATCTACCTTTTGAAATCCAGGCTTCAAATAAATCGGGGATAAAGGAGAATATCGGTAAAACCTACATTCTTAAACTAATACCTGTAACTTCCGCCACGACAAAGTTGAAAAGCAGAATAGATATCAGTTTGGTTGGAAAGGGAAGTGATTTGCTTCAAATTAGCCACACAAGTGAGAGTAAACAAAAATCTGAACGTATTTTAAATGAGTTGGTGGCAGTTTTCAATCAAGACGGAATTATAGATAGACAGGATGTTTCAAAGCGAACAATTGATTTTATAGATGAACGGTTCGTGTATCTTGCCCAAGAATTGGATTCGATAGAGACTGAAAAGAAGGTTTTTAAACAATCTAATGATATTATTAATATTGAATCTGATGCCCAAATGGGTTTAAGCTTAAGAGCGCAATCGGATCAAAATGTTTTCAACATAGAAAATCAAATTCTTCTATCTGAAATGCTCATGGGATCATTGAATTCTGAAAATGATAAATCAAAGTTATTACCTGCCAATATAGGTATTGAAAACACAAATGTTAATAGCTTCTTAGAACAGTACAACACTTTGCTTCTGGAACGGGATCGATTACTTGTTAGTGGAGGAGAGAATAACCCAAAAGTTCAAATTATTAATTCTAAACTTGACGATCTAAAGAACAATCTGAATGCGTCGCTAACATCTTCAAAATTACAGCTTGAAGCAACAAAAAAGCAATTATCGGGAAGAAAAAGCCGATTTGTTTCGGAGGTTTCCATGTTGCCTGGAAAGGAGAAGTTGCTTAATTCTATCGAGAGGCAAAGAGTTATTAAGGAAACATTATATTTATTTTTATTGCAGAAACGCGAAGAAGCTGCCATAAACTTGGCAATTACAGAACCATCAATAAAGGTGGTTGAATATGCATTATCTGGAGGTAACCCAATATCACCAAATTCAGGCAGTATATATCTTTTTGCTTTGGTTGGTGGGATTTTAGTTCCATTTATTTTTTTATATGCAACTATTCTATTGGATACAAAAATCAAAAGCAAAAATGATATCGAAATAAAAGTACCGAATGTACCTGTATTGGCCGAATTACCGAGAATAAAGGATAAAGATCTGGTGTTTAGAGATCCAACGGATAGAACGGTACAGGCAGAAGCATTCCGTATTTTAAGTTCGAATGTCAACTATATTCTATCGGTTAAATCTCCCAATAGAGGAAAAGTCATTTATTGTACATCTACCATTAAAGGTGAAGGTAAAACTTATGTAGGTCTAAATTTATCTTTGGCACTGGCAAGTCTTAATAAAAAAGTGTTATTGATAGGTGCCGATTTAAGAAATCCGCAAATCCATAACTATACCGAACATGATAAGGATGAACCAGGTTTGTCCAATTATTTGCATGAGAGCGATTTTAATTGGAGACTGGCATTGATTAATGGATTTGAAAAGTATCCAAAACATTATACATTGCTATCCGGAAGTATTCCACCCAACCCAACACAGTTATTGACGAATGGGCGTTTTGAGTCGCTTCTAAATGAAGCTAAAGAAGAATTTGATTATATCGTAGTAGATACAGCTCCTACGATTTTAGTGACCGATACAATGCTGATATCGCAATGGGCGGACGCAACTTTATATTTGGTACGTGCAGAATATACGGAAAAGAATCTATTGGATTTTTCTAAAAACCTACATGAAACAGGACGATTAAAAAATATGGCCTATGTAATCAACGGGGTTGGTGCAAGTAGGTCTTACGGGTATACTTATAATTATGGTTATAGTTATGGCTATGGAGCGGATAACAAAATGAGAGGTTAATATTTAACCTTTAAAAAACTTAAAGAGTCTGGCTAATTAACCAGACTCTTTAAGTTTTCAATCGTATCAATTGGATTCTGACTTCCAAAAACATAACTTCCAGCGACTAACACGTCGGCCCCTGCCTCCATCAAAGCTTTTGCGTTCTTGTCAGTAACACCACCATCAATTTGAATTTTTGTCGAAGCGCCTTTTGCATTGATGAGTTCTTTCAATTGTCTGACCTTCGAATATGTGTTTTCGATAAAACTCTGACCTCCAAACCCAGGGTTGACGCTCATAAGACAAACTAAATCGATATTATTTATGGTATCTTCTAATTGATTGATATTCGTATGTGGATTTAAGGCAACACCTGTTTGCATGCCTTCAGCTTTTATGGCTTGCAAAGTTCTGTGCAAATGTGTACACGCTTCCAAATGAACTGTGAGATTATTGGTGCCCAATTCTGCGAAAGTTTTGATATATCTATCAGGATCGACAATCATGAGATGAACATCCACATATTTTTTTGTATATTTTGTAATTGCTTTTAAAACAGGCATTCCAAATGATATGTTGGGAACGAAAACACCGTCCATAATATCGATATGAAACCAATCGGCTTCACTTTGATTGACCATCTCAATATCACGTTGAAGATTGGCGAAATCGGCTGCGAGGATGGAAGGCGCAATTTTTGTAGACATAATTTTTAAGTTTTTGCAAAGATAGGAAATTTAGTCGGCAGTTAACAGTCCACAAAATATAACAGGTTTTAATTAAAAAATGGTCTAAAGCCTTTGTTCTGAATAGCTGAAGAATAGACTCTTTATATAAAAACGAACCCTCGGTAATCAGCCGAGGGTTCTTTCATCAATCAAAAAACGAACAGTTATGTTGTAACTGTTTGTTGCTATTATTTAGTCGCAATTTTTCAAATTACTATCCTAAATATGTTTTTAATATTTTACTTCTTGAAGTGTGTTTCAATCTACGAATCGCTTTTTCTTTAATCTGTCTTACACGCTCACGTGTAAGGTCAAAAGTTTCACCAATTTCTTCCAAAGTCATTGGATGTTGATCACCAAGACCAAAGTACAAACGAATCACGTCTGCTTCACGAGGGGTCAATGTTTCCAACGCTCTTTCAATCTCTGTGCGCAATGATTCATGCAATAGATCTTTATCTGGGTTTGGAGATTCACCAGAACGTAAAACGTCATATAAATTAGAATCTTCTCCTTCAACTAAAGGTGCATCCATCGATACGTGACGTCCAGAATTTTTCATGGATTCCTTCACGTCATTGATCGTCATATCCAACTCTTTTGCAATTTCTTCTGCACTTGGTGGACGCTCATGACTTTGCTCAAGGAAAGCGAATGTTTTATTGATTTTATTGATTGAGCCAATTTTATTCAGAGGCAAACGAACAATACGAGATTGCTCCGCCAATGCTTGAAGAATCGATTGACGAATCCACCAAACAGCATACGAAATGAATTTGAAACCACGAGTTTCATCAAAACGTTGTGCAGCCTTAATAAGACCAAGATTTCCTTCATTGATCAAATCTGGCAAGGTCAAACCTTGATTTTGGTATTGTTTTGCTACCGAAACAACGAATCGTAAATTGGCTTTCGTCAATTTTTCCAAAGCACGTTGATCACCAGCTTTAATACGTTGGGCCAATTCTACCTCTTCATCTGCGGTAATAAGGTCAACTTTTCCAATTTCTTGAAGATACTTGTCTAGCGAAGCCGTTTCCCTGTTGGTAACTTGCTTCGTAATTTTGAGTTGTCTCATCTAATTTCCTGTGTTTTTAATGCGAATATTACATTGCATATAGTTATACGTAAAAAGTCGTATAAAAGTTACAGTAAACTGAAAAAAAATTAAATTTTGATAAGTTTCTTGTCGTTGAGGTTGATGTCATCTAACATTTCATTTGTGAATTTGTAGTGCCCACGAGTTGTAATGATTTTAAATCGATGCGAATTCATGCTGCTTAAAGTATTCAGAAAAAGCCACTTCGATTTTAAAAGTTTTGGTTGTTCTGATTTTAAACTTAATTCAAAATAATGCTTTCTGCCTTCTTTTTCGGCTACGATGTCTGGTGTAATGTTGATATCACTACCTCTTTTGTGATACGATTTAGGTGTTTCATAACCTTCTGCGTCTGCTTTGATGTTTTCAAAACCAATGTTCTCTAAATAATTTAATGAATTAGTTAGAATGTCCGAATATTTCTCTTTGTCTGTATAAACCATAACCTATAATTTAACCAAAATGTTGAGAATAGCAAATATTTAACTCTGTTTAACGTTTGTGACCACAATTCGAAATGCAAAAAAACCTCGTAATCATAATTACGAGGGTATCCATTGACTGAATCTTTACTTATTTTCGAATATGTCCATCGCCGAACACATAGTATTTATTTGTTACCAATTGCTTTAGGCCCAAAGGACCTCTATGATGAAGCTTATCTGTACTTATAGCCAACTCTGCACCTACACCCATTTGCCCGCCGTCTGTAAAACGTGTAGAGGCATTGTGATACACAGCGGCATTGTCTACTTGTTCCATAAATTGTGAGGCCTTATTTGGATCTTCCGTCAGAATGACTGAAGAATGCCCTCCAGAATAATGATTTATATTAGTAATTGCAGAATCTATGCAATCTGCTTCTCCCAATACTATTTTCATGGCCAAGAATTCTTCATACCAAATTGCATCATTGGAAATAGTTTCAGCATCAGAAAGAATAGTGCTTACAGGTGTATCTACAACTGTGTCAACTTTTAATTCCTTTAGAAGGGTGTAAAGCTCCTTTAATTTGTCTTCATAGTTGGGAATGTTTTTGTTGATCAAAACTTTATCCAATGCATTGCAACCAGAAATTTTATCAGTCTTGGCATTCACAATTACTTTGATTGTTTTTTCCCAATCAGCATCTTCAGCCACATACATAAAGTTGTTACCACGACCACTCACTAAAACAGCACAGCTGGCGTGTTGCTTGACAAAATTGATAAGTCGTTCACCACCTCTTGGTACAATTAAATCTATGGGTTCTGGTGGATTTTTTAAAAATTCCTGTGTATCTTCTCGTTTTAAGTTGAGAAGTTTGATCCAATCTGTTGAAAGACCATTTTCCAGTAAAGCTTCATGCCAGCATTTTTCAAGGATGATATTACTATTTACTGCTTCCTTTCCACCTTTCAATAAAATTTTGTTGTTTGCCTTAAAAGCAAGTACGGCAGCTTCGATAGTAACATCTGGTCGAGATTCATAAATAATCATAATCGTTCCGAATGGAGCTGTTTTATTGATGATTTTCAATCCGCTATCTAAAGTGATATTGGAAATTACCACTCCAACGGGGTTTTCTTGTGCTTTTACTTCTTTGATAGCCTGTATCATTCCACTGATTTTGCCGTCATCAATCACCAAACGGTCGTAAAGTGCTTGATCATCTTTGCTGAAGGCATCTAGGTCTTTTCTGTTTTCTATAATGATATTATTACGCTCTCTATCTAAAATGGATATCATTGAAATGAGAACTTTATCCTTTATATCTGAATTTAATATTTTCATGTTTATATTTTTTTTAATGAATAAATTTTGTTCCAACATCTTTGTTATTGATAATATCGATAATGATATTCGCCACTTTTCCATTGGCGATGTATGTTGGAATATCTTTTTTTGCGGTGTGTTTCGCAATTCTTAATTTGGAGGCCATTCCACCTCGGCCTTCACCTTCTTTTTTGTTGGATGCCTTCACGAATTTCTCAACATTTGCATCTCCTCTTACTTCATTCAGGATTTTAGAATCGGCATCATCGGGATGACCTGTGTATAAACCATTCGTATCCGACAAAATAATCAAGCGATCGGCATCCAATAATTCAGCTACCAAACTTGCCAACTCATCGTTGTCTGAAAACATCGACATCGTCAAGGACACTGCATCGTCTTCATTTGCAATTGGGATAATACCTTCGGAAAGTAAACCTTCGTAACAATTAATCATATTCTCACGATGTTTTCCAGGGTCAAAATCTCTTTTAGTGGCTAATACTTGCGCACATCTCATGCCGTAATCGTGAAAAAGATTGTAATATCGACTCATCATACGGGGTTGTCCCACCGACGAATATACTTGTCGTCTTATTGATTTTTCCTTTATTTTGGTCTTTCCCAAGATTTCCTTTCCCGCAATTGCGGACCCTGAAGAAACTAGCACCACCATGATATCACGCTCATACAAGACCGCGATTTGTCGTACCAGTTCATTTAGGATTGGATTTAAAATTCTGTTGTCTTTATTCGTCAACACATTCGTGCCGACCTTTACAACCACTCTTTTAATATCACTCATAATAGTTATTGGTTCTGTTTTATTTTTCTCCTAGTTCAACTGCTCGGTCGAAAGCTGCATAAGCAGCGTCTTGGATAAGTTGTTTGACATTATTGTCGTCCATGGAATCGATTGCTGCTTGTGTAGTGCCACCTTTGGAGGCCACTCGGTTAATCCAACTTTGTGGGGAGATGTCCGATTGATTGAATAATTCCACAGCGCCTTCAAAAGTATTGCTGACCAAAACTTTTGAATCATATTCTGAAAAGCCCATTTTTAAGGCCGCTTCCAACATCGATTGCATAAAGTAAAATACATAGGCAGGACCGCTACCCGAAATACCTGTAGAGGCATCAATGAACATTTCGGTGTCTACGTGAATAGAAGCACCTGTTGTATCCAATAAGTTTCTAACGGTTATAAGCTCGATTTTTGAAACTTGTTCTGACTCTGTAAATGAGGTGACACCTTTACCGACCTTTGCAGGTAAATTAGGCATCGTACGGATCACTTTTGTAATTCCTAAACCTTCTTGAATTGAATTAATCGAAACACCAGCCATAAGCGAAACAAATATCTGTTCGTTATTAATCAATGGTTTCATGGTGCTGAATAAATCATCCGTATGGTACGGTTTCACTGCTAAAAAAACCAAATTGGATGTTGGGAGACAGTCCTCCAAATTGTCAAATACATTGAAATGTCCGTCTTCTTTTAAACTTGAAATCTTCTTTGGATCGGTGTCGTACACTCTAATTTTATGCTTGCCTATTAATGAGGATTTTAGCATTCCTTCAGCATAGGTCAATCCCATGTTTCCCGCTCCAATAACTAATATTTTCATTGTTGGTTCTGTTTAATGATGTATATATGAATAGATAATTGATGTTATATGTGCAAGGACTATGCGAGAAACCTATATTTCAAAACAAATTTTTCGAAATCGTAATGTGAGCGTTCATAAGGAATATTTTTGCGAGTATGACAATTATCAAGGTAAGTAATTGATATATTGTGATTTCAGAACATAGAATGTGGTGATTGATATGACAAGTTGTCGGAAATTGATGCTGTAGTCATATTGTAATAAATGAGAAGAGCCTCGTAATCAAATATTACGAGGCTCTTACTTATAGATTTAAGGAAAATTAGTCGTCCTTTCTGTCTTCTCTTGGTTTTCTGTCATCTCTGCGATCATCACGTCCACGATTATCTCGAGAACCACGATTGTCACGCGATCCACGATTATCGCGTCCACCACTTCGGCTATCACGACTAGAGTCTCTTGGTGGTCTTGCAACATAACCTTCTGGTTTATCCAACAAGGCCTTGCGAGATACCTTTTCTTTGCGAGTTTTTGGATCAACTCCAAAATATTTCACTTTGAAAACATCTCCCATGTTGACAACGTCAGTAACATTTTCTGTACGTTCCCAAGCCAATTCACTTACGTGCAATAAAGTCTCGTTTCCTGGAGCATCCAAATATTCTACAACAGCACCAAAATCAAGCATTTTTATCACTTTGACTTCGTAAGCTTCACCAACAGTCGGTTTGAACAATAGCGAATCGATTTTAGTCAAGACCGCATCGATACCTTCTTGGTTTGTACCTAAAATTTCAACGATACCTTCCTCTGTAATTGGGTCTTCGTTGATAACGATAGTTGTTTTGGTAGCTTTTTGTAATTCCTGAATTACTTTTCCACCAGGACCGATTAAGGCTCCGATAAATTCGTTAGGAATCACTCGTGTAATCATTTTTGGAGCGTGAGCCTTCACATCAGCATTTGGCTGAGCAATTGTTTCAACCAATTTTTCAAGCATATGAAGTCGACCAGCTCTTGCCTGTTTCAAAGCATTCACCAGAATTTCATAAGCCAAACCTTTGACTTTGATATCCATTTGGCAAGCTGTGATACCGTCTGCAGTACCAGTTACTTTAAAGTCCATATCACCCAAGTGATCTTCGTCACCTAGAATATCAGACAATACAGCATATTTTCCAGATTCAGCATCAGAAATCAATCCCATAGCAATACCAGAGACTGGTTTTTTCAATTGTACTCCAGCATCCATAAGTGCCATTGTTCCTGCACATACAGTTGCCATAGAAGAAGAACCGTTAGATTCCAATACTTCCGATACAACTCGTACTGTGTAAGGGCACTCATCAGGTACCATATTTTTTAAAGCACGTTGCGCCAAGTTACCATGACCAACTTCTCTACGAGATGTGCCACGGATGGGTCTTGCTTCACCTGTTGAGAAAGGAGGGAAGTTATAATGTAAATAGAAACGCTCTTCACCTTCAAAAGATGGCATATCTATTTGGTTCGCTTCTCTTGAAGTTCCTAGAGTTACTGTTGCCAATGCTTGAGTTTCTCCACGTGTAAAAATTGCAGAACCATGCGTTGATGGTAAGTAATCAACTTCACACCAAATAGGTCTAATTTCATCCGTTTTACGACCATCCAAACGTAATCCTTCATTTAAGGTTAAATCCCTAACGGCAGCTTTCTCAGCTTTATAGTAATATTTAGAAACCATGCCTCCATAATCAGCCAATTCTTCTTCTGAAAATGTGGCTTTAATTTCCTCTTTTATAGTGTCAAAAGCAGCACTGCGTTCATGTTTTGCAGAACCTGCCTGTGCAATTGAGTAGACTTTGTCATAAGCCATATCATGAATTTTCTTTGCTAAATCAGCATCTTCACGTTCTCCTTCGTACTCACGAACTTCTTTCTTACCAAAAGCTTCAGCCAATTTTACTTGTGCAGCACACTGTACTTTTATGGCTTCATGTGCAAATTTAATCGCGTCTGCCATTTCTTCTTCAGAAATCTCGTGCATTTCACCTTCAACCATCATCACAGAATCAGCAGAAGCACCAATCATCATATCAATATCTGATTCTAATAATTGTGCTCTTGTTGGGTTGATGATAAATTCGCCATTGATACGACCAACTCTAGCTTCAGAGATTGGACATTCAAAAGGAAAATCTGATAACTGAATCGCAGCCGAAGCAGCCAATCCAGCCATTGCATCTGGCATCACATCATCGTCATGAGACATCAATTGAATCATCACTTGCGTTTCTGCATGGTAATCTTTAGGGAATAACGGACGCAATACACGATCCACCAAACGCATGGTTAAAACTTCACCATCACTTGGTCTAGCTTCTCTTTTGAAGAATCCACCTGGATAACGACCTGATGCGGCAAATTTTTCTCTGTAATCAACGGTCAACGGTAAGAAGTCAACGTCGCTTTGTTTGTAGTTGGAAACAACGGTACATAATAACATACATTTTCCAGATTGGACAACAACCGAACCATGGGCTTGTTTTGCCAATTTTCCGGTTTCGATGGAGATTGTACGTCCATCACCAAGGTCTATGACCTCTTTAAATACTTTTGGAATCATAAATTTTTTAATTCTAATTAAACAATGGTCGTTGTGTTGTTGTAGTGTAGTTGTTGTGTGTGACCAATGAAAAACCGTTAGTCCCGATTCGGGATCTAGCTTCTTATTTGCAATAATTTTAGACTCTTATGCTTGAGTTTACTATATAACAAAAAACCACGCTTGTAGGCGTGGTCTTCTGAACAATTATTTTCTTAATCCTAATTCTTTAACGATGGCACGATATCTTAAGACATCTTTTTTGGTCAAGTAATCAAGTAATGACCTTCTTTTACCTACCAACTTTACCAATGAACGTTCTGTATTAAAATCTTTACGATTTTTCTTTAAATGTTCAGTTAAATGGTTAATTCTGTAAGTGAATAGAGCAATTTGCCCTTCTGCAGAACCTGTGTTTTTTGCATCTTTACCGTGTTTCTCAAAGATGGCTTCTTTTTCTTTTTGATCTAAATACATGCTAATATTATTGTAAATGATTGTTATGTACGACTCGATTTTCGAATCAAGGTGCAAATATAGTGTTTTTTAGAGATTTACAAGGAGATTATATGTAATATTTCTTTGTTAAAAACATGCAGATAAAATTAAAAGTTTTATGTTGCAAAAGTAGTATGATAGTGCGCTTTCAGTTATGAGTTAAGGAAAATGGGAAGTAAGAAAAAAGCAAATCTAAAGTTTGGCTTTCAGCGTTAATTTTTGATATTTTATGTTATGGATGGATTTTTATGTATTAAATGTTTAATCAAATATAGAGCATCTCAAGTTAAGGAAAGAATATGAGCAATAAGGTCCATAAAAAATGAAGAAAGCTTTGAGTATTTAATTCCCCCGAGGCTTGTCTAAAATTTTTAAAGGTATTTTCCAATTTGTTCCTCGTGAGCTTGCATCAGGGTTATTGTTTATGCTCAATAATTTTTCTAATCCACAAAGGTTGATAGATGATCAGGATTTATTCTATCTATTAAATCCGTGCATGTAAAATGGATCATAATGAATAGTTAAAGCCTATTGTAAATTGTCTTGGTCGCAATGAGAATTGATAAGAGTTTATAAAATTAGAGCTACCGTTGGTCGTAGAAAAAAAAGGTGTATCAAAAATATTAAGTAAAGAAGCCTTAAAAAACAGCTTTTTGGAAGGTTTATAAAAAAATGACATATTAAATAATGTGTTATTGTTTGCATCACTTCCTGAAGTTTCAGCTCTCGAAGATTCAACTCCAACATGGAGACGTGTTTTTGAACTAGTATAGAAATCTATATTCGCAGTTTGAAAAAGAGTTGAATTCTCAACCTGATTGAGTGTGGTTTGGGATTTTCCAAAATTTAATTTAGCTTCATATTCAATCGTAAACCAAGTTCTGTGATCCCAAGTTAGCCCAAAATCAATATTATGCCTTCGGTTAATGGCATCAATAATTTGGTTGTTAAAAAGCAGTTCTGTTTCAGTATAATTATAAGAATATGATAATTCGGAATTGAAAGAGCCTAAAAAGCTTTTTGTGATATTTATAGATAAACCATAATTAGTTGTGGAATTAGGTCTTTCAACTACTTCTGTCGTTATAAATCCTTCATTACTTAAAAGATTTGAAAATGTCACATCTGATTTAGTTTCGTTCCATTGACCTCTTAAATTAACAAAAATGCTCTTTAGAATATTCGTGTAATTTAAATATGGAACTATTGATTTTGTTCTAGTTCTATTGACAACATTTGGGTTTTGAACCAACGTACTAAAACTCGTTAAAACCACAGGGGTGTAAAGTTGATTAAAGTCGGAAATTGCGGTGTTTTGAAAGTAACTTGAACCTAGACGCCATTTCGAGTTAATCTTGTGTTTAAAGGAAACGTAGGGTTGAATGAATAGATATGAATTGCTTTTGGATAAACTTAAATCATTTTTCTCTTCTGTATTCAAGCTGATAAAATCTGCTGATAGCCCCCAAGAAAAACTAATCCTGCCCACATTGATTTTTGAGTTTATTTTTGAGGATGAGGATAATTTATTAAAGTCAAATTCACTGGAGAAAGGAAAATTCTGTTCTGTAAATTCTGGAACCTGTTCGAGATCACTTACAAATTTAAAACTATTATATCCTACACTCTGATTGGCATTCCAGTTTAAATTCAGCCATTTAAAAGCAAAGTCGGTATACCCCGCAACATTAAATTTTTTGACATAGACATTTTGAACTGTAGCTTCGTTCATCGAATTCTCATCAAACACGGATTCAAAAACTGGCGGCAAAACACTTAAGTTTTCAGAATTTTGTTCATACTGCGTAATCAATCCTCCTTGAATGATGTTATCCTTCCTTATTAAAGTTTTGACAATCGTACTGTTGCTTATCTGAAAATCACTATGTTGATAATTTGATTCAATGTCATTATCATTGAGTAGGATACGCTCTATTCCTGTATTATTTACATACTTGTAATTTGTAATATTTTTCAAATAGAAATTACGTTTATTGATTTCTTGGTTTATTCCAGCTTGAAAGCGTTGTGTCCTCAAGTGATTTCTACTTTTGTTGTCTATAACGCTAGAGTCATTGTTGGTTAAATAGATAGTAGAGGATTTAGTTTGAATTTGGCTCAACTCATTAATGTAGTTAATGTTCCATTTTACCAGTGTAGTATCACTTATTTTATGGATGGCATCATTAGTAATTGCATAGGAATCATTATCAAGCCAGTATTTATCAGATAAAACCACACCATTAATATTAGGGGCGCTAATGACTGGTGCTTCATCAAGCTTAAGACTAAAGATATGAGTGTTTCCCACGGTCAAATCGCTACCAATGTTCCTTAATGTTTTACCGTTATTATTTGATTTAACACTTCCAATATCCTGAAATTTATCATTTAAATAGATTGGTGTGCCTTCCAATTGTTCAGTAAGTGGTAGTCCAGCCTCTCCTTTAACACTGCCCAAAAACAAACTTACATCCTCCTTGATTTTTAAGTTAAAAGCGACATCGTCGCTTTCCGTTCTCCCAATGTCTATGCGTTCATGGTTGTGATTTTTCATGACATCAATCTCTTTAACAGCATCTGCAGGAATACCTTGAGTTGCAATATTGTATCTGCCTTCAAGCAGATCTATACCATTAATATACAAATGGCTTATGGGCTTGTCATTATATTTTATCTGACCATTTTCGCCAATGGTTACGCCGGGTATTCTATTGATAACATCTTCAATCGTATAGTCCTTTTCTGCTTGAATGCCGTTGACATTATAGGTAATTGTATCGCCCTTTACCTCAACTTTTTTCTGATATTCAACAAAAACCTCATCAAGATGTTCAACCCTTGGGTAAAGTTTAAAATCTTTATGGTTGCTTATGAATGGGATTTTTAAACGAATGGTTTCATAAGAAAAATGTTTTATTATAAACCATATACTATCCAATTTTAATTCATTTTTTAAAGTCAATTTATAATGACCGTTGTTATCGGAGTTTTTGTATGCTAAAATATTCGATTCATCTTCTGTATCACTCGCTAAAATCACGGCATTGACTACAGGTTTATTAAGAGAATCAACTATGGTTCCATGTAGTTCAAATGTTTGAGCCATCGCAAAAAAAGGCATCCCAATTAGGAATGCCATTAGAGATATAGTCTTTAAAAGTTGATAGTTGTTCACTTTTTCTCGGAACGTTCAATAAAATTTATAAGTTTAGGATTTCTATTTGTATTGATTCTCTCGCCACTTAAATCCGTAGCAACAAAATTTGAAACAGGATCGCCGCCACGGTTCATAAATCGCAATTTTTCATCTAAACTCATTTGGTTAAATTTAGTTCTTATTGCGTAAAATTCTTCACTCTTAATAGGCTCAAATGTTTTTTCATCCTGATCTTCCGCATCATTTATAAAATAATTAGCCACTTTTGAATCTGTGATAAAATTACCTGTTTTTATCTCGTTTATAGTAAAATTGAATATATGTTCACTGTCACTTATATTTAGAATTAATCCTGGAAGCCCATTGAATTTATATGGCCCAAATGATACAGGTATTTTAGTAGTGTACCAAGCAGTCCATTCTCTCCCTGTATAATTTATAATAGCCTTTTTACAGGTATAGCCGCTGATCAATGTATCTTTATTGATTAATTTCCAATTGCTCATTTGCTTTTCCTGAAATTGATACCAGTCATTTCCAATTTCCTCATAATGGGTTGTTGAAGTGCCATCACTCTTTATCACATAATAAAATGGCGATTTATAGAGAAAGGCATCCTCCAGTGTGAGTTTTCTGTCCTGCTGAATTTTATCAAGGTTCATCATCGCTTCAAAAGTAAATAATGAACCTTGATTGTTAACAATCAATATAGTATTTTCACTCAATGCTGATTCAGATGTTTCAAATTTTTTATAATCAAATCGATATGATGCCCAAAAGTTGGGTTTCTTATCGGCTATGGTTTGTGAAATACCTGAATATGCAATTGTAAAAACAATAAATACGATTATTTTTTTCATATCTCTTAACATTCCGTGAATGAGTAGGAGAACATAAGGGCTTCTCTTATTGTAGGCTTTCTTCTCATTGTTCCTTCTGAAGCTATCCAATTGTTAGTGTCAACAGATGGAATGCCTGTTAGTGGTATTTCGACTGATAGACAAGTAGAGCCACAATCGGTAGTAATCAAAGTGGATTGAGCATCACATTGTGCTGATGATGTAAAGCAATACCTGCAACAGCTATAACAGTTAAAATAAGTTTTTTCATAATTTATTATATTTAATTGATTAATAATAAACTAAATGTAAAATGTAAAATGTAAAAATCCTAATAAAAACTTAAAAAAATTAAGAATTTACGGTTTTCCCGTAATGTTTTTGAGAAAAAATATTACAAATAAAAAATACCGTCGACGAACGGTATTATTTTAACGGGAAATCTATTCAAAATTCTGTGATAGGAATTGATTGATCTAATGGTTTTAAACCCGTAAGGGCTGATTGGTAATCAAATCAATATAAAGATTCACCTTACTCTTCAGATCTTTACGTTCCGTGATAAAATCCAAAAAGCCATGTTCTAATAAAAATTCGGCGGTTTGAAAATCTTCAGGCAATTCCTGTCCAGTAGTGTCTCTTACCACGCGTGGACCTGCGAAGCCAATTAATGCTCCAGGTTCACTGATATTGATGTCACCTAACATAGCAAAAGACGCAGTGGTACCACCAGTAGTTGGATCTGTACACAGCGAAATATACGGAATTCCAGCATCTGCCAATTGCGCTAATTTTGCAGACGTTTTGGCCAATTGCATCAATGATAATGCAGCTTCTTGCATACGAGCGCCTCCCGATTTTGAGATGATCATAAATGGTATTTTCTTTTTAAGGGCGTAATCTCCAGCACGTGCAATTTTTTCACCAACGACCGATCCCATCGAACCTCCAATAAAAGCGAAGTCCATACAGGCAATCACCAAATCCTTTTCATTGGATTTACCAACAGCACAACGGACAGCATCCTTTAAATTGGTTTTTTCCTGTGCAGCTTTTAGGCGGTCCGGATATTTTTTTGTGTCTTCAAATTTTAACGGGTCTTTGGAGTCTAAATTCTCATCCAACTCTTTGAACTTGTTATCGTCAAACAAAATTTGAAAATATTCGCGGCTTCCGATTCGCACGTGATATCCATCTTCTGGACTTACAAAAAAGTTTTTTTCGAGCTCTTCGGTATCAATTATCTTACCAGTTGGAGATTTGTACCACAGACCTTTTGGTGTGTCTTTTTTCTCTTCAGTAGTCGTTGTAATTCCTTTCGTTTTTCTTTTAAACCAAGACATGTAGATGTGCGATTTTAGATTTGCGATTTACGATTTTTGAAAATTTAAAAAATCGAAATCGAAAGTTAGTTTAGTGATGCAAAGTTATAAAGTATTTACATTATTAAGGTCTTCAAATGCCTTTTTTAAACGAGTTACAAATGCATCCTCTCCTTTACGTAGCCAAACCCTTGGGTCATAGTATTTTTTATTTGGAGAATCATCTCCATCAGGATTACCAATCTGACTTTTCAGATATTCTGAATGTTCGTCATAATAATCGCGTACTCCGCTCATAAATGCATATTGCATATCTGTATCAATATTCATTTTGATCACGCCATAGCTGATACCTTCTCGAATTTCTTCAACCGTAGATCCAGAACCGCCATGGAAAACAAAATCAATATGATTGTGTTCAACACCAAATTTTTTAGAAACATAATCCTGTGAGTTTTTCAGGATTTTTGGTGTTAGCTTCACATTTCCTGGTTTGTAAACACCATGTACGTTTCCAAAAGCTGCCGCAATTGTAAATTGATCACTCACTTTACTTAATTCTTCGTATGCGTAGGCAACTTCTTCTGGTTGTGTGTATAGTTTTGAATCGTCCACATCGGTATTGTCTACACCATCTTCTTCACCACCAGTAATACCCAACTCAATTTCGAGGGTCATTCCCATTTTGCTCATACGCTTCAAGTATTCCTTGCAGATTTCGATGTTTTCCTCAATTGGTTCTTCTGACAAGTCTATCATGTGTGAACTATACAACGGTTTCCCTGTTTCGGCGAAATGCTTCTCGCTAGCTTCCAACAAACCATCAATCCAAGGCAACAATTTTTTAGCGCAATGGTCTGTATGTAGAATTACTGGTACTCCGTATGCTTCCGCCATTAAATGAACATGCTTTGCACCCGCAACACCGCCTGCAATGGCTGCTTTTTGGTTTTCATTGCTCAATCCTTTTCCTGCATTAAAAATTGCTCCACCATTCGAAAATTGAATAATCACTGGCGCATTTAATGCTTTCGCCGTTTCCAGTACAGCGTTGATTGTATTGGAACCGATGACATTAACGGCTGGAAGGGCAAAATTTTTCTCTTTGGCAAGTTTAAAGATGTCCTGAACTTCTTTTCCTGTTGCAACTCCTGCTTTTATATGATGACTCATGTATGATATGTTTTTAGTTAGAATTTTGTCATTCAAAAATAATGAAATTATAGCGAAACGAACAGCTTTAAACCAACGGATTTTATGCTAATACTTTGTCTAATGCTTTTAAAAGAAAAAATTAGAATGGATAATTAATACCTATGTTATAAACCGCATTATTGAAATTATAGTCTTTAAACCAACGATTTCCTTGTTCGTAGGCTGGATCGTAAGTTTTGAAACCAATATCAAATCGAATGACGAAAAAGCTAAAATCATAGCGAAAACCAATACCTGTACCAAGTGCTATATCTTTTAAAGAACTTAATCCGTCAAAAGTAGCGGCATCATCTTGGGTGTCATCCAATACATTCCAGATGTTTCCTGCATCAGCGAAAAAGGCGCCATAGAAACTTCCAAAAATATTGAAACGCTGTTCAGCACTAAAATGAAGCTTTAAATTGGCTTCGTTGAATTCGTTAATCGATTGTGAGCTTCCAGGCCCAAGGTTGTAAGCTGTCCAAGCTCTATTGTCATTGGGACCACCCGCAAAAAAGCTCTTTGCAAATGGAATATTATCTGAATTGCCATAAGGCACCGCAATACCAGCATAACTGTGTATGGCAAATACGTTTTTACGCCCAAGATCCCAATATTTCACGAAATCAATTTCGCCTTTGACATATTGGGAGAATGCGACGCCAAACACTTCGTAACGATCATTGTCATTCTTTTGCATGCCAGCAATACTAGCGATGTTTGCAAGCATATTTCCAGCTAATTCTCCTCTAAAGCGAATCGTCGAAAAATCATTATCAAAGAGACTTTCTCTCCAGCTTTTTATATAATTAAAACTTGAAGAAAATATAAGGTTGTTTTCTGTTAAGCGGTCTTTTCTTTCTGAAATGCTGTTTACATTTATATAATCTTCATCAGCAGGAACGAGGATTGTATTTTGGGAGAGCACGTCACTAATAAACAGGTTTGCCTGATCAGGATAGTCGAGAGTTTGCGTATTACTTATATAATCGATGTTTCTGGCAATATTGCTCAAGCGCGTCAAGGAGTTTTGATACACCTGAAAATAGTTGTCCGTATTTAGGTTTTTGACATATTGAACACTGAACAGATCCAATGTGTTAGTCACTTTTCTTGAAGGATACCAATTGTAACTTAAACCACCTGTAAAGGATTGCTTGTCTAGACCTATATTACGTTGACTTGTCGCTGTAGCACTAATTCGCGTGCTTGGCGACATAAATTTAGGAATAATCTTGTCGGACTTAATTGGAAAGAAAATTCGTGGGATGGTCAGTTTCATGGTTGCTCCAACCTCGTTGATATCAAAAAAGGGATCATCCGGATTCCTATTATCCTTTGATGCACCGATAGAACCCAAACCTGAAATTTCAAAAATTTCTGCCCCTTTGAATACATTGCGAATCAACAACCCTGAACTAAAAGAAAACCCTATAGTTTGAATGTTACTCTGTGAGACTTCCGTCGTAAAGTTCAATCCAAATTTTTTCTTTGGAATCAAGTAAATATTAGCGGTCAGCGTGGTGTCATTGACATTTTCCACATACTCAATATTCGGATATTTGAAGATTTTGAGCTCGCTTAAATATTTATAGGTGCGAGTTCTGTCAAGATCTTTAAAAAGTCTATCTTTTGATATGAAAACAGCATCTGTCAAGGCTTTAGGTCGATATTTTAACTTGCCATAACTATAAAGATTGTAATTCCTGTATGTCAATGAATCTGTGATGACTGCATCTTTGTTTTCAAATCGATCATCTGTAAAAATGTTCACTTCCTTTATTTTATACACCTTGAAAGGAGATCTTATCACTGAATCCACATTGCGAATAATTCGGTTCTGAATGACCAGCTCCGTATTCACTTTGTGGTTCGTATCAACCGTGTCAATTACAAAATTGATATAATCTTGACCGAAATGATAATAGCCTAAATTGCGTAGTTGTTCAGAAAGTCGTGAACGTTCCGCACCATAATTAGTGTCGTCATATTGCTGTCCTGATTTTATCAAAGATCCAGATTTTAAATTTTGCTGGTAAAGACTATCAATACTCGGCGTGCTAATTACAGCATTGATTGAATCTAAATAATAAGGTGCACCTGTATTTACAAAATACTCGACCGACGCTCTCTGATCGTCCGTTTTATCAATGGTATATGAGGTTTCGGCATTAAACCAACCTTTGCTAAAATAATACTGACGCAACAATTTTTTTGACTTTTCCGCTTTTTCTTCTTGGACTATCACTGGTGCTTCGCCTGTGTTTTTTAACCAACTATTGATGTTTCTTTTGGATTGAATGAGCGCTTCATATTGCTTTATAGACAATAAATTTTTCTGAAAAGTTCTTGGATGTTCTGGATTCCGATATTTGACATTCAATATAGAATCGATATTTGGCCGTGCTAGATTATAAATGTGCAACCGCAAAGGCAAATTGATCAGCGGCAACGTCGAATTTGGTCTCTGATAGATTAAATTGTTGACAATTTCAGCATTGTTCTTTTTGTCGTTAACATAAATGGTGTTTTTGGTCAGCAGATGCTCATCTTCATTAACACGTTTTATCGTATTACAAGATGTAAAAAAAACGATAGTTAGCGTAATTAATGATATTTTTGTGAAAGCGTGTTTCAACACCAATGGAGTTATTGTTTAAATGATTTCAAAATTACTGTTTTAAGATTGGTATTGCTAATCAAAAATTAGTCCAATATAGCACTTAAAACAGAAGACCAACAAATGTAAATACATTTTGATGCTTACAAAGAACCAAATAAAACTAATTACAAGTTTATCCCAAAAAAAGTTTAGAAACCAGCATCAATTATTTCTGGTTGAAGGAAAAAAGGGAGTGGAAGAATTTCTAAATTCCGGCTTTGAATTGCATCATTTGTTTGCCACTAAAAATGAGTTTCAAGTTGAAGAACGACAACACACACTCATCAAAGAAGCAGAATTAAAAAAGATAAGCACACTCAAAAACCCAAACACAGTTTTGGGCTTGTTCAAAATGCCAGAA
Source organism: Aquaticitalea sp. (assembly GCA_051252455.1). Classification (GTDB taxonomy): domain Bacteria; phylum Bacteroidota; class Bacteroidia; order Flavobacteriales; family Flavobacteriaceae; genus JBPOFM01. The sequence continues at coordinate 346,653 of JBPOFM010000002.1, forward strand.
CCTAAATCTGTGGAAACAAGCAAATTGATACTTGCGCTTGATGATGTGCGTGATCCTGGAAATTTAGGGACCATTATTAGACTTTGCGATTGGTTTGGTATTGAACATATGGTCTGCAGCGAAGCTACGGTGGATTGTTATAATCCGAAGGTTGTGCAAGCAACTATGGGCTCACTAACTAGAGTTTCGATACATTATTTAGATTTGGAAGCGTTTTTAAAAAGTACAGAAGGAACAAAATTTGGTGCTTTTATGGAGGGGAAAAACATCTATAATTCTAGTCTGCCAGAAAGCGGTATTTTGGTCATGGGAAATGAAGCCAATGGCATTTCTTCTAAAATTGAAGCATTGATTGACCAAAAAATCAGCATTCCTCGCTTTGGAAGTCTAAAAAGCACAGAAAGTTTGAATGTGGCGACAGCGACTGCTATTTTGTTGAGTGAATTTAGGAGACGTTAGATTGTTTGTTGTCACTATGTGGAGGCGTTCAGGGGACAACGGTAATTATTCAAGTCAACATATCACCTAACAACTAAATAACTCACGTCTATTGAAACGTAAAATTCACAAAAACGCCACGTGTCTTCATAGTGGTCACATTGGAAGTCCATGGACTATTAGGGTCGACATCTCGTACAATTTCATCATTTAAGGCAAAAACACCACGTATGGACGGCGTGAATTTAAAATAGAAGAGATAGAAATCGATTCCAAAGCCTAACTCATAAAAAAGCATATTTTTTTTCGTTCTAAACTGCCCAGCAGCATTGTCATCTGGATTTTCTTCGTTACTGGAAAGATTGAGTGCTGTTGAAAAACCTCCGAGAATAAACGGCTTAATATTATTGACTCGTTTAGTGGAAACTTTTAAAAGTAGAGGCAAATGAATGTAGGTCGATTTGACTTCTCTTAACAAATCAGCATCTGTAAATTCCATCGTGCCAAAAGCATCAGGATGATACTGAAGATTTCTTTGAGTAATGTATAAACCTGGCTCAAAACGCAAGTTAAAATAGTCATTGATTCTCAAATCGCCCACCAAACCGACATTAAAGCCCAAATTGTCTTCAACTAAAATGTCTTTTTGATCCTGTTCGTATTCGAATTTAAAATCATAACTATTCAGACCGAAAAAATAACCCCAATTCAACAGATTTTTGTCCATTGTTCCTTTGCCACCATTGGCGTCATTCAAAATTTTTTCTTTACTAAATAATTGTGCATGAGCAGAATGACCTGCAAAAACGAACAATAAAACGATGATGATGTTCTTCATAAATTATTTGGATGCTTTATAAATTGTTGCCACACCAAAGGTTTGAGGCAAGTCCTTGACATTATTAAACCCAATTTGTCTCAAAATATTGTTTAAGGCTTCTCCATATGGGAATTTCGATGCTGATTCGCACAAATACGCATAAGCCGATTGATCCTTGGAGAAAACTTTTCCAATAGTAGGCAAAATATATTTGGTATAAAAAGAATAGCCTGTTTTGTAAACACTTTTTGTGGGTACGGAAGTTTCTAAAATCACAAAAACACCGTTTGGTTTGAGGACTCTATATATTTCGGCTAGACCTTTTTCTAAAGTTTCGAAATTACGAACCCCAAAAGCAACGGTTATAGCATCGAATGTATTATCCTCAAAAGGTAGATTTTCAGAATCGCCAACGATCATTTTGATTTTGGAGCTCAAATTCTTTTGTGAAATTTTTTCTCTACCAACATCGAGCATTCCTTCACTGATGTCAAGACCAATTATATCAGTTGCGCTGGTTTTTGAAAGGCTGATTGCCAAATCTCCAGTACCTGTAGCAATGTCCAAAATATTTTGTGGGTTGTGCTGTGCCACAATATCAACAACCATTTTTCGCCATTTTACATCAATACCAAATGATATCACACGATTAAGTCCATCATATTCTTTCGATATCGTATCGAACATTTTAGTGACTTGCTGTTTTTTATTTAAATCACTATCCTTGTAAGGGGTTACATTTTCGGACATTCTTAAATTTTTGACAAAGATAGAATAAAGGAATTGTTTTCAAATCAAACGAGGGATAAAAGACGTGAGACCGCTTCACTGCTAGATGTAAGAACGCTTTACTGTTAGACATTGGACTTTGGTAGTGTAGTAAAACAATTTTAAGTCATAATTCTTGGCTCTTGCATCTCTTTTGTATTCTATATGTTCTTTTCTCTTTTCCTAATCGCTCATTCAAAATATCGTATATTTGTCTGTTTTTTTGAAATGTCATACCCATGAAAATTATCATTGCTGGTGCAGGTGAAGTTGGATTCCATTTAGCAAAATTACTCTCTTTCGAATCACAAGAAATTACCTTACTTGATACTAAAAAGGAAAGTTTAGTTTATGCCATAGATCACCTCGATATTAGAGTCATAAAGGGAGATGCTACATCAATTGCAGTTCTTCATGATGCCAAAATTGAAAGTTCTGATTTATTTATTGCAGTCACGTCATCTGAAACGACCAACATTACAGCATGCGTACTAGCGAAGCAACTTGGAGCAAGACGTACCATTGCAAGAATTTCCAACACAGAATTCATTGATAACAAGGAAATTGTAGGGTTCTCCAAATTTGGAATTGATGAATTGATTTCCCCAGAGGCTTTAGCTGCTTCAGAGATCGAATTATTATTAAATCAATATGGTTTTAATGATAATTATGAGTTTGAAGAAGGTGCGCTCACAATGTTAAGCTTGCGCTTGTCAAGAACGGCAACTTTTGTTGATAAAACAGTTAAGGAAGCCGCAAACACCTTTCCTGAACTTCATTTTGTACCCATTGCCATTCAGCGTTTTGGAACGCAATATACCATCATTCCTCGTGGTGATACCCAGTTTAAGGAAGGTGATAAAGTAGTTTTTATCACCTCGAAAGGTGGAGATGAAGAATTGTTTGAACTATCTGGAAGAGTCAAAATAGATATCAAAAATATTATGATTCTTGGTGGTAGTAAAATCGGACTGAAAACTGCAAAAGATTTATGCCAAAGTAAATTCAGGGTCAAATTGGTGGAAAGCAATAAAGAAACTGCTTTTGAGTTGGCTGATGAGTTGCCAAATGCTTTGGTTATCAATGGTGATGGGCGCAATGCGGAATTGCTGGAAGAAGAAAACATCAGTAATATGGATGCTTTTATTGCCGTCACAGGAAATTCAGAAACAAATATTATGTCCTGTTTGGTTGCCAAATCAAAAGGTGTCAAAAAAACGATTGCATTGGTTGAGAATATGGATTACTATCAACTTTCACAATCGATTGGGATTGATACCCTAATCAATAAAAAACTTTTGGCAGCTAACAATATTTTCCGATACATTCGGAAAGGTGAAGTGGTTGCCATGACCAAATTAAACAACATGAACGCAGAGTTGTTGGAGTTTGAAGTGAAGCAAAAATCAAAAATAACGAACAAGCAGATTAAAGATTTATCCTTTCCACGATCGGCGATTATTGGCGGCGTTATCCGAAATGGTAATGGTATGATTCCATTGGGAAATTTTAAAATTGAGGCAGGCGATCGCGTTGTTGTATGTTGTTTGCCAAGATCGATTACTGAAGTCGAAAAGTTTTTCTTTTAGAAAATGGCCAAATTCAACTATAAAATCATATTTCATTTTTTTGGATTACTGCTATTGTTCAATGGTGGTTTTATGCTATTGTCGGCATTGGTCAGCCTTCTGTATCAAGATGGTGTCACGTTAGAGCTGTTCCTTTCCGGATTGTCCGTGTTGATCGTAGGTGTGGTTTTAATGTTTATGACCAAACAACATAGCAAGGTCATGAATAAACGAGAAGGTTATATTGTTGTAGCCTTTGGTTGGATAGTAATGGCCGCATCTGGAGCTGTGCCATACCTGGTAACAAATGTTATTCCGACCTATACGAGTGCTTTTTTTGAAACCATGTCTGGTTACACAACTACAGGAGCCACTATTTTGAATGATATAGAAATCGTTCCTTACGGCGTCCTGTTTTGGAGAAGTACAACGCATTGGATCGGTGGTATGGGAATTATCGTTTTGGCCATAGCCATATTACCGTTGTTGGGAATAGGAGGCATGCAGCTCTTCAGTGCAGAAGCACCTGGACCGAGTTCTGATAAATTACATCCAAGAATCACCGACACTGCTAAACGATTATGGTTGATTTATTTTGGATATACTGTTGCTGAAACCATCTTGTTAAAAGCAGCAGGAATGTCTTTTTTCGATGCCATTAATCATTCAATGAGTACTTTATCTACTGGAGGTTTTTCTACTAAAAATGCCAGTGTAGCTTATTGGAACGATCAGCCGATAATTCAATATATTATAATAGCGTTTATGTTTTTAGCTGGGACTAATTTTGTTTTGAGTTATTACGCTTTTAAGGGGAAAGTTCAGCGTGCATTAGGCGATGAGGAATTGCAATGGTATTTCCGATTTATTGCCACATTTACGGTTATTGTCGCTTTAATTGTCTATTTCAGAGCAGACTTTGCGGCCTCAACGATTGATCATCCGCAGGTTTGGGGGAAGGCTGAAGCTTCATTTAGACATGGCTTGTTTCAAGTTTTAACAGTCATAACGACGACAGGTTTTATTTCTGCTGATTATACCTTGTGGACGCCATTTTTGGTGGTCTTCTTTTTCGGGATTATGTTTTTAGGAGGCTCTGCAGGAAGTACTGCTGGAGGTGTAAAGGTTATGAGGCATCTGATTTTGATAAAGAATGGATTTTTAGAATTTAAACGAGCTCTTCATCCAAACGCAATACTTCCTGTCCGTTATAATATGAAAGCCGTTTCTGGAGATATTGTTTTTAACATCCTAGGTTTTTTCATTTTGTATATGTTATCTTTTATAGTTGGTGCATTGGTGTTTTCGATGTTTGAAATTGACTTCCAATCGGCCATTGGTCTCTCGGCTTCTAGTTTAGGAAATATTGGTCCTGCTCTAGGAAATTTTGGACCAGTGAATAATTATGCTGCTTTGCCTCCTTTGGCGCAGTGGTGGTCTTCTTTTTTAATGTTAATTGGTCGTTTGGAACTTTTTACGGTTTTGATTTTGTTGACACCTTTCTTTTGGAGAAATCGTTAATTGTAACATTTCTTTCAATTTTACTACAAATAGTCAAAGCAGATTTTTATCGAACCTTTAACTGATGGTTCTTGAGTTGATCTCAAAATTTATCTTTTATTTTTTTAAATGATGAAATTCAATAGTATGTATTGAACAGGCATCATCTACCTCAAAATTAAAATTAATTCTTTTTTAAATTTTAGAAATTATGGGAGGGGAAGGCGCAATGATGGCGATGCTCACATCATTGAAAACAACGATAGAAGAGGAAAGCGAACTCAATTTAATAAAGATAAACTGGGTGGTTATGGCAATGGAGAAAAATTGGAATTCGATTTTTCCAGAAGTAACATCTGAAGTTTGACAGCTATAAGAGACCGATTGCAAAAGGAAAGAAGACAGTTGATGATAAGGCGTTTGATCTTATTTAGTTTATTATTCATCATTATAATATTCATTATATTAATTTAATAAAAACATACCGATGCCAGTAGGTGAGTACATGTTTAGTAGTTTAAAGAGTAACAAAAATATCATGCTCGATAAAACTAAAAGGTTCAAAAAAACTTTGGGTGGTTATGGCGATGTGGATAACGCTCAATTTGATTTTCCTGAAACATCACCAGATGTTTTAAGTAATATTCGAAATCGTCTCCAAAAAGAAGAGCGACGTCTATTAACCAAACAATTAATTCTTTTTTGTGCAATTACCATCATTATACTATCGATCGTAATCTATTAAATAAAAAAAGCCGCTAATTTTAGCGGCTTTCCTATGTTAGTTCAAGGATTCTTTTATTCGCCGTACTGCTTCCACAATCTGTTCCTGGGAAGCCGCATAAGACAGTCGAATGCAGTTCGGGTTGCCGAAGGCATCACCAGTTACAGTAGCGACCAATGCTTCCTGTAACAAATACATCGAAAAATCATCTGCATTGTTGATGAGCTGTCCTCTCAACGTTTTTCCAAAGTAATGTGAGACATCAGGGAAAATATAAAAAGCACCTTCAGGCATATTATTCTTGAAGGTCGGAATTTGGTTTAATAACTCAACAATCAAATCTCGTCGTTTTTTGAATTCCTTCACCATAAATTGAATGCGCTCTGGCGATTCAGTCAAGGCTGTGATGGTGGCACGTTGTGCAATGCTGTTGGCGCCACTGGTAATCTGTCCTTGCATTTTTGTACATGCACGTGCGATGTACTCTGGTGCGCCAATATAACCGATTCTCCAACCTGTCATTGCAAAAGCTTTAGAAACACCATTGACCGTTACAGTTCTTTCAAACATATCTTCGAACTGTGCCATACTAGCGTGGTCACCAACGAAGTTGATATGCTCATAGATTTCGTCCGAAACGACTATAATATTTGGGTGTTTTTGAAGTACATCAGCCAAGGCTCTCAATTCTTCTTTACTATATACAGAACCACTTGGATTACAAGGCGAACTATACCAAATCATTTTGGTTTTTGGCGTGATGGCAGCTTCAAGTTGAGACGCTGTCAACTTGAAATCATTTTCAATAGACGTCTGAACTTCAACCGGGACACCTTCGTTCAACTTCACAATATCACTGTAGCTTACCCAATATGGACAAGGTAGTATAACTTCGTCGCCTTTATTCAAAAGGACGGCAGCTATATTCGCAAGGGATTGCTTCGCCCCAGTCGAGACGACAATTTGAGAAGGTTTATACGATAAACGATTATCACGTTCGAACTTTGTGATTATTGCGTTTTTCAATTCCACATAACCATCGACAGGAGAATAGGTGCTGTAATTATCGTCAATTGCTTTTTTGGCTGCATCCTTAATGAAGTCTGGCGTATTAAAATCTGGCTCGCCAAGACTCAGTCCGATAATGTCTTTGCCTTCAGCTTTTAGTTCTCTCGTTTTTGCCGCCATAGCTAATGTGGCAGACGTGGACATTCCTAAAACTCTGTCTGAAAGTTGATTCATATTGTAGGTGGTTTTTTTTTAATTTGAATAAAAAAAGATTAGGCCAAGGTTGGTCTTCTACCGAGTTCCTTTAATTGCTGATAGTGTTCAGAAATCGCAGTCCATATTGAATTATATTGATTGTAGGGTAAGCTAAATTCGTGCGCCGTTTCCTTAACAATTTTAGCGATGTTTTTGTAGTGAACATGGCTAATGTGTGCGAATAAATGGTGCTCAACTTGTCTATTCAATCCTCCTGTGTAAAACTCAACTAACCAACTTTTCGGAGAAAAATTAGAAGTCGTAAATAACTGATGAATAGCCCAAGTATTCTTCATGTTCCCACTCTCGTCTGGTAAAGGCATGTCCGTATTGGGCATCACATGTGCCAATTGAAAAACCACACTTAGGATGATTCCCGCAGTATAGTGCATTATGAAAAATCCGATTAGAACTTGCCACCACGCATATCCCAAAGCCAAAGGCAAAACGACCCAAATAGAGTAATATATTATTTTTCCAATAATTAACTTTGTCCATTGTGTCGCTGGATTAGGGAAGTTACCGTAAGACAATTTTCGTTTTAAATAAACGTATGTCTGTTTGAAATCTGTAGTAATTGCCCAATTGACAGTCAATAATCCATATAATAAAAATGCATAATACTTTTGATATTGATGGATTTTGTGCCATTTTGAGTGTTTTGAAAAACGAATAATTCGTCCGGCATCAATATCTTCATCGTGTCCTTGAATATTAGTGTACGTATGATGTAAAACGTTGTGTTGAACTTTCCAGTTGTAATCGTTACCAGCCAAAATGTGAATACTACTTCCCATTAATTTATTGACCCATTTTTTACTTGAAAATGAACCATGATTGGCATCATGCATCACATTCATGCCAACGCCGGCAATTCCTATTCCTATAATCATCATGAAAACGATCTGAACCCATGCAGGTAAAGTCACAGTCAATAACAATATGAAAGGCACGAGCATTAATGAAAACATAACAATCGCCTTCACATAAAGCTTCCAATTGCCAGTTTTTTTAATATTGTTTTCTTTGAAATAATCATTAACACGCTTGTTGAGTGTTCTAAAGAATTTGGCAGAGTCAGTTCTGGAAAAAGATAAAGTTTGTTCTGTCATGGATTATAATATTTGTATGATAACGTCAAATTGAAGGCTATCATATTTCGATGCAAAGATAATCAATTAAATGATGCGTTCATGGTAAGATAATGCTAAAAATACACTTGCAAAAATTGCCTACTTTTGTCAAAAGTTTTATAAAATGAATTTAATCCGACAGTACTTTACTGAATTATCAGATGTTCAAATAGAGCAATTTGAGCAGTTGGAAGCCTTATATAGCGATTGGAACTCAAAAATCAATGTAATTTCAAGGAAAGATATTGATGAATTATACCTGCGTCACATTCTGCATTCGTTGGGAATAGCGAAGGTCATTTCATTCAAGCCAAACTCAAAAATTTTGGATGTTGGCACTGGAGGAGGTTTTCCAGGGATTCCATTAGCGATCTTATTTCCTGAAAGCAAATTTCATCTGGTAGATAGTATCGGGAAGAAATTGAAAGTTGTGAATGGCGTGGCCGAATCTTTGGGTTTGAAGAACATAAAAACGGCTCATGGAAGAGCAGAAATAGTGAAAGGGGAATTCGATTTTATTGTAAGTAGAGCCGTAACTGCGATGCCGGAATTTGTAAGTTGGGTCAAGACTAAAATTGCAAAAAAGCAAAACCATGAACTTAAAAATGGTATTCTTTATCTCAAAGGCGGCGATTTAACAGAAGAGCTTCAAGTGTTCCGCACCACCACGATTTATCATTTAAGTGATTATTTCAAGGAGGAATTTTTTGACACTAAAAAGGTAGTTCACTTGCCTATCAAATATAAAGGCTGAACCCTCAAGATTCAGCCTTTTTTTTAAATAATTGTTATAGAATTTAATTAACGATAATCTTCGTTTTCAAACTCAAATCATATTCTGTTTGAACATTTAGTAGATACATACCAGATTCAAGATTTAAGGGAATAGATGTTCTATCGTTCAGAGATATTTTGCTGTCAAAGACGATTTTCCCAGTGATATCAACGATTTTCACAGAAACATTCTCAAACGTGGTGTTGCTCAAAAAAGTCAGGACATCGGTAATCGGGTTCTTTTCAATTTTGATAAAGTCATTCAAACCAAAGGTTGGAGCAGATAATGTTGGTTGAAGAATTTCATCGAGGGCAAATTCAACATTTCCTTCTGTTAAAGTAACATGCGGCTCGTTTTCCACTGGCATATACCAAGCGTCAAAAGGTGTTATGTTGTTCACAGCTCTGCCAGTTGTCAGATTGGTTGGAACATGAAACCAATCAGGTTCATTATTAGTCACTTGCAATGCCATGGCGCTTATAGACGGAATGAAATTGAAAAAATCGGTTTGTAAAGATCCAAGAAAGCTATCAATGAGCGGATCGTCAGTTCCGAATGCACCTGTCAAAGCGCCAATATCGAATAGACCTCCAGAGCCTGCATCAATTCCATTGGAATATGTAAAAGCTTGCGAATTTGCACTCGCGGTTAAATCACAGAAACAAAAGAAAATGGAATCAATGAATAAATAACTGATCTGATTGGTTGTTGAGGCGTCTGGCGTAAATTTAACTCTAAAGGTCGCGTCTGTAATTCCTGAAATGACAGGCACTGTCACATTTAATATTTCACGACCTGGAACAATGTCTACATTGTTTTTATCCGGATATGGAGTGCCAAAACCGCTACCATTGATGATGGATACTTTCCGTAGATTTTCTGGAAATCCGGTACTCGTTAATGCACTCATGGAGTTATAAAAAAGGTTTTTAAAGGGATGTGCTCTTGGTTGTCTTAAATTGTTATCAAAATTAACATTGCTTCCATTGGCAAGATGAGGTTCAAATTGATCAGTCAGCATTTGGCGAGCCGCTGGGGATTTCAACATGCCATCTACAACAGGTCTTAATGCTTCAACACTCTGGTCTCCTGCCAAACCTCCGAGATCTAGACCATAGGCCATATAGTTGAACAAATGTTGAAATCCGATCGGCACATTTGCACCAAGGTGTGGGGAATCAAAAGAAATCCACAGACGAGTATTGTGAGGTAAAGATTGGTTTTCCATATAATTTAAAGCGTATCGCGAAATCAATCCACCCATGCTTGGGCCAATGATAACGTTTGGTTCTGAACCCACCTTTTGACTTTCAATAATTTGCATTAATTTGACCAAAAGCATGGCGTTGCGTTCTATATAATCAACTCCACCGTCTATTACGGTGTTATCTTCGGAACGCGTATAGATTGGAAAATTCAAGATAACCACATCAAATCCTTCTTCTCTGACCAAGTCTCCCAAATTGGACGGTGTTCCGTTATCATCAAAATTCAACAATTCATAAATGCTTTGCGTATTTCTAGTGTCTCCAAAATCAAAGCCATCTACCAAAATAATTGGTTTGTCCAACACATTATCTGCGCTTAAATAAATGTCATATTCTCCAATGCCTTTATAATTATTGGCTTCGCCATAAGGTGAAAGGTCTGGAGCACCTACATTCGTAGATGTAAATTGTGTCACTGCTCGTTGAAATATTGTATTCAAATCGTCGTTTGAATAGGCAATGGTAATCTTTGAAGTTGAAAAGCGTTGAGAACCGTCTTCAAAATGGATTCTAGTTTTAAGTTCTTTATCACCCTTATCAGCATACTGGATTGTAATATTTTGATCGTTTTGAACTGTTATAAAACCTTGACTGTCATCAAAATCTATTTCAATTCTAGTAATCTCATTTTGAGTTGAATTGAAAATATTGATTGCTGGCAAGTTAAAAACGGTTCTTAACCCTTCATGCTCCATTCGAAGGGCAGAACTCATGAATAGTTCATGCTTATCAAAAATTGGCTGGCTAGTTGTTCTAGTCAATGAATTGTTTCCAATGCTAATGATACTGCCGTCAGTTAGTGCTTCAGGTTTTATCACTTCATAATCTGTATTAAGTAAAGCAAGTGGAATCACATTCGTAAAATAACTTTGCGTTTCTTGCTCTTTTAAATTTGACACCTCACTAAATCGCTGCTGCAAATCATTGTTTTTTATGCTATTATAAACTTGATAAAATGAAGCCGTGTTCAAAGATCGATTTTGATATGCATTGAGATCAACAACAGGAGAAAGACCCAACAAGATCTCTGTTTCCATATCGGATTTGTCAAGTGTATCCATCGGGTTTTGACTTAGTGCCAATAATGGAAATGTAAGTAAGCACAAGATGTAAATTTGTTTCATAATATTGATTTTTAGATGATAAGAACTAAATGTACAAAAATTTGCTTCAACTCAATAAAAAAACCTTCAATCTAATAATAGCTTGAAGGTTTTAAATATTAATGATAATATGATTTGCTTATCCCAAAAATGGGTAACGATAATCAGTAGGTGTAACAAAGGTTTCTTTGATCATTCGAGGTGAAATCCAACGTAATAAATTTTGTGCACTACCTGCTTTGTCATTTGTTCCTGACGCTCTAGCACCTCCAAAAGGTTGTTGGCCTACAACAGCACCTGTTGGTTTATCATTGATATAGAAATTACCGGCACTGTTTTGTAATGCTTTAGTCGCTTCCTCAATCGCATATCTATCTGTTGCCAAAATAGCGCCAGTCAGTGCGTACTCGCTAGTTTCATCTACCAATTTCAGTGTTTTGCTGTAATCCTTATCCTCGTACACATAAATGGTGATCACAGGACCGAACAGTTCAGTACACATTGTAGAATATTTAGGGCTAGTTGTCACAATAACCGTCGGTTCTATAAAGTAACCTTTGGATTTATCATAACCACCACCAACAATAATTTCGGCATCCTTGTCTTTTTTAGCCTGATCAATATAGGTCGCCAATTTATCGAAAGAGCCTTCGTGAATCACAGCTGTCACAAAGTTTTCCATATCTTCAGGAGAACCTATCTTAAATGATTTGACATCCTCAATGACGTATTTTTTGACATCTTTCCAAAGTGATTTTGCAATATAAGCTCTTGACGCTGCACTGCACTTTTGACCTTGGAACTCAAAGGCGCCTCTTACAATTGCGGTTGCCACTTGTTTTGCATTGGCAGTTTTATGAGCGACAATAAAATCTTTCCCCCCAGTTTCTCCAACGATTCTTGGGTACGTTTTATAGTTCTCAATATTATTTCCTATTTGTTTCCAAAGTTTTTTAAAAATATCAGTAGAACCGGTAAAATGTAGGCCTGAAAACTCTGGATGTGACAATACAACATCAGTGATCATTTTAGGATCTCCAAAAACGACATTAATGACACCTGCAGGAACGCCAGCTTCTTCAAAAATATCCATTATTACTTTTGCAGAATAAATTTGACTATCACTAGGTTTCCAAACTACCACATTGCCCATTAATGCCATGCATGAAGGCAAGTTTCCAGCAATCGCTGTAAAATTGAAAGGCGTCACTGCGTATGTAAATCCTTCCAAAGGACGATATTCTATTCTGTTCCAAGCACTACTGGTGCTTTCAGGTTGTTCCATATAAATGTCGGTCATAAACTGGACATTAAAACGTAAGAAGTCAATCAGTTCGCAAGCTGCGTCTATTTCTGCTTGGTGAATGGTTTTAGATTGAGCAATCATCGTTGCCGCATTGATTTTTGCTCTGTAAGGACCTGCAATCAATTCAGCTGCTTTTAAGAAAATTCCTGCGCGTTGCTCCCAAGGCATTTGAGACCAATTTTTTCGAGCCTCCAAAGCGGTAGAAATTGCTTCTTCTATATGTTTTTTTTCGGCCAAATGGTAGGTCCCAACCACATGTTTATGATCGTGAGGAGGCGACATGGTCTTGGTGTTTTTCGTTTGAACATCTTTACCATTGATATACATTGGTACATCCACTTTACCGCTGATCATTTTGGCATATTCCGCTTTTACGGCTTCACGTTCTGGTGAGCCTGGAGCATATGACATTACGGGTTCATTTATAGCGACTGGTACGTTGAAAAATCCTTTTCCCATGGGTAATTTGCTTTTTATATTTAGTTGATTTTGAATTACAAAGTTACACTATTTTGATGAGTTTATATTTGAAGCAGCCTTAAAACCACGTTAAAATTCAAGGTTATTTTCGTAAGTTGCAAATTGATTGTGGGACAAACAGCACTTAATTATCAAGATGAATAATACGGGTTTTATCATAACAATTGCCTACCCGGAAACCATTGTTCGGGTTTCTTCGGAATGGATCGTATCCAAACTCTATTTAATGGGATTTGGTAAAAAAAATTACATACGTGCTGGCCATGCAGCCCTTGTACTGATTGACAAAAACACAGGCATTCTTGAGTATTTTGATTTTGGCCGTTATGTTACACCCAACAAACTGGGTAGGGTTAGAAGCCAGTTGACGGATCATGAATTGTCGCTTCCGTTGTCTGCGAAGATTAATAAGGATGAGATCACAAATTTAGATGACATCCTGTACTTTTTAGCTACCCAGCCAAAATTGACACACGGTGAAGGTACGATGGTAGCTTCCGTTTGTCATCAAATTGATTATACCAAAGCTAAAAATTTGATTGAGAGTATGCAAAATAATGGCATGATGAAGTATGCTGCTTTCGGGAAAACAGGAAGCAATTGTTCACGGTTTGTAACCGATATTTTGATTGAAAGTATCAATAATGAAAGTATTAAAAATAAATTAGTAAAGTCTACATGGTTTACACCTAGTACCATTGGAAATGTTCTGATTGCAGATACTCAAAAGCAAATTTATAGTGTTTTAAGTGACGGCCAAATCAACACCTTTAAGTCCTCTAAAATGAAAGAAAATATGCGACTTTTTTTGGATCGATTGAAACATCATGAGCCGAATTTTGAAGGGAATCTGGAGTCAAAATCGACTGCAGCCCGCGATGAAAAAGCACAATGGTTAAGTGGTGTTGGAGGAGGTGCCTGGTTTGAAATTCATAGTGTGAATGAGTCCTCTGAATATCGTTTTAAACGTATATCACCAAATGGGAATATTGATGTGGATGGTATTTATTCAATTTCCAGTGAGTGTTTTGATATTAAAAAGACTTACGAATTCATGGCGAACTCTAACTGCGATGTTTTTCATATCAAACAAGAGGAAAACATTTACAGATTCAATTTTATAAGAATATTTGAATCGATTAATTCAAGGCAAATGGAGCGCTCAATTTGAAGGTAGGAATATAGACCTTAAACTTGTTGCTATTGGAAAAGTTCACCATGTTATAATGTCCTTGCATCGCTCCAAAAGGAGACGTTAACAAACAACCTGACGTATAAGAGTGAGATTCACCAGGTTTCAAAACAGGTTTTTTACCAATAACGCCTTCACCTTCAATAATTTCAATATTGTTCAAAGCGTCCAAAACACGCCAATGTCTTGAATTTAGTTGAACAGAATCCTTGCTTTGATTTTCAATGGTCACTTTATAACCAAATGCGAAATGTACTTTATAGTTTTTATAAAATGTTCCTTCAAAAGTAGTTTCTACGGAAATTCTAATGCCGCTTGTAACTTGTTGTACCATGGAATTATAGCGATTTTTGTTAAATATAAAATTTTTTTAAGACATTTCAACAGGAAGTAAGGGAATATTCGATTTTTAACAAATTATCATGTTAATGAGCATTGAATTTATAAATTAGTTCTTTCAACAAAATTTTCAATTACTCCAAAAAAGTTGAGAATATCTTCTTTGTTAAGAGTCGTATTAATGGTAACTAACCTTACAAAATCATTTCCTTCAAAACTACCAAAACTTACCATAGATTCTGAATGTTCATACAAACGAGTGCATAGTAATTCAGCGGGAACGTTCTTGTAATTAAAACAAACAGAAATAGAATCATCAAAACTATATAAGGTATAGTCATCATGGTTTTTAATATAATCTCTAGCGACATCTGCCATTTCGAATTGTTTGTCAACTATGCGCTCCAAACCTTCAGATCCTACAGACTTCCACAGCGTCCATAATTTTAAGGCTTCGTTGCGTCGACCACACTGCAAGGATGTTTTTCCAAGGTTGAATTCGTCGTCAGCTGTTTGATATAAATAATCGGCATCAATTGAAAACGATTGGTGCAAATGTTTTTTATCTTGTGTAACGATCATGGAACAGGTTAAAGGAGTTCCCAACATTTTGTGAGCGTTTATGCTAAAGGAGTCAGACAGTTCAAGACCTTTAATCAAATATTGATAACGTTTGCTAAAAATGACTGACCCACAATAGGCGCCATCTACATGCAACCAAAGGCCATGTTTCTTACAAACTTTGCTCATACTGCTAATGTCATCAAAAGCACCTAACACTGTGGTTCCGGCAGTTGCATTGACGAAGAACGGTTGATAGCCATCTTTTAGATCCTGTTGTACTCGCATTTCCAAATCTTCGGGCATCATCTTGCCAAATTGATCTGCTTTTATGAAACGTACTTGTTCTCTTCCAATGCCAGCCAGCACCGCATTTTTCGGAATGGAATAATGTGATAATTCAGATGTGTAAACTATCATTTTTTTCGTGACACCATGATTTTTGACTGCGGGATCTTGTCTGTCTCTAGCCATCAGCAATGCCATAAAATTGGTCATAGAGCCTCCTGAAGCAAAAGTTCCGTCACTGCTTTCACCATAACCGATGATGTCACAAATCTTACGAAGTATAACTTTTTCTATACCAACGTGTGGTCCTGCCACTTTATAAGTGTACATGCTGTTATTGAGCATCACTGCCAATAAATCCCCTAATGCGGCTTTGCTCAAACGGCCTCCATATAATTGATTGAAGAAGGAAGTAGAAGCGGTTTTTGGGGTGTTTTTTATAATTTCGGTAATGATGTCCTTGAGTTCTTCATCATTTATCGGTTTTTCCTTTAGTTGAAGATCCAAGGTTTGATAGAGCTGATGAGGATCTATGGGAGTGGCAACAGGATGCAGTCGCTCATCTTGTAATAGTAATTCTACAAGCTCGTTGAATAACTTTAAATCAGTGTTCATTGTGAAATAAAAGGTGTTAGTTGGTTGGTTTTAGTTTGAAATATCCACAGAACTTCCTTCGCCTAATCCTATCATACGATCGTATCTAGCGCCTAATTCTCTATAGTAAACCAAAACCTTATAATTGTTTTCTGTCTGCCAAAAGTTTCCGCTCACAGCGCCTTCATTCAGATTTCCGTCTTTGTCAACTACAACATATTTATAGTTGTAGAAACCTTGTTTCATTCGAAAAGCACATTCGTACGCTGTGTTTTCAGGATTAAAAATTAGTTCATTTTCTGGTTGTAAGGCGTAATTATTAAAATTTCCATAGACATATAATCGCTCACCTTCCTTTAGAAATGGATAATACAATTTGAAATGTGTCATCGTGTAATCTGCCTCTATAGCTGGGTTGTCTCGGTCGATAGCCGTGATAACAAAATTTCCATTGATATCAGGATTATAGGTGTAAGGTTCGTTCGCTCTTGTGCCATTGGCAAACAGATAACTGTGATAAATTTCCTGAAGATCTATAAATTGCACTCCAATATTTGCTGCTCGCACATCTTTGTTTTCAAAATAGCGGTATTCGTTTCCGGCCCAAAAGCTGGATTCTGAAATGTATTTATAAGTCAATTCATTTCCTAGAATGTATTGAGGTTTGAGATTGTCAATCGCCGTATTGAGGTTGTTGTTTTGAAGAATCAAGGTTTTTACCGTTTCTGATGGGTTGGTGAAGTTGAAATTATTATTGGCTATAATAATATCTACCGATTGCTTTTCATCAATAAATTTAACATCTCGAGATCGTTTAACGCTCACTCCAACATTCACAATATCTTCGTATACCATGAATTTCCTTGAAAACACCATCTCGTCGTTATCATTCCAAATGGAGATGATGTAGTTGCCAGATTTTAAAAGACCTTTTGTTTGCTGATTTGGAATGGTCAAGGTATAATGTGAATAGATTTGATAGGCATTGAACGAATTCTGATAATTGAGGATTCGTTGATTGTCAAAACCTCTCAAATATTCTGATTTTACTAATTGCGAGGGTGTCCAATCAAAATTAAAATGCTCAATGACGTAATAGAAATCTTCTTCATTCCCATTGAGCGCATCGAACTCTAGACGCAAACTTTCACCGAGACGTAATATGGGCAATTGACTTTGTTGCTGGCTGCCCTTAAATATGATGGTTTTAATATAGCTAGGTGGGTTGGTTTCTCGTATTTGTGCGAATGCAAATGAGGTAAACACTAAAAAGAAACTGATGAGTTTGAGCTTTGATGCCATTTGGTGATGATTTGAATTGTAAAGATAAACAAAATTTGTGCCCAACTTAGTTGAGATGTGAATAATGGGGAGGTCAATGTGTCATTCCGTCATAGATGTTTGTGTGGACACATCGCGAGTTTGTGTGGACACATTGGGAGTTTGTTTGGACACATCGGGAGTTTGTGTGGACACATTGGGAGTTTGTGTGGACACATCGGGAGTTTGTGTGGACACATTGGGAGTTTGTGTGGACACATTGGGAGTTTGTGTGGACACATCGGGAGTTTGTTTGGACACATTGGGAGTTTGTTTGGACACATCGGGAGTTTGTGTGGACACATTGGGAGTTTGTTTGGACACATTGGGAGTTTGTGTGGACACAGTGGGAGTTTGTTTAGGAATTTAAACTGTTAGCAACGGCTGAGTAAAGATTGATGATTTCGGTGTTATGTTCATTTTTTGTATTCGTCCATGTCTATTTTTATTGAACTCATGATGTGCTTCGCAGTTCTTGACACAAAAAACGAACCAAAAAAAGTCAAGACGATTTGAGGAAATTACTCATTCCTTTTTATTTTAAATTTTTGTATTCGTGAATCTTCGATTTGCTAAAGCACCGTTCGCTTTAGTGGTATGATTATTTTAAGGTATAAAAATGATTTTTCTCTTGGCAGGTTTCTAGTTTCTTTCATGTTTTTACAGCTCACTATTTGACTGCGTCGAATCTTCGATGTCTTCAAATCGTCGTTTCCCGCTTTTGGCGGGATCTCAAGTAGTAGGATGTTTTGGGTTTTAATGACATTTTTTAATGGTTATAAAAATTATGGTACCTAGCCTTTTCATTGTTGTGAAAACTCTTTGTGAAATCAGGTTGGGAGGTGCTGTGAATTAGGAAGTCTGTGCAGAGCTGGGTTTTACTTGTTTTTTCACACAGTAGTTTGTTGGGGGTAGTGTTTTTTAATTTTTTCTTCTGTCATAAATAGTCAAAATACCGTATTTGCCAAGTAGGCACTTCTCCACCAAGAATTTTTTTGAATTTTTCGAATTGTCCATCATAGTCCTGGTCAAGCTCATCATAGCTTATATAAATGAAGTCGTGGCGTTCTAAAATTTCCTTCATTGTCGAAACAGTTTCGGTTGAGTATTCTTCTTCAAAGTTAATTGTTGCGAGTCCACCATAGTTGCTTATTCGAACCGAGTAACCAAGGTTAGTTCTAGGTTTCAAGACTAGTTTATGTGGAATTCCAATGTCGCAATAGAAGCTTGCATCTTGAACTTGGTTGTCGATTATAAAAGTCAGTGCAAAGTGCTGTTCAAGGTCATTTGTCATTTTAGCAACACGGTTCACTAACGTTTCATAGTCGAATTTTGACGGTGTTTCAAATCGATCCTGCTCGTCAAATTCTAGTAATATTTTTTTTGTCTCGTTGTTCATTTTACATTTACCACAATTCGTTGTATAATTACTAATATAGTCTTTTATCGGGTTATTTCACTTGATCGAATCACTTTTGAGATGGTTTTGTGGTGGCTTTTGAGTCTATACCTGTTGTGGTTTAGGACTGACTTGCGGGTGTTTATTTGTGTTAGCATTCGAGAATTTCAAAAAATATTTTTAAATATTTTTTGGATATCGTTGATGTGGAGATTTGTTAGCAGTGGCATGGGGTCTTCGTTAAATAAATTGTATAGAGATTCTTTTTATTTCAATTGTTTTTAATCGGATTTATATGTAGTTTGACGAAGATATTGTTTTTTTTCGTAAGATTGCAGTGTCAATGGTCTTGAAATGGCAATCTGCAGACGCCATCAAAAGGCTGGTGACTTTGGCCAGAAAATTTTTATAGTTCTTATTAGATTATAGTTTTTTTGAGAGATGGGCAGAGTTGTCCATAGCGCTCGGTGGTTCCAATAAGACCTATTGGGAAACTTGGTGAGGCTATAACATGATGACACCTGTGTCACTTATTGTGTGATTTGTGGTACGTCATGGATGCGAATACATAATAACAATTACCAAAACAATTATGGAACACAAATCCACTTTAATGAATGGTGCGCCGCTTAACGGCTCTGCTGCCACTGGTGTAGTGCTCGACGGCATTGCTTCCAACAACGCGCTTTATGCCGCTGTGAAACAGATTCCTGCAGCATCGGCTGTGGTCGAATCACATGTTGAATCTCGAGAGAATGCCCTTGATGCAAAATCGGAAGGGGATGCACCTAAAGAGAAGAAGAGAAGCCGTCCTAGGGAAACTGGGCACGGTATCAACCTTCGGAACTTTGGGCGTATCGTTGATTCTGTGATAGGGATTGGCGCAAGCTACATTAACAACAACGTATCGTTGACGCTTATAGCGTTGCAAACGGTGTATGCTTCAGCCGAGCTTGCCATAACGAAGTTGTCGAACAAAATGGCGCTATTGAACGTGGCGATTGACCTTCAGGTGAGCGAATATGCAGACTTGAAGAAGCTGTGTACGATGGCATCTAGGTATCATTCCACCTGTGGTGCGTCCAAAAAGGCCATTGAGCAGTTGCGAAACAAAAACGCCCTGATACAGGGGTATCGAATCATCAAAGCGAATTTAGATGACCTTAATTTGAAGAGTGTGAGCCATCAATCTTATGCACAGGCGGCCATTTATTTTGATGCTTTTATACAGATATTGGAACAGGATGCCAACTATGACCCAGGGAATACAGACCTGGCGACGAGTGCCTTGAAAGCAAAGCATGACCGTATGGTGACGAAGTACCGCGCAGTAGAAATGGCACGTACTGAAGCGCAGAATGCACGGATTGAACGTGACGTGACGATGTACAAGGGCACCACTGGACTAGTGGACTGTGCTTACGCTGTGAAGAACACCTATATTTCTTTGTTCGGGAGCAGAAGTCCGATTTACAAACAGATCAGTGGTATTGAATTTAGGAAAATGGGCGATTACAAAAATTTGTGAGGGTAGGGTTGGTGTTGGGTATTTGGTATCTGATAGGTGGTATGAGGTATCTGGTACTGGTGACTGATTTAACTTAAGTATTTAAAAACCAATATTGAGATGTCTTGGATTTTTTAATTTTTTTTTCAAACAAGGTTTGTTCTATCGCGAATTGCTTTAGCTAATTTCTATGTTTATGATAAATCAGACGGTGACACTGTTTTTGGAAGATAAAACTTTTGGTTTGGCTACTCAACAAGTTAACAGAATAATTATATTTACATGTGCAGACGTTATTCCACTTCATCCTAAATTATTATGCTGCAAATACCAAAGAAAGCTGGAAGGAATGATTGACAATTTTATGTTGTCTTGAATGTTTGATATTTGACCACATTTAAGATTGACCACACGAAGGGATTCGTGCGGTAGCGAGGAGTTGGCATTTTAAATTAAATACCAATGATTAATAGTACTTGTTACGACAATTCTTTAATAATTAATTCAAGAGGAAAATTATTATATGATTCAGATAAAGAGGTTAATATTTTTAATGTTCCTTAAACTTGAAAAATTATGAAAATAAAATTATTAATCCTATTTATTTTACTTAATGGAGTTGCCAATTCCCAAAATAATACGGAAATGGCATTATATAATGTTGGATTGGGCAGTTTTGTTGGGGGTGTAGGTGCTGTAATTAATAAAAACTCTGGCGAAAAAACCGGAAAAGTTTTTTTAAAAGGATTTTTACAAGGTGCCGTTGGAGGTTACGTTGTTTATGAGAGTAAGAAATTCATGTTAAAAGTTACCCAAGAGGAACAAATAGAATATGCCTGGGGCTCAAAATTGATAAATTCAGTAGGAATCTCTGTAGTCGAAAATGCCTCATTGAATAAAAATCTTTGGGAAAATTGGCATATAAACATAGGTTTTAACCGTATGGATTTGAATTTTGAAAATAACATAAAATTTAAATATCGAATAATGCCAGTGTCTCTTCTGCTTACTGGGTATTTTGCCTATGGCAATAAATTTGAATTTGATTTATTTTTGAAGACAGGTGAAACTATTTTTTCTACTTCCAAAGATAACTCTGGTAATGCTGGAGCTACATGGGGAACAGTCATAATTATCGAAGATGATAAGATAAATGATAAGAGAGTTGTTTCGCATGAAATTATACATTCGTTTCAATACAACGACTTTAATTTTGTGAATACATTTCTTGAACGTGGTAAGAATAACATAATTGCTAATTCAACGTTTTTAACCAAATATCAACATATTTTTTATTTTGACCTTCAAGCCCCAGTTTTTGGGGCCTTATATCTTTTAGAAAGTTCGAAAAAGGGATGTTATTACAATAATTTTTTCGAAAAAGAAGCAGGTAATTTTTCAAATACTATAACTTGTGATTAGTTATTGGATGTAAATCGGGTTTAAACAGTAAATGCCAGGTCCCGCCGAAATCTTCACTGAATATTTGAGATTGAATGAACCTTTCTTTTATCAGTATAAGAAAATTTTGAAGCGATAAATCATTTTCACTTTGATAATTTTCATCCAAATTTTGGTGCTTGTTTAGTCAGGTGATTTGTCTCAATTTTCACTACAACGTTGTCTTATAAATTTTATGACATTATATTATGAAATCAACATTAATAATTCGTAAATTTGCACGGATTTTTTTCTTTGAAAGAATCTTTATTACCTAGACTATTAACAAATAGATTTATAATATGTCAAACGACATTAAGATTAAAAAAGGTCTTGATATTAAATTGAAAGGAGAAGCTGAAAAAACCACCGAAAAGGCGATTATCAGTAACTTTTATTCCATAAGACCTGAGGATTTCCATGGTGTTACGCCAAAATTAATTGCAAAGCAAGGTGCTAAAGTCAAAGCTGGAGAGCCTATTTTTTACGACAAAAATGACGAATCTGTTAAGTTTGTTTCCCCAGTTTCTGGCGAAATAATCGATATTGTTCGTGGTGACAAGCGTAGAATTATGGCAGTCAAACTTCAGGCTGATAAAGAGCAAGCCTTTGTTGAACATGGCAAATTCAATTTGGCTAGTGCCAATGCCGATGCTGTCAAAAAGCATTTATTGGCTTCCGGTTGTTGGCCGTTCATCAAACAGCGTCCTTATGACATCATTGCAAAAACGGATGGATCGCCAAAAGCAATCTTTATCTCTGGATATGCGAGTGCACCATTGGCTGCCGATCTAGATTATACACTTAAAGGCAAAGAAGCTGAATTGCAAGCCGCTATAACTGCCTTAGGTTTTTTAACCGAAGGACAAGTGCATGTGAGTGTTGGTGCCAAAAGTAATTCTCCGTTAGCGGGTCTATCAGGCATCACATTACATAAAGTATCTGGGCCACATCCTGCGGGAAATGTTGGTACCCAAATCAATAAAATCAATCCAGTCAATAAAGGCGAAGTCGTGTGGACGGTTGCCGCGCAAGACTTGGTGATCATAGGAGAACTTTTGTTAACTGGAAAATTTAATGCAGAACGTATTGTTGCGTTGGCAGGATCTTCGGTTAAAAAAGCACGTTATTTTGTGACTAAAATCGGGACAGAGGTGTCAACGATGGTGTATGATAATGGTGTGGAGAAAGATGGCAACGACCGAATTATTTCTGGTGGTGTGCTTTCTGGAAAACAAGTTAAGCCAGATGGTTATTTAGATTATTACAGCAACACTATTACCGTCATTCCAGAAGGTGATGATTATGAATTCTTTGGATGGAATAAGCCTGTTTTCAATAAAATTTCTACGTCAAGAGCGCTGACATTTTCTTGGTTGACTCCAAACAAGAAATTTGATTTGAACACAAATACAAATGGTGAGCATAGAGCATTTGTTTTGACTGGCAATTATGAAGAAGTTTTTCCTTTGGATATGTATCCATTGCAAATCTTAAAAGCGTGTAAATACCAAGATTTGGATGAAATGGAGGCATTAGGAATGTATGAAGTGGCACCAGAGGATTTTGCTCTGACAGAATTTATATGTGTCTCTAAACAACCACACCAGGCCATTATCAGAAAAGGCTTGGATGTCATGATGAAAGAAATTGGGTAATGATTCATTTTGTAAAAATGAAAAATAGTTAAAGAAATGGGTTTAAAAAATAGTTTACACAAGTTAAAATTAAAGTATGAAGGCACGAAAATGTCGCCTGCGTTCAACGCGTTGCATACTTTTTTATACTTGCCAAATGAGACCACACATAATGGAACTCATATTAAAGTGGCTGACGATCTAAAACGAACAATGAATATTGTCATTATGGCGATGGTGCCTTGTTTGATCTTTGGAATGTTCAATGCAGGTTACCAACATCATGTTGCTTTAGGGGAAATTGGTCGTGCGACTGGCTTTTTCGATACTGCATTTTGGAATTGGGATAATCTTGTTATCGGTTTATGGAAAGTTTTGCCATTGGTCATTGTGTCTTATGGTGTTGGTTTGGCGATCGAATTTGTTTTCGCTATCATCAAAAAACATGAAGTTGAAGAAGGATATTTGGTAACAGGAATGTTAGTGCCTTTAATTGTTCCTATAGATACACCATTATGGATGCTTGCCGTTGCGGTTGCATTTGGTGTTGTGATTGGCAAAGAAGTATTTGGTGGGACAGGAATGAATATATTAAATCCGGCCTTGACCATACGTGCGTTCTTATTTTTCGCATATCCTACTTGGATGTCTGGAGATAAGGTGTGGGTACATGGTGCTGTTGCGAGAGATAAAGCGATTGCGGCAGGTGAAAATGTGGATGCTATTTCTGGAGAAACAATCCTTGGTGCCTTGGCACAAGGCAAAGAAGTGGCATACTCAACTTGGGATATGTTCTACGGTCTCATCCCTGGTTCAATTGGCGAAACATCAACCATATTAATTGTTTTAGGAGCTTTGTTTTTGGTTTTCACTAAAGTTGGAAGTTGGAGAATCATGCTGTCATGTGCTGCCGGAGCTCTAGCAATGGGTCTTATTTTTAACGCTGTGGTTTCTAATGAATGGATTTCAGAAGGTAGTAAATTCTACGGTTTGATGAGCACACCATATTGGGAACATTTAATCATTGGTGGATTTGCATTTGGGGCCGTATTTATGGCAACCGATCCTGTAACGGCTTCACAAACCAACAAAGGAAAATGGATTTATGGATTTTTGATTGGATTTATATCGATTTTAATTCGTGTGTTTAATCCAGCCTATCCAGAAGGTGTGATGTTGGCTATTTTATTGATGAACGTTTTTGCGCCAACCATCGATCATTACGTGGTTCAAGGCAACGTAAAACAAAGAATGAAACGTCTAAAAGTTAAAACTGCTTAATGATGGAAAACAAAACAGATAAAAATTCATATACAATAATATTTGCCATTGGAATGGTATTGGTTGTTGGTGGTTTGTTGGCTTTTACGGCTTCCTCACTAAAACCAGCAATCACTGAAAATGTGCGGTTGGAAAAGCAGCAGAACATTCTTTATGCAATGGGAATCAATGACAATGATGAAAGCAGTGCGGTGTTCATTTCTACGGATAAAGCGCCTGAAGCTTTTAAGTCAAACATTACAGATCAAATTGTGATTACAGTTGATCCAAGTGGAACAATTGTAAAAACTCAAACACGTGATGAGTATTTCAACGAAACAAAAGAAGAGCCTTATCTGATTGATGTTAAAAAACAACAAGCAAATGCAAAGGAAGGTAAGCCAAGAAAGTTGCCATTATTTGTTGGAGAAAGAGACGGCAAGACTTATTACGTAGCTCCAATTTATGGTAAAGGACTTTGGGATGCCATTTGGGGTTATGTAGCGATTGATAAGGATATGGTAGTGCAAGGCGCCTATTTTGATCACAAAGGTGAGACTCCAGGACTTGGGGCCAACATCAAGCAACGTTTCTTCATGGATGATTTTTACGGAGAACATTTATTGACTGAAGCGGGAGTTTTTAAAGGCATCGAAGTTGCAAAAGGTAACGCAGATCCGAAAAACAATGATAAAACAGATAATCAAGTTGATGCGATTGCAGGAGCGACTATTACCGGTGATGGTGTCACGGCAATGATCAGAAGTGATTTAAAGCTTTATAAGCCTTATTTTGATAATTTAAAAAACGGTAATTAATTATGGGATTACTTTCTAAAAAAGATAGCAAATTAATATTAGATCCATTAACGGATAATAATCCTATTACGATCCAAGTATTGGGTATTTGTTCCGCGTTGGCGATTACGGCGGAATTGAAAGCTTCTATCGTAATGGCAATTTCGGTATTATTTGTACTAGGAATAGGGAATGTTGTGATTTCCTTAATGAGAAACATCATTCCTTCAAAAATTAGAATCATTGTTCAATTGGTAGTTGTTGCCGCGTTGGTAATTATTGTGGATCAAGTTCTGAAGGCGTTCGCTTATGAGTTGAGTAAAACCTTATCGGTTTTCGTCGGATTGATTATTACCAACTGTATCATTATGGGTCGATTTGAGGCCTTTGCATTGGCAAACGGACCGTGGAGATCGTTTCTCGATGGACTTGGTAATGCAGCTGGTTATGGTTTAATACTTATTATCGTTGGGTTCTTTCGTGAGCTATTAGGTTCAGGAACTTTATTAGGTTTTCCAGTATTAGGAAACCCAATTCCGGGAGAGTTATCAGGATTGTATGCCTATGGATATGAGAATAACGGGTTTATGTTGTTATCACCAATGGCATTGATTGTTGTCGGAATCTTAATCTGGATACAACGTAGTAGAAATAAAGACTTAATTGAAGACTAAAAATTAGTTGGCAGTAAGTAGTCTGCGGTGGGCAATCAAATGCTATACTGAAGACTGCCGACTGTGGACTGAAGACTTAAAATATATGGAACATATAGAATTATTTTTAAAATCAATCTTTATAGATAACATGGTATTTGCAACCTTCCTCGGGATGTGTTCTTACCTTGCAGTTTCTAAAAAAGTGTCTACAGCAGTTGGACTTGGTGCAGCCGTTATTTTCGTATTGGCCATCACAGTTCCCTTAAACTGGTTGTTGGATCAATACTTATTGCAACCAGGCGCTTTAAAATGGTTGGGAGCGGAGTATGTAGATCTAGATTTGAGTTTCTTGTCCTTTATCATGTTCATTGCAACCATTGCCACCATGGTACAATTAGTTGAAATTGTGGTTGAGAAATTCTCTCCTTCATTATACAACTCACTAGGTATCTTTTTGCCGTTGATTGCCGTAAACTGTGCGATTTTAGGAGGCTCTTTATTTATGCAATCTCGTGAAATCCAATCTTTAGGACTTGCTACTACTTATGGCGTAGGTTCAGGAATTGGTTGGTTTTTAGCGATTTTGGCAATTGCAGCCATTCGTGAAAAAATCAGATATTCAAATGTGCCGCCAGCCTTGAGAGGATTGGGAATTACCTTTATCATTACGGGTTTAATGGCCATTGGATTTATGAGTTTCGGAGGAATGTTGACAGGCGGAGATGAGCCAGAAGTTACCAAAGGAACAACTGTACAAGAAGGAGATAAAGAGGTTTCACAATTACAATTAAATGAAACTGACAGTAAAAAGACATTGGCTGATAAAGCTGATCAAAGTATTGCTAACACTTTAAAAGAAAACCAATAAGATGATTTTATTAGCAGCAGGAACATTAGGAACCGTCATAGCAACCGTTGTAGCATTTTTGATCATTACGCTACTTTTGGTGACTCTTTTATTGGTTGTCAAGCAAAAACTATCACCATCTGGTCCCGTAAAAATCACCATCAATGGTGAAAAAACAATCGAAGTGTCTTCAGGTGGAAGTTTACTTTCAACTTTAGGAAACAACAAAATCTTCTTACCATCTGCATGCGGTGGAGGTGGAACCTGTATTCAGTGTGAATGTCATGTACTATCTGGAGGTGGTGAAGCATTACCAACAGAAACCCCACATTTTACACGTAGCGAATTAAAGCATGGCGCACGTTTGTCATGTCAGGTCAAAGTAAAACAGGATATGGAGATTACCATTCCTGAAGAAGTTTTTGGGATTAAAAAATGGGATGCGACAGTTGTTCGTAATTACAATGTGGCATCATTCATTAAAGAATTCGTTGTAGAGATTCCAGAAGATATGGGCTACAAGGCAGGAGGTTACATTCAGATAGAGATTCCACCTTGTGAAGTGAAGTTTGAGGATATGGACATCACAGCACATCCAGAGGAACATGAGACTCCAGATAAATTTCAAGCAGAATGGGATAAATTCAAATTATGGCCATTGGTCATGAAGAATACTGAAACGGTTGAAAGAGCCTATTCCATGGCTTCATATCCAGCAGAAGGACGTGAAATTATGTTGAACGTACGTATCGCAACACCTCCCTTTGATCGCGCAAAAGGAGATTGGATGTCTGTAAATCCAGGAATCGCATCTTCTTATATTTTCAATCAGAAAAAAGGAGATAAAGTGGTTATTTCTGGACCTTATGGAGAGTTCTTTATCAATGAGTCTGATTCTGAAATGTTATATGTAGGTGGAGGCGCAGGAATGGCTCCAATGCGTTCACATCTATATCATTTATTCAGAACCTTGAAAACAGGTCGTAAAGTGACGTACTGGTATGGTGGACGTTCAAAACGTGAATTGTTTTATTTGGAACACTTCCGTGAATTGGAAAAAGACTTTCCTAATTTTAAATTCTATTTGGCATTATCAGAACCAATGGAAGAAGACAACTGGAAGGTTAAGAAAGATATACATGATGAAGCAGGCGATGGTTTCGTAGGATTCATCCATAATTGTGTGATAGATAACTATCTGAACCACCACGAAGCACCGGAAGATATCGAATTATATTTCTGTGGTCCACCATTAATGAACCAAGCGGTTCAAAAAATGGGAGAAGATTTCGGAATCCCTGATGAACATATCAGATTTGATGACTTTGGAGGCTAGGCGATAATCGCCATTTGGCTAAAACTATATTAACCCAATACGAAAGTGTTGGGTTTTTTTATGCATTCAATTCATGCAAAGCATACTTCGGCTTATCATTTTCGACCTCAAATAATTTTGAATAGTCCATGACATTATCAACACCATCCAGTTTACATAGAAATTTAACCGTTTCTGAAAGACCATTAAATAATACGTCTTTGTCTCGAGGATTTTTAGGTTTTTTGCGATGATGATGAAGTGGTAGCGAATAGCCACATCCATTAAGAAAAGTAGCCTCAATTTGTAATAATTCATAAGGTGTGTAACCATTAAAGCGTTTGCCGAAGTTTTGATTCACCATACCTACGTAATTCAAATTGAGAGAGCCGTGTTGGTCACTCAAATGCTTCCAACTGTCCTTACTGTCTAGAATATTTCCAACCGCACATTGCTTGCAACATTCGGGATGTAATTGGTTGTTGTGAAATGCATTATATAATTTGGATATGGCTTGGTCCAATCGATGTGATATTTGCATAACTTTAAATTTTGATAGGTTAAATTACAAAAAAGTTACATGCAGTTAATTGATCTTAGAGATTTTAACTAATCGTTATTCATATTTTAACCATTAATTGTGGCGTTTATACGAAAGTTATTTAACCATTCGTTGTAATTTATATGAAGAAACTTTTAATCGGTCTAATTCTGCTTTCTGCCATTGCAATTGTGGCCTTTCAATTTCAACCAATCAAACGATCTGCTGAAATGGTGATGGCTTCCATTGAAAAGAACAACTATATCAATGAAGACAGCTTGACAATCAAAAGCAGAGTCAATTTACCTGAAGGGTATAAACGTGTTGATTATGAATATGGTTCGTTTCAGGATTACTTAAGAAACTATAAACTAAAAACTTACGGTTCTAAAATTATAAATTTTGACCAAACGGATTATTTCTGGCAAGGTGGACACATTGGTGTCCTTGAGATTCCTGTCCCCTCAAACGGATTGCAACAATGTGCTGATGCCTTGATAAGGGTAAGAAGCGAACATCTCTGGGAAAACAATCGGAAAGATGAAATAGGCTTCAACTTTACATCAGGCGATTATTGTTCTTGGAAAAACTATGCAGAAGGATATCGTCCAAATATCGTTGGAAACAAAGTCTCTTTCCATAAGACAGCTTCACCAAATGCTTCAAAAGATAATTTCTACAAATATTTAAATCTGATTTACATGTATTCAGGAACGTTATC
Organism: Aquaticitalea sp.; assembly: GCA_051252455.1. Classification (GTDB taxonomy): domain Bacteria; phylum Bacteroidota; class Bacteroidia; order Flavobacteriales; family Flavobacteriaceae; genus JBPOFM01. Next base: position 376,213 of record JBPOFM010000002.1, read on the forward strand.
GCTCTATAATGAATTGCCAAAAATTGACGACGCCATGGATTTGAAAATAGGCGATATGCTTATCAAAGGTGGGTCGCCAGGACATATCGTGATGATCTGCGACGAAGCGGTAAATATAAAAGGTGAGAAGGTCTATCTCTTATTTCAGGGCAATACACCAGCCCAAAGTGTTCATTTGGTAAAGAATCTTGAAGATACCACTATGTCTCCGTGGTATCGATTGGAAAAAGATGCTGTGATTCCGGTTTCTAATTATACCTTTTATGATTCGAAGTTTGTGAGGTTTAAATAAATCGTTTCCTCTTAAGCAGGAATCTTTCGTCCATTTTGTATTTTTGCAAACATGAGCAAAGCACTTACACAACAGGAACTCCACAACCTCGCAATGAATGAAGTCGGAAAGGATTTAGAAAAGCGTGGTTTTGAATTTATTGCCATCAATAGCAAACTTAAAAAACATCCGCAGTTTGTATGTATGGATAAGAATAAACAGTATTTTTTTGTAATTGTCAAAGCTGTAATGCTTCCTGAAAATCCTAATAATTATGATATGATTTGGATGGAAAGTTTTAAAAAACATGCACTTGAACAGGATGCCAAAGTTCTATATGCTGGTGTTGGATTGGGCAATCCTAAAGGTGAAGATTTACCTGTCTACCTAAATGAAGATTATTTAATAGAGTACAACGGCATTCAAGTCATTGAAACAAATTTAAATTGAGATTAGAAGCAAAAAATTTAAGGACCTCTTTGGTTAGTCTTAATAGAGACTTTTTTTTAGTTGTATTAATGGTTTTTGTGTTTTCTTGTAAACAAGAACCAAAGAACACCAAACTTACAGGAGAAGTATTTGGGACCACCTATTCGGTTCAATATGTAACTGAAAAAAATGAAAATTACCAAAGGCAATTTGACAGTTTGTTTGCGATCATCAACAATTCGATGTCAACTTATCAAACTGATTCTGATATTTCAAAAATCAATAGAAATGAAGCCGTAGAAGTTGATGCGCATTTTATAAATGTTTTCAATAAATCCAAAGAAATTTACCGCTATACGGAAGGGGCTTTTGATCCAACAATTGGTGTTATGGTCAATGCATGGGATTTTGGCCCCGAAGGAAAAATTCAAAATCTGGACAGCTTAAAAATCGATCGTCTTAAGAAATCTGTGGGCTATAACCGTGTGGGGTTAAAAGATCGAACGATTGTTAAAGAAAAGAACGCTTTTATAGATTTTAATGCTATTGCAAAGGGTTATGGAGTTGACGTCATTTCAGAATTTTTAGAAAGTAAAAATATTGCAAATTACATTGTAGAGATTGGTGGTGAAATTCGTTGTAAAGGAACTAATATAGAAAAACAACAACCGTGGAAGGTAGGAGTAGAGATGCCACATTTTGATGGTACCCAATCCATCATGAAAGCGATTTCATTACACGATGAATCCATGGCGACTTCTGGGACGTATCGAAAATTCAAAACCGATGAACAGGGATACCGTTATTCACATATCATAGATACTAAAACAGGTTATCCTAGTAAAACCAATTTATTGAGCATTTCGGTTATTGCTGAAAACTGTATGACAGCGGATGGTTATGCGACCGCTTTCAAAGCTATGGGAATAGATAAAGTCAAACAGTTTTTAGAAAAGCACTCTGAATTGAAAGTGTTTTTAATTTTTGAAAATGAACAAAGCGAACTGGAAACCATTTACTTAAATGGATTTCCAGAAAATTAATATGTATTTATATTTTCTTTATATTTAAGAAAATATCTACAGATGAAACAATTTTTACTCTTAATTTTCGTGCTGCCTTTTTTAGGATTTGGTCAATGTCCTAATGGTACGTTTAACTCACAGGCACAAATCGATGCTCTGGCAATAGATTATCCAAACTGTACGTCTATAAGCGGCTCATTGATTATTGAAGGCGATGATATTACAGATTTGAGCGGACTTGCACAAATTGAGCAATGTCAAAATCTTATAATAAGAGATAATCCTTTACTCCAAAATCTCAATGGTTTGAATTCCAATATTGTATTATATTATGTCGAGGGAATTGGCAATCTATTTAGTATCACTAACAATTCGTCATTAACCAGTATAATTGGATTGGAAAATTTGGTAAATAATTCTGATTTTGAAAGTAGTTTAATAGTGGATGGTAATCCATTGTTAATTAGTTTGGAAGGCCTGCCGATTAATTACAATCCATCGTATGTTCTACTTATTACCAACAATGACTCTCTTACAAATCTAGTTGGTATTGGTAATTATTCTGGGGGCTACATAACAGAAATATCTGATAATGATAATCTTATCGATTTGACTGGGCTAAACTCTGCAAGTGGTGAAGGATATGTGAGGATTTCAGGCAATAATTCGCTCACAAGTTTTAATGGTTTGAATTATTTGAGCGGATCACAAATAATAATTGAAAATAATGCTGTATTAGAAGATATCAATATAACAAATGAGTTTACTGATTTATATCCTGTCGTTTTTATTAGGCAGAATCCACTTTTGTCGGTTTGCAATGCAAATTGGGTATGTGAATTTCTTAATTCAAGTGGAGTAGAAGAAAACTCTTGGTTTCCAGGAACATTTAGTAATAACGCACCAGGATGCAATACAAATTTTGAAGTGGAGTACGGTTGTGGACTGGTGACCAATGATAATTGTGGTTTTTATGACGAATCCAGTTATTTAGTATTGGGAGAAACCATAGTCGCGAATAACGAATTTGCTACGACATCAACACAAGTTCCGAGTTGTGATGAAGTAACAGAACGATTGGATGTTTGGTTTGCATTCGATTCAGGCAATTTAACTTCGGTTGATGTCATTTCTGAAGCAGGTTATAGCCTGCAACTGTGGGAAGGTACCGAATTTGAATGTGGTAGTGAAATACTGGTAGAAAATGCATGTAATGCTATGGAATTGATAGATATTCCTGTAACTCCCAACACAATCTATTTAATACAAGTATGGAGCGATGGTACAGCAAGAAGAGCATCAGGGTGGTTTGAAGTAACTGTGCAGGATAGTGCATTGTCAGTTCCTGAAGTTGCACTTTCAGACATTAAGATATATCCTAATCCAGCAAACGATGTTTTGAATATTCAGTCAAATGCGAAAGTGGATAAAGTCTCTATTTATAATATGTTAGGTCAAAAAGTCCTTGAATCAACCTATAATACAAATGAAGTCTCAGTAAATATTTCAAGTTTGAACAAAGGAATGTATATGGCAATTGTTAGTAGCGAAGGAAGAGCATCTACTTATAGGATTGTAAAACAATAAGGTTTATTTTCTTACTACAGGAATGATTTCGCCTTTGGCTAAACAATATCTGGTGATTTCGTCATCAGACATTGAAGTCGTATAATCCATTTCTTCAACCACAAAACCAACACTTCGAAGTTTTTCAAAATAATCGCGTCCATAAATTCGAACGTGGTCATATTGCCCAAAGATTTCTGCTCGTTGTTTTCTGTCAGTAATGGAATCGTCCTCAAATGTCGTTTCTCTTGATAAATCCTGCGGAATCTGAAAAATACCATAGCCTCCAGGTTTTAATACTCGATAGAGTTCTTGCATCGCTTTGGTGTCATCAGGAATGTGCTCCAACACATGGTTGCAAAGAATGATATCAAATTCATTATCCTTAAAAGGAAGATTGCAAATATCGGCTTTCACATCTGCCAACGGTGAATTTAAGTCAGTGGTGACATACTCTAAATGTTTCAAGTTTCTGAAACGTTTATAAAATGCCTGTTCAGGAGCAAAGTGCAATACCTTTTTTGGCGCAGTAAAGAAATCGGTTTCGTTTTGAAGATATAACCAAAGTAAGCGATGGCGTTCTAACGACAGCGTTGAAGGCGATAAGACATTGTTCCGCTGATTGCCGTAGCCATATGGTAAAAAGGTTTTGAAATTTTTATTATCAATGGGGTCTGTGAATTTATTTCCTTTGAGAAAGAATGCTAAAATAGGACGGGCAACATAACTCAAGCGAATGAGAATTGGTCTTGGGATGGTATTGAGGACTATTTTGAAAAGTTTTTTTGACACGGATTTCACGGATTTTCACGGATTCTTTATAGGATAACCCGTTTATATTTTAGACTATCTTCACCAAAATTAATGAGCAAACCAATTTTTAATTTTGAAACCGCTAGATAATTTAGGGTTTGTTTAATGTGAGAATCTGTAAGACAACTTATCGCTTTGATTTCTAAAACGAATTTGTTATCAATTAAAAAGTCTGGTTTGTATTTATGCGGAAGCATGTTGCCCTTATAAACAATATCAAACTTTGTTTCTCGTGAATAAGGAATGTTGTTATCAATAAATTCAATTTCAAGAGCATCGCCATATACAACTTCACTGAATCCTTTTCCTAACTCACGATGTACTTCCATACTTAACCCAATAATTTTATAAGTATCTTCGTTATAAAGTAATGGGCTCATAAGCTTTAAAATCGTTTATTTGAGCAAGAGTGAATAAATCTGTGAAAATCTGTGAAATCTGTGTTAAAAGTAATCAGGTCTCTATAAAATTAGAGTCTTTTGTCGAAACTCATCCTCCTCATCAGATACAATCCCCAGAGCCTCATAAACATAAGCAAACGTCGATAGTATTTCTGGTTTTCCATCCACTATGGCAACATCATGCTCAAAATGAGCGCTAGGTTGTCCGTCGAGAGTTACAATAGTCCAGCCATCATTCAGCTGCTTCACTTTGTGTGTGCCTAAATTAATCATCGGCTCAATCGCCACAACCATACCTTCAATAAATTTCTTACCACGCCCGCGTTTGCCGTAATTTGGCATTTCTGGATCCTCATGCATTTTCTTGCCCAAACCATGGCCTACAAGTTCTCTGACAACTCCATAGCCTTGGGTTTCACAATAATTTTGGATGGCATAACCAACATCACCAACGCGATTTCCAATCTTCAATTCACGAATTCCAACGTAAAGCGATTCTTTGGTTATTCGAAGTAATTTTTTGGTTTCAGGCGCCACCTCACCAATTTCGAAGGTGTAGGCATGGTCACCATAAAATTCGTTTTTGATAGCACCACAATCGATGGAAACCACATCGCCCTCTTTAAGAGGAACATTAGTTGGCAATCCATGTACCACAGCTTCATTCGTACTGCAAAGGAGTGTAGAGGGACAATCATAAAGACCTAAAAATCCTGGAATAGCGCCTTGTTCGCGAATGAACTCTTCTGCCAATTTATCCAATTTGGAAGTGGTGACACCAGGTTTGACTTCTTTGGCCAACATGCCTAAAGTTTTGGATACGACTAAAGCGCTTTCACGCATTAGTTCTATTTCGTGTTGTGTTTTTTGTATAATCATGCTATTTTCTTAAAAAAGAGAATAAACCACCACCTTTCTTTTTAAAAGCTGCTGGATCTGGTTCTTCTTTTGTAATCATCTGATAAACTTCGCCCCAACCAAGAACACCTCCTATATTTCTATCGTCAATATAGATGTCGGCATATATTTTACGACTTTTAGTATAATCAAATTGTTCTTCAGGAAAACTCTTGTTGACGGCATAGAAAATGATGCCGTTATCTTCGCAAAATTTAACAGCTTCATCTAATTTTGTGCCACTTCGATACGTCCATAAAATAAGACGATGACCATCTTCTTGAAGTTTTTTGAGGGTTTCAAACGCAAAAATTCGAGGTTTTCCAATTTTAGGAAATGCATCTTCTACGATGGTACCATCAAAATCGACTCCAATTATTAATTTATCATGAAAATTCATCAATGCGTTTTTTTAGAAGTGCAAAAATACAATAAATAATTTTTCGTTATATCAACTGATTAACGAGTGTCGTGTCATGATTTTTGGTTGCTCAACTCCAATTAATTTAAGAATTGTGGGTGCCAAATCACCCAAAACTCCGTCATTGATATGTTTTAAATCCTTATCGATTAAAATGATAGGAACAGGATTGGTGGTATGTGCTGTATTTGGTGAGCCATCAGGATTTATCATGGTTTCACAATTGCCATGGTCAGCAATTAAGAGGGTAGTATAATTGTTTTCCAGGGCTGCGGTTATTACGTCTTTCACACAAACATCAACAACTTCACAAGCTTTAATAGCTGCCTCCATGATGCCTGTGTGTCCAACCATATCTCCGTTAGCAAAATTGAGGCACACAAAATCAACATCCCCTTTTTTGAGTTCCGGGATCAAGGCGTCACGTAGTTCGTAAGCACTCATTTCTGGTTTTAAATCATAGGTGGCAACTTTCGGAGAATTTCTTAAAAGACGCGTTTCGCCTGTAAATGGCTGTTCTCGTCCTCCAGAAAAGAAAAAAGTGACATGCGGATATTTCTCGGTTTCGGCAATTCGTATTTGCTTTTTATGATGCTTTTCCAAGACTTCTCCTAAAGTTTCGGTGAGATTGTCTTTTTCAAAAATAACTTTGATGTCTTTGAAAACCTCATCATAATTCGTCATGGTTACGTAATACAAATTTAGCTTATGCATATTTTGTTCATGAAAATCGAATTGTGACAAGGCCTCGGTCAATTGTCGACCTCTATCAGTTCTAAAGTTGAAAAAGATGACGACATCACCATTTTTAATTGAGGCAACAGCTTTATTTGTTTCATTTACCATTACGATTGGTTTTATAAACTCATCAGTCACATCATCTGTATAATTTTTATTGATTGAAAGCGTGGCATCTGTAGATTGTTCTCCGATTCCGTTCACAATGGCGTCATAAGCTAATTTAACACGTTCCCAACGTTTGTCCCTGTCCATGGCATAATAACGCCCCGTAATGGTTGCCAACTTTGCATGTGTATTTTCAATATGTTCTTCTAGTTCCTTTACGAATCCGTAACCTGACTTCTGGTCAACATCACGACCGTCGGTGAAGGCATGAACAAAAACCTTTTCGAGTCCATAAGCTTCGGCAGCATCCAACAAGCCATACAGATGATTGATATGCGAATGCACACCGCCATCACTCAACAACCCTAAAAAATGAACTGGCTTGTTATTGGTTTTGGCATATTCAAAGGCATCAAGTAACACTTTTTCTTTTCCCAATGTGTGATTTTGAACGGCCAAATTGATTTTTGCCAGATCCTGATAAACAATACGTCCAGCACCAAGATTCATGTGCCCAACTTCACTGTTGCCCATTTGACCTTCAGGAAGACCGACATTTAAGCCATCGGTCCTCAAGGTTGCATGAGGATATGTGTGATATAAAGAGTCTATGAATGGTGTGTTTGCCTGGTCAATTGCTGAAACTTTTGGGTCTGGAGACATGCCCCAACCATCGAGTATCATAAGAATGGTCTTTTTATTCATGGAAGCTGTAGTTTATGATTCAAAGATAAAGCTTATAAGGTAGAATCTTATAGACAAAACGATGTTAATTAATTGTAGCACATTAATTTTTTGGTCCAACCTATAGGGCGATAATGGACGAATGTTTTATGTAATCTGAAAGATTTTAAAAATTAAAGTAATTCTGGGTTGATGTCGAGAATGTTCTCTTTCAAATAAACATTTAAAAATACATCTGTAAACTGATCGCTACCAATTAGTTTCTCTTTTTGTAGAATTTCAAAAAGATTCAATTGTCTGTAGTCTGATAAATATTTTAAGGATAAAGGTTTATAGCTGTAATGCCACGGTTCATATTTGAAACCTTTTCTCTCGGCTTCATTAGTATAGACCAAATAGAAGCCATATGTATTGGCGTTGGCATCCATCCATTTTTTAAAGGGACCAAAACAAGCCGCTTCATCAAAATTTGAAGGATTCAATACGTTTGTGGGTTGCTTGGCATTTGCATCCACTAAATCCATATCAGTGCCCCAATGATGACGCGAAGTTCCAGGGATTGTGGAATAGTCTATGATTTTTTGAATAGCACTTTGTGCATCCATGCCTTGTGCGGTATAGCGTTTGTATTTGCGCTCCCAAATGGATTTTTGATGGTTAAAACCTCGATAGCTTGAAACCACTTTTAATGAAATTCCATCTTTTAAGGCTTCATCTTTCATGTTACTAAAAGCATCGTAAACTTCTTTTCTGACTTTGAAGCCATCACCATACAGTTGCGGATTTCCCTTACCAATCAATTCATCATAGGATAAAGCGTTGGCATTTTGACCAAACGCGAAATATGGAAAGTTTGCTAATGCAATTCCTGTTAATCCTGTCAATTTTAAAAATTGGTTTCTATTCATTGGATGCTATGTCACGAATAAATACATCGCACTTTATAGGTGTTTCACTTTAATTTATCAAAAGCCGTTCCAGATTCGACTTCATAAGGAGCCTTGTTATATTCAAATATGCGAGCTTGCAAATTGCCTTTCAAACTAATGGAATCCCCATTGACATCTAACCAACTACCCTCACGTAAACCAATGACAGGTGGCGAATTGTACGCATGAAATTCCTTTATTCGGGTTTCTCGTGTTTCACCTTTATGCGTGCTTGTCGGATCGGGATCTAAATAGTGTGGATTAATGTTAAAAGGTACTAAACCCAAGGTTTTAAAGCTTGGCGGATAAACTATTGGCATGTCATTGGTCGTATTCATCGTCAAACCACAAATATTGCTGCCGGCGCTCGTGCCAAGATAAGGTGTTCCATTACTGACTACTTTCCTTAAAGGTTCAAGCAATTTATTCTTATAAAGTTGGTTGACCAACACAAAAGTATTGCCACCTCCGGTAAAAATTCCTTCTGCTTGTTCTATGGCTTCAACAGGGTTGCTGAATTCATGGATTCCTTTTATGGTTTTATCAATTTTAGCAAAGGCTTCACGTGCTTTCAATGTATAATTGTCATGACTGATGCCTCCAGGACGCGCATATGGAATAAACAAAATCTGGCTGCTGTTTTTGAAAAACATCTTGAGATCGTCCAAAAGATATTCCAAATAACCGCTTCCATAAATTGTTGAGGTACTAGCAATAAGAATACGTTTCATAAGAAAGACTATTTATGTAAGAATTGTTGTATTGATTTTTTTTGTAAATTTAAATAATAACTCGCTTTAACAAAAGTTTACGAGGGGTTTGGGTTTTTCTTATGAAAAGATTAAGCTAACTTGGTTCACTAACAAACTTACAACTATGAAACTAAAACTACTTCTATTTTTTTCTTTGTCAATTACTATTTTTTCGTTCTCTCAAGATGTCAAACGTATAGAAATCTCTGGGAAAATTGTAGTGAATAGTGACGATCTTGAAAATGTAACAATTTATAATACGTCTTCGAATCGTGGAACGCTGACGGACGAAAACGGAAAATTTAAAATTGATGTCGCCATATTTGATGTTCTGGAGGTTCGCGCTTTACAGTTTCAGGAATTCAAAGTCACAATCGATAAAAACGTCATCGACTCTAAAAAGGCCACTATTTTTTTGGTTGAAAGAGTAAATAAATTGAATGAAGTTGTGATTTTGCCATATGATTTGACTGGGAATCTGACGGCTGATATGGAAAGTGTGAGAACTTTCAATCCTGATTTAGATGCCATTTACTTCGGTATTTTGGATATCAGTGCTTACGAATTTCCAGATGATTATAAATCTGAAGTAGAAAACATTGCAGTAGATGGCCCAGGGAATGATCTACGTTATCAGATGGATGGAGCAGCGCTTGTAGGTTTTTTGTTAAAGCCTCTTTTTAAATCCGATAAGGAAAAACAGGAAAAGAAAAAAGAGGAAATGGTGGCTTTAACGTCTAACGGACTGCGCGATTATTACAGTACTCGTTTCATAATGGATAATTTTAAAATTCCTGAAGACAGAATTGATGAATTTGTAACCTATTTGGAAACTCATGATCTCGATTACTCATTGTTAAAAAAAGGAAAAGAGTTAGAGTTTATTGAGTTTTTGAACCAGAAAAGTGCTGCATTTTTAAAGACTGAAAGTGGAAAGGACTAACGTATGTTGTATATTTTTGATGTTGGTTTTTACATGTGTTCTACAGGCTCAATCTGTTGAAATTAATGGAAAGGTCATTGTAGATGATGAAGATGTTGAAGGGATTCATATCATCAATAAAACAGCAAATAAATTCACCATCACCAAAGAAAACGGAACATTTTCCATTCCTGCTACCTTAAGTGATACTATTTTGTTTTCAGCTATAAAATATAAGCCAAAGGAAGTGATTGTGAATGCTGAAATTCTGAAATCTAAAACGATTACAATACATCTAAATGAGCTGGTCAATGAACTTGATGAGGTTGTGGTTGGTAAGATCTTGACTGGAAATTTACTTTTAGATGTTGAAAATTCAGAAGCCAAGCGGGAGATTAACTTTTACGATCTTGGAATTCCTGGATACACAGGAAAACGTGCCACGATAAATGAAAATCGATTAAAGGAAGCTACGTCTGGAGGTGGAATTGTACCATTAAATCCGCTCTTAAATTACCTTTCGGGACGTACAAAAATGCTCAAGAATCAAATAAAAATAGAGAGATTGAACGAATGTTTGGAATCGATTAAGTCCAATTTGTCCGAACTATTTTTTAAGTACAATGAATTGGAGGAGTCTAAAAAAACAGAATTTTTTATTTACTGTTTGGAAGACGAAGAATTTTCTACAATCTGTGAAATTAAAAATGACCTTCGTACGCTGGATTTTTTGAAATCCAAATTAGAAAGTTACAAGTTGAACCTTCAAAACATAAAAGACTGATAAATTTTTCGTTAATCATTCTAACCTGAACAAACAACTTCTTATATTTGCATTGTGATACTACAAACAACATTTTTATTTATCGGAACGACCGAAATCATCTTCATACTACTTATTGTGGTAATGGTCTTTGGTGCTGATAAACTACCGGATATTGCTAAAGGAATGGGGAAGGGTATGCGTCAATTGAGAGATGCGACGAACGATATCAAAGGTGAAATCACAAAAAGTGTCAACGAGAATCAAATCAATGACAATCTTACCAAAGATATTTCCAATGAAATCAACAGAGTTAAAGATGAACTCGAAGATGTAACTGGTTCCGTGAGACGGAAATCATAAAACATCAATTTGATAATTTATTGCCCTCTTTTTTATCAAATATTTACTTTTAGAGACTATTATTTAATATATTTAGAACATTATTAACCATCTAAATAGTATTAAATGAAAAAAATTCACATCAAAGTGTTATTACTATTAGTGATAACAATCGTTTCATGTTCAAAGGAAGAAACTACTACAATCGATGAACAGGTGATTGATTTTCCAAAAGATCCCTTATCAATTGAAGAAATTAACAGCAAAATCGATCAAACCATAAAACAGACTGGTGATTTTGATTGGAATTCTGTAAATGAACATTTTCTTTGGAGTGCCGTTTTGCATGGCGATAATCTGTTGACTATCGGTTATGGAGCAGAGAACGAATTTTTTACGGAAGTGAGAGACGCAGCCATTGAAAAGAAAAAAAATGATGCCATCGCTATTGTTTCAGAGTTTGAGGAGACTCCTACTAACAAACTTACAGTAGTTGAACATCAAATTATCAATGTGATTGATGTAAAAGTTGAAAATATCCAAACGATTATTGCTTTACGTAAAAACGCAAACATTCGTTATTTAGAGCCTAATGGGTATAATAAATTCGAGAGTACATCAACTGTATTAGAACGTTCTAGCTCTGGCTGTGATACAGGTGGCGAATATATTAACCCTGCCCATTATACAACGATTGCACCAAACAATGCGCAAGTGTCATGGCATTTTGACAAGCATAATATCCAACAGGCATGGAATCATAGCACAGGATCTGGTGTGACAGTTGGTTTAATTGATACAGGTGTGTCTCAATCACAATTATTACTGAATTCTTCGGGGTTCAATGATGGGTATTCGACAGGACGTTTTGTTCAGAAATATGGAACTTTTATCGATTCGAATTGGTGGTGGTCTAGCAATTATGATGGGCCACATGATAAGTGCGGACATGGAACGGCAATGGCCTCTACAATTGCTGCACCACGTAACGACAATGGAATGCCAGTAGGTGTGGCTTATAATTCAAACTTGGTTGCTTACAGAGCGACAGAAGATGTATTGTTAAATGATTACCATGAAAGAAAAGGTGTTTCTGATGCTTTGACGCAATTAGGAAATAGAAGTGATGTAAAAATTATTTCGATGTCCATTGGCTATGTTTGGTCCATTGGTAACATTAGTGACGCTGTGAAATACGCTTACAGTAAAAACAAATTGATTTTCGCAGCCGGGGGAACTTCGACGAGTTTCACTAATGGATTTGGAGTTATTTTCCCTGCAACGATGAGTGAAACAGTTGCAGTAACTGGTGTTGATGATGGTTCTAATTACGAACGCTGCGAAACTTGTCACAGCGGTAGCAAAATTGATTTCACGATCATTATGGAAGGGGACAACAATACATCAAAAGCACCACCAGTTTTAAGCTTTTACAATGGAGATAGACGTTACACAGGAGGTTCTTCAGTAGCAACGGCCACAACTGCTGGAATTGCGGCTTTAGTATGGTCCAAATATCCAAGTTGGTCGAGAACCCAAGTTTTGAACAGATTAAAGCAATCTGCGGACTTTTATCCAAGTCGAAACGGAAGTTTTGGATACGGTAATATTGATGCATTGCAGGCTGTGCAATAAAAGAATTTAGGATAAATAACTGAAAAAGCTCTGAAGAAATTTAGAGCTTTATTTTTTTCGACTGATAGTTAAACCATCTCTTATGGGAAGTAAGACTGTTTCGATACGTGAATCCGTTTTCAAAAGTTGATTGTATTCTAAAATCGCTTTTGTTGAAATATCGTCTTTCTCTAAAGGCTCAATCACTTTTCCACTCCAAAGCACATTGTCAGATAAGATAATGCCACCTGATTTTATTTTGTCAATTATCAGATGGAAATAATTGACATAATTTTCTTTGTCAGCGTCAATAAACACCAAATCAAAAGATATGTCCAAATCTGGAATTATCTCCAAAGCATCTCCTATATGTTGAAAAATTTGTTGACTGTTTCCGGAAGCTTCAAAATAGCTTCGTTGAAAATCAGCCAATTCTTCGTTGATGTCTATAGTGTGAAGTTCACCATCTTTTTGCATGCCTTCCGCCAAACAAATTGCAGAATACCCAGTGTAAGTCCCAATTTCCAAAATGTTTTTTGGTTGGACCAATTTGGAAATCATGCTTAACACACGACCTTGATAATGACCACTCAACATACGTGGTTGTAATATTTTTTGATAGGTTTCTCTAGAAAGTCGTTGCAATAGTTCTGGTTCGTTTTCAGAATGTTCTACAACGTATTCATCTAATTTGTCTGATAAAAAATGCATTAACCTAAAATTCTATCAATTAATTTTTGCTTTGTTTTTGAGTCATCACCACACAACCATTGGATGACATTATTTTCCCAAATATCGTCATGTTCATCTTGAGAAATGATATTTCTATCCTTTGCTAAATCTAAAATTTTACCAGGATAAGACGATTGCTTTTCACTCTCCATTTCTCCTAAAGGATAAGGATCGTCCAATCCCATAATTACCTGTTTGGAACCTTGATTTTTGATCAATAGTTGCAATCCACCAGTATCATGAACCAATGTGTCGAAAAAGATATTCTTATGCCCAACAGCCTTTCGCGGATGGCTTTTACCTTCAAACAAATCTGGTCTCCCGTCAAATCCTTGAATACGTCGGCCCAAATTGATTTGCGCCAATTGTCCACCATGTGCAAAACAAGTCCGCATATTTGGAAATTTATCCTGATAGCCATTCAATGTTAAAAAGTGATAAGCATCAGCACATTGTGCCAGCATCCAAATAAGGTGAAAGCGCCACGAGGTGTTTTCTAATTTTATAAATTTTTCACCATCATACGGATGAATTTCAACTGCCAAATTATATTTATTCGCCAACTCAAAAATCGGCTCATTTTCTTCATCAAAAATACAACGCCAAGTTCCAATGGTGTCCATATAATGGGTTGGTAGGCAAAGTAATTGCATGCCTAATTCGTTCACGCAACGCTCAATTTCCCAACAAGCACCACGCACAAAGCCAGGATGCACCACAAAGCCACAGGTAAACTTACTTGGATTTTCGCGTTGTACTTTGGCATTAAAATCATTTTGAAACCGTAAAGCCTGCTTCATCTCTTCAACACGCAAACCGTTGCCGTACAGTTGCGACAGGTTTAAAACAACCGCATGGTCAATTTTAAAACGCTCCATCCAAGCCAATTTTTCGTCTAAAAAGAAACTAGAATCCGTCACTGGACGACTCCAATCCTTTTGAAGCATAAATTTGCGGTCCTTATCCACCCAAAAGATTTCTTTATCCATCATAAATTGAGGAATCTCTTCTGGATATGGCAGTAAGTGTGAGTGACCGTTAATGCGAAGTTTTCTTTTCATACTAGTCTATCTGAACTTTTTTAGGTGGCTCCATCAATTCGCCACAATTAGGACATTTGCGTTTGTTTGAATCGGTATAATAGGTATCGAAAATCTTTGGCATGTCCGTTTCGATATTTTCAACTGTAAAATCCTCTTCATAGAGTTTGGTTGTACAATTTTCACAAAACCAAAGTAGGGCATCGCGCATACCTTCAGGACGTTTATATTCGATCACCAAACCAACAGTATTGGCGCCTCGTTGTGGAGAATGTGGCACTTTTGGAGGTAACAAGTAAATGTCGCCTTCTTTTATATGCACATCTTTCGGTGTGCCATTATCAATGATTTTCAAAACCATATCACCTTCCACTTGGTAGAAAAATTCGGGCGTTTCATTGTAGTGATAATCCTTTCGGCTGTTAGGACCACCGACAACCATCACAATAAAATCACCATCAGCCCACACCACCTTATTGCCAACAGGGGGCTTCAGTAAATGTCTGTTTTCTTCAATCCAGTCTTTGAAATTTAAAGGTGAAACTAATTTGCTCATGGTTTTATGTTTTTGGGCGTTCCCTTTCAGGGCAGGCTCTCGGCAGTCGCTCTCTTCGAGGAGCTTCAACAATGCCTCCATCCTTAACGCGAGATTTCGTTCTTAAAATTAAGTAATAAACACCAGAACAAAAAGTCTTTGCTGTTGGTTCTTTTATCTTTATCCTTTATTACAAAGATTTTGTTCGTCCACCATCCACTGGAAGGTTAATCCCGTTAATGTAGCCAGCACATTCGCTCGCCAAAAATACCACGGCGTTTGCTATTTCTTCTGGTTCTGCAAAACGTTTTGCCGGCGTGACGTTTTTCATCATCGTTTCTGCTTGTTCATAAGAACCATCGATTTTTTTAGCGACATTTTTAAGTATAGACGTTAATCGTTCGGTGGCAGTTGCTCCAGGAAGTACATTGTTTACGGTTATGCCAAAAGGACCAACTTCAGTTGCCAAGGTTTTACTCCAATTGGCCACGGCGCCACGAATGGTATTACTAACCCCCAAGCCTTCAATAGGTTGTTTTACAGAAGTCGAAATCATATTGATAATCCGTCCATAACCTTCTTCTTTCATAAATGGAATAAGGGTTTGGGCCAAAATATGATTGCATTTAAGATGTTGCGTAAATGCACTTTCAAATTCATCTAATCCAGCATCTAAAACAGTTCCTGCCTTTGGGCCTCCAGTGTTATTGACGAGAATATGAAACCCGTTATTTTTGGAAACATACTCCGAAACTTTAGCTTTTAAATCATCCGGATTCGCAAAATCTGCTACGATATAATTGTGTTGACGTTGTTTTGGTAGTTCTGCTAAAACGGCTTTGAGTTTTTCTTCATTTCTAGCAATTAGGGTCACTTTGACACCTTCGGCAGCCAATTGCATTGCTGTTGCTTTTCCTATTCCTGCTGTGCTTCCGCATACAAGTGCGGTTTTGTTATTTAAGTTTAAATTCATTTTGTATTAAATATAAGATTCAACAGCCAAGAGTCAAGACAATTTGTCTTGGTTCTTGAATCTTGAAATCTTGGTTTTTTTTAATATTTTATACACACATTCTTCGCTTCCGTGAAAAAGCGTAGGGCCTCAAATCCACCTTCCCTTCCAACGCCAGAGGCTTTGACACCACCGAAAGGCGTTCTTAAATCGCGCATCATCCATGTATTGACCCAAACGATCCCAGCTTGTAATTCATTACTCATTCGCATCGTACGCTTTAAATCGTTCGTCCATAGAGTCGCTGATAACCCATATTTCACTTTGTTTGCCATGGATAAAACTTCATCTTCTGTATTAAAAGGCATTATGGTCACCACAGGGCCAAAAATCTCTTCTTGATTCACCCGACAGTCATCGGATGCAACTTCAATAATGGTTGGCTCTAAATAATAACCGTTTTCAAAACCTTCAACAGTTACTTTGTAACCTCCACAAAGAACCATTCCATGTTCTTTTTTGGCGATTTCGATATAGTCTAGCACTTTTTCGAGATGAGGTTTGGAAACCAGAGCACCAATATTTGTTGAGGCTTCTGAAGGATGACCCACTTTCAATGCTTTTACTTTTGTCACAAAATCTGTCTTGAATTTCTCATAAATAGAAGCTTCCACAAAAATACGACTTCCGCATAAGCAAATTTGCCCTTGATTAGCAAATGATGAACGAACGGTTGTGTTCAACATATCCTCATAATCACAATCGGCAAAAATGATGTTTGGGTTTTTACCTCCCAATTCCAATGATAGTTTTTTGAACATTGGTGCAGCTACTTTTGCAATATGAGCTCCTGTGGCTGTTCCTCCAGTAAAACTAATCGCTTTGATGTCTTGATGTTCAATGATGGCCTGTCCTGTCGTGGTACCCAATCCATGAACGATGTTTAATACGCCATTAGGTAAGCCTGCTTCTGTGCAAATGTCTCCCAAAAGATAGGCTGTCATTGGTGTGACTTCACTTGGTTTGGCGACTACACAGTTTCCTGCGGCTATTGCAGGAGCGATTTTCCATGTAAAAAGATAGAGTGGAAGGTTCCATGGCGAAATGCAACCAACGACACCAATGGGTTGACGCAATGTATAGTTAATCGCATTTTGTCCAACACTTTCATGACTTTCGCTTGAGAATTGGGTAATGGCGTTTCCAAAGAATCTAAAATTACTGGCAGCTCTTGGGATGTCAACTTCTTTTGCCAGAGAAATAGGCTTACCATTGTCTCTGCTTTCAGCTTCTGCAAACCTTTGCAAGTTGGCCTCTAATAATTCCGAAATTCTTATAAGTATTCTACTTCGTTCTTCAAATGTGGTTTGCGACCACTGCCTAAAGGCAGATTCGGCAGCCATATATGCGTTTTCTACGTCCTCTTTGGATGAATTTGGGATTTGCCCATAGATTTCACCGTTGGCCGGGCAATAGTTGTCTATCCATTCTTTGCTGATTGGGTTCTCATATTGTCCGTTGATGTAGTTTTTTATTTTTTTCAAAATTCAAAAGTAGATTTTATCGTCTTCTATGTCTTGTTGTCCAATTAGATCCGTTTTGATAGGTCATAATTAAAATATCATTTTCAATTCTGACATTAGAAATCAAATCATTCCCCGAACTGATTTCGTAACTATTGTTACCTACATTAGTCCATAACTGAAATTCTGATATTCCATAATCACATTCTGCTGGTGCCTCATCGAGAACTTCTGAATAAACCGAATGGGATTCTGTGAATATTAAAGCAATACCTTCCCAACAAATATCGGTCTCTAATTGTACATCATTTTGGATGAATTCTATCAAAATCCATTCTCCAACAATGCTGACTTCATCTTCTTCATTTTTTGAACATGAAGTTAATAATATCATCAAAATTATAAGGAGTTTCGGAAAATATAGTTTCATATTTTTATAATGCAATAAGAATCAAAAATTTATTTTTTTGAATAAGCCATCACCTTAATCTCTACCACCAAATCAGGATGCGGCAGTTGATGCACTGCCACTGTTGTTCGTGTTGGTCCCGTTTCTTTATCAAAAAACTCTGCATAGGCCTTATTATAACCTGCAAAATCATTCATATTCACTAAAAAAGAGGTGACATCAACCACGTCCTTCAAAGTCGCTCCTTCTTTGGCTAAATTCTTTTCAATATTTAAAATGACTTCGCGAGTTTGAACTTCGGCGTTTAAATGTTTGGTGCCCATCTCATCAATGATGTCGACACCTGCAATGGTATTGTCAGCGCGACGCGAACTGGTTCCAGAGACGAATATAAAGTCGCCGACTCGTTTGGTGTGAGGGTATGCACCTCTGGGTGTTACTGTTTTTTCTTCACTCATTATATCAATGTTTAAAATTCTTCGCCACTCTATCGTCATCCAAAATTTCTTCTGTCGCTGCTTTTATTTTTTCTAAAGTTGTATTCAAATCGTCATCAAGGCTAATTTTTTTATCTGTCAACATATTCAAAATCGCTTTGTCTTGCGCACGACCGCGCAACATCGCTTCTCTATAACCAATATTTTCATTAAAAGTCACCAAAGAATATTTTGAAGAATAGTCATTTGGGAAATTCTTTTCAAAAGCCATTTCTAAAGTACGCTTTTCTCTAAAGACAGCGTTGTTAACATGGCCTTTCATTTCATGGAAATTGTCGATTGCTAAATCTGCAATGGCATCCGTATCTTTTTTGCGGTTCTTTTCATAGATTTTGAATATGGTTTCCCAATCGGTGTGACCTTCATCTAACACCTTGTCAAATTCCGTGACGTCTTCAAAGGATGCATTCATACCTTGACCATAAAAAGGCACTATAGCATGAGCTGCGTCTCCCATTAACATCGTGTTTCCTCTATAAGCCCAAGGTGAACATTTCACTGTGCCTAAAGGAGCCGAAGGGTTGTTGAAAAAATCTTCGGAGAGATTTGGCATCAATTCTAGGGCGTCTTTAAAATATGTACCGAAGAATTCTTCTACTTTTTCTTTGGTTGTAAGGTTATTGAAATTGTATTCTCCCTCATCAAAACTTAAGAATAGCGTGACTGTAAAACTTCCATCCAAATTTGGAAGTGCTATCAACATAAAGGAATCGCGCCCCCATATGTGCAAGGCATTTTTATAAGTTCTGTAACCACCATCTTCTGATGGAAGTATGCTTAACTCTTTATAGCCATGGGACAACCAATCTTGTGAAAAACTAAACAAGAATTTTTTACTTAAAAAATAGCTTTTTCGCATAGCAGAACCTGCGCCATCGGTCGCGAAAATAACATCTGCGTCTTCTACGAATTCTTGTTTGGTTTCGTAATCCTGAAACAAAGCGGTTGTTTTTTCAAAATCGACTGATTTACATTTTTTGTTGAAATGAATCCTGACGTTTTCATGTTTTTCTGCTTCATCCAGTAACAAGGCATTCAATTGGCCTCGAGAAATGGAATTGATGTATTCATGATCGCGTCCGCTGTAAGGTGCCAGAACGGTATTTCCTGCTATATCATGCAGCATTCTGCCATTCATGGGAATACAGAGTTCTTTTACTTTTTCTTCAATACCGACAAGTTTCATGGCTTTATTACCTCGATCAGAAAACGCTAAATTGATTGAGCGACCAGCACTAATATCTGTGGTTCTCAAATCTGGGCGCATTTCGTAGACCGTAACGTTATAACCACGTTGTCCTAACCGTAAGGCCAATAAACTTCCGCAGAGTCCTGCGCCGATGATAAGTATGTTTTGTTGATTATGCATTTGAAATAGTTTTCAATCGTTCTACCATCCAAAAGACATCTTCAAAACTTGTGTACAATGGTACAGGTGCACAGCGGATGACGTCAGGTTCGCGCCAATCCGTAATAATGTGCGCTTCCGTTAATTTTGTATGTAACGATTTGTCAGCATCTAGAACTTGAATAGATAATTGGCAGCCTCTTTCTTTTGGGTTTGAGGGTGTGATGATTTTTATCTTGTCGTTGCCTAATTGGTTCAATAAAAATTCAAAATAACCTGTTAGTTGTTCAGATTTCGATCTTAACGCATCCATTCCAACTTCATTAAACATGTCCAATGATGCTTTTATGGCAGCCATTGATAAAATTGGAGGATTGCTTAATTGCCAACCTTCAGCGCCAGGAATCACATCGAGCGGCTGACGCATATTAAAACGCGTAGATTTATTATGGCTCCACCAACCCGCAAAACGTTTTAGTTTTTTGTTATGAGCATGCTTTTCATGGACAAATAAACCACCTAAACTTCCTGGTCCAGAATTTAGATATTTGTAAGTACACCATGCAGCAAAATCGACTCCAGAATCATGGAGTTCTGGTTGAATGTTGCCAGCGCCATGAGCTAGGTCAATCCCAACCATACAGTTTTTTGAATGACCAAGTCGTGCTATTTTTTTAAGATCTAAATATTGGCCTGTATAATAATTAACACCTCCAATAAGTAACAACGCAATTTCGTCTCCTTGCTCTTCTAGGATGGTTTCTAAATCTTCAATTTGAAGTATTTCTTCACCTTTCCGTGGTTTCCATTCTATTAAACCTTCATTTGCATCAAAACCATGAAACTCTAATTGTGTTTGTACAGCATATCTGTCAGAAGGAAACGCATCACTTTCGATTACAATTTTATACTTGGTTTTTGAAGGTTGGTAGAAAGAAACCATCAACAAATGTAAGTTGGTGGTTAAGGTGTTCATAATGACCACTTCAATAGGTTTTGCCCCTACAATTTTTGCCATAGAATCCGTTAAGAATTCATGATAGGGCATCCAAGGATTTTTTGCTTCAAAATGTCCCTCCACACCAAGGTTTGCCCAATCTTCCAATTCTTGATTGATATATTCTTTGGTTGATTTTGGCTGCAGACCAAGTGAATTTCCTGTCATGTAAATCCATTCATTGCCATTTTTATCTTTAGGAATGTGAAATCGATTTCTGTAGGATGCCAAAACATCATTTTGGTCTTGTTGTTTAGCGTAATCTAAACCTATTTGATAGTTGGACAAAGTGAATTTATTTTCGGTTTCCAACAAAAATAAGAATTATAAGTTTAGGAATGAAGACATCAAACAGACTTAATTTGGACCGTTCTTTTTTGGGGATTTATTAAAAATGAATGCATTAAACTAAAACATACGATTATTCTTATAGAGAGGTTATTCGTGTCTGGAAACCAGAATTGCGAATGTCATAAGGAATTTGCATAAAAGACTGGTACACCAAAAAAAATAGCTTCCACTTTTTTAGTGGAAGCTATTTAAATGTATAGAGACGCATACTGCGGAATATTCGTTTGATATAGATTATGTACGAAGCTCTTATTTTATTTGGACTTTTTTAATCTCTATTTTAGCACTTTTTTAACAATCAGGTTAGTTAAGGACTTTGATATTTGTAAAGTGAAGTTTCCAGTCGGAATCTGGCTTTTTGTGTGTTTTTGCAATCATAATACCATTGAATTCTTTATAATCTTCCCAAGTCGTCGTCATCGACGGTTCTTTGGAATTACCTTGCCTAAAAACCCATTCTTTTACCATAAAATTATCATCATAATAAAAATCGTACGCATCACCAGGCGTATATCCGCCATCAGTTGGATACATCAACGTAATTTTATTCAGGATTTTTTTGCTAATAGGTGCTGCTCCTTTGGAAACTTCTGAAGTTGTTGCAGAGGTATCCCAAACCAATTGGTATGGTGCCAATAACCAGTATTTATCATTAATAAATCCTTTGTCGGCATTTAGTGCCGTACTATCTATCACTTTACGGTTGTAAGATATCGTGTCTTTGCCAGAAATTAGGGTAACTGCATTGGTTTTAGGTTTCCATATCCAAGAACGTTCAAAATGAGTCGTATCTCTATCTACATTAAATGTGAATTCAATTTGCTTGACATTTTTCCAATTTTCAAATCCGTTGGCATTTGCGATTTTTTCTGTCGTGGACCATTTCCTTTCTATAACTTTTGGTTTTTCTTTCTGTTTACAAGCGCTCATAATGCTTATCAGTACGAGTAGAATCAGTGTTTTTTTCATCATTTTAAATTTTTATTAAAGATACTAAAGATTGATTCAGAAGGTTTAAATTTAATGTATAAACAGAACTTATGGATATCAATGAAAATTACTTTAAAATAAACAAAGCTACTTGGAATGAGAAGGTGAAAATTCATTCTGAAAGTGATATGTATGATTTGAAAGCATTTAAGGAAGGGAAGTCGTCTTTAATGCCCTATGAATTGGCCGCTCTAGGAAATATGAAGGGCAAAAGTTTATTGCATTTACAATGTCATTTTGGACAGGACACTTTAAGTTTGAGCCGAATGGGAGCCAAGTGTGTTGGAGTGGATTTGAGTGATGAAGGAATTAAACTGGCTCAAAAACTCAACGAGGAATTGCATTTGGATGCTGATTTTTTCTGCTGTAATGTTTTGGATACATCAAAACATATCAAAGACACGTTTGATATTGTTTTTACCAGTTATGGTGTCATCGGCTGGTTGCCAGATTTGAAAGCTTGGGGACACTTAATTGCCGAACGTTTAAAAAAAGGCGGGTTCTTTTATATGGCAGAATTCCACCCAATTGTATGGATGTTTGATTATTTGGGAGAAAAACCACTTCTAAAGTATGGTTATATGCAAGATGAAGCCATTTACGAAGAATACGAAGGCACTTATGCGGATCAAGAATCATCAATGATTAGTAAAGAATATGGTTGGAATCATGGATTGGGGGAAGTAATTTCATCATTGACCGAAGCCGGATTGCACATCAATTATTTAAAGGAATATGATGAAAGTCCTTATAATATATTTCCTAATCTAGAAATGACAGACACAGGCATGTTTGTCATGAAGAATAAACTATATCCACTAATTTTTACTCTGAAAGCTTCCAAGTTATAAAAAATAAAAACCTCAAAGTCAACTATGTTTTGAGGTTGTATTTAAGAAACTTTAAATTGTTTTAGTCTTTCACCAATACTGGAAATTTAGCTTTAAATCGTTCATATCTAGGAACAGAAACGTTCACGATATAGCCATCATTAGGATGTTTTTTTTCATAATCTTGATGATAATCTTCAGCATCCCAAAATTTTTGAAAAGGATACACTTCTGCAGCAATAGTCTCATTCAGCTTTTTTGCCAAAGCCGATTTTTTTTCGTCAATAATTCGTTTTTGTTCATCATTTTGATAAAAAATAATGGAGCGGTATTGAGAGCCTCTGTCATTCCCTTGACCGTTCACTTGCGTTACATTTTGTGAGCCAAAATAAACATCGACCAAAGTTGCAAAACTCACCGTATTTGGATCGTAAATAACCTCAACAGCTTCTGCATGACCAGTTCTACCTGTGTTGCTTGATTCATATGTTGGGTTTTCAGTATGACCACCAGAATAACCACTAATTACTTCTTTGACGCCTTTAACATGCTCATAAATATTTTCCACACACCAGAAACAACCGCTGGCGAAATATGCCGAAGCCAAGCCGTTTTGCACTGGCACTTCAACAGGCTCCGCAGTCATTACTTTTTGTTGTTCAGGATTGTTCTGTGCCGTGTTTTGACAGCTGAAGATAAATATAAGTGATAGTGATAATATTAGTGATTTCATAAGTTTGATTTTTAGATGTAGTCGGAAAGTAAATAAAAACCTTATAAATAGACTGTGAAAGTTTTCCTAAAATAAAAAAGCCTTTACAAATTTGTAAAGGCTTTAAAATATCATAGGATGTCTGCTTAACTTAATTTCGCAAACAATTTTTCCATTTTTGCTTTTTGCTCTTCTGCCAATACAGCATCAACTAAGATACGACCACTATGCTCGTCAGTGATTACTTTCTTACGAGAAGCAATTTCAACCTGCACTTGTGGTGGAATGGTGAAGAAAGAACCACCTGAAGCGCCTCTTTCGATCGGAACAACTGCCAATCCGTTTTTCACATTTTCACGGATTCTGTGGTAAGCAGATACTAAACGTGCATCAATTTGTTCTTGGTATTCGCCAGACTTTTTGATTAGCGCATTTTCTTCTTTTTCAGTTTCAGCCAAAATAGCATTCAACTCACTTTTCTTGTGCTTCAAATGTGATTGACGATCTTTCAAACGCTCTTTCGTTTCAGAAATCACTTCTTTTTTCTGCTCAATCTGAACTTTAAATTCTTTGATGTGCTTTTCGGCCAATTGGATTTCCAATTCCTGAAATTCGATTTCTTTAGTAATAGAGTTAAATTCTCTATTGTTTCTCACATTTTTTTGTTGCTCTGCATATTTCTTTATGAGTGCTTTTGCTTCCTCCATCAAATTCTTCTTCGCTTTGATATCATTGTCAATGAGTTCTAAAGTAGAGTTCAATTTCTCCATTCTGGTATTCAAACCTTCTACTTCATCTTCAAGATCTCTAACTTCTAAAGGAAGTTCACCTCTAATGTTTCTGATTTCGTCCACACGAGAATCGATTAATTGTAAATCGTACAATGCTCTTAATCGTTCTTCTACGGTTAGTTCAGCTTTCTTTGCCATATTTTTATAGATACTTTACAGGATTTGTATTCGTCGTTGCTAAAACGACTGCAAAATTAGTGATTTTTTTTGACAGATAATCGGCTAAAAAGTTTTTTGTGAACTGTTCACTCTCATAATGCCCAATATCAGCAAGAACGATTTGGTCTTCTGCGGCAAAAAAATCGTGGTATTTAAGGTCAGATGTGATGAAAACGTCCACGTTTACTGACTTTGCGGCATGTATGGCAAAACTTCCAGAACCACCCAAAACTGCAATTCGTTTTACCGAGTTTTTTGTGATTTTTGAATGTTTTATTAGAGATACATTCATTTTTTGCTTCACGAATGCCAAAAAATCCTCTGTTTTCATATCATTTTCAAGCTCTCCAACCATTCCCATTCCGATGGTTTGATTGTAATTATCTAACGTTGTGATCTCAAAAGCAACTTCTTCATATGGATGGTTTTCAAAAAGTGATGTCAGAATTTTAGACTCCAAATGTTTTTGAAATGTAACTGAAATTTGTGTTTCTTTCTCGCTGTGCAATTCACCTTTTTCACCTTTTACAGGACTTGAAGCATCGTTCCCTTGATAAGTTCCGATGCCTTCTAGATTAAAACTGCAATTCTCATAATTCCCAATTTGTCCTGCTCCAACTTTAAACAATTGATTTCTTAAATGGTCGGCGTTGTCATTTGGTACATACGTCGTCAATTTTTTTATAGTGCCTTTCTTTGGCAAAAGAATCTTTTTCTTCGAAAGCCCTAACGTGTCGCAAATAATATCATTGACACCTTGTAGACAATTGTCTAGTGCGGTATGAATGGCAAAAATGGCGATATTATGTTGAATTGCTTTCATAACCACACGTTCAACATAAGAGTTGCCATTGATTCTTTTTAATCCTTTAAAAATAATGGGATGGAAGCTGACTATCAAATTGCACTTTTTTTCGATGGCCTCATCCACAACGCTTTCGAGTGTATCGAGTGTGACTAAAATACCTGTTAGATTTGCTTTTTTATCTCCAACCAATAATCCGACGTTATCAAAATCTTCTGCATAATGCAGAGGTGCCAATTCTTCGAGGTAATTGATAACATCTTGAATAATCATATATTTTTTGGCTTTAGGTTCATCGCAAAGATAAAATATTATATTTTCGTTATTGTGAAAATTTTGCGATACATCTTGTTTCCAATTGTCCCAATTTATTTCTTGGTGACGTGGCTACGAAATAAATTTTATGATTTCGGGATTTTTAAATCTTCAGAATTCGATATTCCTACCATTTGTGTTGGCAATTTGAGTGTTGGAGGTACAGGGAAAACTCCAATGATTGAATATCTAATCCGATTACTTCAAACTGACTATCGTCTGGCAACATTAAGCAGAGGTTACAAGCGCACTTCTGATGGATTCATGATGGCTGATGCAACTTCGACTGCTTCGACTGTGGGTGATGAGCCATTTCAATTTTACAATAAATTTGAAAATATCATTGTGAGTGTGGATGCCGATAGGCGAAATGGAATTTCAATTTTGGTCAAATCGCAAAATCCTCCAAAAGTCATTTTATTGGACGATGCGTTTCAACATCGAAAGGTCAAGGCAAAATTCAATATTTTATTGACGCCCTACAATGATTTATACAGTAAAGATTGGCCTTTGCCTACAGGGAATTTAAGAGAGCCGAGAAGTGGTGCAAAACGTGCTGACGTCATCGTTGTCACGAAATGTCCAGAAACGATTACTGAAATTAAAAAAGAAAAAATTATTAGATCTCTAAATCCAAAATCGAATCAAACTGTTTTTTTCAGCTGGATTGTCTATTCTGATAGTATGAAAAATACCTTGAGTGAGAAGAATTTAAGTTTCTTAATAGGTAAAAAATTCACTTTGGTAACTGGGATTGCCAATTCAAAACCTCTAGTGGATTATTTGAATGCTTCAGGATTCGATTTTGATCATATCAATTTCAAGGATCATCATGAATTCACTATGAACGAAATAGAACACTTGAAAACAAAGGAGTTTATATTAACAACCGAAAAAGATTATATGCGTTTATCTCCACATTTCATGGACGACAATTCTCTTTTTTATTTGCCAATTGAACTAAAACTCGATAGAGCACTTGTATTTCAAGAATTGATAACGGGTCGAATTACGCAGAAGGAGTAGAGTTTTCGTTTGCTTTGATTGCGCCGTAAAGTTTTTTCTCAAAATCATCTTGCCTAAATGGTTTAGAGATAATGTCATCAAATCCAGCTTCATCAAATTCGTGCATTTTATCTTCAATTGTAACAGCTGTTAAGGCAAAAATAGTCAATTCCTTATCGAAGGTTCGAATTATTTTGGTGGCTTCCAAGCCACTGATGCCAGGCATGTGTATGTCCATGAGTACAACATCATAACGTTCATATCTAACGCGTTCAACTGCGTCTTCGCCATTGTCCACGACATCACAATAAAGACCCATTTTGTTAAGGATCTTCTTGGTGATCATTTGATTGATCTTGTTGTCTTCTACAACCAAGATTTTAATATTGTTCAAATCCACTTCTTCAATATTTTTAAAATGTTTCGGCTTTTCTTCTATTTCAACTTTATTTGCAGAATAGGTTAATGGTATTTCAAAAAAGAAAGTAGTTCCTTTTCCGAGCTCGCTTTTCAAATAGATTTTGCCTTTTAAGATCTCAATAAGTCCTTTTACAATGGAAAGACCAAGACCTGTACCGCCATATTTTCTATTGATTTGAATGGAGCCTTGAGAAAAGCTTTCAAACATATGTTCTTGCTTTTCTTTGGTGATTCCAATACCGTTATCCTCGATTTCAAATCGTAGGGTGTAGGTATTGTTACTTTGATTTATTTTATAAACCCGCACCCAAATGTCACCATCTTTGGTAAATTTAATTGCATTTCCAATCAGGTTGATCAAAATTTGAGAGATCTTCAATTGATCTGCCATAAAATTATGAGGCAGTCCATCCTCATATTCATAATGCATGGTGATATTATTGTCCATGGCTGAATTATTCAACGCAGACACCACATTCTCTACCTTCTTTTGCAGATTAAAAACTTCTGGATCTAACTCAACTTTATTGGCTTCAATCTTATTAATTTGCAAAATGTCATTAATGAAAGTCAGTAAATAGTCACCAGAAAATTTTAAAGATTTTAAATGTGTCACTTGATCCGGTTTAGGATCTTCATCCAAAAGCATATTGGTCAGCCCAGTGACGGCATATAACGGAGTTCTCAACTCATGTGTGACAGTAGAGAGGAAATTAGCTTTGGTTTTTGAGGCCAATTCCGCTTTTTCTTTTGCAAGAACCAATTCGTCATGCTTTTTATGAAGCATGTTATTTGTCTTCAATCTAATATTGTTGTTCTTGTATAAAGACAAGGTCAGCAATGAAAGAATTGTGATTAATGCGATACTCAAAATGGTTGTAATACGAGTTAAATTATTGGAGGCATCGGCTGCTTCCAGTTTCACTTCCATCTGCTTTCTTTCAGCTTCGTGATAATCGTTGATAAACTGAATTTTGTTATCAGGAGAAAGGTTTTCACGCCTAATATCTAAAATTGAATCTGAAAGTTTAATATGTTTTTTTAGGTAGTCGTTGGCAAGTTGATAGTTTTCCGTGCCTTCGTATATCTCACTCAATGTAGAATAACTATCGTTGATACTTTCAATAATGTCACGCTCTTTTGCGATTTGTAAACCTTCTAATGTCATCGATAATGCCGTTGCATTGTTGCCCATTAGGCTTGCAGTTTTTCCGCTATAGATTAAAGCACTACTTAAGATTTTTGGCTGATCATACTTTTTAGCTAAAATGATGGATTTTTCCAATAAGGATTTTGCCGTATTATAGTCTTTCAATTGAAGGTAAACTTTTGCTTCATTCAATGTGATTTCCGAAATGTTTGCCTCTAGATTTTGTTCTTCAAATTTCGTTTTTGCCGAATTGAAATAATCAAGTGCGTTTTGATATTCTTGATTACTTGCATGCAAGATGCCTCTTATATTATAAGTGACAGCTAAATTCGCATCATCATTAATTTCCCTTTGAATTTCCGCCGCTTTTGTCAATGAAACAAGAGCTTTTCTGGATTCTTCGACTGTATATTGAAGTTTGGCAATTTTAGTATGAATGATCCCTTGCCTTTTTTTGTCATCGATTTGCTTGGCAACCAAAAGTGCTTTTTCAAGGTTGTCATTGGCACTGTAGTAATCCCCCCGTTCAGTCTCTAGTTCTGAATGTGAAATATAGCTCTCAATGCGCATTTTTAACACATCGACATCTTCATTTGGAACGCCTTGGGAAAATACCACGGAGGTTGCACAAATAAAGAAAGTAAGTATGTAGTATTTGATAGGGGACATGTTTACCACTTTTATAAAACAAATATAATTATTTATTCGATAAAGACGCCTTTTTATCCGATAACTTGCAAATTAAATCTAGAATTCTACTTGAATATCCAGTCTCGTTATCATACCAACCCAGTATTTTTACCATATTGCCAATAACAGATGTCATTTGGGAATCGAAAATACATGAATGAGTATTACCAACAATGTCAATTGAGACGATTGGATCTTCCGTATATTCCAAAATCCCTTTAAGACGATTTTTTGATGCATCTTTGAATGCCGTATTAATAGCGTCAATTGAAACTGGATCAACTACATTGAACGTAATGTCTGTTAAGGAGCCGTTTGCAACAGGAACCCGAACGCCACAACCACCAATGACATCAGAGAGTTCAGGAAAAATTTTAGTCAAAGCTTTGGCAGCTCCAGTTGTAGTGGGAACGATGGATTGTCCTGCAGCTCTTGCTCTACGTAAGTCTTTGTGAGGTTGGTCGTGCAGACTTTGATCGGTTGTATACGAGTGAATAGTGGTGATGTAAGCTTGCTTAATTTTGCAAAGCCGATTGATAACGTCAATCATTGGAGCGGCGTTGTTGGTGGTACAAGAAGCATTTGATATTATGGTTTCATTACCTACCAAAATCCCGTCGTTAACGCCCAACACCACTGTTTTGATGCTGTCATCTACAGGAGGAACAGATAAAATTACTCGTTTGGCCCCATTGGTAATGTGATGCTGAAGTTCTTCTTCAGTCTTAAATTTACCCGAAGCCTCAATAACAAAATCTATATTAAAAGGCTTCCAATTGATATCTTTTGGATGTGGATTATTAAGTAAAGGAATGGTCTTGCTATCCACACTAATGTGCAGGTCATCTGAAGTAATGGAGTGACGGGAAACACCATGGATGCTATCATATTTTAACAAATGACTTAGAGTTCTTGCGTTTGCCAAATCATTAATAGCGACCACTTCCATGTCTTTTCGTTCTTGAATCAATCGAAAGACACGTCTTCCAATACGACCAAAACCGTTGATACCAACCCGAATCATTAGTTGATGTGTTTTTGAGCCTTATAAGAAGAGCGCACAAGAGCACTGCTTTCAACATGTCTAAATCCTAAATCGAGACCGATTTGCTGATATTCCTCAAATTGTTGCGGCAGAATAAATTGTTTGACCGGTAAATGTTTTTTGCTAGGTTGCAAATATTGACCTATGGTTACGACATCTACCTGATTGTCTCGTAAATCGTGTAAAGTTTCGATGACTTCTTCTCTGGTTTCGCCAAGTCCAAGCATAATTCCTGATTTTGTACGTCTTTGACCCTGCGATTTCAAATAGTTCAGAACCCCCAAGCTTCGATCGTATTTTGCTTGAATTCGGACTTCTCTGGTCAAACGTCTCACAGTTTCTATATTATGTGACACCACTTCTGGAGCCACATCTATGATTCTATCAATATGTTGTTCGATGCCTTGAAAATCAGGGATCAATGTTTCCAATGTCGTTTTTGTATTCATACGCCGCACTGCTTTCACTGTTTCAGACCACATAATACTTCCCATATCTTTTAAATCATCTCTATCAACACTTGTCAAAACGGCGTGTTTTATATCCATGATTTTAATGGAGCGTGCAACTTTTTCTGGTTCGTCCCAATCCACTGTTTCAGGACGACCGGTTTTGACACCACAAAATCCACAGGAACGTGTGCAAATATTTCCTAAAATCATAAAGGTGGCAGTACCTTCTCCCCAACATTCACCCATATTAGGACAACTTCCAGAGGTGCAAATAGTATTTAGCTTGTATTTGTCTACCAAACCCCGCAATTCCGTGTACTTTTTTCCCGTAGGTAGTTTGACACGCAGCCATTTAGGTTTGGCCTGACGTTCTGGTAATATATTTGAAGTGGTTTTTGAATCCATTTAAATCTGAAATTTGAATTGCAAAGATACGAAAGAAAGTTAGGAGTTTTAAGTTAAGCGTCCTTTGGAAAATTTATGATTATTTTTTCTTAATGATTTCTGCCAACAACTTTTTTGCTCTTAATAATTTGACTTTAATGTTATTCATTGGTTCATTAAGCTGTTCGGAAATTTCGAGATAACTTAATTCTTGAAAGTAGCGTAAATTAATGACTTCTTGATAATGCGGTTTTAATTTTTTAATGTCTCGAAGAAGTTTGGCGAGATTTTGTTCGGTTATTAATTCATCTTCTGGTGAGGGCGATTCATCAATGATATCATAGAATTCGTCATCATTGTTTTTGTTCGCGGTGTTTGAAATGGTTGATTTTCGCTTCCGCACTAAATCGATATGAAGATTTTTGGAAATGGTAATTAGCCACGTCTTGAATTCATAGGCTTCATTATAAGTCGCTATTTTATCAAAGGCTTTAGAGAAAGTCTGAATAGTGATATCTTCCGCATCATTTTCGTTCTCTGTACGCTTTAACTGAAAGCCATAAACATCATTCCAATATCTGTCCAACAAAAAATTGAATGCCATTTGGTCATTCTGTTTGGCTTTTTCAATCGCGTTTTTTATTTCCAATGATTGGGTTTTGACGTCAAATTTTTTATAAAGATAGAGATTTGTGTGATAACTAAAAACAATTCAAGTAGGGGAAAATAAGGAATCAAATCTTTCTCGTTCAATTTTTTTGAAGCAAAAATCAGACTGACGTATAGAATGGTATATCTCAAAATAATCAATGCGATCGTAAATTTCCAAAAGAAAAATGTACTGACTAGAATGATTCCCAAAATAAAAAACGTTAATTGAGAAACGTAAAATAGAGCCAATAATGATTTGTGTTTGGCTTTATAATGCTTGGCTGTGCTGATATGACGTCTTTTTTGCAAGAGCCAATCGGCATATGTTGTTTTTGGAATGGACTCTGTGAAACTTTCTTTGTTTGTAGATAGCGCGACGTTGCTTGGAGTAGCCACTTCATTTACAAATAAATCATCATCCCCAGACCTGATGTTCATATGATTCATAAAACCACGAGCCTCAAAAAATACCGATTTAGTGTAAGCTAAATTTCTGCCCACAGCCATATACGGTTGTCCCATTTTTGCGTACGCGAAATATTGAACGGCTGTCAGTAGCGTTTCGTACCGTATTAATTTGTTCAAAAATGATTTTTGTTGTTTTTGGTAGGATCCATATCCAATGACAATCGATTTTCCATTTGAAAATTGACCACTCATTTGCTTGATCCATTGATTGGATACGGGCCGACAATCCGCATCTGTAAACAACAAATGGTTATAAGAAGACGCTTTTATTCCTAATGTGAGAGCGTATTTTTTGTTTCCCCAAAACGCTTCTACATTTTTTACATCAACTATTTTGATAGTGTCATGTTCCTGTTTAAAACGTTCCATGATGGATAATGTTTTGTCAGAGGAACCATCATTTATTAAGATCACTTCAAATTTTGGATATTCCTGCCCAAGAATTAAGGGAAGGTGTTTTTTTAAATTTTTGGCTTCATTTTTAGCACAAATAATAACAGAGATAGGATTGTAAGTCGATTGATTCGCCGATTTTTCATTCTTTTTGAATGAGAAATTGCCAAATATAAAACCATAAAAAACAACTTGAATCAGGATGACTACACAAAAACTGTAGAACAGAATTTCAAAAATCAACATGTATAACTATGAATGTTGAGGTTCATTACAATTTTTGTATTCATCAGGAGTTTTTCCGCAGAAGCCACAGTTTTCACCTTCCTTGTTGAGCATTGGATTTTGGCTTGCACACGTACCGGCAAATTTTCCATCCTTTTTAGCCCATAGTTTGATAGCAATTCCGGCCACTCCAAGTCCTAAAAGTATAAGGGTGATCAAAAGAAGTTTCATGAGTAATAATTTTTTGCAAAGATATACTATTTGTTATTAATACCGTTGTACTTTACAAATATTGGCTAGTTCATTTCTTCAATTGTTAATAAAGAGAAAGTGAAATTTAGAGGAGATCAATGCAAAAAAAACCACCCATAAAATTGAGTGGTCTATCTTCTAATATGTGAGGGACTATTTGTCTTTTTTATTCTTCAATGAAATTTCGGCAACAGAATTTTCTGCATTTGCCTTATTTTTCGCATTATTTTTATTTTCAATAGTGATGCTTAAACCTAAAGCATTCTCCATATAAGGAATTGACTTTAAGCTTCGATCATTAGCATCCAAAATGCCCAAACTGACCATTCTATCTTGAAATTCAGCCCACATTTCGTACTGTTGTTCTGCTGGTAATGTTGGTAATTCAACTATGTCAATCATAGAAGTCTTATCAATTGAATTGATATAAGCAACAGTCTTTAAATTTTTGGCTCTAGAATTTCCTCGTAAAACGTATTTTTCTGTTTCTGGATTATTCAACTTTTGAAATTGAAACATTACATTATCAAGTTTAGAATTGTACTTGTCTATATCGCTTCTTAAATCAAAAATTTCTTCCACCACCACTTGATTTTCATTAATAAGCACCATATTTTTCTGATACAATAAAAATGCCATGACCGCAAAAGCTATTGCTGTAAAACTTGCCGCAATACTATACCATGGTGTTCTAGCGGTAGTTTGACTCATACTGATGACAGGTTTTTCTTCGATTTCTTTCAAAATAGAGGCAAGGACGTGTTTTGGTGCCTCAACCGAGTTTGATTTTGCAATGATTTCTAGATTGTCTTGCAAACGGTTGTACTCATTCTCTATTTCAGGATATTCTGAAATATAATGTTCAATTTCCATTGACTCTGCAATAGAAGTTTCACCCAATATATATTTATCTATCAGGCCCGAATTAATTAATGTTTGTAATGTTGTTTCCATTTCTTGATGTATTATGGATTGTAGACTTTTTTAAGTTCACGTAATCCAATTTTTAATCTAGACTTTATAGTACCCAATGGAATATCCAATTCGTCACTCGCTTCTTGTTGCGTCATGCCCTCAAAAAATAAGGCGTTAAGCACAATTTGATACTTTATGTCCAGTCGACCAACATGATCTCTTAAATCTATGACGTCTTGATTTAGATTCTGGGTTGGTAAGATATATACGTTTGATTTATCAATTTGGATTTCTTTCTCATAGCGATTATTGAAACTCCGTAATTTATCTATGGCAGTATTTCTTGCAATTCGGTAGAGCCATGTGAATAATTTAGCCTTTGAAGAATCATATTTCTTTGAATTTTTCCAGATCTTCACAAAACTTTCCTGCAATGCATCTTGGGCTATTTCTTCGTTTCTCGTAATTTTTAAAATAACACCATAAAGACTATCCGCATAATTTTCATATAACAAGTTGAGTGCTGCTTTATCTCCTTTCTCAAGGAGCTCTACGATATGTTCTTCTAATGATGTACTCAAGAGTTCTTTTTTTTTGCTTAAAAACATCTAAATCCTGTTCGCAAACGTATTTAATATAAAGTGGGTAAAAATAATAAATATAACAGAACGGAATTTTAATTTGAAGTCCGTTTTTCAAAATAATAGAATGTAATTTTTTCTTTCAAAGAATTTGATTAATAGCTATATCAAATACAGCATTCTATTTAAATTAAAGAGTTTCAAATATTTTGAAACTCTTTTTTTTGTTCTATATAATGTTTACTTCAGTTTCTATATGTATATTAAAGATACGACATATTGTTTTTTGAATCAGCTGTGCCAATTGAAAAATATCATTTCCTCTAGCGTTTCCATAGTTCACCAACACTAAAGCTTGGTGTCGATGAACTCCATAATCGCCTAAAGTCTTACCTTTAAAACCTGCTTTTTCAATAAGCCAACCTGCTGGTACTTTTACTGTATCTTCTGAAATGTAATAACTGGGGATTTCAGGAAAATTCTGTTTTAATAATTCTAACTGATCGTTTGAAATAACAGGGTTTTTAAAAAAACTGCCACTATTTCCAATCTTTTTTGGGTCTGGAAGTTTACTTTGACGAATTGCAATAACCGCTTTTGAAATATCTTGAATCGTTGGATGCCCGACCTTCATTTGTTGTAATTCGGAATCAATGGCGCCATATTGAGTATGTAGCGCGTGGTCGTGTTTAGTCAGTTTAAAGATCACACTTGTGATGATATACTGACCTTTGACATCTTGTTTGAAAATGGATTCGCGATATCCAAAATTACAATCTTCAAACGTAAAGGTTCTCATCTTGAGCGTTGCCACTTCAATTGCTTCACATGAAACAAAAACATCTTTCAACTCAACACCGTAGGCACCGATATTTTGAATTGGAGCGCTGCCAACATTTCCAGGAATCAAGGAAAGATTCTCCAAGCCACCAAAATTATGGTCTAGACACCATTGCACGAATTCATGCCAATTCTCTCCAGCATTTGCCTTGATATGAACGCAGTTATCCTTTGTTACTAATTCTTCAATACCTTTTAGGTTGATATGAATGACTAAAGCTTCAATATCCTTTGTCAACAACATATTGCTGCCACCACCAAGAATAAATTTGTTGGGATATTCTTGTAAAGCCAACACTTTCTTGAGTTCATCGATTGAATTAACGGATACAAAATGGGTCGCTTTAGCGTCGATCCCAAAGGTATTAAAGGTTTTAAGAGATGTGTTTTGTTGAATTTGCATTTAATCTTTGTAAACTTTTAAGGCTTCGCCTAAAATGTGGACTGCTTTTCTCAAACTGTTTTCATTGAGTACATAAGCAATCCTGATTTGATTGAGTCCAACATCAGGAGTAGAGTAGAAGCCTGCAGCGGGAGCAACCATTACGGTTTCACCATCAACATCAAAATCTTCTAACAACCATTGTGCAAAATGATCTGCACTTCTAATAGGTAGTTCTGCAATACAATAAAAAGCACCATTAGGTTTGGCTACTTTCAGCCCATCGATCTTTTCTAATTCAGAAATTAAAGTATTGCGACGCTTTACATACTCATCAATCACCTCATCAAAATAACTTTGAGGGGTTTCCAATGCAGCTTCACTTGCAATTTGTGCCAAGGTTGGCGGGCTCAATCTTGCTTGTGCAAACTTCAAGGCTGTTTTCATCACCTCTTTATTTTTTGAGACTAAATACCCAATTCGAGCTCCACACATACTATAACGTTTAGAGACAGAATCAATCATGATGGCATGATCTTCCAAGCCTTCTTCTTGCATGATGGAATAAAACTCAATACCGTCGTAGACAAACTCACGATATACCTCATCGGCAATCAGGAATAAATCATGCTTTTTAACGATGGAGGCTAATTTTTTGATTTCTTCTTTTGAGTATAAATATCCTGTTGGATTACCAGGATTACAAATGAGAATGGCTTTTGTTTTGGAAGTGATCAATTTTTCAAATTCCTCAATTGCAGGCAATGCAAAATTATCTTCAATCTTTGAAATCACTGGAACCACTTTGATATTCGAAGCGGTTGAAAATCCATTGTAGTTGGCATAGAAAGGTTCGGGAATGATAATTTCATCATCTGTGTCCATAATACTACCAAACGCAAACAAAAGCGCCTCACTACCTCCCGTTGTTACAATGATATCGTTATGCGACACGTGGATGTCATTTTTTTTATAATAGTCTGCTATTTTTTTTCGGTATTCTTCCGACCCTTCAGATCTTGTGTAAGCTAATATATCCAATGAATGGATTTTCACAGCTTCCATTGCAACTTCTGGCGTTTTAATATCGGGTTGGCCAATATTCAAATGGTAAACCGTTTTTCCTTTCTTATAGGCCATTTCGGCATAAGGGACTAATTTTCTGATCGGAGATTCGGGCATTGAAAGCCCTTTTTTCGAAATTTTTGGCATGGACGTAAATATTTAGGCAACAAAGTACCGAAAATATTATTTAATTATTTTTAAAAACTAAACTTAAAAAAAGCAAAATATCTTAAAGTGTTGTAAATTGTCTGATTGATCAGATGTAGGTATATATGTTTATTTATGCTAAATAAAATTATATTTATTGTTTTCTTGTGTTTCGTGTCTGTGTCCTCATTTTCACAGGGACGCTTTAATTTAATGAATGCCGATGAGGATAAAATTAAATTCCAACTCATCAACAATCTAATCGTGATCCCAATTGAGGTTAATGGTGTTAAGTTATCTTTTCTTTTAGATTCTGGTGTTAGTAAACCAATTCTCTTCAATATCATCAATCTGTCAGATTCGCTTAAAATCAATAATGTAGAAACAGTTTATTTAAGAGGTTTGGGAAGTGAAGGCTCCATCGAAGCACTGAAGTCGAAGGGAAATATTGTGAAGATCGGAAAAGCCATCAATGTAAATCAAGAAGTCTACGTGGTTTTTGATGAAAGCATCAATTTTGCGCCAAGATTGGGCGTTCCCATCCACGGAATTATTGGATATGATGTATTTAGGGATTTAATTATCGATATCAATTATGCATCTAAAACAATCAAGTTTCATAACCCTATGTTCTATAAATATAGAAAATGTAGAAAATGTCGAACTTTGGATTTGACCTTAACGCAAAACAAACCTTATATCTATGGCATGGTTGAAACCAATTCCAATGAAATTCCCGTAAAATTATTAATCGATACAGGAGGAAGTGATGCTTTATGGCTATTTGAAGATAAAGAAAAAGGTATTTTTCCGAAGGAAGGGAACTATTTTGAAGACTATTTAGGCAAAGGTTTGAGTGGAAGCGTTTATGGCAAACGATCTAAAATCGAATCATTTTCACTTCAAGATTTTAAGTTTAAGGATGTCAATGTAGCATTTCCAGATTCTTCATCCATTAGTATCGCTCGAAATCATAAAGATAGAAATGGAAGTATTTCTGGGGAGTTGTTAAAGCGATTCAATATTATTTTTGATTATGGCAACGAAAAAATAACCTTAAAAAAAAACAAACATTTTAGTGCACCCTTTCATTATAATAAGAGCGGTATCGTATTAGAACAAGATGGTATAAGATTAGTAAGGGAAGTCGACGA
The DNA here is from genome assembly GCA_051252455.1 of Aquaticitalea sp. Lineage (GTDB taxonomy): Bacteria > Bacteroidota > Bacteroidia > Flavobacteriales > Flavobacteriaceae > JBPOFM01. Next base: position 414,093 of record JBPOFM010000002.1, read on the forward strand.
TAGAATTACTTATGACAGAGATTCTGACATCGGTGGCATCAAAAAAATCGTTTTAAACGGTTCCTATAAATATGTTTTAAAACCTGCTTACACAATTGTAGAGTTACGTACTGGGTCACCTGCAGAAAAGGCAGGTCTCGCCCTCGGAGACGTTCTGTTGTTCGTAAATACTTCAGATACGTCTAAATTAAAAATGCATGAGATTAATACTATATTTTCCGGTGAGGAAGGGAAACGTGTTCGCTTAACTGTTGATAGAGTTGGTGTTGTTTTAAAATTTGAATTTATATTGGAAAACCTATTTTAAATAAAAATCCCTTTTTTGATGCGTCAAAAAAGGGATCATAAAATTTATGAAGTGAAAATGTATTATTGTTCCATTACACTTTTGTCTTTTTTCTCCAACACACTTGTTTGAGTGGGGTCAACAACTTCACCTTTGATTTTCAAGGCAACTGTAGGCGTATCCGCATTAGAGGTTACAGTAATTGTTTTTCTAATAGGATTGACTCTGTTAGTATCATACTTCACAGAAATCTCTCCAGTTTTACCCGGCATTATTGGTCCTTCCGGCTTTTTAGGGACTGTACAACCACAAGTGGATTTTACATCACTAATGATTAATGGTGCAGTACCCGTATTCGTAAATTCAAAAACTCTTACACCATCAGCACCTTTATCTATAGTACCATAATCAATAGTGTCTGTTTTAAATTCGATTTTTGCTACTTTTTCTTGAGCGAATGCTCCAAAGCTCATCAATCCTACAAATAAAATTACAACTAAATTTTTCATCGTTTTTTATATTATGTTAATTTGTTCAACTTAAAAAATTAGGTCAAAAATAAAACGTTTAGCACAAATTCTAAAGCTATTTAACTTTTAAGTCTAACCTCAAACTTACTCACTTTTTCCGTGTCCTCAAAATTTATTAGACGAATGGCATTTAATTATCATTATTCTTATGATAGCAAACGTGCATTATTCTACTATATAATTTCAAGAAAAAAGAAATATAAGTACTTTTGCATATCTTATTACAAAAACAATACCAAAACATGCAAATCCCAACAAAATATTCAGCGTCAGATGTAGAAGGCAAATGGTATGATTACTGGATGAAACACAATTATTTTCATTCAGAACCAGATGAAAGAGAGCCGTACACCATAGTTATTCCTCCACCTAATGTTACTGGAGTTTTGCACATGGGGCACATGCTGAACAATACAATTCAAGATGTTTTGATTCGTCGCGCTCGTTTGCAAGGAAAAAATGCATGTTGGGTGCCTGGTACAGACCATGCGTCCATTGCAACTGAAGCAAAAGTTGTTGCGAAATTGAAGGAAAAAGGCATTGACAAAAACGATCTGACACGTGACGAATTTTTAGTGCACGCTTGGGAATGGACGGACGAATATGGTGGTGTTATTTTAGAGCAATTAAAGAAACTTGGGTGTTCTTGTGATTGGGATCGAACCAAATTTACAATGGATGATGATATGAACGAATCCGTCATCAAGGTCTTTGTAGATTTGTTCAACAAAGGTTTGATATACAGAGGCTATCGCATGGTCAACTGGGATCCGGAGGCAAAAACCACATTGTCCGATGAGGAAGTGATCCACGTGGAGCGAACCGATAAGTTATACTATGTCAATTATCAAATTGAAGGCGAAGAGGGTTTTGTAACCATTGCAACCACACGTCCCGAAACTATTTTAGGTGATACCGCCATTTGTGTGAATCCTGAAGACGATCGATTTAAGCATTTAGTTGGTAAAAAAGTGATCGTTCCCGTGTGCAATCGCGCAGTGCCGATTATCGCTGACGACTACGTCGATATGGAATTTGGAACAGGATGTTTAAAAATCACACCAGCACACGACGTCAATGACAAGGCAATAGGAGATCGACATAATCTCGAAATTATTGATGTTCTAAATGAAGATGGAACGCTCAATAGCTTCGGATTGCATCATGAAGGCAAGGATAGAGTTGCAGCACGTATGGCTGTTGCCAAGGAGTTGGATGAATTAGGAATTCTTGCTAAAACAGAAGACTACACCCATAAAGTTGGGACAAGTGAACGCACGAAGGCTGTTATTGAACCACGATTATCTGATCAATGGTTCTTAAAAATGGAAGACCTAGTGAAACCAGCCATCAAAGCTGTTTTGGAAGATGAAGATGTAAAGTTGTATCCAAAACGTTTCAACAATACCTATCGTCATTGGATGGAAAACATTCGCGATTGGAATATTTCGAGACAGCTACTTTGGGGGCAACAGATTCCTGCTTATTATTATGGGGATGGCGCTGATGATTTCGTGGTAGCAGAAAACAAAGCCGATGCGTTGGAATTAGCAAAACAAAAATCTAACAATCAACAGCTGTCAGCTAACGATTTAACCCAAGACAAGGATGCACTCGACACATGGTTTTCATCCTGGTTATGGCCGATTAGTGTGTTCGACGGCATTAGAAATCCAAAGAACCCAGAAATCGATTATTACTATCCAACCAACGATTTGGTGACAGGTCCAGACATTCTGTTCTTTTGGGTGGCTCGTATGATCATTGCAGGTTATGAATATAGAGATGAAAAACCATTTCAAAATGTCTATTTAACAGGCTTGGTTCGTGATAAGCAACGTCGAAAAATGAGCAAATCTTTAGGGAATTCTCCTGATGCCTTAAAACTGATTGAGGATTATGGTGCTGACGGTGTTCGCGTTGGATTACTATTAAGTTCTGCAGCGGGAAATGACTTAATGTTTGATGAAGATTTATGTCAGCAAGGAAAAGATTTTGCTAACAAGATCTGGAATTCATTTCGATTAATCGAAAGTTGGGAAGTTAAAGATATCGCTCAACCTGAAGCTGCGAAAGTTGCTCTTGAATGGTATCAATCTAAATTTCAACAAACATTGGCAGAAATTGAAGATCATTACAGCAAATACAGACTGTCTGATGCTTTAATGGGCATTTATAAGTTGATGAAATACGAATTCAGCGGTTGGCTTTTGGAATTGGTTAAGCCAGAGTACCAACAACCAATTGATTCTAAAACCTTCAATGCGGTTATTTCCATTTTCGAAGAAAATCTAAAATTGCTACATCCATTTATGCCATTCTTGACGGAAGAAATCTGGCAATACATCGCAGATCGTACTCCGGAACAGGCTTTAATTGTGGCATCATACCCGAAGATTGAAACTTTTGACGCGCAACTTATTGCTGATTTTGAAATGGTAAAAGAAGTCGTTTCTGGTGTCAGAACCATTCGAAAAGACAATAATATTTCGTTTAGAGATACAATCGAGTTATCTGTATTGAACAACGAGAAACGATCTGATACATTCAATTCTGTAATAATAAAATTGGGGAATATTTCAAAAATGGAAACAGTCTCCAAAGCAGTTGAAGGCGCTTTGAGTTTCAGGGTTCAATCCAATGAATATTTTGTTCCAATTGTTGGACACATCAATGTAGATGAAGAAATCAAGAAGATCAACGACGAATTAAAATACACGCAAGGATTTTTGAAATCTGTCCAGAGTAAATTGGCAAATGACCGTTTTGTGAATAATGCACCAGAACAAGTCTTGCAGAATGAACGAAACAAAGAAGCAGATGCTTTGGCTAAAATAGAAACTTTAGAAGCTAGTTTGAGTAACTTGAAATAACCATCTAAAGTTATTGTATTGGAAAAAGGGGCTAAATGATGGCTCCTTTTTTTATTACCAATCATACAATCTGTTGGAATCAAGCTTCACGAAAATAAAGAGTAAAATCGTGAATCCCCAAAGTCCAGAACCCCCATAACTAAAAAATGGAAGCGGAATACCAATGGTAGGAATTAAGCCCATCACCATCCCAATATTAATCATAAAATGCAGAAACAATATAGAAGCAACGCAATAGCCGTATACACGACTAAATTGTGACTTTTGCAATTCTGCCAAATAAAGTACACGGGTCAATAAGGCCACAAATAGAATAACAACCAAGGCGCTTCCCAAAAAGCCCCATTCTTCCCCTACAGTACTAAAAATATAATCGGTATGTTGCTCTGGTACGAATTTACCTGTAGTTCGTGTACCTTCCAAGAAACCTTTGCCACTCAAACCTCCAGAACTAATAGCTTTTTCAGATTCGTTGAGGTTGTATAAAATGGTCTGCTTCATTTCCTGTAACTTTTCAGGATCGGTTTCTAGACGCAACCATAAGCTGATACGGTCTTGTTGGTGCTCTTTAAGGATGTTTTCATAAAAGTACTTCACACCAAATGCAACTCCTATGCATAACAATAAAACACTCACACTTTCAATCAGCATTGGACGTTTTCGTTTTCCTAAAAAGTGTATTCCAAAAACTACCACCGCAGATAATATTGCGGTAAATATGATCCCAAATTTAAGTGCAAATACAGACAATAGAATGACTACTACCCCTATGATAAGATAAATGCGTTGCAAGCCCTCTCTATAAAACACAAAAAAGAAAGCGCCATATACGACGGTACTTCCTGCATCATTTTGCAATAGAATCAAGATCGCAGGTATCATGATGATTGCAATAGTTCTTAATTGGTCCTTGAGTGTGGTAATGTTGGTTTGTAAATCACTGATGTATTTGGCAACGGCTAGTGAGGTCGCAAATTTGGCAAACTCACTGGGCTGAAAAGTCATTCCGCCGATAGCATACCACGATAAGGCACCATTAACATTTTTTCCAAAGATAAATAGGCCAATTAAGGACAGAAGTGAAGCAAAGTAAATAATACTGGCAAATCGTTCGTAGAATTTCGCTTCAATTGCAAGCGTAAGGATAATAAGAGCAATGGTAAGGAGGATAAATACAGCCTGTTTGCCAAAGGGCTGTTCCATGTCAAAATAGCTAGTAATTTCTCCTTGATGGGATGCCGACATAATATTAATCCAACCAAAACCTACTAACAGCAGAAATAAGACAATGGTAATCCAATCGAGTCTAAACCCTCGCGGTTCTCGCTGTGACGTCATCATTGTTCAATCGAGGATTTAGGCTTAATAGCTTGACTATTATTAGAATTAAAATCCTTGTCCTGGTTGTCACTTTCTAAAGGAATATTGTCGATAATTGCCCCTTTGTTGATGGTAAAAGGTTGGCCAGAATGCGGTTTTTCATACTCGCTTTCTAAACCATGCGTCAAGATCCATGTTTCCATATCAGTTCGCGTAATTTCACCATGAATATATTTTTCAATCATCAAACTGGCGATTCGACCTGCAAACCGACTTCCCCAATAGCCGTTTTCAACAAATACCGCAATTGCGATCGTTGGGTTGTCCTTTGGCGCAAAAGCAACAAAAATAGAATGGTCGGTCAACTGTGTTTTCACGCCATCAATTTTGGTAAAATTCTCGGCAGTACCTGTTTTTCCACAGATTTCGATACCAGGAATTCGCACCATCGTCGCCGTACCATGATTGTAAACATCGAACATCCCTTGAACAATAGGTTCAAAATGTTCCTTATCAATTGTGGTGTAGATGGGTTTGGTAAATGTAGAATCTATCTCTCCACCTTGAATTTGTTTGATAATGTGAGGTGTGTAATAATACCCACGATTTCCAATCGCAGCAGCCATATTGGCCAATTGAATTGGTGTCGTTAGAATTTCACCTTGTCCAATGGCATTCGATAAGTTATAGGTACTTCCCCATCTGTTGTCCCCATAGGCACGATCATAAGTTTTACTGTTTGGTACCTTACCGGGTTGTCCAACAGATAAATCGTTATTTAGAAAATTACCCAACCCAAAACTCTTCACGTGGTTACTCCAGATATCCATACCTTCTCCAGGATCCTTTGTTTTATCGATGATTCTGCGATAAACGTTCGCAAAATAGGCGTTACAAGAATTGTAAATACCTCCATTCATCGCTAGTGGGCTAGGGTGGCCATGACAGCCCATTTTTCGTCCTCCATAACTATAGCCATGATTACAACCAAAGCGTTCTTCCGTCGTAACAATGCCTTCTTGAAGACCAATAAGCGCATTTAAAATCTTAAAAGGTGAACCTGGAGGATACATCGCTTGAAGCCCTCTATCGTACAAAGGCTTGGCAATGGTATCGTTATAAAGTTTTGAGAAATTTGCGGAACGCTGTCTTCCTACCAACAAACTAGGATTATAAGTTGGCGCAGAAATCATAGCAAGTATTTCACCAGTCGCAGGCTCTATGGCAACAATACCACCACGTTTGTGTTGCATCAGTCGTTCACCATACTCTTGTAAGACAGCATCAATGGTGATGGTAATATCCCGACCAGATTGTGGCAAGGTATCATAAATCCCATCTTTATAGGGTCCAATGTCCCGATTGAATCGGTCTTTCTGTATAAACTTAATCCCTTTTACACCACGAAGCACCTCTTCATAGGTTTTTTCGACGCCTTGTTTACCAAGCAAATCACCCATTTTGTAGTAAGGGTTTCGCTCAATGATATACTCATTGGCTTCTCCAATATCGCCAAGAACGTTGGCGCCTATGGAACGTTGATAATCTCTCAAAGATCGCTTTTGAATATAAAACCCTTCAAATTTCCTGATCTTTTCCTGTAGCATCGCAAAATCATTTCTGGAAAGTTGAGGCACAAATACAGACGGTAATCTTGGTGAATAGGTATAAGCTTTGTTATAAATATTTAAAAAATCCTGTTTCGTAATTTTAAGGAGTGAACACAATTCAAGTGTGTCCAAAGGTTTGACTTCCCTTGGAATGACCATCACATCATAAGAAGGTTGGTTGGCAACCAAAAGTGCACCATGTCTATCATAGATATAACCACGTTTTGGGTAATCATAGACTTTGCGAATGGCGTTATCATCATATAAATTATAAACGTCTGGCTTATAGATTTGCAGGTAGAATAGACGTGCAATAAAAATAATTCCAACGGTTGTAATTATTGAAAAAAGTAATAGCTTTCTCATTTACGTTTGGGGCTGAATAATATGCTTAAAAGTGTACACACTATTATAGTGAAAATACTTGAGAATAACGTTTTTTTCAGAATTAATAAGATGTCAGAAGTGTTAAAAACTTCCAGTGAAAAGAGGATCAAATGGTGGATGGTCACAATTATGCTGAAATACACCATTCGAGTGCCAATTTCGATCTGATTAAATTTTATGGTTTGATTATCGTAAATTGTACCAAATGCAAACTTCAAAATCGGTGGTCTTATATAGGCAATAGTCACACAAGCAGCGGCATGTATGCCTCCAGTATCCGTGAAAAAATCAACACACAATCCCAAAAGAAACGCTAAAAAAATAAAGAGCGTCCTGTTGTTATTGATCGGAAATAAGGCAATAAATAATATATACGGATAGGGATTGATATAACCCAAGAAATTGATGTGATTCAGAACCAAACCTTGAAGCAGGACCAATAGCAAAAAACGTAAAATATTGTAAAAGTTGATGCTATTCATTGCTCTCGTTTTGTAAAGATTTGATTTCTTTAGCATTGAGGTTTTCAATGATGTACACGTGACCAATGTTCGTCATGTCATTAAAAAGTCGAATGTTGATGGTATACGTGTCGCCACCAATATCAAGTGAAAAGTCTTCAACCTTACCTATTAAAATCCCCTTTGGGAAAATGGCTGATTGCCCACCTGTCATAATCGTATCGCCAACAGCAACGGGTGCAAATTTTGAAATATCAATGAGTTGCACGAAGACTTCTGATTTCCCGTTCCAGACCAATGAGCCTATATGGTTCGTTTTCTTCAGTTGTGCGTTGATCCTGTTCTTTTTGCTCAATACGGAAAGGACCGTCGCATAATTATTGGAGGTGTTTTCTACAATACCGACAATTCCTTTAGACGTGATCACACCAAAATCCTGCTTAATATGATCTTTTTTTCCTTTATTGATCGTTAAGTAGTTATTCGTCAGGTTGTAACTATTCTTAAAAACGTCTGCACTGGTAAATTGATAATGGTCACCCAATAAAGTACTATCCACTTTTGAAACACGCAAAGTGTCAAGATCCATATTGAAAACGATGGTTCTCAATTTTCTATTCTCTTCAATTAACGCTTGATTTTCCTTTGTTAAATTCAAATACTGACCAAACCCATGCGTAGTTTTGTAAATTCCTCCTGTGAAAAAATTAGCAGAGTTGACAAACTTACTTTTGTGGTAGGTATGCGATTCAATCGTGAAAAACAGGGATAGGCCAAACAGCAACAAAAACAAAAGGAATGTTTTGTTTCGAATAACAAAATTGATGATTTGCTGCATTTTTGTTTACTATTTAATCAAGATGCTTTTAAATTTCGCAAGATTTTTAAGCACGATTCCTGTACCTCTTACGACTGCTCTCAAAGGATCTTCGGCAATGTAAACTGGTAAGTCGGTTTTTTGTGACAATCGTTTATCCAAGCCGCGCAGCATAGAGCCACCACCTGCCAGATAAATTCCTGTGTTATAGATGTCAGCAGCCAATTCCGGAGGGGTCTGTGACAAGGTTTCCATAACAGAATCTTCGATTCTCAAAATGGATTTATCAAGTGCTTTGGCGATTTCTCTATAGGAAATCTGTACCTGCTTTGGTTTTCCTGTCAAAAGATCACGTCCTTGAACGCTCATTTCTTCTGGTGGTAAATCTAAATCTTCGGTGGCAGCACCAATCTGTATTTTTATCTTTTCTGCTGTGCGTTCACCAACATACAAGTTGTGCTGGGTTCGCATATAGTAAATAATATCATTCGTAAAAACGTCTCCTGCAACTTTCACAGATTTGTCACAAACAATGCCTCCAAGTGCAATCACGGCAATTTCGGTGGTTCCACCTCCAATATCAACAATCATATTCCCTTTTGGCTGCATAATGTCGATGCCAATACCAATAGCGGCTGCCATCGGTTCGTGAATCAAATAAACCTCCTTACCATTCACACGCTCACAAGATTCTTTTACAGCACGCATTTCCACTTCCGTAATGCCAGATGGAATACAAACCACCATTCTCAAGGCTGGGTTGAATAACTTCTTCTTAAGTGCGGGTATATTTTTGATGAATAGATTGATCATCTGTTCAGAAGCATCAAAATCAGCAATAACGCCATCTTTCAAAGGCCTGATGGTTTTGATGTTTTCATGCGTTTTTCCTTGCATCATGCTGGCCTCTTTACCAACTGCAATAATTTTTCCAGTAATCCGGTCTCTGGCAACTATGGATGGACTATCCACAACAACTTTATCATTATGGATAATTAATGTATTTGCGGTTCCTAAATCTATGGCTATTTCTTCTGTCAAGAAATCAAAAAATCCCATCTGCGTTTGTTAATTGAAAAGGTTGATATTAGTTTTTTGGTTGTTGTTGTAAATGTAATAAATCTTACTAAATATTCTGATTTTAATAATATACGTTAATTTCTATGTTTTAGATGATATTCTTTTGATATTTTTCGAATCAATAACCGCAATAATTCTCACAAGACACACACATTCGTAGGTGTATTAATGTTTGAAATGACGTATGCCTGTCATCACCATAGAGATACCATTTTGATTGCAATAATCGATACTCAATTCATCCTTGATCGAACCACCTGGCTGTATAACCGAAGTGATACCTGCGTTGTCAGCAATTTCCACACAATCGGGAAATGGAAAAAACGCATCACTCGCCATGACTGCGCCTTTCAAATCAAATTTAAAGGATTGCGCTTTATGAATCGCCTGGTTCAAAGCATCCACACGACTGGTTTGTCCTGTTCCGCTGGCACACAATTGCTTGTTTTTTGCCAAAACAATGGTATTCGATTTGGTATGCTTGCAAATTTTCGATGCAAACATCAAGTCTTCTAACTCACTTTGCGATGGTTTATTGTCGGTCGCATAAGATAAATCTTCAATGGCATCCGTAACGTTGTCTTTATCCTGAACCAAAATACCATTCAAACAACTTCTAACAGTCGTTTTTGGTAACTCAATATCGTTTAGTTTTAGTAAGCGGCGATTCTTTTTACCTTTTAAGATGTCCAAAGCATCCGAAGAAAATGAAGGTGCAATAACCACCTCACAAAATAAATCATGAATTTCTTCCGCCGTTGCCTTGTCGATTTCAGTATTGCTAATTAAGATACCGCCAAATGCAGATACTGGATCACCAGCCAACGCATCCACATACGCTTGATGAATGGTGTCGCGTTGCGCGATGCCGCAAGCATTATTATGCTTTAAAATGGCGAAGGTTGGCGCTTCATTTTTGAATTCGTTCATCAAATTAACCGATGCATCAATATCCAATAGATTATTATAACTCAACTCCTTGCCGTGCAATTTGGTAAACATCGCATCAAAATCGCCATAGAAAAATCCTTTTTGATGCGGATTTTCGCCATAACGTAGAACCTCTCCCTTCGTTTCGCTGATTTTTAAAACTGCTTCTTCTTGATTTTTGTTGAAATAATTGAAAATCGCAGAATCATAATGAGACGATACATTGAATGCTTTGGCAGCAAAACGCTGTCTGTCGGCTTCCGAAGTCTCGCCGTTTTGCGATTTCAAAAGTTCCAAAAATTCCGCATAATCCTCAACCGAGGACACACAAATAACGTCTGCATAATTTTTTGCAGCTGCACGTATCAAGGAAATACCGCCAATATCAATTTTTTCGATGATATCTGCATGGTCTGCTCCAGACGCAACCGTTTTCTCAAAGGGATACAAATCCACAAGGACCAAATCGATTTGCGGAATGTCAAATTCTTTCAATTCAGCAACATCACTATCGTTGTTTTGTCTGTTCAAGATCCCTCCAAAAACTTTTGGATGCAAAGTTTTCACGCGGCCTCCCAAAATGGAAGGATAAGAAGTGACATCTTCAACAGGAATCACGTTGATGCCTAAATCTTTAATAAATTTTTCTGTGCCTCCAGTAGAGTAGATGGTGACGCCAAGTGTGTCCAATTGCCGTACGATCGGCTCTAATCCATCTTTACTGAAAACAGAAATTAAGGCCGATTTAATCGCTTTGTTGTTGCTCATTATGTAGTTGTGTGGTTTTAAAGTGCAAAAATACAGTTTTCAAAAGAAAATTGGGGTGGACAAACAGGAGATTATTTTTGTTTTTTGTAACAATCAATTGTTAATTACGTCCTATCTTTAAATTCCATAAAAACAACCGACATTCATGTTACTTTATTTACGCCTGTTTAAAGAAAGTTTTTCGTTTGCCATCAGTGCCTTGACCAACAATAAACTTCGTACATTCTTGTCTTTATTGGGCGTCACCATCGGTATATTTTCGATCATTGCTGTGTTGGCAGCCGTGGATTCTTTGGACAAAAACATACAGGAAAATCTTTCGGGTTTAGATAAAAACACGATGTATCTCACCAAATATTCATTTGGGCCTACAGAAGTGCCACGTTGGCAACGCGATAATTTTCCGCAAACAGAATATGACGATTATGAATTCATAAAGAGAAATGTACCAGATATAGAAGCAGTCGCCTACGTCATGTTCGGAGCTGGTGAAACAATGAAATATGGTGCGGAAACAATTTCTGGTGTGGATGTCACTCCAGTTTCACAAGAAATCTATGAAATTGAAGATATGAAAATTGGTGAGGGCCGCTTTTATACAGAATCGGAATCGGTCACAGGGTCACCAGTGATTGTGCTTGGCTATTCTGTGGCTGAAAATTTGTTCGGTTCCGAAAATCCAATTGGCAAAGAGATAAGGGTGTATGGTCGAAAATTAACCGTTATTGGTATCTTGAAAAAGTTTGGTTCTGGAATTTTCGACTCTCCTGACGACAAGGCCTACTTGCCAGCTAATTTTGTAAGACGTTTTAAAAATGGTGGTGCCGAGGGAATTCCTGGAGCTGTGGTCATAAAGCCGGAGAAAGGAGTAGATATGGGTGCTTTTGAAAGTGTGATGAAGCAGAAATACAGAGTTTTTAGAGGCTTAAAAGCTGGAGAACCAGATAATTTTTTCGTAAATAAAATGTCTGGATTTACAGATGCCATTGATGGAGTAATCAGTACGATGAACTTCATGGGATGGATCATTAGTGGATTTTCCTTGTTAGTCGGCGGATTCGGCATTGCCAACATCATGTTCGTGAGTGTGAAAGAACGCACAAACCTCATTGGTATTCAAAAGTCCTTGGGCGCAAAAAACAGATTCATCCTCTTTCAGTTTTTGTTCGAAGCGGTTATTTTGGCAGTTATTGGTGGCTTGATAGGCCTAGGTTTAGTCTGGATTGTTTCGCTCATAGCATCCAGTTTCACCGGTGATTTCGAATTTGTGCTGTCACCTGGCAATATGTTTTTAGGATTTCTACTCTCTACCGGCATTGGATTGGTGTCAGGTGTCATTCCTGCCATTTCCGCATCGCGTTTAGATCCCGTAGAAGCAATTCGAACAGGAATGTAATTTTTTTAAATTAAGAATAAAAAAAACCTTTGGCGTCTTCGCGCCTTTGCGAGAGAATTAAAACAGTTGTGCGACTTCCGCACAAACAAACTCCAAAAACCGTTCATCATCATCCGTAAAAGGATCAGGCGTATTTGAGTCGATATCTATCTGCCCAATATTCTCACCATTCACAAAAATAGGAATCACGATTTCAGCTTTCACGGTAATGCTGCAAGCGATGTAATTGTCCTGTGCAGACACATCAGGCACCACAAAGTTCTGATTGCTCACTGCCACTTGTCCGCAAATCCCTTTCCCAAAAGGAATAATGGTATGGTCAGTAGGTTCGCCAACATAAGGCCCAAGCTTCAGTTCGTCCTTGTCACCATTTTTAAAATAAAACCCCACCCAATTATAATGCGCCACTTGCTCTTCAAGAAGTTCACAGATAGACATTAAAGTTTCATCCATCGTTTTGTTATCATTGGAAATGATGCGCTTGATCTGTGGTCTTAATTCCTGAAAGGTCATTGTTCGTAAAGTTTTGGTAAAAGTATTACAAATGTGTATGTCGAGAATTTATTTTATATAAATTTAACACACGAACAAAACACGTCATTCTTGAAAGACTTACTCGTCAAATACAAATCGGTCATAAAGTTTATACTCACTTTTCTGCTGGTCTACGCGGTCTTATCATTCTCTTACAAATTGTATCTAGACTATTCCGACGGCTCCGAATATTACCCAGATTATCTGACCAATTTGGTCGCCAACCAAAGTGAATCCTTATTGAATACCTTCGGTTATGAAGCCTCCATTGCCAAGCATCCAGACGAACCCTCCATGAAACTCATCGTCAATAACAAATACGTGGCGAGGGTAGTGGAAGGCTGTAATTCCATCAGCGTCATCATCCTATTTATATCGTTTATGATTGCCTTTGCGGGCAAATTCAAAGTCACCTTCATGTACATATTGGCAGGAAGCGTCCTGATTTATGCGGTCAACTTATTCCGCATTGTCATTCTGTCCGTCGGTTTATACCATTATCCATGGCGGCGAGAAGAATTGCACACCGTTATTTTCCCATTGATCATCTACGGCATGGTCTTTTTGCTCTGGATGTTTTGGGTCAACCGTTTTTCAAATCTACAGCGCACCGATGACTAACGTAATTAAAATGATACTGCTCCTGGTGCTGTTCGGGTTTTTAATCCTGATAAGAGCCTTTGAGAACGAACTGTTCTACGATCCTTATTTGACCTTTTTCAAAAATGACTATTTATACGTAGACAGTCCAAGGCGCGAAATTTTCAAGCTCACCATGTACACCACCTTACGCTACGTCCTGAATTCCGTGATTTCTTTAGGCATCATTTATCTGTTCTTCAAGGATAAAAACATCATCAAGTTCTCGGCCATCATCTACGCCGTTGCTTTTGTGGTGCTGATCCTGTGCTTCCTTTATTTCGTCATCAACCCACAGCAGGAAGACTACTACGTCTTTTTCAATATCAGGAGGTTCTTGATACAGCCATTGCTCTTACTCTTGCTAGTACCAGCGTTTTATTATTTTAAATTGAAACATAAGAAATAGTGAGGATTTTAAAGAATGAAGGCAGACCAGATTTTAGTCATAGAAGCCGGACACATCGTAGAACGTGGCACCCATGACCAACTGATTGCAAAAGAAGGTCGGTATTTTGAGTTGTATACGTATCAGGCGAAGATTTGAGGCGGGTTTAGTATTTCTAGGAGTCGCTTCAATTTTTTCGTCATATCAGTTCAAACAATTTCAATTAGGTTGGAAAAATTAGAATTAATTAGGTTTTAATTGTTACAAGTACTTGTTTAAGACGAGTGTTAACGTAGGTAGATAAAAACGAGTAACGAAAAAAGCAGAAAGGAAAAAGCAGAAGAAGTTTCCTCTGCTTTCATAATATATTTAAATCCCTAAAGGATGATAAGTCATAGGGGGACTCGAACCCCCACTCTCTTTCAAGAACCGGGTTGACAACCCAGCGTGTCTACCAATTCCACCATACGGTCACATTTAAATGTGTAAAAATATTTATTAAAACACTCCAAAGTCGTAACCTAAATTTGACAATCGAAATGATATAGCTTGTGTGCTAACGTCAAATTTATCAGCTAAATCATTAATAATTCTTTCATCATTAATGCTTTTAATTTCTTCTTCTATAAGTTTTCTGGGCATTAATAAAGCAGCTGCAAATGCATTTGCTTCTCTTTCCTTTAAAAATTCACCACTTGATGAGTCGGAATTTCTATACATGACACTTTTATTTTTATCTACAAAAAGCGATTTACTTTTAGAATGTAGAATAAAATGACCTAATTCATGAGCAATTGTGAATCTTCTTCTTTTTTTGCTATGATTTGAATTAAAGGCAATATAAGGCGTGTCATGTTTCATGACAAATAATCCTGACACCTTGTCATTAAAGTCAGTAGATTCAAGCTCTACTTTTAACTTTTTTGCCAATTTATTAACATTGATGGGAGCCTGGAATAAGTTGTTTTGCCTTAATAAGTCCTCGGATTTCTCCTCAATATAGTTGAATATCATTGTTTAATTTTATTAATTAACTCTTGTATCTTCTTTTTAGATTCATCATCTAAATGTTCAATATCGTTCAATATATCGCTATACTCATTCGAGGGAATTTGTTGATTAATTTCAGTAAATGTCGGAAGTAAAAGTTGTACGTCAAATTTCAAAACGCCAGATATAGCATATAAAACATGCAGAGGAGGTTGCTGTCTCCCAATTTCAATATTTGATATTGAAGCTCTGCTTATATCCAGTTTTTCAGCTAAAATTTCTTGACTGTATCCTAACTTAAATCTGGCTTCTTTTATTCTTGAACCTATCATCTTGTATAGGGTAGAATTAAAATCACTCATATAATGCTAACGGTTGTGCAAATATAACAATTGTTTTTCAAATACACAATGTTTGTTTTATAAACATATCTCATATATGTTTGTAATTATGGCATGGTATTTGTCTTAAGAAAGCTTTAACATTTAAAAAAATAATGAAACATGGCAAAAAATAAACCTATTGGAGACAACGCGAGAAAAGGAGCCGTAAAGAAACGCTCCCAAGTTTTAAACACTAAAACAAATTTGTTTGTTAAGAGAGATGCAGATACTGGTAAATTCATGGACGTGAAAACAACTGGTGGAAAATTTAAAGGAATTACTAACGAATCAAAAAATAAATGAAGAATGTAAAATATCGATTTATAGGATATTTGATAGCTTTCATAGTTTCGATTATCTACTTGTCAATTAGGTATTTCATTTGGAAAGATGTATCTAATTTTCATAGTGAGGTTTGGGTTCCCGTGGCTGTTGGTTTTATAATGACTTCCGTAGCGGGGGTATATGAGATAATAAAGAGTAACGGAGAATATTTTTGGGTGGCTATTAAATGCTGGCTTCAAATACCAAACAAATTAGTGTATGTGTCTTTGAGCTATTTAATTAGAATTAAACTAGATGGCACTGAAAGGTATTTTCTTGTAAAAGGAGGCAAAATCAATCAGTATCAACCAGTTGGAGGTGTATATAAATTGGTCGGCAATAAGAGCATAAAAAAAGATTGGGATGCCTCCATCAAGCCAGATTCGAAGAATCCTCGAGATTTAAGGTTTTTTATTAAAGCAAAACATCTTCCTGATGTACTGAAATGGTTTGAATCAGGAAAAGATAGGGAAATTGGAGTTTGGAGAGAATTTCGTGAAGAACTATTAGATACCGGAATACTAAAGGAAGAAAACTTTAAATCCATTAGAGCCGAATATATACGTACTGAAAATAACATACTATCAAAAGAGACAAGGTTTAAAAATGAAACCTATCATACGTTGGTTTATGAAATTTTTGATATTGAGTTGAATAGCGCACAACTAGCCGAATTACAAGGTCTGGAAAGCGCTAAGCTTAAGACAAAAAAATATGCTTTCGTAACGGAAGACGAGATTAAAAAAGAATGCTTCAATAAGAGCAAAACAAGAATCGGACAACATACAAAAAAAATAATATAAAATGAATTTACAACAATACTTACATGACCACCACCTTCAAAGAGAAGATTTATTAACTAGAACGGCAGTTTCACTAGAATTAGATGAAACCAGAAAACAAAGAACAGAATCAGCATACAATGCTATCTATGATGTGCTTAAAAAAGATGAAGTGTTTTTTTCGAAAGTTGATTTTCTAGTGTATCCGCAAGGTTCAAAAGCCATAGGAACTACAGTAAAACCCAGAGGTAAGGATGAGTTTGACTTGGATATTACTATCGAAATTAGAGACCCGTATTACAATTATATTTCATCTGAAATTTACAATCATTTAATCAGAGTTTTAAGTAACAATGAAACCTATAAAGAAAAGTTGATGCCGAAAAACAGATGCGCAAGAATCAACTATGTAGGTGATTTTCACATGGATATACTTCCAGGGTGCATTGTCTTTGAAGGACACAGTAAAATAATGGTTCCAGATAGAGAATTGAAATCATGGACATCTTCCGATCCCAAAGGTTATTCCCATTGGTTCATTGAAAGAGCTGAATCTGTTAGAGAACAATTGTTGGAAAAAGCATTCAGAACCTTTTCAGCTTTAAATGAAGTAAAGGCAGAACAAGAGGATTTACCTAAAGAAAACATATATAGAAAAGAACCATTGAAAAGAGCGGTCCAGTTGTCAAAAAGATATAGAGACATCTTTTTTGATAAAAATCCGGAATTCAAAACTTCGAGTATTGTATTAACCACAATTTTTGGACAATTTTATGATGGCGAACCCACTATATACCAAACTATTGATAATGTTCTTAATAGAATCCTTCAACGATATGATGAATATCAATTGATATATGAACACCAAGGTGTGTTCAATAGGATAAAAGTTCTTAATCCGGTCAATCCAGAAGAAGATTTCACTGATAAATGGGATAAGCAACCAGAATACTACAAGCAATTTATCGCTTTTGCCAGAAGCTTCAAAGATAAATGGGAACAGCTCAAAACTCAAAATTTTGGAATAGCAGAAGAATTGTTTGGTAGCGAGAGAACGAAAACAATACTGACAGAACAATTGAAAGAAATTTCAAAAAATGAAGGTAAGCATTTGGAAGCGGCTGGTGTTAATATCATGTCTGGCAAAACATTTGTTGATAGGTCAGGAAATGTAAACGATACCATCGGCTATGAAAGTAAACCAAATAGAAACTTTGGTGGCAATGAGTAAGATTGTTTTAAATGGAATATTTAAACATCCTGATATAATGAGTGATTTGATAAGCGCTCACATTCAGCAAAAACTAATTGAGGATAACTTCGATTGGATAAACTCATTTGTAAAGAATGGTATATTGATTGGCGGAGGCAAAATAAAACCAGAGGGATGTAAAAGTTCTTATGAAATAATTTTCAGATATAATCCAAATAAAAAAGGTAGAAAAGATCATATTTTTATAAAAAATTCCAAAATAAAGTTTGGTATTGTGCCTCATTTATATAATGATAATAGTTTGTGTCTATATCATCCAAGTGATTTATCTCAATATGTCCCATTTAATTTTGTGGATGTCATTCCATGGATTTCAAAATGGCTTGTAACATACGAATTGTGGTTAAAATATGGCGTTTGGTTAGATAGAGAATATAAACATTGAATAATATCCACGCGCCAGCGCTCGTCTGTAACAAGTCCCATCAACAGTAAACACGCACAAGAATCCATACTCCTATTCCCACCTCCATTTTCGAGACATTGCCACATTTTGCTGCACAGTTAAGCATTCACACGCAATCATTTTAACCTTCACTTCCAGCCATAACCACAAACTTAAACTCATAAAATCACCAATCCATGCGGAAAACCGCACACACAATAAAATGCTTGCTATAAAGTACTTGGGAGAGTAACTCAAACATAACTAATTTTTGTGAAGTCAAGAAATTAATAACGATGAAATCATTTTATAGTCGTTAAGAGGAGCATACATAACTTCACGAGTATCATTGTTGTGTCTCTTAAACAATGAAGACTCTGTCTCGTGTCATCAGCACATTGCGCAATCACTCCATTAAAATTTAAGATAACTTTTATATATTTTTAGTTTGCGCAGTAACATTGTGAGGTCACTACTATATAGTGTCAGGTCACTCAATAACATGTCGAAGTAACTCGATTAAATTGTTAGGTCGCTCGTATACATTGCCAGGTCACTCAGGCACATCATGAGGTCTTTCGAATACAATGTCAGGTCTCTAGTATAAATCCCGAAGTCACTCGATTATATCGTTAGGTCGCTCGTATACATTGCCAGGTCACTCGATTATATTGTGAGGTCGCTCGTATACATTGTCAGGTCGCTCGATTATATTGTGAGGTCGCTCGTATACATTGTCAGGTCTCTCGCAGTCATTGGTTAAACCTTTCTTCTCTAAAACCAACCGCACAGTATGAAAATACATCCCCTGGGGTAGGAAATCCAATCACTCGGGGTGGAAATTATAGCTCTACGAAGTCTCTCGACTTCGCAGAATCCCTCTAGCGTTAATTTTACAGAGTCTGCCCACAACAGTGAGAATCCTATTTTACCGCTACTATAATAAACAATTAAAAAACCCTTTAAACCCAAGACATCCTTACCACTTGCTATCCCGCCAAAAGCGGGAAGCGACGATTTGCAGACATCGAAGATTCGACGGAGTCAAATAGTGAGCTGTAAAAAGCCTGTTATCAACTAAAAACCTGCCAAGAGAAAAATCATTTTTTAACTTAAAATAATAATACCACTAAAGCGAGCGGTGCTTCAGCAAATCGAAGATTCACAAATACAAAAATTTAAAATAGAAAAGAATGAGTAATTTCCTCAAATCGTCTTGACTTTTTTTGGTTCGTTTTTTGTGTCAAGACAAAAAATGAACATAACAAAAGGACATAGTTTTTTTCCAAATGTCTATTAACCCCGAAGTCCATCCGCACGAAGAGGATATGCAAACCCACGATGAGGAAATGCATTCACTCGACCGCCAAATCAAGCAACCCTCAACGTTTACAGACCTTCTCATAAACAATACCTCATTAAAATTCTGTTAAAAACAAATATCTCTATCAATATTTCGTATTTTTGTTAGGCATGAAAAAAGCATTCCATAAAAGTATATCCTTCTTAATGGCCGTCGTCGTCTTGTTCTCAACGATGTCATTCACCATCGATATGCACTATTGTGGTGATACCTTGGTGGAAACGTCGGCATTTAAAAAACCAACAGGTTGCGGTATGGAAATGCAAATGACCGCCACAAACAACTGTTCCATCATCAAAAAAGACTGTTGCAAAGATGAACAGCAACTGGTCTCCGGTCAAGATGAACTTCAGCTTACCTTTGATAAATTGAGCATAAGCCCACAGTTGTTTGCAGCTGTGTTCGTCCATACTTATAACACACTTTTTGAAATTACCGAAGAACAAACACCTTCAGTAAACGATTACCCACCACCCAATATCGTCAGGCAACTCTTCAAGCTAGACGAGTCTTATTTAATCTGATTTTTTATATAGTTCCCGATACCTATCGGGTGTAGCCCTGTGGTACTGCCATCTTGGGCATCTCCTGTTGTAGTTTCATTTTTTAATGTGATGATAATGGCGTTTTAAAACTTCCATTATCAAGTAGTTAAACAATTAAAATTTAATGGATTTGAGACAACGACAGTCGAAAAATTACTTTAACTATATATAGAATTTCAAACATGAATATGTTTAAAACCATAACCCTTCTTCTTTTGATGGCTATGCTCCCCACGCTCGGTATGGCACAAGAAGAAAACGTCGACAACCTACCCGAACACGAATACACCTTAACCATCAAGGAAGAGATGGTCAACAAAGCCGGAAAAGAGGTCAAAGGCATGACCGTCAACGGCAGCATTCCTGGTCCAACACTAGAATTTACCGAAGGTGAATTCGCAATCATTCACGTCAAAAACGAAATGAACATGGAAACCTCCATGCACTGGCATGGCATATTATTACCAAACTTTCAAGATGGTGTACCCTATTTGACCACGCCACCCATCAAACCCAACACCACCTTTACCTATAGATTCCCCATCAGACAATCAGGCACCTATTGGTATCATTCACACACTATGTTGCAGGAGGAAAGTGGCGTTTTCGGTTCACTATTGATTCACCCCAAAGAAAAAACCTTGGAGTATGACAAGGAATTGATTGTCATGCTCTCCGATTGGACCAACGAACTACCTAAAAATGTCATGCGCAACCTCAAACGAGGCAACGAATGGTACGGAATGAAAAAAGGAACGTCCACACCGCTCAACCAAGTAATTGGAAGAGGTGCATTTGGTGCGCAGCTCAACTTCTGGAAGCAACGTATGGAAGGTGCTGACATTGCCGATGTTTATTATCCAGCCTTTTTGGTCAATGGCAAACAAATTTCAGAACATCCTGAATTGAACCCTGGTGAAAAGGTAAGATTACGCATCATTAATGGCTCTGCGTCCACACAGTTTTGGATGACCTTTGGTGGCGACCCCACTTTAGTGTCTGCTGATGGTCTCGATGTGGAGCCTGTCAAAAGAAACAAAACCTTCATCGCCATTGCAGAAACCTATGATTTTATCGTCACCATCCCTGAACAAGGAAAAATAGAATTACGAGCTATGGCACAGGATGGTTCGGGTACGGCATTGGCCTACTTCGGAAAAGGGGACATTAGTCCCGCAGAAATACTCCCAAGACCTGACAAGATTAAAATGATGCAGGAAATGGCTGCCATGGATATGAAAATGGGAGCACATGCGCTAAAATTCCAACCTAAAAAAGATGAACGCTTCGAAATGAAAGATGAATACGGAATGAAAATGGAAGGCATGGACATGCACAACATGAACAGTATAGACCATTCCAAAATGAACCATGACAAGATGGACATGAAAAAGGATACCATGATGATGGACCATTCCAAGATGAATCATGATAAGATGAACATGAAGAAGGATACCATGATGATGGACCATTCCAAAATGAATCATGACAAGATGAACACGAAAGACCCTAATATGAAGATGGACGAAAGGAGTATGGATGGCATGCAAATGAATTCAGAATACAATTATGACTATTTAAAATCACCAGAAAACACCACCTATAATCCAGACTTGCCTGTAAAAGAGATACTCCTCAATCTAACAGGAAATATGAACCGCTACATTTGGAGTATGAACGGCGTCCCTTTATCAGAGACGGACAAAATCAAAATCAAGGGAGACCAAGTCACACGCATAACCTTAAATAACCTAACGATGATGCACCATCCAATGCATCTACACGGACACTTCTTTAGGGTCGTCAATAAAAATGGCGAGTATTCACCCTTAAAACATACAGTGAATGTGGCACCAATGCAGGAAATCACCATAGAATTTAGTAATAACGGCGGCGATGAAAATGGCGATTGGTTTTTTCATTGTCACGTTCTCTATCACATGATGGGAGGAATGGCAAGAGTGTTCAGTTATGATACCCCTCGCGACCCTAGAATGGAACCTTATCCAACTTCAAAAATAGAAAACGAAGGCAATGTGTGGTATCAATGGAGCCTATTGGATGTAGCCTCTCACATGACCGAATTCAATTTCACAGCCTCCAATCTGCGAAATCAATTCAACGTGATGGCAGAATACGGTTGGAACGAGAATCTGGAAGCAGAAGTAACTTATGAACGCTATCTCCATGACTATTTAAGAATCTTTGGTGGTGTAAATATCGAAAATGAAATGGAAGACAGCTTAGATGAAATTTCAACCACAGCCA
This sequence comes from Aquaticitalea sp., assembly GCA_051252455.1. Taxonomy (GTDB): domain Bacteria; phylum Bacteroidota; class Bacteroidia; order Flavobacteriales; family Flavobacteriaceae; genus JBPOFM01. The sequence goes on from JBPOFM010000002.1 coordinate 436,425, forward strand.
TCGTTGGTGTCCGATATTTAACGCCCTATTTATTCAATCTCGATGTTCGTATTGATAACAAATTGCGACCTCAAATTAGTTTGAGCCGTGAGATTATGATTTTCCCACGGACTGCCATTTTCGGGAGTTATGAATACCAAGCCGATTTTGGTTGGATAAATGATTTACCGATGGGAGATAGTTACTCCGAAGAAGTGGTTTGGAATACAGGAATTGAATATTTTTTATCAAAGAATTTTTCACTAATGGCAAGCTATGACAATCGTTTTGGCGCTGGTGGTGGACTATCAGTACGATTTTAAATCATGAACCATAAAAGCAAAACAAATGAAACACACATATAACATCAAAGGAATGACCTGCAACGGCTGCAGAAGTCATGTCGAGAAAACCCTTTCCGAAATAGAAGGCGTTAAAAATGCCACCGTCGATCTAGAACAGGAAGAAGCCGTCATCACGATGGAGACTCATATTGCAACAGACACTTTTCAAAAAGCATTACCAGAAAAATACACCATCAGCGAAAAACAAGAACAAAACGTTTTTAAAAAGGAGTCCTCTAACAACGTTTTTAAATCCAACGAACCGGAAAAAACAAAATTGCAACAATTGCAACCGCTCTTCATAATTCTAGGATATATCACCATCGCTTCTGTATTATTGAATGTCAATCGTGACAATTGGAACGGCTTTATGCTCGACTTTATGGGCTTGTTCTTCATCGTCTTCAGCTTTTTTAAAATACTAGATTTAAAAGGATTCCCAGAAAGCTTCCAAATGTATGACCCACTCGCCAAAGCAATCCCAAGCTACGGTTGGATATATCCCTTCATTGAAACCGCTTTGGGATTGATGTTCTTAATGCGCTTCGAAATAAACATCGCCTTGATTGCTACACTGATTGTTCTGGGAATCACAACCGTAGGTGTCACAAAAACTTTATTAGATAAAAAATCAATACAATGTGCCTGTTTAGGAACAGCACTCAAACTTCCCATGACAGAAGCAACCTTTATTGAAAACGCCATTATGATTGTAATGGCAATCATTATGTTAATCTTAAATATATTTTAAAAATGGAACATTCAAATCAACACAAAACAAAAGGAAATTATACAACATTCATCCTGATGCTTGCCGCGTCGTTTGTGGCAATGTACATCACGATGTATCTCAATACATACGAAATCGACCACGTCTATTTCAGTCTCACACGATTTTATATGTCCTGTATGGGCATCGCAACAATGGCAGTCATAATGTGGGCATTCATGAGAAAAATGTATCAAGACAAAAAAAAGAACATCGCAATCCTCGTGGGAAGTCTAATCCTTTTTCTAGGTGCTTTAGGTTTGGTAAGAGCCCAAAGCCCCATTATTGGTGATATTCTTTGGATGAAAGCGATGATTCCGCACCATTCCATCGCTATTTTAACCAGTGAACGTGCAGATATCCAAGACCCAGAAGTACGTAAATTGGCTGATGACATTATCAAAGCACAGAAAAAGGAAATTGAAGAAATGAAAGCGATGATAAAACGATTGGAAGCTTCCAAATAATAAATGATTGTGCCTTTTCAGTTCATACTAAAAAACATTAAATCAATTTTTGATTTATATAAAGTACTATGTTAAAATATATTTATAATTTTGTATCGTGAAAACATCTAAATCACATCAGTTTCTATCCGTTGTTATGACCATTTTGGTCACCATGTCGTCGTTTTCAATGACCATCAAAAGTCATTATTGTGGCGATGAATTGATAGACATGTCCATATTTAATGATACAGATGCTTGCATGACGTCAGATGCATGTTCGCTCACTGAAGAAATAGAAAATTTTGAATGCTGTTATGACATCGTCGATGTTGTCGAAAGTCATGAGTTTTTAAAATCTGGAAACTTTGATGATTTCAATCCCATCCAGAAGCACTTTTTTCTTTCCTATTTAAATACCTTAACGGTTCTGTATGAACCACTTCAAAAGCGAACCATTCCCAATCCATATTATAAACCGCCACCATTGGTTTATGATATTCATTGTCTCGATGAGGTTTATTTGATTTGAATACAAATAGTAAATATTGACAATCCATTCTTTGGATTGAAAAACTATTTGTTTAAAATCATTAAATCTTCATATGTTAAAACTTATAAAAATCATACTAATTGTATGTCCAATGATGATGTTTTCGCAGCAAAATATATGCGGCGTCATTACGGAAACAACTTCAAACAATACCCTTGCGGCATTGTCTGGCGCGAATGTGTATTGGCTTGATACCACAGTGGGTGTCATCACAGATATGGATGGAAAATTCACGATTCCATATCAAGAAAATTACAAGAAGCTAATCATTAGTTACGTCGGCTACACCACCGATACATTGACCATCAATCAGCCGAAATTTATCAAACATGTCCTTAAAGCTTCAAGCGAATTAAATGAAATCATGCTTACTTCAAGAAAACAAGCCACCGCTAAATCTTATTTGAGTTCGCAAAATATTTTGACCGTCAGTAGTGATGAGCTGTTGAAAGCAGCCTGTTGTAATTTATCAGAAAGCTTTGAGACAAATCCATCTATAGATGTCAACTTCGCAGATGCAGTCACAGGAACACGTCAGATAAAAATGCTTGGCCTGACAAGTCCCTATATTTTGATTACTTCTGAAAATATTCCGACCATACGTGGTGCATCACAAGCATACGGATTGAGTTTTACGCCTGGAACTTGGGTGGAAAGTATCCAAATCACGAAAGGCGCAGGAAGCGTAACCAATGGTTTTGAAAGTATCGCTGGACAAATCAATACCGAAATGGTAAAACCCACTACAGACAATCGTTTTTTTGTAAATCTATATGGTGCAAGCAGCACACGAATGGAAGCAAATGTGCATTTGAATACTAAAGTGAGCGAAAAATGGAGCACTGGGCTGTACTTACACGGTAATACGCATAACAAAAAACACGATGTGAATGATGATGGCTTTTTAGATATGCCACTATACAACCAAATAAACATAATGAATCGTTGGCAATATACCAATCCTGAAAAGGGATTTGTGAGTTTTATCAATTTTCGATATTTAAATGATGCCAAACAAACGGGGCAGATTGACTTTAATCCCGATACCGATAAGTTCACAACGAATGCGTGGGGAAGCGAAATCGACACGCAACGTTTTGATGTTTCAGTAAAGACAGGGTACGTCAATCCTGAAATTCCTTGGCAGAGTCTTGGTGTTCAGGCCGCCTTTAGCAGACATAATCAGGATTCTTATTTTGGTTTGACTCGCTATGATATCTTGCACAATAGTTTGTTTTCGAGCGCTATTTACAATTCTATAATTAGTGATTCAAGACATAAAATAAAAACAGGATTAAGTTATACCTATGACCATTATGATGAATTGGTTGGTACTACTGATTTTGAAAGAACAGAAAATTCCATCGGCGCTTTTTTTGAATATAATTTCGATGATCTCGATAAATGGAATTTAACTGCAGGCATCAGAATTGACAGACATAACTTATTGGGAACATTTGTAACGCCACGTTTTCATGCGCGTTACACACCTTGGGAAAAGTCTGCCTTGCGTTTTTCATTCGGAAGAGGCAAGCGAAGTGCCAATATTTTTGCTGAAAACCAATCGATATTTTCAACATCAAGAAATTTAAATATCATCAATTCTGGAGGAAATATTTATGGATTGGATCCAGAGATTGCATGGAATTATGGGGTCTCATTTTTACAAGGCTTTAATCTCTTCGGAAGAAAAGCAGACGTCACCTTTGATTACTATCGAACCGATTTTCAGAATCAAGTCGTGGTCGATTATGAAAATCCGCAGCAAATTAGTTTCTATAATCTCGATGGTGCCAGTTATGCCAATAGTTTTCAATTGGAATTTAATATGAATCTTTTTGAGCGTTTTGATTTGAGAACAGCTTACAAATTGTACGATGTGAAAACACAATACAATTCCGGCAAGCTCGAAAGACCTTTGACACCAAAACATCGAATATTTGGAAATGCTTCCTACGAAACAAACCTAACAGAAACTGGTGGTCATTGGAAATTTGATGTGACCTATAACTGGCTAGGAGAACAGCGATTTTCATCAACAGCTACGAATCCTATTCAATATCAATTACCAGCATATTCTCCCACTGTTGGAACATTGAATACCCAGATTACCAAAGTGTTTTCTCCAAAATTTGAAGTATATTTAGGTGGCGAAAACGTGACGAATGTAAGACAAAACAATCCAATTTTGGGAGCCGATGACCCGTTTGGAGCAAATTTTGATACCACGTTTGTCTATGGTCCAATATTTGGAAGTATGTATTACGCAGGATTGCGATATAAAATAAAATAATTCTTGTAAAAGCAGGAATCTCTTAAAAATGAAAACGAATTAATAAAAACAGAATCATGAAAAAATTAGTATTAGTATTAACATTATTAGTAACAACCCTAACATTTGCACAAAACAAAAACGCCAGAGCTTCCATTGAAGTAGATGGTGTATGTTTGATGTGCAAAGAGCGTATTGAGAAAGCATCGATTAAGGCAAAAGGTGTAAAATCTGCTATCTGGAACGTTGAAACACATGAGCTGAAATTGATCTATGATGAGCGCAAAACCGATTTAAAAACCATTCAGCAAAGTATTGCCGATGTCGGGCACGATACGAAAGAAATAAAAGCGACGGACGAGGCTTATAATAGTGTTCACCCATGCTGTATGTATCGAGATGAGGCCGTGAAGGATGATCATAAGAACGATTAATTGTCTTAAGACTTATAAATCGCTAATTACAAGGGAAATCTAGGGGTAGGATATTGAATTTTATTTTTTGATTTTCGAAACTTATGAAGGCAGCACTTCAATTTTGAAGTGCTTTTTCTTTGATACAAGTTTAAAATTGAAGAAAAAAAAACGCCTTAAAATAAATTAAGGCGTTTATATTATTTGATTGTCTATATATCAACTACATCATTCCTGGCATTCCGCCGCCACCCATTGGCATTGGAGAATCTTCTTTAATATCTATCAAAGCACATTCTGTAGTCAAAATCATTCCAGCGACCGAAGCGGCATTTTCCAATGCAATACGTGTTACTTTTTTAGGATCGATGATTCCAGCTTTCAACATATCCACATAGGTCTCAGTTTTAGCATCAAAACCAAAGTCTTTTTTGCCTTCCATCACTTTAGAAACAACAACGCTACCTTCACCACCTGCATTTTCAACAATAGTACGTAACGGAGCCTCAACGGCACGCGCAACAATTTGAATACCTGTCGCTTCGTCATTATTTTCTGAAGACAATTTTTCAAGTGCAGATTTTGCTCTTACTAAAGCAACACCACCACCTGCAACAATGCCTTCTTCAACAGCAGCTCTGGTTGCATGTAATGCATCATCCACACGATCTTTTTTCTCTTTCATTTCCACTTCACTTGCAGCACCAACATAAAGTACAGCAACTCCTCCAGCTAATTTAGCTAAACGTTCTTGCAATTTTTCTTTGTCGTAATCTGAAGTCGTAGTCTCAATTTGAGCTTTAATTTGATTAACTCTCGCTTTAATATCATCCGCTTTACCAGCACCATTCACGATAGTTGTGTTATCCTTATCAATTGTGATGGTTTCTGCTGTTCCCAACATACTTAAATCAGCATTTTCAAGAGAGAAACCTCTTTCTTCAGAAATTACAACACCTCCGGTCAAGATGGCGATATCTTCTAACATTGCTTTACGTCTGTCACCAAATCCTGGAGCCTTTACTGCGGCAATTTTAAGACCACCACGTAACTTGTTAACTACCAAAGTAGCCAAAGCTTGTCCTTCAACATCTTCTGCGATAATCAAAAGTGGACGGCCAGATTGTGCAACTGGTTCCAAGATTGGAAGTATTTCCTGTAAGTTTGAAATCTTTTTGTCAAACAATAAAACATAAGGATTTTCTAGATCAGCAATCATTTTATCAGCATCTGTCACAAAATATGGAGACAAATATCCTCTGTCAAACTGCATTCCTTCCACAACATCCACATAAGTGTCTGTTCCTTTGGCTTCTTCAACAGTGATGACACCTTCTTTTCCAACTTTTCCGAATGCTTTAGCGATTAAATCACCTATAGTATCATCATTGTTAGCTGAAATGGATGCAACTTGTTTGATCATTTCAGACGAGTTGCCTACTTTTTTCGCTTGCTTTTCAAGGTCTTTAACGATGGCTTCAACAGCTTTGTCAATACCACGTTTCAAGTCCATAGGATTAGCGCCTGCAGCTACATTCTTCAAGCCTTCCTTAACGATTGCTTGTGCCAATACAGTTGCAGTAGTTGTTCCGTCACCAGCTAAATCGTTGGTTTTTGAAGCAACTTCTTTTACCATTTGTGCTCCCATGTTTTCTAGAGCATCTTCCAATTCTATTTCTTTTGCAACGGTTACACCATCTTTTGTGACTTGTGGTGCACCAAATGATTTACCAATAATCACATTACGACCTTTAGGTCCTAACGTTACTTTTACTGCATTTGCCAATGCGTCCACACCGCGTTTTATGCCATCGCGTGCTTCAATATCAAATTTTATATCTTTTGCCATTTTATTTATTTTTGTTTTTAGCCTTTAGCTGTTTGCTATTGGCTAGATGAATTTAACTTTAATAAGGAGCTAAAGGCCAATGGCCAATAGCTAATAGCAATTAAATAATTGCCAAAACATCACTTTCACGCATGATCAAATAATCTTTGCCTTCCAGTTTCAATTCTGTTCCTGCGTATTTTCCGTAGAGTACGGTGTCACCCACTTTAACTGTTACAGGATTTTTTTTAGTGCCTTTGCCTACGGCGACAATTTTACCTTTTTGTGGTTTTTCTTTTGCGTTGTCAGGAATAATAATTCCGGATGCTGTTTTTGTTTCAGCTTCTACAGGTTCAATAAGAACCCTATCCGCTAATGGTTTAATGTTTAAGCCCATATTATTAGTTTATGATTAATTAAATTATATTATTATAAGTATTCGAAAATTGTGCCAATAGACATTGACTGACAAACTTTCAGTAACAAAAAATGCCAACAATTAGTGTTGGCATTTGATATATTTTTTTTTGAATAATCTTATTCTGCAGGATCCGTTGGTGTAGTCGTATCGTTTGTTGAAGGTGTAGACACTGGCGCAGGTGCTGAAGTAGCTGCGTCCGAATCTAACGCTTTAGAATCTCTATTACCTGGATGGTCAATCGCCACATTTGATAAAAGAATCAACGCTAATAAAAGTGTAGCCAAAGCCCAAGTGCTTTTGTCTAAAAAGTCGGTTGTTTTCTTAACACCACCCAATTGTTGTGATCCGCCGCCACCAAATGAAGAAGATAATCCACCTCCTTTTGGATTTTGAACCATGACAACGACCACTAATAAAAAGGCTACAATGATGATAAGGACTAAAAATATTGTAAACGTAGTATCCATTGATTTAAATATTATTTTTTTCTTGTAATTGTTTTACTGCTTTAATTTGGTCTGCAAAGAAACCACTTTTTTCTGGATATTTCAAACTTAAAATTTTATAAGATTGAATTGCCTTTTCATAGCTTTTTTGTTCTAAATAAATTCTCGCTAAAGTCTCCGTCATTAAGCCATCATGCTGCGCTGCTTGGGCTTTTGCAATGTTGATGGTAGGTGTGTCTTTTGAAGGAATTATTTTAGGATTGGTCTCTAAAAACTTGTCGATCAATTCAAATTTCTGCTCGATTGTGGAATCAATTTCTACTTTTTCGGATGGTTTCTCTTCAGTTTTGACATCGCCTTCGTCATCCGTGTCTCTGATGATGGGTTTGAAACTTGTGATTTTTAACCATTCAGAAAAAGAATGTGTTTCTGACTTTTCAAATTCTAAAGGTTTTCCGATGTTAAGTACTTCTTCAGGGTTAGGTTCTTCGACTGTTGGAATAGTCTCGGTATCGGTTTGTTCACCTTCAATATTAAAATTTGCGATGGTTCCAATTGTCATCCGTTTTTCAAACAAGTCTGGGTCAAGAACACCTTGGGTTGATCTAATCTGATCCTTGAGCGCATCATCGATTTCAACACTTTTATCAATTGAAATATCATCAACCTCATTTACTTGAATATCTTTTAAATGATCTGAATTTTGCTTGATGAGTTGCGAAATTTCATTTTGATTAAAAGATTGCGACGTTATAAAGTCAAACAAAATACTTCGATCTGTCGTATAGGCAGCAGTCACCTTCAATTCCTGATTGTATTTGAAACTGTCCTTGTTTTTCAGTCCTTTTAGATACAATGCCCTTGCAGGTTGAAAATAGGGAAACTCGGTAATTATCGCATGGATATCATTGGTTTGATCCGCATTGATTTGCTGTGGATGTTGTAAAAGATATGTGAATTCTTGTTTGTTCAAAGTTTTAATATATCAAAATATGATAATTCTCACTTACCATTTGGCCAATGTGGCATTAAAAATATCCTGCGTAATACGCTCAAAAATTTCTGCGATGGCTATGTCTTTTTGACTTCCAATCAATTGAGATGTCCCTGCATAATCATAAAAAAAGGAGAAACGTTGTTCTAAATCAGATTCTTCATCATTCTTGTCAAAAAACCGTACGTTGACGGTAATGGTCAACCTATTTTGTGCTGCGGTATTATCAGCAGTTGCTGTGGTGGGAGAAATACGATATTCGGTAATTTCACCTTCATAAGTTAAGTCGCCACCAGATGTAACCAAATCCAATCGGGTTTGATTAAGTATGAGGTCTTGTAGAGCCAAGGTGAAATCACGTTCCAAACCTGGCTCAATCAATTGTGCGTTATTTTGAAAATAATTAACTTGGAAAGTTTCCGTGCCTTCTGGAACCGACGCACCAGTAAAGGAATAATTTCCACAGCCGAAAAGCGATATAGAAATCGCAACTATAATTATATACTTAAAATATTTCACGCTTAATTTTTATAGATTAACGTCGGATTATAAATCAAATTGCTTAATTTTTCGATATAACGTTCTTTCACTAATGCCCAATTCAGCAGCAGCCAATTTGCGTTTACCATGATGACGCTCCAATGATTTTTTAATGAGTTCTAGTTCTTTATCATGTAAAGAAAGCGTTTCTTCCTCCTCAATTTCTTCAGCAAAATGATATTTGTCTTTAGTGCTTTCGCCATGGAATTCTTCCGCCTCTTTATAATAAGGATTGGTTTTTTCGGCTAAAGCTAAAATTTCAGCTTCATCTGTAGTTTCTTCAAAATCGGTTTCGTCTTCGTCACCATAGATTTTTTGAATCAAACCTTCATTTTTCTTTTGAACATCACCCGCGTTGCCATTTTTCATCAATTCCATGGTCAATTTCTTAAGGTCATTCAAATCGGCCTTCATATCGAAAAGAACTTTGTACAGAATTTCCCGCTCACTGCTAAAGTCGCTATCAGATTTTGAAGTGTTGATGACAGCCGGTAAATTGCTACCATGATTTGGCAAATAACTATGCAATGTACTGGCATTAATTGTTCTGGTTTGCTCTAAAACGGATATTTGCTCGGCAACATTGCGTAATTGGCGAATATTTCCGTTCCATCGGTTTTTCAATAAAATATCAACAGCCTCATCTGTCAACTTGATCGTTGGCATTTTATATTTAAAAGCAAAATCGCTAGCAAATTTTCTAAAAAGGAGATGAATATCATCTTTTCGATCACGTAAAGGAGGAATGTTGATATCTACTGTACTCAATCGGTAATAGAGATCTTCCCTGAATTTTTCTTTTTTGATGGCTTCAAACATATCGACGTTAGTCGCCGCCACAATTCTTACATTAGTGCTTTGAACTTTACTAGAACCTACTTTGATGAATTCGCCGTTTTCCAATACCCGAAGCAAACGCACTTGGGTAGTTAAAGGCAATTCGCCAACTTCATCGAGAAAAATAGTGCCACCATCAGCAACTTCAAAATACCCTTCTCTGGTGGCGGTTGCGCCCGTAAAAGCACCTTTTTCGTGACCAAACAATTCGCTATCAATCGTTCCCTCTGGTATTGCACCACAGTTGACGGCAATGTATTTCCCATGTTTTCTGTGTGATAGTTGATGGATGATTTTTGGAATACTTTCTTTACCAACACCACTTTCACCAGTTACCAAGACCGAAATATCAGTTGGTGCAACTTGAATAGCTTTTTCTATGGCACGATTGAGTTTTGGGTCATTCCCAATAATTCCAAATCGTTGTTTTATAGCTTGTATGGATTCCATTCTTTATTCTTGCGAAAGCAGTCCCGACACTTCGGGATCGTTTATTTAATTTACAAAACTGAAAGTCTCTTCCTGATCAATTGTAACGCCATCACCCAAGTCATAGTTTCCAACTCTGCTTGTAATTCTATTATCCCCATCATATTGAATCACGAAATTAACCGTGCCTTCTGGAGCAGTAATGGCAATCCAGTTATTTGTGCTGAAAAATTGAGCCATGCTTGTACCCACATTATCGGAATATTCATCATTTAAATATGATAAAGCAACTTGATCACTAAAAGCGTCCTTCAAAGGATTCACATTAGTGTCAAACATAAATGTGATGGACGTCGGGTCTTCTCCAGTAACGATAGAAGAGATGCAATTACCAAGCCCGTCATAATCGATAACCTCTGTCTTAATAGATGTGTTGCCGTCAAAGGATTCTTTTTTGACCACCTGACCGTTAGAATCTAATGTGAAGACGGTAGAGATGGTTGAATTTACAATGGTTCTTGTTATTGTATTTGCCGAATATGCAAAGTTATATGTGTAATCATCGTCATCATCACCGACATAGTTGTAGACAATTTGCGAAATATTATCTCCCGTATAACTAATCGTGGCTTCATTTGTCAATACACCCGAAGCCATGCTTCTGTATCCTGTAATGTTATTCGAATTGTCTCTGGTGTATGAAACATTTTCAGTAAATGTTTCGCCAAAGAATGTTGAATTGATCACAGTTGTATTAACATGATTATTTGAATTAAAAGTATAAGCACTGTGCACAACTATTGGGCCTAGGAAAGGGACTTCTGTATCAACATTATAAATATAAGTACTTAAGGCTAATGGTTCGTCGCTTGGAGTACCATCTCCGTCTCCATCGCCTTCACCGTTGTCAACAGTGTTTAAGAGAGCTCGGTCCAAAGGTTCGACATCACATGAGGTAATTAATGTAATAGACACTAAAATAAGGAATAGTTTTTTCATGTTTTTCAGGGTTTAATTGTTTTTTGAATAGCCAACTGCTTCACCAATAAGTGTTGCTGTGGTGCATTCATTTATTTTCACATTGACGAAGTCACCAATATTATAATGTTCTTTTGGAAATACAACGACGGTACTTTGTTCATTACGTCCCGACCAGTCGCTATCAGATTTTTTTGAGGATTTCTCGATCAGCACTTCCATCACTTTCCCAAGCGATTGTTGCGTTCTATAATGACTATGTTTTTGTTGTAAGTCTACAATTTCTTGTAAGCGTCTCTTTTTTGTTTCTTCAGGGACATCATCTTCCAGTTTACGAGCTGCCATAGTTCCAGGGCGCTCTGAATATGCATACATATAACCAAAATGATATTTGACATGCTCCATTAAACTGAGAGTGTCTTGATGATCTTCATCCGTTTCTGTAGGAAAACCAGCAATCATATCTTGCGAAACAGCACAATCTGGAAGAATTGTTCGAATGTCATCTATCAATTTAAAATATTCTTCACGTGTATGCTGACGATTCATTTCCTTCAAAATGCGATTGCTTCCACTTTGAACAGGTAAATGAATATAATTACAAATATTATCATATTTCGCCATGGTTCTAACCACATCCAATGTCATGTCTTGTGGATTGGATGTCGAAAAACGAATTCTCATCTTCGGCTGTGCTGTTGCGCAAAATTCTAAAAGTTGCGAGAAATCCACAGACGTAGCTTTTTGCATTTCACTTGCTTTCTCAAAATCTTTTTTGAGTCCGCCGCCATACCATAGGTAACTGTCGACATTTTGACCCAATAAGGTGATTTCTTTATAGCCTTTATTCCACAGATCGTTAACTTCTTCAATGATGCTTTGCGGATCACGACTGCGTTCGCGCCCGCGTGTAAAAGGCACTACACAGAATGTACACATATTATCACAACCACGTGTAATAGAGACAAGTGCTGTGACTCCATTAGAGTTTAGGCGAATAGGCGAAATGTCACCATACGTTTCATCTTTAGATAAAACAACGTTGATGGCATCACGACCATCATCAACTTCTTCGAGTAAATTAGGTAAATCTTTATAGGCATCTGGCCCAACGACCAAATCGACGATTTTTTCTTCCTCGAGAAATTTACTTTTCAGACGCTCTGCCATGCAACCCAAAACACCCACTTTCATTTTCGGATTGATACGTTTTACAGCATTGTATTTTTCAAGCCGTTTGCGAACGGTTTGTTCGGCTTTATCACGAATGGAGCAGGTATTGATCAATACCAAATCGGCATCTTCCAATTTATCGGTTGTATTGAAACCTTGAGTTGTCAATATGGATGCTACGATTTCGCTGTCGCTAAAATTCATGGCGCAGCCGTAACTCTCGATAAAAAGTTTACGAGTATTTTCTTTTTTTTGTTCTAAAACAAGACGTTCGCCTTGTTTGGTTTCATCAATGACTTTTTCCATACCATATTCCTGCGAAACAGGAATCTCCCGTTTAAAAATGATCCTTCTTAATAAAATTATTCAGGAATTGCCAAAGATAGGATTATTTAGGAATTGTGACAAAGTGACAGTTGTTAATTTTGTTTGAAAGTTTCAAATACTATTCGTTTCTTTGAGACTCACCAACTAAACCCATATCTATGACGCTTTCAGAATTACATTTAAAAATCCAAAATGCCCCAGAACTCGATTTTGGTACTGTTTTAAGTGATTGTATTGAACTGTTTAAAAAGTTTTGGGTTCAGGGATTGTTGACCATAGTTATAATTGCGGTAGCGACTATTCCTATTGCGTTGGTCTCACAAGTAATTTTGGAATTATTTGGAGTGTTTACGCCAACAATAGTAAGAATGGAAGATTTTAACCTTGAAAATTTTTCAGCACTTTATGGATTTAATGCACTGTACAATTTTCCGTTTGCAATTATCACCGTATCAATTCAGATTGCGGTATTAGCAGGTTTCTATCGCATTGTCAAAACAAAGGATGTTGATAAAATACAATCTAGTGATGATTACTTTTATTTTTTCAAGAAAGAATATTTCGGCAAAATTTTATTGCTGGGATTAGTTCATTCTTTAATCAGTACCGTATCACAGTTTATGTGTTTTATACCTTATATATATGTATTTGTTCCGTTGATGTATATTTCTGTCATGTTTGCATTTAATTCTGAAAAATCAATGGAGGAAATTTTAAGAGCTAGTTTTATGCTGGGAAATAAAAAATGGTTGTTGTCTTTTGGGACTTTAATCGTGGCTTTAATTCTCGGGATGCTAGGATTGATAGCATGTTGCATTGGAGTACTGGTTACAATTCCATTTGTCTATCTTCCTTGTTATGTGATTTATAAAAATGTAGTAGGTTTTGAGGATATGAGTGAATTACATCAAATTGGTCAGCCGCAAGTTTTTTAAACAGTTTAATTATTGCCAAATAAAATATAAAGCCTGATTCATCAGGCTTTTTTCATGGATTTTATCGGATAAAATTGTAATTAGTATAGAGCCAAAGAATATTTAATTAGGTTGAATACTTTTTTTTCATATACATTTGTAGCTGTAAATAATTGAATATGGCGAAGAATTTAGTGATCGTTGAGTCACCTGCAAAAGCAAAAACCATTGAGAAATTTCTTGGGAAAGAATATAAGGTAGAGTCTAGTTTTGGACATATTGCCGATTTGCCTTCCAAGGAGCTGGGTGTGGATGTTGAGGGTGATTTCAAACCAAAATATCAAGTATCCAAAGACAAAAAAGATGTTGTCAAAAAACTAAAGGATTTAGCTAGTAAAGCCGATATGGTTTGGTTAGCGAGTGATGAGGATCGAGAAGGGGAAGCCATCGCATGGCATTTAGCCGAAACCTTAAAACTTGATAAAGCGAAAACGAAACGTATCGTTTTTCATGAGATTACAAAATCGGCTATTCAAAAAGCAATTGAAAATCCACGCTCCATTGATTATCATTTAGTGGATGCGCAACAGGCCCGACGTGTTTTGGACCGGATTGTTGGGTACGAATTGTCACCTGTATTATGGCGCAAAGTCAAGGGTGGCTTATCCGCAGGTCGTGTTCAGTCGGTTTCCGTGAGATTGATTGTAGAACGCGAACGTGAAATTTACAATTTTGAAACAGAGGCATCCTACAGAATCGATGCTGAATTCTCAAATGAAGAGGGTCAAACTTTTAAAGCCAAATTACCTAAATCATTTGCGACCAAAGAAGAGGCTCAAAAGTTTTTAGAATCTAATAATGGCGCTAATTTCAAAGTAGCCGAATTAGAGAAAAAGCCAGCTAAAAAATCACCAGCTGCACCATTTACAACTTCAACCTTACAGCAAGAGGCATCTCGTAAATTATATTTTTCTGTAAGTAAGACCATGACTATGGCACAACGTTTATACGAAGCTGGTCTTATAACTTATATGAGAACGGATAGTGTGAATTTATCCGACGAAGCTAAAAATGGCGCAAAGGCTGAAATTGAAAGCGCTTACGGATCAAAATATAGTAAGTCAAGAAACTATAAAGGAAAATCAAAAGGGGCGCAGGAAGCACATGAGGCGATCCGTCCAACTGACTTTTCCGTGCATTCCGTATCGATTGATAGAGACCAAGCGCGTCTGTACGATTTGATTTGGAAACGCGCTATTGCTTCTCAAATGAGTGAAGCAGAACTAGAGCGTACCAATGTTAAAATCAGTGCAACAACCCACAAAGAACAGTTTTCTGCGAATGGAGAGGTCATCACTTTTGATGGATTTCTAAAGGTATATTTAGAAGGAACCGATGATGAAGACACAGAGCAGGAGGGAATGTTGCCGGCAATGAAAACAAATGAGTCTTTGCTTAATCAATATATCACGGCAACAGAAAGATATACACGCCCACCTTACAGATATACCGAAGCATCTTTAGTAAAACAATTGGAAGAATTGGGTATTGGACGTCCTTCTACTTATGCACCAACTATTTCCACAATTCAAAATAGAAATTATGTTGAAAAGGGAAATGTGGAAGGAACAGAACGTAATTATGTACAACTGACTTTCAAATCTGGAAACGTAAAAGAAAAGCAGTTAACAGAAAAAGTAGGTTCAGACAAAGGGAAATTAGTACCAACAGATGTTGGAATGATTGTGACTGATTTTCTTGTCAATCATTTCGAAAGCATTTTGGATTATAATTTTACTGCTAAAATGGAAGCCGATTTTGATGATATCGCAGAAGGTAAGGAAGATTGGACAAAAATGATGAAAAGCTTCTACAAAGATTTTCATCCACAGGTGGAACATGTCCAAGAAAACGCCGAGCGCGAATCGGGAGAACGAATTCTTGGTGAAGATCCGAAAACTGGTAGAACCGTCTTGGTACGTTTAGGTAAATTTGGTCCAATGGTTCAAATCGGAACACCAGATGATGATGAGGAAAAGCAGCAATATGCAAGTTTGTTGCCAGACCAGCAATTGAGTTCCATTACGTTTGAAGAAGCCTTGGAATTATTTAAATTGCCAAAAGATTTAGGCACATATGAAGGCCAAACAGTTGAAGTCAACAATGGACGTTTTGGGCCCTACGTAAAATTTGGTGATTCATTCGTTTCCTTGCCAAACGGCACGGACCCAATGAGTGTGGAGTTAGATGATGCTATTGTACTTATTAAAGAAAAGCAAAAAGCAGATGCTCCTATTTACAAATATAAAAATTTGCCAGTCGTAAAAGGTAAAGGGCGTTTTGGACCTTTTATCAAATGGAACAATATGTTCATAAATGTGAATAAAAAATACGATTGGGATAACTTATCTGATTCTGATATCGAAACCCTCATTGAAGAGAAAATCCAAAAAGAAATAGATAAACTTATTCATCATTGGGAGGAAGAAGGAATTAAAGTTGAAAAAGCGAGATGGGGAAGACATACAGTGTCAAAAGGCAAAACGAAAGTTGAATTGGATAAATCGGTTGATGTCTCCGAAATGACATTGGAAGAAGCCAAAGATTTGATTGCCAGCAAATCGCCAAAGAAGAAAACTACCGTAAAAAAGAAGCCAACAAAAAAGGCAAAAACTAAAAAGAAATAGGACATAGACATTTGTGAATCTTTTGTCCTTGGTGTTTTTGCATTTTTTAGGCAAAAAAATAACAGTATCCGTATTATTTGACTCTATTTTTGCTTTTCTAAAGTAAAAAAAGTAAATAATTCTACAGATATTTGTAAAAGATAATCCGTTATAAATCCTTGAAATATATTATTTCATGAACTTCAATTTTCTCTCACCAGTGTCTGATTCGGTTTTGGCACATAATGAATTATTATCAGATCAAGCGCTAGGAAAAAAGATTAGGATTCATTCTAAACAACATGGTATTCCTGATTTAGAGGATGTAAAGATGGCCATTATCGGTGTGTTGGAAAACAGATATGACGTTAATTATATAGGAGAGGATTTCAGTTTTGATACAGTTAGAGTCTCACTCTACGGATTATTTCCCGGAAATTGGCATACGACAGTTGCCGATTTGGGAGATATATTGAAAGGAGAAACAGTTGAAGATACTTACTTCGCCTTGAAAGCTACGTTGGCCGTTTTGTTGGAAAAAAAAATCATACCTATTATATTAGGAGGAAGTCAGGATTTAACCTATCCTAATTATCGAGCTTACGATACCTTCTCACCGATGGTCAATATTGTAAACGTAGATTGCAATTTTGATTTAGGAGATGCAACGCAGCCAATTAAGAATAACAGTTATTTAGGGAAGATCATTTTAGAGCAACCATATAACCTTTTTAATTATTCGACCATTGGATTTCAAACCTATTTCAATTCACAAGAAGAAATAGATTTGATGGAAAAACTCTATTTTGAGGCCTATCGTTTGGGTGAGATTTCAAAATCGATCAATTTGGTTGAGCCTGTAATGCGTGATGCCCATATTGTAAGTTTAGATTTGAAATCGGTCAGGGCTTCAGAAGTGTCATCGAATCAGAAGTATTCGCCTAATGGCTTCGATGGAAAGGAGATTTGTGCAATTTCAAGATATGCAGGTATCAGCAATAAAGTCTCATCGTTTGGCGTTTATGAATATTCTCCTTCTAAAGATGATCATATTACATCCATGTTGATTGCTCAAATAGTATGGTATTTTATTGAAGGAGTCAATTGTCGTATTAAAGATGATGATTTCAAAGTGGATGATAATTATCAAAAATATAATGTGCTAGTTGAAGATGAAGATCTTATCTTTTACAAAAGCGTTAAAACTGGGCGTTGGTGGATTGAGATCCCTTTTTTGCCAAATGTTAATAATAAATTAAAAAAGCATACGTTATTACCATGCATGCATGACGATTATTTGGAAGCGAGTCACGGTAAAATACCAGAAAGATGGTATAAGGCGTATAAAAAGAACAGTTTTTGATTACATTTGCAAAACAACATTTAACATTTTATTAATCGATGAAGTGCATTTTTTTAGGATAAAGTGTAAAAAAGATTAAAAAAAAATTGTTTATTTGAAAATATATAGATATGTTTACCACCTCAAATTTTTTAAGACCAAATTTAACACTAATATTTTAACCTCGAGTTTATATGAATATGAAAAAGTTTGTTTTATTGACCGCTGTTTTGGCTCTATTGGCTAGTTGTGGCTCTGGTGACAGAGGAGAGCTGGTTGGAGTCAAAGGAAAGAAATGGCATCCTGAAAAACCTTATGGTATGGCATTGGTTCCTGGTGGAGCCTTTATCATGGGTAAATCGGATGACGATTTAGCTGGTGTGCAAGATGCACCAACTAAAACCGCTACTGTAAGTGCCTTTTACATGGATGAAACCGAAATCACAAATAACGAGTACCGTCAGTTTGTATATTGGGTAAGAGATTCAATACTTAGAACCAAATTGGCTATTTTGGCTGATGAAGTTGGGCAGACTCCTGGTTCTGGTGGAATTGGCGAATTTGCATTTAATGATGCTGATCCTGAAAATATGTCTGTATACGAAAAGTATATGTATGACAATTATAGTGGTTTAGGCCCTACAGGATACGAAGGTCGAAAATTAAATAAAGATGCTGAGTTGATTTTTGATACTTCAGACTATCCAGATGAGTACTATGCTGAAGTTATGGATACTATGTATCTACCACTTGAAGAATCTTACAACGGACAACGTACCTGGGATGTAAAGAAATTTAAATTCCAATACACATTTATGGACATTGCAAAGGCTGCAAAAAACAAAAACCAAAAACGCTCAGAATTTATTACTCAAGAAGAAGTTGAGGTGTATCCTGACACAACTGCATGGATTAGAGATTTCGCCTATTCTTATAATGAACCAATGCATAATGATTATTTCTGGCATGCTGCTTATGGAGAATATCCTGTAGTAGGTGTATCATGGAAACAGGCAAATGCATTTTGCCAATGGAGAACATTGAATAAAAATGGATACCAAAAGAAAAGAGGTGCACAACCAGTAAACCGTTTCAGACTGCCGTCTGAAGCAGAATGGGAATATGCTGCTAGAGGTGGTCTACAAGGAGCAACCTATCCTTGGGGAGGTCCTTATGCAAAAAATGACAGAGGCTGTTTTATGGCTAACTTTAAGCCATTACGTGGTGACTATGCCGCAGATCAAGCATTGTATACTGTAGAAGCAAAATCTTATGATCCTAATGATTTCAACCTTTACAACATGGCTGGTAACGTATCGGAATGGGTAAATGGTTCTTATGATCCAGGTTCTTATGAGTATATGTCAACAATCAATCCTAATGTCAATGACGCAGACAATCAACGTAAAGTTGTACGTGGTGGCTCTTGGAAAGACGTTGCTTACTTCTTACAAGTGAGTTCTAGAGACTATGAATATGCAGATTCTGCAAGAAGTTATATCGGGTTTAGAACAGTTCAAGATTATATGGGAACTGACGTAACAGCTAATGCCGCTACAAACGGTAATTAAAAACAACAAACAATTAACAACAAACAACTAATATTAATCTTTTTAAGTAATCAACTTAACTAAAACAAAAAATTATGGCACAATCAAGAGCAAGTAAAAAATTAATGAACATGGTTTACGGTCTAGGAGCAGCAATTGTAATCCTAGGAGCACTTTTTAAAATTATGCACTGGCCTTTCGGTGATCTTATGCTTATCGTAGGGTTAGTAACAGAAGCAATCGTATTTACCGTGTCTGCCTTCGAACCTGTTGACGATGAATTAGATTGGTCATTGGTGTATCCGGAATTAACTGGAGGACAAGGTCTTAATAAGAAAAAAGAACAACCTAAAGATGCTGAAGGTTTATTATCTCAAAAATTAGATAATTTATTGAAAGATGCTAAAATTGATGGTGAATTGATGGCAAGTTTAGGGACAAGTATCAAGAATTTTGAAGGCGCTGCAAAAGGTATCAACCCAACTATTGATTCTATTGCTGCTACTAAAAAGTATGGTGAAGAAATGTCTTTGGCTGCCGCTCAAATGGAGTCTTTGAATAGTCTTTACAAAGTACAAATGGATGCTGCAAGTCGTCAAGCATCTATCAATGAAGAAGCTGTTGAAAACGCAACTAAATTGAAAGAACAAATGCAAGCTATGGCTTCTAACCTGTCATCATTGAATGGTGTCTATGGTGGAATGCTTTCTGCAATGACTAGAAACTAATTAGGAATTAGTAAAATTTAAAAACAATTTAACAACTAAAACTAATTAGAAATGGCAGGAGGAAAATTATCCGCAAGGCAGAAAATGATTAACTTGATGTATTTGGTTTTCATTGCGATGTTAGCATTGAATATGTCAAAAGAAGTATTATCAGCGTTTGGTTTGATGAATGAAAGAATTTCAGACTCGAATCAATCGGCAACAGTTAGAAATGCAGCTTTTATGCAAGGTTTGGCTGATAAGGTTGAAGAACAACCAGCCAAATACCAACCTTTAAAAGCGCAAGCTGATCAAATTGATGCACTTTCATCGGAATTCAATTCATATTTAGAAGGTATTAAAACAGAGCTTATGGCGACAGTTGAAGACCCTACAGCGTATGAAAAAATGGATAAAACTAACCATTTGGATGAAAAATGGTTCAGTGGTGATAAAGTGACTAAAGCTGGTCAAGAATTTTTAGATAATATTGATAAGTATAGAAATGGAGTCATCGCTGTACTTGGAGATTCAAATAAAGATATTCAAGCAGATATAGTTAAAAAGTTCTCTCCGAGCACAGTTACTACGAGTGCTGGTATCACTAAACCATGGTTAACGTATCATTTTGAAGGTTTCCCTATGGTTGCATCTTTGACAAAAATTACTCAAATGCAAGCAGACGTTAAAACTGTGGAATCTGAAGTATTGTCAAGTATGTTGGCTGGTAAACTTAAAATTGAGGCATCTTTAACCAATTTTGATGCGATCGTTGTTCCAAGCAAAACAGCATTTTTCTCTGGAGAGGAATTTACAGGAACAATTATTTTAGGTAAGAAGGATAATACCTTAAGAGCTGATAAAGTTATTATCAATGGAAAGGAGTTAGATGCCGATGCTATGCAAGCTGGTAAGACGGTTCTTAAATTTCCAGCAGGAGCTGTAGGTGAAAGAGAAATTAAAGGTGAATTTCAATTTAAAGAAGGAGATTCAATCATTACAATTCCAGTACAAAGTACGTACGCTGTAGTGCCAAAACCAAACTCTGCTACTATTTCTGCGGATAAGATGAATGTAGTTTATCGTGGTGTTGTTAATCCAATGACAATTTCTTTCGCAGGTGTTTCAGATAACAATGTATCTGTAAGTGCTCCAGGTTTATCAAAAGGTTCAGGTGTTGGAAAATACAATATTAGCCCAGGTCAAGGAAGAGAATTGGTAATCAATGTTACAGGTACGTTACCTGACGGATCAAAAGTGTCTGATAAAGCGACATTCCGTATTAAGGATATTCCAAAACCTTCTGGAACTATTGCAGGTCAACAAGACAACGTTAGCTTACCAAAGCAGAATGTTGAAATTGGTACTGTAGGAGCTGTATTGAATGATTTTGATTTCGAATTAAGTCTTGCTGTTACATCATTTAAAGTGAAAGTCCCTGGACAACCATCTGTAAATGTAAATGGTAACAAAATGAACGATCAAGCAAAAAATGCAATTCGTAAGGCATCAAGAGGTGATGGTATCCAAATTTTTGATATCAAAGCTTCAATCATTGGAAACCCGGTGAAATTACCTAACGTTTCACCAGTTTTTGTTGAAGTATCAAACTAATTATAATTTAGGTAGCGTTTTAGCGTTCTAAAGATGCTAAAGCTATTGTCCCAAATAATACGAAGAATTATGAATTTAAAAAGTTTTTTATTAACCGTTGTAGGTGTGAGTATCGCGACAAGTTCTTTCGCTCAAGCAAACTTGTTAAGTGCTAGAACGCCTGATGAAATTGGCAAGAAAACCGAAGCCCAGTTGGCGATGGATAATGACAAGCCTTTGGAGTATGGGTATGTTGATGATAGAGATATCTTATTCTCAAAAATGACTTGGGAAAAAGTTGTCCTTGATGAACGTGTGAATTTTCCTCTCTATTTTCCTGTTGATACGAACAATATCGGGAAGGATCGACGTTCACTTTACGATGTTTTGGTAAAGAATATCAATGATGGTAACATAGAAACTATGTATGATGATTCATATTTTACGGCAAAACGTACTTTGAAGGACATTGAGTCTGCTTTGCATAAAGTTGATACTCTAGACATTGGTTACCAACAGTATAATGCTGAAGGTAAAGTGGATCAGGAGTACATTACTAGAAGAGATATTCAATCCTATGACATCAGTGCTTACCTAATCAAAGGATTGTGGTATTTTGACAAACGTCAAGGCGAATTGAAATATCGTATTTTGGGAATTGCACCAGCTGCACCTGATGTCAACTTTATCGATTCTGAAGACGAGGCCAACAAACAACCAATTGCTTTATTCTGGGTGTTTTATCCAGAAGTAAGACAGATTCTTCATGAAGCGAAAGCATTCAATAATAAAAACAGTGCAATGCCTATTTCGTTTGATCATTTGTTAAATGCAAGACGTTTTAATGGCTATATGTACAAAGAAGAGAATGTTTATGGCGATAGAGAAGTTAAAGAATATGTTGCTGATAATGCATTAATGCAATTGTTAGAATCGGATCGTATCAAAGATAAAATTCGTGATTTCGAACAAGATATGTGGTCTTACTAATGGGTAAGTCTCAATAGAATAGCAATAACGCTCACTTTTAAAGTGGGCGTTTTGTTTTTTACATGCTATTAGTTGCGAATCTATTTAAGGTTTATTGATTTTTAATATAAGATATTTACTAAAACCTTATTTCTTCTTTATTTTTGTTTCCATGAAACAGGTAGATTATATTATAGTTGGTTGCGGATTGGCGGGAATAGCGTTTTGTGAACAGTTAATCCAAAATAAAAAGTCATTTATTGTTTTTGACAATCATTCACAACTATCTTCAATCGTCGCGGCTGGTATATATAATCCTGTTACTTTAAAACGCTTTACAGAGGTCTGGTATGCTAAAAAACAATTGGAGTTGGCTTTGCCTTTTTATAAGGAATTGGAGATAAAACTAAAATCCCAATTAATTTACGAGATCCCAATTTACAGACGTTTTGCATCAATTGAAGAACAAAATGATTGGTTTTCAGCTTCCGATAAGCCAAGTTTAGAGCCCTATCTTTCCACAAAGATGATAAAGAATGACAATAGCTCTGTTAAAGCTCTTCACGGGTTTGGAAAAGTGCTTCAAACTGGACGCATTGATACAGCAGCTCTAATTGAAAAGTATAAGAATTATCTAAAAAATATCGATTCCTATTGCAATAAAACGTTTGAGTATGACGCATTGAGTTCAAGTTCCTCAACTTTAAATTATAATCAAATAAATTCCAAATACATTGTGTTTGCTGAAGGATACGGCATGACAATAAACCCATATTTCAATTATTTGCCTCTCAACGAAGCCAAGGGAGAAGTCATTATCATAAAAGCACCTGATTTAAAGATTGATTATATTTTGAAATCGTCCATCTTTGTTGTTCCTGAAGGTAATGATTTATATTCGGTTGGCGCGACTTATAATTGGGACGATAAAACACAACAAACCACGGAGGCAGCTAAACTTGAATTAACTTCAAAATTGAAAGATTTGATAAGTTGCGACTTTGAAGTGGTTAGTCAAAAAGCCGGAATACGTCCTACAGTCAAAGATAGGCGTCCACTAGTCGGCTTGCACGCTCAAAATGATAGGATAGCTATCTTAAATGGTTTGGGTACGCGAGGCGTAATGATTGCGCCTTACGTAGCAAAAGCATTATATGAGAAAATAGAACAATCAATTCCTTTGGTGAAAGAAATTGATATCATTCGATTTTGAAAATTTAAGATTTCTACTTGTATGTTTTGTCAAAATGAATAAACATATTAATCCAGATGTTTCTCGACAAACGCATAATGAAAGGCGCAAAAACTATAAGCGTACCTATAATCGCGATGAATGCTGTCAAAAGGGTCGAATGGAGAAAAAGGTAACTAATCACAAATGCGGCGACGGCAAACGCGATTCCAACGCCATAGCTCACATACATCGAACCATAAAAAAATGACGGTTCTATACGGTATTTGAGCTCACAATTTGAGCAACGATCATGTATTTTCAAAGTTTCAGATAAAACATACGGATTTGAATTGACGTACATGGATTCTTGATGGCACTTGGGACAAGCACCCGTAAAAACGCTATATAATTTACTTCCTTTATTTATCATAGAGAATGTGTACTTTTGCACTTTTAAATGGAAATACAAAGTTAAGGTAATAGGAACCATAATTTTGTTACAATAGTTACAAAATGCTCAATATACACAATCTTTCAGTTTCTTTTCAAGGCGAATATCTATTCGAAGATATCACATTTAGGCTTGGTGCTGGTGATAGAATCGGACTTATCGGAAAAAATGGTGCTGGAAAATCCACCATGCTCAAAATTCTTTCTAAAGAAATGGAGCCGGATTCTGGACAGATTGCTGCGGATAAAAATTTGAGTTTTGGTTTTCTTAAGCAAGATATCGATTTTGTGTTAGGGCGGACTGTTCTGGAAGAATCTTATGAAGCTTTCAAAGAAATTAGGATTCTTGAAGCCAAAATAGATGATATCAATCATCAATTGGTAGAAAGAACTGATTACGAAAGTGAGATCTATCATCAATTGATGGTCGATTTGAATGATATTCAACATCAATATGAAATCATTGGAGGCTATAATTATCAAGGGGAAACCGAAAAAATTCTTCAAGGTTTAGGTTTTAAGCGTGAAGACTTCAATAAATTGACCGATACCTTTTCCGGAGGATGGCGAATGCGAATAGAATTGGCAAAGTTGCTACTTCAGAACAATGATATATTACTTCTCGATGAGCCCACCAATCACTTGGATATCGAATCTATTATTTGGTTAGAGAATTTCTTAAAAAATTATGTAGGTGCAGTCGTGATTGTGTCGCATGACAAGATGTTTTTGGATAATGTAACCAATCGCACGATCGAAATTTCCTTGGGAAGAATCTATGACTACAAAAAGCCATATACTGAATATTTGGTTCTACGTAACGAAATCAAAACACAACAACTAGCATCACAAAAAAATCAGCAAAAGCAGATTGAACAAACTGAAAAACTGATTGAAAAGTTCAGAGCAAAAGCCTCTAAGGCGACCATGGCGCAATCACTTATCAAAAAATTGGACAGAATTGACCGGATTGAAGTTGATGAAGACGATAATAGTGTAATGACGCTTAATTTCCCCATTTCTGTTGTTCCTGGTAAAGTGGTGATTGAATCAGATCATATTGGAAAGAGATATGGCGATTTACAAGTTTTGAAAAATATCGATTTGATCATTGAACGTGACACTAAAACAGCTTTTGTTGGACAGAATGGTCAAGGGAAATCGACACTTGCGAAAATCATTGTTGGCGAATTGAAGCACGAAGGGAACCTGAAGTTGGGACACAATGTGCAAATCGGTTATTTTGCACAAAATCAAGCTGAATATTTAGATGGTTCCAAAACGGTTCTCGATACAATGATTGATGCTGCAAATGAAAAGAATCGAAGCAAGGTTCGTGATATCTTGGGATCCTTTTTGTTTAGAGGTGAAGAAGCTGATAAATATGTGAGAGTCCTTTCTGGTGGTGAACGCAATCGATTGGCTTTGGCTAAATTACTTTTGCAACCATTCAACGTTTTGGTGATGGATGAGCCCACCAATCACTTGGATATCAAATCCAAAAACGTATTAAAAGAAGCGCTTAAGCGTTTTGAGGGGACATTGATTCTGGTATCGCACGATAGAGATTTCCTGCAAGGACTGACCAACACCGTTTATGAGTTCAAAGACCAAAAAATTAAAGAATATTTGGGTGATATCGATTTTTACTTGGATCAACGAAATGTTGAAAATCTTCGTGAAGTTGAAAAGCGTGATGTTGTGATTGAAACTCCTAAAGAAAGTAACAAACAAACCTACGAAGAACAGAAAAAATTTAAATCGTTGAACAATCGATTGAGCAATTTGGAAGCCAAAATCAGTCAGCACGAAAAGGATATCAAATCTATGGATGTTGATTTGGCAACGAACTATGATAGAACGGTTTCTGATGAAAAGTTTTTTGATAAATATCAGTCAAAGAAGAAGAAATTAGAAAGTTTAATGACAGAATGGGAGACTGTGCAAGAGGAATTGGAGTTATTAGATTTGTAAGTCATATTTTTTAAGTTTTATTTAACGATTTCAGTTAAACTAAAGGATAGTTTTGTAGTCTTAATCATCTAGCTACATCTAATGAGAAAAATTATACTTGCCATTTTAGGGGTTTTACTGATTATTGCCTCGTTTTATTTTGCCAATAAACTTATTGATAGTAAAAATAAAGTCAAGCCGGTTCCTCAAAAGGTGGTAAAAACAGTTTTCGTTGATACCGTAAAGAATAGTACAATTTCTATCATCATTCCAGCAAATGGAAACCTAACTGCGAAAAGAAGAGTTGAGCTCTATTCTGAAGTTCAGGGTATTTTCAATTCTGGCTCCACATTATTCAAAGCTGGCCAAACATATAAACAAGGTCAAACTCTCATTCGAATTAACGCCTCGGAATATTATGCCAGCGTTCAATCTTCTAAAAGTAATCTGTATAATTCCATTGCCGCTATTATGGCAGATTTACGCCTCGATTTTCCAGAAGTGTTCCCGAAATGGCAAACCTATCTCAATGGGTTCGATTTGAATAAAACAACGCCCACACTTCCTGAAATGACATCTGAAAAGGAAAACTACTTCATCACAGGTAGAGGCATTGTCTCCAATTATTACAATGTCAAAAATTTGGAGCAACGTCTTTCCAAATATGTGATTTCGGCTCCTTTTGAAGGAATTTTAACCGAGTCATTAGCAACAGAAGGTTCCTTAATACGAAGTGGACAAAAATTAGGAGAATTTATTGACCCATCAGTTTATGAAATGGAGGTTTCAATTAGCAAATCATTTATAAATCTATTAAAAGTGGGAGAAAATGTTGATCTCCAAACACTGGATGGCACAGAAAAATTTACAGGCACTGTTTCAAGAATCAATGGAAGTATTGATGCTACCACGCAGACTATAACCGTTTTTATTGAGGTTAAGAGTGATATGTTAAAAGAAGGAATGTATCTCGAGGCACATTTGGATGCTAAAAAAGAGGAAAATGCCATCGAAATAGATAGAAATTTGGTTTCCGATTCGCAACAAATATTCGTGGTTAGGGATAGTCTTTTAGATGTGATGTCTGTAAAACCTGTTTACTATAGTGATACCAAAGTGGTACTAAAAGATGTACCTAACGGCACCATTATCGTATCACGTCCAGTTCCTGGTGCTTATGCTGGAATGTTGGTGAAAATATATGAAGATAAAACCGCCAAATCGAGCAATTAGGTATGAGAAAAATTATTGCATATTTTATCAGATACCATGTAGCGGTTAATGTTTTTATTTTGGCATTCATAGTTTTCGGTATTCTCGGAGTGATGTCGTTGAAATCTTCATTTTTTCCACTCGTAGATTCCAAAATTATATCAATACAAATAGCCTATCCTGGAGCATCACCTCAAGAGATTGAAGAAGGGATCGTACTTCAGATTGAAGATAATCTCAAAGGTCTGAAAGGTGTGGATCGTGTTACTTCTACATCCAAAGAAAATAGCGGATCCATCACAGTCGAAATCGAAAAAGGAGAAAATATCGATTTCATGCTTCTAGAAGTTAAGAATGCGGTGGATAGAGTTCCAACGTTCCCAACAGGTATGGAGCCTTTGATTGTTGCAAAAACAGAGAATGTTAGAGAAACCATCTCGTTCGCAGTGAGCGGAAAGGATATTCCTTTAGTTACACTGAAGCAAATTGGCCGACAGATAGAAAATGATTTGAGGGCCATCGACGGTATTTCGCAAGTTGAAGTTTCTGGTTATCCTGCTGAAGAAATTGAAATAGCTGTCAATGAAAACAGTTTACTGGCTTACAATATTTCTTTTGCTGAAGTTGCCAACGCTGTAAGTAGTTCAAACATTTTGGTCACTGGTGGAAACATTAAGACGAATGCTGAAGAATATTTAATAAGAGCCAATAACCGTTCATATTATGGGGATGAGCTTTCCAATGTTATCATAAGAGCGACGCCTGATGGGAAGACAGTTCGACTCAAGGACGTTGCAATCTTAAGAGACCGTTTTTCTGAAACACCGAATGCGGCCTATTTTAATAAAGATTTATCAGTCAACATCAGTGTAACTAGTACCAATAATGAAGACTTGGTTTCTTCGGCAGCAAAGGTTAGAGATTATATAGAAGATTATAATCTGAAGCACAACAATGTGCAATTGAACGTTGTTAGGGATTTATCCATCACTTTGGATCAGCGAACGCAGCTTTTGACAGAAAACGCAGTGATTGGGATGTTATTGGTGCTCATTTTTCTATCGATATTTCTAAATACACGATTAGCATTTTGGGTTGCGTTTGGATTGCCTATCTCGTTTCTTGGTATGTTTATTTTCGCAGGTCAGTTTGATGTGACGATTAATGTTTTATCCTTATTTGGAATGATTATCGTCATCGGAATTTTGGTAGATGACGGGATAGTTATTGCCGAAAATATATATCAGCATTATGAAAACGGGAAAAGCCCAATAGACGCTGCTGTGGATGGAACCATGGAAGTAATCCCGCCAGTTGTTTCTGCAATCATTACAACCATTTTGGCATTTTCAACATTCCTTTTTCTCGAAAGTAGAATTGGTGAGTTTTTTGGCGAAGTGTCTGTCATTGTTATCTTGACTTTGGCAGTTTCTCTAGTTGAAGCATTGATTATATTACCTGCGCATTTGGCACATTCAAAAGCACTACAAAGAAAAAAGGAAGAAAAGCCAAAATCAAAAGTGAAGCAGTTTTTTGCTAAAATGAGAGCTGTGAATGTTTATGGCGACCGACTGATGAACTTTTTGAGAGACCGTATTTATACACCGGTTTTAGATTTCATGTTTGATTTCAAATTACTCGCTTTTGGTATTTTTGTGGCACTTCTGGTCTTGACATTTGGATCCATCGGAGGAGGTGTCATTGGTGTGACCATGTTTCCTAGCATTGCCAGTGATAGGGTGACCATTGAACTTGAAATGCCCAACGGGACAAATGAAAAAATAACTGATTCTATCATTTCAATGATAGAGGAAAAGTCAGACCTTGTCAATCAGGAATTCACTGAAAAATACTTAAAAGGAACAGATAAAGTTCTTTTTGAAAATACGATCAAGACTATAAATAGTTCATCAAGTGCAACCTTGGCAATAAACATGTTGCCTGGTGAAGAACGACCGGATAATATTGGTTCAGATTTGGTTGCGAATCGCTTGCGAGAGCTTGTTGGTCCCGTGGTTGGCACAGAACGATTGATTTTTGGGTCGGGTGGGAATTTTGGAGGAAGTCCAGTATCAGTGTCGCTTTTAAGTAATAATATTGAAGAATTAAAGGCTGCAAAACTCGAACTTAAGGAAGTGTTGGAATCGAATCCGTTGTTAAAGGATGTTGCCGATAATGATCCTGCTGGTATAAAAGAAATCCGTTTGGAACTGAAAGAAAGTGCTTATCTACTCGGATTGGATTTGCAGACGGTTATGACGCAAATTAGAGCCGGTTTTTTTGGTGTACAAGCACAGCGTTTTCAACGAGGACAGGACGAAATTAGAGTTTGGGTAAGATACGATAAGGAGAATCGAGCGTCTATTAATGATTTAGATGATATGAGAATTATCACACCTTCAGGCGAACGGGTATCTCTAAAAGATATTGCAAGTTATTCCATTGAACGTGGCGATGTAGCCATCAATCACTTGGAAGGACGCAGAGAAATTCAGGTGTCGGCGGACTTGAAAGACCCGACCTCAAGTGCTACAGATATTATGGAAGATATCAAAAATAACGTGATGATAGATTTACGATCTAAATATCCAACGGTTACCGCATCATACGAAGGTCAAAGTAGAGAAAAAGATAAATTGGTGGGCTCGTTGGGGCAAACTGGTTTCATCATTTTATTACTTATCTACATCACCATTGCATTCACTTTTAGAAGTTTTAGCCAGCCGTTAATGTTAATCATACTGATTCCTTTCAGTTTGACCGCTGTGGCATGGGGTCATTGGTTGCTGGATTTTCCCCTAAACGTATTGTCATTATTAGGAATCATTGCCTTAATAGGAATTATGGTCAACGATGGACTTGTTTTAATAGGGAAAGTCAATTCGAATTTAAGGGCAGGTCTAAAGTTTGATGATGCCGTTAAAGAAGCAGGAAAATCACGTTTTAGAGCTATATTTTTGACCTCGCTGACCACAATTGCTGGATTGGCACCATTATTATTAGAAAAAAGTCGTCAGGCTCAATTTTTAAAACCCATGGCAATTTCCATTTCTTTTGGAATCGCCTATGCGACCATTCTCACTTTATTGATGTTGCCTTTATTGATCTCATTTAGCAATTATATCAAACAAAAATCGAAATGGTTAGCAACAGGAAAAGAAGTGACCAAAGAGGAAGTAGAACGCGCCATAAAAGAACAAAATGAAGAAAATGCACACTAAATATGCTGTTTTACTGATACTGTGTTTCTTTACAGCAACCATGTCAGCTCAAGAAATGCTTACAATTCCTAAAGCGATTGAGTTGGTTTTGGAAAACAACTATGGGATCAAAATAGCTTCCAACAATAACCGCATCGCCGAGAATAACTCAAATATCCTCAATTCTGGTTATTTGCCAACCCTGTCAACTAATGCTGCGGCAACCTATAATTCGGATAATACAGAAGCTCAATTTTCTGATGGAAGAATTACTACTTTGAATGCCGCTGAAAGTTCGCGTTACAATGCTTCCGTGGACTTGGATTATGTGCTTTTTGATGGTTTAGGGCGATATTATGATTACAAGAGTCTAAAGGAACAATATCAACTTTCAAAATTGGAAGCAAGAGAAACCATTGAGACTACCACATATCAATTACTTACCGTTTATTACAATGTCGCACAAGTATCTGAAAATGTGGATGCATTGGAGGAGACGCTGGCTATTTCCAAAGACCGAATCATACGAGCGCAATATCAGTTTGATTATGGACAAAGTACAAAACTCGGTGTGCTGAATGCACAGGTTGATATTAACAATGATAGTATCAATCTAATCACTTCTCAACAACAATTGAAAACTACTAAACGGGATTTGACTGTCGTTTTAGGCAATTCATACGATTCTGAATTCAAAGTAGATACATTGGTAACCTTTAGGTTGGATATTGATAAACAGACTCTTTTTGATAAAATGAAGGCGAATAACGTGTCGCTTTTACAAATTGAAAAAAATATTGCCATAAATGAATTTACCATCAAAGCAAACAAATCAGGTTATTTGCCAACCGTTGGTCTGTCAGGTTCTTATGGCTGGAATAAGAACAATAACAACGCTGCGTCATTTGTGTCCGTATCCACAAACACTGGTTTTGCAGGAGGTGTCAATTTAAGTTGGAATTTATTTGATGGAGGCGGAACGATTACTCGGGTGAAAAATGCCAAAATCAATTTGGAAAATCAAGAACTACAAAAAGAATCCGTGCTTATCAGCATAGAACGTGATTTTAATAATGCTTGGGATGATTATGAAAATAAACTTACCATTTTCAGAATACAAGAACAAAACATTTTAACCTCAAAAAACAATTTTGATCGTACGCAAGAAAAATTCAAGTTGGGACAGGTTAATTCTCTAGAGTTTAGGCAAGCACAGCTGAATTTATTGAATGCAGAATTAAGTAGTAATCAAGCAAAATATCAAGCCAAACTGGCGGAGCTTTACCTGCTGCAATTAAGCGGTGATTTGTTGAAAGTAGCGTTTTAATCTTTAAATAATGGAAGAGTACTATTTTCAATGTCCATATTGCTGGGAAGAAATTTCAATGCTTATAGATAGGTCTGTTTCGAGTCAATCTTACATTGAAGATTGTGAAATATGTTGCAATCCCATCCAACTGACAGTCCGTATCCAAAATAGTGAAATCATTGATTTTCAGGCAGAAAACATTGAACAATAGTTATTTTTAAGTTTCTGTTAATCAGTTCATTAATAAATTATTCGTATTTGATTGATACCGTTCATCGAAAATAATTGGTAGTTTGTCGAATTCGGTATATATTTGATTTATAAATGTGCTCCCTCATAAAATCTACCATTATGAAGACTTTAAAAATTACGTTAGCGTTCTTTCTTATTACCATGCTATCGTTTGGTACCATTTCCTCAAAGGAGAAGAACGCTTTAATAGCAATTTATAATTCTACCGAAGGTGCTTCTTGGAGCCATTCTTGGGATTTGAACACACCAATATCATCTTGGTATGGAGTTGTTGTTTCCGATGACAAGGTTGTAGAATTAAATTTACCATTCAACAATTTGCAAGGCAGCTTGCCATCAGAATTGGGGGATTTGGTCAATCTACAAAAAATCGATTTGTTTAGAAATAATATATCTGGAGAAATTCCAAATTCGATTGGGAATTTGAAAGCTTTACTTGAATTGAATATCGCATTCAATCAACTGGAAGGTCAAATTCCAAATTCAATTACAGAAATAACGTCATTAAAAGTATTACAACTTTTTATGAATCGATTGGATGGAGAGATTCCTGCGAAAATAGGAAATCTTAAAAATTTAGAACAGTTAGAACTGTATAACAATCAGTTAACTGGATCAATTCCTAATTCTATCACTGAATTGAAAGATCTAAAAGAACTTTTAATAAGTAGCAATCAATTATCAGGAAAGCTGCCTACTAATATTTCTAATTTCCAAGATCTGGAAGTGTTGAGTGCTTTTGACAATAACCTTTTTGGTAATTTGCCTTCATCAATCGGAGACCTGACAGAATTAAAAGAGTTGGTTATTGCCAACAATGCCTTCTACGGAGATTTACCTACTGAAATGGCGAACCTCACGAATTTGAGAGTTTTGATGATTGGCAACAACGGTTTTCAAGGAGAATTGGTGAAATTGGAACAGCAATTTCCAAATCTTACACAATTTGATTTTGTAAATACAAAAGAAGCTTCAGCTATAGCTACTTTAGATTCAGAAGATTAACCTCACGCATAATTTATTTCAAATAACTCTCAACATATATTTGTTGAGAGTTATTTTTTTTATCAATAAAAAGCTGTTATATTTGCAGTCCTAAATTGTTCGAGTCGGTATTATGAGCCGAAAGTTAGAAGCTAAAAAGAACGATTTGGTTTTATATCGCGGGATAGAGCAGTAGGTAGCTCGTCGGGCTCATAACCCGAAGGTCACTGGTTCGAGTCCAGTTCCCGCTACTAGGAAAAGAAGCCTTCACAGAAATGTGGGGGCTTTTTTGTTGTATGTGTATAGTGGATTTTCATTCTCCTGATGGAGGTAATTTGTTCATGATAGAATGTGCATAATGTGTACGCCACAACAAACGTATCGAAAGTAGGAGGTTGCTAAAATTTCGCAAAGTCAGAGTTATCTAAACTTACAATCATTGTAATTTTTAGTTGTTTCGTTTTATTGAGTTTGGAAATTTAAATATCAAATACTATTTAATCTGATATATTAATCGTAATATTGCAATGAATAAATAAAGTATAAGAATGGGATTAGCCAAAACTGAAATTTTTACAGACCAGCAAAATGAAATTGCCTTGTTTGCCAAAGCGTTTGGACATCCTGCCAGAGTGGCCATTTTACAGCATCTTTTTAAGATGAATACCTGCATCTGTGGCGATTTAGTCAACGAAATCGGACTAGCGCAACCTACCATTTCGCAACACCTTAAGGAACTTAAGCTTTTGGGTTTGATAAAAGGAAATGTTGAAGGAACTAGTGTGTGTTATTGCATTGACGTAGAAAATTGGATTCGTATGAAAGAAGTGATGAACCAATTTTTAGATCAAGACCTTTCTACGACAGAGTGTTGCTAAAAACAATTGAATTAAATTGAATCATAGTATTTTAAATCTATAAATTATGAAACTATCAGAAGTAAAAAACAAGTTGAACCAATTGAAAACCATTTCATTTCAATTACCCAATGGGGAATTAGTGCCAAACCACTTTCATGTAACTGAAGTTGGAAAAATCACAAAACACTTTATTGATTGTGGCGGCACTGTTAGAAAGGAAGAAGTTGTCAATTTTCAACTTTGGAATGCGAACGATTACGATCATAGATTGCATCCTGAAAAATTAGTGAGCATCATCGAGCTTTCAGAAAAGATTTTGGGTATTGAAGATCTGGAAATTGAAGTTGAATACCAAGCCGATACCATTGGAAAATTCGGACTTGATTTTGACGGCACCAATTTCTTGCTCACGAACAAACAAACAGATTGTTTGGCAAAGGACAAATGTGGCATTCCTGTAGAAAAAACTAGAGTGGCAATGTCAGATCTTAACTCTGAACCTTGTTGTGCACCAGATGGTAACTGTTGCTAATCCAAAGTTCAGAACAATGATCAAGACACAACCATCAGTATTTCCTGGAATAGCAACGCTTATAGCGGAATTAGACATACAAACCATTTCGGAAGAACGCAAAGGAGCTCTGAAACCTTTGATAGACTTCATTCAGTCTAAAGTGTCGAATAAAGAAGACGTACGAATCAATTTTATCTGCACCCATAATTCTAGACGGAGTCATTTGTCACAGATTTGGGCACAGACAATGGCCTATCAGTTTAATATAAAGCATGTGTTTTGCTATTCTGGAGGAACAGAAACAACGGCTCTTTTTCCAATTGTTGTCCAAACCTTGCAAAATTCAGGTTTTGAAATCCAAACACTTTCGGAAGGTGACAACCCCGTTTATAGTATAAAATATTCGGAAAATGAACATCCTGTCGTAGGTTTTTCAAAAAAAATGGATGATGATTTTAATCCAAAATCTAATTTCGCAGCCATTATGACCTGTGATTCTGCAAACGAAGCCTGTCCGTTTGTTCCTGGTGCAGAAAAGCGTATTCCAATAACATTTGAAGACCCGAAGGCTTTTGACCATTCTCCATTGCAAAAAGAGAAATATAAGGAAAGAAGTTCTCAAATAGCGACCGAAATGATGTATGTTTTTTCTCAAATCAAATCTTAAGCATGGCGACTAAAAAATTAAGCTTTCTAGATAGGAATCTAACCCTTTGGATATTTGTTGCCATGGCAATTGGCGTCGAATTAGGTTATTTTATTCCAACTTTTCCAAGTATTATAAATTCATTCAATAGTGGTACAACAAATATTCCCATCGCCATTGGTTTGATTTTAATGATGTACCCACCTTTGGCAAAAGTGAATTATGCCTTATTGCCCAAAGTCTTTAAAAACACAAAAATTCTCTCCATTTCCTTAATCCTCAATTGGATTATTGGTCCAGTATTGATGTTTATTTTGGCGATCACGTTTTTAAGAGACTATCCAGAATATATGGTCGGTCTCATCTTAATTGGATTGGCGCGGTGCATTGCAATGGTTTTGGTGTGGAATGATCTTGCGGAAGGAAGTAGCGAATATGGTGCGGGTTTGGTTGCATTAAACAGTATTTTCCAGGTGTTTGCTTATAGTTTTTATGCATGGATTTTTATTACGGTTCTGCCCCCATATTTCGGATTTGAAGGTGCCATAGTTGATATTTCCATTGTTACTATAGCCGAAAGTGTCGCAATCTATTTGGGCATTCCATTTTTGATGGGAATTTTAAGTCGATTGATTTTGGTAAAACTTAAAGGTGAGGCATGGTATAATAATACATTTATTCCAAAAATTTCACCAATCACGTTGGTAGCATTGTTATTTACAATTGTCATAATGTTTTCTCTTAAGGGAGAATTAATTGTTGAAATTCCAATGGATGTTTTAATCATAGCAGTCCCTCTTCTCATTTATTTTACTTTGATGTTCATCATTGGATTTTTCTTTACCAAAGCAATGGGAGCAGAGTATGATAAAACAGCTGCCGTGGCGTTTACAGCTGCTGGGAACAATTTTGAATTGGCAATTGCAGTGGCCATTGCAGTTTTCGGTTTAAATTCGGGTCAAGCGTTTGCTGGAGTCATCGGACCTTTAGTTGAAGTTCCGGCATTGATATTATTGGTCAGAGTGTCCTTTTGGTTAAGGAAAAAGTATTATTTAAATTAAATTTGAATTTTTAAAATTGTATTTTTATCTGCGTAAATTCTGAGGAAATAATCTATGGTAACAACTGGTTCCAAATCAAAATTCAATATAAAAGACCTTCCAAAATTACTTCTCAATACCTATAAAGCTTGGGATAAAAATGATCCATGGCGAATGAGTGCTGTGGTGGCTTATTATGCCGTATTGGCATTACCTGGTCTATTGGTGATATTGATCAATTTCGTTGGCAGTGTTTGGGGTCCGGAGATTGTGACAGGACAGCTAAATACACAGTTGACTACTGCCTTGGGTGCTGACGCTGCCCAATCAATTCTCGAAATGATTAAAGAAACCCAGGATTCTGAAAGCAATCTTATATCTACCATCATCGGAATTGCGACATTGATATTTGGTGCAACTGGTGTTTTTTATCAGTTACAAGTGTCTTTAAACCTCATCTGGAAAGTGGAGGGAATTTCAACGTTCAGCTTTAAGAAAATATTGACGGATCGGGCCAAAAGTTTTGCGTTCATATTAGTTATAGGATTTTTATTATTGATAAGTTTTGTTCTTACAACGCTCATTTCTGCATTGACAGATTATATTCAGAGAAAATTTCCAGATATTATTTTGTACCTACTCTATTTGGTGAATTTTTTATTATCGGTTGGGATTATCTCTACACTATTTGCGCTCATGTTTCAGTATATGCCTGATACAAAAATTCGATGGAAAACAGTTTGGATCGGAGCTATATTGACAGCTTTTTTGTTCGTTTTTGGAGAATTTCTTCTTGGATTATATTTTGGCAAGTCAAATCCTGGTTCCACTTATGGAGCTGCTGGAAGTATTATTTTAGTATTACTTTGGGTTTCCTATTCGAGTTTGATTTTCTTTTTTGGAGCGGAATTTACACGTCAATATTCCATTTTTTATGGTCATGATTCCCATACTGAATTTAATAAATTGGCTGATAAGATGGAGAAAGAAGCAGGAAACAAAACTATTTAACAATCGCATATAGATTTAGAGCTTCAAATTTTAGCTTATCTTTGCCACAAAATTAGATCGAATGCACAAAGCAGGTTTTGTAAATATTATTGGGAATCCAAACGTTGGTAAATCCACCTTGATGAATGCGTTTGTGGGCGAAAAATTGTCCATTATCACCTCAAAAGCACAAACAACTCGTCATAGAATTCTCGGAATTGTGAATGGTGAGGATTTTCAAATGATTTTATCTGACACTCCAGGAATCATTAAACCAGCTTACGAATTGCAAGCTTCAATGATGGATTTTGTAAAATCCGCTTTTGACGATGCCGATGTTCTGATTTATATGGTTGAAATTGGGGAGCAAGAATTGAAAGATGAGGCTTTTTTTAGAAAAATCACCAATTCGAAAATTCCGGTGCTTCTGCTTTTGAATAAAATTGATACCTCCAATCAAGAGCAATTGGAAAGTCAAGTACAGTTGTGGACAGAGAAAGTTCCAAATGCAGAAATTTATCCTATATCAGCTTTACAAGGTTTCAATGTCAAAGAGGTTTTTGGACGCATTGTAGAATTACTTCCAGAATCTCCTGCCTATTATCCTAAAGATCAATTGACAGACAAGCCGGAACGTTTTTTCGTCAATGAAACCATTCGGGAGAAAATCTTGATCCACTATAAAAAAGAAATTCCTTATGCGGTCGAAATCGATACTGAAGAATTTTTTGAAGAAGAAGAAATCATCCGCATGCGTTCTGTTATTATGGTCGAACGTGAAACTCAAAAAGGCATCATCATTGGTCACAAAGGTGCTGCGTTGAAACGAGTAGGAGTAGAGGCACGAAAAGATTTGGAAAAATTCTTCGGAAAGCAAGTCCATTTGGAATTGTACGTCAAAGTCAACAAAAACTGGAGAAGCGACCAAAAACAATTGAAGCGTTTTGGGTATAATCAGAAATAGAAGAGCTACCTTAATCTCCCCGGAGGTGAGAAACCACCAACTAACTAAATTTCTTACATCAGAAGTGGCCAATATTTATTCGGTCGATACAATGTGGTTTCTTCGATAAGTTTAAATAACGACGTGATGGTCTAGTTTTTTTCTGTTTATCTCTTTGTAATAGCTTAATACTCTTGCCATCCTAAACCTCAAAAAAACAGAAAACTACGTTTGCGACTGAAAACTAAACCCTATCTTTGCACCCGCTTACAGGATATGTAATGCAGGTTAAATTTTAGAGTCATGAGCAATATTGTAGCAATAGTAGGTCGTCCGAATGTCGGGAAATCAACATTTTTTAATCGTTTAATTCAACGTCGCGAAGCCATTGTTGACGCCGTCAGTGGCGTTACAAGAGATCGTCATTACGGTAAATCCGACTGGAATGGTCGAGAATTTACAGTGATTGATACTGGTGGATATGTAGTTGGAAGTGATGATATTTTCGAAGCTGAAATTGATAAGCAAGTAGAGCTCGCCATCGATGAAGCAGACGTTATCATTTTTATGGTAGACGTCGAGTCTGGTGTTACAGGAATGGATGAGGACGTGGCTACATTACTTCGTAAAGTCAATAAACCGGTTTTTTTAGCAGTCAATAAAGTTGATAATAATAAGAGGGCAGAAGATTCTGTCGAATTTTACGCGTTAGGTTTAGGAGAGTATTTCAACATTGCCAGCACCAATGGTAGTGGTACAGGTGATTTGTTGGACGCTGTTATTGAAGCATTGCCACCTTATGAGCCAGAAGTACAATCCGAATTGCCTCGATTTGCGGTAGTGGGTCGTCCTAATGCTGGGAAATCATCTTTCATAAACGCTTTAATTGGTGAAGATCGCTATATCGTCACTGATATTGCAGGAACGACAAGAGATGCCATTGATACAAAATACAATCAATTTGGTTTCGAGTTCAATTTGGTCGATACTGCAGGTATCCGTCGCAAATCTAAAGTAAAAGAAGATTTAGAATTTTATTCTGTCATGCGAAGCATTCGTGCGATCGAACATTGTGACGTTTGTTTATTGATTGCAGATGCTGATAGAGGATTTGATGGACAAGTACAGAACATTTTTTGGTTGGCAGAACGCAACCGTAAAGGCATTGTCATCCTTGTCAACAAGTGGGATTTGATTGAGAAAGAAACCAATTCTGCTCGTGATTTCGAAAAGAAAATTCGTAAAGAGATTGAACCTTTTACAGATGTGCCAATTGTGTTTATCTCTGTTTTGAACAAGCAACGTATTTTCAAAGCCATCGAAACGGCCGTTGAAGTTTATAAAAATCGATCTAAAAAGATTAAAACCAGCAAACTCAACGAAGTATTACTTCCTATCATTGAAAACAATCCACCTCCAGCATTGAAAGGTAAATTTGTTAAAATTAAATACATTATGCAGTTGCCAACGCCGCAGCCGCAATTTGCATTTTTCTGCAATTTACCACAATATGTAAAGGAATCTTACAAGCGATTTTTAGAAAACCAATTGAGAGAACAATTTGATTTTCATGGGGTTCCGATTAGTATTTATATGAGGAAGAAGTAGTAGAGTTTTTATGATTTTATACCTTTTTTAAGAAAACTCATACGAATAGGCATGTATATTCGTTTTTTTGAATAGCGACCAATCATCCATCAATCAAATGAAAAAAATCCTAATCGTCATTACACTTCTATGGGTAAGCACGTCTTTTTCCCAAACCAAATTTAAAATTTCAGGACGCGTTATTGCGCAGCAAGACAGCACCTCTTTGGAATCTGCAACTGTCTACCTCGAAACCGTTCAGGACAGCACATTGTTGACGTATACCATCACTGATAAAAATGGGGTTTTCTCCATTGAGGACAGAGCCTATACAGATAAGTTGAGATTGATCATTTCATTGATAGGATTTGAAACCTATAATCAAGAAATCAATATCAATAAACCCGAAATAGATTTAGGCACTATTCAGATGCCGAATGCTAATTATCTGGATGAAATTGTCATAAAATCCAGAGCACCAATTACGGTTAAAAAAGATACCTTGGAATTTAATGTCGCATCCTTCAAGACAAAAAAAGATGCAAATGTTGAAGACTTATTGAAAGAATTGCCAGGCGTGGAAGTCGATGATGATGGAAAAATTACCATCAATGGTAAAGAGGTCAATAAAATATTGGTTAATGGAAAACCCTTCTTTGGTGACGATCCCACGATTACTACCCGAAATTTAACCAAGGAAATCATTGAAAAAGTTCAAGTAACGGATACAAAGTCCAAGTCGGAAGGTTTTACTGGTGAATCAGGTGATTCTGACAACAAGACTATCAACCTGACGATTAAAGAAGAAAACAATAAAGGGATATTTGGTCGTGTGGCCGCGGGAGCTGGTACAGATAAGCGTTATGAATACGCAGGTATGGTTAACTTATTTGATAACGAGCAACGAATTAGTATTCTGGCTGGTGGTAATAACATCAATTCGGCGGGCTTTAGCTTTGGAGAAATTCGAAAAATGTTTGGTGGTGGCAATTCGGTGTCTTGGAATAGTAACGGATCGTTTATAATTGACGGTCGCTCGTTTGGAGGTGGTGAAGGGATTACAAAATCAAACAATGAAGGTGTCAATTACGCCGATGAATTGAGTAAAGGCATAGACATCTCCGGAGATTATTTTCATTCTGCGAGCCGTTCGGACAATGCCACGTCAATACAACGTGAAAATATATTGCCAGACAGACGTTATTTTACAAATTCTACTTCCGCGTCGCAGTCAGACACCGATAGTCATACGGTCAATATGGGTTTCGACGTTGAGGTCGATTCTACGCTATTAATCAACATTAGCCCAACATTCCGATATTCAAAAGCATCCACACGCTTCAATAGGCAAGAGGCATCGCGTGATTCCGATAATCTGTTGACAAATCAATCTACGACCTCGTCATTTGTAGAGAACGATGGTAAAAATTTCGCAAACGAATTGGAAGTCACCAAAAATTTTGGAGCCAAAGGTGCGTTTGTGCGTTTCATTTTCAATAATGATATCAATTCTACCAATTCTGAAGATTTCTTAAATTCTGAAACCAATATTTTTGGAGCTGATCCGCAGGATGTCATTCGAAATCAAAAGACCGATAGCGAACGTGACAACAGTCAATTCTATACTGAATTCACCTACCGAATGCCATTGGTAGCTAAAAAGTGGTTTTTGGATTTTAAATATGAGTTTGAAACCGAGACACGAGAAAATAGAGAAAGCACCTTTGATTTTGATGCATCGTCCCAGACTTTTTCAGATTTTAATTTTGATTTGAGTACCGATTTTATCAATAAAAACAAAGTTGGGACACCAAGTACAAAATTGGTCTACAATTCTGAAAAGATGAACTTTAGTGTCGGCTCTGGTTACAGTTTTAGAAGCATCGAAAACAATGACCAGTTACGACCAGACTTGAGTTTAAAGCGCAATTTTGAATTCTTGGAAATGGACGCCAACTTTAATTACCGATTCAATCCGAAAATGTCGATTTACTTCGATTATGATTACGAAAACGAAGCGCCAGAGATTTCCCAATTGCAGCCGTTTCAAAATGTGTCTGACCCACTGAATACCATTACGGGAAATCCAAATTTAAAACCTACACAGCGTCATAGCGGTTATATGGGTTTTAATCAATTCGACTTTCAAAAAGGCACAGGTTTTTATGTATATCTCAATGGTATTTTGAATAGCAATCAAGTAGTTTCTAAAACGACAGTTGATGAAAATTTTGTTCGAAACACTACATATACAAATGTCGATGGAGGTTACTGGAGTTATTTCGGAGGTAGTTATAGCAAAGATTTCAAGGTAGATACGCTGCAGACCGTTAAGGTTCGATTGGGAATGAACGCCAATTTCAATAAATCGGTCAACTTCAATAATGATGTCCAATATGCTTCAAGAACGAATGGATTGACACCAACTTTAAGCGTTACCTACACTTGGAAAAAATTATTCGAAATACGTCCTAACTATCGATTGACATTCACTAAAACGGCCTATGATCTGGCAGATTTCGATGATCAAAGTTTCTTAAGTCACCGACTTGGTATTCGTACGGCCACCTTTATCCCGAAAAATTTTGAATGGCGAAATGATATTAATTTCACATATAATCCGAATGTTGCTGATGGTTTCCAGAAAAGTGCTTGGTTTTGGAACTCCACTTTCGCCTATTCGTTCTTAAAGGAAAAGGCTGCCATTACTTTAAAAGTATATGACTTGCTGAATCAGAATACCAATGCACAGCGAACCGCAACACAGAATTATATTCAAGATCAGCAGAGTACCGTTTTAGAGCAGTACTTTATGATCAGTTTTAGTTGGAAATTTAATAGTTTGGGGTCAAAAGGTGAGTCTGGTGATGGGGGAATGTTCTATTTTGATTGATGCCATTTCGAAATTAAGGAATCTAAAGCTCGATCTATACCAAGATAATAATTCCCTTTCTTGAAATACGGAATCATTGTACTGTCAATAATCACTTTGCACAAACTATCCGTTATGATTTTTTCGGTACCCAAACCAGTGGCGATGGCTACTTTTCTGTCATAGGTTGAAACGAAAATCAAAAGTCCATTATTAGTGTTTTTTTTACCCACTCCAATTCGATTACCCAACCGAGTCGCATAAACCTGAATATCTTCGTTTTTTGGAATAGAGTCTTGAGTTATAATTGCAATCTCATTAGTAAATGATCGTTCGTACGCCACAATTTTATTGGAAAGTGAATCTAATTGAGAATCGGTAAACAATTTTGAATAATCCATTACAACGGGTTGTGCGTTGAAAGGGCTTGTAGAAGTATTTTCAGGATTAACATTTTTGCAATTAAACAAACATGAAATAAAAAACAAGATGGTGACTATTTTATTCATTTAGTTTTTGTTGGAACACTGCGACTGAACATTGCAAACTAATTTACCATCCACCAGAAGCGCCGCCGCCACCAAATCCGCCGCCGCCGAAACCGCCGCCAAATCCACCACCGCCGAAGCTACCTCCACCAGAGCTGCCACCAAACCCACCAGAGTTGCCACCATAACTGCCGCGACCCATATTGCTCAAGATAATGGCATCTAAAATACTAAATCCACCTCCAGAACTATTGCCGCCACTGCTACCGCCTCCGCGTTTTTTGGATAGGGATATCATGATAAAGATAAATACAATAACCATAAAGAAAATAAATCCAAGGGGAATGCCT
This sequence comes from Aquaticitalea sp., assembly GCA_051252455.1. Lineage (GTDB taxonomy): Bacteria > Bacteroidota > Bacteroidia > Flavobacteriales > Flavobacteriaceae > JBPOFM01. The sequence goes on from JBPOFM010000002.1 coordinate 479,739, forward strand.
TCACTAGCGTTTGATTGTCTAGTTCCTTGATATTCGCCTGTCATAACCTCAAAAATGGCATCAGCACCTCTATTAAGTCCGCCGTAATAGTCATTCTGTCTAAAATAAGGAAGAATGTCCAGCTCAATAATTCGTTTGGACATCGCATCTGTCAACAGATGTTCTACGCCATATCCTGTGCTAATGGCAATCTTTCGATCATCTTTTGCCAACAGTATCAAAATTCCATTGTCTTCTTCAGCCTGGCCAATACCCCATTTGTGTCCCCATTGCGCACCAAGATAATTAATATTTTCACCTTGGGTAGAACTAATAATGGCTACTACAATTTGCGTTGAAGTAGTGTCAGAATATTTGATTAACTTTTGTTCTAAATTTGTTTTTTCACTTTCTGATAACAAATCTGTGTATTGATAAACACTTGTTTGATCGGTAACTTTAGTAGGTTTTTCAGGAATTTTGAATTGCGCAAAACCAACCTGAATAGAGCATACGGTCAGCAACATCATAAAAAGAAAGCGTTGGAAAACGCTCACTTTTTTAAAAATTGTAATTTGACTGTCTATTGTAGACTGCATACGGTTCAGTTATTTTTAACCTTTAGAAATAGTATCAGGTAATTCATTCTTATCATCCGTGTCCCAAGGAAAATAGGTTTCCAAAGCCTTCCCTGCTTTTAAGATTCCGTCCACAAGTCCTTGTTTAAAGTGACCTCTTTTGAAATGACCTTGCATAATATCTTTGGTCGTATCCCAAAAGTTGTCATCAACCACATCGTTAATGCCATCATCACCAAAGATGACGAAGTTTCTATCTTCCACAGCAACATATATCAGCACTCCGTTTTGTTGCTTCGTATTGTCCATTTTAAGCGTACGAAAAACTTCCATTGCGCGCTCAGTTGCATCGATTTTTGATGTCTTTTCAATATGAACACGAATTTCACCTGATGTGTTTTTCTCTGCAACACGAATGGCTTCGACGATCTGTTTCTCTTCGTCGGCTGTTAGGAAATCTTCAATTTTTGACATAAAAAATTTTTGTTTTAATCTTTAAACTCTCGCTTTTCAAGAGACATAGGTTTTGAAAAATAAAGAAGGTTTATCAAAATTCAAAGTCAACATCAGGAGCATTTTCACTTCCTGCGTCCGCTTTGTAATAACTCATAGCGTCAAAATTAAAAAGACCTGCGAGTAACGTGTTTGGAAAGGTTTTAATATGTTTGTTGTAAGGCTCCACCTTTTCATTAAAACGATCTCTTGCAACATTAATTCTGTTTTCTGTGCCTTCCAACTGTGATTGCAATTCAAGAAAATTCTGATTTGCTTTCAATTCAGGATAACGCTCCACCGAAACTAATAATTTAGAAAGTGCACCACTCAACCCGGTTTGTGCTTGTTGGAATTGTGCCATATTTTCTTCAGTAAGGTTACTTGCATCAATGGTTGTTGAAGTTGCCTTTGCTCTCGCTTCGATAACTTCTCTTAGAGTCGTTCTTTCAAAATCGGCAGCGCCTTGTACTGTTTTGACCAAATTGCCAATTAAATCATTACGACGTTGGTAACTGCTTTCAACGTCACCCCAAGATTTCGTTGCTGTTTCTTTAAGTTCGACGGCTTCATTATTAAATCCTTTTCCCCAAGAATACAATCCAATCGCGATCACGGCAAGGATAATGACAGGAATTAACCATTTTTTCATAAGTAAGAGTTTTTATTTGTTAGTGTTTAAGTTGATTGTTCTGTATGTTAGTTGAAAAAGCATTAAAATTGTTACAACTGTTCTTTGATTTTTAGCAGCTGTGCTTTTACACTTTCTAATTTATTGATAATTTCAAAGGTGTTGAGCGATTGTTGTTTCTCTTCTTTAATGTGTGTTTTGGCACCTTCAAGTGTAAAGCCACGCTCTTTGACCAAGTGGTAAATAAATTTCAGATTGGTAATGTCTTCTGGTGTGAATTTCCGATTGCCCTTTGCGTTCTTTTTTGGTTTTAATACATCAAATTCCTTTTCCCAAAATCGGATCAAAGATGTATTCACATCAAAAGCCTTGGCGACTTCGCCAATACCATAATACCTTTTTTCTGGAAGATTGATATACATATGTTAATCTAAAGATTCATTTTCTAACGAAGCTCTTTCTAGCAATCGACCATATTCTTCCGCTGAAAGATTACCGTAATAGAAATTAATTGGATTGATGCGTTCTTCATCCTTGAAAACTTCATAATGAAGATGAGGCGCTTCTGAACGTCCAGTGCTTCCTACAAATCCTATTAAATCGCCACGTTTAACTTTTTGGTTGGAACGAACGTTATACTTATATAAATGGGCATAAAGTGTTACATAACCGTATCCATGATCAATGCGAATGTGATTTCCATATCCTGTGGCTGCATCATCAGCTCTCACGACAACACCGTCGCCTGTTGCATAAATTGGAGTGCCTCGAGGTGCGGTAAAATCCATGCCAAAATGAAACTTACGCACCTTGGTAAAAGGATCAGTTCTGTAGCCATATCCGGAAGCCATACGTGTTAAATCTTCTGTGCTAACGGGTTGTATGGCTGGTATACAGCTTAAAAATTTCTCTTTGTTTTCTGCCAATATTGCAATTTCGTCCAGTGAGCGCGATTGTACCACAATCTGTTTCATCAAAATATCCATCCGTTTATTGGTTTCGACAATCAATTTGGAATTGTCAAATCCTTCAAGGTCTTTATAGCGATTGATACCGCCAAAGCCTGCTTTTCGTTGTTCTTCAGGTATAGGATTGGCTTCAAAATAAAGTCTATAAATCGCATTGTCACGTTCTTCAACATTGGCAAGGACACTTTGTGCCTGGTCCATTTTCTTGTTGAGAAGTTTGTATTGTAAATCCATATGTTCCAATTCTCTTGCTAAAGCACGTTCTCTTGGAGATTCCACAAATCGACTGGCTATAAATACAAACAAGAATGCAAAAAGCGCTGAACCTAGTAAAAAGGTGAAGACATACTTAAGAGTTCTGCCCTTTTTACGCTCTATTTTTCTATAGGATAACGATTCAGAATCGTAATAATATTTTACCTTACTCATTGGTTAATTTATACTATTTTTGCACATTATGATGGCTTTTTCCGCCATAAATAGAAAGCAAACGTAGCTAACTTGAAATTATTTCAACTGTAAATTTAATAAAACTAAATGACAAATGTCCAAAGTAGTTTTAAACGGTTAAAATTAGGAATAGTTTTAAGGTAATAAGGATCATGTTTGATTTTTAACAGCATTTTATCAGAAATAGTACCATTTAGTTTTATATGAAGTCACAAGAAATCCGTTCAAAATATCTAAGTTTTTTCAAAGAAAAACAGCATATGATAGTTCCTTCTGCACCCATGGTGTTGAAAGATGATCCAACCTTGATGTTCGTCAACTCAGGGATGGCACCTTTCAAGGAATATTTTTTAGGGAATGCCAAGCCTAAAAGCAATCGTATTGCAGACACTCAAAAATGTTTACGTGTTTCTGGAAAACATAATGATCTCGAAGAAGTTGGTTATGATACGTATCATCATACCTTATTTGAAATGTTGGGCAACTGGAGTTTTGGAGATTACTTCAAAAAGGAAGCAATTGCTTGGGCTTGGGAATTGTTGACTGAAGTGTATGGTGTTGATAAGGACATGCTCTACGTGACTGTTTTTGAAGGCGACAAAGGTGATAATCTACCAATGGACTCCGAAGCTTATGAACTTTGGAAATCTTTTATTTCTGAAGACAGAATTTTGATGGGTAACAAGAAAGACAATTTCTGGGAAATGGGCGACCAAGGACCGTGCGGACCTTGCAGTGAAATCCATGTGGATATTCGTTCTGCTGATGACAAAGCAAAAGTAGACGGTAAGACATTGGTCAATGCCGATCATCCGCAAGTCGTGGAAATCTGGAATTTGGTATTTATGCAATACAATCGAAAAGCTAATGGTTCATTGGAAGGTTTGCCTGATAAGCACATAGATACAGGAATGGGTTTCGAACGCTTGTGTATGGTGTTGCAAGGTGTTCAATCCAATTATGATACGGATGTGTTTACGCCAATCATTCGAGAAATTGAGACTATTACAAATAAAGAATATGGAAATGATGATAAGGTAGATGTTGCCATCCGTGTCATTTCAGATCACGTTAGAGCGGTTGCTTTTTCCATTGCTGACGGACAATTGCCGAGTAATACTGGAGCTGGTTATGTGATACGTCGTATCTTGAGAAGAGCGATCCGTTATAGTTTTACATTTTTAGACCAAAAAGAACCATTTATTTACCGTTTGGTTGATGTGTTGAGCGAAAAAATGGGGAAAGCATTTCCAGAATTGAAATCACAAAAGCAATTGATTGAAAATGTTATTAAGGAAGAAGAACAATCGTTTTTAAGAACTTTGGACCAAGGATTATTGTTACTCGATAGGATTGTCACACATTCAAACTCTAAAGAAATTTCAGGAAATAAGGTCTTTGAATTGAAAGATACTTATGGTTTTCCTGAAGATTTGACCGATTTGATCCTTCGTGAAAATGGATTTAGCTATAACCATGAAGAATTCAATAAAAAATTAAAAGAGCAACAAGAACGTGGTAAGCAAGCATCACAATTAAAGTCTGATGATTGGACCATTTTATGCGAAGATGATGAGCAAGAATTTATTGGTTATGATACTACTGAGGCGAATGTAAAACTAACTAAATACAGAAAAGTGACCTCACAAAAAGAGGGTGAAATGTATCAGTTGGTCTTTAACCTAACTCCATTTTACGCAGAAGGAGGAGGGCAAGTTGGTGATAAAGGGTATCTTGAAGATGCGTCTGGTGATGTCATATATATTGTAGACACAAAAAAGGAGAATAACATCATTATTCATTTTACAAAAAATCTTCCCAACAATTTAAACGACACTTTTAAAGCAACTGTTGATGCCAAACAACGCTTAAGAACTGAATGTAACCATACAGCAACACACTTATTACATCAAGCCTTGCGTGAAGTTTTGGGAACTCATGTAGAACAAAAAGGATCTGCCGTTCACTCTAAATATTTACGTTTCGATTTTTCGCATTTTTCGAAAATGACTGTTGATGAATTACGAGATGTTGAAAATTTTGTGAATGCACGAATTGAAGGTAAATTAAATTTGCAGGAACAACGCAATACACCAATGCAAAAGGCAATCGAAGAAGGTGCGATGGCATTATTTGGTGAAAAATATGGCGATACCGTTCGTACCGTTAGGTTTGGTAAATCTATTGAACTATGTGGTGGCACTCATGTGAAGAATACCGCAGATATTTGGCATTTTAAAATTGTGTCTGAAGGCGCAGTTGCAGCTGGTGTTCGCCGTATTGAGGCGATTACCCACGATGCTGTTAAAGATTTCTATTTTGAAAATAACAGAGCTTATTCTGAAATAAAAGATCTTTTAAACAATGCTCAAGAACCTATCAAAGCCTTACAAAATCTTCAAGCTGAAAATTCTGATTTGAAAAGGCAAATTGAGAATTTACTGAAAGACAAGGCTAAAAACATCAAAGGTGATTTAAAGAATGAACTGACCGATATAAACGGTGTTCAATTTTTAGCTAAAAAATTAGATTTGGACGCTTCCGGAATTAAAGATGTTTCCTTCGAATTAGGTCAGCAATATGATAACTTATTTTTGTTATTTGGTGCAGAAACGGATGGCAAAGCATTACTTTCATGTTATATTTCTAAAGAATTGGTTGAAAGTAAAGGCTTGAATGCAGGAACCATCGTCCGCGAACTTGGAAAATATATCCAAGGCGGTGGTGGAGGTCAGCCATTCTTCGCGACGGCTGGTGGAAAGAATCCCGCTGGGATTGACGAGGCGCTTATGGCTGGGAAGGAGTATTTGAAATGATGTCTCGCAATCCAGAGAGAAAATGGGAACGATGAAGCAGAGATTTAAGAAAAAATTCGGTTAATTTGATGAGATTCCCACTTTCGTGGGAAAATATTATGAAACTACAAACCCATATAACACTAGAAAAACAAACACATGATCAAATTGATTATCAGTCTAAAATTCTATTATTGGGATCTTGTTTCGTTGAAAATATTGGCGAGAAATTAGAGTTTTTCAAATTTCAAACCTTTCAAAATCCGTTCGGTATCTTATTCCATCCAAAAGCAATTGAGACTTTTATTTCAAATATAATTTATAATAAGAAATATACCGAAAAAGATGTTTTTTTTCACAATGAGCAATGGCATTGTTATGATGCACACTCCAAATTAAGCAGTTCAGATAAAGAGGAATTGCTCAAATCTTTGAATGAAAACCTCAATGTAACATCTGAAATGCTTCACGATGCCACTCATATTATCATCACCCTTGGAACGGCCTGGATCTACAAGAACTACAAAACAAACTTACCAGTAGCTAATTGCCACAAAGTACCGCAAAAGGAATTTATAAAGGAATTACTATCCGTTGATGATATAACCGATTCTCTCAAATTAATGGTGAATCACCTCCATCAAATCAATCCTAAAGTAAATATCATTTTTACAGTTTCACCGATCCGACATCTGAAAGATGGCTTTGTGGAAAACTCTCAAAGCAAGGCACACCTTATTTCTGCTGTCCACCAAGTATTGAATCAATCTTCCGATATCGTAAATCATAATTTGTTTTATTTTCCTTCTTACGAAATTATGTTAGATGAACTTCGTGATTATCGTTTTTATACTGAAGACATGCTTCATCCCAATCAAACGGCCGTCAATTATATTTGGGAAAAATTCCAACAGATTTGGATATCTGACGAAAGTCAAGAAGTTATGAAAGAAGTGGAAAGCATTCAAAATGCAATGAAACATCGACCCTTCAATCCAAATTCAGAAGCGCATCAGAAATTCCTTCAACAACTAACAAGAAAGAAGGAAACGGTGCATGCACAAGTTCCACACATCCTTTTTCCCAAATAGACTATAATTTAAGTCTCTTTTTTTTCTCTTATCTCTATTCTGCAATTTCTCAGATTTTAAATATACGCAATTTGTCGTATTGTTTTGCCTACGCATAATCTGCAATTTTGCTTCATTATAAACCCAAAAATAGTTTTACAATGAAAAATTTTAAGCAAATTATGTTACTAGTAATGACAATTTCTGTGATGTCAATCACTTCATGCTCCAAAGATGATGATGGAGATGGTGGAGGAGGTAGTACCGCGGAAGGGACAATCACCGCCACGGTTGATGGGCAGTCATTTACAACTCTAGAAATCACCTCTGCGGCAAATTTGGCAACAGGTGGAGGACAGACAACATTAACCATCCAAGGCAACACAGCCTCGCAATTTGTCAACCTAATAATTTTCGGCTATGAAGGCGTAGGAAGTTATGAGTTATCTGATAATAATGTCTTTATTTCCGCAAGTTATGTGGTGCCAAATACAAGTGACCCTTTGAACACCCAAATATGGAATGCACCATACCAGGATTCTGGTGTTGTGGGAGATATCAACATCTCTACAGATGCGGATGGTAGAGTAATTGGGACATTCAATTTTACTGGAAAAAACACAGAAGATGGAAGTCTTAAGACGGTAACAGATGGCTCCTTCAATCTATCTAAAATAGAGAACTAATCATGAAAGCGCTATTAAACCAATATAAACTAGTGTGGACGCTAGCACTTTTAATGAGTATAAGCACTACATTCGCCCAGAGGGCTGAAGAGCCTGACCATACTTACGATCTAGGTGCCAAAATCAACGAAATGACATTGACAGTCGGTGGGATTTTGGTCGTGGCAACCAATGATGGAATCGTAGGTATTGATCCTACATCAGATCAATTGACGTTCACATTCAACGAATTTGGAAAGCTTAAACCAGAGGAGACTGATTTTATCCCAGCCTCCCCATATATTGTTGTTTCCCAAGGCACTGATTCAAAATTTGCTGGTTTGGCAAAAACAAAACGAGCTGTCATTAATTACCTCAACGGAAATGTGATTTTTAATTCCGATACCAATAATTGGAACCAAATTTATACCTGCAACGTTATATTGCCACAAAATAAATTGGTGGTGAGTGGGATTCAAAAGCAAGGTGATAAAAATGAAAAGATGACCGTTAGAGTAGCCGTCTATGATTTGACGACGTCTAAAATGGATTATAGTTTTTTTCTCGATACACCCGGACGGGTCGGTATTGCAAAAGATTTAAGCGTTACAGGAACTCCCCTTTTGCTCAAGGAATCTCTGATTATACCAACAGCCCAAGGGTTGATTGCGAAAAAACATAATGGTGATGAACTTTGGACCAACAAAGTAAGGGATATCAATTGGATGGTTGCCGATGCCACAGAAAAAGAAATCTATGGTTTTGAAACAACAACAAATGGCAAAAACACCCGTATACATAAGATTGGAACTAATGGCTCTGAATTATGGGAAAATGACCGAAAAGTCCAAGGAATTGTTTCAAATTTTGAAATTTTGCCACAAGGATTAGCTGTAGTAAGTGATAAAAGCGATGGAGGCGATTCAAGTGTTTTTTCTCAAAAAAATGAGTCTGAAATTGCCTTCTTGAGTGCGTCTTCGGGCGAAGATTTATGGGCTAAAGCTCCCAAAACAAAAGGTTATGTACAACACTTTTTTGTTCAAGATGATGGAATTTTATTTGGAATTCAGCAAGGTGGGATCAATAAAATTTCATTTGATGGCCAAACACTTTTCAAAAGACCCTTGAAGACAGGTGAAAATATCATGGTGATGGCAAAATCACCCCAAGGACTTATTTACATCACTAGTGAAGATGCTAACATAGTGGATTTGAAAACAGGAGAAGAAATTTGGAAAAAACCTCTGAAATACAAAAACTCGGCTGCTGTTGCTTCTACATTTGACAGTGCTAAAAACAGATATCTCGTCGCTGCTGATGACAAGGTTTACTCCATAGACGCGAATTCAGGAGACGTATCGGAATTGGCAACGGTGAATTTCGAAGAGAAGGAAGGAGCGGGTTCAATGGAAATTAGAAATGGTAACATCTTTTTAGGATCATCACAAAATATGATGTTGCTCGACACCGGCGGAACCCAACGCTTTCATGAATATTATAAATCGCCAGGTAAAAGTGGTTTCATGAAAGTAGTAGGGGGAGTTGTTGCGGTAGCATCCACAGGTCTAGCCATGGCACATGCAGCCAAAGCAGGTATGAATAGATCAGGCTTTGGAGGTTCGAACAATTTGAGCAGTTACAATGATTATGGGAAGGAAAACAAACGTGCGGCAGATATGTTTGCCTCAATTGGAGATACCTCTTTTAAAATGATGTCTCAACGTTTTAAGGCTACTTCGGCCACAGAAAATGACCAATTTATTCTAACCAAACTTGATGACGGTGTAGGATTAGTGAAAGTGAACAAAGATTCTGGAAAGGTAGATAGCGAGATTGTCCTCAAGGACAAAAAGCCAGAATATCAAGTGGATGAGTTGGCGGGTTTTTTGTTTTACAAAGCCGATGATGACACTATTTATGCCTATAATCTCAATAAGTAATTTCATTATTGAGATGATGATTAAGGGCAAGACGCAAACGATTGCGCTTAATCTTTATTAAATGCTATTTGTCGAAAAAATGCTGCTAAAGTATTCATTTAAAGGTATCTTAGTAATGCTATTAATCAATTTTAAAGAAGCGTCAATTTCACTACCTGTTATAAAGGACAGAAGGGAATTGATGCTTTTTTTATTTTGTATAAAGAATAGTCATGCGCTCGTTCTCGCTATGTTATTATTTTTGTGCAGTTGTTCATTTTCTCAAAGCGTCAGCGCTAATTTAATTTTGAATCAAGAAGATGCTTTAAAAATTGTTCAGCCAAAGAATGATTTGAGATTTGATTCCAAAAATCAAAATTTAAAAAATTATTTTCGTTTAGGACTGGCAAGTATTATGATGAGTAGTTACTCCAATATTGGCAATACCTATCGCAAACTTAAAAACTATGAGAAGGCGGAAGAGTTTACTTTAAAGTCCCTTGCTGTTCTAGGTTTTGAGGAAAGTAATGAAATGATGCTCGTTAATTTGGGGAAAATCTACCTTGGGACCATACGTTATAAAAAAGCAAAAAAGATATTGGATAGCGCCATGCAGAATACTCTATCTTATGGCACACGCAAGTATCAACTAGAGGCATTTCATCGTTTTCACGAACTCGATGTGAAAACGAGTAATTATAAAATGGCTCTAAAAAACTATATCGATTATAAAAATATTAAGGACTCACTTATCAACGAAACCAAGATTAAGCAAATAGCAGAGATCAGTGAGCACTACAAAACGGCTGATAAAGAGCGAAAAATATTACTACAGCGTGCCGAATTGGCGGAGAAAAAGTTAATTGTACAAGAGCAAAATCTTCAGGTTTTAGGGCTTCTGTCCCTCGGTATGGTTATGACCATGGTTGGGTTCTTATTACACAATCAGCAAAAATTAAAAAACAAACAACTTCACAAAGAAAAGGAGCTTAAGGAGGCGCTTATCAAGATTGAACAGCAAAATAAACTTCAAGAACAACGCTTACGGATCAGTCATGATTTACATGATAAGATTGGTGCACAGTTGACTTTTATTATTTCATCCATAGATAATCTTAAAGATGGTTTTGATATAAAGGATGAAAAACTGACCAAAAAATTAAATGGTATCAGCGAGTTTACTTCTTCCACAATTTATGAGTTGCGGGACACGATTTGGGCGATGAACAAAAATGAAATCACGTTTGAAGATTTACAGATTCGAATCTCAAATTATATTGATAAAGCACATGTTTTTGATGATAAGATCAGTTTTTCGTTTAATGTCTCTAATGATGTTGATTTAACGCGGAAATTTTCGTCAGTGGAAGGCATGAATATCCATCGTGTGATTCAGGAAGCGATTCACAACAGTTTGAAGCATGCCAATCCAAGAAAAATCCAGGTACAAATTTCACAACAACTTCACAATTTGCTTATTGTTGTTTCTCATGATGGAGATGGATTGGTTACAAAATCTGGGGTGAAGGGCCATTGGTTAATAAATATGCAAAAGCGTGTCACTGAAATTGGGGGCGAATTGAGGATTGAATCCGAAGCATCGAAAGGTACCAAAATCAAAATTTTGCTATAATCTCGTTAATTTTAAAAATTATAGTATTTTCATTACTCTATCTTAACTAACTATAATGAAGCACTTTCTTTCCAATTTTTTACTATTCATAACCATAACGACCGTTACATTTTCTCAAAATACGGTAGAAAAGCTGAATGATTCTGCCATGGCATTATACAAGGAAAACCCTAGAAAAGCGCTCAATATCCTTGAAAATGCTAGAAGTCTGGCTAAAAGGGATCAAAAGCTAGTCAGCTTTACAGAAAATAATTTAGCTGTCGTCTATAGAGATTTAGGTGAATTTGAAAAGGCAAAAACACTTTCTGAGAAATCACTGATGCATCCACGAGATTCTATGGCAATTGCATCAGCATATAACAATATTGGCGCTTCAAATAGAAGTTTGGGAAATTATGAAGAGGCACTTGCCGCTTATCTTAAAGCCTTAAATATCTATGAACGCAAAAAAGCGCATCAAGAAGAGGCCACAGTTAATAACAACGTTGGAATGGTTTACAATTATTTGGGTGTCAATGATAAAGCTATAAAGTATCATCTAAAAGCCATCGCCATATTTGAGGAAGATCAGAATCTAAAAGGAATTTCACAGGCGTACAACAATATTGCTATTATTTATGCAAATGACAGCGAACACGAAAAAGCTTTGGATTATTTCAAATATTCCTTAACAATCGAAGAACAGCTCAAAGACAAAAAGGGAATTGCAGAATCAGCCAACAACGTTGGAGCTGTGTATTATTATATGCAAAAGATCGATTCCGCATTAATATATTTTAAGCAATCAGCAAACATTGAAAAGTCGATAGGCAATTTTGCTGGTGTAAGTTCGAGCTACAATAATATTGCGCAAGTACTGATTGAAAATAATCGAGTTGATGACTCCAAGCGTTACATTGACAGTGCTTACGGTTTCGCAAATCAGTCCAAAACAGCTGTAGATATTGAAACCTCATTAGAATTGTATTCGCAATATTATGAAGCAAAAAATGACACAAAGACAGCTTTGAAATATTATAAAGACTATTCTAAGTATAAGGACAGTACTCTCAATTTTGATACCAATGCCAAAGTGGCGAAGCTAGAAATCGAATATCAATCCCAAAAGAAAGAAAAAGAAATTCTCTCGCAACGTGCCGATATTGCTGAAAAGGAACTCAATCTCTCGCAAAAAAATTATTATATACTTGGTTTGGTCGTGCTCGCAATAGTATTATTATTGTTAGGTTTTTTATTCTACAGTCAGCAAAAATTAAAAAACAGACAACTTCAAAAGGAAAATGAACTAAAGGATGCCTTATTGAAAATAGAAACTCAAAATCGGTTACAAGAGCAGCGACTTCGCATCAGTCGGGATTTGCACGACAATATTGGCGCACAACTGACTTTTATCATTTCTTCTTTGGATAATTTAAAATATGGCTTTCAATTGCCAGAAAAATTAAGTCATAAACTAAAAACCATTAGCGATTTTACAACGACAACGATTTATGAATTGCGCGATACCATTTGGGCGATGAATAGAACTGAAATTTCGTTGGAAGACTTGCAAATTCGAATTTCGAATTATATCGAAAAAGCAAACGCCGCAACAGCTAATGTCGATTTTCAATTGGAAATTGACAATAGCTTTTCAAAAACGATCCAATTCACTTCTGTTGAAGGTATGAATGTCTATCGAATTATTCAAGAAGCCATTAACAATGCGCTTAAATATTCCGAAGCGGATGACATTAAAATTCAGTTTTTAAATAAAAATAATTCTATGGATATACTGATTTCTGATAATGGAAAAGGTTTTGATGAAAAGTCAGTCGAATTGGGTAATGGCATTGAAAACATGAAAATACGAGCTCAAGAAATTGGAGCAACAATCAATATAGAATCAATTATTCAAGAAGGAACAACTGTTGTACTGAATTTAATGTATTAAATAGATACGACATAGAGCGTATTTATAGAAGCGCTCAAATTCGTAACTTGTACTTATAAATAATCGAATTATCATGAACGTTAAAATAGCCATTGTCGATGACAACAGTTTTTTAATAAAAACCGTAAAGGAAAAATTGTCATTCTTTGAAGATTTGAATTTTAAGTTTTCTGCAATCAACGGTTCTGATTTGATGGCGCAGTTAGAGGATAATTTCAATCTCGATTTAATCTTGATGGACATCGAAATGCCTGTTATGAATGGTATTGAAGCTACAGAACTCGTCAAGCAGAAATATCCTCACATTAAGATTATCATGTTAACCGTTTTTGATAATGATGAAAACATTTTCAACGCTATCAAAGCTGGAGCGGATGGTTATTTATTAAAAGAAATTAATGCTAAAAATTTGCACGATGGTATTATCGAAACCTTAAACGGAGGTGCTGCGATGAATCCTTCCATTGCCATGAAAACCTTGAAATTGTTGCGAAATCCGATGAGTATAGAAAATCCGAAAGACAAGGAAGACATACAATTGACCTCTAGAGAAACAGATGTTTTGGAGCAATTAAGTAAAGGTTTGAATTACAAAAAAATAGCTGACAACCTAATTCTGTCAAGCGGTACGGTCAGAAAACACATTGAGAATATTTACAGAAAATTGCAAGTACACAATAAGCTGGAAGCCGTACAAAAAGCCAGAAAGAATAATATTATTTGACCCTTACACTATCAGGAACCAAAACAGTGTAGTCACCATGGTTTCTGATAACGTCTCTCACGATGGAGGAAGAAATATATGAGGTTTTTGCTGCTGTCAACAAAAACACTGTTTCTATTTTAGAGAGTTTACGATTGGTATGCGCAATCGCTTTTTCAAACTCAAAATCAGCAGGATTTCGAAGACCACGTAAAATAAATTGAGCATCTATTTTTTTACAGAAATCAATGGTCAAGCCTTCATAAGTGACGACCTTTACTTTAGGTTCATTCTTAAATGCTTCTTCTATAAAACCTTGACGCTCTTCAAGCGAGAACATGTATTTTTTGTCCGCATTGATGCCAATGGCCACAACAACTTCGTCAAAAAGGTGAATACCTCTATTGATGATGTCCGAATGCCCTAAAGTGATTGGATCAAATGATCCTGGAAATAATGCTCTTTTCATACCACTTCCTGCGAAAGCAGGATCTGATTTTATAATTAATACTTATCAAATATAATTATTAAATTTTCATTCTCACTTTTGAGCAGTCAGCGCTTCCTCAATCGCATTGCCGAACAACTCTTTTAAACTTATTCCTGCAGCCGCCGCCTGTTGTGGTAAAATACTTGCTTTTGTCATTCCTGGAACGGTATTCACCTCCAATAAATGCGGTTCACCATCTTTGAAAATATATTCACTTCGGCTGAAGCCTTTCATTTTTAATACTTCATACACTTTCTTGGCGATCGCATTGACTTTATCTTCTTGGTCTTTGGTCAATCTTGCAGGCGTAATTTCCTGTGATTCACCGAGGTATTTCGCTTTATAATCAAAAAAGTCATTATTGCTCACGATTTCTGTAATAGGCAATACTTTCACCTCTCCTTTGTAGGTGATGACGCCGACAGATACTTCAGTTCCGTCTAAATAGGATTCGATAATCACTTCGTCATCTTCCTTAAACGCAACTTCCAACGCTGTCTGTAAATCTTCCTTTTTATAAACTTTTGATATTCCGAAGCTACTTCCAGCTTTATTCGCTTTTACAAAACATGGCAAACCAACTTTATCTACAATTGCTTGATCATCAATGGTGTCGCCATAATTCACGAAATAGGAAATAGCTGTTTTAATGCCGTAAGGTTTCAAAGTACTCAAACAATCCCTTTTATTAAAGGTCAAAGCGGCTTGGTACATGCCGCAGCTTGTGTGCGGAATGTTAAGCAATTCGAGATATCCTTGCATAAAACCATCTTCGCCAGGTGTTCCATGGATAGCATTGAAAACGCAATCAAACGTGATTTTTGTTTCATTGATCAAAACTGAAAAGTCATTTTTATCTATCGGAAATTCTTCATTTGTGGGACTGACATACACCCATTTGTCCTTAAAGATATGGATGCGATAGGCATTGTATATCTCTGAATCCAAGGTGTCATAAACAACTTGACCGCTGTTAAGGGAGATTTCAAATTCACTTGAATAACCTCCCATGATGATGGCAATATTTTTCTTCATATTTGTTTCTCGCGAAAGCGGAAATCTCATTTATTAATAATGTTGACCAACAATAAATAGCGTCTATTATTAGTTAAGCTAAAATATCACATAAAAACCAAAAGAAAAAACCCTTTGGATTTTATATATTTGTCCTTTATTAAAAACTTCATGAGCCTAACCAAATTTTTAACGAGCAAAACATTTCTGAAGCAGTTGGCATTAGCAATCGTAGCGATAGTGGTGATTTGCTTTATTGCTTTGAAATGGTTAAATATAACTACCAATCACGGCAGTTTTGTTGAGGTACCTGACCTCACAGGAAAGTCGTTGGCCACCGTCCAGATAGAATTGGAGGATAAGGATTTGCAGATGGAAATACAGGATTCGGCAAATTTCAATCCGAAATATCCCAAGTATGCGGTCATTGAACAATATCCTTTGGCCAAAACGCAAGTGAAGGAAAATAGAAAAATATATCTCACTTTGAATCCGTCAGGCTATCGTAAAGTGGAAATTCCGAATATAATTCATCGTACATTCAGACAAGCCAAACCAACACTTGAAGCCCTTGGTTTTGTTGTCGGAAAAATAACTTATGTAGATGATATTGGAAAAGATGAGGTCTTGTCTGTCAGTTTTAATGGTAAAAAGATTTCCAAAGGCGATTTACTTCCAATTACTTCCAAAATAGATTTGGTTCTTGGCAATGGCAATAGAACTGATGGTAACTAATGATCGAAGATAACACTCCCAATGAAGATAGCGATGATGACTTATACGAGCATCACGCATTTGCTGTAGATAAAGGACAACAGCCACTTCGCATTGATAAATATCTGATGAATCGTGTCGAGAATGCGACTCGAAACAAAATACAGACTGCTGCCAAAAACGGGAGTATTTATGTCAATGATGTTCAGGTAAAATCAAGTTATAAGGTAAAACCATTTGATAAGATTAGAGTGATGTTTGAGCATCCACCTTACGAATATTTGCTGGTGCCAGAGAACATTCCTTTAGATATTGTGTATGAAGATGATGAACTGTTGGTGGTCAACAAACCAGCAGGAATGGTTGTGCACCCAGGGCACGGAAACTACTCTGGGACGCTTATCAATGCATTGACCTACCACTTTGATAATCTTCCTAATAACTCTAGTAATCGCCCAGGATTGGTGCATCGTATCGATAAAGATACAAGCGGATTGTTGGTAGTTGCAAAAACCGAACAAGCCATGACACATTTGGCAAAGCAATTTTTCAACAAAACCAGTGAACGTGAGTACGTGGCCATTGTTTGGGGAAATATGGACGAAGATGAAGGCACTGTGGAAGGAAATATCGGTCGCCATCCAAAAAATAGGCTGCAGAACACTGTTTTTTTTGGTGATGATGAAGACAAAGGCAAACCTGCTGTGACACATTATAAAGTTATTGAGCGTTTGGGTTATGTTACTTTAGTGGGCTGTCAACTTGAAACTGGTCGTACACATCAGATTCGCGTGCACATGAAACATATTGGACACACACTCTTCAATGACGAGCGTTATGGTGGCGAAAAAATCTTAAAGGGTACTACATTTACCAAGTACAAACAGTTTGTAGAGAATTGTTTTAAAATTCTTCCTAGACAAGCACTGCATGCAAAAACATTAGGTTTCAAACACCCAAAAACAGGGGAAATGATGAGTTTCAATTCTGAAATTCCTCAAGATATGCAGGAATGTATTGAGAAGTGGCGTCATTATGCCAAGCATCAGGAAATGGAGTAGTCAATTCCTGCAAGAGCTGGAATCTCGTTTTAAATAGTCATAGAATCCATTTATATCTCTATTGAAAATATAAAATCTTCACCTTGAATTTTAAACGCGGTAATCTTAACTTTGCTTAATCAAAAAGATTTCTACGTGTGTGGGAATGAAAAAAAATTTTCGATGAAACTCGTATTATCTCCAGCAAAATCATTGGATTATGAAAGCGAATTGCCAACTTCTAAATCTACAGAACCACAATTCCTTCAAAAATCTGAACGTTTAAATAAACTCCTTAAAAATAAATCTGCCAAAGGTTTATCAAAATTGATGCATATGTCTGATGCATTAGGACAACTTAATTACGAACGTTATCAGGAGTGGGAAGTGCCTTTCACCAAAGATAATTCACGTCAAGCGATTTATGCATTCAATGGCGATGTCTATCGTGGGTTCGATGCGTACACGGTTCCGACAGATAAGATTGCTCAAGTACAGGAAAAAGTACGTATACTTTCTGGCCTTTATGGTGTATTGAAACCATTGGATTTAATGCAGCCTTATCGTTTAGAAATGGGGACAAAATTAGCTGTTGGAAAGGATAAAAATCTATATGAATTTTGGAAAAAGGATATCGTAAAATCTTTAAATAGTGAGTTGAAAGAAAACGAATTATTCTTAAACCTTGCAAGCCAAGAATATTTTAAAGCCATCGATGTGAAGCAACTGAAAGTGCCTATCATTCAAGTGGATTTTAAGGAATTTAAAAATGGCGACTATAAAATTATAGCTATTTTTGCGAAGCTGGCAAGAGGACTGATGGCTAGATATATTATTGATACCAACGCTGAAACATTAGACGATGTCAAAGGTTTTAATTATGAAGGCTATGGTTTTAGCGAATCAATGTCAAGTGCAAATAATTTAGTTTTTACGCGATAATCACGGTTTTGCTTTTTTATCAATACTTATTTTTTCCAAAGTGGTCGGGCGTCTCTTTATTTTTTTACGGCGTGTGCCATAAGTTCCTTTGTGAATTTTTCCTCGTCTCGATTTTTTGTCTCCTTTTCCCATGTTTTCGTCTTGCAACAGCAAGCCTCTTTTTTTTAAATTAAACTATAAATTTATGTTTATAAGTTACAAATTATAATTTAGATCAACAATTAAAAGCTATGTTTCTCCATCAACATCCCTATCCACCATTTATTCAAGAAGATACCACTAAATTGATCGTGGGAACATTGCCTCCACCGCGGTTTTCCACGGGTAATTTGCTTGAAAAAGATGTTGATTTCTGTTATGGAAGTTACTACAATTCGTTGTGGTTGTATATTGATAAAATTTATAACTTGAATTTAAGATATGATAATTCCCTGGAAGCCGTTGAGGAACGCAAACAATTTCTCAGGAAGCATAAAATTGGTATTTGTGACATCGTCGAAAGTGCTGAACGCAAGAAAATTGATGCGTCAGATTTAGGCATGCAGAATGTGGTGTTGCGAGATTTGGTTGGCTACCTGAAACAATTTCCAAATATTGATACACTTTTATTCACTGGAGGCAATAGTAAAAACGGTCCAGAATATTTTTTTAGAAAACATATCAGAGATTATGGCTTAAAGCTGAAAGTCATTTCCAATGAAGTTCCTAGAATACACGAACTTGAAATCAGTGTGATTGCGTGCGATGAGAAACAGTCTGTTGGATCAGAACGGAGCATTAAAACGGTGTCGCTTACTTCAGCATCTGGTTCGGCAAATAGAGCGATCGGAAGTATGCCGCTCTATCAGCAACTTAAAAATAGTAATCCTGAATTCAACACCTTTGATTTTCGGGTGATGCAGTATCGGGAGTTTTTTTAGGGAATAAAAACTTTAATCTTCATGATTTGGTTGATTTCACATTTTGTAACTTTAAGACATTAATCAAATTCCTAATTGGATGAAAACAATACTACAAATCAGTAACGGCATTGCCTTAATCGCAACCATCTTCATCAATTACTTTTCAAACACCGGCGCCATCAACAATACTACCATAGGGAAGGTTTCCGGAGAACTGACGTCATTATTTACCCCAGCCGGATATGCATTTGCGATTTGGGGTTTTATTTATTTGCTCCTCGTAGGGTTTGTAATCTATCAAGGGAGAAGTCTTTTTACTAAAGTGAGAGATGACAATTTTGTCCTTAAAACGGGTTGGTGGTTTGTCATTTCGTGTGTTTTTAATTGTGCCTGGATTTTTGCTTGGCTATATGGTTATACAGGACTTTCATGTGTCATTATTTTATTGCAACTCTTTTCACTAATCAAAATCGTGATGAATAATTCAATGGAACTATATGACGAACCGATTTCGGTGATTGTTTTTCTGTGGTGGCCATTTGTGTTTTATAGTGGATGGGTCACAGTTGCAAGTATTGCCTGTATCTCATCGTATCTTACAAAAATAGGTTGGGATGGGTTTGGTATTTCAGAAGTTACATGGACAATTATAATGATTGTGATTGCCACCATTATCAATTTAATGGTCACCTGGACTCGCAATATGCGAGAGTTTGCATTGGTAGGAGCGTGGGCTTTAGCTGCCATTGCTTATGCTAATTATGACTCCTATATGTCTATCGTATATGTGGCAGGAATAGCAGCCGTTGTTCTTGTGTTGAGTAGCTCGGTGCATGGGATTAAAAACAGGGCAACCAATCCCGCAAAGAAATGTATGGACTATTTTAATAAGTAATTTTTAGGTCTATTACGAGATGTGATTTCAAGTTAGGTCGAAAGGAATGCTTTAAGGATGGTCAATTGTGATATAACTTGTTTTGACTCATTTTTCTTTAGGAATTAAGATACAGATGACGATTGCTCATCTTCCATTGTAATTCCTAATTCCTTTATCAACCGATGCTTTTTCTCGTATAACTCCTTTAAATATTGCGAATCTTCCCATTTCCATCCGATGTGGAAAACAATAAAACACATTGTATAAAGTATGGCGATTACGAAGGCCGCTTCCCAATAATCTGCCTTCATAATTTTAAGAATACTTGGACCTTTCAGTTCAAAATCACCAAGTCCTTGTGCAGGAACGGCCAATGAAATCATCACTCCAAAAATGACTATTTTCCAAAGGTTTTTTATCACATAACCTTTGTGCAAATGGACGTCCTCAATCTTTCGTAAGGTGGATAACAACTCCTTCTTTTTGTAATATGTTTGTTCTGAATTCAGAGGTTAAAAAGTTTGCTAAATTGGCTAACAGACAGGTTCGTGCTTTTGTTAAATTGATAAAACAGATCTAAAATACAAACTATATCTCCATATATCAATTCATAAGCCTAAATACTACAATCCTTCTACTGTTGTTCGACAAATGTCTTACAAAACCCCATTTTTACGAACAGTAGTAGAACAACACTAGAACAACACTCGAAGAAACTTACAAAAAATGCCCAAAAAATAAAAATGTGTTTCAATGTGTTTCAAGTTGTGTTAATACATACATCAGACTATATCAATTCAAGCTTTAAGATGAAGAGATAACATCTTAAAAAGCGAAATCTGAAATATATAGATTCTTTCTTGTGATTGGCAATGGACGAACTGTCCATTGTAACGCCAATGGCCAACAACTGATGTTATTCAATAGTGCAATTTACGAAGGATGGCTAATGCTTCCATTTCATCTTTGGCGTCTACATAAATCTGAATTTCGTCAAACAATCCAATATAGGCAGAGTCTGATTTATCGAGTTCGTGGTGTTGAATGCCTGCTTCGGAAAGCGCATTTCTAAAGCCCATGGCTTGAATATGTGAGGTTCCTGAAAATACTTTTTTTCTATCGGTGTCCATAATGTTACTATTTTAGGGTAAAAAGATACGGTTTAAAAATGTGTCTATCTGTTGTTGATTGGCATTAATAAGTTCTGTTCTTGCCAAGCGCATGTCTTTCGGGTTTTTGTCTTGGGATAGTTTGAATTTGCCTTCCCAATGGGTAATGTCAATCTCAAATCCTCTAATATAGTCTATCAATGCATGCATACGAGGATGATTGAGTGGTAGTCTAAATTTATGTTCTGGCGCTTCCAGTTGTTCTGTCATCTGCACGATGGATTGCTTAATTGCTTCAGGATCTTTAATCTCGCTAACGGTACCTTTTAGATGCACTTTCACATAGTTCCAAGTAGGTAGCTGCGTAGTACTATAAACGCTCGGAGAAATATAACATTGTGGTCCAGAAAAAATGACTGTGACCTTGTTGTCATCTTTCAACAATTTGGCTTGTGGATTGTTTTTATCAAGATGCCCAATTAATCTACCATGCGCTAATATGAGAGGTAAATGGGTGATCAATGGTTCATCATCCTTCACCGAAATCACGGTAGCCAAAGGATAAGCTTTAATGACCTCTATTAAGTGGTTTTTATCGGTATTTTGGTGATGAGGTGGTGGATAATGCATTAAAAAAATTAGGAATTATGAATAAATTTGAACTAACAACTAAACCCCAAACTGCTTCAAGTGATGGTCCAAATGTTTGTACTGCATCTTTCCCCATTGCTCTGTGGTAAATTTTCCAAAGATGGGATGTTCTGGCCAATGCAGATTGAGGTCTTTCTTTTGGAACTCATTGACACATTCAATAAGACGTTGTTTTTCTTCTTCAAATGAGTCGTATTTTAAGACTTTAAATTCGGAAACCGTTGGCAGATTACGTCTAATGGGTTGGTCATTGTACAATTGTGGCTTAAAGAGTTTCAGCATAAATTTCTTTACGATATTCGGATTCTCCATAAAAGACATACGACCATTAGCAACTTTTAAAGGACGCTGGCTATGGTTCAGCATTTCGGCAACGTTCATTTTCCCCCAAACAGGTTGCTGATGCTCGTGGAGTTGTTCAATACGTCCTAAAACCTCTTGATGAGTGTCAGAATCAAATAAAGATTTCATAATATTGTCATTGAGATAATTTGTTCTGAAATTTACAATATTTATAATTAACTTATGTCTGAAAAAAGTGCTTCCTTTTCCATAAAAAACTGGTCAGATGATGATCGGCCTCGTGAAAAATTACTGAATAAGGGAAAAAATGCTTTGAGCGATGCCGAATTGGTTGCCATTTTGATAGGATCGGGAAGTCGAAATGAAAGTGCCGTGGACCTCTGCAAACGTATCTTGGCAAGCGCAGATAACAGTCTAAGTATCTTGGGAAAATTATCGATTAAGCAATTAATGGAATTTAAAGGCATAGGAGAAGCAAAGGCAATTTCAATTGTGGCTGCTTTGGAGTTGGGAAGACGTCGAAGAGGAGAAGAGGCATTGCAAAAGAAGAAAATTGAATCGAGTCATTCGGTATTTGAATTGATGCAACCTATTATTGGCGAACTGCCTCATGAAGAATTTTGGGTAGTGTATTTGAACAATAATAATACGGTCATCCATAAAAACCAATTGAGTAAAGGAGGCATCACAGGCACGTTGGTAGATGTTCGATTAGTCATGAAAACGGCTATCGAGGTAGGAGCAACCGGACTTATTTTGGCACATAACCATCCTTCGGGCACTTTAAAACCGAGTGATGCCGATAAGCAAATAACAAAAAAGTTAAAGACAGCCGCCGAGAGTTTAGACATTAAAGTTCTTGATCATCTCATCGTTACAGAAAAGGCGTATTTTAGCTTTGCAGATGAAAGCTTACTATAACACAAATATCAGATACCAATTACCAGATACCAGATACAAAATTCAGAATGCTACTAGTTTACACCCATAAAATAACACCACGTTTAAGCTTTGTATTTAAGCAAATTTGTTTGCGTATCTTGGGAATCCCTGTGACATTCACAACAAGTGTTGAAGAATTCATTGCACATGACAGTCTTAAAATGTCATACACCAAACAACCGCTTGGCAATGAGTTTTTTATTCGAGGGCATGAAATGCTCTTTGAGCAAGGACTCTCTGATTTAGATATGCACGTGTATGACTGGGAACACACCAAGTGTTTTTTTCCTACTTCTGATAAGAGTCATTTGCCTTATGACATTTTTGCTGCTTCATTCTACCTTTTAAGTCGTTACGAAGAATATTTGCCACACATGAAAGACGAATACGGCCGATTTGTCGGAACGGAAAGTCTCGCATATAAAAACGGATTCCTACAACAGCCCGTGGTTGATATTTGGGCGTATTTATTTCGTGATGCCTTAAGTGAGGTTTTCGGGCAATACGAGTTTCCAGAACGCACATACAAAGTACAGCCAATCATTGATGTTCCAATGGCATATTTTTATAGTCAAAAAGGACTCTTACGCACCTTTGGAGGAACGCTTAAAGATTTATATCGTTTACAGTTAAGACAATTTTATAAGCGTTATTTAGTCTTGGCTGGTTTGCGTCGCGATCCCTATGATACCTTTAAATGGATTATTACTAAACAGAAACAAAATTCGAACAAGTTTGTTGTGTTCTTTTTAATTGGAGACTATTCGACCTATGATAAGAATAACAACATCAATAAACGCAAGTTTGCATCCCTAATCAAATACGTTGCAGATTACTGTAAGGTTGGGCTAAAAGTTTCCTATTTTGCTTTAGACAATTTTGAATTGGTGAAAAAGGAAAAACAACAGATGGAGTCGATTGTCAATTATGAACTCGTCGCTTCCCGCAATGCGTTTTCAAAATTAAACCTTCCAGAAACCTATCGTAATTTGATTGAATTGGAAATCAAACAAGATTATACCATGGGTTATATTAATCAGTTGGGGTTTAGGGCAGGTACTTGCACCCCCTTTCAATTTTATGATCTCGATTATGAAGTTCAGACCCCTTTACAAATCAATACCTTTCATTTATTTGATAGTGCTTTATTAAAAAGAGCGTCTTTATTGGACAAGAAACAAGAATTGCAACGCCTGATGGCAGAAGTAAAAAAAGTGAATGGTATTTTCGCTCCAGTTTTCCACAACCATTCCTTTAGTAACGATGAACGCTGGAAGGGGTTTAGAGAATTATTTTCCGACGTGTTAGATTCAGCCAATGAAAATTAAAAACATCAAACATATTTTCTTCGATTTAGATCATACCTTATGGGATTTTGATAAAAATTCAGGACTCACTTTTGACAAGATTTTCAAAATCAATAATCTAACAGTGGATATCGAACATTTTTTAAGTGCCTATGAACCGATCAATCTTAATTATTGGAAACTTTATAGAGATTCAGAAATTGACCAAACACAACTACGTTACGGCCGTTTAAAAGACACCTTCAACGCTTTGAAATATAGTGTGGATGATGAATTGATACATTTATTATCTGAAGATTATATAACACATCTGACCACTTTTGATCATTTGTTTGATGATACATTGGATATATTGGAGTACTTAATGCCAAATTATCAATTGCACATCATCACCAATGGTTTCCATGAAGCCCAAAATAGAAAACTTGAGGTATCTAAAATTACGCATTATTTTAAAACAGTGACCAACGCCGAAATGGCAGGAGTAAAAAAACCGAATCCCTTAATTTTTCATCACGCATTGCAATTGGCAAATGCAAAAGCTGAAGAAAGTATTATGATTGGAGATAGTTACGAAGCAGATGTACTGGGCGCTTTGGATGTGGAATATGATGCCATCCTCTTTAATTATCGACAGGATGAATTTGAACCCCATATCAAGCAAATCACCCAATTGAAAGAGTTAAAAAAGTATCTCTAAATACTTTATTTTGTATTTTGACGTTAAAGAGTTCATATCCAACCACAATGACGACTAAATCTCCAATAGTATTAACAATCATATTCGGACTTTGTATGATCATTACTTCCTGCGTTAAGGATAATGATTTAATCCAAGAAAACGAACTGGAGTCAACTTCTAAAATGAAATCTAACCTACTATTGGTGTCATTCGATGCATCGTCATTGGTAGACACCTCTACAAAGCAAGCGCGAACCTTCCTTGCGGATACAACCTTTCTAGAATTTAACGATTCGAGCTTCATGAGAAACCAAATGTCAGTGGCCAATTTGAATTTTCAATTTGAAAATAGCATGGATCAAGATTTTATAATGGAATTTGAATTTTTAGATGATGGGAACGAGGTTAAATACAAAGTACATATTCCTATAGCTTCTGGCTATAGAGATAAGCCAAGCATGGTGGAAACCAATATTGCCATCGCGATACCGGAATTGTCGACTTTTTTGGAAGCTACTAAATTCGTTTATAAAATCAACCTTTCTAAAAGTGATAAGACTTTTTCCATGGATGATACAGGAAAATTGCACTTGCAATCGGATGCTACCTACTTTCTAGAACTATAGGTATTCATTTTTCTATCCGTTTCAAAATAGATTTAAGGTACAAAGTGTATATTTACAGCATAAAATAGCTAATTATTTATTCCGATGACCAAAGCACATACCATCTTCTTATTTCTTTTTATCTCCTGTTTGAGTTTATTTGCACAAAATAGTATCAATGATTACAAATACGTCATTGTTCCCAATCAGTTTGAGTTTTTAAAGGAAAGTGATCAATATCAAATCAACTCCCTTACAAAGTTCCTTTTCAACAAGTATGGATATATTGCTTATATGCAAAACGAGGAATTACCTGAAGATTTACGTAGAAATGGTTGTTTAGGTTTGATATGCGATGTAGTGAAAGAAAGTGGCTTTTTGAAAACAAAATTGCGCATTGACCTAAAAGACTGTAAAGGTAATGTCGTACAAAGCTCAAGAATTGGAGAAAGTCGTGAAAAGGAGTTTGCTAAAGCCTATAATCTGGCTTTGAGAGATGCGTTCGAAACATTTCAAAACATGAGCTATTCCTACCAGCCTAATCAGACCATTATTGCGAAAGCACAACCCGAAACTATAAGTGCCGAAACAAACGAAAAACAAGCAGAAATTGCACGATTGAAAGAAGAAATAAAAAACTTAAAAGAAGAAAAGGTTGAAGTTGTTGAGGATAAAATTTCGGGTGTTGAGTCTAAAGAGGTAGAAAAACTCATTACGACGAAAGTTGATACTAATGAAGTAAAATCAAAAGTACTTTATGCACAAGCCATTGACAATGGGTATCAACTGGTGGATAGCACACCTAAAGTTGTGATGATTCTTCGTGCTTCCGGAGTGAAAGATGTCTATAAAGTCGAAGGCAAAGAAGCAATTGTGTTCAAAAAAGGGGAGGAGTGGTTATTTTCAGAATCTGGAGATATCTTTAAAGGCGAACTTATTAATATCAAATTTTAAATAACTCAATAGCCATATTTATCCTTCCAACGTTGTTTCAAAAACTCACGTTGGTTTGCTTCCCGTTGATTATTTCCAGGATTGTATAACTTCGTATTTTTTATTTCATCTGGCAAGAATTCATGAGGCACAAAGTTATTCTCATAATTATGTGCGTACTGATAATTGTCACCATAACCTAGCTCTTTCATCAGTTTGGTGGGTGCATTTCTAATGGATAGAGGAACTGATAAGTCCCCAGTGTCTCTGACTAATTGCTGTGCTTTGCCAATAGCTTCATAAGCAGCATTGCTTTTAGGTGATGTTGCCAAATAGGTTGTACACTGACTCAAAATAATACGAGATTCAGGGTTTCCAATCACCGATACCGCCTGAAATGTACTATTGGCAATCACCAAAGCCGTCGGGTTGGCATTGCCAATGTCTTCACTTGCCAAAATAAGCAAGCGTCGTGCAATGAATTTCACATCCTCACCACCTTCAATCATTCGAGCCAAATAATAAACAGCTGCGTTCGGGTCACTACCTCGAATCGATTTAATGAAAGCCGAAATAATATCATAATGCTGTTCACCAGTTTTATCATATCGAACTGTATTGCTCTGCACACGTTCTAAAACCGAATCATTTGTGATTTGAATCATATCATCCGGATTAAAACTCGTCACTATCAATTCAAAAATATTGAGCAACTTACGAGCATCACCGCCCGATAATTGAATCAAAGCTTCTGTTTCTTCCAATTTAATGTTAAGTTTTGCCAGAATCTCATCATCAGTTATTGCTCGTTGCAGTAATAGTTCTAAATCTGATTTTTCAAAGGAATTCAGTACGTACACTTGACAGCGCGAGAGTAGGGCAGAAATCACCTCGAAACTTGGGTTTTCGGTGGTTGCGCCAATCAGCGTCACCCAACCTTTTTCAACTGCCTGAAGCAACGAATCTTGCTGTGATTTGCTGAACCGATGTATTTCATCAATAAAAAGAATAGGGTTTTTGGTCGTAAATAAACCACCACTTTGCTTGGCTTTTTCAATCACGTCGCGTACCTCTTTCACGCCACTGTTAATGGCGCTCAAAGCATAGAAAGGTCGGTTCGATTCGTTGGCAATGATGTTGGCGAGCGTTGTTTTCCCAATCCCTGGAGGTCCCCAAAAAATCATCGACGGAATAATACCTTGTTTAATATGTTGCGTTAGTACACCTTTCTCACCAATCAAATGTGATTGACTCAAATAGTCTTTAAGGTGTTTTGGACGTAAACGTTCTGCTAAAGGTTCGTTCATAGAGTAAAATTACATTTATTCCCGTGAAAACGGGAATCTCATCTATAATAAAATTAATAATTTGGGCATGTCTTTTTGATAAATAATCAAAAAGTCACGCTTTCACTACTCAATCTTTTTTGCCAAAAAAGTCAAAAAAGGATTTCAAACATGCCGTTCAATCGTTCATGCGCAGGCTGACAATATTTCATATAATGAATAATTGGTCAATAATTTGACACGTTTGTTATAAATTTAAACATGGACAATCAACATCAATTTAGATACTCAACAGGAGTCATTGCCTATCCAATTGCAATCGTACTGTTGATATGGGTTGTCTTCTGGGCGCAAGTACGTTTTTTTCCAGCAATCAAGTCTTTTGGAATTTATCCACAAACCTTGCAGGGATTGCGTGGCGTGATTTTTAGTCCATTCATTCATGGAGACATTGAGCATATCTATCACAATACAATTCCGCTGTTTGTTTTAACTATGGCCTTATTTTATTTTTATAGAGAGATTGCTTGGAAGGTCTTATTGTATGGCATTTTACTATCTGGATTAATTACATGGTGGATGGGACGACCATCCAATCACATTGGCGCTAGTGGATTGATCTATGTTCTGGTCAGTTTTATTTTCTTCAAAGGAATGTTTGCAAAACACTATCGCTTGATAGCACTTTCACTGATGGTCATATTTTTATACGGAAGTATGATTTGGTATGTATTTCCCGTAAAAGAAGGTATGTCATGGGAAGGCCATTTGGGCGGACTCATCACGGGGATTTTATTTTCAGTAATTTTCAGGAAAACAATTGCAAAACCAGAGAAGTACGTTTGGCAGAAGCCCGATTACAATGAAGATGATGATCCATTCTTAAAGCATTTTGATACTGATGGAAATTTTATAGAACTTATCGAACCTGAACTTGAACTTAAAAATGAACTCGAAACTGAAAATGAAATGGAAGAGTTCCCTAGATTCAAATATTCTTTTAAACCGAATAAGGACGAGAAATTATCCTAATAATGACCTAAAAAAATACATCATTTATAATTTATACGATTAACCATTTGGAATTTGGTGCTTTCCTTCTGGGATTTTAACTTTCATTATTCATTATTCATTATTCATTATTCATTATTCATTATTCATTATTCTAAAGCCTCTGTCTGACCACTTCATACAAAAAAGCACCGCAGGCAACAGAAACATTTAAAGATTCAATTTCGCCGAGGATAGGCAGTTTCGCTTTGTCATCAACTACTTTTAAAATCGATGGATTGATTCCTTTGCCTTCAGAACCCATAATAATGGCACAAGGATCCGTAAATGAAACGTCATACAAATTTTGATCCGTCTTTTCGGTAGCAGCTATGACCTTAATTCCTGACGCTTGCATGTAGAACACCGCGTCTTTGATATGATCGACCTTACAAATAGGCATTTTAAAAATAGCGCCTGCACTTGTTTTTACGGTGTCACCATTTACGGGTGCACCACCTTTTTTCTGAATAATAATTCCAGAAACGCCTGTACATTCTGCGGTTCTAATGATAGCTCCAAAATTACGTACATCACTCAATTGATCCAATAATAGAAATAGAGGAACTTTACCGGATTCCATGACAGAAGTCACCAATTCTTCCAACGCATAAAATTCGATAGGTGCAATTTGGGCCACAGCACCTTGATGGTTCATCTTCGATAATCGATTGAGTTTCTCTACAGGGACGTAAGACGCATTCAATCGTTCTTTATGAATGAGTTGCTCTAATTCCACAAATAGATCACCTCGCAATCCTTTCTGAAGGAATATTTTATCAATGTTTTCACCTGATTTTATGGCTTCAATGATTGCACGTATGCCGAAAATGGTTGTTTCTTTTTCCATGAGTCAAAGGTATAAAAAAACCATCCTAAATTTAGGATGGTTCATATAATTGTCAATGTGTATTTTATTGTTTAATAATTCTTTTGGTTACATGTGCATTGTTATAATGCAGTGTCATGAAGTAAATACCCGAATCCATGGAATTAAGATCTACTTTGTTAGAATTAGAAACAATTTCCACTAGTGAACCTAACGTATTGTACACTTCAATTTTCTCAATTCTAAAATTAGATTCCACAAAAACATTGTTCGTAGTTGGATTCGGATAGATTTTCAAATCACTTAAATTAGTTTCTTCAACTCCTAAATTTTCACATGCTGTCAAATTTGGGTTTAATTCAATCGGGTTTCCAGGAGAAAGGTCTCTTCCTGTAAACGCTGGATAATGCGTGGGATATTTTTCTGCTCTGAATACTAAATTCGAAATAGTATTATCACCTTGCGTAACAATTCCGTTGGCACTGTCAGGATTTTTATATTCCCAAACCACATTATTGGTTGGATCAATTTCAAAAAAGAAACCTGAATCACCATCACAAATTAGAGTGTTACCGTTTGGTAGCCTTTCGGCACCGGATAATATGGACGAATAAAAATAATCCGGATCTTCAGTAGTAAAAGACCATTCAGCAACAGATGGACCATATCCAGTAACTGAATCGTAAATGTAAACTCCAGGAGCAGACATAGGAGGTGAGAGAATATCTACTGATGAAAAACGTCTTGATGGACCATTGTTAAATAGGATAATTTTTCCTGCATCTGTTAAGCCTTCTGCAATCCAATGTGGATAATGTTGACTATATAACGTCCTATTCGAAGCATCTCCTTTATCATAAACTTCTGGATTTCCCCAGCGATAAAGTAGATCACCACCCTTTCCATATCTTCCGCCCGAATGGGATGCTGCTTCAGCAGTCGTCGTTGAATGATCTATAATGTAAAATTCACTCATGAGTCTCGAACTTAAGATAATTTGATCTAAATCGGCATTATATTGAATAGAATTAAAATGTAACCAATTGGCAAATCCAGAATCACCAATGTTAAAGTTGAAATCCAACAATTCAGGATGGTCCGCAATAACACCAAAGTTATCTTTAGATGAATCGAAGTCTTGAATTAAATGATCTTTAATATTCCATTCCCACACGATATTTGCTTGATTAGTACCGACAGGTTCTAATTCCAACACTTGTTCATTAAATATTTTGCTTTCTGTAATTAGAGCTGGGTTTCTTCCTGCTAAAACTGCTTCTTGTTGGAGCATGGTGGTTACTGCCAGCATAAGAATGTTACCATTTGGTAATGGGTAGACATCGTGGTGTTGAGTTACCATCGAATTAGAATAGTTATATTGCCACAATAAGTTGCCATCCCAGTCAAATAATTGGACAAGACCTCCAACGCCGCCAAATGTAATTGACGAATTGGCTATTTTTCCAGCTCTCAATAAATTGCCATTTTCTAACAAATAGCAAGAATTTCCTGGTGGATAGTTACTGGTCCATTGATTGACGACTCTTCCACAATTATCAATGAGATAGGTTTCATTTGAGGCACCTGGTGTAAATAAAGTATATCCATCATACATATCATTGCTACTGGTGATCGTTCCGACGGTATTTTGACTCCATGCATTAAAATTTATAGAGAAAATTATAACATATAATATATTTTTCATGAGACTATTTTTTATAAAAAAGCCACCCGTAGGTGGCTTTCAAAAATCGTATAATAATAACTTACTAGTTACAAGTACTTGTACCACTAACAATTAATCCCGGAGTTGGAATACCTGAGTAATCCATAGTACCATCTTCGTAAACAGTTCCATCAGGAGCGGTTAACTTATAATAGTTCTCATTTTCATAACCTGGAGCTCCACCATCTCCGCCACCTGAAATATAGGTGAAAGAGAAGGCTACACCTGCTGTTACTGGGATTTCAACGGTAGAAGAGGCTCCTTCTTCAGCGTAATCAAAAGTTTCACCTTCCATTGCTAACTGAACAGCACCTCCTTGCCAACCGTCACCATAAGTGTCAGATGTTTCCAAAGTCCAAAGACAGAATAAATAATCTTGGATTTGTACAGAAACAGTTGGGAAATTAGTGTCTGGATTCACCAAATATTGGTTAGCCAATGATGGTCCACTTTGAATTGTCAAGTCCAGAGTTTCAGTACCTTCCACAATGGCATCGTTGTAAATCATAACACTGATTTGTGCTGTAGTTTGAAATGCCGGAACTGATCCATTCACTACATCAAAATCTTCATGTTCTGTTGCAGTACTCGAATCTAGAATAACCCAACTGAAATCAATTGGTCTATCACTTGGTCTGTCCAAAACGATATCATAAACTATTACAGTTTCATTTCTCTCATTGGTAGTAAGCTCTCCAGCCGACATTGTAAAAGTAGGAGTCGGATATCTATCAGTACTTCCTAAAGATTCAACGTCTGAATAGGATTGTTCGGCATCACAACTTACCAAGAGAAACGATAAAGACAAGATATATAATAAAAATTTAATGTTTTTCATAATTTGGTTTTTTTAGTTAGGTGTGTAAGTAACATAGTATTGTCTACAAAGTCCAGAAGCACATATAGTATATTCAAAATAGATTACACCTGTGTCAGGATTCACAAAACTAGCCCCTGGTACCCCTGTGACAAGATTTGAATATAGATCAACTAAATTTTGTTCCGGGATGGATATTTGATCACATACATCTGTAAACGAAAAACCTGGTGTACCACCTAAAGCGTCTTGAGACCAATGTCCAACATTATCCGTTCTATATGAACCACTTCCAGTATCAAAAATATTATCTGTGGAATTTGTAGTTTGATCGATACCAGCTGATGGATATACATAACGTGTAACAACAGAATAACTTCCAGCCAAATCAGAACTACACAAATAATTGATAGTGATCTTGATTTGTCCAGTTCTTCCATTCACTAGGGCACCATTAGCGCCAGTAACTGAAGTAACGTTTAAAATTACATATGGAGATACATCAAGAGGAGGATTGATCCCTTCAGTTAAAATGGTTAAACTCAAATTATTCAACAAGTTATCTCCAGGTTCTAAAGTAATAGATGTTTGGTCTAATCTAAAATTAGTTCCTTCTACAGCCGTAGAACTAGGATCAACAGCAATTTGTAAAACTGCAGATTCGTTAATGCCCTCAATTTGAGGACCAGTGATCCACATTGGTATCTGGTACGTTTTTTCTTCTCCATCAGCCGCATATGATGCAGTAGCTGTCGTTCTTGTAAAACCGGCTAAATTAGGACTCTGGTCAAAATTGTCGGTGATTACTTCGTCATCGACCAAGCAGGACGTCATCGCAAACGATGCGAACATGACAAATAAATAAGATTTAAAATTTTTCATAATTTTCATTTTTTTTTAATTAGCCCAAAATATTTTTGCAGTAAATGCACTTGGTTGGTCTGGTAAATTACCTGAATTCGCAGTCAACTCACTAGAAGGGTAGAATAATCTAACCGGTCTATCAGCAGTTGAAGCTCTTAAAGATACAGGTAGGTTAGCTGGATATCCTGTTCTACTGTAATCAAACCAAGACTGAATTGCATCAATACTATTAAGCGCCACCCATTTTTGAGTGATGATGGCTTGCAGTTTGTTAGTAGATGCATCCCATCCTACATTAGGAAGGTTTTGAGAATAATATGCAGCAGCACCAGGGGCACCTAAATAATCAAATGACGCAGTAATTCCACTTTCGTAAGCCGCTTTTGCATCTCCTGATAAATTGCCATTTAATATAGCTTCAGCTTGTAAGAAATAACTATCAGCAGCTGTGAAAATCACTGCTGGTTGTGTTGGAGACTTTAATACTCCAGGTCCAAGGTTTGACACAAACTCTGCATCATATTGGTCAACAACAGGAATATCATAATCAGCGATACCTTGTGGTACACCTAAATGACCCGTCGCAGGTCGCTCATAAATATAGTCCACACGTGGATCAGCATTTGATTGTAAAAAGTTTAATGCAAATGGAGTTGCAGCAGTAGCGTTGTTATTGTTAATCACGTTACCAGCAGAATCTTTACCATAGGCATTCCAGAATGGACTCTGTTGACTATCTGCCATAACATAACCTGGATCAACTGTGACATCATCTGAAATAAAACCAACAGATTGCATACCAGCAAAATTAGCATTAAGCGCACCATCGCCAGCTTGACGAACTAGAACTCTCAACTTAACAGTATTTGCGAATTTTTTCCACATCTCCATATCACCATTATATATGATGTCATCTCCACCTGGAACTATTGAACCT
The DNA here is from genome assembly GCA_051252455.1 of Aquaticitalea sp. GTDB lineage: Bacteria > Bacteroidota > Bacteroidia > Flavobacteriales > Flavobacteriaceae > JBPOFM01. Next base: position 513,575 of record JBPOFM010000002.1, read on the forward strand.
TCTTCAGCATTATCAATAAGTGCCATGGCATTATCCAATTGAACTACCAAGTCTGCATAAATTGCTTTTGCATCATCATAAGCTGGTGTTGGATTTTCCCCTCTTTGAACTGCTTCAAAATAAGGAATATCACCATAGATATCAACCAAGATTTGAAAGTGATAAGATTCCATAATCTTACCAATTGCTTTGTAATTATCAAAACCTTCACCTTCGTAACTTTGTAAAACTCTATATTGTTTCAAAGCGTTTAGGTACGTTCTATCCCAAATAATAGAATAGAAAGAAGTTGTAACATTATATAGGAACTCATCATTGTACCATGAGTAACCATCTGCTTGGCTCCAGTTAACCATAAACATATTACCAAGCGTATTGGTATAACGATCTCTATTGTGGATCTCAGCAGACCAATATTGAGCTACTGGCAACACTAATTCAGGACCTAATACTGCTAAAGTAGGACTGTTTGTATCAGTGTTTACATCTAAATAATCATCACTACACGACACTATAAATAGTGTTGCGCATAGCATACTAATATATTTTATATACTTTTTCATTGTTTTATTTTTTAAAATTCAATATTTACATTTAAACCATAAGATCTTGTCGGAGGTCCTTGGAAATATCCACCAATACCGATTGCATTACCTGCAGCACCTGCATTGTTACTAAATTCAGGATCCGAGAACCTGTTCTCTGTCGGTAACCATGTCAATAAATTACGTCCTACAAGACCTAAAGTTACTTTCTTTAGTGGTAAACGGTCTAAATAATTTGCAGGAAGTGTATAGCTCAAAGAAACCTCTCTTAACTTTACAGCCGTAGCATCTCTTACATAATTTTCTTTGATTTCATTATAAACATCCGTCCAGAAATCTTGTCTTCCATCAGTGACAGGAATGTTAGTATTAGATACGAATACACCAGGACTTGTTTCAATAACAGAGTTTGGCCAAACAAAATCTTGTCTGTTTGCAGATACACTCTCTTGAGAACGTCCCGTGAACTCCATAGCATCAGATCCTTGGGCATAATAAACATGTCCAGTTCTATAATCTAATGTCGTTGCTAATCTGAAGTTCTTGTAGTTAATAGAAGAACTTAAACCGATAATATAATCAGGAGTCGTAGTTCCTAAATTTTTCAAACCCGATTGTGCATTGTCTCCTGAAAGTGAAGTGGTACTAATTGGATTACCATTTGATGGGTCAATAACTACATTACCATTTGGATCTCTGTAATAAGCGGATGCTCTGACTGTTGGAAATTGTTCTCCAACCGTTGCATACACGCCGAACTCACCAGAAGTAGATAATGCAACAGAAGTTAAATCTCCTTGGATTTCGTTAACAACAGTTTTACTTGAGGAATAGTTAATACTCACATCCCAAGAAAAATCTTCAGCTTTTAAGATCGTTGCACCTAAACTTAACTCGAAACCATCACCCTCTAATTCACCAATATTTGTTAAAAGACTATTACCACCAGATGAATTTGGGGTTGTAGTTGCCACAATATTGTCCGTTGTGATTGTTTTAAAGTATGCTGCATCAAGTGTTATACGGTTGTTGAAAAGACCTAAATTCAAACCAAACTCCGTAGTATTAATTTTTTCTTTTTTAATGTCTGCATCGATATAGCCGTTTTGTAGTTCAAATCCACTCGTATTATCAAAAGGAAAACCGACTGGAGAATTGAAAGACTCAATAATATCTTCGGCCCCTAAATCATTATAAACGGTAGAGTTACTTGCAGTAATTTTTGCATAGTTAAGAACGCTTCCTTTAATATTTGGAACGGCATCAGTAAGTACTGCTGAAACACCAAAGGCAGGATAGAAATAGCTATTGTCTTCTGGTCTCAATGTAGATGTAAAATCATAACGTCCAGAACCATTTAAGAATAACCAATTTTTATATCCGAAAGTCACATCTGCAAAATAACCGTATTGTCTTTCTTCTAAATCATTTGCGTAAGCACCACTGGCAAAACCACCTTGAGTTGTCGCTGCATTTGATAAATCGTAAAGACCTGGCACAGATAAGTTGTCACCTTGAACTCTACTTTCATGATACTGAAATGTTCTTGAACTTGCACCTAAAACCGTTTTTAGAGTTAAATCTTCAAGAAGATTGAAATTCGCATTTGCTAAAAAGTCAAATGTATAATCAGTTCTTTGGAACTCACTATCTCTAACAAATGAAGTGTTTGGAGAGGGTCTAGAGTAATCATCAGTAAATGTCTGTGCATCTCGCCATTCTTTACCATCGCCTGTAAAGTAGTTACCACCGACACGACCGGTAAGGTTTAACCATTCTTTAACATCCCAAGAAATACTTAAGTTACCATTTAAACGGTTTGTTCTATCAGTATCTCTACTTGTGTCAACCATATAGTAAGGGTTTTGGTAGTAACCGTTATAATAGCCATCAGGAGATGAATATAAATCGTTTCTCCAATCTTTATAATTAGCAATTGGGATATTTGCAGATTGATTAAGAATGAACCAATATAAAGTTCTGTCTTGCGATCCTAAAGTATTACCTACCACATTCGCTTCATCTCTAAAGTAAGATGAGTTCAAAGCAAGTTCTACGTTTCCTAATTTTTGTGTAGCATTCGCTTTGAAGGTATAACGTTTGTATGTGTCATTTGGTATAATACCGTCAGTGTCTTGATTACCAATAGATAAATAAAGACTTCCTGTTTCAGTACCACCGCTAAAGTAAGCAGTATTTTGTGTTGTTAAACCTTTTTCAAAAAAGTCACGTGCACCATTTTTGACAGCAGCATATGGTAAAGTTTGGAATGTCCCGTCAGCAAACGTTGGACCAACTTGTCTTATAGTTCCATCAAAACGTGGACCCCAGTTAGTGTTCTCAATGTTATCATAAGCACCTTGCCATCCTGTACCGTATTCACTTTGAAAATCAGGCATATAAGCAACATCTTCGAATGTTACAGTTGTGTTAAAACCTACAGTAATGGACTCACCAGTTTTACCCTTTTTGGTTGTAACAATTAACGCCCCATTAGCAGCATCCGAACCATATATTGCAGCAGCGGTTGCTCCTTTCAATACGTTCATGCTTTCGATATCATTAGGATTTAAATCATCGAATGCACCAATACTAGCGATTGATCCGTCAATTACAATTAATGCTTCATTCGACTGACCAATAGATCTCAAACCACGCAAAATAATTTGAGTGTTAGGATTAACACCATTACTTTGAACATTAATTTGTAAACCTGCTACTTTACCAGCAAGTGCACTTGCAGCTCTGGTAGTTTGCGCTTGGTTAAGAAGTTCTTCATCAACCTCTTGCGTTTGATAAGTAACTTCTCTTTTTTCTCTTTTGATACCAAAAGCAGTCACTATTACCTCATCAAGTTGAGCTGAATCTTCTTCCATCGTCACATTGACGGTGTTCGAAGCTCCAACAGTAACTTCTTTGCTTTTCAGACCTAAATAGGTAAATGAAAGCACGTCACCTGCTTTTGAACGAAGAGAATACTTCCCGTCAAAATCAGTTTGAGTTCCAGTCGTTGTTCCTTTTACTAAAATGTTAACTCCGGGAAGAGGTAAACCAGAAACATCTGATACCGTTCCTGAAATTGTTTTTTCCTGTGCAAACGTTAATTGCACAACAAACGCTAGCAATAGCGTTAAAATTCCACTAAACTTTGTTTTCATATTTAAATTAATTTGAATTAGCCTGCCCCAAAAGTCACAATAAAAAGTTAATAAAACAATATTATTTCCTTAAAATTTCAAAATACTTGTGAAATTTCACTTTAAAAACTGGCTGTTAGACTTAAATGTATCTTTGAGTCTGAAAGTTTAAATGGCTGATTTTCTGTTTTTCCGTTTGAATAGTTAAATTTAAATAGACCAGATTTGGTTAAAATCCCAAAACCAAAGCCAAAACCAAATAGTTTTCCTTTGGTTTCCAGTAGGTCATTTTCGAAATAGGAAGCGTCAATGACGCTGTGTACATACAGACTATTACTTACTTTGTATCGATATTCCGTATTTAATACAGAATATAGGTGTGCCGTAAGACTGTTTTCTTCAAAACCTCTTATAGAGTTGATCCCTCCGAAACGGAATAGTTCATTCAAGAAATAACTATCAGATATTAGGGTGGCTCCTGTGATTCTCAAAAATATACTGTTCTTTTCATTCAAATAAAAATTCTTCTGTGTTTCGAGTCCTAATTTAGTTTGAGATGTATCAGAATTTTCAAAAGTTCGACTCCCGAAACCGGTATAAAAATCAAATTGAAAATTTATTGGAAATAATCGATCGAATCTTTGTCGTTTTGTATAAATATAATTTAATGTATAGAATGTCGATTGATAGTCATCAATTAAAAATGAGGTATTGTCAAGCAAATTCGTAGATGTTGAAGAATCTATACCGGCCGATAACAAATTTTTTGGATTTATTTGATATTGGAGTTTGGCGGATTGAGAAATTGTAACGAAAGAAGAATCCTTCTTGAAAATATTTAGAGATAGATCAACACCTAATGGCGAGTTAAATAAATAAGGTAATTCGGCATTTACGTCAAAAGTCTTTTGTTCACTTTCATCACTTTTATAAATTAAACGAAAGGATTCGCCAAAATTTAAATTATTTAATAAATTTAAATTGAGATACCCGTTAAATTCGATTTTGTTTGTTTCGGTGTTGGTTCCAAAACCCAAAAATCCATCAAAAGCGTTGCTCTTTTGTTTCTCTACATATATATATAATAAGGTAGAATCTTTTGTAAAGAGCACTTCAGGTTCTTTGATTTGATTAGCAAAGGCCAGATTCTCCATATCAGCGGTTTTTTCCTTTATTGTTTTTAAGTTGAAAGGTTGGTTAGCCTTTATCTTCAAATAATGTTTGATAAATGATTTTGGGAATTTTTCATAACCTTTTACGACTATGGAATCAATGATTCGTCTTTGAAAATTTTCTGAAATGACCAAATCGGCATATAGGTTGTCGTTACCTTGTTTTTTAATTTTAGTCAATTGTAAAGTAGAGAATGGATCGCCCTCATTTGAAAATTCTGAATTCAGGAGTTTTAGGCTGGCCTCAAGATCTGCTAATTCGATGTCTACATAATTTTCTTTGATATCAGTTGCTATCAATTTCAGAATTTTCCGATTTATTGAATGGTCAAAATAGAGGCGAATCCATTTATATTTTAATTTCAAATCAAAGGATGCCAAATAGGTTGAATCATTCTCTTTTGCTAATTCCAAAAGTTCATTTTCAATATATCCATCAGATGTCAATTTGGTATGTATTAATTCAACCTCTGCTTGAAGTGATAAAAAATCATTAAAGCTTTTCTGATAATATATGGAATCTATAGTTTGGGTTTCTTTATCCGTAATGCCTTTTGCCGCAAGATAGAGAGATTGCGAATAGATGCTCGTTTGAAACATCCATCCCAAAAACAACATTAACGCAACTTTTTTTGAAGGCATAAAATAGAATCTGATATTCAAAACTAACGGAAATAAAGGACTAAAAATATGTTCAATGTGAATTAAATTAATAAACTTTTGAAAATTAATCATTTTACATTTGAAAAACTGAAATAAATTTCTACCTTTGCAGCCCTCTAAATTGAGGATTTAAACAAAATTATATAGAAATATATGCCAACGATTTCACAATTAGTACGTAAAGGAAGAACCAAAATAACCAAGAAGAGTAAATCGGTTGCTTTGGATTCGTGCCCACAAAGACGTGGGGTCTGTACGCGTGTTTACACTACAACACCTAAAAAACCTAACTCTGCAATGCGTAAAGTTGCAAGGGTAAGGTTGACAAACGGTAATGAAGTGAACGCATACATCCCAGGTGAAGGTCACAATCTACAAGAGCACTCGATAGTATTGGTTAGAGGTGGAAGGGTAAAAGATTTGCCAGGAGTTAGATATCACAT
>JBPOFM010000003.1:0-341241 GCA_051252455.1 Aquaticitalea sp.
AGTGGGTTCAGTTTTCATATCTTATTGTTTTGGTGAACTTTAAAGATACGAGACTCGCTGCTTTTTCATGGATGCTAAAATTAATGGCTATTTCTCGCCTACTTACGAAAATCCTTTCAGATTTTCTATCTGGTTTTTATTTGCTTAATTATGTACTTAAACACGCCACTAATCTTATACAACAACGTTATGTAGCATTTGACGAACCAGCCAACTATGAGACATTTATTAATAATTTTCTTACTTGCAATAACTTCAAACTGTTCGAGTTCGAAAGAAAGTATTGACCCCCGCTAGCGCTCGTTTGCAACGAGTGCCGTTAACAGTGTCTCGTCCTAAAAAAAGTTTACATATTTTTTCCTATTTTTAAGTTGTTAAAAACCCATAACCATGTGCTACGACATCAAAGTAGGTCTAGAAACCCAATTGCGACGCGCCATCTTACGAGGTGACCGAGCGGCGGAGGAGGAAATCCGTGAACGGTTGATTCCGCTTACGGACCTACCTATACACCATGCCACAGGCTTTAGCCATCCCGAGTTATTGATTTATACCGACCGTTCGCCAGATTTTCCTGAAGTGGCGACTTGGGGACTGGTACCGCCATGGGTGCGCGATGAGGAGCAACTCAAAAAATCGTGGAACAATACCTTGAATGCGCGTGGTGAAACAATTTTTGAGAAAAACTCGTTTCGTGCTTCGGCCAAAAACAGTCGGTGCCTTATTTATGTGGATGGGTTTTATGAGCATCACCATTTTAAGAAAAATACCTATCCGTTTTATATTTATAGGAAAAACAAGGAGCCGATGATCTTGGCGGGCTTGTACAATGAGTGGAAAAACCCAGAGAGCCATGGAGTGATGAATACGTTTTCCATCGTTACCACAACAGGGAATCCGTTATTGGCAAAAATACACAACAACCCCAAACTGGAAGGGCCTCGCATGCCTTTGATTTTGCCAGAGGAACTGGCCGACAACTGGTTGATGGATTATACGGATGAGTTAGACCAAAAAGCCTTGGAAGAACTGATACAGGAATATCCTACGGAGGAATTGGCGTCCCATACGGTGCATCAGATACGAGGGAAGAATGGAACGGGGAATGTGGAGGCGGCTTCGGACGTTTATGAGTATCCGGAATTGGAGGGTGTTTAGATTTTATTCATGAGATTGCCGTGCTGCGCTCGCAATGACGGTATTCAGAGGGTTGACTGTGGGAAGAATTCCCACCTAAGCGGTAATGCAAAAAAAGCCACAAACCCCAATAGCACAGATTTAGCTCGGCTCAATTCGGCTTTCAGCCTCGGGTGCAATCCGTACTCAAAAACAATAAAACCACCACTCTTTCTCAAGAGCAGTGGCTTCAATTTCAACTTCAAGTTCAGCTTCAACTTATCTCACCTTAATCTTCCTAAAGCTCAAACCCTTAATCTTATCATATTGCTCACTCTTTCTACCAAAGTTAATCAATACAACATCCTTGGCTTTTATAAACACATCGCACAAACCAGTAACAGGCGTATTAAAAAACTCGTTACGTGCCGTACGTGCAGCTTCCAGTTCAGCTTCGGCTTGCAACACAGCGTTATTCAACGTTTGCAACAAGGCAAGTAAGGTCTCTAAGGCTGGCAACTTAATGGCATCCGTGGCAGGGTCATAGTTCGCATCGGCGGCCACCATCATCACCAACTTGCCAAATGTAGCCACAATATCATCATAACGTTGTTGGCTCACGCTACGGTAATTGGGGTTCGGGTTTGTAGGGTCTTTAGCTACTTTACGCTCACCTCTCAAAAGGCGCATCAACGTACGCAATTGCCCTAAAGTCACAGCACTGATGTCACCCAAAGCCGCCTCGGCAACAATCAAGGCGCACAATGCATCAAGCCCATCAAAAGGCTCCCTGCGTTCTGCCACAGCATACTTCCAGGTAACTTCGGCATCATCAACACCTTTCATTCTGGTCTTTGCATCAGCTTCCATCGCCAAAAGATTAGCAGGTTGGTACAAGATTTTATTGGTAGCATACTTTGCACCATAGGTGCCAACATGAAAATTAAAAACCCCACAATTGGTAATGGTGTTTGTCATACTTTCATGATATTGCTTCTTACGCACCTCTTCAGCCTCATCAGCTGCATTACTCTTCGCAATGCTATGCTTATTGGTTACGGTTAGCGGTGTTTCCACTTTCCGTTTATGCTGCACCTCTTCCTTGCCCAGAAAGTCATGATTTTGCGCCTGCGCATTCAACAATTGTTTCGGGTTTTGTTTGAGCTTTGCCATTCTAAAGGCTCTGGCTCCGTTTTTTCTGTAGGTTTTCAATTTTTTAGATTTAGGATATTTATACTTTTGTTTTTTGTTTGGTTCACCAGAATCAACTGATAGACATCAACGGGACAAATCTATATTGGGAAAACTTAAAAAACAATACGTACTTCTACGTATTTTTAAGGTATTATTGTTAAAAGTTTGAGCATTATGTCGATTATTTAATTATTCATTATAAATATATCAGTATTTACTGAAAATCATCGATGAAATGATAATGGTTTTGAAGGGTTGAAATTTGGAAGTGTTTACCTTAAGCTACTCTTACTTTTACCTGAACTGTTAAATAACTCCTAACAAACTCATTTGGAGTAGCCTTTCTAGATTTTGAGTCAATGGTCGTGCTACTTTCGAAGTATCTTCAAGTATTAAAATTAAAACAAAATATATATGAAAACAATAAGCACACTTATGGGAGCTGCAATGCTTCTTACTATGTTTAGTTGTGGAAACACCAAAAACGCATCTACAACCAACACCCAAGACGACATGACCACAACTACGACAAATGAGGTCAGAACACCGAATACAACGAGCACCATCAATCAGGTGAGAACGCAAACCCAAACTACCACTGCCACAACTCCAGAGATTGGAGACCGTAGCAATGGTAACCGAAATCTCTCTATAAACAATACGTCTGTGCCTATGGAAGAACAAACAGTAAACCAAGCAGATTATGATTTGCAGAGAACCAAACAGATTTACACCGATTTGAATATGACGCCAGACCAAATAACGCGTTATGAAACTGCCGCTAGAACGTGGAGGAATGCCACCACAACCACAACTCCACAATCCCCTACCACCAACCAAAGTAGATTGGAGCAGCAGAAATCTGCCTTAAAATCTATATTGGACGTGCAACAATATCAACGTTACGAGGAATGGTTGATAAACAATCCGTATCGAAATTAGATATATGGTATAAAAAAAAGGTTCTGCATTGCAGAACCTTTTTTTTTATGTGAAGATCTTAAGCCACTTCCGCATTGAGCGAATTGTCAATAGTCACGAGACATTTACCCATCATATCGCGCCGAAGATTCCTACCACCATAGCTTTTGGCACGTTTAAGCAGATTAAAACCTTTTCTCAATAATGGTGAGCAATGCTCAAAGTTTTTTGCACGCCTATACGTTTGCAGATCGGAAATGGTTAACTCTAGAGCCTTCAACGTCTCCCGAAAATCCTTGATAGAGTGCTCCACTTCTGGAAGTTCCTTTTTAATTATAGGCAGGGTGATAACAGGTTTTACCAATGGTTCGGCAGCCTTTGCATATGGACGACTCGTCACATGCCACCCATCACAATAATGACAACGGTAAGACCTAATAGGAGCAAAACCATTCTCTTTAAAGATTTGTTGTCTATTGAATTTAAGAAAGTTATATGCTCTCTTTTTGGTATCAAAAAGGATCTTTACTTTGTGACATCCATTGCAAAAATGTCTGTTTTTAGTTGGTTTCATAGGTTAAGGTATTAATGGTTAGCAGCTTGGGAGCCAATTATACTACCGAAAGTAATAAATATTTCAATAAGTTGTATCCGTGAAATGCATTTTTTTCCGATTAAATGCAATTTTATTTTAATTTGAACTTAAATAAGAGGGTCTGAAAGTTTTCTTGCGATAAGAAAATCCCAATCTGCCAATGCCATGCTATGCCATTGCAATGAAGGTATTTAGCAAACTTTTTTTATCTTTAAGAATTATCCTTTGTATTGATACTGCTCAATTGAGTAAAAAATCGAACTAGACATGTCAAACATTCTTATGTATCACCGTTTATCAGTGCCTCTTCTTATTGTTCTTCTGACCTTAAGCCATGTCTCTTGGGCACAAAACAATTCCAATAAACAATCTATTTCATCCCAAGAAATTCCTGAAGCACACGAGGTGCCAAATGGTAATGAGGTGCACATGCTTCCACAAGGAGTTCCCATTGCCGCCTTTGGTGAAGGTGGCTCAAAAGAGCAAGCATTGGAAGATTTCCTGAAGGAACAACACGTGGCTGGCTTCCTAGTGTTGCACAATGGAACTATTCGAATGGAACGCTACGCCCTTGAGCACAGCGAAACCAATTTATGGTCATCTTTGTCGGTTGCAAAGTCCGTCACCAGCACACTGGTAGGAGCTGCTATCAAAGATGGATATATTAAAAGTCTCGATGATTTTGTCACAGCGTACATCGCTGATTTAAAGGGAAGCGCTTACGATAGCGTCAGAATTCGACACCTCCTGACGATGACTTCAGGTGTGCGATGGAACGAAAATTATACAGACCCTGATGGCGACATTGCAAAATTTGAAACGCATGCCATAGAACCCGGTATGAATGCCACGGTAAGTTATATGAGAACTTTACCTGCCGAATCTGAACCTGGAAAAAAATTCAATTATAGTACGGGTGAGACACACTTGTTGGGAACCCTGGTCAGTGAAGCGACGCAACAATCCTTATCTCAATATTTATCTTCCAAAATCTGGCAGCCTTATGGTATGGAGCAGACTGCCAATTGGCGATTGGATAGAACAGGACAAGAGATGGCAGGTTGCTGTCTTCAAATGCCGCTGCGTGATTTTGCAAGGTTCGGACAATTTGTGCTAAATGATGGACACATTAACGGTATATCCATCGTACCCGATGGCTGGTTTGAGACTGCCACCGAGATACAAATACCACTTTGGCCTGGTGGAGGCTACGGCTATGGCTGGTGGATTTTTGATAGCAATAGTTTTAAGGCACTCGGGATTCACGGTCAGATGATTCATATTGATACCAAGAGGAATCTGGTGATTGCCATTAACAGTGCTTGGCCTGAAGCCGATAGTAACATACGGCAATTTGCGGTCAATAATTTTATTAAATCTATTGCCGAAGAAATTGATAAAGAATAAAAGATATCAGTTTTTTTGAGTCCACTTTAAATCTTTTAAGGTTAATCACCTATTGCAGTCCATCCTAATTTTATGAGTATAAAAAATATATCATATGAAAGCTGCAGTAATTCATGGTCCTGGTAAAATAACCTGTGATACTATAGAGGACCCAAAACTTCAAAATCCTGACGACATTATCCTAAAGGTGACGTCCACCGCCATTTGCGGTTCAGATCTTCATATTTATTCTGGAGGCATTCCGCAACCACGCCCGATGGTATTGGGACACGAGTTTATGGGCATCGTTGAGGAAGTAGGAAAAAGCGTGACACATCTAAAAAGAGGTGACCGTGTGATCGTCCCCTTTCCTATTGCCTGTGGCGGCTGTTTCTTCTGTAATCATGATCTGCCTGGCCAATGCGAAAACAGTAATCCTGAACATTACGGTCCTGAAGGTGGACTTGTTACAGAAAAAGGTGGTGCGCTCTTTGGATATACCGACTTGTATGGCGGCTATGATGGTGGTCAATCACAGTACGTAAGGGTTCCTTATGCCAATGTGGGGCCAAGGGTGGTGCCAGAACATCTTACCGATGAACAAGTGCTATTTCTGACGGATATTTTCCCAACGGGTTATACAGGTATCGATTGGGGCAACGTGCAAGGAGGCGAATCAGTTGCCATTTTTGGTGCCGGCCCTGTAGGCATCATGGCTGCAAAAAGTGCCTGGTTGAGAGGTGCAAGTAGAGTTATGATTGTTGATACCGTACAATATCGTCTCGATAAGGCGAGCAGTACGGCAGACTGCGAAACGATACTCTGGGAAGATGGTCCCAAAGATGTAGTAGAACAAATACGCGACAAGACGGGAGGTCGAGGTGCTGACGTGGTAGTAGAAGCTGTAGGATTTGAACCAGACAGAAGTATTTTAGACCGGGCTAAAGCGGTGATCAATTTAGAGAAAGGCTCGGTGAAGGTCTTGGAAGCCTGTATGAGTGCCGTTCGCCGTGGGGGCATTGTTTCCGTACTTGGAGTCTATCCAACAACGTATGATAATTTTCCCATAGGACAGTTTTTTGACAAAGGACTACGTCTTAAGGGAGGTCAGGCGCCTGCACATAAACATATTGATAAGTTATTGGACTATGTTAAGGATGGTAAGGTGATTTTGGACGATATCATCACACACAGATTACCCCTCACCGAAATTTCACATGCCTATGATATCTTTAAAAAGAAAAAAGATGGTTGTGTGAAAATAGTGATTGATCCGTGGGCTTAACCTGATTTCGATAGTTTACGTGATAGACCAAATCATAATTGAACTTGATAAAAGGAAAAAGCACGGACGATAGACCCGTGCTTTTTGCGTATGTAACATAACATTAATTTAGAATTGTAAACCTCTAATTAGTACATCTCGAATCAGAAAAAAAATCGTGTTACACAAACCTTTTATGCTTTTAGGCTTTTGATTTCTTTTGAAAATCAATCCAGTCATTCACCCGACGCTCCAATAAGTCTAATGGCAAGGCGCCACCGCCAAGAATGGTGTCATGGAAGCCTTTGATATCAAATTGGTCGCCTAGTTCGGTTTCTGCTTTTTTGCGAAGTTCCTGAATTTTTATCATCCCAATTTTATAAGAGGTCGCCTGTCCTGGCATCACCATATAACGGCGTACTTCTGCCCTGATGGCACCTTCTGAAATCGATGAGTTCTCTTGAAAGTATTTAATAGCATCGGCTTCGGTCCACCCTTTGGCATGTAGCCCTGTATCAACTACAAGGCGAATGGCACGCCACATTTCATTGACCAAACGTCCAAAATCGTAGTATGGGTTTTGGTAGCCTCCCATTTCTTTTGCCAAGGTTTCGGTGTATAGTGCCCAGCCTTCGCTGTACACGCTGAAGTCGGCCTGCGTTCTAAATTGGGGCACTGATTCCAGCTCTTGAGCGATGGAGATTTGCATGTGATGTCCTGGATTGCCTTCGTGGTAAGCCACACCCTCCATTGTCGATTTGGGCATAGCGCTCATATCCGACAGATGCACGTAGTAAACACCATCCCTTGATCCATCGGGCGTGCCAGCATAGTAGTGCTGTGGCGCGCCGTCTTGCTCTCTGAAGGCTTCCACACGCTTGACCACCAACTTTGCTTTTGGTAAGATGCCAAAGTAATCTGGTAGTTTCTCGCTCATAGCGTCCAAATATCTTGTAGATTCATCCAGATAGCCTTGTCGCCCCTCATCGGTATTTGGAAAGAAAAACTGCGGATCGGTATTCACAAACTTAAAAAAGTCATTTAAATCGCCCTCAAAGCCAACCTTATCTTTGATAGCGATCATTTCGCCCTTAATTCTTTCAACTTCCTCAAGGCCTTTTTGATGCACTTGCTCGGCAGTCATATCGGATGTAGTAAAAACTTTCAACTGATGGTTATAATAATCTTTACCATTAGTATGCCTGCTCACACCCGTTGGTGTTGCATCGGCATTAACACTTTCTGTTTCCAACCATGCCAAAAGGTTTTCATAGGCTGGTTTAAAATAGTCTTTCACCGCTGCTGCAGATTCTTCTTTAAGCGCTGTGGCTTCATCTGCCGTTATTTTTTCAGATGCTAACAGGGCGTCAATTTTTCTGTTCATGTCGGCGAGGACTGGTGCGCCTTCCAGTAGACCTTTGGTTTCTGCCGTCACGATATCAAATGTGAACTTTGGCGGCAAGATACCCAAAGCTGCTTGGTCTTTGGCGCGATCTACCAATTGCCCCATGGTCGTTTTTGACGCCTTGATTCTGGAAATGTAGGCGTTCATATCAGACAGACTGTCCACCTTATGGAAGTTAATCATAAAACCAGGAAAGAACGTATGTGGGCCACGCATCTGGTCGAACATATAACTCATGTCTCTAAAGTTCATACCTTCCTTTTCCATCTCATACTGATACATCCACAAGTCATAAGAGGCTTGATCGTCCTTATCGAGATGCTCGTAATCGAATGTTTCTTTTAATTCCTTGACGCTTTCTGTATACCATGCCATTTTTTTGTCTTGAGCTGCCTTGCTCATGTCATCCATTTGATCATATCGGTCTTTGCGTCCTTGCATCGTGAGTTGCATGGGGCTTGTTTGCAATAATTCTTCATATTTGGCATTAAACCATTGGTTGAGTTCTTCTTTTTGGCTCACTTTTTCCTCTTCTTTGGGTGCTTCTTTGCAGGAGGCTACCCATAAAAACAGAACTGAAATGGTCATTACTAGTTTTAATGAAATTAATTTTCGCATGTTTTAAAAGTTGATTGGTTAATAATCTAAAAAACATAGCGTATCGCTATATCGGTCTGTGGAGATGATAAATATAAGGCAAATTTTTGGATTTGAAATAAGGTTAATTTTTTTAAAAAACTTGTCTGTATTTGTTATTGTTTTTCATTCACCATTGACAAATTTACCTAAAGGTCGCTAACGGCTACAGATGACTGAAGACTGAAGACTACCAACCAAGTCTTAAAAATTTGATTATTGAGTTTTAAAGCGATACTTTTACAGCTTCATAAAAACGTCTTCTGCGAATGTCCGAATCAGTGTTAGAATTAAAGAATGTCTCCATATTTCAAGGAGAAAACTTGGTGTTGAGCAATGTCAACTTTGAAATGAAAAAAGGTGACTTCGTGTACTTGATTGGTAAAACAGGTAGCGGAAAAAGTAGTTTTATGAAAACGCTTTATGGCGACCTTGAATTGACTGAAGGTGAAGGTCATATTGTCGATTTTGATTTAAGAACCTTAAAGGAAAAAGACATTCCGTTTTTAAGACGAAAATTAGGCATTGTCTTTCAGGATTTCAAACTCCTACCTGACCGAACCATCAATAGCAATCTTGAATTTGTCTTAAAAGCAACAGGTTGGACGGACAAAACAAAAATTTCAGATCAAATTGAAAAAGTGCTGGACAAGGTGGCGATGAAAACCAAAGGTTTCAAATTTCCGCATGAGTTGTCTGGAGGCGAACAACAGCGTATTGCCATAGCAAGAGCCTTATTAAACGACCCAGAATTGATACTTGCCGATGAGCCTACGGGAAATCTAGATCCTCAAACGAGTATCGAAGTCATGGAAGTATTGCAGGAAATCAATAAGAACGGCAATACCATTTTAATGGCAACCCACGATTATGCCTTGTTATTACGCTACCCAAGTAAAACCTTGAAGTGTGATGAGAATAAGGTGTTTGAAGTGGTGCAACGCAAAGCGACGAGTTAGATGCAGTTAAAAAAGTGAAGTCGTGGCAATACAAATGAAAAAAGACAACAAATACGTCATTTATTGGTTACTTACAGGATGTGTACTCATCTTCATTATGGTTGTGATTGGTGGCATTACTAGATTGACCCATTCCGGATTGTCCATTTCCACCTACAAACTGATTAGCGGCACCTTACCTCCAATGAATGAGTTGCAATGGCAAGAAGCCTTTGACCACTACAAGCAATTTCCAGAATACCAATTAAAGAACAATCATTTTAATTTAGAGGAATTCAAGGATATCTATTTTTGGGAATGGTTGCATCGTTTCATCGGACGGATGATTGGCTTGGTGTTTTTCATTCCTTTTGTTTATTTTCTGATAAAAAAACAACTCACAACTGCTACCATTAAAAAATCCATCATCTTGATGGTATTAGGTGGTTTTCAAGGGTTTTTGGGTTGGTATATGGTTAAAAGTGGCTTGGTAGACAGACCAGACGTGAGCCATTTCCGATTGGCAGCACATTTAACCACAGCCTTTGTCACCTTTGCTTATACCTTTTGGGTCGCCATGGATTTGATGTTTCCACGTACTAAAGATGTTCATATTAATTTCCGGAACCTAATTCGTTGGGGCATGGCCGTTTTACTTTTACAGATTATTTATGGGGCGTTTGTAGCGGGTTTGGATGCTGGTTTTATACACAATCATTGGCCAATGATGAGCGAAGGCAAACTTATGCACGAGACGGTGTACATCGAATTGGAGCCTATATATCTCAATTTCATTGAAGGTAAGAGTGGCGTTCAATTTGTACATCGATGTTTGGCGTATGTGGTGGTGGTTTTTATTCTCATGATTTGGTACAAAGCGCAGCGATTGACGCTCACAGATTATCAACGCAAAGGCGTCAATGCCTTACTCATCTTGGTAGGTGTCCAGTTTTTGTTGGGGGTCTTGACGATTCTGTTGGCAGTTCCTGTGTGGTTGGGCGTCTTGCATCAAGTTGGTGCTTTCTTTTTACTGACTGCGATGACATTTACCTTGCATCGATTCTCCAAATAAATTTATAAATCTACTATATTTGCATTTTACAATCTAATTGTTCTATACACGCATTTCGATTAATATCTGATTAATGAATTCACATCATAGTCGTGAATTTCGTGTCTTAAACTAATTATATGATATACAGATTTAGAGTCATCCTAGACAACGACACAGAAGATAACGTATTCCGCGATTTAGAAATTCGTGAAGACGATACACTTGAAGATTTACACAATATCATCACACAATCCTTTGGGTTTGATGGCTCGGAAATGGCTTCTTTTTATAGAAGTGATGACGATTGGAATCAGGGAGAAGAATTTTCTCTGTTTGATTTAAGTGAAGGGCTTGATAAAGTGAATCTCATGCAAGAAACCAAAATAAATGAAGTGGTGCATGAAGCAGAAACCAAGCTCATCTACATTTACGACTTCTTAAGTATGTGGATGTTTTTTGTAGAGTTGGCAGAAATCGTTGACGTGACCGACAGCGTTGATTATCCTAATTTATTATTCGTTCACGGTCAAGTGCCAGACGAGGCACCAGACAAATCATTTATGACGGATGATTTTGATGAATTCAATGAATTTGAAGATGATTTGGATGTGGATGATTACAGCGATTTGGATTTTGATGAGAATTGGAATTGAAAAAGAGTGTTCAATTTTCAGTGTTCAGTGCTCAGTGCTCAGTGTTCAGTGTTCAGTGTTCAGTGTTCAGTGTTCAGTAAAATATGACTATTAGAAAATAATCATTGAGTTTGTTGAAAAATTTTGGTCATCGGTCTTCCGTCAAAAAACATTCGTGTATTCATGGCTAAAAATTCGTTCTATTGTATCTTCGTATTTCTAATCTCTAGCTTCAAATTTTAACATCATGAAAATCTACACAAAAACAGGAGATAAAGGAACAACCGCATTATTTGGAGGCACACGCGTCCCAAAACATCATATCAGAATAGATAGTTATGGAACTGTTGATGAACTCAATTCCCATCTGGGCTTGATCCGTGACCAAAAAATAGACACTCATTACAAAGAAGTTTTGATGATTATCCAAGATAAATTGTTCACTGTGGGAGCGATTCTTGCCACAGACCCTGAAAAAGCAATCTTAAAAAGTGGCAAGGAACGATTGAACATTCCGAAAATTTCAGAAGACGACATTAAACGTTTAGAAGATGAAATGGACTCGATGAATGAGTCCCTTCCGGAAATGACCCACTTTGTTTTGCCTGGTGGACATCAAACCGTGTCATTCTGTCATATTGCACGTTGCGTCTGCCGTAGAGCTGAACGTTTAGCCTCTGCCTTGAACGATTTAGAGCCTTTTTTGCCAGAAGCACTCACCTACCTCAACCGCCTTTCTGACTACCTGTTTGTGTTGGCACGGAAGTTGTCCTATGACTTGCAAGCCGAAGAAATCAAATGGATTCCTCAAAAAGAATCATAAAAATTTTAGGCTATTACACTTTTTTTGTTTATCTATTAGGTATCAAGAATGTAGGGTAAGAATGTACGCTCTTTCTATTAATGAAAAATTAACTTTGAAATAATTCATTTTTTTCTTGTCTTTTTGAACAAAAAAATTATTTTTGCACAAAATTTAAACACACAACAAATGTATTGGACATTAGAACTCGCATCTTATTTAAGTGATGCACCTTGGCCAGCCACCAAAGACGAATTAATCGATTACGCAATCCGCACAGGATCGCCGTTAGAAGTAGTTGAAAATTTACAGGCGATTGAAGACGAAGGAGATTCGTATGATTCGATTGAAGAAATCTGGTCAGACTATCCAACAGATGAAGATTACCTCTGGAATGAGGATGAATATTAGTCGATGCAGTTCACTGTATTGATTTCATAAAGAATAGTTAAAAAGTCTCATTACGAGGCTTTTTTTGTGCGCTATTTTTTAATTAACATAACACAAACCGTATCTTTGTTAGCCTTGAAAAGCTTCAACTTAATACAAATTACATAACATATTGCTTTCAACTTATGAGTTGACGAGCATAAATTTAAACAGAACACCCTTATGAGTTTTTTAGATTCAGTATTAAAGGTCTTTGTTGGCGACAAATCCAAACAGGATGTCAAAGCCATCAACCCAATTGTCGATAAAATCAAAACATACGAAAAAGCAATAGAAGCATTGTCTCACGACGAGCTGCGCGCCAAGACAGCTTATTTCAAATCAAAGATTGCGGAAGCCCGACAACCTTTTAACGACTCCATCGAAAAACTTCAAAAGGAAGCGGAAGACACAGAAGACATCGACTTAAGAGAAGATATTTATCAGCAAATCGATAAAATCAAAGATGATATTTACAGTACAACTGAAGACGTTCTTAATGACATTCTTCCAGAAGCTTTTGCGGTGGTTAAAGAAACTGCAAAACGTTTTGTACACAACACAAGTATCAAAGTCACTGCAAATGCGTTCGATAGAGAGATTTCGGGAACGAAAGATTATGTCACCTTTGAAGATGATAAAGCCGTTTGGGCAAACTCGTGGGATGCTGCTGGAAAAGCCATCACTTGGGATATGATTCACTACGACGTTCAATTAATTGGTGGTGTTGCACTGCATCAAGGTAAAATTGCCGAAATGCAAACTGGTGAAGGTAAAACGCTTGTTGCCTCTCTTCCAATGTACCTCAACGCACTAGCTGGAAACGGTGTGCATCTGGTGACTGTCAATGATTATTTGGCAAAACGTGATAGCGCGTGGATGGCACCATTATTTGAATTCCACGGATTGAGCGTTGATTGTATCGATTATCACCAACCAAATTCTGCAGCACGTAAAAAAGCCTATTTAGCCGATATCACTTATGGAACCAATAATGAATTTGGTTTCGATTATTTGCGTGATAACATGGCGCATTCACCAGAAGATTTAGTACAACGTCCACACCACTACGCGATTGTGGATGAGGTGGATTCTGTATTGGTCGATGATGCACGTACACCTCTGATTATTTCTGGACCAGTGCCTCAAGGTGACAGACATGAGTTTACGGAATTAAAACCTAAAGTGGATGCAATTGCGGAAGTACAACGAAAATATTTGGTTGGGGTTTTGGCGGAAGCTAAAAAATTGATCGCTGATGGTGACACTAAAGAAGGTGGCTTTAAATTATTGAGAGTCTATCGTGGTATTCCAAAAAACAAAGCTTTAATCAAGTATTTGAGTGAGGAAGGTATCAAGATGTTGCTTCAAAAAACCGAAAACCACTATATGTCGGACAACAACCGCGAAATGCCAAAGGTTGATGAAGAGTTGTACTATGTCATAGATGAGAAAAATAATCAGGTAGAATTGTCTGATAAAGGCGTTGAATTCCTTTCAGGTCAAGACGATCCTAACTTTTTCGTGATGCCAGAAATTGGTACTGAAATTGCAAAAATAGAATCTCAAAATCTTTCTAAAGAGGAAGAAGCAGAAGCTAAAGAGGATTTATTCCGTGATTACGGCATCAAGTCTGAACGAATCCATACGTTAAACCAATTATTAAAAGCCTACGCTTTATTCGAAAAAGACGTGCAATATGTGGTCATCGACAACAAAGTAATGATTGTCGATGAGCAAACAGGTCGTATTATGGATGGTCGACGTTATAGCGATGGCTTGCATCAAGCGATTGAAGCAAAAGAAAATGTAAAGATTGAAGCCGTAACGCAAACCTTTGCAACGGTGACCCTTCAAAATTACTTTAGAATGTATCGCAAACTGTCTGGAATGACTGGTACTGCGGTAACAGAAGCTGGAGAGTTTTGGGAAATATACAAATTGGATGTGGTTGAAATTCCAACCAACAGACCAATCGCTCGTGATGACAGACAGGATTTGGTGTACAAAACCAAACGCGAAAAATACAACGCTGTTATTGACGAAGTCACAAAATTATCTGAAGCTGGACGTCCTATATTGATTGGTACAACATCGGTTGAAATTTCTGAATTACTTGGAAAAATGTTAACCTTACGCAAAGTACCACACAATGTCTTGAATGCGAAATTGCATAAAAAAGAAGCAGACATTGTCGCGGAAGCAGGACAGCCAGGACAGGTAACGATTGCAACCAACATGGCTGGGCGTGGTACCGACATTAAGTTAGTCGATGCGGTGAAAAAAGTGGGTGGACTTGCGATTGTAGGAACAGAAAGACACGATTCGCGACGTGTCGATAGACAGTTAAGAGGTCGTGCGGGTCGTCAAGGAGATGTAGGAAGTTCTCAATTCTATGTGTCGTTGGAAGACAATTTAATGCGTCTTTTTGGTAGTGAAAGAATCGCTAAAATGATGGATAGAATGGGGTTGCAGGAAGGCGAAGTCATTCAACATTCCATGATTTCGAAATCCATCGAACGTGCACAGAAAAAGGTAGAGGAAAATAACTTTGGGGTTCGTAAGCGTTTGTTGGAATATGATGATGTTATGAACGCACAACGTGAAGTGGTGTACAAACGTCGTCGTCACGCTTTACATGGTGAAAGATTACGTGTGGATTTGGCAAACATGATTTATGACACGTCTGAAGGCATTGCACAAACCAATAAAGCAGCGAATGATTATAAGAATTTCGAATTTGAATTGATTCGTTATTTCGCGATGGGTTCTCCAATCACCGAACAAGAGTTCAACAAACTATCGGAACAAGAATTGGCTGGTAAAGTTTACAAAGCTGCCTTCGAACATTATCGTGAAAAGATGCAACGTAACGCAGACACGGCTTTTCCTATCATCAAAAATGTATATGAAACGCAACGTGATAAATTCAAGCGAATTGTTGTGCCATTTACAGATGGTGTGAAAAATCTTCAAGTCGTTACAGATTTAGAAAAAGCATACAACACACAAGGAAAGCAATTAATCAATGATTTCGAGAAGAACATCACTTTAGCAATCGTTGATGATTCCTGGAAAACGCATTTGCGCAAAATGGACGAATTAAAACAATCGGTACAGTTAGCTGTTCATGAGCAAAAAGATCCATTGTTAATTTACAAGTTTGAAGCATTCGAATTATTTAAAGTTATGATTGACCAAGTCAACAAGGATGTAATTTCTTTCTTGTTTAAAGGTGAATTACCGACCGAAACTACAGATGCCATTCAAGAAGCAAAACAGGTGCGTTCTAAAGAAAAGTTGGAAACTTCCAAAGAGGAAATCCCTAACATGGATGAAAGGTCTGCACAAAGTAGAGCTGCAGGGAATACACAACGACAAGAAATCACGGAAACGATTGTACGCGACAAACCAAAAATTGGTCGTAATGACAAAGTGACCATCAAACATGTGATGAGTGGTGAGAATAGAACCGTAAAATATAAACAGGCAGAGCCCTTGATTGCAAAAGGTGATTGGGTACTCACTGAAGAATAAATTAATAACCTACGAGATTTCAAAACCTTGAAGGACCGAAACTTAATATAAAAATCCTGACATTATATGATGTCAGGATTTTTTGTTCGTTTTATTCAGATTCACTAGAGGAGATTCAGGAGTAGCTGTAAATTTCTTATCATCATTTCAATGATAGCATAATTCTTTCGCTTACGTTTTTTCCCACGAGAACAAAATTACCAATAAGATTCACTTTAAATATTTAGCAAAATTCACTAGAATTTTTATGGTATTCCGTAAAAAAAGACAACATTTTTACGTTATGGGTCAATAAAAAATTTAGTTTTAAATTCTTAAGTGTTTATTACCACTAACTTTGTGCTTCTATTAAGTTGATGTCTAGAAAAGATACAATTTAATCAAATTAATTCAAATTAAATTCGTTGTAGTAGATCTAACTGCACACTGAATCTGACTATATGAAGTCTCCTAAAATTCCCTCAAACGAAACTGATAGGCTTAAAGCCTTAAATTCTTATCATATTTTAGACACCCTTCCAGAGAAAGAATATGATGATATCACATTTTTAGCCTCGATGATTTGTGGCACTCCGATTTCTTTGATCAGCCTAATTGATAAAGATCGCCAATGGTTTAAATCCAATCATGGATTAGGGTCTTCGGAAACGCCTAGAGAATTTGCGTTTTGCGCACATGCCATAAATGAAAAGGATACCACTTTTGTGGTGAACGACGCACGATTGGACGAACGCTTTCACGATAATCCCTTGGTAACTTCAGATCCAAATTTGGTTTTTTATGCTGGTGTACCCTTGGTTAATCCTGAAGGGCAAGCGCTCGGCACCTTATGTGTTTTAGATTTGAAGCCTAATAAACTGAATTCCGATCAAGAAAAAGGATTAGAGATTTTGTCAAGTCAATTGGTTAAACTTTTGGAGTTAAGGAAAAACACGATTCTTCTTCATCAAAATAATCGAACATTAGCAAAGAAGAATAAAACATTGGATAGATTTGTAAGTGTCGCCGCGCACGACATTAAAGCTCCAATTAATAATATTCTATCTTTATCCAGCATGCTACTTGGGGATCAGATTAGTTCATTGAATCCTGAATCAGTTGAATTGATCGATTATATTCAAACCTCGGCACAGCATTCCACACATCTAATTGATGGGATACTAAACTATACGAAAGGGGCAAATGGTGTTTCTGACCTGAAAGAGCAGGTGAACTTGAAAAATCTATTATCTGAAATCCAAGAATTGTGGGCAAGATCTGAAAATATTAAAATTACACTTAATGTTCCTCATAATCTATATATATACAGTAATAGAACGGCTCTGATCCAAATTTTTAGCAACCTCATTTCCAACAGCATTAAGTATAATCATCAAGACACCATAAAAATCGATATCACTATTATTGAAAGTTCAAAATATGTACGCGTACGCGTCGAAGATAATGGTTCTGGTATTAAACCTGAAGATACGAAACGCATATTTAAGCTTTTTACAACCACAACTAACAAGGATAAAGATGGTTTTCATGGTACTGGTATTGGACTGGCTACTGTAAAGAATCTCATTAAGGGATTAGGTGGTAAAATTTCAGTTTCATCTCAACAAAACGTTGGCTCTCTTTTTAAATTTAACATTTTAAAAGAACAGAAAGAGGAATATGCGTGAAGATAATTCTACCCGTCACTCTAATCGATGTGTATGATTTTTATAACATTACCCTTTACGAAGTCTCAATAAATATGATTGAAAAAATCTCAATATATTATACTCTTTAACTAGAATTTGAGTTGTTACCTTTGAATCCAATAATTCTTCTTAATTTCCGATAAAATTTAGAGTTGGAAAAATCGAACGCCCAGATCAAAATATCCACCCACAGGAAATGGTTCCGGCGCATCGCCATGACGCTTGCAATTTTAATTCTAGTTCCTATAGGACTTTTTACACTGGGATGGCTAAATCGTGACACTTTAATTGACCAATTGCAAGATTGGTACAGTGAGAATCATACTGGCACATTGACCATTGGCAAAGTAAATGCCAATTTTTTAAGTGGATTTCCAAACGTCAGTTTTACGATTAAGGATATTGATCAACATAACACAGATACCATAACCGACCAATACTCTACTCTTCATATTGATGAGGCAAAAGTGGTCATTGGTGCCGGAAAACTTTTAAGAGGTGATTTCAGCTTTAATAAAATAGTCCTAAAAAACGCTGTTATAACCTCTGAAGTGATTTCTAAACGTTCATTTGAATATCACCAACAATTAAGAATTAATAAGCAAAACAAGGCTCATCAACCATTAAAGCTTCCCGATTGGCTAAATCCAAAAGGTGCGTCTTTTCTTGTGGAGAATGTGTCTTACATCGCAAAAGATAGTATTCTCAAGAAGTATTTCAACATTCAAATTCATGAAATTGATGGATCCTTCAAGGGAAACAAGTTGCAACTGACGGGCTCTACCTATCTTGACATCACCATCAATAACTTGGGATTCAACACTGAAAAAGGCAGTTTTGGGAATGGCGCTCGACTTACAGGACGACCACAATTCAACATCAATCTTAAGAATGAAACTATCGACATTGATGAATTTCCACTTCACATTGATGAACAAAACTTTAAGCTAAATGCTAATTTCAGTCTGTCAGCATCAGACTCCTATGCGTTTGAATTGAAAAATCTGTTTACAGATTTTAAGGCGGTCAAGAGTTTATTGACGGATAGTTTAGCGAGCAAAATAAAAATTTATGAGATCGTCAATCCTTTTGAATCTATCATCAGTATCACTGGTAAATTTTCGTATGGCAATAGTCCAGACATTGATGCCCAATTTTCTACTATTGACAACGATATCTATATAGCCGAAAAATATCATTTCCAAAAGACCTCGTTCCGGGGTTATTTGACCACAAATATTTATTCGACAGATAGTATAGCTAGTACGAAAAAGTCATCAAAGGATTTTAAAGTGTTTTTCAACACAATCGATACAGAGATTGAAGGCATACAAACCGTTATAAGCAATGCGTACTACCAAAGCACACCCGAATATTCAAATTTCATTCAGGCGGACTTACAATTGGAAGGAAGCAATCAATCGTTAGCAACAGTTATTGAAACGGATAATTTCGATTTCAAAGGTGGTCGTTTTAACCTGAATGCCACAATTTCCGGTGACATTTCAAATCCCGAGCAGATATTAGACAAATCGACTGGCAGTTTTACTCTAAACGACACACAAGTCATTCTTAAAAAAAATGGACTTCAATTACCGATTCAATCCATTGACATTTCATTAGCCCCAGAAAAATCGATTTTAAAGCATCTTATCATTAACTTGCCTACTTCCGAAAATTTAGTTTTAAGAGGCGAGCTCAAAAACATATCTGGCCTGTTATCTAATGATCCTAGCAACCCAACAACCAGCCAAATTATTGTTGATTCGAAAAACCTCAACATCAGCGAAGTGATTTCATTGGCTAAAAGCCTGATTTCGAAATCCGAAAAGAATCAAAACGATCGCCAAACGCTTCACGAGACCATCGACGCTATTTATAGGCAATTTCATCCGCAATTCGCCATGAACGTGGATACCTTGCAGTATAAAGAGGTCGTGATCAATAATCTAAAATCAAAAATAGAACTGGCAAATTCTCAAACAATCCTACTTCGAAATTTTGATTTCAACTATTTTGGAGCTTCAACAAGCTTGCAAGGGAACGTCGTCGTACATGGACCGGAAAGTAAGCTAAAAGATGCCATATACATGAATGCCGAAGCGACTTCGCATGGACCAATCTCTGTTTTGCAGGAATTGTTCGACATTGAATTGGTACGGATAGATTCTGGAGATTATCAGTTTCGCGGAAACGTAACGGGCAATATCAAAAAATTTACCGAACTTCTAAATAATGCTCGAGGTGATTTGGCATTGACCAATACCAAATTATATTACGAACCAGCGGATATGGAGGTTATCATTGATTCATTATCATTGTTTGTGGATGCATCGGATATATTTCTCAAAAAATTCAATATTGAAGTGGATGATCAATATCCGCTAAATTTAACAGGAAATGTAAAGAAATATCCGACTTTTTTATTGGATGACTTAAATGAATCAGGCTCTATTACGTTAAAAATAGAAGCTCCTTTTATGGATGGTGACGAGTTGTTATCAACTATAAAATCCTTTAAAAACGAGGATAAAGTTGCAAATACCAGAACAAAAAAAGCACTCCACAGAATATTTGAAGACATAAATAAATTCAATCCAGAAATTGAGTTGGCGGTTGACTCACTTCTCTATGATGGGCTGATTACAGAAAACATCAAAGCCCTACTCTATTTTGAAAATGATTCTATACTAAAATTGGACCATCTCAACTTGAAATACAAAGAAACCGTCGCCTCTATCAATGGTAGTATCAATGCGCATAGCAGTACTGAAGATTTAAACAGTGGGAACCCTTTTGATCTTGAGTTTGATATTGATGTGAAAGGGAGATCAGAAAATTTGAATAATTATTTAAAAACCAACAACTTCATATTCAATTCAGGTGATTTTGAATTCCAGGGAATTTACAAAGCACAAGCCGAAGATCTGGATATTCTGAATGCTAAAACCTATGGCAATCTAAAATTAAGCAATACCAGAATTGATTACAATGCTGCGAACTTACAAATCCCAGTAGATAGTTTGCATGTGGAAATCAATGATGATGTCGCTTCACTGAAAACATTTGACATCAAACTACCAGGAAAAAGCTCTATTGCGTTTTCAGGAACTATTGACAATTTTTCAGATTTTATCAATCCTTCACTAGAACAAACGCTTCATAGTTCTACTTTTTCAATCTATTCACCCTATTTAGACACAGCAGACATTGAAACGTTTTTAGAAAATTCAACTCTGAATAATCAAACAAAGGAAACAAATGATATCGATCTCAAAACATTGAAACAAGCCTTGAATGATATCTATGGATCATTTTACCCTTCCATAACTGTAGAGATTGACACCTTGCGACATGAAAAAATAGATTTGACTAAACTAGGTCTGGATTTATACTTTGACCTAGATGGTGATCTCAAAATGGAAGACACACAATTTAATTTTCGTGAAGGTTCAGTTGAAATGGACATTGAAGTTGGGATGACTCATCTAACCGACATTCCTGTGGACATTAAAATGCATGCGAAGGAAATAAATCTCAATGAGTTGGTAACACGACTCGATTACTTCAAAAATGAAGACTTAAAGAACGCCGATAGAATTGAAGGTATGCTAAACCTCACCATTGATGCCGTTGGTATACTACAGCCTAATGGAAATTTGAACATGAATTCCTTAAATGGCTTTCTTCAAGTAGATATTAAGGATTTAGAACTCTATAACTACAGACCAGTAATGGAAAATACTGTTTTGATGAAGGATGAACGTTTTAAAAATCTACGATTCAGACCCATCGTACAAACCTTCAAAATTGAAGATGGCGTACTTATTATTCCTCAAACGGAAATACAGTCCTCTGCCATTCATCTTTTTGCGGAAGGCAAAATAAAATTCAATGAATACGTAGATGTCTGGCTATCCTTGCCGTGGAAAAATCTCAAAAACAATGATGGACTTACGTTACCTGAAAAAACAACTTTTGACAATGCAGGTTCAAAATTCTATGTGCAACTTCTTCAGGATAAAAATGCTAAAAAAGAACGCAAGCGGAAAATGAATGCGAAGATACGTTTGAGCAATCGAAAATTGCAAAAGCAGAAGAATTAAAAATCTGATGTTCTATAAAGGCTAAAAACGCTAAAATATCCTAACTTTGTCATATACTACAATTATCACACTTTATGGATTACAGAATAGAAAAAGATACGATGGGTGACGTTAAAGTCCCGGCTGATAAACTTTGGGGCGCGCAGACAGAACGTTCCCGTAACAACTTTAAAATTGGACCTTCAGCATCCATGCCTCTTGAAATTATCTATGGTTTTGCCTATCTCAAAAAAGCAGCAGCCTTTACAAATTTTGATTTAGCTGGTTTGAGTGTCGAGAAACGTGATTTAATTGCGCAGGTATGCGATGAAATTTTGGAAGGAAAGCATGACGATCAGTTTCCACTCGTAATTTGGCAGACAGGATCTGGCACACAGAGTAACATGAATGTCAACGAAGTCATTGCCAACCGGGCACAACAATTGGCAGGTAAAAAAATTGGTGAAGGCGAACCTGTACTTAAGGCCAATGATGATGTAAACAAATCTCAATCCTCAAACGATACGTTTCCGACAGGCATGCACATTGCCATTTATAAAAAAATAGTAGACAATACGATGCATGGTGTAATTCAATTAAGAAATACACTTCATAAAAAATCAAACGACTTTAAAGATGTCGTGAAGATTGGACGAACCCATTTGATGGATGCGACACCGATAACATTAGGGCAAGAAATTTCGGGCTACGTCGCACAATTAGACCATGGTATAAAAGCTTTACAAAACACGTTGCCACATTTAAGCGAATTAGCACTCGGAGGAACCGCAGTCGGTACAGGCTTAAACACTCCGAAAGGATATTCGAAACGTGTAGCTGATTACATTGCAAAATTTACGGAATTGCCGTTTATAACTGCACCTAACAAATTTGAAGCATTAGCTGCACATGATGCGCTTGTAGAGACACATGGCGCTTTAAAGCAATTGGCTGTTAGTTTAAATAAAATTGCAAATGATATCCGTATGATGGCTTCTGGGCCAAGAAGTGGCATTGGAGAAATTATCATCCCCGCAAACGAGCCAGGAAGCTCCATTATGCCAGGGAAAGTGAATCCTACGCAATGTGAAGCATTAACGATGGTTTGTGCACAGGTAATGGGGAATGACGTTGCTGTAACTGTAGGTGGCACTCAAGGACATTATGAATTAAATGTTTTTAAACCTATGATGGCATCAAATGTGCTGCAATCGGCTCAATTATTAGGAGATGCATGCATTAGTTTTGATGAACATTGTGCGAAAGGCATTGAACCCAACCATAATGTCATCAAGCAACTTTTAAACGATTCCTTGATGTTGGTGACCGCTCTCAATACTAAAATTGGTTATTATAAAGCTGCTGAAATAGCGAACACCGCCCATACTAATGGTACTACCCTAAAAGAAGAAGCTGTCAATTTAGGGTATGTAACTGCTGAAGATTATGATGCATGGGTAAAGCCTGAAGATATGGTTTGAAATTATAAATGTCCATAAATTAATAAAAATCAATATTTTAGTAAATAAAAATAATTTCATGAAAAAAATTCTACTCAATACTTTACTGCTTATTTGTGTAAGTACTTTAAGCTACGCACAACCATTTTCAACGGTACAAACTATAGATCCAAATACTGGAGAAGAACCATACGAAATTGCTTCAGGTGATCTCGATGGTGATGGTTTTGTAGACATTGTCATGGCCACTTACAATTATAATAACAATGTTCCGGAACAAGATTATATCAAATGGTATAAGAATGACGGTATGGGCAATTTCACAATACAACCTATAGTCTCTTCTACTATTTTGTGGGTTGATGGACTTATAGTAGCTGATATTGATGGACAGTTTGGTCTCGATATCGTTGCAACTTCTGTGCTTCAAGATAAATTAGTTTATTATTTAAGTGATGGTGCAGGTGGTTTTGGAGCAGAAGTTGCAGTTGACAATATGATTGCCGCACCAGGGCAAGTTGTTGCAGGAGACATCAATAATGATGGCAATATCGATTTGGCGACCATGTCATTCACAGATAACAAAACTGTATGGTATTCAGGTGACGGTGCTGGAAATTTTACCATGGAATCAGATATTGAAAATGGTGGCACGGATGGCACTTATTATATCGACCTCGCTGATTTTGACAATGACGGCGATTTGGATGCAGTTGTAGGATTTGCGACTTCCCAAAGTATTGAAATCTACTACAATCAATATGTTGAAAGCGGTACTATGACTGTATCTTGGATAAAAGATGCAGTTTCTGTTTCTACAGGTAATAGTTTTTTATTTGACGTTTCATTTGCAGATGTCAACAACGATGGCAATTTGGATGTCGTGAAAGTAGATTTTACATCTGGAGATGTCGCTTGGTACAACAAAACAAAAAACGGCCCGTCAACGGAAAACATAATTTCAAATAACACTATCATTAGAAATCCTGCACGAGCCGTTGTTGTAGATATAGATAACGATTCGTTCAACGATGTGATCGTCACAGATGGAGGCGTCATCAATGATGCGATTGTCTATTTTCAAGGAGCTAGCAACGCCAATCCAAGCTCTACAGCTGTAAGAATAGTAAATAATAATCATATATCATATGACATCACTGTTGAGGATTTCGATTCTGATGGAGATAGAGATGTTGCAGCTATTGGTAATTCCAGTGATACCGTAGAATGGTTTGAAAATCAATTGATTGTGTTAGGCGTTTCTGAAGCATCAACAGATGGCCTTTCTGTGTATCCAAACCCTGCAAAAAACTCACTTAACTTTAAAGGACTTACGAATTCAGTAAGCGTTTCTGTGTTCGATAGTGTTGGAAAATTGGTTTTAGAATCATCCATCAATAGAAATCAAACATTAGATGTATCACACCTTGAAAATGGCATATATTTAATGACATTTGAAGGCACTGATAAGACGTTCAAATTCATCAAACAATAATATGTTACCTGACCTTATTTAAAAAGCAGGTGAACCTCATTCATCTGCTTTTCTATTTTAAACATGTATACATTGATTATGAAAAAAACCATTTTCCTTACATTATTTGCGGGCTTGTTTAGCATATCGCTTTTTTCCCAAACCAGCTTTACAAAAACACAATCAATTGCACTTCCTTTACCCGGCGGGAACGCTCCTTATAATATCAAATCTGGTTTGATTGATAACGACAACTTTCCAGATTTGGTGGTTAGTACAACTTTAGGCAATTCGGTTTTTTGGTTAAAAAATGATGGTATGGGTAATTTCATTCTTCAACTACCAGCCTTTGCCACGCTCAATAATGCAGGTGGTGTTGCCATCGGAGATATCAATGGTGATGGCTTTAATGACGTCGTAACGACTTCTTACAATGATGATAAATTGGTTTGGTTTGCAAATGATGGTTTGGGCAATTTTGGTAGTGAACAAATGATTTCGTCAGACTTAAGTGGTCCCAGCCAAGTGTACATTCGAAATATTGATGCCGATGGTACTTTGGACGTTTCTGTCTCATCCTATACTGGTAATGAAGTCGTATGGTTTGCCAATAATGGTTCTGGTGTTTTTGGACCAAAGAACATCGTAAACAATACGATCCTAAGTCCAGGCGCATATGCTATGGATGACATCGACGGTGATGGTGACATTGACAGCGTCATAGCAAATGCAGTAGCCTACGGTACACCTAATGATTGTAGAATCGAAGTATTCTATAACGACGGAAGTGGAGTTTTTACGGCAGACACAAACCCTGTTGCTGTGAATACAAAAGATTACATCTTTAGCGTTATGGCAGAAGATATTGATGGTGATAACAGTCGAGATATCTTGGTTACTGATATTACAGGAAGTCCTTCTTATTTTAAAAGAACCGAAATAACTCCAGGAACAGCATCATATGTCGAAACAATTTTGTCTACGAGCATAGCCAATCCTGCGTGTTTGGATTTACAAGATTTAGACAATGACGGTTTTCCTGATTTTGTGTTGACCAGCGCAACTTCTGGTGGTGGTAATGATATCGTATGGTATAAAAATAATGGAAGTGGTGGTTTTGACTCTGAAGTGGTCATAGATGCCACACAACGTCAAGCCTATACCATTGCATTTGAGGATTTTGAAAACGATGGTGATTTGGACATCGCAACCATTGCCTATGCAGATGACAAGGTAAATGTGTTTAACAACCAACTGATTGTTTTAGGAATGGAAGACAACAATTCGGACACTATTAGTATATTTCCAAACCCAACAACTGATGAACTCTATTTTAAAGGTATCACTAATAGCATGACTATTTCTGTTTTTGACGCTTTAGGTAAAATCATGGTCAATAAAACGCTGGAAATGAATCAATCCCTGGATGTCTCAAGTTTTGCTGCCGGAATTTATATCATCAAATTTGAAAATTCAAAGAGATCATTCAAATTCGTTAAGGAATAATAAGGTTGTAAATTCAGAATCAAAATTATGTCAATACTTATCATCAACATCAAAGAACTCCTTCAAGTAAGGGATACCAACATTACAATCGTCAAAGGAAGTGACATGAAAATTCTTCCAACCTTGAAGAACGCCTATGTACTTATCGAGCATGATACCATTGTAGAGTTTGGACGTATGGAGGATTATCCTGGCTATGAGACGGACGAGACTATTGATGCTACAGGAAAGATCGTTTTACCAACTTGGTGCGATTCTCATTCTCATATTGTGTTTGCTGGAGATCGGTCTCAAGAATTCGTGGATCGAATCAATGGATTGAGTTATGAAGACATTGCAAATCGTGGTGGTGGTATTTTAAATTCAGCACAAACTTTACAAGATACCAGCGAAGATGATCTATTTGAACAATCCTTAAAACGCCTAAATAACGTCATCAAATTAGGAACTGGCGCTTTAGAAATAAAATCCGGCTATGGCCTAACAGCAGAAGCTGAATTAAAAATGCTTCGAGTCATCAAAAGACTGAACAAAGAATCAAATATTAAGATCAAAGCAACTTTACTCGCAGCACATGCGATTCCAAAGGAATATAAAGACAATACATCAGCATTTATTGATTTGGTGGTGAATGAAATGATTCCTGAAGTGGCAAAAGAACATCTTGCCGATTACATCGATGTGTTTTGTGAAAAAGGCTATTTTGATTTAGACGATACAGATCGTGTCCTCAAAGCTGGTGTTGAACATGGAATGATTCCGAAGATTCATGTGAATCAGTTCAATGCTTTTGGTGGTGTGGCACTTGGTGTCAGGCACAATGCACTTTCAGTTGACCATTTAGAAGAACTGACAGATGACGATATAGACGCTCTCAAAACATCGGATACAATACCTGTTGCCCTACCTTCTTGTTCCTATTTTTTGAGCATTCCGTACACGCCTGCGAGAAAAATCATGGACGCTGGTTTGCCATTGGCATTAGCTTCAGATTACAATCCAGGTTCTACGCCTAGCGGCAATATGAATTTTGTCGTTAGTACAGCCTGCATAAAGATGAAAATGACACCAGAAGAAGCCATTAATGCGGCAACTATCAATGGTGCTTATGCTATGGGAATTTCCAATCAATATGGAAGCATTTGTAGAGGAAAAAAAGCAAATTTGATAATTACCAAAGAAATTTCAAGCTACAACAATCTTCCTTATTCTTTTGGAGATGATCTTATTGACCAAGTGATCATTAACGGACAGATTGTAAACTAAAAAAGCCCAAAAGTTAACTTTCGGGCTTCTTTAAAAATTTAAAATTTTCTATTATTTCAATGTGAATTCGGTCGTAGAAACCATTTCTTTCTTGTTAAAAATGTTCACTGTGTAAGTTCCTTCTTGAAAATCACCACTTGGAGCAACAAACTCACAAATATTTAAACTTCTGTTCTCATAGTTAAATTTACTGACGATACTGTAATTTACCATGTCTTCACCTACAGATATTTGCTCATTGGCTCCCAAAATATTCCCTTTGGCATCTGTAACCTGCACATATAATTCTTTGTCTCCAGCGCCGACCAATGTGTTTTTTGCAACGGTGTAACAAACTCTAATTTTATCACTTCTACTAGCTCTCTCTGTTGGAATCAACTTTCCTGAACTTCTTTCGATCACACCAAAAGCCTTCAATCCTACTGTTTGAAGTACCGCAGCACTTTCTAATACATTTGAAATTTCAGTATTTTGAATTAACAATGAATCCGTAAACATGGTACGTTCTGCCAATTTCACATTTGTACTATCAAGAGAAGTTGCCAATAACGAATTTTCAATTTT
Organism: Aquaticitalea sp.; assembly: GCA_051252455.1. Taxonomy (GTDB): domain Bacteria; phylum Bacteroidota; class Bacteroidia; order Flavobacteriales; family Flavobacteriaceae; genus JBPOFM01. Next base: position 27,953 of record JBPOFM010000003.1, read on the forward strand.
TAATCGGTCGTTCTCGGTCAATAAAGCATTCATTTCTTCTTGCAATGACAAATATTTCTTTTTGTAATTCCAAAGACTTGACACACTGTTTTGAGATACTTTCAAAGAATCCATTAATCCAACAATACGACCTCTAGCTTCCACCAAATCTTGATTTGCCGCTTCGTTCTCACCAATGACAATATCATATTGCTTTGCCATATTGTTCAAGTCCGTCATCACTTGTTGTTTTTCTTTTACAAGCGTCGCTTCGGTTTCTTTTTTCTCATTATAAAGTTTCGAGGTATAAAATCCTGTTCCTAAAAATAAGGCCAATAAAATTCCTAACGCAATTTTAAGTCCTGTACCTTTATTGTTACTATTTTCCATAAGTTGTTTCTTTTAGTTTTACTGGTTTTTAATTTAATTTTTTTGAAGTTGGGTGTAATTAACTGTATTTTTATGACAACAAAGTTAATAAAATTCCACAATGGATAAACTTATTCTATTTAAAGAGACTGATTTAAAATCAATCTTAAAAACTCGAACCAATGAATCCAAATTTGGAGAACACGTGCAATTGCTCCCAGATTCTAACAATATATACGATTCCATATTAAATTTAGATGTTGCTTACGTCATATTTGGAATTAATGAGGATATTGGTGTGTTTGCGAACTACGGAAACCGAGGCACAGCAAGGGCTTGGAGTTCATTTCTAAAAGTTTTGTTAAATATTCAAAGTAACGCAGCCACCAATGCTAAAAAAGTGCTGATTCTCGGACATCTGGAATTTTCAAAAGAAATGGAAAAAGCCAAATCCTATGATGCATCCAATAAAAAAGACATTAATAAGGCAAGAAAAAAGGTTTCTAAAATAGATGCCTACGTTTCTGATTTGGTCCATCAAGTAGTGAAAGCAGGTAAGATTCCTATTGTGATTGGAGGCGGCCATAACAATTCCTACGGAACTATCAAAGGAACTGCTTTGGCTTTAAAAAAACCTATTAATGTGGTCAATTTTGATGCACATTCAGATTTTAGAGCTGAAGAAGGCAGGCATAGTGGAAATGGTTTTAGTTACGCGTATGCGGAAGGATTCCTGAAAAATTATTTCATCTTTGGTTTGCACGAAAATTACACTTCCGAACATCTTTTCAAAACACTAGACAAGATTAAGGCCATTAAATACAACACGTATGAAGCGCTGGCCGTGAGAAATGAAATCGCTTTTAAACCAGAATTGGAGCGTGCATCGGAGTTTGTTTCAGATAATCCCTTCGGAATTGAAATTGACTGTGACGCTATTAAAAATGTTCCGAGTAGCGCCATGACACCGAGCGGATTTAGTGTTGAAAAAGCACGAACCTTTGTCAATCATTTTGGGAAAGAAAAAAATGTAAAATATTTGCACATTTGTGAAGCAGCTCCAACTGCTGAAACTGAAATGAAAGTAGGTAAATTAATAACCTATTTAGTTACCGATTTTATGAGAGCACATCAAAAAAATTATGAGAAATAAAAAACAATATCGCATCGACTTATGGCTGTTTTTAGCCAGTACAATTGTATTGATATACATACTTTTTATGAATTATGTATTCATTAATAAGTGGGAAAATGAAAGTTTAAAAGCAATCATGGAACTAATTTCCATTCCCATGATTCTAATCGGGAGTATCGTACCTTTGATTGTAGTTTATCGATTTATTTCGAAAAAGACGGAAAGTCGTACACTTTCGATGTTAGCCGTTTTACTCTCTTTGGTTACAGCCCTTTTAATCAGCTATCTTACCTTTTAGATATAATGAAACTTGAAATCATTCTTTCAACAAAGCCTTTTCCAAAAATTTCTATAATTTAAATATCGAATGGCTTTAGACTCATTTCTACGTCGAACCTTTTGATGAGGAGGTTTTGAGCAAACCAGAACGCTATATTATCGATAAAGGTGGACATATGTTTTTTGCCAAATTAGATAATGACATCGTCGGTACGGTCGCTCTAATGCCTACAAAAGATGAAAACTTTTTTGAATTGACCAAAATGGCTGTTCTTCCCAAGCATCGAGGTTTGAAAATTGGACAAAAACTGTTGCAGTATTGTATTGATTTTGCACAGGAACAAAATTTTCATAGGTCTTATGCTTTACTCTAATACCAAATTGAAAAACGCGATCTATATGTATCGAAAATTTGGTTTTATTGAAATTCCTGTTGAAGAGAATTCACCATATAAGCGTGGGAATATTAAAATGGAATTAAACTTAAAATAACCTTACCAATTTTTTTAGTGATTAAAGGATAATAGCTCAATTCCCACCAACCGACTTCAGAGAATCAATCTGGCGTTGCAGTTTATCAATTTCTGTTGCATTCTCATTCACTTTAGGAATGGAACGAATGGAATCCATTTCTTTTTGCATCAAATCAATATCCTCTTTTTTATCTTCATCATAAAAATAACCAATCCCTTCGCTTGCGCGCCAAGCTTCATTCAGTTGGTCATAAACAGATTTGTCCCATTGACTTGGGTGTTTGACGTCTATCCAAATGACGTCGCGATATTCGCTGTCAATTAATGCCAAATCCGGAGTTGCCGAACCATCAAATTTTGCAGAATCATCTTTAACGGCTGACACGGTTCCTAGAAAGAACATACGTCGTCTGCCCGCAATATCTTTGATATAGGGCCTAAATTCCACAGGTTTGTTGACTGACCAATCAAATTCTTTCCGAGATTCAATCATTTTTAGAGGCATTGCAGTCACACCTGCCATTCCTTCTTTTTTCGCTGCGTGGTCGTAATAATAGAGTTTGTGTGTTCCATCTGCAGGAATGAAGACACTATAGGTCAAACTGGTTCGTTCATCCCCGATTGGCTCAAGTCCAAACCAATGATAAAGTCCACTGAATGCGGTATTATCTACTCCAGAAAAGTTAAAATCTGTCACAAATGGTTGTTGGTTTTGGTCGTCTGGCAAATCAGGAATTTTTACGGCTGTTTCCATCTTCCAAGGTAATGGGTCGGTGAATCCACCTAGAAACTTGAGAGATTCAGCTTCCAATCTGGATACTTTTTCTGACAAAGTGTTTTGTTTTGTCAAGAATGGATAATTTTTCATTTCTTCGGGACTGATGTATGTTCCTTTTCCTATCAAAACACGTTCAACATAGTCATTAAAATCGTGCTCGCCATTTTCAATGACCATAACACCTCCAAAAGAAGGATATGGAAAAAAGAAGCCTTTCCATTTGATTAGACTGACCACTTCCACCCATTGACCTGAATCGTTTTTCATATAAAACGTGTCGCTAGGTTCCATTGTGAACAATTGAAATAAATTGAAACGTTGTACAACTGCATTGTAAGTATTGCGACTAAATTTCAAGGATTCGCCAATTGAAAAAACAACAGGAATTCTATTCTCACTTGAAAAACGTGGGAAGGGTGACGTACTCGACACGGCAAATACTTCTTCGGTATTGTCACTAATTTGTTGCATGGTGTATTTCTCCGAAGGTTGAATTGCCATGGTCCATTTGTTTTCACCGTCTACACGAACTAAATGCGGCAAAGACACATCTTTGGTCTCACCAACAGATTCATTGGCCATTGAAAAGATATTCTGCAATGGTTGTATCCGTTCGTTTTGAGTCAAAGGCAATTGATTGATTTCAACACGATTTAGATTATTAAAAACATTATAAGTTTTCATATAATCGTACATCTTAAAATGCCATCCAATGATATACAACAATCCAATAAAAACAATTAATAACCCTAAGATTCCAAGTCTTCTGCCTGTACTTGCAGAACTTCTAAACGCTCTTAACCCAAAGAATAAAAAGATGCCAACCATCAAAATCACGAAAATGAATTTTCTAATGAACAATAAAAATGGTTGATAATCATCACGAAGGAAGAATAAAAGCAACAAAATAATGATGCTTCCGATGATGGTTATGGTTTTTTGTTTTCTGCCTCTATTCCAATAGTTTTTTAGCATGGTATGATGTTGAGTTAGTTGTTTTTTACTTCAAAAATCATCAATCGTTATTCGTCAATCACAATAACCCTTTATCCTTCAACCGTTCCCTCGCACTTTTTTCATTCGGGTCTTTTTCGATTTCCTTTTCCGCTTCTTCAATCACTTTAGGTTGGCGAGTTGAAATATCCTGAATGAAATCACGACCCTGTTCAATGGCGTGATCAAATTTTTTTTCAAATGAATCACTTTGTTCATCGATGACTTTTTCGGATTTGAGGATAAAACCGCCGAGATATGTTCCTAATAGTGTTCCCACAATCATCGAGGCAAATATGGAAATGACCACAAGATCAATAGGAATCAAAATCCTGGTAATAACTATTCCCACGAGGATAATTGCAGATACAAATACCAATCTCAAAATAAATTTTTGTTGATAGAAAAAGCCCGTTGGGTCTTGCGGTGACATTTGTAACTTTTTTGAATACATCATTCTGTTGAAAAAACGATACATTGCGTTGCCTGTGGATTCACGCCAGTACAACAAGATTCCGAATAGAATTGAGCTGATAAATGCGATTATTTCTAAAGTCATGGTTTTGGTTGTTTATATTGAAATGATGTCCCTATAAAATTAGTCTAATATTTTCAAATATTGTTACGAATCACTTCAATTACCCAATCTTGTAAGGAACCATCCCATGTTTCATAGATTTTATAAAATTCTTCCTTATCGTACCAATACAAAAACAAGACATCCAATGTCGAAATATTAATGAGCAGTTTCCAAATTAAATCCTGATGTTTTACATTCAAAGACGAATGAGGTTTGTGAAGTGCTTCAAATAATTTCAAATCGACAATATCATTGATTTTGTATTGATTGCTGGTTTCCATCTTTTCAATATAAAGCTCCACACTCATCACTTTTTTACGGGTTTCAATGTCTAGTTTGTTCAGGTAACTTTTGAACAACACTCTGTCTTCAAGAATGTTTTTTATAGGATTTGTGGTTGCCTTCAAACATTGACTGAACATAAATTTTTTAATTCTATCATAACGCGGCGTCTTTACAACGTCTTCCAAATCGTATTCAATAATGACGTGATCACGCAGTTTATCCATCAATTCTGGTTGTGAAATATGATAGATCAAAACTTCATGAATCGTGTCCTTAATTGCTTCCTGATACCATTTTTCATCCTCAAACACCACAATTGGCGTAATAAAATCACGAAGCACGTACACACCATTAAATGCTTTTGTATAAAATGAATCGGTTTTGAATTGCAATTCATGCAAGGTTAAATCGCGATTTCTTAAATCGCCATAGGTTTTGGCCGATGTCAATAATTTTTGATGAAGTCTTTCATCAATAAAATTATTCCCTTTCTTAAAGGTTTCAATCAGCTGCAATTGCTCTTTTTGAACTTTATCAAGATTATTGATAAGCTTAAAATTGATGGATATTTTATTATATTTCAACACATCTAAAGGTTCATAAAAGGTGTCGATTCGCTGGTCAAAATCAATACAAATTGCACAATCTCTTGTGATATCGTTGATTTTTTCGCGATGTGTGTGAAAAATATGCTGCATCATATCTCTGTCAAAAGAATGGAATGGATTGTAAACCGGTTTACGGTATTGCAAAGGTGTAATGATGATGCCGCTTGGATTAGCTTCTCCATTGTTCAAATAATGAATGACATTCTTTTCTTCAGCGATTTCTGGACTCCAACCAATGCCGTCAACAGAAAACGACGTGAGTTTGGTGGGTTCTAATCCTAACTTTATCAGACATTCATTATAACGATCCACAAGTTTTCCACTGACTGGAATGAGTTCGTCTCGATACAAGTGTGCCTCTTTTAATTTGTTCATTTGATAGTAAAAATTACTTTCTTCTATTTAATTTTATTTCAATCTTCTTTCAATTTTTGAAATAACTTGATATTGCCCTCAATTGGAGCGATTGATACCTCTTCTTTGGCAGCTGTAACATAAAAAACATACAGACTATTTTTTCCGAGCATCCTTATTTTTTGTGTGTCGCCACTATCGAAAGTGATTATGTGCGTTAATGTAATTTCTTTTTCGTCAAGGATTCGATTTACTTTCTGACCACGACCAATTCCCAAACCTATAAACACACAAAAAATGTAAAAGGAGCTCATGATTAGTGGGCCATTTTTGCTTTTAACCATATCGTTCGCTTTTTCTAATTTCAATTTATTTTTACCTTCTTGATATTTCTTTTTGGTTCCCAGCCACTTGTAATATCTAGGTAGCAACTTCACGTAACCATATCCTAAAAGCATGACAGCCAAGACAGCCAAGCCTAAAAGCAAGTTTCCAGACATTACCGATATAGGACTTATCAGTACATCTAAAACCGACGAGTAATCTAAAATATTTATGCCCAAAAACTTATAATAAATCGTTTCATGACAAACACCCAAAATCAATAAAAAGACATAACCGATGGACAAATAATCTTGAAGACCAAGAGCAGGTGATGGTTTCTTCTCAATGACAATTTCTGAAGGGGTGTCCATAGTTTAATGATTCAATTTTAAATTATAACAATCCATGAATCTGCGCATATTGCAACAAAATAATTGTTTTCGCATCCTTAATTTCGCCAGATTCGGTCATTTTAAGTGTTTGTTTAAACGGAAGTTCCAGTACTTCTATCTCCTCGTTTTCAGTTTCAACGCCGCCGCCATTATGGAGTTTCATCTTCTCTGAATACGATGCCACAAAAAAATACATTTTTTCTGTCAATGCTCCTGGTGATGTGTAGGCTTCCATCACTTGCATTACATTCTTTAATTTATAACCCACTTCTTCCTCGGTTTCTCGAATAATAGTGGCTTCAGGAGATTCGTTTTTATCGATCGCTCCTGCGCAGGCTTCAATCAACATACCATCTTGTTCATTGTTTTGGTAAGGTGGCATTCTGAATTGTTTTGTCAAAATAACCGTTCCCTTTTCTTTATTGTATAGCAAAATGCAGGCACCCCTTCCTCTGTCGTAGCTTTCTCTTGAAATTCGTTTCCAACTTCCGTCTTTAAACTGGTAATCGTAATCGATTTCATATAAAGTCGCCCAAGCTTTGGAGAGGATTTTTTTGGTTATATTTTTTAGTCGTTCGTTAAGCATCACCAAACTTTTTTCTTGCCTCTGTCTCAACATTCAACTGATTGAGTCTCGAATCCACTTGACGTTTAAAGTCAGTATCAGCAATGGTTGCTACGTTATCTAAATATCTGACCACTTCCTGTCTTCTAATATCAGAGAAATTCAATCCTTTCATATTAGCACGCATTAGTTCTTGAAGCATATTAAATTTGGTTTCGTAATTCTGCTTGAAATACACTTCTGGATTCTCAAACCAAGAAGGCTCTAAATCAAAATCGGTCAATCGTAGGGAAATTGCAGATTGAATATTTCTCACATCACGTGACGAGAAAAACGGAAATGCCTTTTGCATTTCTTGATACAAATTGGCATAAAACAAATGATCATTCGTTTTAAATTGATTCTCCACTTTATCATAAACCTCTGACACACGTTCTTCGGAAGGTTTTTCAACAATATTCAAGATTTCCCCCATATTTTTAGCGACTTTTTGGTCGCTCAAATAGGAATAATTATCAGGGTTTTTCATGTTGATAAAATCAGGCATGGTGCCTTCCAATTTTCGCCACCACAAATAATCTTGATCCAAAAAGTCATGTTCAGTTCGTGCACCATCAATCTTGAAACGTCCTTGGACACGCGAAATCACGGCTTTATCCAGCATTTCCGGAAGATTGGTAAACAAACCAATGGAACTGTTGCCATAGTTGACAGCGTAAGCGCCTTCGGTATATCTTAAAAACACACCAATCACTTCCTTGACACCAGCGGAAACACCTTGGGCAGTTCTTTCCTGCAAATTATTTTCTGCATCATCGATGGGTGCGAAAATCAATTTTGATGGATCTTGCAAAGGTTTCATCCATTCCACCATTTTTTCCGCAGATCCACCTTGAAAGGTTGAAATCAACGTGTCTGGCATTGGATGAAACAAAAAAGGAATGTCCAGATTATCACTGTGTTCTTTCAAACGTGTGGCAATGGCTGCAATCAACATACTTTTTCCAGTTCCTGGAATTCCGTAGCCCATAAAAACGGGCATAAATCCTCCCAGTTCTTGAAACGGATTTTTTTTGGCCGTAAAATCATAGCTCAACATCCGTTCGGTCAAACGACGTGCAAAATGTTTGGCATCCTTGTTTCCAACGATTTGTTCGAACAAAACTTTATTGAATTCGATGCTTTTTGCGGTTCCCGAAAACACATTGTTCCAACCCGAAATGGCAAATTCAGATTTTTCAAGTTTATACGTTCTATCGAGAATGGTTTCTTGATATTCCAAAGTGCTTTTCCGCATTTGGATTTCGTCAATCAGTGCTTCAAAATAGACGACTGTAAAATCAGCAACATCTTGATCACTTTTGATAATGTCTGGATGTCCTAAATATTTATCGTAATAAAAAAGTGCGCACGAAATTCCTTTTAAAGGAGAAGTCAAAGACACTTCAGGAATTCCTGCAAACTTTTGCTTCATCACGCTCAAATCATCAGAAGCAGTGGATTTAAGATTATGCAAAATATTATATGCTGCCGAAAACAACATAAATGCTGTCGCAGTGTGCATTTTGCTTTCATACTCACGTTTTCCATTGTTATCTAATGTCACTTTTCGCTCATTCAAACTCGACAAACCAGAAGCATCGTAATAACTATCTTTAATCCAAATGCCCAAAGTGATTCCTTCTTGGACCGCATACAAGGTTTGATTGAGATGCAACGGAATTGCTACAGAATCTGGTAAGAGTCGTTTTTTAAGTTCCAAAATGGTCCTTGAAACCGAGGATACATCAGCAGAATTCCCACCATTATTTGCTCTGGACAAATACAATAAAATTGATTCGTCCTTAGCGTCTTTATCTTTGTTTTTCGCACGTTGTCCTTGTTCCCATTGAATACTTTTGAGATAAGAAGTCGCCTCATCACGAAGCATATCGAGTTCGGACTGTTTTATTGGGAAGGTTGAGTTGTGTTCCATGTTTTAAGTCTTCAGTTGGCAGTCTTCAGTCTTCAGATTTGATTCATGAAAACAGAAGCTGCAATACTTTTTATTATTTATAATCCAAATTTATCAGGATTGTTCATCATAAAGTTAATTAGTTTCCCTATTTCTTCGCTTTGCTTCTGTAAATCTTGTCTTTTTGCTTCGTCTATATAATCACAGGCAATAGCAAAATCCAACCATAATTGCGTTTCGGAATTTCTGCACGAATGCTTCTATTATTAACAATAATAATTTTTAAATTAAATAAAACTCTTCAATTATTCTCTCAACAACTGCCGACTGAAGACTGCCGACTGAAGACTAAATTTTATCTATTTTTAATTCAGAAATCTGAAATGGCGCTTTTGCAAGCTCATTCATAATTTCAGGTGTCTTGCTATATAATAATTGAATGATGCGATGCGGCGCAAAAATGTATTTTTGCTCAATCATTCGACTCCATTTTTGAAGGATCTGTTTTGAGAAATAACCACCTTCGGTAAATTCACTTCCAGAAAACACTTCATCCATTCTCATGGAAATGGCATAGGATTCTAACGGAATATCTTTTGCAGCTATGCTTTTAAGAATGTTGTGGGTTACTACATCTTCGTCTTTTGCAAATACATTATGGAACGGTCCTAAATCAATTCGTTTAATATGTTTTGGATGCACATCTACAAGTTTTCGGTCAATAGCATACGCCATCGTATCTAATGCCATATCTCGGTCCGCAACTGTTTTCAGGACATCGTAGATTTTTTCTTTCTCGGAATTAATGTCTTTTCCGTGGTAATCAAAATACATGAAACATACGAACGGTCTATTGCTGGCAACATCAAAAAAGCTCCAACTAGTCATATAGTTCTCATTGCTTCCGCCTGGCGCGTCGATTATTTTTCCTTGTACGAATCGATTATAGATATAGGTTTGTTCGACAGAAGTATAATACACGATAGATGCCGCTTGAAAAAGCTTTGCGCGATTGATCGGCTGCTTCACTCTTAATAATTGATCTAAAAATTCTTCTTGAAGTTCTGCAATATCTTTTAATTTATTGACGTAGTTTTCTTTTAAGGACAGGTCGTTGAACAAATACCGAAATTCCAGATAATTTGGAAAGCCAGATTCGGTCAAATCGACTTTCATGTTATCTTCATCATCGTACATGTATTTGACACGCATAGCTTCGATGGAATATAAAAGCAAGTCGCTATACTGCTTGAAAAATATTACTTCTTTGTCATTGCAAATATTATGTTTCTGCACACTAACTATCAACTCCTTTAAAGCAAAATCCACCATTTTATGATAAAAGATGTAATGCTCTTTTGAGTCGAGATAAGCAGAATCTAAAGGTGTAACGATTTGGTTTATGGACATTTTTTGGTCTTCAGTTTACAGTCTACAGTTGGCAGTTTATATTGCGAGTGTCAACTTTTGACGAAGTTAAAATGAATGTTTTCTTAATATTCTCAAGGTGCATTAGGGGTTGAGGCAATGTTGGATCTCCTCGCAGAGAGCGACTGCCGAAAGCCTGCCTACCGTCAGGCAGGCCCGACCTAAAGCAGTGTTCCTTATTCTGAAAACTGCTTTATGGAACGCCCTCACTATTTTAAGTCAGCAAATCGTCACCTCCAACTTCTGGCTTTGGGTTTGGTTTTCCGGCACCATCGGAACCTTCTGGCGCACTTGAATCTGCTTTATAATAATCTTCAAATATTTCTTTCATATCGATACCATAACGCTCTGCAAAATTTTTCTGGATGTCAGCATCCTTGCTACGAATTTCAGTCAAAGCTTCAGCATAACTGCTGTAAACGCCTTGCATGATTTTCTCGTGAACAGGAATGTTTTCCATCATTTCTTGACGTGCTTTGGCGCTCGCTGTATGCATCGATGCCAAAGTTTCGCCGATATGTTCATCAGTTTTCACACCCAAATGCTCCAAAATTGCCGCAAATTCTTGGTCGGTTCTTGCTTTTAAAGCGACCACATAACCATCGTAATATTTCAAACGCTCTTCAGTATCTGATTTTAACTTGGCGCGATGTGTTTGCAAATTGCTACGCAACGAGGTCAAAACTTTGATGGTCAAATTATGTTTGTGAACAAAACTATCTTTTGACGCTGCCAATGTTGTGTAAGCGTTTTTAAGTCCCTCCAATTCCTCCACTTTTTGCTCTATCGTTGTCACTTTTCCAACGGCTTGTGCATAATCTGCAGATTGCTTGTCAACGATTTCCTCCAACTCTTGACGCGCCTGTTTTAGCAAGGCATAGTTTTCTTCGAGTTTGGCTTCGACTTCTTTCTTTTTTTCTAAAGCACGAGTGTGATTTTTGGTGGCCTCCACAATTGCGACCTGCAACTTATCTTCGACTTCCTTGATTTCGACCTCACGATTTTTTAAGCGTGAGACTGCAGCTTGCGATTTGAACGATAATTCACTTAACAATGTCTGAACATCTGCGGTTTCAATTCGTTCCTGAAACATAGCTTTTGCTTTGTTGTCCGCACCAGCTCTTACTTTTTCGGCTTCAGCAAACTCTTGTTCTTCCTTTTTTATTTTGCTTTTACGTCCCCAAAGATTGTTCCACCAAGTGTCTGGCTTGTTTTGAGCATCTTCGAGTTCAATCCTTGCGCGTTCTAATTCTTTTTGTGCATCGTCAATTACTTTTTGCTCTTTGGCATTCAATGAAGAGAATTTTTCGAAAAGAATTCCGACCTCATCTTGGTAATCCGTCAAATCTTTGATGGCATCCAATAAGGTAGTTCGATCTTTCTCTGCCATTCCGACGACATCATCCAATGTGGCATTCAAGATTTTTTGACGAACTTCCGGGTCGTCTTCTTGAGCCAATTTAGATTTCATAGTATCAATGGCTTTCCCCCAATTGACATCCACTTTTTCATTTTTCTGGTTAGAATTAGTTTCTAATAAATCAAAATCATCAGCCATAGTGTGTAGTTTGTTTTATGTTGTGTTGAACAATTTGTTTGTGTGTAGCAATTTCGTTAAAAAATATGAGTTTGAAAATTATTACACCTTAAATATTGGTAGCATATGTTATAAAAATGTTACAATTTTATGAGAACTGTTTTTATGTAACTATCTTTATGGAAACCAAAAAATCAATTATGAAATTTTTAAATTTAATAGTTGTTGCTGCTTTGATACTTTTATCGAGTTGCAAGAACAAAACCGAAAAAGTTGTGGAAATGTCATCTGAAGTCTCCGACGAACTTCATGAGACGACCACACCCGAAATGTTAAAAATAAATCCTATTGAACACGCCACAATGGTTTTAAATTATGGAGATGCCGTAATTTATGTAGATCCTGTGGGTGGCGCAGAAAAATTTGAGAATAGCAAAAAACCAAACTACGTTCTACTTACAGACATTCACGGTGATCATTTAGATGCTGCTACTTTGAAGGCATTGGACTTAACGGAGGCTTCTGTTATTGCACCCAAGGCAGTTGTAGATAAACTCCCAAAATTGAATGCCAAAGAAGTTTTGATTATGAATAATGGTGAAACGCGTCAATTACGTGGAATAACTGTTGAAGCAATTCCAATGTATAATTTGAGAGAGGAAGCCTTGAAATATCATGAAAAGGGTCGTGGTAATGGTTACGTTCTTACCTTGGGTATGGAACGAATTTATATCTCTGGTGACACGGAAGACATTCCTGAAATGCGGAATCTGAAAGATATTGATATTGCTTTTGTGTGTATGAATCTGCCATATACGATGACTGTGGAAAGTGCTGCAAGCGCCGTGTTAGACTTTAAACCAAAAAAAGTGTATCCATATCATTATCGAGGAACAGAAGGCTTAAGTGATGTTGATAATTTTAAACGCCAAGTAAATTCTGGAAATCCAGATATCGAAGTTGTACAGTTAGATTGGTATAATTAGTCTTTCAGCATCTTAAGAATTCGATAAACTGCAAGATTCTTCATAACTTTTTTAAGGTGAATTAGTTACCTAATAAATTAAAAGTGTATATTTGATGACCAAATCATTGTAAAAAAATTAAGTCATGCTTAATCTAACCAACCTAATCCTTATTGTGAGTACCATGCAACTAACTATTGTGCTCATTATCACTGCAGCAATTTTTCTTATCTTTATCGTTATTGCGATCATCAAAATGTACAAATTAAAAGCCGAAAATAAACGTCTCTTGGAGTCAGATGCATTTAAAACTGATGTCGATGAAAGTTATAAGGATTTTACAGACGGTCATTTGTATGATAATAAATAATCTCTACTAACAGAAATTTTTATTCATGTTCGAACAAGCGACAAACCAAGATTTGACTAAAATAACAAGTATTTTAGCTATTGCAGTGTTTACATTATTAATTTTATTGGTAATGAATATTTACAAAGTACATAGACTCAAAACGAAATTGAAAGCTTTAGAAAATAAATCATAAAAAAAATCCTGCAAATGCAGGATTTTTTATTTCAATTGCGTTTAGAAATTATCTAACCAATTTTTTATACTTAATTCGTTTTGGAGCAACATCACCCAAACGTTTCTTTCTGTTCTCTTCGTAATCGCTGAATCCACCTTCAAAGAAATACACTTCCGAGTTGCCTTCAAAAGCCAAAATATGTGTACAGATCCTGTCCAAAAACCATCTGTCGTGACTAATAACCACTGCACATCCAGCGAAGTTTTCCAAACCTTCTTCCAATGCTCTTAAGGTATTAACATCTAAATCGTTGGTAGGTTCATCTAAAAGCAGCACGTTGCCTTCTTCCTTGAGTGTCATTGCCAAATGTAAACGGTTTCGCTCACCACCAGACAATAATTTCACCTTCTTGTTTTGCTCACTTCCAGAGAAATTAAAACGACTTAAATAAGCTCGTGAATTCACCTGTTTTCCACCCATCATGACCAACTCTTGTTCGTCACTGAAGTTTTGCCAAATTGATTTTTCAGGATCTATATTAGAGTGCTTTTGATCTACATAAGCCAGTTTTGCTGTATCTCCCACCTTGAATTCTCCTTTATCGGCATTTTCCTCACCCATAATCATCCGGAAGATGGTTGTTTTTCCAGCGCCATTTGGCCCGATAACTCCGACGATTCCAGCTTGTGGTAGATTGAAATTTAGATTATCATACAGTAATTTATCTTCATAACCTTTGCTAACACCAACGGCTTCAATCACATTCGTTCCTAAACGTGGCCCATTGGGAATGTAGATTTCCAACTTTTCGTCCAATTGCTTTTGATCTTGACTCATCAATTTGTCATAATTATTCAAACGCGCTTTTTGCTTTGTTTGACGACCTTTTGCTCCTTGACGGACCCACTCCAACTCACGCTCCAGTGTTTTTTGACGTTTGGAAGCTGTTTTACTTTCCTGCGCTAATCGTGTTGATTTTTGATCTAACCAAGATGAATAGTTTCCTTTCCATGGAATACCTTCTCCTCTATCGAGTTCTAAAATCCAACCTGCCACGTTATCCAAGAAATATCTATCATGCGTTACAGCTATAATTGTTCCTTTGTATTGAGATAAATGCTGCTCTAACCAATGTACAGATTCCGCATCCAAGTGATTCGTTGGCTCATCCAACAACAAAACGTCAGGCTCCTGTAAAAGCAATCGACATAAAGCCACACGACGTCTCTCACCACCAGACAACACGGAAATTTTCTTGTCACCATCTGGTGTACGCAGTGCATCCATAGCGATCTCTAATTTAGTATCGAGTTCCCAAGCGTTAGAGGCATCAATTTTATCCTGAAGAACCGCTTGCTTGTCCATCAGCTTTTGCATTTTATCTGGATCGGAATACACTTCCTCCAGTCCAAACATATCGTTTATTTTATTGTATTCATCAAGAATCGCAACAGTTTCAGCAGCGCCTTCACGCACAATTTCCATGACCGTTTTGCTTTCGTCCAATTGTGGTTCTTGTTCTAGATATCCAACAGAATAATCCTGAAGAAAGGTGACATCACCTTGGTAGTTCTTATCAATTCCAGCAATGATTTTTAATAATGTGGATTTACCGGAACCATTGAGACCAAGAATACCGATTTTGGCTCCATAGAAAAAACTTAAATGTATATTTTTTAAAACAGGTGTATCAGCACCTTTAAAGGTCTTTGTGAGACCTCGCATTGAAAAGATTACTTTTTTATCGTCGCTCATTATTGTTTTTGTTAGTTGTTTGCTGTGAAGTTTTAAAACTTGACTGTCATGTGAATATTACGGACTGTAGTCTAATTAGACTCTACCTTTAAGTGCATTAAATACCCATGCTATTGCAAAAAAGCCAATTCCTACTGCCGCGAAACCATAGCCTGCAACTTCATAATAACGGAATGCTCCTAATGCAATCAATCCAATTCCAACAATTATCATGATGGTTGTGGCCCAAGCCAATACTGTATTTTTATTCATTGCCATAAATCTTCGTTTTTAAGGGAACTACAAATATCGTGATTTTTAACTAAAAAAAGCACCCAGAATTGGATGCTTTTTATCTTGATCTAAATTGTTCTTATTGCATTGGTACTTCAATCAATAATAATTCAGAATCTTCATTTGAAGTGATTGTAAATACATCAGTTTCCATAATTCCGATAGCGTCTCTTTGTTCAAGAGTATTATTATTTACGGAAATTTTTCCATAAATTGTCATGACATAGACACCTTGCTGACGTCCATCAAGCTTATAATCGAAGGATTTGTCTTTGATTAAATCTAGTCTTGAAATTTTAGCGTCTTGATGTATTAACAAACTGCCATCTATAGGATTATCAATTGAGGATACAACCGTTTGAAGTTGATTATGACGATCGGCTTGATCAAACTTCTTTTGGCCATAACGTGGTTCTACATTCCGTTTGCTCGGTATAATCCATATTTGGAATAAGTTCAAATAGTTGTCATTGCTTCCATTGATTTCTGAATGCACAACACCAGTTCCTGCCGACATAATCTGAACTTCACCAGCTTCAACTACTTGCCATTCATCTTTCATATTATCACGATGCTTTAAACTTCCACTCAATGGAATGGTTATAATTTCCATATTGTCGTGTGGATGTGAGCCAAAACCCATTTTTGGAGCAATGACGTCATCGTTCAAAACCCTTAACGCTCCAAATTGCACTTTTTGTTTATCAAAATAATTGGCGAAACTAAATGAATGATTTGCTTGCAACCATCCATGATCTGCAAATCCTCGGCTGTCTGCTTTGTGAATAATTGTTTTCATAGGCCCCCCAAAATCCCTCGGAAGGAGAGACTTTTGATTTAGTTAATCATTATGTTTTGTTTGAAATTGTAAACTTTACTTTCGCTTATGAGATTTCTGTTTTTGCAGGAATTGATTAGCGCATTTTATCCAGCAAATCACTCAACTGCTGCGCTTCCTGTTGCGTGATATTTTTAACCAATTCATCATTAAAATTATCAGAAATATCTTGTAACAATGCTTTTCCTTTAGATGTAATTTCTATATGCACCACTCGTCTATCATCAGGACAAGGAATTCGTTCAATAAGCTGTTTATCGCATAGTTTGTCCATCAACCTTGTGGCATTGGGCGATCTTTCGATCATTCTATCTTTAATGGTCTGAACTTTTAAAGGCTCTTTTGAACCATTCAATATTTTCAGAATATTAAACTGTTGTGGTGAAATACCAAACGGTTTAAAAAAATCGTTCTGAAAACTTGTAATCCAATTAGCAGTGTATAGAATATTTATCAATGCCTTGATTTTTGAATCAGAAAATGTCGAATTGATATCTCTTGAAATGTCTCCCATCTTTCAGTTTTCAGTACCAGTTTTCAGTTTTTTCAGGCTCTAACATCATTGAACTCCTCTCCTTTTTTCTTAAAAACTGCAGCCGCAAATGGACATAAAGGAATTGCTTTTAAATTATTAGCTCTCATGTATTCTACCGAAGCATCTACTAATTTGTATCCAATTCCTTGACCTTTCAATGTTTCATTTACTTCTGTATGGTCTATAATAATTTTTCCGGGACCAGCAGCTGTATAAGTCATTTCGGCTAGTTGTATTCCATCAATTTCGACATAGAATGAACCTTTATTTCCGTTGTCCTTATGTTTTATTTCCATGTTATAATTCTTTTTGAAATTCCTTAATTGCTTCTTTAAGAGTGTCGTCAAACTCCGAATCTGTGATTTTTCCATCCGTGAATTTTTCGCCGAATAATGGTAATGAAAATTCAGAGGCTATCTTCGCATCGTGATATGGAAAACGACTATGGGCCATTGCCAAAACAGATGTTCCTCCTCTACCACCAGGTGAAGTTGCCATCAATAACATCGGTTTTCCCATAAAGGTTTTTTGTTCATAACGAGACATCCAATCAAACAGATTTTTAAAAACTGCAGAATAGGCACCGTTATTTTCAGCCAATGAAACTACAATGCCATCAGTTTCCTGGATATGTTCATGAAATTTCTTTGCGTTTTCTGGTATTCCTTTGTTTGCTTCCAAATCCTTACTGTATATGGGCATATCAAAATCGTTCAAATCCAAAATGGTCACTTTGACGTCCTTTACAAGGCCTGCGGCATATGTTGCCAATTGCTTGTTTATAGAATCTGAACTGTTACTTCCTGCAAATGCTAAAATTTTCTTCATGATGATTTTTTTTAAATTTATTAAGATATGCTTAATAGTAGTCCAAATATAAAACAAATAAATTTAGTTACCAAGGAATATATTTCCATGTCATACAAATTAACAAAGTTTTAATCTTTAACCTTACTTTCGCTTTTCGTATGACTTTTAAAGTTTGTATTTTAGCAACGAACAAAAACAATAGCAATGGATCTTAACTTCAACAAAAACGAAGACCACAATAAACTACTTCTTTCAGATTTACGCCAACGATTTGCCAAGGTGAAACTTGGTGGCGGACAAAAAAGCATTGACAAACATCAGGCAAAAGGCAAAATGACTGCTCGTGAACGTATAAATTATTTGTTAGATCCGAAATCAAAATCTATTGAAATTGCTGCTTTTGCGGGTGAAGGCATGTATGAGGAACATGGCGGATGCCCTTCTGGAGGTGTTGTAGTTAAAATTGGCTACGTGAAAGGAAAGCAATGTATGGTCGTCGCGAATGATGCGACAGTAAAAGCTGGAGCGTGGTTTCCTATTACTGGAAAAAAGAATTTACGAGCACAAGAAATTGCGATAGAAAATAGATTACCTATTATTTATCTAGTGGATTCCGCCGGCGTTTACCTACCATTACAGGACGAAATTTTTCCAGACAAAGAGCATTTTGGTCGTATTTTTAGAAATAACGCTATTATGAGCAGTATGGGAATCACTCAAATTGCCGCTGTTATGGGAAGCTGTGTGGCAGGTGGTGCCTATTTGCCAATTATGAGTGATGAAGCTTTGATTGTCGACAAAACGGGAAGTATTTTTCTTGCAGGCAGCTATTTGGTAAAAGCTGCTATTGGTGAAACCATCGACAATGAAGCCTTGGGTGGTGCAACGACACATTGTGAAATATCAGGTGTGACTGATTACAAGGCAAAAAATGACAAAGACGCACTCGATACCATTAAAAATATCATTGACAAAATTGGGGATTATGATAAAGCTGGATTCAATCGTGCTAAAAGCTTAAAGCCAAAAGAAAACCCCGAAGACATTTATGGAATCATCCCAAGAAGTCGCGCGGATCAATATGATATGTATGAAATCATCAAACGTTTGGTAGATAATTCTGAATATGATGAATACAAAGCAGGTTATGGACAAACTATTATTACTGCGTATGCAAGAATAGATGGTTGGGCTGTTGGCATCGTAGCAAATCAAAGAAAATTAGTTAAAACCACAAAAATAAAAACTGGGAGCCAATCCAAAGGCGGTGAATTGCAGTTTGGTGGTGTCATTTATAACGATTCTGCAGATAAGGCCACACGTTTTATTGCTAATTGTAATCAGAAAAAAATTCCTTTAGTGTTCTTACAAGATGTGACAGGTTTTATGGTTGGTAGTAAAAGTGAGCACGGCGGAATTATTAAAGACGGCGCAAAAATGGTGAATGCGGTCAGCAATTCTGTGGTTCCAAAATTCACCATTGTGATTGGAAATAGTTATGGTGCTGGAAATTACGCGATGTGCGGAAAAGCCTATGACCCAAGATTAATTGTAGCTTGGCCAAGTGCTGAACTTGCAGTCATGAGTGGAAATTCTGCTGCCAAAGTATTGCTTCAAATTGAAACTGCTTCCCTTAAGAAAAAAGGAGAAACCATCACAAAAGAGCAAGAGGACGAATTATTTAATAAAATTAAAGATCGTTATGACGCACAAGTGTCGCCCTACTATGCTGCGGCACGTATCTGGACCGATGGCATTATTGACCCGCTAGATACAAGAACTTGGATCAGTATGGGAATTGAGGCAGCTAACCATGCACCCATTGAGAAGAAATTTAATTTGGGGATTTTGCAGGTGTAAAAGGATAAAATTAAAAAAAAGAGCGACTTTCTGTCGCTCTTTTTTCTTTATCAACTATTTACTCCAGAGTATTTTTCAATTAATCTGACTATCAAATCATTTAGCTTTTCAACTTTAAAATCATCAGTTGTTGGTTTAATATGCGGATTTCCTATGCCGCTATCATCTGTTAAAAACACATACGTTCCATTAGTTGCCACACTAAAATAGCGCATTAAAAACTCTACATTTTTATTCGCACCACTTGCAACAATGGGAATTATTTTAATCCCTTTTTCTTGAGCTATTTTTATTTGTTTTTTTATGATCTCCACATTTTCTTGATTATAATGTGGCGGCGCATCTAACAACAAAAACAATAATTTTGATTTTGCATCCATGTGCCAAGATTTTGACATAGAAACTTTTAAAGCTTCTTCAACCGCCTCTTCATAATCTCCTCCACCACCAGCGGATTGTTGAGATAAAAACGCTTTTACACTATCAATATCCGTACTGAAATCCAAATCTTTCACCAAATAGGCATCACCATGATCTCTATAAAATGTTAATGCAAGCCTTTTTTGATCAATGCTTTCATCTAAACGTCCAATAATATCCTTCAATTCAGATTTAAGATAATTTATTTCGTCTCCCATAGAACCTGTGGCATCAATTGTAAACATAACATCAATATGATTTGTGCTTGCCAAATGATCTTCTAGAACAAATTTCAAATTGGTTACACTACTGCCAAGTTTTTTACCAATAACACGATTCCCTTGAGTAATTTGCACAGTATAAAAATCGCAATCACTTTTGGAGTTTAAATCTTTAAATAATGTTACATTTCCATTAAAATCAGTTCTGCCAAGCATGATTTGTTCATTTTTTGAATTGTAGATTGCGACTTTAATATTATTCAACGGACTTGATTTTGAATCTAAAACATGGATGTCAACTTTCTTTTCCAAATGAAATTTCCAATTTTCTTTAATCTGTAAATTGTCTTTACTTTTTAATGCTTTTAACCATCCTTCCCATTTTTCTAAATCGTTAATTTCACCAGCCGTCAACTGGCCAGATTGAGGCTCATCATTACCTTTTTTTCTCATTGAAAGCGATTCCGAAGTAACGGTTTTAACACTATAACTTATCGATTTACTTTCTCTTTTAATTCCAAAGGCAGTAACAACTACCTCACTCATTATTGATGAATCTTCATCTAACACCACGTTGATAATACTTGAATCTATTACAGGAACTTCTTTAGTGATAAATCCTAAATAACTGAACACAAGAATTTTCCCTTTAATTGTAACTATCGAATATTTACCATCAAAATCTGTTTGGACACCATTGGAAGTGCCTTTAATAATAACATTAGCTGCTGGCAATGGCGCTCCGTCAAAAGATGTTACGATTCCAGTTATAATTTTTTCTTGTGCTTGCATTTGCATTGAAAAGAACAATACAAAGACGATGTGTAGTAATGATTTCATAATAATTGATTTTAGTTTACAGTAAATCTATAAACCAATCCATTGCTATAAAACTACCTATGAGTGAAGTAGGCTTTTAAATGAGTGAAACGGTTATTTGATCAATTTTAAGGTTTCCTTACGTTTAATTTTTCCGGTAGAGGTCATTTTAAATTTTCGAACATTATACACATGTTTCGGCACTTCAAACTTATTTAAATCTTCAAATACTGATAGATCTAATGCATCAGAATCACTTTCGATTACTATGATGATCTCCTCTCCAAACAAAGCGTCTGGCATCGAAGCAATAAAAAATTGTTCCTTGATTTTACCTTTCAATTTTTCCTCAATTTGCTCTGGAAACAATTTCAATCCTCCAGAATTGATGACATTGTCAATACGTCCTAACCATTCAAATTCGGTTGGTGAATGTATGGTAACCAAGTCATTCGTCACCACTTTTTCTTTAGAAACTTGTGGTGCATCAATAACCAAGCAGCCGCGTTCGTCTTGTGAAATTGATACTTTAGGCAAGACTTTGAAGTAGGCTTCTTTGGATTGAATATTTAAAGGTTTTAAGGCAATATGAGTCGCCGTTTCAGTCATTCCGTAAGTTGCATATACTTTTGACTTTATGGATTGCGTCAAGTCGGTCAAATGTGTTGAAACAGATGATCCACCTACAATAATGATTTTTATATTATGTAGATAATTTAAAGTAGATTGCAACTGCATTGGCAACATGGCCGTAAAATTATAGACCTTGTCATAGTCGAAAATTGGCTGTGAAGTCGGTTCTGCCAAATCCATTTCCAACCCTAAAATCAGGGCTCTTACTAACATCATTTTACCTGCAATAAAGTTGGAAGGCAAACAATGCAAAGCCGTATTTCCTGGTTTTAACTTTAAATAATTTCCAGTAGCAATGCAAGAATTGACCATAGCTTGCTTGCTCAATTGGATGGTTTTTGGTTTTCCAGTGGAACCTGATGTTTGCACATTTATAAATTCCTTTTCATCGAGCCAATCGAGCAAAAAATTGCCAGTAATTCTTTCGTAGGCTTCACCTTCTTTGATCAAGCTGTAAGCCACTTCTTTTAACTGATCGTGATCATATTTATTGCCATTCAATTTGAATTTTAAATGAATTTTTTTATAAGAAGGTGTCATAATTTAGTCGCTATTATAAGTGCAAATTTAAAATATTTAAACGGTTCTATGGGTTGAATCTCCAATCTCTTCAAGAACCTTATAATCGTCCAATGGTGGCTCCACAACCTCTCCAATTAATTTATCTTTCCAATCAGTCCACTTGTAAACTTTTGAAAAAATAAATAATATAATCGGAAACATGATAAACACAGGCACGACCAAATCGATAAAACCTATTTCAGGCTCTGAAACATCTTTTAGAATCGAATGTGTTTGAAAAGCAGTCCAGTCGGCAGTGACCAATAAAGCAGTAAACAAGTTATTGGCCGCATGAAAACCAAGTGCAAGCTCCATGCCTTCATCCATCAAGGTCATGATGCCCAAAAACAATCCAGTGCCGATATAATAGACCATAATGCTATAACCTAGCATTTTCACTTCCGGATTAAACAGATGTAAACCTCCAAAAATCACAGACGTCATCAATAATGGAAACCATTTATTCTTTGCTAACATTCCAAAGCCTTGCATTAAATAGCCTCTAAATATATATTCTTCCAAACTGGTCTGAATAGGAATTAAGCAAATTGCGATCACAGCTAAAATGGCAAAGCGTTCCCATTGAAAATTAAGGACATAATCCTCTGGAGACATGTAATAATCAAGAATCACCAAACCTGAAGACAGAATTCCCCAGAAAAAGAAGGCAAACCAAATACGTTTCCAGTCAATTTTTTTCCTAGCGGTTGTAACAGATACCCAGGTTTGATTGTGTAGATATTTCACCACAAAATACAAACCGATCATGCCAGCGACAAACGAAATGAGCATTAAAAACAAAAATAAATTTGATTCCAAAATCGTATACATTGTCTGCTCATCAATAGCGGTCAGATTCATTCCATCTTGCATCGCTTTGTAAAAAACAACCCCTATGAGTGGTATTTGACCAATTGATGCTGCCAAAAAGAGAATCAAAGACCCTACTAAATATCTCCAAAAATCGTTTTTTACTTTAAACGCTTGTGCTATAAACATATTTGTATTTTATAAATTAAATTTCCAATCGATTGAATTATTGTAATGCAATGTACCATTTTTAACCATCAGTGGTGAATCAAAATTATTGGTAAATAAGCAACCTGTCCCAAGTCCTTGATAACTCTTGTTTTGTAATGTATAGGTCCATTGTGCAATAGCATTCAAACCAACGTTACTTTCCAACGCACTAGTGATCCACCAACCTATATTTTGGTGATTTGAAAGCTCAATCCACTCTTGACTGCCACCAAAACCGCCAATAAAACTAGGTTTTAAAATAATATAATGCGGCCGTATGGTTTTTAGCAGTTGCGTTCGATTTGTTACATCAAACACACCAATTAATTCCTCATCTAGTGCAATTGGAATTGGTGTTTCTTCGCACAAACTTGCCATTTCTTGCCATTGGCCTGCTTTTATGGGTTGTTCTATGGAATGCAAATCCAAATCTGATAAGACTTTCAGTTTATCCAATGCCTCATCAGGCGAAAATGCACCGTTGGCATCTACGCGTAATTCAATATCCTTTGAAGAAAATTCCTTTCGAATTGATTTTAGAAGATTTAGCTCTGTCTTAAAGTCAATGGCTCCAATCTTAAGTTTGATACATTTGAACCCACTTTCAATTTTCTCTTTGATTTGTTGCTTCATAAACTCCTCACTTCCCATCCAAATCAATCCATTAATAGGAATTGAATCGTTTCCTTCTGTAAATTTTGACGGAAAAATTTCAAACGACGATTCACTATTAACAGATTTAAAAGCCATCTCCAGACCAAACTGAATACTTGGAAATTCTTTCAGTTTTTGAAGTAACACATCCAAGCCAAATCGAATATTTTGACAAGTCCAACGCAAGGTTGCTTCATAGTCTGGTCGGTCATCAACAGATAATCCTCTTAATATCCCACATTCTCCAATGCCTATTTTTCCATTTTCCTCTAAAACAATGAACCAAGTTTCTTTCGTTTTCAGAATTCCACGAGAAGTGCCACTTGGCTGTTTAAAATTGAGAATGTATTTATGATATGTTGCCGTCATAGGATCGCCAAAAATAGGTAATTATTTTCGTATTTTAGCTGAAGAAAGAAGTCGTCAATAACGTCCTGAGGTCATAATTTTCTGAATATAATTTCAAGCAATGCCTGAATTTCCTGATATCATTCTTTACGCCATTCCTTTTTTTATCATTTCGATGTTGTTGGAATTATACGTCACTACCAAAGAAAACATCAAAACTTACGAGAAGAAAGATGCCTTCTCCTCTATCGTGATGGGTCTTGGCAATGTGGCCTTGGGGTTTTTTAGTAAGATTTTAGTACTTGCGGCTTTTATGTTCATCTATAACAACTTTAGAATTTTCACAATTCCTTTCACTTGGTGGTCTTTCGTTTTGCTCTTTTTTGCTGATGATTTTTCTTATTATTGGTTTCATCGCATTTCTCACGAATGTCGTTTATTTTGGGCATCTCATATCGTTCATCATTCTTCTCAAAAATATAATTTGAGCACAGCTTTACGCCAAACTTGGTCTGGTGGTTTTTATTCCTTTATATTTTGGTTGTGGTTGCCGTTGATTGGTTTTCATCCTGGAATGATTTTATTACAGATGTCTGTTAGTTTATTGTATCAGTTTTGGATCCATACCGAAGCGATTGATAAAATGCCGAAATGGTTTGAAGCCGTTTTCAATACACCTTCACATCACAGAGTACATCATGGCAGTAATCTTTTGTATTTAGATAGAAATCATGCTGGAATTCTAATTATTTGGGATAAACTATTCGGAACTTTTCAACCAGAATTGAAGGAGGAAAAAGTTGTTTATGGCTTAACATCCAATATCAACACTTATAATCCTCTAAAAATTGCTTTTAACGAATGGATTGCAATGTCAAAAGACAGTTTTACCGGAAAGAAAAATATTAGAAACCGCTTGAAATATTTAGTGAAACCTCCAGGTTGGCGACATGATGGCACAGGGAAAGTGAGCGATGACTTGAGGAAAGAATGGGTTGAAAAAAGTAGTCAGTCGCAGTCGCAGTCGCAGTTTATGATAAAAAACAAATAATTTTTTGAATATTACCCTCAATTTTTTTTTAAATATAATTAATGTCGGATTATGAGTTTATTTCATATTCGATTTCGGCCTCAATTTCAATTTCATAAAGTATGAATTTCAACAACAAGGTTATATGGATCACTGGAGCTTCCAGCGGTATTGGAAAAGGTTTAGCTTTAGAGCTTTCAAAGCACAGCTGCAAATTGATTTTATCATCGCGACGGAAAGAAGCTTTAGAAGAAGTTAAAAACAACTGCAAAAACCCAGAAGCAGTATCAATTCTACCATTCGATTTAGGAGATTATGAAAATCTAAAGCCGATTGCTGACAATGCTATTCAACGCTTTGGAAAGATTGATATACTCATCAATAATGGCGGTATTAGTCAACGCTCCCTGGTTATAGACACAGATATCACAGTAGATAAGAAACTTATGGAAGTGGATTATTTGGGAACAGTTGGTTTATCAAAAGCCTTGTTGCCCCACTTTATAAAAAATCAAACTGGTCACATTGTGACCGTTTCAAGTTTGATGGGCAAATTTGCATCACCTTATCGCTCTGGCTATTGTGGCGCGAAACATGCCTTACATGGCTTTTTTGATGCCCTGCGAATGGAGCATGACAAAGACCACATCAAAGTGACCATGATCTGTCCTGGCTTCGTAAATACAGACGTCGCTAAGAATGCGTTGATTGGTGATGGTTCTAAACAGAATTATCAAGATGAAGCCACTCAAAATGGTTTATCAGTCGATGTGTTTGTCCATCGCATGATCAAAGCTATTCAAAAAGAAAAATTTGAAGCGTATATTGGTAAAAAAGAAGTCCTGGGCGTTTATCTCAAACGGCTATTTCCTAAATTTTTACATTGGTATGTGTTGCGAAGCATAGTGAGGTAATCAATTAGTTCAGTTTCACGATGGAAGCTTCACCAAATGATAATCCATTTTTTAATTTTGCATCACCTTTGTAAGTTACTGTTGGTTCGCCATAGGAAGTAACCTTTAATTCTTCTGAAGCCTTGAATTGGAAGCTTCCATCGCCATAAGCTGTTAACTTTGTCCGTTGTGAGTTTACTTCTAATAAATTTACACTCGATTCGCCGTAAGCTCTTATTTGTTGAAATTCAACCGTGCCTTTATCAATTCTCACGAAACTTTCTCCGTAAATCGCTATTTTAAGCTCTTTTAATGTTACCTCATTGAGTTGAACTTGAGACGCACCATATATACTTAAATCTAGTTTTTTACTCTCAATGGGGCTTTCAAAAACAAAGCTTTCTTCTCCTCGCAACGAAAACGTATCAACATTTTTATACGTTACAATCGCTTTTATAACCGTTCCTTTATAGAGTGGAACATTTCTGTCATTTATTTCCTTTTCAGACTTGGTTGTTATTTTGGCATCATCAAGATATAATTCCAAAGTCCCATTATCAACTTCCACGTTAAACTTTTCAATTGGTTCTGTATTGAACTCAACCATCACGGATTCCTTTTCCCCAATTTTAAAAACAACTTCAATATGAGGACTCACAATGACTTTATCATATCCAGATACTTGGTATGTTTTAGATTGTGCATTACTATTTAGTGGATTTAATAAAAATGAAAAGGATAGCACTACAAGCAATCCAATATTTTTAATTGAAAATGATCTCATGATATGATTTTTTTGATTCGTGTACTATACAGATAATCAATTTCTGTGATTGTTACAGTAATCAGGAAATTTTATTAAAAACATCATAATTCAATACTCTCTCCAATTTCAAGCAACATCAAGTCTTTATTTTTATCGAAAAACTTTCGTTTGGCCTCTTCGTGGTCAATTTCAATATAGCCAAAGGTGTCATAATGATAGCCTAAAACTTTATCACATTCGACAAAATCGCTAGCTAGAATGGCATCGTCTATTCCCATGGTAAAATTATCACCAATCGGAAGAATCGCCAAGTCGAGTTTAATTTGAAGTGGAATCAATTTCATATCCATGGTTAAAGCGGTGTCACCAGCAATGTAAATATTTTTGCGTTCACCTTCTATGACAAAACCACCTGGTTGACCTCCATAACTTCCATCTGGAAATGATGACGTATGAATGGCATTCACATATTTGACATTGCCAAACTCAAAGTCCCAAGCACCACCATGATTCATAGGATGCACTTCCAGTCCCTTTGCTTCAAAATAATTTGCAATTTCATAGTTTGAAACAATCATGGCATTGGTGCGTTTTGCAATCGCTTCCACATCTAAAATATGATCTTGGTGCGCGTGCGTGAGTAAAATATAATCAGCTTTTAGCGATTCTATATCAATTTTTGAAGCTTTTTCATTGGCAGAAATAAATGGATCTACGAGAATATGTACATCATTGACTTCAATTCCCAAACTAGCGTGACCGTAAAATGTGATTTTCATAAGGTGTGTATTTTTTTATTCTAAAATCATGAATTGTTTTTTGTTCTTATCGGAACTCATCATAACAAATTTATCATTTCTAAAAGTACCATAAAAAGGAATATAAGCCGTATTTCCCTTATTATCTTGAATTTTATCATACGAATCCGATCCGTCTGCTGAAAATACGATGTCATACAAAGCTGTAGATTCTAAAAAACCTTTGGATACCTTTGTCCTGCCATCTTCCTTTTCAACCAGATTCTTACCAGAGTTTAAGATAACATGTAATTGGTCATCCTTCAAAAAGGCGTTATATGACGGTGTCGTCGAACGTTTAAAAATACTTCTTCCCCATTCCAATTCATTGTTCGCGTTGAATTTTAAAATCAAGATATCGTCATAATGATATACGGTTACTGTCGATCCACCCATATTTCCATTTGGCACATATTGTTGTGTAATGTAAAATTCTTCAGCTAAAACATAGGTGTTGCCGAGGCTATCTTCAATGAAATAGTCAATATAAAAATTAGAAAGTTCCGAATCTTTTTTCTTATCAGCACGTTTGTCACCATATAAATCTTCATACACACTTATAGGTAAATTAAATGTATTTTTCTTAAGCACAGATAGTTGATCAGATACATCGACTACCATATTATATCCACCTTTTACACGATTGACGTTACGTTCGGAAAAGAAACCCATCATGCGCAAATTTCCTTCATTCAAACTTAACATTAAGGAACGAATGTGTTCATCTTTTCCCAAATCAACTAGTAAGGTTGACGTTTGATCCTTTGTGATTTTATTTAAGATAAAATCATAATTCGCTTCCCCGTTTTTCTTTTCCGATCTACCTTTTATGAACTTTTTTCCTACTGAATAGACCGTTCCAGAATTGTCAACTACCATGTCATTTGGTTCAAAAAACTTCTCTTCATCTTCTTGATAAGAGGTTTCAAAAGTCAACTCCAATGTGCTCGCTTCAAAAACCCTAGCTGTGTAGCTATTTAGATTTTTTTTGATGTCATCTGTAATGATGGCTAAATACTTTCCATTTGGAGATAATGAAAAACCAGTTTTACGTTTATTCCCTCCAGAAAATAGACTTTGATTTTTTTCTACAGTCGTCGAAAAGACTTCAATTTTTTCATAACTTTTAGTTTGAATATTGAAATTATGACAATAAATTGTTCGTTCAGATTTGCTTGGCGAAAATACTGTAAACACTTTTATGACGTCTCCATAATAAACATCTCCTACATAGTCCTCTTTCTTACTGCTTTCCACGACTTTTGAATAGATCTTATTGAGAGATGCATCAAAAGCATCAAACAAGAGGTCTTTTTTACTGTTTCTAACGATTCCGGTAATATTATTATTGGTTGTATAAATGGCTAACACATCGTCAGATTTCACCTCATCCTTAAATTCGTTACTTTCCCTTACATTTAAACTTGTAGTTTGAGAAAATGAAATAGTTGTGACTAATAAAAGTAAGGCGATCAAAGTTTTCATAAATGGGATTTAAAATTTCAACAATATAAGAAATTATATATCTGAAAAACTAAATAATTCTCACAAAGACATTGAAAAAGACAGGTGATTAAACTAAAAAAACTCAAGCAGATTTGAAGAAATTGCTTGAGTTTTTAAGCCCCAAATTTTTTTACCAACCTAATAGCAAATAGAAATTGGTATCAAATTAAGAATCCAATATAGTCATTAAATAATTGATATGCAATATTTTAACATATCATTTACAAAATATAACCTATACCTAATAGCAAAGAGAATAGAAAAGTGGTTAATGCCAGTATTTTTAATTGCGAATCATAATCTTCTGGCGCCTTCGCATTCCAAATCTTTTTAACATGTAGAATAAGCGGAATATAGGTGATAAGAAATAGTAAATTCCAATAAGACCTAAAATATAAAATTGCAAAGCATACTGAAATCAATATGGCTCCAATAATCAAAAACAGATGATAGCGTTTTGAATTAGTTTTCCCTAGTTTAACGGCCAACGTAATTTTATTGGAAAGCTTATCAGAATCTATATCTCGCATATTGTTAAGATTCAGTACACCTACACTCAACAAACCCACTGAAATGGCAGGCAAAATCACGAAGTGCTCAAACTGCTTCGTAAAAAGAAAATAGCTTCCAATGACACTAACTAAACCAAAAAAGATAAAAACAAACACATCTCCAAGTCCTCTATATCCATAGGCTGATTTGCCAATAGTATATGTCAAAGCCGCATAGACAGCAAGGCCGCCGAGTATTAAAAATAAAATACCGAATATAACATGATTGAAACCAAATGCGGTATATACTAACCCAATTGTCAGAACAATCACAATCAGAATATTATTTCGAATTGCGTTCAACATCTGGCGTTCTGAAATCTGACCACTTTGTATGGCACGTTCTGGACCTACTCTATTTTCGTTGTCGGTTCCTTTGACCCCATCACCATAATCATTAGACAAATTTGATAAGATCTGCAAGCCAATGGTCAATGTTAAGGCAAGTACCAACACCATCCAATTAAAATGACCATCATAATAACCAAAACAGGCACCAATAACAATTCCAGAAACGGACAGTGGTAAAGTCCGTAAACGCATGGCAGACAACCAAATTTTAAAATTCGTCATACTGTTTTGTAACTTACGGAATCCATTTTTTATCGAAGTTTGGCTTACGCTTTTCTAAAAAGGCATCCCTACCTTCTTTTGCTTCATCAGTCATATAAGCCAATCTGGTGGCTTCTCCAGCAAAGACTTGTTGCCCCACCATACCATCATCTGTTAGATTCATGGCGAATTTCAACATTTTTATGGAAGTGGGTGATTTTGCCAATATTTCTTGAGCCCATTCGTAGGCAGTAGATTCTAATTCATCATGTGGGATCACAGCATTGACCATACCCATTTCAAAAGCTTCTTGTGCAGAATAATTTCGGCCAAGAAAAAAGATTTCGCGAGCTCTTTTTTGACCCACCATTTTCGCCAAATATGCAGAACCATAGCCACCATCAAAACTGGTAACATCGGCATCGGTCTGTTTAAAAATCGCATGTTCTTTACTCGCTAAAGTTAAGTCGCAAACCACGTGAAGACTGTGTCCTCCCCCAACGGCCCATCCCGGAACCACGGCAATGACTGCTTTTGGCATAAAACGAATCAGTCGCTGTACCTCTAAAATGTTTAAGCGATGGTACCCATCTTCACCAACATAACCCTGGTGTCCTCTTGCTCTTTGGTCTCCTCCACTACAAAAACTCCAAATGCCATCTTTTGATGAAGGACCTTCGGCTGATAATAAAACCACTCCAATATTTACATCTTCTCCAGCATTATAGAAAGCATCGTAGAGTTCGCTCGTGGTTTTTGGTCTAAAGGCATTGCGTATATCTGGTCTGTTAAAAGCAATACGAGCCACACCATTACATTTTTTGTATGTAATGTCTTCATATTCCTTTACAGTTTCCCATTTAATGTTGTTCATATGATTTTGAAATTTTCAAAGGTGAATAATAAAGTGTCTGACAGGAGTCAATGTTTAGACCAAATAAATGCCATCGTCCTTAATGTCTATCAATCGCTGTTTGTACAAGGAACCAATGGCTTTTTTAAAATTTTTCTTGCTCATTTGAAGTATATCCTTGATATCATCGGGATGCGATTTGTCTGTCAATTTAAGAAACCCGCCATTATCCTCAAGTTCATGCATGATGGTTTCTGCATTGGGCTCAATGTTTCTATAACCAACCTTCCCAAGAGAAATGTCCAATTTATTACCTGGACGAATTTTCTTGACTGTTCCTTTCATCCGATCACCAATGCTTAAATCTTTAAAAATATCGTCATTGAAAATTAAGCCAGAATGCATGTTATTGACAATGACATTCATTCCAATGTCCGAAGGATGCGACACAATTAAATCGACCTCATCAAACTGTTGAACGGTCAATTCTCTGTTGTCTAAATGGTTGTTTGTTTTACTAGTTGCAACCAATCGATTCGTTTCTTCATCTAAATAACAATACACTAAATACCAACCGCCACGCTTCATCTTAAAAGCTTGCTCTTTGAATGGACAGAACAATTCTTTAACCAAACCCCAATCTAAAAAGGCTCCAAATGGTGCCACTTCGCTGCATCTCAACATGGCAAATTCACCTTTTGTGATGTAAGGTTTATCAGTAGTCGCGACCGGTCGCTCTTCATTATCAAGATAGACGAACACATCGATTTTATCCCAAATTTTGAATTCCTGTGGAACATATCGATTTGGCAATAGAACTTCTTCACCTTGCGCATCTCCAAGATATAAGCCCTGTTCTGCCTCGCGAATGATCTCCAACGTGTTGTATTCTCCCATATTTATCATACTACAAAAGTAAGGATATAAAAAAAGCGTTACAACTATGTGCAACGCTTTTGTGGATCGTAAATGGTTTTATTATTTGATGAATTCAAAATAATTCAGCAAAATTTCATCATTTTTGGTTCTTGGGGTGAAAATTTCCAAAATCTTTGGAGCTTCGGATTTTTTATAAAAATCGGATAGTGACGTTTTTATTTCTTCTTCATTTGATGCTTTTTCATATTGAAAACCATACATTTTTGCCAAATGTTCTCCTGTCAGATTGTGTTTTGTCTCAAAGTAGGTGTCAAAGTTATCTGTGTTTTTATGACCTGGAAGAATTCTAAAAATTCCACCACCTTGGTTGTTCACGATGATGATTCTAAAATTTTTCGGAATGTAATTGTTCCATAAGCCATTACTATCATAGATAAAACTTAAATCACCAGTAATAAAAACAGTTTGTTTTTCATGAACAACGGCACAACCGACAGCTGTAGACGTACTGCCATCGATTCCGCTGGTACCACGATTGCAAAAAACTTCAACCGTTGGGTCGATATCAAATAACTGCATATATCTCACCGTCGAACTGTTACCTAGTTGCAACACAGAGTTTTGTGGAATAGATTCGTTAAGGATTTCAAAGACTTTTAAATCACTGTATTCAGCCTCACGCAAGTATTCGATATGTTTTAATTGTCGCTTAAATTTTACTGGTCGCCACGTTTTTTGGTAATCGCTTTTTATAACGTGGGTGATTTTTGGCAATAATTCTGAAAAGAACTGATTTGGTGTTGTTTCGATATGTTTTTCAAGAACAAAGAACGTGTCATTCGCCGTTTTTTTGTCAATATGCCAATGATGTTTTGGCTGATATTTTCGCAAGAATGACTTGATTTTTTTTGACACAATCAAGCCGCCAAAAGTGATCAAAATATCTGGTTGCAATTTCTTCATCTCCTCTTCTGTCAAAGGCGCGATGATTTTATCGATACTTGGATAGAACTCTTCGTTATGAATGTTGGATATCGATTCTGTAAATACAATGACACTATTGTCATTTGCCAACTCTTCAACCCATTTTTCGTCCAAATGATTTGGTGGATTCGCACCTACAAGAATCATTTTTCTCGTTGATTCATTCCAGTCCACGAGGCATTCTTCTATAATAAGCTTTTCTACCTTTTTCTTTTCTTTGGTTTCGAAATTCTTCAGTTTAGGTTTTACAGACATTTTGTCCGTCACATCATACAATGGTTCGTCAAAAGGCACATTAATATGCACTGGACCACCTTTATGCACAGCTAGATTTATTGCTGTGTTTATTTCCTCTTCATTAAAAGATTGAATATCATCTTGCAATCCTAAAAATCGTTCCAATTTGTCTTCAAGATTCTTGAACATTGGAAGTTCTTCCTGTTCGGAAAGATTGAGCTCATCTTTTAAATCCAATTTCAAACTAGCAGAGTGCAAAATATGATTTACAAAGACCCCTTTCTGATTGATCGTTTGCCCATCTCCAATTCCTACAAGATGTTTAGGTCTATCCGCAGATAGTACAACCAGAGGAATGTCGCTATAATAAGCTTCTGAAATCGCTGGA
This sequence comes from Aquaticitalea sp., assembly GCA_051252455.1. Lineage (GTDB taxonomy): Bacteria > Bacteroidota > Bacteroidia > Flavobacteriales > Flavobacteriaceae > JBPOFM01. Next base: position 61,661 of record JBPOFM010000003.1, read on the forward strand.
TAATAATTAAGCAATGCACTTCCTGAAGTACAGACGACTGCAGTTGGCTGTTGCAATTGCTGGGCAATCCCCAAGGCGAAAAAAGCAGCACAACGTTCATCAACAATACTGTAACATTTAAAAAATGGGTCGTTTGTAAAACCTATTGTCAATGGTGCATTTCTACTGCCAGGAGAAATAATAATATGTTTTATGTTTTTTGCTTTAAACAGTTGAACAACTGTCTGGGCGAGCGGAATTTTCGAATACTTCATTTAGTCTAAATCTTGTGACAAATCTACAAAATGTCAGTCCCATTTACAATTACAATATGCTTTTAATCACTTGCGATTTTGAAACGGTTTCTTCCCATTCATTTTCTGGGACGGAGTCTTTTGTTATACCTCCACCAACATAAATAATTGCCTCATTATCTTTGAGTTGTACACAACGAAGATTAACATATAGGTTTGAAACATTTTTAACAGTCAAATAGGCGTTATTCTCTACATTGCGTCGGTTGATGTTTCTTGATTTTTTTTCCTTCAAATTCAATTCACCCAAAAAACCTGTATAAAATTCACGGTTGTAGTTTTCATTTTTTAGGATGAATTGTTTAGCGTTTTCCTTTGGAAGCCCACATACAGCTGGTGTTGGGTGTAGGTTATTAAGAATTTGTTTCAGCCTTAAGGTTTCAGGTTTCAGGTTGGCTCTGATTTCTGTTTTTAAATGGAGTAAATTTCCTGCTTTGACGGTTTCGAGTTTAGAAATATGAATATCATTTTTTAAGGCCTGTAGACCGCCAACTGAAGACCGAAGACTTTTTACAATAAAATCGGTCACAAATTGTTGTTCTTCTTTCTCTTTTTGAGGCCACATGACATCTTCGGCATCAACATATTTCTGTGTTCCAGCGAGCGCCATAGTTGTCAATCGATTGCCTTCAACATTCACAAGCGTTTCTGGAGTCGCTCCTAGCCAAAGCCCTACTTTAGGATGATACCAACAATAGACGAATGCTGATGGATATGTATACAATAGTTTTTTAAAAATGGAAATAGGATCTACTTCAGAAAGACCAATTGATTCAGATCTCGAAACCACAACCTTTTGAAATTCATTCTTCTGAATTGTTGCAATCGCTTTCTGAACTAAATCAATATGGAATTGTTTTTGTGTTTCAGAAGGGACAGTGTCTTTTAAAAATGTATCAAATTGACTTATATGACTGCTATCGAACTTTACTTTTTGGGTAATTGTATCTAATATGAGGATTGCTTTTTCAGTGGTATCGAAAGGAGCAAAAACAAAACCACTTTCAGTAAAGTCAACAACTAAATTCAATTTCGAATTGCTCTGATACATAGACTGCAATTGAAATTCATTCGGCTTTTTATACGCTACAAATGGTAATTGATTGCTATACTGATTCTGAAGGTCTTCAAAAAAATCCTCGGTGGTCATTTACTTGTTTTTGGGCAGTGAAATAGTAGACAATCTACAAATGGACACTAAATTATCATCGTCGTCCGTCACTCTTATATCCAATAATTGAGTCGTTCGACCTTTATGTAAAAACGTTGCCTTTGCATACACATTGCCTTCTTTAACGCTCCTCAAATGATTGGCAGTGATTTCCAAACCTCTAACAAAGAGTTTTTCGGTGTCCATAAAAATGTGTGAAGCAAAACTACCTACACTTTCAGCCAGTGCAGCTGTTGCACCTCCATGAAGCACACCATCAGGTTGAAATACCTTTGAATTGACAGGCATCCTTGCAACCAAAAAATCTTCACCAAAATCCACCATTTGAATATCCAAGGTCTCCATTAATGTGTTTTTGCTCGCTTGGTTGGCTTTCGCCAAAACATCTTCTTTAGATAATTGCATGGAAAACTGTATTTTTAATGACGAATGTAAAAGTACAAAATGAATTCACAAGAAAAAGAAATATCCTACCAAACCACCAACTCCTATACGACATTAAACGAATTAACTTCAAGTACAAAAAATGTTTGGTTCGCATGTCATGGCATGGGTTATTTGAGTCGCTATTTTATAAAATATTTTAATGAATTAAACACAGATGAAAACTATATCATCGCTCCACAGGCGCAAAGTAAATACTACATTCCGCCAAAATTCAAACATGTAGGAGCCAGTTGGTTGACAAAGGAGAACACTCTGAAGGAAACTGAAAATGTGATGCGTTATTTTGACACAGTTTTTGAAGCAGAAAACATTCCAAAAGATAAGTATCTCATCATTTTAGGCTATTCACAAGGGGTTTCGGTCGCTTTACGTTATGTAGCTAAACGACAATTAGCATGTGGTCAAATCGTGCTGATGTCTGGAGGCATCCCCAAGGAACTTACGGCAGACGGTTTTAAATTTTTGGCGAATACCACAAAAGTGTCAATGATTTATGGTAATAACGACGAATACTTGGATGAAAATCGAATTCATGTAGAAAAAAATAGAGCTTTTGAATTGTTCGGCCATTTGGATTTAAATATTATTCCATTTGAAGGTATCCATGAAGTTAATGAAAACATACTCAAAACTCTAGTTTAATTATGAACGCACCTCTTCTTGAAAACGATTTTGTTAAGTTGTCACTTTTAGATTTAAGTAACTACAAACATTTGTGCGATATCGCAAAGCAGAAGGATTTGATCTATTATTCACCCTCTGATATTTCTTCCGATAAATCTTTAAAAGCCTATGTTCAGGCTGCAATAGAGGGTTACAATGAAAAAACAACCGTTCCATTCCTGATTTATGATAAGACTAAAAAAGAATATGCCGGAAGCACTCGTTTTGGATTGATAAACTGGACAAACAAAGTATTACATATAGGCTGGACTTGGTTTGGAACAGAATTTCAAGGTACAGGATTAAATATGCAGGTAAAGTTTCTAATGCTTCACTATGCTTTTGAAACTTTGGCGTTTGAAAAAGTTGAATTCCGAATTGATGAACGAAATGCCCGCTCAAGGAAAGCTGTTGAAAAGATTGGAGGCACTCTTGAAGGCATTTTGAGAAAAGATACTTTAATGGGTGACGGTTTTAGACGCAGTACCTGTTGTTACGGTATTTTAAAAGAAGAATGGACTGAAATTAAGAATCGTGTTTTTAAAGAATTTTACCACAAGTAAAGGTTGTTTAAAAACTAAACAACCTCTGCATACAAATCAAAATCAGCAGCCTCTGTAATTTTTACAGTTGTAAATTCTCCAGTTTTCAAATAACATTTGGACGCATCAATCAACACCTCATTATCCACATCTGGTGAATCAAACTCTGTTCGCCCTACAAAATAATTTCCCTCTTTACGGTCAATGACTACCTTCAAAGTTTCGCCGATTTTTTCTTGATTCAATTCCCATGAAATCTGTGATTGTATTTCCATAATTTCATTGGCGCGTTCTTGTTTCACTTCTTCTGGCACATCATCTTCCAAATTATAAGCATGTGTGTTTTCTTCGTGCGAATACGTAAAACAACCTAAACGTTCAAAACGCATCTCTTCAACCCAAGATTTCAATGTTTGGTAATCTTCTTCCGTCTCACCTGGATATCCAACAATTAAGGTCGTACGAATGGTCATATTTGGAACCGTTTTTCTGAATTCCTTTAACAACTTTGTCGTTTTCTCTTTCGTAGTGCCACGTCGCATACTTTTTAAAATCGAATCGCTAATATGCTGCAACGGAATATCTAAATAATTACAAATTTTAGGTTCTCGATTCATGACTTCCAAGACATCCATCGGAAAACCTGTTGGGAATGCATAATGTAAACGAATCCACTCGATACCTTCTACTTTTACAAGTGCTTCTAATAATTCAGCGAGGTTTCTCTTTTTATATAAATCAAGACCATAATAGGTTAAATCTTGAGCAATTAATATCAACTCCTTAACACCTTTAGCGGCTAACTTCTCTGCTTCAATCACGACTTCTTCAATAGGCGTTGATTTATGTTTTCCACGCATCAACGGAATCGCACAAAAACTACAAGGTCTGTCACAACCTTCAGCAATCTTCAAATAGGCATAGTTTTTTGGAGTTGTCGTTAATCGTTCTCCGATCAATTCATGCTTGTAATCTGCGCCTAAAGCTTTTAGCAATCCAGGCAATTCAGTCGTACCAAAATATTGGTCTACATTTGGTATTTCCTTTTGTAAATCTGGCTTATAGCGTTCACTTAAACAACCTGTTACAAAAACTTTATCCACTTCACCATCTTCCTTCTTTTGCATAAACTCCAAAATGGTGTTGATGCTCTCTTCCTTCGCATTATTGATAAAGCCACAGGTGTTGATTACTACAATGTTCCCTTCTTCTTCATGAACCACATCTTTTCCGCTGGCTTTTAACTGTCCCATGAGTACTTCACTGTCATAGACGTTCTTGCTGCAACCCAAGGTCACCACGTTAATTCGATTCTTTTTCAAAGATTTAGTACGCATTTCAAAAATTTTAGTGTGCAAAGATACACAATCATTGTTGATTACAGATTTTTGATGTTTATTATTAAACCTTTACGACCGCCAATAGTCTTAAAAAGAAACTACTACCAATGAAACCATTACAATTCTTTCTGATTTTTTTTAATTTATTGGCATTTTCAAGTTGTTCTTCAGATAGTCCTAATGTATTGATTGATGAAACGCCGGAACCAACAGAAATTTACTTTCCACCTCTTAATTCTGACACATGGGCAACAACATCTCCTTCAGAACTAGGATGGAATGAAAGTCAATTACAATCATTATTGATTTATCTGGAAGAAAAAAACACTAAAAGCTTCATGATTCTTTACGATGGCAAAATAGTCGTTGAAAGTTATATGAATGGACACACTTCAAACACCAACTGGTATTGGGCAAGCGCAGGAAAAACATTAACCACTGCTATTTCAGGGATCGCGCAAGAGGAAGGAATCATTAACATCAGCAACAAAGTATCTGATTACCTCGGGTCTGGCTGGACAAGTGCTCCTATACAAAATGAAAACTTGATTACTTGCAAAAACTTATTGTCAATGAACTCTGGATTGGATGATTCCTTAGGTGATGATGTCTCACCAGCCAATCTTCAATACATCGCAGATGCAGGAACACGTTGGGCATATCATAATGTGTATGTAAAAATGCAGGATGTCATTGTAGAAGCCAGTGACCTAACTTGGACAAACTATTTCAACGAGAAATTAAGAAATAGAATTGGTATGAATGGCGCATGGATTCCAATTGACGATTTAAGTGTTTATTGGAGCGACACAAAAAGCATGGCACGTTTTGGCTTGATGATGTATGCGAAAGGGAAATGGGATGACCTACAAATAGTTCCTGAAGTTTTTATTAATGATGCAACCAATACGTCTCAAGATATCAATCTAGCCTATGGATATCTTTGGTGGCTAAATGGAAAATCATCATTTCATTTGCCGCAGACTCAAATTGAGTTTCAAGGCGAATTAATTCCAAATGCACCAGCAGATATGTATGCTGCCTTGGGAAAAAATGACCAAAAAATCTATGTTGTACCGAGTAAAAAACTGGTTGTTATTAGAATGGGAGATGCCGCTGATGATTCCAACTTCGCATTGTCTGATTTTGACAATGTATTATGGCAAAAAATAAATCTTGTGACGAATTAGTTATAGTTGTTTGGAGCGATTCTTTTACTGGAGGCTTGCTCATACAAATGAGCCCATTGCAACATCATTTTTTCCTTTAAACGCTCGCCAATAAATGTCAAACCTTCTGGAACTCCTTTAGCAGTATATCCCATTGGTACTGTGATTGCAGGATATTCTGCCACAGCTGCTTGAGCCGCATGATTATTGTTAATTGATAAAATTCCATCCAAATTGTGTGCTTTCATAGGAACATCAAAAAAGGCTTGTCCATTGGATTTTAACGTGTTCTTGATATCTTCAAATTCTTTATCAGTCGAAATATCAGCCGAAATTCCTTCAAATAAGCTTTGACCATAAGGCATTGTCATCAAAGAGTCTTTTAAATTATAAGCAATCACATCATCTATGGAATTTAAGCCTAGATCTTTATTACCAAAATTTGTAAAATAAGCAGGAAGGTCTTTTTTCATATCTAAATTGAGTAATCTGATGAAATCTGGCAAATCAACCTTTTCTTCTTCAATTTCAATGATTGTCGCTCCTTGATTCCTTAAAACTTCAATGGCCGCAACGTATAATGAGTCTTGCATTAGTCGTTTAAAAGTACCAAAACGTATCCCTTTTAGATCGGTTATTTTGAGTTGTTCGGTATAAAATCCATCGTCCCATAAAGCATAAATAGATTTGCTATCCATTTGATCTTCTCCAAAAAGAACATTCATCATGATGGCATTGTCGATCACATTTTTGGTCATAGGACCAGGTGTATCCAACGTTGAAGAAATAGGAATAATGCCACTTCGGCTTAACAAACCAACGGTTGGTTTTAATCCAACCACAGAATTTTGGCTTGCAGGCGACAAGATAGAACCGGCTGTTTCGCTTCCAATGGCTGCGACGCAAAAGTTGGCAGCAACTGCTACACCACTTCCAGAACTCGAACCTCCTGTATCGATTGTTTTTCGACCATAAGGATTTAAGGTTTGTCCACCGATGGCACTGTAACCACTTGGACAATCGCCACAAAAGAAATAAGCCCATTCGCTTAAATTGGCTTTTCCTAATATGAGCGCACCTCTGCTTTTTAATTTTGTTACGATGAAGGCATCTTCGGTAATATTATCCTTCAATGCGATTGCACCTGCCGTTGTAGGCATTCCTGCGGCATCGATATTGTCCTTTAAGAGAATTGGCATTCCAAAGATGGCATGCTTCAATTTTTTATTCTTGAAATCGATATCCTTTTGTTTGGCTTCGGCAATGACATGTGGATTAAGAGCAATAACTGAATTTAAAGATAACTCATTTTCTCTGTCAAACTTTCGGATACGGTAAAGGTAGAATTTTGTGAGCAATTCATAAGACAATTTTCCTTCCTCGACATATTTTTGAATGGTGGGAATGTCTTGTTCCAAAATGAACGGCTTAAGGGTTATATATTTTGATTCCGTAAAGTCTTCTAAATCTTTGTTGAAATTATTCCAAAGTTCGTCGTTATCAATGTATTTAGAATCCAATACTTTGAATTCACGAAAATCTTTGGTGGAAATAGCGCTCAATCCTGTAGTGTCTGGTTGGGATTCTTCAAATTGTGGAACCTGTGACTTATTAGGTTTTGTGTTGGAATTTTTACAAGAAAAAATGAGGAATAAAAGAAGAAGCAATTGAAATGATTTCATGAGTCAGTACTTTTTGTTAAAAATACTAATAAATCATGAGTAACTACTGCCATATAGAATAGCAACAGGCTTTTCGCTACTGTTTTTTAAAACTAGGATAACGCAAAATCACTCCCTTATCTATACTATTTTTCACCACTAGCATGTTGTAATCACTCGAAGAGATTCAAAATTTACTTGAAGAAGGAATCTACAAATTCAAACTTATTGAAGACTTGAAGATCATCAATGCCTTCGCCTACACCAATATATCTGACTGGAATTTGAAATTGGTCGCTGATACCAATGACAACACCACCTTTGGCAGTTCCATCAAGTTTTGTGACAGCCAATGACGTTACCTCTGTCGCAGCTGTAAACTGTTTTGCTTGCTCAAACGCATTCTGACCTGTAGAACCATCCAATACCAATAAGACATCGTGAGGTGCATCATCCACGACCTTTTGCATGACACGTTTTACTTTTGTCAACTCATTCATCAAGTTGACCTTATTGTGTAGACGACCTGCTGTGTCTATAATGACAACATCTGCGTTTTGATTGACGGCACTTTTAATCGTATCAAAAGCGACGGAAGCTGGATCGCTTCCCATGTTCTGACGGACCATAGGTACATCTACTCTATCGGCCCAAACTTGTAATTGGTCAATCGCAGCTGCTCTAAAAGTGTCTGCTGCTCCAAGAACAACTTTCAGTCCTTGTTTTTTAAATTGGGATGCCAACTTACCAATAGTTGTCGTTTTTCCAACACCGTTGACTCCAACCACCATAATGACATACGGTTTTTTGTCAAATGGAATGGTGAATTCAGTGGCGTTGCCACTGTCAACTTCAGACATTAGTCCAGCGATTTCTTCTCGTAGAATTTGATTGAGTTCTGAAGTTCCAAGAAATTTATCTTTTGCCACACGTGCCTCAATACGCTTGATGATTTTAAGCGTGGTATTGACTCCAACGTCACTAGATACCAAAATCTCTTCAAGATTATCAAGTACGTCGTCATCTACTTTAGATTTGCCGGCGACAGCTTTATTCAGTTTTGTGAAGAAGGTTGTTTTGGATTTCTCGAGACCTTTATCTAACGTTTCCTTTTTTTCTGAAGAGAATATTTTTTTAAAAAAACTCATGGTTGTTAAGTTGTTTGTCGTTTTTTATTAAATTATTTGTCGCCCAAATTTCCTGTAAACAGAAAATTATCATTTAAGTATCGGTTTGCGTTAGGGATTACTCATACTTTAACATTTTTGAATGATTGACTCGTGAATGCTATCGCATTTGCAGCGGTAACCTTTTGCTTTCTTGCAAAATATTTAGCGGAAAGCCCGACCCTTGGGTAACGCCCAAAAACCTATAACAACTTCCCTGCCTTTTCTAACCAACTGAAAATTTGGCAGTAAACTTTTCAAATATAGACATAAAAAAACTGCCTTCATAATGAAAGCAGTTCTTAAAATATAAAGGTATATTTTTTATTTTTTCTGTAAAAACTCGTCCACAAATTCTGGTGCCATCACTGACTCAACGAACATGTAAGCGCCTGTTTTTGGAGATTTAACCATTTTGATTGCTTTGGTTAATCTCTTGGATCCTGTTTGTAACGATGCTACTGATTTCTTTGCCATGACTTATTATTTTATCTCTTTATGAACTGTCATACGCTTAAGGATTGGGTTGAATTTTTTCAACTCCATACGGTCTGGCGTATTCTTTTTATTCTTATTTGTAATGTAACGAGACGTTCCTGGCATGCCAGATTCTTTATGCTCGGTGCATTCTAATATTACTTGTATTCTATTGCCTTTTTTTGCCATTGTACGTGTCTTTAACGCGTGATGCTATTATTTTATAAATCCTTTTGTTCTTGCTTCCTTTAATGCAGCAGCAATACCAATCTTATTGATGGTTTTTAATGCTGATGTAGAAACTTTTAAAGTCACCCATTTATCCTCTTCAGGAATGTAAAAACGTTTTTTGATCAAATTCGCATCAAATTTACGTTTCGTTTTATTCATCGCGTGGGAAACATTATTTCCGACCATCGCTTTTTTTCCAGTAAGTTCACAAACTCTTGACATCTTCTTTACTTTAAATAGGTTATTCAAAAACAGGCTGCAAATTTAGTAATTATTTACAATAACACAAAACTAATATTGTTACTTTTTTAAAATTTCTTTTTGGAGCATTTCAAAGGCTTTATTGACGGCCTTATTTATGACTTTTTTACGATCATTTCCAAAGTTGAATTCCTCTGAATACACCTCGTTTTTAGTAGCTATAGCTATAAAAACAGTTCCTATCTCGGCATCCGCTTCCCCTTTTGTAGGTCCAGCATTTCCGGTCGTGGCAATTGCGTAATCGGTATCGAATAATTGCAATACTGAAGATGCCATTGCTTCGGCAACCTGACCACTTACCACTGAAAACTTATCTATTAATGACTTATCGATATGTAAAATATTAATTTTTGCCTCGGTTGCATAGCTTACAATACTACCTTTAAAAATGCGCGAAGCACCTGTATTAGTCGTTATGGTTTCTGCGATTTTACCTCCTGTACAACTTTCGGCTGTGGCCATAGTCTTCCCAAGATCTAGCAATCGTTTTCCGATTATCGCCTCTATGGATTCATCTTCTTCAAAACCGACAAAAATATCATCGATTTGCGGAAGCAGCAATGCGACCTGCTTTTGAATTTCCTTTTCTACAAGATCTTTATCCATGGATTTGGCCGACAAACGCAATCTTACTCTTCCCAAACTTGGAAGATAAGCTAGTTTGATATAGGAGGGCAAACTGTCTTCCCAAGCTTCAATTCTGGCTGCAAGATTACTTTCTCCCAAACCATAAGTCAGTATGGTTCTATGTAATATAAAAGGAAACTTATACGTTTTTTGCAATTTTGGTATGACTTCATTGTCAATCAGAGCTTTCATTTCAAATGGAACACCGGGAAGAGAAATGAATATTTTTCCATTCTTTTCAATCCACATGCCTGGCGCACTGCCAACCTTATTCATCAAAACTTGAGATTTTGATGGCACTAAAGCTTGATCTAGATTGACTTGTGAAGGGATTTGGTCAATATAATTTTTCCAAAGTTGTTTGATATTTTCTGTAACATCTTCGTTTCTCACAAAAGAATCTTCGAAGTATTCTGCGATGGTTTTTTTGGTAATATCGTCCTTGGTAGGACCTAGACCTCCGGTAATGATAATGATATCAGCATTCTCTTCAGCCTCTTTAAAAGATTTTAAAATATGGGCTTTATCATCCTGTACTGAGGTGATTTGATACACAGAGACGCCTATCTTATTTAATTGTTTGGCAATGAATGCCGAATTGGTATCAACGATTTGTCCAATAAGAATTTCGTCACCAATCGTGATTATTTCAGCTTGCATTAAAGTTTGAAGTCTTGTTTGATTTCGGTTGTAGCATTTTCGACGGCTTTAAGAACCTTCGTTAATTTATCAGAAACATCTTCACCTTTCTTCTCCAATTTGCCCCAATCTTGTACTTCAATTAAATCACTTAAGACACCAAGCTCGAACAAATCTATAGTCGGTTTCATTTTATGAGCCGCTTGATAGGTATTATAATAATCCTTTTCCGACACTGCTTTTTTTAGTCTGGCAGCATCTTCAGGAACTTCTTCCAAAAAAGCGGATGCTAATGCTATTACGAAGTCCTCATCGCCATCTGCCAACTCACGGACTCGGAATAGTTTATAGTATGTTTCCATTTACTTGATCGTTATTTTAAATATTTCTGTACTTTCTATAAAGCCAATTAATACGTCATTGGGTTTTACCTTGGCCACACCAGAAGGTGTTCCCGTAAAGATAATATCTCCAATCTTCAAAGTAAAATATTTTGAGACATATTCGATGAGTTCATCAATTTTCCACAGCATCTGCATCGTATTTCCTTGTTGCACAACAACTTCATTGCTTTTTAGTGAAAAGTTTATGGCATTCAAATCTTTAAAATCAGATTTCGGTAGCCATTTTCCTATAACTGCTGCGCCATCAAAACTTTTTGCTTTCTCCCAAGGCAATCCTTTGGATTTGAGTTCGTTTTGCAAATCACGAGCTGTAAAATCGATACCTAATCCTATTTCATCGTAATATTTGTGCGCGAATTTTTTATCAATGTGTTTTCCCACTTTATTGATTTTCACCAAAATTTCTACTTCATGATGCACATCTTCAGAAAAATCTGGGATGAAAAATGGTTGTTTTTTTAAGAGAATTGCCGTGTCTGGTTTTAGGAAGACTACTGGATCGGTCGGTTTCTCATTCTCGAGTTCTTTAATATGGTCTGTGTAATTGCGACCTATACAGATTAGTTTCATTTCTTATATCTTGATGTTTGAAGCTCGAAGCTTGATGTTTTAAAAATGACAAAATTGGTGATTTGAAATACAATAATTGTATTTGTAAAAAAGGGTGCTGTGAGATTGTTGAGGACTTCTCGCCCTGTTCAAATCAGTTTTTCTACTCATAAAAATAGTAACCGCCAACATTTAATGAGTCTAGAATCTACTTCTTTTTAATTAGGCTGTCAACAGCATACGAATTATAGTTTATAAATGCCAAAAGCGCCACAAATACTACAGTATGCATCAGTTGCATGTTAATAGCTGCCCAATTTTCGATCAATGAACTACCGAAAATCAAACAAATCATGAGTACGGCCCCAGCAACCAAAGCCTGTTTAGTCAGCAGACCTAATAATAATAAGATTCCAATTGCTAGTTCTAATATCGGAAGTACATAACCGAAAGGTAATACCAACGCGTCAGGAAGCATCGAATCTTCAAAGGATTGTGTCATTCCTGTGGCGAATTTTGTCAATTTGGGCAATCGCACCAATCCGTGTCCGAGCATACTCATGCCTACGGACACTCTTAACAGCAAAAATGAAAGTTGTTGTGTCGACATATTATTGTTTTTGTGATTTTTTATAATTCTCCTCCCAAATAGCTTTAAAATCATAGGTTGGATAAAATTCCGAATTGAATGCACCCCAAGCACCACGTTCTACGGCAAGGTTGAGCGTCCTCAATTCTGAAGCTGGAATCTTCAAGGTTACCACTTGACCAATTCCCATCATTACATACCATGAAACGACTTTTGCTGATTTAGGAGGAAATTGCTCCCAAAGTTTATTCTCCTTCTGGATTTTTTGTAATGAATCCAAGCTCTTATCCTGCTGATGCTTCAACAGAATAGTTATCATTATACTATCGGATTTTATTGAGTTCATCTCCGTTTGGGCGTTTGATTGAGAAGTGAAAAAGAACAGGAAAAGCGCGACAATTCCCATAAATTCTGTCTTACATTGCATTAATTTTTGATGTCTCATACTTATGAAAATTAGTCTCGTGGGAATTAATATTTTGAAGGATGAATTTTTTCAGAGCCTCATAAATACTTAATCCAACTTATTATTAAAATTCTTCAATTTAATTGCTGTCAATACCTTTTTGGTATACAACGGAAAATCCGCATTCAATAACCAACCAAAATAACCTGGCTCATCATTTAGAACATCCTCAACTCGCTTGTTTTTGTGCTTTCCAAAGGAAAAACATTCTTCTCCTTTTTTGTTATAGGCAATGAATCCAGCGAAATCGACAAATTTCTTTCTGGAACTGAATTCCGCTAAAAACTTGGTATCATTTTGCAAATCCTCATATCTATCTAATTGTGCTTTTAGAACTTCGTAAGTCGCAACCGTATCCGCTTCGGCACTATGTGCTCCATCCAAATCCTTATCACAATAAAATTTATAGGCAGCGACAAGCGTACGCTGTTCCATTTTGTGGAAAATGGTTTGTACATCAATGGCAACTCTATTCTTCATGTCAAAATCGACATCTGCTCGCAACATTTCCTCTGCCAATACTGGAATATCAAATCGATCTGAATTATAGCCTCCTAAATCCGAATCCTTAATTATGTTATAAACCTCCTTCGCGATTTCTTTAAAAGTAGGTTTGTCCGCAACGTCTGCATCAGAAAAGCCATGGATAGCTGTCACTTCTTCAGGGATTGGAATTGTTGGGTTGACCACCCAAGTCGTTCGCTCCTCCTTACCGTTCGGATGCACTTTTAAAATTGAAATCTCTACGATTCTATCATGTGTGATATTGATTCCGGTAGTTTCAAGGTCAAAAAAGCAGATGGGTTTTGTAAGATTGAGATTCATTGTGTTTATTGTCTATTTGTTTGTTGTTGAGTCGTTCAATCGACAGTACAAAAGTAAAAAAACCCAACTGTTTAAAGGTTAGGTTTTGGTTTTGTTTATAAAAATCAAAATTTTAAATTTCTCTATTCGGATCCCAAGCTTCCAAGTATTCTTTGACCGCTTTGACAAATTGCCCACCTAAAGCACCATTGACAACGCGATGGTCATAAGAATGGGATAAGAACATTTTGTATCGGATTCCTATGTAATCACCCGTTGGTGCTTCAATAACTGCGGGCACTTTTCGAATGGCACCAAGCGCTAAAATCGCTACTTGTGGTTGATTAATGATGGGTGTTCCCATGATACTTCCAAAGGTTCCGACATTAGTCACTGTGTAAGTTCCTCCTTGAATATCGTCTGGTTTCAATTGATTGAGTCTTGCCCTATTTGCCAAATCATTGACGCGTTTTGTCATTCCCACCAAATTGAGTTGGTCAGCATCTTTGATTACAGGAACGATCAAATTTCCATCTCCCAATGCAGCCGCCATACCAAGATTGATATGTTTCTTTTTTATGATGGTATCGCCATGCACGGAAATATTGATCATTGGAAACTTTTTGATGGCCTTCGCTACCGCTTCCATAAAAATTGGTGTAAACGTTAGATTCTCACCTTCACGTTTTAAGAATTCGTTTTTGACTTTATTTCTCCAATTCCAGATTTCAGTAACATCTGCCTCGATAAAACTCTGAACATGCGCTGACGTTTTGACAGATTCTACCATGTGATGCGCGACCAATTTGCCCATTCGGCTCATTTCAATGATTTCGTCGTCACCACTTGAAAGTACTGGAGTTGCTTTTGGTTTCTGGGTACCGTTCACTTGCTCGCTCGCAACTTTTGGAGCTTCTGGTGCTTTTGCAGGTGCTTCCGTTGCAGGTTTATGAACATAAGCTTCTTGAGCTGGTGTTTGCGTTTCTTGAACTGGCTGCTGTCCCTGTGCAGGTTTAGAACGTCTGTTTTCGATATATCCAAGAATGTCATCTTTAGTAACGCGACCTTCTTTTCCAGTTCCAGTAAGTACATCCAATTCCGATTGAGAAATGCCTTCCTGTTTGGCAATGTTTCGTACTAACGGCGAATAAAAGCGATCTCCAGAAGACACTACTGCTGCGACCACTGTTTTAGCAGTTTCAACGGTTTGGGCCACTTGTGCAACGGAGGCACTTTCAGCAACTGCTGATTGTTTAACTTGTTCCGCTTTTGGTGATGCGTCGTCGGGAGCATCTTTCGCGTCTGTTTCAATGATGGCGATAGTTTGACCAACCTGAACCACATCATCCACATTGAAAAGTTTTTCAATTAATATACCTTCAACCTCACTTGGCACTTCACTATCTACCTTGTCGGTAGCAATTTCGAGTACAGCCTCATCAGCTTCAATCGTATCGCCTACATTTTTCAACCATGACGTTATAGTTGCTTCTGCGACGCTCTCTCCCATTTTCGGGAGTTTTAGTTCAAATTTTGCCATATATGTATTGTAATGGTAATTTTATATAATTGCTTTGCAAAATTAATGAAAAATGACAGACTTCCTTATATATTCATCAGAATTTACAGCATTGAAAGATTAAGATGCCCCTTAAAAAGGTTATAGGTGTATCACTTCCCCTCTATCCTTTGAACTATCGCTGCCAATCAGAAAATGAGAATTTTTTGGATGAATTTTAAAGGTTAAATCAGCAGGGACTCCATCCGAATTCATAAATTCAATGATCTCTTTAAAAGACATGAATTGAGTGTCAAAAATGATTTCTTGATGTGGCTTTAACTGTTTACTGCTATCATATAAATGAACTGGTTTGTCTAATTTTGATTCGATCTTATGATTCAAAGTTTCTGACATCAACAGATAGCTCTTGACATTCTTATTTTTCTCTTGCGGTTTCGGGTTTAAAAGAATGAGCCCTTTGATACCCAAAGAAATGACGGCATTGTATAACCCATTCGGCTTGAAATGCTTCTTAAAGAAAATCTGCATGGCTTCATTGAAACGCTTTGCATACACTTTATCCTTTAATGTGCTCTCTCCCTTATAATGAATGATTGTAGTGCTACCATGATATAAATTATCATATCCAGCCTTAATAACTCGATATGACAAATCCATATCTTCACCATACATAAAATAATCCTCGTCAAAACCTCCTACCTCATTATATACAGACCTCATCAAAAACATGAATGCACCAACCATAATTGACACTTTTCCTGTTCCATTTTCTGATATCTTACTGGCATAATAAGGTTTAGAATACCCTATGATTTTCTGAATTGATACCCAAGGAGATGGAACATTCCTCTTACTTTCCGGAAGAAACAATCCGCGTCCATCAATCAATCTGACGCCTATAATTCCCAAATTATTTTTTAATTCGGCAAGCGCTAATACTTTCGTGAAAGTGTCTTCTGCTACAACTGTATCAGGATTAAGGATACAAACGTATTCTCCTGTAGCTTTAGCAACTCCTATATTATTTCCTTTGGAAAAACCAAAGTTTTCTTTATTCTCAATCAGAATAACTTCAGGAAAAAGCGCTTTGACCATGTTACAGCTGTCATCACTTGAAAAATTATCAACTACAATGATTTCGGCATCTAAATTTGAAATTGCGGCCTGCACACTTCGTATACACAACTCCAAAAAGTAGCGCACGTTATAATTAAGTATGACGACCGAGAGTTGCAAAAAAGCGCTAAAGTTTTAAGGAGGATTCAAAAGGAATGCGATTCATGATGCTGCGACCAAGGGTGATTTCGTCCGTATATTCCAATTCATTGCCTACGGAAATACCACGAGCAATAGTAGAGGTCACGACATTGAATTCCTGAATTTGTTTAAAAATATAAAAATTGGTAGTGTCTCCTTCCATCGTAGAGCTCAACGCAAAAATCAGTTCTTTTATTTTGCCTTGTTTGACCTTTTCGACTAGACTCACAATATTCAAATCATTCGGCCCAATGCCATCCATTGGTGAAATTTTTCCTCCCAGCACGTGATACAATCCTCGAAACGAACTTGTGTTTTCAATTGCCATGACATCACGAATGTCTTCTACCACACAAATAATATCGTCTATGCGATGTGGGTTTGAACATATTTCGCAAATTGAAGTATCACTAATATTATGACAACTTTTACAAAACTTAATCTCATTTCGCATATTGACTAATGCAGAGGCCAATTGGTTGGTATGGTCGTTCGGTTGACGTAATAAATGCAACACCAAACGTAAGGCTGTACGTTTGCCAATTCCTGGCAATTGCGACATTTCGTTAACGGCTTTTTCGAGAAGTTTTGAAGAAAATTCCATGAACGCGAAATTACGATTTAGACACTAATTACACTAATTTTAATTGTTTCAATTTGGATATCATTCAAATAAATATGCCACTTTCAGAGTTTTGAAAGTGGCATTTTTATTTGATTCAATTTGACATTAATTGACCATCAATTTCTTGGTGATTTCACCTTTAGAATTATTGATTTTTACGAAATACAAACCTGATGCGTATTGAGAAACATCTATCTTGAAAGTTTCACTTGTATTTTGATTCTTTGAATAATACATCAATTTTCCAAGCGAATTAAAAATTTTAATGTTTACGTCATCATTTTGGTCCCAAACTAAATTTACTTCCTTTTTCGCAGGATTAGGGAATAAAGAAATTCCATTCAACTCAAATTCCGAAACGCTTAAAGTAGGATCATAAATATTAGTTCTCCACAGTCCTCTACCATAAGTACCTGCATACAGTTTGTTATCTACATAATTAATTTCCAATTCACTGATTTGAACATTAGGCAAATTATTGCTGAATGGCAACCAACTACTGTTGGTAGTGCTGTCTATGTAATACACGCCATAATTCATTCCTAAATACAAACCATCTTCTGTATTACCTGCCCAAACGAGCGCTAATGCACTAAAGTTTGGCAGGTCAAATCGGTAAGACGTCCAAGTAGAGCCTCCATTAGTAGATACATATACTTTTTGAGCACCAGTGGTTGCAATCGCTACTTTATTAGGGTCTGTCGGATGTATTGCAATTGAATTAACGCTACCTGCAAATCCAGAGAGCTGTGTCCAATCAGTTACAATTCCAACAAAATTGTTTTTATATAAATTACTGCCTCTCGAAGCATACATAAAATTACCATTTGAAGGTGCCACTTTCATCTCATTGAGATTACCTCCAAAATTTTGTGAAACTGACGTCCAAGAATTTCCTCCATTCACAGATTTAAACACTTGATTATAGCCAGTATAAATAACGTTTTGAGTTATTGGATCCTGCTCAAATGGTGTAATCCAATTGCCTGTTAGATCATTTGGCGAATTTAGATCAAAGACAGTATTGCCGCCATTTAAAGATTTCCATAAACCACCTTGTTGAGTTGTCCCGTAGAGCGTGTTGCTATTGTTTTTATCCACAAATGATTCCATGCCATCAGCACCCAACCAATCGGTCCATTCGCCTGTTGCGCTATATACGGACGTTCCATTGTCTTGTGAACCTCCAGTGACCACAACTGGATTGGTCTGACTAATTCCAATTCTGTAGAATTGACGGATCCCCAAACCAGGTGTTAAATCCGTATAGTAATTTGAATTTACTGTTGACACATTATTTGCTACAAATATTCCTCCATCAGTTCCAACAAAGAGTCGGTCTCCTACAAATTCCATGATATCGACATCGGCATGACAGTATCCTATGTTTTCGTTCGCAGCATTATAAGGTGTCCATTGTGATGACACATTGAATACAATACCTCCGTCTGTAGAACGCCATGTTAAAATACCAGCAATATGGACTTCATTGGCGTCAGATGGATTTACTGCGATGTCCATATCTCTTGGAGCTTGGCCTCTATCATCATCCGCTTGTGAACTATATCCAAAATAGTTTTTCCCAGCATGATTCAATTTGGTGAAGGTGGCACCGCTATTGGTTGATTTATGAAATCCCCCAAAAAGACCACTGTCAGCCTCCAAAACATAGACAATCGCTGGATCTGCTGGTGATACGCCTATCATTTTAGGACCTGAACTGAATTGATTTGTGCTCGCCTCAAAACCATCTTCAAATACAATTCCTAAAGCTGTATCTTCAACAGAAATATCATCCAAGGTGATGCCATAACCGTAATTTGCTTTTCCTTCAAAAGCAATATAATAAGTTGAACTTGTAGCTGGCAAGCTTAAAGTGATGTCAGTCCAATTGGTAACGTCATTAGTGTAATTAGCGAGCTGAATCCAATTGCCATCCGCTGAAGTCTTATACAAAACCTTCAACTCATCTTGATCTCCTGACCAATTAGCTTGGGTGTAAGAAAATTTCAAAACAGGATTAGTTGCACTTGTTAAGTTCATAGAAGGAGATACCAGTCTTGTGGTTGGTTGTGAAAAATCGCCGCGATAAAATAGGGCCAAATTATTTCCGGTTCTTGGAGCAACAGAACCGTTCTGATTAGCATTTGATGAGCTCCAAGTTGTAGATCCTGTCACAAACTGTTGATCCCAGTTGGTCAATGCGCTGGCAGAAGAAAAATTAGCTCCACCATCTGTGGAAATATAAAATTGATTTCCTGATGCGTAGATAACGTTCGTATCCCCTGGTTTGAATTCAACATCAAAGCCCGTGGAAACGCCCGGTGCAATTAATGACCAATCCAATCCAGCATTGGTGGATTTATAAATGCCTCCACTCTCGACCGTACAGAACATTTTGTTTGTGTTATTTGGATCAATCAATATTTTATTTACGTTACCGTTTCCAGTATCTGCCCATAGATCCCATGTAGCTCCATCATCTATGGACTTGAAAATCGCTCCTCCCGATGATCCCCAAAAATAGGTAGATGAATTCGTAGGATCCATCGTGAGTGCATACACATTCAAATTTGACAAATTATCAGTCAGAACTGTCCATGTTGCGCCTCCATCTAGAGTTTTCCACACCCCGCCAGTATTAGCACCGACAATTATATGATTGGTGTTCAATTTATCAACCGCAATAGAGGTGACGCGACCTACACCAGGATTCCAACCAGACGTTGCATTCCATGATACGGGTCCTAATTGTTCCCAACTTCCCGTGTCAGCCAATTGGGACGTTTGAAAATTTCGGTTTATATAATTATTATAGTCCTCCAGCTCGTTAAAATAAAATTCTGGTGTCTTTAGCATTCCGTTTTCATCCATATTTCGTAGGGCATTGTATTCCCATCGCTTGTATGGTTTGTACCCTTTACCTCGCTCTGTACCAACAATAGCAAAATGGGCTTCGGCTGCTTGCTGTATCTCTTCTAACGGGAAAGTGCCTTCTAAAATCATCTTTCTATATTCTTGAGACCAAGAATTAACCATGAAAAAAGATAAAACTAATGTGACGTAAAAATTTTTCATTTAAAATTACTTAATATTGTCCATAAATTCCTTAAGTCTCAAAAATAAAGTAATTATTACAAAGACCAAGCAAATAACACCTTATGTCCCCAACTTATATCATCCTTTTAATAGCCGCATATTTCGGACTGCTGATTTTAGTTTCTTACTTTACAGGAAAAAAATCTGACAACGACACATTTTTCAAGGGAAATAAATCCTCTCCATGGTATGTTGTGGCATTTGGAATGATTGGCGCATCGCTTTCGGGCGTGACCTTTATTTCTGTGCCAGGATGGATTGAAGCGTCGCAATTCAGTTACATGCAAGTAGTATTGGGCTATATAGTTGGTTATTTTGTGATAGGCACTGTTTTATTACCTTTATATTATCGACTAAATCTAACTTCGATTTATACGTATTTAGAGGAACGTTTTGGTAATTCTTCTTATAAGACTGGAGCATCCTTTTTCTTAATCTCGAGAGTCGTTGGAGCAAGTTTTAGACTGTATTTGGTGGCTAATGTATTGCAGCTTATTTTATTTGACGATCTGGGGATTTCATTTTGGCAAACAGTTACCATAACCGTGTTGTTGATATGGCTCTATACATTTAAATCTGGAATCAAAACAATTGTGTGGACAGATACTCTTCAAACTTTATTTATGTTGATTGCTGTTGGTGTCGCCATCTTTTTTGTGAGCGGTGAGTTAGGCATTGAAGGTGGAAATATTTTAGGCTTTGTTTTGGATAGTGACCTCTCGAAAACCTTCTTTTTTGACGATTTTAAATCTGGGGATTACTTCTGGAAGCAATTTATTTCTGGTGCCTTTATCGCCATTGTGATGACCGGATTGGACCAAGACATGATGCAGAAAAACCTAACCTGCAGAAGCTTAAAAGATGCCCAAAAGAATATGTTTTGGTTCACCATCGTCCTGACAGTTGTAAATTTTGTGTTCTTAAGTTTAGGGTTGCTTTTAACGGTCTATGCTCAACAAAACGGTATTGATGCACATAAGGATGATTTGTTCCCATTACTTGCCAAAAACTATCTCGGAGCAGGTGTATTTGTATTTTTCTTGATCGGATTGATTGCTGCGGCCTACAGTAGCGCCGACAGTGCTTTGACAGCCTTAACTACTTCCTTCAGCATTGACATTTTGGATATAGAGAAAAAACATAGCAAGGAAAAGCAAATAAAGATGAGAAAGCAGATTCATATTGCGATTTCAGTCTTACTCATTTTTGTAATCATAGCTTTCAAATATATCATTAAGGATGAAAGTGTGATTGCAAAATTATTTGTGTTTGCAGGATATACGTATGGCCCTTTATTGGGTTTGTATGCCTTTGGATTGTTTACAAAACTGAATGTTAGAGATGTAATGGTTCCAATAATTGCCATTCTTTCCCCAATTCTGTCCTATATTATTAGCGTGAACAGTTTGAAGTGGTTTGGATTTGAATTTGGATTCTTTATTCTTATATTAAACGGACTGCTAACCTTTATCGGACTGCTTTTAATTTCGCACAAAGGTGCAAAGAACGAAAGTTTCGCCTAATTAATATTGATTGATATTTAATAGAACAAGGGTACATGCTTGCTCAAAATCAATTTGATTTTCCCTTAAAAGCTTATAAAGTTCAGGGTTTTCTGTGCCTGGATTGAAAATAACCCGTTTTGGATTCAAACTTACGAAATAATCATAGTAAGCCATTTGTCGTTGCGGATTCATGTATAAAGTAATCGTATCGATAGCCTCATAACTTTTCAACTCTGTGTCTATTTCGACCCCAGCAACTTCTCCCTGTTTCAATCCAAAAGCTACGACTTCATGATCATTTGCCACCAATCGATTCATTGCTAAATACGAGTAACGGCCTGGGTTGATTGATGCGCCGAACACTAATGTTTTCTTTGTTATATTTTTCATTCTGTTAAAAACTTGTTAAGGAATGTTAAATAGAGTAACACAATTCAAATTTAGGCGTCTATGAAGTAACAGCCTAATCAGTTGTTGTTAAAAATTACATAAAAACCGAGTTAACTACTCAAAAAAATCAATCAAAATGAAATATTTATTCCTAATGCTCGCATTTACACTCTCTGTAATTGTGAGCGCTCAACCCCCTAAAGACATACGTGACGGCTCCATTTCTGGACGTGTCATGGATGCATCACTCAATCAACCACTGCCTTATGTAAATGTTATAGTCAAAACGCTATCGGAAGAAACAATTACCGGAACTATCACTAAAGATGATGGGACATTTCTCATTGATAAAATTCCAGAAGGAAAGATGGTCGTTAGTATTCAATATATTGGTTTTAAGACCATTTCAAAAACAATTGAATTAGGAGCAAACAATTATGACATCAATCTAGGTGATATTTTACTTGAAGAAGATGTAGCCAGTTTAGACGAAGTAACGGTTGTCGCGGAAATCACAACCATTCAACAAAAGGTGGATCGAAAAGTGATTAATATCGGGAAGGATTTGACAACATCCGGTCCCACAGCCTCCGACATTATGAACAACCTTCCTTCTGTGAATGTAGATCAGCAAACCGGAAATATCAGTCTGCGTGGCAATGAAAATGTGAGAGTGATGGTCGATGGCAAATTGTCCAATGTACCTGTCGCACAATTGTTGAAACAGATTCCGTCCACTTCCATCAAACAGATTGAATTGATTACAAATCCATCCGCCAAATACAATCCTGAAGGCATGAGTGGTATCATCAACATTATTCTTCATAAAAATGTAAATATCGGGTTTAATGGGAATGTCAATTTAGGTGTGACCAAAGAAATAAACGCAAGATTTAATGGTTCGATAGATATGAATTATCGAAACGGAAAATTCAATCTGTATGGGAATTACGGCACCAATATTGGGAACTCAACCAATTATGGAACTATTGAACGATTGGATGAAAATTCGATTCAAAGTTTCAACTTTTTTAACAATAATAAATCGCATTTATATAAGGTGGGCGTGGATTTTTATATGAGTGACAATAATACGATTTCGTTTTTCACCAATCAAAATCTTTACGATGGCAAGGGTTCCGGTAGTACTGGAGTTCAATATTTGAATCAACCATTGCAGCTTCAATTGTTTGACAATGTTTCTGACAATATTTCTTCTCAATACAACGGAATCTTCAATCACAAGTTTAAAAAAGAAGGTGAAAAATTAGATATTGAAGCCGATTATAGCGTTTTTGAGCAAAATGAGGATTCAGATTTCAGATTTCAAAATTTCTCATTTCCACCAGATTATAATGATTTTGTAGAGACCAATAGAGACCAGACAACCATTAATGTCGATTATGTAAACCCACTTTCAGAAAAAGCAAAGTTAGAACTTGGTGCAGAAGCACGACTATTTGACACGAAAATCGATTATAATTCAACAGGTTTATCAGTCAATGAAAACCAAGATGGGATTCCAAATAATGGCGATGAAACCATCCCAACACCTCAAACAGATTTTGATTATACACGTGATATCTATTCGGTATATGGAACCTATGGAAAAGCTTTTGAAAAATGGAGCTATCAATTGGGCTTGAGAGCTGAAACCGTTATGGAAGACGCCAATGCTGTCAAAACTTCAGCGAATTCAGTAGAAATTGTGCCATTCGAAAATGACTATTTCCAAATATATCCATCTGGGTTTTTAACGTATTCTCCAAGCGAAAAAAACTCATACCAATTAAGTTATAGTCGTCGGGTCGATAGACCAGGGCTACAGCAGGTCAACCCTATTAGAGAATGGAGCACGCCGTTGATTTCTTCGTTTGGAAATACGCAGTTACAACCTCAATTCACAAATTCGATGGAAGTCAACTATACCAGAAAGCTGGAAAAAGGTTCGATAACAGCTGGTGTTTTCTATCGCATAGTAGAAGATGAAATCAATAGAGCTGTATTTATCGACCGTTTGGATGTGAACAAAAATATTTTAACCTACGACAATTTTGATAATACGAGCGCTTTCGGACTTGAATTAAGTGGTAATATGCGACCTACTAAATGGTGGAGCTTCAACGCTAGTTTCGATTTATACTCTAGAAAGCAAAAAGGTATTGCAGAAGTATTAACAGCTCCAACAGAAATTGCTACTGCTGACGACATCGAAAGGCAAACGGTAGAAGTCGATAATGTGGTTTATAATTTTAGAATGTTCAACAATTTCAATGTCACCAAACAATTGAACCTTTCAATCTTTGCAATGTATCGTGGTGCAGAAGACGGCTTACAGTTCAATAGAGAACCAATGGTAATGGTAAATACAGGGTTACGTTATTCATTTATGGAAGACCAAAGAGCTACGTTTAGTTTTAATTACAGCGATATTTTCAATACCATGAAGTTTGAATTTGAAGGCGACAGACCTACACCTCAAGTGGGTCAGTTCAATTGGGAAAGTAATACATGGAATATTGGCTTATCGTACCGTTTTGGGGGCAATACATATAGAGCGCTTCAGCGTAAAAACAGAGACGACAATGAAAAATCTGGAAGCGGAGGATTCATGTAACAATAAATTTGATGGCCTACATAATAATTGATGGTTAGTGTTAGTGCTTGGCTATCAAATGAGGAAACCCGAAATTAAAAAGTTTCGGGTTTTTATTTTAAAATTCTGTTAAATTTTGATAATCAGTGTAATAAATCAATTTTTCAGTCGTCTATCTATAAATACAGTTCTTGATTTTGGTTTAATTTGAATTAGCCTTTATTTAACCTGAATTCACACAATTGTTTTTTTATACAAGCGACCCGAAACTAATAATTTCGGGTTTGTCAATAACTAGATTGATGTCCTGAACCAATACACTACGTATTTTATAATTATGAGTGTCAATTTGCAATTAGAAATCTAATGAGGTATATTGTTTAATGGGAAAATTGAAAATCTGAAGTAGTCATTGTTTTCGGATTTTCTCTTCAGTATGTTAATTGATAGTTAAAGTCAAAATACGTCGCAACATCTTTGAAGTTTTAGCGTCTAATAGGTAAGAGGATTAAGTTTTAATAGTTAGTTAAGTTGGTTAATAGTAGGAAAATCCGAAACAGTTCTGTTTCGGATTTTTTTTATTCCTGCGAAAGCTGGATTTCTTTACCAACGTATGATTACACTTCCCCAAGTAAACCCACTTCCGAAAGCAGCCAAAACAACCGTATCACCTTCTTTGATTCTACCTTCTTCCCAAGCTTCTGTTAAAGCGATTGGAATGGAAGCCGCTGTTGTGTTGCCGTATTTTTGAATGTTGTTGAACACTTGATCATTACTCAAACCAAATTGTTTTTGAACGAATTGAGAAATTCTCAAATTGGCTTGATGTGGAATTAACATATCAATATCTTCCTTTTTCAGGTTATTCTTCATCAACCCTTCCATAATCACCTCGCTAAAGCGAACGACAGCATTTTTAAAAACAAATTGTCCGTTCATATATGGGAAATAACTTTCATCATTTGGGTCATTATCTGCAAGAATGTCATTCACCCAACGTTTGCCCATTCCAGGAGCAATGAGAACCAATTCTTCCGCGTGCTCGCCCTGTGAATGTAAATGTGTGGATAAAATACCTTTGGTGGTATCTTCTTCTCTTGTTAAAACTGCTGCACCTGCACCATCGCCAAAAATAACAGTCACGCCTCTTCCTCTCGTGGTCTTATCCAATCCATGAGAATGCAATTCGCTACCGATGACCAAAACGTTCTTATACATTCCAGATTTAATGAATTGGTCAGCAACCGAAATCGCATATACAAATCCGGAACATTGATTTCTAACATCGAGTGCTCCAACGGTTTTTATATTTAAAGCGTGCTGCACTTGAACACCAGGTCCTGGAAAATACATGTCAGGACTTAAGGTTGCAAAGATGATAAAATCGATATCATCCTTATCAATGCCTGCACGTTCTATGGCAATTTTAGCTGCCTTCACTCCCATTCCGGAGGTCGTATCACCAGTATTCTCAATAGCCCAACGGCGTTCTTGAATTCCTGTGCGCTCTTGAATCCATTCGTCACTCGTATCCATCATCTTGGACAGATCATCATTGGTGACTATATTGTCTGGCACATAATGTCCGAGACCTATTATTTTTGAATTGTACATTTCGTAAAATTAAGTGGCGCAATTTAAGTATTTATGAATATATGACTTTGAAAATTATGATTCATTCGTTATGCATGCATAATATCTCATTTCGTGTCAGTTTGTCACTTTTGTGGGCTTGGTACTTTTTTTGACTAACTGTATGAAGAAAATTGAGTTAAACGACTAACAGTTTCCACCTTCGTGGGAACATTTAATAAATTAAATATGACAAAAGGAAATATCAATGTTTCAGTAGAAAACATCTTCCCACTGATTAAAAAATTTCTATATAGCGACCACGAAATCTTTTTACGTGAGCTGATAAGTAATGCAACCGACGCAACTCTAAAATTAAAACATCTTACCAGTATAGGTGAAGCGTCTGTTGAATACGGCAATCCTGTCATCGAAGTAAAAATTGATAAGGAAGGCAAAAAATTGCATATCAAAGACCAAGGAATTGGAATGACTGCGGAAGAAGTTGAAAAATATATCAACCAAATCGCATTTTCCGGTGCTGAAGAGTTTTTAGACAAATACAAAGATTCAGGGAAAGATGCTGGAATCATCGGACATTTTGGTCTTGGATTCTACTCTGCATTTATGGTTGCCGAAAAAGTGGAAATCATTACAAAATCGTTCAAGGAAGATACCGTTGGTGCACATTGGACTTGTGATGGTTCACCAGAGTTTACATTAGAACCAGCTGACAAAACAGAACGAGGTACTGAAATCATTCTTCACATTGCAGAAGATTCAACAGAGTTTCTAGAAGAATCAAAAATCAGTGGTTTGTTGACGAAGTACAACAAATTTATGCCAATCCCAATTAAATTTGGGACGAAAGAAATCAATGACCCTGATCATAAGCCTGAAACAAAAAAAGATAAGGACGGCAAAGAAACCAAAGAACCTCAAAAGAAAATATCAGTAGATAATATTATCAACATTCCAAATCCTGCGTGGACCAAACAACCTGCAGATTTAAAGGATGAAGATTATAAATCGTTCTACCGCGAGTTGTACCCGATGCAATTTGAAGAGCCCTTATTTCATATCCACTTGAATGTCGATTATCCGTTCAATTTGACAGGAATTCTATATTTCCCGAAAATGACACAGGATTTAAACATTCAAAAAGATAAAATTCAGTTATACCAAAATCAGGTGTTCGTTACGGATAATGTGGAAGGTATTGTACCAGAATTTCTGACCATGTTGCGTGGTGTGATTGACTCTCCAGATATCCCATTGAACGTATCACGTAGTTACTTACAAGCGGATGGCGCTGTGAAAAAGATTTCATCGTACATCACTCGTAAGGTGGCTGACAAATTGAAATCACTTTTCAACGAAAACCGTGAAGATTTCGAAAAGAAATGGAACGACATTAAAATTGTGATTGAATACGGAATGCTATCGGAAGACAAGTTCTTCGAAAAGGCAGATGCTTTTGCATTATACCCAACGGTTGACAAGAAATATTACATTTATGACGAATTGATTGCGAAAATCAAGGAAAATCAAACGGACAAAGATGGTAAACTCGTGATTTTGTATGCGTCCAATGAAGATGCACAACATAGCTATATTGAAGCTGCACAAGCAAAAGGTTATGAAGTTCTCTTGTTAGATTCTCCAATTATTTCACATTTGATGCAGAAATTGGAATCGAGTAAAGAGAACATTTCATTCGTACGTGTAGATGCTGACAATGTGGACAAATTGATTCAAAAAGAGGAAACTACGATTTCGAAATTATCTGATGAAGAATCAAAAACTTTAGAAGAGATCTTGAAAGAAGCCATTCCATCCGAAAAATTCATGGTTCAGTTGGAAGCAATGGATAGCGATGCGTCACCATTCATCATTACGCAGCCAGAATTTATGCGTCGTATGAAAGAAATGCAAGCCACAGGTGGTGGAGGCATGTTCGGGATGGGCAATATGCCAGAAATGTATAATTTGGTTGTGAACACCAATTCTGAATTGGTTGGCGAAATTTTGAACACCAAGACCAAGAAGAAACAGGAACGTTTGATTTCTCAAAGTTTGGATTTGGCGAGACTATCTCAAGGTTTACTGAAAGGTAAGGAATTGAGTGATTTTATTAAGAGAAGTTATGAGATGATTAAATAGATTCAAGAGCCAAGTGCATAGAATCAAGATTAAAAACCACCTTGTGAAAATAAGGTGGTTTTTTTGTGGATGATACTAAATAAGGGATTAGTTCCACGTATGGTTTTAGTGAAATGAAAAGACTAACTTCGTTTAAGGTCTGATATAAAACATTGAAACGATTTCATAGCAATATAGTCTAACGACCCAACCAAATCCCAAATTAATCAACCTCATCAATATAGTTCTCCGACTCAATTGAGTTACCTTTGCAGACAAATAAAAACTTAATTGAACGCGCATCTCAAACAACTGGAACTATACTTTAAAAGCACCAATTTCGATCGTGCGCTGCGACTTGGCGTCGCTATTCTGGTGCCTTTTGCAATGCTTTATTTTTTGGGATATTTTGAATACGCAGCAGCCATTGTTGTGGGTGCTTTTTTAAATGCACCTGGCGATATTCCGGGGAGTGTTACACGTAAGGTCAAAGCCATCCTCATCAGTATTGGGTTGACGATGGTCATAACATCTATTATTCTGTTTGTCAAGCCCTATTTACCTGTTTTGATTGTTGCTATTGCATTCATATCATTTGCAGTGTCATTTATCTCCATTTATGGATTTCGGGCGTCTTTGGTTTCGTTTTCGGGATTACTTGCGATGGTGTTGGGTTTTGCTGTTGTCAAAGAAACACCTCGAGAAATCTTATTACATGTATTGTTGATGGGTATTGGCGGACTTTGGTATCTATTGGTATCATTTATTTTTCAGCGATTGGCGCCTAAAAAAGATGACAACCAATTACTCTCGGACACTTTGCTTCTGATTGGTCAATATTTAAAATTGCGCGCTAAATTACTGACCAAGAAAACAATGCGTGATGACATATTAAAGCAAACTTTTGTGCTTCAAAATCAAATCAACGAAAAGCACGAAACCTTACGGGAAGCTTTGCTTCTCGAACGCAAGCGTTCTGGTCGCTCCCATTCTGAAGAAAAACAATTGCTCATTTTTCTTTCAACGATCAACATTTTCGAGTTGATTGAAGCGAAACATTTAGATTACAAAACGATTGACCAGATTTTTGGTAATCGGAAAGAATTCCTTAAACCTGCAAAAAAGCTCAACAATACCATGGGCAATCATCTCATCCGACTCTCGGAACTGCTGATTCAAAAGGATAAAATTCCAAATAAAGGAAACTTGTTGAAAGCCTTGTCAAACGCACAGGACGCCATTGCAGCTTATGTGGAAGAAGTCAAACTCCCAGAAGCTCGAGAAGGTGCATTGGTCTTGCAAAATCTTTACGATTACCAAGAACAATTATTACAAGAAATCAGGGCTATTCGACGTGTCATGGCCAATGTTAAAGGTGCTTCCGTAGTACCTGTCAAGCGACAAGATTCAAAGTTATTTCTAACACTTCAGGAATATAGTTTTGATGTGATTGTACAGAATTTTAGTATGAATTGTTCGATGTTCCGACATTCCCTAAGATTTACGGTCGCAATGGTATTTGCCTATTTATTGGGGACTTTTTTAGATATTCAAAACACCTATTGGATTCTGTTGACCATCATCGTCATCATGCGACCTAGCTTCGGACTGACAAAAGAACGATCCAAAGACCGAATCATTGGCACGCTGATTGGCGCAGTCGTCGCCATAGGGATTGTGCTCATCACTCATAACCTTATTGTATATGGAATTTTAGGTTTTGTATCCTTAATTCTCGCCTTTTCGTTAATTCAACAAAATTACAAATGGGCTGCCGCGTTGATTACGATTAGTATTGTTTTTGTGTATTCCTTAATGAACCCAAATGCTTTTGAAGTGATTCAATATCGTGTGCTAGATACCGTTATTGGTGCAAGCATTGCTGTGGTTGCCAACTATGTTATTTTTCCTAGTTGGGAAGCCGACAATCTCAAATCGGTGCTCATAAATATTCTGGAAAAAAATCAAGCATATCTTCTGGCGACACAAGCTTTGTATCATGACAAAACAGAGCATAAACTTACCTACAATATTGCACGAAAAGACACATTCTTGGGAATAAGCAATTTGAACGCTGCCTTTCAACGTTTGACACAAGATCCTAAATCAAAACAAAAAGAGTATCAGTTGATTTATGAAATGGTGACTCTCAATCAGACAATTGTTTCCGCGATTGCTTCCATTGGAAGTTTTATCATCAACCATAATACGACTCCTGTCTCGAAAGAGTCAGACCTGCTCTTTTCAACCGTTTCAAATACTTTGGAAGCCTGCTATTCTATTTTAGAACATTCAAAATTTAATAGTGTAGAAGAAGATATCTCAATAAAAGCTGCGGAAGAAACCTTATTGAAACACTATCAAAAACTTTCGAAGCAAAGAGACGAAAATATTGAGAAGGGTGAAGGCAAATTAAAACAAGACGCTTTGCATCAATTACAGGAAGCCTATTTAATTGCCAACCACTTGAGTTGGTTAAAAACTTTATCACAAAACTTGAAAAAAGTGACTTTAAAATATGATCAGTCCATTTCCAAAGAAGTTTCCTAAAATTCATACTTTTAATTTGGACTGAAATTGACAAAGTTTTGTAACGGCTTGTAACCAAACACGTTTTAACTCGTCTTTTAATCGTATATTAACATCAATCATTTAAAAATCAACCACATGAAACCAACACAGTCCATTAAAATCCTATTACTTTTCATTATTATTTCTTGTTCCCAATTCTCTATTAAAGCTCAAAAATTGGATCAAAAAATTGACGAACTCCTCCGGTCCGAATATCCATCCGACGGTCCTGGCGTTTCCTTTTTAATCGCTAAAGACGGAAAAACCATTTATCAAAAAGCATTCGGAATGGCCAATTTGGAATTAAACGTTCCAATGACAACAAAAAATGTTTTCGAAATTGGTTCTATCACTAAACAATTTACTGCAGTTGCAATTTTAATGCTCGAAGAACAAGGAAAATTAAAAGTAGAAGATGATATTACAAAATACATTGAAGATTATCCAACTACTGGTAAGACGATTACAATTCATCAATTATTGAATCATACGTCTGGTATTAGAAGTTATACCTCAATGCCAAGCTTTATGTCCCTCGCGAGAACTGACATGAGTCCCACAGAGCTGATTGATGCTTTTAAAAATGAACCCATAGATTTCGAACCAGGCGATAAATTTTTATACAATAATTCGGGTTACATCTTGTTAGGACATATAATTGAAGTCGTTTCTGGTCAAACTTATGCAGATTTCATTGAGAAGTCTATTTTTGAGAAACTAGGCATGACATCATCTTCTTACGGGAGTATGATTAGTATTGTTCCTAACAGAGCCTCTGGCTATTCTGAAACTGAAAACGGATATAAAAATGCTGCTTATTTAAGCCTGACTTTGCCATATGCTGCCGGCTCCATCATGTCAACCACTGATGATTTACTAATATGGCAAAATGCATTGAACACGTACAAACTCATCAAAAAAGAGAGTTATGAAAAAGCCATTCAAGGTTCAACCTTGAATAACGGCGAACACATTCCGTATGGTTATGGTTTAGGTGAAGATACTATAAATGGCTCCCCAAGTATTCAACACGGAGGCGGAATTTTTGGTTATACCACCATGGGAATTTATTTACCCGAAGAAAAAATCTTCGTTTCGGGTTTAACCAATTGCGATTGCAAGGACATCACAGGGATCACCACCAAAATTGCGGCTTTTGCCATCGGAAAACCATTTCCAGATAAGAAGGACGCTATTAAATTGACTGATGATGAACAGAAAAAATGGGTTGGCGCCTATCAATTTAATGAGAATGTAGTAAGATATATAACTCTAGAAAATGGTCAACTCTTTAGTCAACGTGAAGGCAGTACGAAATTGGAAATCTATCCATTGACAGCCGTTAATTTTATATTTGAAAATGGTACGACATCATATCTTTTTTCAGAAAAAAACGGGAAGCGAACAGTTGATATGAAAAATGGCGGGACTACAGAATCAGGCAGCGAAACCGATAAAATTCCAGCGGTCGAAAAAACTGCCATATCTTTATCACAAGAAATTCTAGGTCAATATATAGGCAAATATGAGTTGGCTCCTGCAGCAATTCTTGAAGTCACAACGAAGGACAGTCAAATATTTGCGCAACTCACAGGGCAACCACAATTTGAAATTTTTCCAGAGAAAGATGACGTGTTTTTTCTTAAGGTCGTTGCAGCACAATTGGTTTTCAACCGAGATCAAAATGGCAAAGTTACAGGCGTGACCCTCAATCAAGCTGGACGACAGATGCCTGCCAAAAAAATAGAATAATGGGAACAGCAAAATTCCTTTGTTTAAAAATCAACCAGAATTAAAAAGACCGTCTAAATAATTTAGACGGTCTTTAATTTCGGATTAGAAATAAAGATTATTTCTTAATTACTTTATGGGTAAACGTATTCCCATTGATGGTCGATTTCATTACATATGTACCGTTACTCAATTCTGACATATTCAGAGTCATATTCAATGCATTTGGACGAAGTGTCAAAACTTCTTGACCTAACATATTGAATAAGGAAACTGTCTCTATGGGTTGTTGTGCTTTAGCATACAGTATGTTTGATGTTGGGTTTGGATAATAATTAAACCCAGCCGATACCACATCATCTATTGACAAGACAGCGCAAGTAACATCTGCAATCCATCCAGTTTCTGGCACACTCGAATCCGATCTAAACCTGATAGTCAAAGCACCTGAAGCGTCCGTAGATGTAAATGCATCACCAACCGAAAGTAAATTAGCAGCTACAGAAGGTACACCTCCATCTCCACTCTGTTCGCCACATAATGTTTGAGCAAGCACTGGGGATGTTGTTGTAGGTCCATTATAAATAGACATATAATCCCAACATCCACCTATGGTTCCTGTCGCTGTGGCAGTTTCAATATCCACATATGTAAATGTGATTGTTACCGCATCACCACTGTTATCTGGAACAATCGTGGTTGTAATATCTTCACTGTTACCATATCCCGCAGCGGTTCCGCCTGAATCTGTAAACTGACCGCCACATTGAGGTGGTAAAGGACTGGTTGAGAAGGAAAGCATTGTCATTTCTGACGAAGTTCCTAAAGCACCACAATCCGCAGTAATGTAGGCGTCGTAAGCCGAATCAGCAACTAAACCTGAAGCTGTAGTAGATAATGTTCCTGACGCCACGTTTTCAGTATAAACAGGTGTATCTGTCAATGGATCAGCACCAGCGTCGAAAACAGATAAAATATATCCACTTGACGCATCCGCAATTACATCCCAACTAAAATCTGCTGTTTCTGTTGTAACATTGGAAACTGTAAAATTTTCCACCGGAGGGCAATCTGGTCCTGTATAAACTTCAATACAAAAGGTACCTACTGTTCCAGCATAGCCACTTACTTGAATATAATAAGTCTCTCCTGGCGTTAAAACAGTTTCATCCAATTCTAAAATAGAATTGAAAATAATAACCTCGCCACTATCTTGATCACAACCTAAAGCTGCTCCTAAAGTTGAAGCATCTGCACAGTCGGTAGGAGCAGCATATACTGCAATTTCTGTATCCGCATTTGTAGCGGGCTCGATATCTGTTGTAATCAATACACGTCCGTTAGCAGGCGCCACAAAGGAAAACCATACAGTACTTTGAGCACCACCATTAAAACAATCACCTTCAGGCTCACCAACTTCCGTGGTTGCATCCACATTTGAATAGGCAGCACCTGAACAAGTTTCATCAAGCGTTAATGGTATCGCATTACACAGCGCATCGTTGGCAGGCGTCGTAGTAAAGGTGATTTTAATAGCATTGGAAAAACCATTGGCATCGCAATCTGCCGTTAAATAAGCATCATAAGTTACATTTCCTGTCAGTCCTGTTGCTGTGTCGGCAAGTGTTCCAGAAGGTATAGTGTTCGTATAAATTGGTGTATCAGTATCAGGATCGTCACCTGCTAAAAATACTGACAACACATATCCATTGGAAGCTTCTGCTACTGCAGTCCACGTAAAATCGGCCGTCGTATCAAATACCGCATCTACGACAAAATTTTGTGGATCAGGACACGATATAGCAAGCGATAATTCAAAATCAAACGGCGCTTCACCATTCGCATCATCCCATTCAATATAATATGTGGTACCGCTTACGACACTAATATCAACCGTTGACGTATCATCAGTTCCGCTATTATCATCTGATCCAATACAAACTAACGCATTGCAATCATCATTGTATACTGAAACTCGAGTATCTACACCTGCACTTCCAGCCAAATCTGAACTGATCGTTAAGGTTCCGGAATTTCCAGCAGTATATTTATACCATATGGCGTCAGTTGCTCCAGAAAAACAAATATTTGAAGCTCCAGCGCTATTATTGATTATGCCGTCTTCAACATTGGTAATACCCAATCTAACATTTACTGCTTCCTCACATGAGAAATTTTCCAGTGGACCTCCTAGAACAGACGACCATCCTAGTTGAGCTCCACCTGCCACTGTCGGGGCAATAGTACCGATCAAGGTTGTATTTCCCGTTGTTCTATCTAAAATACGAAGCTCTGCTAAAAAATTAGTATTATTGAAAGCTGCTAAATAAACAGTATCCGTCAGTGAATCATAATACATTCCTTGTCCAAAATTGGCATCAAAACCTATAGCTCCGAGAAGAGTAGCTGCACCCGTCGCCAAATTCACAGAATAAGCTGAATCGTCGGCAACATCATAGACATAACCAATTCCAGCATCATCTATGGCCAATGCAATGGCGAGTCCGCCGCCCCCTAAAGCTCCAATTAGAGACACGGATGGTACTGTAGGATCCACACTGTAAAGATTAACACCATCAACACCATACAGATTCCCACTTGAATCGTATTCCAATCCATTCAAACTTCCACCACCAGGAACCCCTAAACTTCCCATGTTGGTAAAAACACCAGACAGAACATCGAATGAATACATAATGCCGCCACTATCCACCATATAACCAATCGTGTTATTTGTTGGATCAATCGCTCCTGCACCTTCAAAATCAGCAGTGCCAGAACCACCTGAAATCGTTGTGAAATCTGCTGGTGCTCCAGTACTGTAAGATCCATATCCCAATGCAGTAGCTTCTGTACCATAAGCAAGCGTTAGAGATCCTCGAAAGGTATTCAATTGAATCGGATTTGTTCTGCTTTGTAAATAGATTTGAATTTCATTTACTTCAGAAGTGGTGAAATAATCCAGGATGCTTCCTTGATTCGTTTCTAAATTTTGATACGCCTCCATGAGGTCATCAATGGGCCTGTTTTGCGCATATGACTGTATAAAGGTCATAAAGCAAAAAATGCATGTAAGTAACAATGTAGTTTTTTTCATAATACTTTAAGTTTTAAATGATTTCGTTTCTAAATTTACAAAAATTAAAACGTTCATTATTTTTTACATTGTTAAAATTTATGGCCAATAGTATATTCTGGATTAAAATTTACTATAGCTATTGATCTCTCTAATCGTTCGTTGGACGTCTCCAATTTGGTTATATATAAATTTTTAAACAGCGATTATTGTTTTTGAACAATTTAAAATTTACCTTAGAGCGAATCGCAAAAACCAGTGGACAAAAAGCTAATTTCCAAGAAAAAACCAGCCTATCCGATAAGCAAATTGTTGTCGGAATATTTAACAACGCAAGGCCGTAATATCAAAATTCCGATTTTTTATGATGATTTGTTGCGCTTTCAGGGTGCCATCCAAATTTTAGACGCTAATGACAATGATACCCTTTGGATCAGTTGCTATTTTGCCGAACATGAAAGGGATGAAATTGAGTTCAGTCTTAAGCAGATGTATTCCATTTTACATTCCGATGGAAGTGACACTATTTTACCCTATTTAAATATTGATAGTATTGATTTTTGCACATTTGGAAACACCAAACCCTTCCGAATAAAGGTTCGAAATATCTTGAATGACAACTATATTTTCCTTTATATCAAAAAAGCAGATGCCTCACGTATTTATGGGTTGGAATTAGAACATATCCTCTCTCCAAACCATATCAATTTTTTGGTTCACAAAGACACCTTGATCGAGGAGCATATTTCTGGAATTCCTGGCGATACGTTTATCGCCGAACATCTAGATAAGATATCGGAACAAGATAAACGTGCCTTGGCTAAAGAATTTGTAAAATTTAACGAACGTTGTTTTGTACGTCTACTCGCGGATATGAGATCCTATAATTATGTGATCGTTATCACTCACGACTTTGACAGAATCCAATACAGAATTCGAGCTGTTGATTTTGACCAACAGAGTTATGAAGGGAATCCAAAAGTCTACAAACCTCAATTTCTCAAGGAGAATAACGCTTTAGTGGATTTAAGTATTAGGGTTTTGGCGCAAGAATCGATCGAACAATATGAAAAGGAAGAACGCTCTTTACTAGCCAAACGTGCCACAAGCGAACATGAACGTTTAGAACATCTTATTGAGTGTATGAAACAAGATGAAATCTCTACACCCGAAAAAATAAAACAGCTGAAAATGGGATTGTTTGCACTCACGGGTGACGTCGAGTTTAAACGCGCCAAAAACATGGGGCAATTATTAAGCGCCGCTCTTAATTTTATCATTAGAAATTACCAAAACGAAAATCCATATATCATTAAATAATACCATAAAAATGAAAATCCAAAAGGTTCTTATTGCCAATAGAGGTGAAATAGCTATTCGTATCATGCGTGCCTGCACCGAGTTAAATCTTTCAACAGTCGCTGTTTACACTTACGAAGATCGCTATTCGCAACATCGTAACAAAGCGGATGAATCTTACCAAATAGGGGAAGACAACCAGCCTCTAAAACCTTACTTGGATATAGATGAAATAGTGGCTTTGGCAAAATCGAAACATGTTGACGCCATACATCCAGGTTACGGTTTTCTTTCAGAAAATTCAACATTTGCACGCAGATGTGCTGAAAATGGAATCATATTCATTGGGCCAAATCCTGAAGTCATGGATGCTTTGGGTGATAAAATAACCGCTAAAAAAATAGCTGTAAAATGTAAAGTTCCGATTATTGAAAGCAATAAAAAGAAACTAACGTCTTTAAAGATCGCTTTATCGGAAGCGAATGGAATTGGTTATCCTTTAATGTTGAAAGCAGCTTCTGGAGGCGGTGGACGAGGCATGAGAATTATTCGAAAAGATGAAGATTTACAGCAAAATTTTGATTCTGCCAGAAACGAAGCGCTCAATTCGTTTGGAGATGATACAATGTTCCTCGAAAAATACGTAGAAGACCCAAAACATATAGAAGTTCAGATTGTAGCTGATAATCATGGTTCGATTCGCCATTTGTTTGAACGCGATTGCTCTGTACAACGCCGTCATCAAAAAGTAGTGGAAATTGCTCCTTCCCATAATGTTTCTGATGCGGTAAAGCAGGCGCTTTATAAATATGCCATCGCAATTGCCACAGAAGTAAACTACAATAACATTGGAACCGTCGAATTTTTAGTGGATAGAGAGGACAATGTGTACTTTATTGAAGTAAACCCTCGAATCCAAGTGGAACATACCGTTACCGAAATGGTTACAGGTATTGATTTGGTCAAAACACAAATTTTCGTTGCAGGTGGCTATAAATTATCTGACCAACAAATTAAAATATATGATCAGGAATCCTTGGCAACCTATGGTTTTGCATTACAATGTCGTTTAACTACCGAAGATCCTGGAAACAATTTCACACCAGATTATGGTACTATTACAACTTACAGAAGTGCTGCAGGTATGGGAATTCGTCTCGATGCCGGAAGTATTTACCAAGGATACAGTGTCAGTCCGTTTTTTGATTCCATGCTGGTAAAAGTTTCTGCGCATGGCAGGACATTGGATGGTGCCGTAAGAAAAATGGTGCGTGCCTTAAAAGAATTTAGAATTAGAGGTGTAAAAACCAATATTCACTTTTTACAAAATGTCATCCAACATGACACTTTTAAAGATGGCAAAGTAACCGTCAATTTCATACAGAACACGCCTGCCCTATTCAAAATTAAATTACCTCAAGATCGGACCACAAAGGTGACAGAGTTTTTGGCGGAGGTGATTGTCAATGGCAATTCCGACGTTAAATTCAAAGATGATTCTAAAATCTTTAGAAATCCAAAAGTGCCAAAAGTGAACCATTCGTCACCATATCCAAAAGGCACCAAGGATTTACTGACAGAGTTGGGTCCTGAAAAATTCTGTGAGTGGTTGAAAAATGACACTAAAATCCATTATACAGATACAACCATGCGTGATGCGCACCAATCACTCTTGGCAACCAGAATGCGAACGTTTGATATGATGAAAGTGGCGGAAAGCTATGCCAAACACCATCCAAACACCTTTAGTATGGAAGTATGGGGCGGTGCGACTTTTGACGTATGCCTTCGTTTTTTGCATGAAAGCCCTTGGACGCGTTTGAGAGAATTACGTAAAGCGGTTCCAAATATTTTATTTCAAATGTTGCTTCGTGGAAGTAACGGCGTTGGTTATAAAGCTTACCCGGATAATTTAATCGAGAAATTTGTTGAAAAATCGTGGGAAAACGGCGTTGATATCTTCAGAATTTTTGATTCCTTAAACTGGGTCAAAGCGATGGCTCCAAGCATCAGTTATGTCCGTAATAAAACAGGTGGTATTGCTGAAGGCGCCATTAGTTATACTGGCGACATCCTTGATGTAAACCAAACAAAATATGATCTTAAATATTATATACAACTTGCCAAAGATCTCGAAAGTGCAGGCGCGCACATGTTGGCGATTAAAGATATGGCTGGATTATTAAAACCTTATGCCGCAACCGAACTAGTTAGCGCTCTAAAAGACACCGTTAACATACCAATCCATTTGCACACGCATGACACCTCATCACTCCAATCTGCAACCTATCTCAAGGCGATTGAGGCTGGTGTAGATGTTATAGACGTCGCTTTAGGTGGTTTATCCGGGCTGACTTCACAACCCAACTTTAACTCAGTTGTCGAAATGATGAAATATCAACCAAGAGCACATGAATTTGACATCAATTCGCTCAATCAGTTTTCAAACTTTTGGGAAGATACACGTGAACTTTATTATCCATTCGAATCTGGTTTAAAAGCTGGAACTGCTGAAGTGTATCAACATGAAATTCCTGGCGGACAATATTCAAATTTACGACCGCAAGCAACTGCTTTAGGTTTGGGCGACAGGTTTGATGAGG
The DNA here is from genome assembly GCA_051252455.1 of Aquaticitalea sp. Classification (GTDB taxonomy): domain Bacteria; phylum Bacteroidota; class Bacteroidia; order Flavobacteriales; family Flavobacteriaceae; genus JBPOFM01. The sequence goes on from JBPOFM010000003.1 coordinate 101,148, forward strand.
TTAAAAAAATGTATGCATTGGTGAATGCAATGTTTGGAAACTTGGTTAAAGTTACGCCAAGCTCTAAAGTTGTTGGTGACATGGCCATTTTTATGGTCATCAATAATCTAACACCAGAAGATGTCATGAAACGTGGCGACGAAGTTTCGTTTCCAGAATCCGTCATCAACTTTTTTAAAGGCGATTTGGGGCAGCCTGTTGGAGGTTTTCCAGAGAAACTGCAAAAGATTATATTGAAAAATCAAAAGCCATATAACGACAGGCCAAATGCACATTTAGAACCTATTGATTTTGATGTTGAATTTGCAGCCTTCAAGAAAAAATTTCAAAAAGGATTTACGCGTGCTATTGAGATTGAAGATTTTCTTTCCTATACCTTATATCCAAAAGTATTTGAACAAGCGCACGAAAATTACAAACGCTACGGTAATTTAGCCTTGGTACCTACCAAAAATTTCTTTTATGGCATGAAATTGCGTGAAGAAACCTCCATTGAATTGGAGCCAGGGAAAACGATCATTGTACGCTTGCTCTCTGTAGGCATTCCAAATGAAGAAGGTGTTCGTATAGTCTTTTTTAAAGTGAATGGGGAAAACCGATTTGTTGAGATTTTGGATACGTCCTTAAACATCAAAAAAGATGAACATATTAAAATAGACACCTCCGACCTCAACCAAATTGGCGCACCATTGCAAGGGTCACTTTATAAGGTTCTGGTAAAAAAAGGGCAAGACCTTAAAGAAAATGAACCATTGTTTATTATTGAAGCCATGAAGATGGAAACTACTGTCACGGCGTTTAAAGCTGGTAAGGTAAAATCAATCGCTCTAAAAGAGGGTAGTATGGTGAAGCAAGATGATTTAATTGTGACGCTTGAGTAAAATGTTGATTTAAAGCCCATATCCACTTTTCAAAATTTTTGAAATATAGTCATATCGAATCATGCGAATCATTTCCACTAACATTGCAAAACCGACCACCATTATTTGGAACGATAAAGAAGTGACCACTGGAATTTATAAAAAACCAACTAATCGACCTATTTGTTTAGGAAAAACAGATGTAAAAGGAGATGAAGTATCCGAGAGAAAACATCATGGCGGAATTTTTAAGGCATGTTACCTATTCTCGTCAGATCATTATGACTATTGGAAAAAGCGATACCCTGAATTGGATTGGACCTTTGGTATGCTTGGTGAAAATCTTACAGTTTCGGGTTTGGATGAAACCCAAATTTACGTTGGTGACATTTACAAAATAGGAGGCGCCATCATTCAGATCACCCAACCGCGAGAACCTTGTTATAAATTTGGTGTGAAGTTTGGCACTCAAAAAGTTTTGAAGCAATTTATTGAACATGGTTGTCCCGGAACTTATGCAAGCGTTTTAAAAGAAGGGTATGTAAACGTCGGGGATGAATTAGAGCTGGTCAAAAGCGCTAAAAACAGTCTCACTACAGCACAATTTTTTGAATTACTATTTGCAAAAGCCAAGAACCAAGAGCATCTACAACTAGCCATTCAGAATGAATCGATTCCTTTATCCAAGCGAGAAAAACTAAAGGCATATCTGATATAGCACTTCAATGAATATTGAACAGTCCTACATCTAGTCGCCTAAACTTCTGCCTAGCCATACTATCTAAAATTGAGAAAGTGCCCAATCACATCCCTGCGATCAGACACTTTCCACTAACAAAAAACTCTAAAAAAACTACCACAACACTCATCGTGGTTCCGTCGCGCCGAAGTAGGTTTCGAACGCTATATCTTTGTCAGCAACTAATCAGTCAATTCCCTCAAATCAACAGAAAACTTTTTTCTTGCAATGCAACATTAAATCCTACAATTAAAATTTATAAGCAATTGTTCCTTTTATAAAAAATGGTGTTCCAGGGGTAAAATGAATTTCCTCTACAGGCTCTAATTCATTTTGTAATCTTGATTCCGTTGCAAACTGGGTTTCATTCCAATCGGTATCGAATAGATTCTCAATGACCAATCCAAGCGTAACGTTTTTAAAACTATAATTCACATTAAAATCACTCACAAAATACCCTTCGGCAACAATACTATTATCTTCATTTGCTGGTCTGTCATCAATATATCTATAACGTAAACCTCCTGAAAATCCATTTAAATTATTGACCGACAATCCACCAGCCATCGTAAAGTCTGGTGCCAATGGAATATAATTCTGTCCATCAGGTTCTTCGGTACTTCTGGCATGCGTCAATGTCATATCGGTGTCAAGAAATAACCAATCATTAAATTGATATCTAAAGCCAAAATCAAGTCCGTAACGTTCAGTTTTACCACTTGGCTCCACAATACCTGCATCACCTACATAAACAAACTCTTGCTCTAAAAACAAATACCATAAGGTTGTATTGACCACCAATTTTGGTGTTGGTTTCCAAATGTCTCCCAAATCTAGCCCATAGGCTCTTGGTAATACATCTTTACCATTTTGGGCAACGACAACTCTTGTATCGTTGGAATGAAAACCAATTCCTGATTTTAAGAACACTTGATAATTATCCTTGACATCCCAGAAAAAATTAAGTTTAGGACTGATGATCGTTTTAGTTTCTGTTAATGATTTATAATCAGTCTGCAAGTGGTCATTGTATAAAAATTTAAAATAGTCCAATCTTAAGGCTGGTGCTATTCTGAATTTTCCGAATTCAAATTCTGCATTCACAAAACCGTTGACATTTGTTTCATTCAAATCACCCAATTGTACGTTTTCAATGATGGTACTTCTATTTAAGGTTTTTGACAATTCTATATCATCCACGATGTCATGTCTAAAGCCAACACCAGAGGTAATCGTCAAAGGCGTGGAACCTAAACTAATTTCATTTTTAATTTTAGAGTTCAATCCAAATATCTGACGGTCTTCTTTCTGATGAATTTGATCACCATTAATTGGATCTTCCAAGAAAAATGTGAAATTGGAATACAGATCAAACGCATAATGTGAATAGTAGGCATTTGTGTTCAAGTTTGTATTGTCATCAATATTTTTATTGAATTCAACATTCAAATTGGTACGTTCTGTCTCTCCACCTTCCGTATCATCAATAGCGCCGAATCGTGAGATCTGCCCACTATCAACAGCTCTTTGTGGTATTTGACCTGATGCATCCCATCGACTTGTAAAGTGAGAAGCTGTCAAGGACAACTTGTCATTGTTTGGAGAAAAAGACACATACTTTCCAAATAAATTCAAGCGATTGAAATTTTGTGGTGATACATAGGGTCCATCATTTGCCAAGTATTCCACAGCCACGTATGCATTTTGATTTTTAACGTCCTCCAATAAGTTGAACATTCCTAGTGTTCTCAAATTATTAAACTGACCAACTGATAAGGTCACAGAACTTTCCTTGAGATAATCTCTGGTCGAAAAATCGACATACCCTGCGGTTGCAAAATCACCATGATCAGCGTAATGTGGTCCTTTCCCAAAATCTACTTTATTCACCGTTTCCGGAATCAAAAAATGGAGATCGCTGTACCCTTGTCCATGTGCATGTGATACCATGTTTACTGGCATTCCATCGACTGAAAGCGAAATATCCGTTCCATGATCAATGTCAAAACCTCTCAAAAATATCTGTTCTGCCTTTCCTCCTCCTGCATGCTGACCGATGATGAGGCCTGGTACCTTTCTCAAAGCTTCTTGTGATGAATTTAATGGATTGGTATTCAAATCCAGACGCGCTATGGTACTCACAGCATTCAATTGCTCTGTAAGCGTCATCTCATCCAATTGAAATGCTTTCTCTTGGAGTGTGATGATCATAGTGTTATTTAAATCTGATTCGTTCACAAGTATTGTTTTTGTTTCGTATCCCAATAGTCCAATTCTCAAACTGTCACCAGCTTTGTTGTTTTCTAAAATAAATACGCCATTTTCTGATGTATGAGCATGGCTCTGGCTTTTTAAGTTGTAGATGTAAACGGCCTCCAATGGCTGACGATTTTCATCTTTTATCTCACCTTTAATCTGCTGACCAAAGGCTATAGTTATCCACCCTAACGCTATCACAAGCGTCATTAATAAATTCTTCTTCATCGATTTCAGTATTAAATTTTACTTACTTTCTCCGAAATTATAGGTCCTAATTCATAAGAACTTTCAGATATTTCTCTCTTCAAATCGTCAGCTTTTGTATCATCTCCAGCCGCTTTGTAAATTTCAGCACTGTGATACAAGGCCATTGGTTCAGACGTATGACCTACAACATGTCCTTTTACGATTTGCAATGCCTTGTCAATATCTCCATTATTGAAATAAGACCAGGCCAATAAATCATACGATTGCGCTGTTGGTCTCTGTTTTACTTCATTTTTTGCAATGTCAATGGCTTCCTGTAAATTTTGATTTTCATCAGTGTACAACAAGACATTATATTTATTGTACATTGCCCCGTAGGCTTCATTTTCAACAGCTTCTTTATAGAGTTTTAGCTCTTTTTCTTTTGATGCTTCGTCTCCCTTATATTCGTAAATTTCAGCTTTCAATAAATGATAATCTGGTGCTTTATAGGTTTTAGTGACCGTATTTAATATTCGCAGAGCTTCGTCTGCATTTTTTTCATAAGAATAGACAATCCATGCAATTCCTTTTTTGGAGTAGGCATCGTTTGGATCGATCTCCAACGCTTTCAAATACATTTGATAAGAATCGTCAATTCTTCCTGCATGACCGTAAAAATCACCAAGATTGGTATAGGTCCAATGGATGATTTCTATTTGTTTGGATGATTCTGCAATTGTCTGTGCTTTTTCAAGATATTTAATGGCCGCGTCCAGATTGCCCTGATGATCGCTCCATTTTGCTAAACGAATTAGATAATCGAAGTCACCCATATTCTCAATTTTTTCGAGATATACTTTTGCCATATCGTTATCACCCAATTCTAAATTCACATCAAATAGCATTTTGTTGATGTCAGACATATGGTCACCAATCAATTCAGCTTTCGATAATAATTCAAGAGATTCTTTAAACTTATGTTGGGAAATATAATTACCTGCCAAACTCATCAATGCACCTGAATTTTTATAATTTCCAACCTCATTCAATCTTAAAAGATCGGCCTCTGCCAATTTTAGATAGGCGATGTCGCCAGTGACAGCGAATAAATGAGAATAAGATGATGCTGTTTTACTTAAATCTGAATATTGCCCTGGATGGTCTGCTAGTCTGTCAGTCCAAAATTCCTTATTGCTTTCAGCAATTTGCAAGGTCTTGTTCTCGGCTAATTCTAGATAATTATTGTAGTCGGCACTATTAGTAATTTGTTCGGTTTTCGTTTCGCAGCTACTCAATAGTAATAGAGTGCAGAATGCGAGTATATATTTTGAGTTCATTGGAGTGTTTTTTGAGTTTTTTTGTCTTTTGTCTTTTGTCTTTTGTTATGAAACCCTTTCACGAAAATCCTCCCAGATCAGGGGTAATAAAAATTAGGACAATTTTGTCGCAGCCATGATGAGTAAAAAAATTCACCTTTCAGATTCAACTGTTAAAATTTTTGTTTTTTGATAATCCCAAAAACAACTTTCGATTGTTTTTGGGATTCTTTATTTTATAAAAATGGTGCTGCCAAGTAAGGGAATGATGATAAAAATGTTTTATCGTTAGCATCCACATTGTCACTTGTCAAGCCTGGATTAGCCATCCCATCAGGACCACCAAAAATCAGGAGCAATTCCACATCAATTACATCATCAGAAAGAGTTCTTCCTGTCAATATATTTGTTCCATCAAAAAAAGTTGTTGGTGCTGTTCTTGAAACACCTAAAACATCCGTTGCAAGCAAACCAGTCAAAGTCGCCGCATCTTGTCCAAGAGCATTTGTTGTATATGCACCCTGTGTCAAAGCCAATAACTTAGTTTGAAACGCGGCTTGAAAAGCAGCATCTTGAGCGGATGGCACAGTAACATTAAATGTATCTTTGCTTCCTGCTGAAACAAATACGGTATTGATTGCTGGTCTTCCCATTTGGTCTCTTTGAGCATACGTCCCAGTAAAATCAGGTCCTGTTGGATCCGTTGGTCCAGCTACATCGTCATCATTGCTACAGTTGAACGCTGTAAACGCCACTAATACTGCAATGGCTGTTATTTTTAAATTATTTAATTTCATAATATCTGTTTTTTTAAGTTTTTGTTATTATTGTTTCTTTTTAGTTTCAACCCAAACGTTAACTGGCTCGGTTCCTGCTCCCAACATTGTTTTTGGCACTTCCACAACTACGGACATAACGTTTGTACCTCTAAATTTGTCAACCCCTGGATTATTAAATGAAGTCGCGTTACCCGCTATGATCTCGTTATACTGATCAAAGTCAAAGAAGAATGGATCATCTCTTGGTCCTGCGAAGAACTTCATTCCGTCAGCACTTTCTACTGTTGCATTTGCACCAGTACTGATGGCCACTGAATTTGGTGTCACACCAGTTAAGAATGTACTACTGGTTCCCATTTGTGAAGATGTCACAGGCGAAGGACCAAAGAAATACATTTTACCATCTCTTGGTGCTGCTTGGATTACCATATCTTCAATGGCATCGCCATCGGTGTCGATGTTGAATTCAATCATAACAGTTTCATCAAATGATGCCCCAGGAGTGTCGGCAGGTGTTAAAAGACCCTGAACGTTCGCTACTAGAGCAATGTTGCTTCCATTTGCGAATGCATACACGTCAGTAATATCTGATGTTGTTCCCGTCACCGCAGGCGCATCGACGTGATCAGCTGCGATCACAAAAAATCCGGCGACCGCCAAGATTGCAATTCCTAATAAAATTTTTGTTTTTTTCATAATAATGAGATTTTTGTTGTTTAATTATTGTTCTCTGCCATACCTACGCAATTATTTGAAGAGCGGTTTTATTAAAATTTTCTTAAGTTGTAAAAAGGGACTTAAATCAGATTAAAAATTATCTTTGCATTAAAATAATTTAGTCATGAATCCTTCTGCCGATGGCTGGATAAAAAAACTTTTGAAAGATGTTTCTACAAACGAAACATACCTTCAACTTCCATTGATCACTTTTTATCATGAACTTAAACTGAGTGGTTATCTTTATGGAAATAATGTAAGTGTCATCCATTCGGTTTTTGACAAAGCAGATTGGACCGATGAAGAGCTTTGCAAGGTAAATCATGTTTTAGCTCTCTTATATGTACATCAATCGTGTCCATCTGAAACCAATTTTATAGAGAGTGTCATTCAATTTTACAATGCCATCGAAGCTTATAAGGAATCTTTTATACAAGGGCTTTTAGGCAAAAAAAAATCGTCTATACTATTAGAAAGCATTATTCATAAGCGCATCTATATTGATGACAACCTCATCACTAAAAATTTCAATTACTTTATTACCAATGCACTTTTGTTTATAGATGTCTTGGCATACAAGAACTATTTGACCAGTAATTCCATTTCTCATAGTTATTTCGAGAATATGGAATTGACGATTGAAACCATTGCTCTTAATGTTTTTGAAGTAAAAACAAATCGAACTGAATACGACCAAAGTCTTATTAAATTGTTTGAATCGTCCTTAAGATATCAATCTACAGAAAAAAAGAGTTATACAGATGTTATTAAAAATGCCAAAAGCCCATTAGAAAAGTATTATGTCATTGACATCGCATGTATGGCCTCTTGGACAGATACAGAAATAGATCACAAGGAGTATGAGTTTCTTTATACGCTTGCTGATGATCTAAGCATTCAACGTGCTGTTGTAGGAGAATCTGTTTCAGATATCAAACTGTTTTTTTCGTCTAATAAGGATCAAATATCACTTTTGACCAAACGGAATCTAGCACAGAGTTTTTACGACAACTCAAGCAAAATGGTGATAAAACTGATCACCAGAAATAGTAAACGATTGTTAAATGAATTTAGAGAAAGCAAGGAACTGATGGTACTGCTAACCAAATCTACTAAAAGGCAGCTGACTGACGAAGAACATAAGAAGGTGAATGAACAGTTGTTAGACATTATCAAATCCATTCCTAGTCTAGCTATTTTCTTATTACCTGGTGGCGCCATTTTGTTGCCACTCTTTATTAAATTTATTCCAAAATTGCTCCCATCAGCCTTTGATGAAAACAGAATCGATGATTAAACGACAAGATTGTTCTCAAATCATTAACGAATAAAGAATAAGTAAAGTTTTTTTCAATTATCTTCTCATTATTTATTGAATAGTTGCATGAAAATTTACAGTTTTCATAATTTTTAAAGAATCCTTTGGTTTTGCAGCCAATTTCACTTTAAAAAAACTATATTGTTGATTCGTTTTACTATTAAAATCCAATGACATTCAAAAAGTCTTAAAATGAACAACTTATTCATTTTAGTTGTAATTTTATTCTCATTTTGAAGCTATAAACTAATCAAAATACATACAGTTGAAAAAAGAACATCTAAAATGGTACTCTCCTACCTTAAGTAAAGACATTGAAATGCTTGTATTCGGGCATGCTGGCTACCCTGTCATATTATTTCCTACCACCATGGGAAAACACAATGAATGCTACGATATGAAACTTGTAGAATCTGTAAAATGGTTCATCGACGAAGGCATCGTACAAATATATTGCCCTGACGGTATTAATGAGTTGAGTTGGTACAACAAAAATATTCATCCTGCAGATCGCGTTAAAAATCATATGTGGTATGATGAATTTATTTTAAATGAAATTGTAAATAGCATTCGACACGAAAAAGGAATCCCAAAGGTCGCTGTAGCAGGACCAAGTTTTGGTGGCTATCAGGCTGCCAACTTCGCCTTTAGACACCCAGAAAGTGTCAGCCACATGTTCAGCATGAGTGGCTCGTTTGATATCAAATCATTTTTGGATGGCTATTACGATACCAACGCATATTTCAACAATCCTGTAGATTATATGCCAGGCAACGATCATCCCGACTTATGGAACATGAAAATCATCCTTGGCGCTGGGGAACATGATATCTGTTTGGAGCCAACAAAACGACTTGCAGAAATATTGACTTCTAAAAACATCCCATTCCATTATGACGAACGCAAATGGGCAAAACACGACTGGCCACTGTGGAGAGAAATGTTCCCACATTATCTATCAATGCTATAACCACCCACAAACTATATAATTATTAAACTATACATTTACTATGAAAAAAATAGGCATTTTATTCGGAATGGAAAACACCTTCCCACAAGCATTTATCGACCGAGTGAATGAAAAAGGAATTAAGGACATTACCGCAGAAGCTGTATCAATCGATATGGTGGAGCAGGCAAAACCAACAGATTACGCCGTTATTATCGACCGTATTTCTCAAGATGTCCCATTTTACAGAGCGTATTTAAAAAACGCAGCACTTTCAGGGACCGCTGTGATCAACAATCCATTTTGGTGGAGTGCAGACGAGAAATTCTTCAATAATGGATTGGCTGAAAAAGTAGGTGTCCCAGTACCAAAAACATTTATTTTACCGTCGTCGCATCGTCCCGAAGGAACTACTGAAACATCTTTTCGTAACATGAAATTTCCATTTGCTTGGGATCATATGTTTGAAACTATCGGTTTTCCTGCCTATATGAAACCTCACGATGGTGGTGGTTGGAAAAGTGTATATCGTGTTGAAAGTCCCGAAGATCTTTGGGAAAAACACGGCGAGACAGAGAATTTGGTGATGATGCTTCAGGAAGAAATTAATTTTACTGAATATTTCAGATGCTACTGTTTGGGAACGGACAACGTTCACATTATGCAATACGAGCCACGAAATCCGCATCACCTACGTTATGTCATCGACGGCGATCCCGTACCACAGAAGTTATTGGACTTAGTTAAAAAATACTGTATTCGCCTAAACAAAGCTTTAGGATATGATTTCAATACGGTGGAGTTTGCTGTGAGAGATGGCATTCCGTATGCCATTGACTTTTGTAATCCTGCGCCAGATGCGGACGTGAATTCTGTAGGCCAGGACAATTTTGACTGGATAGTTGAAAATGCAGCCAATATGGCCATCGACAAAGCCAAACAATACAAAAAAGGTAAAATGAACCTTACATGGGGAACTTTTGTGAAAGATCAGATTACAGGCAAGAAAACTACCTTTAAATAAAATTATTATAAAAACAAGACCTGCAAGTCCGATCCTTCGAGATAAGGCCTTGCAGTTTTAATATGTCCTCCCAACCTCTTTATATATGAAATTCACTTTAGGAATAGAAGAAGAATATCAGGTCATTTGTCCAAAAACGAGAGAACTTGTTTCTCATGATCAGCAGATTGTCACTGAAGCATGCAAACTTTTAGACGATCAGGTGAAGGCAGAAATGCACCAGGCTGTCGTTGAAGTTGGCACCAATATATGCAATAATATCTCCGAAGCTCGAACCGAAATTAAACATCTTCGGAAATCGATATCTGATATTGCAAAAAATTTAGGGTTCCGTATTGGAGCTGCGGGAACACATCCATTCAGCAAATGGGAAACCCAATTGATTACACCTAATCCTAGGTATGATGAGATTGTCAACGAATTGCAGGATACGGCCCGTTCAAACCTCATTTTCGGATTGCATGTACACGTTGGCATTGCAGACAAACAGTTGGCGCTTCATTTAACAAATGCAATGCGTTATTTTTTGCCACATTTATATGCCTTGTCTACAAATTCGCCTTTTTGGGAAGGACGTAACACCGGTTTCAAATCATTTCGTTCTAAAGTATTTGATAAATTCCCAAGAACCGGAATTCCTGGTGTGTTTCAAACAGTTGCAGAATATGAACACTATATCGATCTGTTAGTAAAAACGAAATGTATCGACAATCCAAAGAAAATATGGTGGGACATTCGTATTCATCCGTTTTTTCCAACCTTGGAAGTGCGTATTTGTGATGTTCCTATGACCATTGAAGAAACTTTGAGCATCGCTGCCCTGATCCAAGCTTTGGTAGCAAAATTATACAAATTAAGAAGTCAGAACCTTAACTTTATGCTATACCACAGAGCACTCATCAATGAAAATAAATGGCGTGCCAGTCGCTATGGACTGGATGGTAAGATGATTGACTTTGGCAAGGAATGTGAAGTAAATACAAAAGATTTGATGCATGAACTCCTGGATTTTGTGGATGATGTGGTAGATGAACTTGGATCAAGAAGGGAAATAGAGCATATAAAGACAATGTTGGAAAACGGGACTGGTGCCGACAGACAATTGGCTATCTTTGCAAAAAATAAAGACATGAGAGAAGTGGTCGATTATATTATTGATCAGACCGTTTTGGGAACCTAGAACAATTAGAATGCAGAATAAGAAAGTAAAAATGGCCATTTTGGACATGAACAATGACGAACCAAATCAAGGATTGCGTTGTATTGCCGATATCGCAAGGTCGTTTAATGAGGATATTGACTTTAAAATTTACAATGTAAGGGCAAAAAATGAATTACCCGATTTGTCCTATGATATTTATATTTCCAGCGGTGGACCAGGAAGCCCATTGGAAGATGGCGAGTGGAGAGCTCCTTACTTGAATTTGATCCAACAACTTTGGGATTTTAACAAGACTGAATCGGAAGGGAAGAAGTATGTTTTCCTTATTTGTTATTCATTCCAAGTGGTTTGTGATTATTTCCGATTGGGCGAAATGAGACCACGCAAAAGTACATCGTTTGGAATTTTACCGATTCACAAAACAAAAGCAGGAATTAAAGACCGACTTTTGGAAGGGTTGGAGGACCCATTCTGGGCAGTTGATTCTCGGAGCTGGCAATTAATTCAACCACGTCTTGGAGTTTTCAAGGAACACGGTGCCAAAATTTTGAGTCTGGAGAAAATCCGAACTCATGTTGAATATGAACGTGCCATTATGGCCGTTCGCTTTTCAGATTATTGGGTTGGTACGCAATTTCACCCAGAAGCAGATCCCGTAGGAATGTATGCTCATTTTTCTGAAGACGTCAATCGACAAAAGGTGATTACTAATTTCGGGGAAGAAAAATATACTATGATGATGGACAAAATGGATGATGAAGACAAAATCATTAAAACGTATGGCATTATTCTTCCAAAGTTTATTTGTGAAGCCATCCATCAAACCGCACCACATTTAACTAATCTGATGACATTTCAATGATACCATCTATTCGCAAGGCTTTTAATGCACAGTTTACAGAAGAAAAGTACCAGAATCTTCTTCTAGACATTAACGATACTTATAAATATAAGACCGCATTCAAGATTTGTGAAACACCAGCTTTTATTCCAAAGCAATTGAAAGAGCGTCTGGTCACTGCATGCGATGATATTATGACCATCATCGACAAGCCTAACTTTAAAGAACTTACCGATGGTGCTTTTTTTGAAGACAAAATGCGAGTTCCAAACGAAGATGAGCATTCAAAATTCATTCAGCTCGATTTTGGTATTTGCCTGGATGACAATGGCGACTTAACGCCAAAGTTGATTGAACTACAAGGATTTCCTTCTCTCTATTTTTTTCAGGAATTATTGGGACGAATGTATCGTAAACATTATGATGCCATTCCAGATTCGTTTTCACAGCATTTAAACGGGATGACGCCTGCAGATTATGTGGCAGTGATGCGACAGGAAATCGTTGGCGACACAGATCCAAAGCAAGTAATTCTTCTAGAAATTGAACCTGAAAAACAAGCCACAGCGATCGATTTTTTTGCCACTGAAAAATTACTTGGTATCAAAGTGTTGTGCATTACCAAACTTATCAAGCGAGACAAGAGACTGTTTTACAAGGATGACAAAGGCGAAGAAATTCAAATCAAAAAAGTATACAACCGTATTATTTTTGATGAATTGAACCAGCGAAATGATATAAAATCGGAATTCAGTTTTCAAGATGAAGTGGATATTGAATGGATTGGCCATCCGAATTGGTTCTTCAGAATCAGCAAATACACGATGCCTTTGCTGAAAGGCGATTATGTACCAAAGTCTTATTATCTCGACAAATTGGAAGCCATTCCAACAGATTTGGAAAACTACGTGCTTAAACCTCTCTATTCGTTTGCAGGCGCAGGTGTGCAAATACATGTCACTCGTGAAATGATTGATGCCGTGAAAGACAAATCCAACTATTTATTACAAGAGAAAGTTGCGTACGCACCCGTGATAGAAACAATGGATGAACCTGCAAAATGCGAAATCCGAATGATGCTCCTATATAATTCGAAAACTAATAAAACAGAGATTGTTAGTAATCTAATGCGTTTGAGTAAAGGTGAAATGGTCGGTGTTAAATATAACAAGGACAAAACGTGGGTTGGCGGAAGTACTGGTTATTTTGAAGGTTAATTGAACTGCATCAGACAATACTCTAAACTTGAATTTATGGATGATATCGAATTTAAACCTTACGATAACGACAACCTCAAAAGAATAGGCACAGGCAAGGATGCTGATACTTACGAAGATAAAAAACCGGTTAAGAAGAAACCTCGTAGCTTTCGGTTGATTATCATTTTAATGATTATTTCAGGAGCGTTTCTAACATATCTATGGTATCAAAATAATATCCTTCACCCCAAACAAACTGAAAGTGAACTTCTAGATATTAGGAGTGCCTTATTTCTATACAAAGAGAGTTTTAATGCCTATCCAGCTCAATTAACAGAACTTACAAAAGGACGACCTTTGAGAGACAATTGGTTGACTGACGCTTGGGGAAATCCTTATCGCTACAAAGTGGACGGAGGTAATCAAACTTTTGTCGTCACTTCTGCGGGAAGTGATGGTGAGGTTGGCACTGATGATGATATTGAATCTAGAAATTGATTCATTAATAAACCAATTATTTAATTTCGTATATTAGTTTCAAATAGGTCGAGATGATTGCAAAATTAAAAGAACAGATTGAATCTTTACCTGAAAAATTCTCTATCGATGAACTTGTGGAACGATTAGTTCTTATTGAAAAAATAGAAAAAGGTTACCAGCAGTCGGAAATTGGGCTCGTCGTTGCTGAATCAGACCTTGATAACGAAATCGAAAAATGGTTCAAATAAATTGGACTTACCAGTCAACTTTCAGATTTGAAAAGCATTGCGGAATATATTTCTTAAGATTCCAAAATTTACGCAAAACTTCAGATTATAAGAATGAAACACCGAACTCAATTTCTCCATTCTCAAATTTATTCTGGCAAAATTCCTGAAACAAAAAGTATGATATCCGAGAATTAATCGATGGTAATTATAGAATTATTTATAAAGTAATCAATCCTTCAAGAATTGACATATTACCTTTTCATCATTCCGCATGAAATTTCGTTAAGCGGCACTACTAAAAAATTACAACGACTTATCAGGCGCAGGCAAACTTGCATGAAACTCTTCTGAAATGCGTTTAGTATATTTATCCAACAATTCCATCACACGCTCACTGCAATCCGAAACGACAATCATTCCGATGTGCCATTTCTTGTCCATTTTCCATTTGATTTCTCCGTCGTTAAAACTGGAGGTATCAGGATGTTCGTATCTACTCAATGATACTACGATTCCTGCATAGTTTTTTTTAGGCTTTGGTAACGCATATTTTTCCTTTTTCAAGGTCTTGGATTCTATTTTTGCCCATTCTCCCCAAAGATTTACACCTGAAGCCAGTTCCACCATTTCAGCAAGATTGGCACCACCGACTCTTGAGGACGTTTCCAAAAAGTACAATTCGCCAGTGGCTTTATTTTGAATAAATTCGGTATGTGAGGCGCCAAATTGCATTCCAAAGGCTTTCATTACGTCCGCATTCATTTTTGAGAGTGCTTTTTCCACTTTGGTACCAATTTCGCAGGTAGCAGAACGGAAAATTCCGCCGCCATGCGCGACTTCAAAAGGCGTATCCAAATATTTACTCACTCTAGAAAACAACACTTTACCATCCAAAGTCAGTCCGTCAACATGGTACACATCGCCAGGAGCAAACTTTTCGACCAAATAGTTATCACGCTCGTCTCCCAGTTCATTGACGATCTGCCATAATTCATCTTTGCTGTGAATTTTTTTAATTCCAGTAGCGGACGCTTCCATACGAGGCTTTAACAACCATGGCGCTTCTACTCTATCCGCATACTCGTTAATATCCTGATTGTAAAACAAAGCGGTGAATTCCGGCACATTCACACCTTCCTCTTTCGCCTTCATCCGCATTGCCAACTTATCCCTGAAATAATGTGCCGTAGTACTTCCCATTCCAGGCATTCTAAAATGTTCGCGTAGTTTGGCCACAGTCTCCACATCAAAATCATCCATCGCAATAAAACGATCGAATTTTATCTCCCTGAATTTATAGGCAATCCCTTTCACCACATCATGGTGGTTCCATTCCTCAATATAAAACACATCCTCAATACATTCCCAAGGCCATATTTCATTCTCCAGCTTTTTCTTGGTCAACAAATAAACATTGTTGCCTTCGGCTTTGGCGCTTTTGATAAAATCCATTCCTTTGTGATAGGTGGAAATACAAAGAATGTTGAGGGCTTGTTTGTGAGACATAATTTAGAACTTTAGATGGTTAGATTTTTAGGTTGCTTCGCTATAGAGCTAATTTCTATAAGTAACTGTTTAAAAATAATGAAAAAACTAATTACTTCGCCACTTTCATTTTAATATAATTGGTTATCAATTGGACACCGTAACCAGAAGCGCTTTTCATTTTTGAATACGGCGAATCACCAAAAGAAACGCCTGCAATATCCAAATGCATCCAACTGTCATGCTTCTCTGTAAAGGCTTCTAGAAACTTCGCTGCTGTTATGGCTCCTGCAATTGGCTTACCACTGAAGTTTCTTAAATCAGCAATGTCTGAATGCAAATCACTTTCATAATCTTCAAACATTGGCAATGACCACACACGTTCATTGGTTTCAAAGCCAACTTTCGACATGTCTTCAGCCATTTGTTTATTATTTGTAAACATTCCTGCCGCCGAATATCCCAAAGTCTGTACCACACTTCCTGTCAAGGTGGCCAAATCAATCACCTGCTCTGGCTTGTGTTTTTTGATGATATAACTCAATCCGTCGGCTAGGACCAATCGGCCTTCTGCATCGGTATCGATAATTTCGATCGTTTTACCTGAATAGGAATTGATGACATCTCCAGGACGGTAACTATTGCTATCGACTGCATTTTCTGCTGAAGCGACGACGCCGACGATGTTCACGTTCAATTTTAACTTGGCTGCCAATTCCACAACACCCAACACCACTGCTGCGCCTCCCATGTCACTTTTCATATAGTGGAGATTTGTGGATGATTTAATGGACAATCCGCCGGTATCGAAGGTAATTCCTTTACCGACCAAACCGATATCAACACCTTTACCTTTCTTTGGCATGTACTCATTGACAATCACCACAGGTGGATTCACACTGCCCTGACCTACAGCAATAACGGCATCAAAGCCTTGCTTCTTTAAATCCTTGGCGTGTAAAACGGTACATTTGTAATTGGATGATTTTGACGACTCTTTAGCCCAATCGCCTAAAAACTCTGGCGTTTTATGATTAGCAGGAGCATCAACCAATGCTTTGATGCGATTGATGGTTTCGCCCGTTAGTTTCCCTTCTTCAAGTGCTTCCTCTATCTTTTTAGAAGATGAAAATGAAACAATTATTTTTTTAGCATCTTCTTTTTTGGATTTGAATTGACCTATTTCATAAGTCCCCATTTCCAAACCGATGACGGCTTTTTTGATGTCGGTTGCACTCAAATTATCGCCAACGACCTGAACCTGATCATTCCAATATTTTTTGGTATCAAAACATAATTTTCTGAAGGCTTCTTCCAATTTCACTCCATCTTTGTCCTCACCGAGCCCTAAAATATATATTCGTTGCCCTTTAGGGCTGTAGATCGTTTGATAGGTGCCGAAACTGCCGTCAAAATTTAAATTGTCAATCGATGTGATCTTCTTTAAAGATTTTAAATCGCCCTTTCTGCAAAGTGCAATCATATCTTTAGTTTCATCTATCTTTTTTATATGCTTGTATGTCATCATCTGTCTCTAAAAAATAACCATTTTACGGCATTTGGGAATTCCGCTCGCCAATGCGCTTCACTGTGATTGCCCAATTCATTCAATGAAAAATGAAAATTGATATTGTAGCCATTGACCATTTTGTCTTTGATAATTGACTCTAATTTTCTCGCATTTGGTAAATGCTCATGGCTTTCTTGTCCTCCAGAATACAGGTAAATTTCTGATTCTTCCAAAGGCTCAAATGATTTTATATTCTTAAAAATCTTCTTCGAGATCCATAGGCTCGGTGAAAAGACCATCATTTTACCAAACACTTTAGGGTTGGACAAACCTGCGTGCAAGCTAATCAAAGCACCCATAGAGCTCCCGCCTATTCCAGTATTGTGAAAATCGGTAAGGGTGCGAAAGTTGTTATTGATATAAGGAATCAACTTCTCAATCATAAATTGGATATAGAAATTGCCTTTGCCTTGTCCAAAACGTGGATGATAGTAAGGTAAGTATTCATTAATACGCTCTTGATTACCATGATCGATAGCGATAATAATGATATCGCTCATACCCTGCTCTGCCAATTTGCCCAACGATTTATCTATTGCCCAATCACCAAAAGGAGCCATCGGGTTAAACAAATTTTGTCCGTCTTGCAGATATAACACTGGATATCGTTTCTCGCTTTGGTAATAATCGTGTGGTAATAATGCTGAAATTTTGCGGGTGGCATTGAGATGTGGTACTTCGTAGGCTTCCTCAATTACCTTGATGATGGGTTCGAACTCCGTCACTGTCATAGTTTAATATTCAAAAAACGAAAATACTGTTTTACTATTTTAATTACTACACTTTTAGTTACAAATTATTAACGAAAATTTAATGAGTGCTCACAACTTTAAGAACGAAATGTATTTTAAAACGTGTATTTAACTCACTTGTGAGAGGTGGTCACAATTATAGGTCTACCATTCAAAGATTTATCGTAGTATTGCACCTGCAAAAAATTATATTTATTATGAAAAAATCAATACTACTTATCCTCGTTGCTTTCTCAACAGTAGCAACCTCATTTGCTCAAAGAGCACTTTCAGAAACAGTCAACTATTTTGACGTCAGAACACCAAACAGTCCGTTAGATCCATCCATCAAAACCTATAAAGTGATGGTAGAAATACCTTACACGATGACTGTTGATGAACTGAACGAACGTTCATTGGCAGAATTTGAAGCTGAAAAAGCTAACTATGCAACCACAGTAACCGAAAGCGAAGCAGACTACCAAGATCGTTTAGCCAACCATGATGACGAAGTAAAAAAAGCGGAAGGTCGTTACGACAAAGAGATGGCTGACTTTAAGGATTTGTCCCTTTTGGAACGTTTGGCTTTGACCGATCAAGGAAAAAAACCTGCACTTATTGTACCTGCAAAGCCAACTTACATTAAGCCAAGGGAGCCACAATACCAAAAACCAAACTTGAACGACCACCTTATATTTGACCACAATGCCTTGGCAGCTGGAGTGGAATTAATGGGCTATGAAAAAGGCGACGATCTCTTATTTGTCATCAATATTTCTAATATGAACTTTCAAGACAATGCTGGTCAAACGTTTTATAACCAACCTACTACTCTAACCGTAATTCAAGGTACAAACGTCATCAACGAAAAAAAATTTGACACAGAATCCAAGTTTTTAACCTCTTCGTCAAGTAATACCATTAATCTTGAGAGCTATGAAAAAGCAAACGTCAACAAAATCTTGAGAGAGATTAACCAATATATCAATGAAGAATATGGTCACATACCTGTTGCATCGTCTATCACTATTGAGTTTCCAAAGAATAAAGGACGTGAGTATGATGCCTTGGAGAATGCTAAAATCAAAGCCTTGTCTGCTTTCAGAAAGCTGAACAAAGATGCTTCTACAGAAACCAGAGAACGTGCGAAAGCAGAATTGATGGCAGTGAGAGAAATTTGGAAATCTGAACTGAAACGTATCGATTATGCTGATAAAAAAGCGGACATGAATAAAGATGTTGCCACCATGATTTTCTTCAACCTGATGCGTGTAGATATTAGTTTGAAAGACAAAGTACAGGCGGAAGAAACATTGGCAGCTATGCAAGACAAACGTATTGATCTTGATTTAGGCTACGATGACAAAATCACCTTTACGCGCCTTGAAGAGCAGGTTTACAAAATGAACTAATTGTTCAATCATAAGACATTAAAACATCAATGATGAAAAAAGTATTTGTTACACTATTGGTTTGCTTCAGCTTAAATTTTGGTTTTGCACAAAAATTCATAACAGAGAAAAGTGCGTCCTTTCAAAAGGAAAGTGAAAAAGACATCTATCATATCTTGTTTCCTTCGGCGTATGGTTTTATGACCTTGCACCATTTAGACAACGTGATGATGGACAATACCAAAGCGATGGTCTTGACCAAGTATGACCAATCGATGCAAGCCATTGACACCAAGTCTTTTAATCTTCCAAAGTTAGGACAGCGTGCATCCGATTTGGTGCGAACTATTGAAGTTGGCGACCATCTAGTGGTTCTATCCAGTGTGATGGATAAGCAATCTGCAGCACATCAATTCAATGGTCAGATTTATAATCAAAAGGACAATTCGGTGAGCGATAATAAAGTATTGGCATCATTTACGATCGATGGTTATGGCAAGTCTGGTTTTTATCAGGTAGCTGTATCACCAGACCAATCGAAGATTGCCATTCTTGCCAACATGCCTTTTGAAAAAAAGACCCAAGAACAAGTGAAAATCTGGGTTTATGACACAGCGCTTAATCTAATATGGGAACAATCTGAAACCCTCAATTACGAAAGCGATCGTGCATACCAAGAAGACCTATTTGTTTTGAATTCTGGCGAAGTGGTGATGAATAAAATCACTGACGCTTTTAAAAAATCGCGAGTTTCGGAATTGTTGACTTTCAATGGAAAAACGGTAGAAACGGTAGCCTTTTCATCTGCTGGTTTTCAACCTATGAACATGGAACTTATTAATGTTAACGGTGCGCCAATGTTTGCAGGTTTCTTCTGGAATGGAAAGAGTAGTGTCATCAGCATCAACAACGCAGAAGGTGATGACAATGACGGAGCGTTTTTATACGATTTTAATGCCAAGAACCTCATCGGAATTCATGAATGGAGCAACACACTGGACGCTCAAAATCTTAAGAGTCTTGCCGTCGTTGATGTACAAGTCGTTAATGATGATATCATCTTTATTGGGGAACGACAGTTGACGAAAAGTGAATTCAGAAAATCGGGCAACACAACCACAATGGATCTTGATTACACTTATACTTTTGGTTCTAGCGTGATCGTTACGATGGATCACAAAGGCACCTTGAAAAGTTACATTCCACTATTCCATAGTAGAACTTTTATCAATGAAGATAAAGAGCTTGGCTCCTTTGCGGCGTTACAATTAGAAAATGCCTTGCGTATATTCTCTAACAATGATGGGCACATCACTCACAATGAGTATTTCACGACCACTAAAGCAGGGTTTTATGCACCAGAAATAAGAGTTTCTGATTCCAACAATTATACCAAGCCACCAAAGTTAGTACCCGCCACGATGCGTATGGTACCGAACTATGCGATGGTATATTATATCACCAATTATAACGATCGTTATTGGCTAAATAAAATGACATGGTAACAAGAATTGTTTTTATGGTATAAAAAAAGCACGATCCTCACGGTCGTGCTTTTTTTATCAGTCATTAATTGAAAGACTGTTGTTCTTGTAACTTCTAATTAAAAAGCAAAGCCCATAGTGAAAATTATTCGTCCACCTTCATCACTCGCATAATATCCAATATTTGCGGTAGCTGCCTTAAATCCGTTGATAAAGACAGATCCGCCATAACTGTTGTGCCATTTCTCTGAATTCTCACCATCTACCCAAACACGACCGTAATCAAAGCCACCAGAGACGCCTAAACGCACAGGGATAAAATTGGTTCTGAATTGATAGATACCTACACGTAAATCTGTACTTTGGTAAAATGAGGTCTGACCGTTGAAACGCTGATTTCTAAATCCTCTCAAATCGGTATTGCCACCTAACGTTGCAGCATGATAGAATTCATAATCGTCCCCAAAATTCATCTGTGCACCAATTTTAGTTGCCAAGACTGCGGCGCCACTTTGATGTAAAGGATAATCAATAGATACCGTTGGCTTTATATAAGTAAAGGAATTATCATTGTCGTCAATATTCGCTCTATACCCTGCTGTGACATCAAACTGAAAACCACGTCTAATAAAGGAAATCTCACCACTTTTATTTTTGTATTGAAGGCCGACTTCTGCGCCAGCATATAATTGCTGGTCAAACACATCATTGGTTGGATCAAGTACACCCACGGATCCCGTAATATTATCAGAATCATAGGCTACTTCCAAGGATTCTATCATTGGAGCGATGCTTACCTGTACGCGCTCCTTTCTATATTTTAAGGACGGAGAGACGCTCCATTGACGGATGCGCACTCGGTTAAAATCTAAATCAACATCATCCTCATCATAAACAGTTTCATTTCCAGTACCGAAATAGTTAATGGCGTAATTCGGACTTGTATATCTGGCATCCAAGCCAAAATTCCAATTGTAGAATACATGTGCAAATTCTCCAGCATAATTCACTTCAAAACCACTGGTCGCTGCATAGTATTTTGCAGTCAGGGTTTGTTGTGTTTTGAACGGATTATTGGTTAAACCATAGGTTGTATAAGTACCCGCCAAACCAGCACTGAAACCAGTATCGGGATTAAAACCAATCGCAGGTGCAGTTGTGTAGGCATTTAATTTTCTTGATGCATCATTATAGGTATTGATGTCATAACTGTCCACTAGCCATTTGTGAGTGCCATTATTTGTAAACGTATTCTTCTTACTTTTAAAATCGTACACTTTCGCAGCACGCGTGTTTTCAAAATCATACACATCATTGTTTTCACCACCTAAAATCTTCAATGGAATATAATGGTCTCCATCACCAACTATTTTGAAAGTGTCTTCGTCATCCAATCCATAAATCCAGATTTCTTTTGTGATGTCTTTC
Organism: Aquaticitalea sp.; assembly: GCA_051252455.1. Lineage (GTDB taxonomy): Bacteria > Bacteroidota > Bacteroidia > Flavobacteriales > Flavobacteriaceae > JBPOFM01. The sequence continues at coordinate 123,299 of JBPOFM010000003.1, forward strand.
GAATAGGTTCTCTCAAATGATTGTCCATCTTCGGTCGACAATTCAATCGTAGTTTTACCATTTGGTAAACGAGTAATCAAAAATTCATCCTTGTCTTCCGTTCCCAAGATGATTTGATGTGCCATTAGATAATCAAAATAGCACCTTGCAATCGAGGATAAATTGTCCCGACGTGCTTTCATCACTTTCTTGATGTTGTCGATGCTTTCATCTTGAGCTTCTTCCGGTAATGTATTGAATGCAGAATCAATGGATGTATCTGTTAGGTTCTCTTGAATAAATTGAACTTGTTGTTGCCAATCTTCCCACGTGATGCTTTTTAGAAAGGCTTGGTCCAAAGGATAGGCGTAACGACTCATCCATTTGACACTGTTTACATCGTCATCATATTTTTCCATCGAACGGAAATCAATCATGCCCACTTTCAACAGACTTAAAAATATACCATCATATTTTGGGAATGCCTGGTCACGATCGCGACGAATGGTCTTATAAACTGTCGTGCTATCATCTTTCTCATAAGCCGCCCAACGCCATTGGTCGTAGTGACGGTCATAATCGCCAATGACAAAATCCATCAAACGAGCCTTTAGATAATTGGGCTCATCGATCTGATTTCTTTTCGACTTCCGAATTTCCGCCAAAACATCCTTCGTACTGATGATGTCATCTGCATCACCAAAACGTGCAAAGGATTTATTCTCACTGCCCGCATGCGCTTCAAACATGTAGAGTTTGTCGCCATACTCCTTGTTGTAAATACCCAATTGTTTTTGTTTGGGCATATAGAAAATCTCTGGTTCGGCATTGTAGATGTCCAGGTTTTTGAAGATTGGATTCAGTGCAAACGGTGCATACGGATGTGCCGTCGTGTAAAAATCCTGCACGATATCTTCTGCAATGGTGCCTTTCATAAAGTCGCGCACATCGTGGTCTTTTATTTTCGATTGAATAAAACGGGTAGCACTTTTACGCAATTCTCGTGCGGTATATTCATGTTCTTCATCATCAATCAAACGGATGGAGCGCGATTGATTTCCACCACCTTCTGAAATGGCATGTACGTTTCCTGGCAATTTTGAGAGGTTCAGCACAGGCACTTCAATCTCCCGGCTGTACAAATCGCGATAATGCGGACCCCAAAAGAATTTGTAGAGGCCACTTTTATCCGTTTCGTCTTCAGTATAGATTGATGATTTGTAGGTATTGCCAACACTATTCATATCTGGATAGCTCACTTCATCCTTTGTTATTTTTTCGCTACGTATCTGTTTTTCAAATAATTTCTGCGGAGCTGTATCGCCAGTGGCGAAGAATTCCACTTTAGTACTGCGGTCTTTATAGACTGTCAAGCGTGCAAAACCATTGGTTTTCGCCGTAAACTGACCATCTTTGGCTTTGCGTACATTGTCCAATTTGCTCACGGCTGCACCACTGATTATCTGGTGCACACCATCATCCTCAATATACTGTAAGTTTTTATCGCTGGCAGACACAAAAATCACGTCTGGAAACAGTCCCGAAAGTGTTTCTAATGTCCCAGCCATGTCCTGACGCTTGGTGCTATAATAGTCCTCCACACTTAAGCCGCCGATGTTCTCGAAAAAGTCTTGACGCGATTCCGTTAAAATGGAATGGTAAATGGCTACAATCACGGTTTTGTTCTGTTCGTCCTTAAAATCATCTTTAATCTTTGCGAAAAAGTCATCCCTTGATTTGATATCACATTTATTGTTTAGGTATAAATGGTTGTCCCAATCTTCCAAGAACCACTGTGAATCAATCATTAGCAATTCCACATTTTCCATATCCAAATTGTCTATCTCGCGTGGACAGCCGTCATTGGGCCAGAATTTGACTTTGCTATTATCCTGTATAAAGGATTCCATATCGTCGATGTTTTCATGGCCATTTTTATTCCACTCGTTTTTCCCAGGCATGAAGATGACGTTGCCGTTGAATTCTTTTAAAGGCTGCATTAGACTTTGTTGCAATAAGTCTTCCGTCTTTTTGCGGTCATTCTCTTTGGGAGCGAAACCGTCTTTGGTGATGTTTCCAAGTGCGACGAAGGTTGCTTTCTCATCCTTTTGTGACATTTCGGTGATGGCCTTTAGAACCTGTTGTGTTGGGTTGCCGGTTTCTAATTCTGTATTGCCAGTGAAGTAGAAGATTTGTTCGACACTTTTATCTTGGGCGAATGCGGTCTGTAGCCCAAAAATCATTATCACCAGCAAACACATTTGTGAAAGCTGTTTTTTTGAACACAATGAATTTAAAATAGAGGTATATCGCATATAATAATGTATGTATTTATGAATTGGTTGTAGTAGCACTTATAGCTAACAACTTGCAAAGTTAGGATAAACGCAAGGAGATGGTGTTGACCAAATGGATTAAGTTTTAACTCATTTGGGAGATGAATTGCGAGTAGAGAAGTTTAAAGTCGAGCAACTAATTTTTGAAAACACATAGATTATAGCGCCAATTGCGATTTAAGACTTATAACAAAATTTGCGCACAATTACGATTTGGATTTCTAGTTGTAAGTTCATTGCAAGTCCTAATTTTTCGCAAATGCTTTAACTCACTTTAAATATTTTTTTCCGTTTAACTGTAGCAATTACAACAAGAAGCACTATGCTGACTAAAAGAAATAATACATTGATAAGTTCAAAATTGGTGAATATGGCAACACTTACCAACCAACTGGCAAGATAAAAGGCGACGAATAGATTGAGGGACAGTTTCATTAAAATTTTGTTTTTATATGTAAGTAAATATCCTTTAAAGATGTTTTCAAAGATATAGAACACCGTTTGTCGATAGATTATAGAATTATTACAAATGATTGTACAATTACCACTTTATGCATATTATTTACCTTCGAGGGTAGAAATAACACTCTGATACGACACTTTGTACATCCTATTTAATCTGAAAATCAGTATTGATGTATTTTCGTGTGTATTTATATTTTTTTTTGGATATTAGGCCTATGATAGACAACCAACTTCAAAATGAACCACAAAGAATACAGGAACTCAAAAGCTTTCATATCCTAGACACACTGTCAGAAAAGGAGTATGACGACATCACAACCATGGCATCCATCATTTGTGACGCACCAATTGCCTTAATCAGTTTAGTGGATTCCGATCGCCAATGGTTTAAGTCTCATAACGGTTTAGCTGCTTCTGAAACGCCCCGAGAGTTTTCATTTTGTGCGCATGCGATACAAATAATGGATGAACCTTTTATCATACCAGATTCTCGGATCGATGAGCGATTTAAAGATAATCCGTTAGTAACAGGTGACCCGAATATCGTTTTTTATGCAGGTATTCCTATCGTATCAAAAAATGGATTTGGATTAGGAACTGTTTGTATTATTGATGATAAACCAAGAGAACTGACAGAGCGACAAATTAGCGCACTTAAAATACTTTCTGATCAGGTCCTTAATTTGCTAGAACTGCACAAGGCGAACATGGAATTGAATGTTCACAATACAAGTTTAGAATCAAAATTAGTACAGCGCGTCGCTGATAACGTGCTAGAAATTGCAAAAAAAAATCGTGCATTGGAAAAGATGAATAAGGAATTACAGTCCTTTACCTACATCTCCAGTCACGATTTGCAGGAACCGTTGCGTAAAATACAAACGTTTATCTCGATGATAGCGGACAAAGAGGCTGAGAATCTTTCCGAAAGAGGTAAAGAATATTTTTCGAAAATAAGTCAGTCCTCCACTCGGATGAGAGTATTGATTCAGGATTTATTGGCCTATTCGAGAAGTACAAACACAAAAAAAGAATTCAAAAAAGTTTTGATAAGTTCTATTTTGAAGGACGTACAAGATGATTTGCTGGAAGAAATAGAAACTTCAGAAGCTGTAATAAAGTTTGATACAGATTTAGAAATCAATGTGATACCATTTCAGTTTAGGCAATTGTTATACAATTTGACTTCCAACTCCATTCGGTTTTCAAAACCTAATCAAAAACCCAGCATAGCGATTGACGCCACTATCGCTAGTGGAGACTCATTCAGAGTAGAAGCTCTTAATAGCGAAACATCCTATTGTAAAATCACGATTAAAGACAATGGTATCGGATTTGAAAACAAATACCACGATAAAATATTTGAAGTGTTTCAGCGTCTCAATTCCGACCGTTCCATCTATGGAACTGGTATCGGATTGGCAATTGTTAAAAAAATTGTTGAGAACCACAATGGTGTTATCTTGGCAAAAGGGCAATTAAATGAAGGAGCGATTTTTGAGGTTTATTTGCCTGTTAACTAAAATCTGTCAACTTTTCTTTCCATTTATGAGTGAAAGGAAGAATTAAATCAATTAAATACTCAAGAAGCTAGAGAAATCCGCTTTATGCAGAACGAAGAAATGTCTTAGCAGAACGAAGAAACGTCTTGACAGAACGAAGAAACGTCTTAGCAGAACGAAGAAACGTCTTGACAGAACAAAGAAACGTCTTAGCAGAACGAAGAAACGTCTTGACAGAACGAAGAAACGTCTTAGCAGAACGAAGAAACGTCTTAGCAGAACGAAGAAACGTCTTGACAGAACGAAGAAACGTCTTAGCAGAACGAAGAAACGTCTAGACAGAACGAAGAAACGTCATGTCAGAACGGAGAAACGTCTTGACATATCGGAGAAACGTCTTACCAGAACGAAGAAACTTCTTAATAGAACAGAAAAACCTCTTGACAGAACGGAGAAACCTCTTGTCGGAACGCTCCGTCACTGTAAAATATATGAACGACCACGAAATGACTAGGATTGTTACTTCAATATTTAAAGACAACACCACTAGAGGAAAGATAAGTGTTTCTTATCTCGAATAATTAGGAGATTCTTTTGTAATCGTTACATCATGTGGATGGCTTTCATTGATACCAGAGGCTGTAATCTTTACGAATTGTCCAGTGTCCTGCAAGGTTGCAATGTCCTTTGCACCACAATAGCCCATTCCAGCACGCAATCCGCCGACAAACTGATGGATGCTTTCAAACAATTCACCTTTATATGGCACACGACCGACGATCCCTTCTGGTACCAATTTTTTAATGTCATCCTCCACATCCTGAAAATAACGGTCTTTACTCCCCTGCTTCATCGCTTCCACAGAACCCATCCCGCGATAGGTTTTATATTTTCTACTGTCTAGAATAACGGTTTCTCCTGGCGATTCTTTGGTTCCTGCCAATAATGAACCTAACATTACCGTATCTGCACCAGCGGCAATGGCTTTTGGAATATCGCCCGTATAACGAATACCACCGTCTGCAATCACAGGAACCCCCGAGCCTTTTATGGCAGCAGCCACCTCAAGCACCGCGGAAAACTGTGGGAATCCAACTCCAGCCACCACACGTGTTGTACAAATGGACCCCGGACCAATGCCAACTTTCACCGCATCGGCACCAGCTTCCACCAAATATTTGGCAGCAGCACCCGTTGCAATGTTACCCACCACGACCTCCAATTCGGGGAATTGTTGTTTTATGGCTTTCAAAATAGTGACTACACCTTGAGTATGTCCGTGAGCGGTATCGATAATGACTGCATCCACGCCTGATTTGACCAAGGCTGCAGCTCTATCGACTGCGTCAGCCGTGACGCCCAAGGCTGCAGCGACTCGCAAACGGCCGAAACTATCTTTGTTTGAAATTGGTTTGGTGGTCAATTTCGTGATATCCCGAAAGGTGATTAAACCTGCGAGTTTATAGTTGTCATCAACGATGAGTAGTTTTTCTATTTTATGGTTTTGCAGAATGCCTTCCGCGTCTTGTAATGAAGTTCCGACGGCTGCGGTGACTAGATTATCTTTCGTCATCACTTCCACAATTGGACGCGTGTTATCCTTTTCGAAACGCAAATCACGATTGGTGACAATGCCTTTTAAGGTTCCGTTTTCATCCACAATTGGAATGCCTCCGATGCTGTGTTCTGCCATGTTTTGCTTGGCATCCAAGACTGTGGCAGTCATAGGCAAAGTCACAGGGTCGGTAATCATTCCACTTTCTGCACGTTTTACCTTTCGGACCTCGTTGGCTTGCTCGGCAATCGTCATATTCTTATGAAGTACACCGATACCACCTTCGCGGGCAATGGCAATGGCCATCGCGCTTTCCGTAACGGTATCCATAGCAGCGGACACAATTGGAATGTTGATGGTGATGTTTCGAGTAAATTTTGATTGAATATTGACCTCTCGAGGAAGTACTTCGGAATAGGCTGGAACTAAAAGGACGTCATCGTAGGTCAATCCTTCACCTACGATTTTGTTTTGATGTGCGTTCATTTTGCAATTGTGAATTAATTGCGAACAAAGATACAACTAATCAAACACATTTGCCATCCTCTACCTTTTAAATCTTAATCTGAAGCGTGGCATACCAGTTACGAGGTGCAGAAGGAATAATTCCAGGACCTGGATAACCCGTCGCACGCCTTGTAAAGTACGAATTGTCCAACACATTATTAATCCCAGTCTCCAACTTGAAACGTTTATAGGAATACGACAATGACACATCCAAAATATCATAGGCTGGAATCTCTCCAATGACACCACTTAAATTCGCAGTTGTAGAATTGGTAGCATCCGTAAATTGTTGTGATAAATAGGTATATTGAATATTCGCCAATAGATTTTTATAGCCAAATTTCACGCCTGTCTTAATGTTGACATCTGGTACAAACTCCACTTTATTACCTTCCACACTTGATTGTTCTGATTTTGTATATTCAGAAGAAATAACAGACGCATTCATGAAATAATTCAAGCTAAAATCATTGTTCATCTGTAGGATTTTCTTCAAATTGAAATCCACCAATGATTCTACACCATATAAAAAGGCATCACCCACATTGCCGCGCTCACTAATCACACGACCATCCGTCAATCCTTTCTGCACAAAGCCAATCCTACCTTTGTAAGCCAAACCGAACACACCTAAATCATAGGACAACCAGTTCCTGAAATTCCCACGGATTCCCAAATCGGCTGTGTAACCATCCTCGTCTGTAATATCTGGATTAATGGCAAATGCTGGATTGTTGATATTGATATCTGTATAAGTAACGGAACGGTAATTTTGGGAGATATTTCCGTATGCTTCTAAAGATGTACTTGGTTTATAGCTCAATCCAAGTCCCAATAAAACAAAGGAACGTTCAAAATCCCGATTGTCGTCAATGGTTTCCTCAAAGATGACATTTCCGGCAGCATCTGTGTTGATGCGTTTGTAAAAACCTTCACTTTCGGTCTTTATATATTCGAAACGGATGCCAGGTGTGACAGAAAATTTGTCACTTAAGTATAAAATATTTTCTCCGAAGACAGCGATATTCGTATTAGGAAAATCAAACTGCGACTGACTCGGATAATTGGGAAAGGCTTCCGATTGAATGTCGAAATCAGGACCGACACCATCACTTCCCGGGCCTTGTTGCTCTGAATTGTTGGCACGATAGAATTTCGTTCCTACCAAAAATGTGGATTGCTTCTGAAACACTTCATACTTGCTTAAGATTCGTGCTTCAAATCCATAGTTATTGAAGTCGCCCTTGATTAAATCTCGCTCTTCAAACGAGTCGATTTGGTCCACACGATTCGTTCGAAATCCCAAAGCATATCTTGACGCTTTTAAACCAAAGGCATTTAAGGTAAAGTTGGTCTTTTCTGAAAATTCATGAGCGAATTTTAAATTGTATAATAACCAATCCACCTGAAACCAATTGCGTGAACGGTTACTTTGATACGGATTCTCGGCAAACATTTGATCGGTCAGTCCACCACCTTGTTGTGCGAGGTAACGTAGATAAGTCAGTTCGCCCGTCAAAGACGTTTTTTCATTGAACTGATAGCCAATATGTGCATAGACATTTTTGGATTCAAATTCTGAATTCGGTCGGAAACCATCGCCTTTTTTATAGTTGAAAAAGGTGTAATAACTCAAATTGTTTTTGGTACCGCTCAAACTTGTGAAATTGGTGTATAGTCCAAAGCTTCCCAAAGTGTTTCTTGTAATCAACTCAATCGGTTTATTAGGATTCGGTTCTTTCATCTTGAAATTTATTAAACCACCAAACTGTGTTCCATATTGCAAGGACGCCGCGCCACGTATTACTTGGATTTCCTTCAACCCTTCCGATGCTGGCGTGTAGTAACTTTCAGGGTAGCCCAAAACGTCCGCAGAAATATCATAACCGTTTTGGCGCGTGTTGAAATTGGCCGTTCTGTTTGGGTCGAGTCCGCGTCCACCGATATTCAATTGCAAGCCTGCGTCATCGTTTTGATAAATGTTCAAACCAGCAACTTGACTGTAAATCTGGCGTGCGTTGTTCGATGCCAAGTTCGCCATCGATTGCTCCACCAAGACGACTTCTGTTTTCTTTCCAGCGAAAATGGAGGTGCCTTCCACATCTTTTAAACGTGACAGTTCAAAAACTTTGGCTTTTCGAGCTGTGATTTCGACTTCCGATAAGGCGATGCCCAATGTATCCAATTCAACGTTCAAGGTTTGATTGCCGCTTACTTGAATATCCATTTCCTTCACGTCAAATTCATAAGAGAAAAACACGAGAATGAATGATTCTTTGGTTGTTTGGAATTCGTAATAACCCAAACGGTCGGTTTTTGCCACAAATCCCGACACCTTGTCATAGACCTCAACGTTTGCAATCGGTTGTTGGTTGTTGGCGTTGGTCACAATTCCTGAAATGGTGTTTTGAGAAGCTGCTGAAATGCTTATCAACACTATGAAAATCAATCTAAAATCCTTTAATGTCATCTTTAAATGGTAAAATCCAATCTTTCGGTTGGAATGATTCGTCTATTTGGTATAAATCAACGGTTTTGTCAATAAAAGGTTGGCTCAAACGTCCGTTGAGTGCCACATAACTTTCGGCATATACTTGAACATTTTGATGCCCTTGACTTTTGAAATGGTCGCCCAAAAAATGCGCATATTCCAGAATAAAATCCGGTTGAAAACTCATTTGTTTTACTTGCAACGTCGTTAAAAAATCAGAATTATTCACAACAAAACCCTGTCCTGTGTTGCCATCCACAATCTTGAAGGTTGTGTAGCCCATTTTTTCCATCAACATAACGCGCCATGAAAAGCGGTAGCCTTCTTCTGTCCAGAACAATTCATTTTTATATAGCAGATAGCGAAATGGCATCAGGATTTGAATCGTGAAAAACAGGATGACAATTCCTATGCTTAATTGTTGATATTTGAAATGATAGACTTCTTGTTTTAGAACTTTCGTTTTTAATTTTAGGAATTTGAAAAGTTGTCTAAACACATTCAAAATTCGTTCATGAACATTCGCATCAAAGAAAATCAAGGCAGCGACAATCATCACATACGGAAACATTCCAATTGTGAATAAAACACGTGTAAAAATGTGAAAAAACACTACCAGGGCAAAAGCGAACATCCGTGTTCGTTTCCAAAGCAATAAAAATGGAATAGAAAGGTCGTAAAACATGCCTGACCAACTCATGGCGTAATGAAACCAATCCTGTTGCATCAGCGAATTGCCGATGAATGGCAAATCATATTTGGAAGGTAACCAGATTTTTAATGGCATCGCTTTGAATAGCCAATCGGAGTTTATCTTTGCGATGCCTGCGTAAATGTAAACGATGCCAATGAGCAATTTTATGGAATCCACACACCATTTTGGAATCGAGCTGTAGCTTTTCTTTTTCAATAAATTATCAATCGAGAAATAGGCATTTGCAGGCAAAAAGATCATCAAAAAACTTAAGATACTTATGAAGTAATAATGATTGAGATAGGTGGTCTTATCCATCAATTCGATATAGGTAAAACTAAAAAAGAAGACAATAATAGCGATTCGATATTTTAAACCCATGGCTACAAAGAAGGCTGAAAGCCCGCAGATTGCGAATAATACATAGGTATAATTACCGAGTGGTTGTACCCATTCAAACCCATAATAGGTAAAGTGGAATTTTGGTTGAATGTAAAAGGTTTCAATCCAACCATACGACCAAAAGCGAACCATACTAACCAACATCATCAAACCAAATCCAATACGCAAAACTGCCAGTGGTGCTGGCGAAGTTTGTTTTGAAAGATATATGCGGATGGATTGGTTCATGAAACGAAAAAAAGATTCTCTAGTTTAATGTTAGAGAATCTTTATTTATTGGTTTGGATAATTAATTATGATTTGGAATGGTTCTCGATACATTTTAATTTTGTTCTGACTATCCTGTGAACACAACGAAAACACTCCAAATGACAAGCGTCTACAATTAATCCCCGTCAGCATCCTGAAAATCAAGAGCAATGTTGAAAGACTGAACCATATCGACTTTTAAATACACAACAGCCATTTGCAAAGCATCGTATGCCATGGTCATTTTTGAATTGTCAGTGATGATTTGTTGATTATAATTGGCATCCAAAGCTTGAATTTTTGTGCGAGCCAAATCAAATTGATTGTTGATAATCGTACTCACATTCTGACCTTCGCGCTGTGTATTCAAATAATCCAAATAGGTTTTAAAACTTGCGCCTGTGGATGAACCATTGAACGCTTTACCATTGAACACGTCCTGAACCGCATTCAGTGCTTCAAGACTCAATTCTTTAGAGGCACTTTTATTATAGAATGCTTCCACTTTCTCTGGTAATGGATTGGTAGAAAACACACCACTTGGAATTCCAAATTTGTTGGCACGCAACCCTTTTTCATAATAGAAAATAAAGTCATTCACAATTTTGTTCAACGAACTTGTAGCTGTGTTTTCTGTGCTTGTCACAAATTGATTGCGATAAACTGTTGTCCAATCTGTAATCACTTGCTGCGTCAAGGTGTTCATCTGATCGACCACAGCATTCATGTATGTTTTATAACCTTGAGCGTTGGTGCCTGTGGAAAATTTTGAAATTATAGCCGCATCATCTGAAGCCACACCATATAATAAATAATCCAAAGCTGGAAAGCCTTGTGCGTCATGATAAGCGGACGTATTTAAATCGTAGTTTCCAGTACTAACACCAGTTTCGATATCCGAAACGGTTACTGGATAGATGTTCATGAAAAAATAATATTGGTTCAGAGCTTCCGCCTTTCCAATGTTGAACATTTCCACGTGTTGCCATGCTTTGTACGCTGTTAACCAATTGGTACGAGCAGCATCTAAATTCGCTTGATTTGGCGTCGTGGTAAAGGTTTGCACTGATGTTTTCAGTGTCGTCATTTTCGACCCAAAATCCTGCAACGACGGAATAATAATATTGTCAGCAAGATTGACCAATAGTTCCGTACGGTTGAAATCATCCGTATGTGAACCTGATGAATCATCCGAAGAACTACAAGCTACGATGAGCGCCAGGGAAAACAGAATGGCGATTTTTCTTATCATTTGATTTAGTTTAAAAAGTATTCAAAGCAATAGCGTCCTCTATATAAGAACGCTATTGTATTATTTTTAATTTAGTTTGCCGCAGCATCAACTGTAAAGCCGAATCTCGCCGCAATGGTTGCAGACATGGTATCCAGTGTTTCAGGCGTTACTTCCCAAAAACCGTTACCAGCCATCAATTCTGATAAAAAACCAGTGACTTCCGTATTTGTAAAATAGGGGTCGTTGGTATTTGGTTGTCGCGTGAACTGTAAACTGTTGATGAAACCGTAGCCTTCCGACAATCCGTGGAATGCTTTGGCCATATCGTTGTCAGCCATACTCGCCTTTCCTTCCTGTAAATAATACACCGCACGCACGGCAATCACCTTTGAGATATTTTCACGAATAATTTGTGCCTGTTCGTTCCTAACCGTATAATTTTTAGCGACAATGGCAGCTCTTCCCAATTTGAAAGCGTTGTAGATTGCCAAGGACGTTCCGGCAAAATCAGAATCGGCATCAACTTGGTTGAGATACGTGTTCAAAAAACTATCAGCTCCCAAAACTGGTACAGCAGGATTATCTTCATTTCCATATAAATAGCCATAAGCTTCATCCCATTTGTGCTCCATTGTGGTGTAGCTTGTGCCATCTTCCACAACGTCATTATCGTTATTTTCAATATTTGAGGCTTCATCCAAAACTGATGTACTCAAATAATTATTGATGATTTGGTCAGCCATTAAACCACCAATCAATGATTTGGCGATTGCTTGGTTCAATTCCAGTCCTTTTGCATTCACATAACGAATGGAACCACCACCTGCTTGTTGCAATTGTCCAGCAGTTCCGGCAGTTGCAGCGGTTTCCCAATTACCAAAAACTACTGTTGCCTGTTCGGTCAACCAGCCATCCATTTCGGCTTTAAGTGCATTTGAAACTGTTGTGTTGGCGGCGAAAAAATCTTTTGAGGCAGCATATTTGCTTCTGATGTTTTTATCGGACGCATTTAAGCCTGCATCAGAAAAATCGTTGGCATCTTGAACATGGGCAAATTTTCCTAGTAAATCAGCGGCTGAATTGGTGTTGACACGCAAAGCAGAATTGAACTCTTGAGCCATTTGGATGCGTGTGGTTTGTCCTTCAAAATTGACTGTTGAATTTCCGTTTCTTGAAAATTCGTATGCTGTAGGAGCTTCAACGTTGTTGACAACTTCAGTTGCATCATCATCATTGGAACAGGACGTAAATAGTGCAGAAACAATAGCAATAGATAAAATTATTCTTTTCATTTTTTAGTTTATTTAGACTTAATACAAATAGTGAATTTATTCTGCATGCAAAAATAAGAGAGACTTTTAAATATGCAAAACTTATTTAGATTAAATTTAAATAAAGAACTTATAAAGTTCATTATTCATTGAAAATGAATGAAATATGACATGTTAATGTTTAAATTAAAAGTTTGTAGCTCAATGATAAGAAGAAAAAAGTTTCGTAGCCGCATTGTAACAAATCTCAAAACGCATTGCATCAAGCTTGTTTTTCTTTCTTGAAGTCAGATAGGAAAGTAAATTTTCGGTGGGCATATTACCCGTTAGTTCATCCTTTGCCATTGGACAACCTCCAAAACCTTGTATTGCTCCATCAAAACGTCGACAGCCAGCTAAATAAGCGGCATCCACTTTTTCATGCCATGTGGTTGGCGTGGTATGAAGATGTGCTCCAAATTCAATATGAGGATATTTCGGGATTAAATTCGAGAACAGATAATCAATATTTTCAGGGTCGGATGTTCCGACTGTGTCACTCAAAGACAGAATTTTTACGCCCATTTTCGCAAGGCGCTCGGTCCATTCACCTACTATATCGACATTCCAAGGGTCGCCGTAGGGATTGCCAAAACCCATGGAGATATAAACAACCACTTCCTTGTTGGTTTTGTTGGCAATGTCCAGAATCTCGGTCAATGTCACTACGGATTGTGCGATGGTCTTATGAGTATTACGCATTTGGAAATTCTCTGAAATGGAAAATGGATAGCCTAAACAATCAATCTCCTTATGAGCAGATGCATCTTCTGCACCTCTTGTGTTGGCGATAATTGCCAGAAGTTTGCTTTTGGTTTGGGATAAATCCAATTGTGACAGAACATCAGCAGTATCCATCATTTGAGGAATGGCTTTGGGAGACACAAAACTTCCAAAATCGATCGTGTCGAACCCAACATTCAACAAAGATTGAATGTACTTTACTTTTTGCTCCGTAGGAATAAAGTCTTTGATGCCTTGCATGGCGTCGCGCGGACATTCGATTATTTTAACTGCTTTGGACATTCCTACAATTTTGTATCCCCAAAAATAAGACTATTTTCCGATAGGCCGATAATCGGCTTTTGCGTATTCATTATTTGTCCTAATGGTTCTTTTCGCATTAACTACTTTTCGGATATCAAAATGAATAGGCCAATACCTACAAACACAATAATTTGTAACCATTTGAGAACTACGCCAACGTTCTTATGGTGTTTAATATAATTGGAAATCATTCCAGACAACACGGCAATACTGCCAAAGATGATGAAGGACACGAACATGAATAATAATCCTAAAATATAAAATTGTACCACGGTACTCATGGTTTCACTGAACAAAAATCCTGGAAAAAATGCCAAAAAGAAGATGGACACTTTAGGGTTTAAGACATTCATGATGAAGCCTTGTCTGAATAACTGAGTGGTGGTTTTTTTTGGAATGTTGGAATCGTCTATGCTTAATTCTCCATCGCTTTTAATGACCTTGTAAGCCAAGTAAAAAAGGTACAATGCGCCAAATAGTTTAATGATAAAGTAGAGGGAATCATTTGCTTTTATCAATGCTGAAACTCCAAAAGCAACTAAAGTTGTGTGTACTAAACAGCCTGTCATCAAACCACAAACCGTTGCAAGTCCGTACTTTTTGCCATGCACCAAACTTTGCATTAGCACGTAAATATTGTCGGGTCCAGGCGAAATGGCCAAGACAGATGTCGCTAGGACAAAGGAGATTAGGATTTCGAAGTTCATCACCTATTCAACAATGCTTGATTGATTTCTTTAATCAATTTTGGACCTTCATAGATGAAACCAGTATAAAGCTGAACTAAATCGGCACCAGCATCGAATTTTTCCAAAGCGTCTTTGGCAGAATGAATTCCACCTACTCCGATAATAGGAAAGGCTTTGTTGCTTTTTTCTGCTAAAAACCTGATAACTTCTGTGGAGCGTTTTGATAACGGTCTACCACTTAATCCGCCCATTTCATTTTGATTGTCATCTTGCAACCCATCTCTTGAAATCGTCGTGTTAGTTGCAATGACACCATCGATTTTTGTTTCCGCAACAATGTCGATGATGTCCATTAATTGTTCATCCGTTAAGTCTGGAGCTATTTTAAGCAAGATGGGCTTTTGATGTTGCTGTTTTGAGTTTTCGACTTTCAAAACCTTTAAGAGTTTTGTCAAAGGTTCTTTGTCTTGAAGTGCTCTTAAATTGGGTGTGTTTGGTGAACTCACATTCACTACAAAATAATCGACGTGGTCAAACAGCGCATTAAAGCATATTTTGTAATCTTCAACAGCGTTTTCATTTGATGTTATTTTATTCTTTCCGATGTTGCCACCAATCAAGACGCCTTCATTATTTTTTAATCGCTCTACGGCTTGAACAACTCCGCCGTTATTAAAACCCATACGATTGATAATCGCATTATCTGCCTTCAAACGAAACAGACGTTGTTTAGGATTTCCTTCTTGAGGTTTAGGCGTTAATGTCCCAATTTCTATAAATCCAAAACCGAAGTTACTCAATTCATTGAATAATTTGGCATCCTTATCAAAGCCCGCTGCCAAACCTACTGGGTTTTTGAATTTCAAACCGAATAATTCTCGCTCCAAACGTTTGTTTTCTATCAAATACTGACTTCTGAAAAGTGAGGTCATTCCAGGTATTTTAGATAAGTTACGAATCATTGAAAATGTAAAGTGATGCACCTTTTCAGGGTCAAAACAGAATAAAAGCGGTCGGAGGAATAGTTTGTACATAATGTTGATAGTCTTGTGCAAAAATAGTGTTCATTTCATAGAAATCACTTGATTCATTTTGAAAATTATCGGTACTTTTGATCATTAAAGGACATTAATTAGTTGTCTGACTCCATATTAAATTATAAAACATGATTTCCAAGGAACACATCATCCAAAGATTTATAAGTTACGTTACTGTTGATACCGAATCAGACCCAAAATCTGACACGACGCCAAGCACTTCGAAACAATGGGATTTGGCACATGCCTTGACCAAAGAGTTGATTTCCATAGGAATGAAAGATGTATCCATTGACCCAAATTCTTACGTGATGGCAACTTTACCTAGTAATGTTGCGCATGAGGTCCCTGTCATTGGGTTCGTTTCGCATTTTGATACGACGCCTGATTTTACTGGTGCCAATGTCAATCCTCAAATTATTGAAAATTATAATGGCAAGGATATCATACTCAATGAAGCAGAAGATATTGTCCTGTCGCCTGATTATTTTGAAGATTTGTTGCTTTATAAAGGACAAACATTAATCACCACCGATGGCACAACCCTTTTAGGAGCAGATGATAAAGCTGGAATTACAGAAATTATGTCTGCCATGGAATATTTGATTCAACATCCGGAAATAAAACACGGCACTATCAGAGTTTGTTTTACGCCTGACGAAGAAATCGGTCGCGGTGCGCATAAATTTGATGTAAAAAAGTTTGGTGCTGAATGGGCTTATACCATGGATGGAAGCCAAATTGGAGAATTGGAATATGAAAACTTTAATGCCGCAAGTGCAGTGGTGAAAGTAAAAGGGAAGATTGTACATCCTGGTTATGCTAAAGGAAAAATGGTGAATTCACAGTATATCGCAACGGAATACATGAATTCGTTGCCAGAACTGGAAACACCAGAACACACGGAAGACTATCAAGGATTTTTCCATTTATCAAATATGGAAGGAAAGGTTGAAGAAACGATTTTAAGTTATATCATTCGTGATCATGACAAGAAGCATTTTGAAGCACGCAAAGCGATGATGCAAAATTTGGCTGATGAAATAAATTCCCAGTATGAAAGAGAAGTCATCACTATCGAGATCAAGGATCAATATTTCAATATGAAAGAGAAAGTGGAGCCAGTAATGCATATTGTGGATATCGCTGAAGAAGCAATGAAACAGGTTGGCATCAAACCACTTATCAAGCCCATTCGCGGTGGAACGGATGGTTCTCAATTAAGTTATATGGGATTGCCTTGTCCAAATATTTTTGCTGGTGGTCATAACTTTCATGGACGTTATGAATATGTGCCTGTTGAAAGTATGATCAAAGCTACGGAAGTGATCTGTAAAATTGCTGAATTGACAGCTTTGAAGAAGTAAGCAGTTTTCAGTAAATCCGTCAATTAAACAGAAGTTGATATGAAAAAAGTTAATTCAGTTGAGGAGTATATAGAAGTGAATTCACATTTTGGAGAGGAATTATCTTTATTGCGAAGCATTATCACTTCTACCGAATTGGAAGAACATTTAAAATGGAGCGCACCTGTCTATTCAATTGACGGAAAAAATGTGGCCGGACTTGGCGCCTTCAAAAATCACTTTGGTATTTGGTTTTTTAATGGCGTATTTCTAAAAGATGAAAAAAATCTATTGGAACAAGCTCAAGAAACCACCAAAGGATTACGTCAGATGCGCTTTGGCTCTATGGCTGGCATTGATCAAAACGCAGTGTTGAGCTATGTGAAAGAAGCAATTGAAAATCAAAAACTCGGTAAGGAAATTAAGCCTGAAAGAAAAGGTAAAAAAGTTAATCTTCCTGCGGAATTAGCAACTGCTTTCACTGACAATTCAGTTTTGCACGATGCCTTCAAGTTCCTTACACCCGGAAAACAAAGAGAATATGCGGATTATATTGCTACCGCAAAAAGAGAAGAAACGAGGCTTTCAAGACTTGAAAAAATAAAACCAATGATTATCAAAGGCATTGGCTTGCATGATAAATATAAGAATTGCTGATACAAAAAAAGCCACTTCGTTAAAAGTGGCTTTTCAAGTTATTTATTAAAGCTAATATAATTAAGCGTCAGCTGATGCACTGATTTTTTTGCTCGATTCCATTGAAATCGCAGCACGATCAAATTTAATTTTTCCAGCCAAAGTTTCGATGACGCAACTATTGTCTTTATCATTGAGACTATTTACCTTACCGTACATGCCGCTTTTGGTAATGACCTTATCGCCTACTTTTAATTCGCTTGCAAACTTTTTTTCTTGTTTAGCTTTTTTCATCTGTGGTGCAATCATAAAAAAATACACGACAGCGAACATTGCTATAATTGGTAAAAAAGAACCTAAATCTCCCATTCTATAAATTAATCGTGGTTATGTCCTTCGTGACCTGGTTGTGTACTACTTTTTACAGGGACTGCTGCTCCTGCTGGTGCCGCAGTTGGCATTTGAGTCATAGGTGCTGCCTGTTTTTGCGGAGCGTTAGGATCTGCTTCCACAAAAGCTTTAATAACTACTGCTTCTGAACCTTTTTCAGTATTGGTAGTCATTGTTATAGTTTTACTCACTTGGTTTCCATTTCCTTTACCATCAAATTGCACCGTAAATTGGCCTGTTTCACCTGGCATTACTTCTTTTGTGTAATCTGTAGGAACAGTACATCCACACGTGCTTTTCACATCGCTAACAACTAACGGTGAAGACCCTACGTTTTTATAACTAAAAACTGTTTTTACTGGAGTTCCGTTTGGAATAGTCCCAAAATCATGTTCTGTTTCGTTAAATTCAATTATCGGTAATTTACCAGAGTTTGCATCTCTTGCAGCTGCATCCGCAACGTTATCAGAATTAATTTTGCTTTCAGCATTGTCTTTACATGACGTAAACGCGATCATACATATTGCGCTTAAACCTAAAATTACTTTTTTCATACTATAAATTTTAATTATTTCAATTTGAGAGCGTAAAAGTAGTGAATTTTTCCCACTACATCAACCCTCTACCTATTTTATTTAGTTTCCCAGCCTCTGTATATTCCTTTACAATTTTATCCAAAATACCATTAATGAAGAAGCTACTTTTTGGGGTTGAATATTCTTTTGCAACTTCTAAATATTCATTAATTGTTACTTTAACTGGTATGGATGGAAACTTTTGAAATTCGCAAATAGCCATTTGCAATAGAATCGCATCCAAATTTGCAATTCGTTCTGAATCCCAATTCACGGTTTTCGCTGAAATCTCTTCATTGAACTTTGAACGATTCAAAAGTGTTTTTTTAAATAGGTCAACTGCGTAATCTCTATCTTCTAAATCCTTATAAAGCCTTGGTGTAAAATAATTTACAACCGAATCTTTCTTAATTTTTCGAAGTGATTTTTGTATAATGGTATTGATAACCGGCAAATCGTCGATCCATGTCAGTTTTTTGTCTTCGATATACTCGTAAAGCTTATCATTGGGTGCAATGATTTCAGAAAATATATCGACCACAAAATCTTTATCTTCCTTAAAACTTGAGGTTTTGGTAGACATATAATCCTTGTAAAGTTCACTATCTAAAATGGCTTTAAAAATGATATCTACATATTCAAAATCGAGATACCAAAAATCAATTTTATGTTTTTCTAGTTCTCCCTTGAGCAATTCATTGTCCTTCAGAAGTTGAAGCACTTCGTTATTGACAAACTTTTTGTTGGGATTTTTCTCTTCTTTGGTAGCGAGATGCTTTTTCTGGATTTTCGCCTGATAATCCTCTGCACGTTTCTGTAACTCAATGAGCAGCGACAATTGCATCAGATATAAATCGTACATGTTCTCCAAACTATGGAGTAAGAATTTTTGGTCTTTCTTAAAATCATCACTTTCCGAACCGTCAAAGGCATATAATGTTTGCATGACTTTGATACGTATGTGTCTTCTATTTAGCATCTACAAAGAACTTTACTATTAAAAAAAGGGCGAAAGTTTCACTTCGACAAACGCTGTGAATAATTTCGCCCTGCAAAAATAGTGTTATTTTATGATTCAGGAAATCTAATTCTCTTGAATATTATTTATTTGGAATTTTCAGTTCGGCGTGCCTCAATTCGCTCTTTTGCGACATTGACAGCTGCATTATGAGTTGTGATGTCATTTGCTTTTGCTCGTTCCAAAATCTCTAACGTTGTATTGTAAATATTCTCTGTCTTACGAATGATTTCTTGTCTATCGTAATTTTCTAACTCGGCATACACATTAATGATTCCTCCTGCATTGATCAAGAAATCTGGAGCATAAACGATCCCCATATCTTGAAGCATTTTACCATGCTTGTCCTCTGCCAATTGATTGTTGGCAGCACCAGCAATGATCTGCGCCTTCAATTTTTTGATAGTCGCATCATTTATGGTCGCTCCCAAAGCACATGGTGCATAGATATCCATCTGCTCATTGTATAAGTCACGTCCACCATAGATTGTGACGTCATATTTGTCACGGACACTTTCCAAACGCTCTTGGCTGATATCAGCTATAGTGACTTTAGCACCTTCGTTCACTAAATGCTCTACTAAAGCTTCCCCGACATGACCGATGCCCTGTACGAAAATAGATTTATCTTCAAGAACGTCTGAACCAAATTTGAATTTTGCAGCCGCCTTCATTCCCATAAAGACACCGTAAGCGGTAATAGGAGAAGGATTACCTGCGCCGCCTTTGCTTTCAGAAATTCCGGTAACATAAGGTGTTACTTCTCTAACCGTGTCCATATCCTCTGTGTTCATGCCAACATCTTCGGCAGTAATGTACTTTCCGCTTAAGGAATGGACAAACTCACCAAATTTACGCATCAATTCTGGTGTCTTTTGAGTTTTAGCGTCACCAATGATGACGGCTTTACCTCCTCCAAGATTTAATCCGGTGATGGCAGATTTAAAAGTCATGCCACGAGACAAACGCAAAACATCATTTAGAGCTTCCCATTCGTTATTATAATTCCACATTCTTGTACCACCAAGTGCAGGTCCCAAAACTGTGTTATGAATACCAATTATTGCTTTTAATCCAGTATCTTTGTCGTTGCAAAAAACGATTTGCTCATGGTCATCAAAAGAAACCTGACCAAAGACTGGATCAACTTTTACAAGCTCTTTAGAGCTCATGATCTGTGAAGTCATATCAATAAAATTAGAATAAGAGTTTATAGAGTATCTAAAAACAGCGAGCAAAAGTAAATCAATATTGAAGCATTAGCAAAGATATGATTGTTAAAATGCGATATTGTTAAAAACTCAAAGTGTCCCAAAAAGTACAATGAAGGAATTAAAACACATCAATAAATATTTTTACAAGTACCGTTATAGGCTTCTCGCCGGAATTGTGATTACGATTATTGCTAGAATATTTTTGTTATTTACACCAGAATTGGTAGGTTCATCGGTTGATATTATTGATGAGTATCGTAAAGGGAATGTCACTGATATTTCTATCGTTAAGGCCGAGTTACTCAAGAACATCCTTTATATTGTAGGTGCGGCAATTATAGGGGGCATTTTTACTTTTTTGATGCGTCAAACCCTTATTAATGTTTCACGATACGTTGAATATGATTTAAAAAATGAAGTCTATCAGCAATACCAGCGCTTGTCCTTAAACTTCTACAAGTCTAATAGAACTGGCGACTTAATGAACCGTATTAGTGAAGATGTAGGGAAAGTTCGCGAATATGTAGGCCCAGCAATTATGTACAGCATCAATACTTTGACTTTATTCCTTATAGCTTTGTATTTAATGTTTCGTGAAGCTCCACTATTGACGCTTTACACAATTATCCCGTTGCCAGTCCTTTCCTATTTTATCTACGTGTTGAGCAAAAAAATTCACAAGAAGAGTACAATTGTTCAGGTGTGGTTATCTAAACTATCGACTTTTTCACAAGAAACATTTAGTGGAATTTCAGTTATCAAATCTTATGGAATTGAACCTCAAATAAATAATGACTTTGAAACGCTTTCATTAGAAAACAGACAGAAAAATCTTGATTTGGTAAAGGTTCAAGCACTCTTTTTCCCATTGATGATTTTCTTGATTGGCTTGAGCAACATTATTGTTATATATATAGGTGGCGTTCAATACATGAATGGCGAAATAGAAAGCTTGGGAGTGATTGCTAAATTCATCATTTACGTCAACTTACTTACTTGGCCAGTTGCGACAGTCGGATGGGTCACTTCTGTAATTCAACGCGCAGAAGCGTCGCAAAAACGTATCAATGAGTTCTTAAAACAAGAACCAGATATAAAAAATAAAGTCTCAACTCATTCCAAAATTGAGGGTACGATCGAATTTAAAGATGTCACATTCACCTATTCAGACACCAATATTCAGGCGCTGAAAGATGTGAGTTTTGTGTTAAAATCGGGACAAACTATGGCAATCCTTGGTAAAACTGGTTCTGGAAAATCAACCATCCTTGACTTAATAGGTCGACTTTATGACGTTCAGCAAGGTCAAATTAATATCGATGGAGTTCAAATTGATCAATTGAATCTGAATGATTTAAGGAAAAATATCGGTTATGTTCCACAGGATGCCTTTTTGTTTTCAGATACCATTCGTAACAATATCATGTTTGGCAAAGAAGATGCGTCCGAAGATGAAGTGATTGCAGCAGCGAAAAACGCGGACGTTCATAAAAACATTAAAAAATTTACCAATGGCTATGACACTATTTTGGGTGAGCGCGGCATTACACTTTCTGGCGGTCAAAAGCAGCGAATTTCTATTGCCAGAGCCATCATTAAAAAACCACAAATATTGTTATTTGATGATTGTTTGTCTGCAGTTGATACCGAAACCGAAGAAAAAATCCTTAAAAACTTGAACGCAGTTACCGAAGGAAGAACAACTATAATTGTAAGTCATCGTGTGTCTTCTGCCAAAAACGCGGACATAATAATTGTACTCGAAGACGGAAAAATCATTCAAGAGGGAACTCATGACACTTTGATTGATATCGATGGCTATTATAAACATTTGTATCAAAAACAATTGACTGCATCCTCTTCAAATTAAATGTTTACTCGGTTTTTGGCTTACATCAATAAAAAGAAATATTCATTTTAGTTGGTTACTATTCTTTTTTTTTAGATTTTTGAAATGCTAAATAAAACATTTTAAAATCATGAGTGAACATAATGGAATGATGGAGAAAGAGGAAATTTACTCCAAAGTATTAAGAGCAGGAAGACGAACTTATTTCTTTGACGTAAGATCTACAAAGGCAGATGATTATTACCTGACGATTACCGAAAGTAAAAAGTTTACAAATGACGATGGCTCTTTTCACTACAAGAAGCACAAAATCTATTTATACAAAGAGGACTTTTCAGAATTTAATGAGATTCTTAAAGAAATGACCGATTACATTGTGGATGAAAAAGGTGATGAAGTCATCAGCGAACGTCATCAAAAAGATTATAAGAAAGATGACTATAGTGAATCGGAAGATACATCGGATGCCACTGAAGAGGTTGCTTCTAAATCGACCGACAGTTTCACAGATATTAAGTTTGAAGATATTTAGGCAAGAATCAAGACCGCTTCGCTTTTAAAATCAAGAACCAGGACTAAAAGATTCACGATTTTAGTGAAATAGAAATTAAAAAAGTGACCGTTACTTCCCGAAGCGACGGTTTTTTTTAGCTTACGACCGAACCGTTTGGCACTTTATGTTCAGGTTTCAGAAGTATGACCTCGCTTCCCGCGACGGCTCCCACGACCAAACATTCGCTCATGAATTTTGCGATCTGCTTTTTTGGAAAGTTGATCACCGCGACGATCTGTCGATTTAGCAATTGTTCTTTTGTGTAAAGTGCTGTGATTTGAGCTGATGATTTTTTAATTCCTAATTCACCAAAATCAATAATTAACTGATACGAAGGATTCCGAGCTTCAGGAAAGTCGCGGATTTCGATGATGGTTCCTATTCGCAAATCGACCTTGGAGAAGTCTTCAAAAGTTATTATCTTTTCCATTAGCTAAAAATAAAATAAATATTGAAACAAATAGATACCTATTTTTATGCTCAAATTCAAATTTAAAAATTTAAACCCATAATTCACTACTCCAAACATGGCTCAAACACCATCAAATATGCTTCCTTTAGGAACAAAAGCTCCTGATTTTAAACTTTTAGATACCGTTACACAAGAAAACACATCTCTTAAAGAATGTAAAGGCCTCAAAGGAACGGTCATTATGTTTATCTGTAATCATTGCCCTTTTGTAAAACACGTAAATGAAGAAATCGTGCGAATGGCAAAAGATTTCAAATCAAAAGGGATTAATTTTATAGCCATCAGCAGTAACGATGTCGAAAATTATCCGCAAGATGCTCCAGATAAAATGAAGGAAGTAGCTCAAAACGAAGGCTATATTTTTCCTTATCTATATGATGCATCGCAGCAAGTTGCAAAAGCATATCAAGCAGCCTGTACTCCCGATTTTTATGTATTCGATGATCGATTAAGGTTGATTTACAGAGGGCAGTTGGACGATTCTCGCCCAGGAAATGGCCAACCGGTCACTGGAAGCGATATTCGGAATGTATTGACCGCAATTCTCAATAATCAACGTGTAACCGAAGATCAAAAACCAAGTATTGGCTGTAACATTAAATGGAAGCCTGAAGAATCATAAACTTTTGAGTTATGAAATGAGTTATCTTTTCCATAGAATTCATTAACCGAATTTTATCAACTTTGGTATCTTTCGCAACTAATCGCAGAAATTCAATGAAAAAAGTTCTTGGAATTATCGCTTTGCTCCTTTTGATTTTTATCATTCTCATTTATTGGTCACTAAATAGCAAGCCAGGCAGCGTTGAGAACTCTATACTTGTGAATATTGACAACATTGATACAGTCAATTTCCACAAGTATGATTCAATCCTAATAGAAGCCACCAATCGGTATGAGGGAAATAATTTAAAAAAACTCATGCAAGGTGAGCATTACAGGAAAGCTTGGTCTACACCAATTAAAGTTCCTGTGATTTTTTTAGATACACTTTACGGCGGACTAACCATCACAAAAGAAGGTGGAGGCAACCAAACAGAATCTCTCAAACTTGTGGCTCCTAATGGAATTTATTACACATTAAGAAGCATCAATAAAAACCCAGACGCACTAATACCTGAATTTGCAAAAAAACTCGGTTTAGAAAATATTGTAGTAGACGGAATTTCTGCCCAACATCCTTATGGAGCCATGATAGCAGCCGCTTTAGCGGAAAAAGTGGGCGTTTTACATACTTATCCAAAAGTGGTTTTTGTACCGAAGCAGAAAGCCTTTGGTGATTATGATGAAAAATATGGCAATCGTCTATTCCTATTGGAATATGAATCTGAAAGCACGACAAATTGGACACATTATAACAATGTGATTGAAATATTGGATACAGACGATTTGCAAGAATTAAAAATGAACAAGGGCAAATTTCTTACAATTGATGCACATGCCTTGGTAAGGGCTCGACTATTTGATTTGGTCATTGGCGATTGGGATCGTCATAGCAAACAATGGGCTTGGGTACTTCAGAAAAAGGGCGATTCGCTTAACGCCATTCCACTTCCTATGGACAGGGACAATGCGTTTTTTAATCTTGGAGGTATAATTCCCAATCTTATTGCCAATAAAAATGTAAGACCTGAAGTGCAAGCTTTCAGGAATGACATTGATTATCTGCCCGGGCTTGTACAACCGTTTGATGTATACTTTTTGCAAACCATTCCAGAAGCCGTTTTTAGCGAGGAAGCTCTAAAACTTCAGCACCTGCTCACCGACGATGCTATTGATTCCGCTTTGCACGTATGGCCAAAAAACATCTATGATCTGGATGCAAAAGACATCGCTGAAAAATTAAGAAGCCGACGTGATCTACTTCCCGTATACGCCAAAGCGTTTAAAAAAATATTAGATGAACAAGAAGTGCTCACACAACCTTTGAAAGGTTCTGAAGATCTAAAACTTCCACAGAATTTATTGGCCTGCTTCGAATGTAATGTTGAATGATTAACTACAAAGTGATTCACGAATTAAGAAATTCTTAATCTATCAATCGCCTCCACCCATTCATCTTTCCCACAACGGTCGCACTTACATGTATTAGCTTGTATAAATTGAACATGTCCGCAAAAGGAACAGGCATAATGTGCCTTTTTATCCAGGACTCTATTGCTATCATTGAACAATTCTGGTAATATCGGCAAACCAAAATTGACTGCTTGGTCTTCTCTAAAAATGACACTGACATCTCCGGAAGTTTCCAAATAGGCACGTTTTACCTGACCCAAATGCTCTACAGACTTCATTCTCAATTCGCTAAAAAATTCATCAGCAGATATATGTTCGTTTTTAAGACCATTTAATACAAATTCGCCATCCTCAATCAAACATTTTGGTTGGCCTTCCAGAAAGTTTTCTATCCGTTTAGATTTTGCCGTCAACATAGTAATCAATCGGTATAGTGTAATCACTACGGCCATCACGACAATACCTGGCAACATACCTACATCTTCATAAAGCATCGGGTCTCCCACCGCTGAACCCAAAGCAACAATGATAATGATTTCGAAGACCGACAATTGCTTCACGCCACGTTTCCCTGCAAACCGCAAGAACACCAACAAAAGCACAAACATTATGACAACCCTGAAGCCGACCTCCAAAAGAAACTCGGTTGGAAGTTCATTCATAAACATTCTTGACCAATCAAATATTCTTTCCATTCGACACTATTATTTAAAGTATTAAGAATTTATCTTAAAGTAAGTTCGAATTTACTTTCATGTAATAAAATTGATAATAAACTGCATAATCATTTACTTCAATTACTATTTATTTTAATGCATTAAAATATGTGAATGAATTTATAGTTAAAAATGACACATGATAATTGTGTTAACATTATATATTATAAAATCAAAAATTTCATTTAAGTAAGGTATCTTCATCCCAAAATTATTTTTCTACATGGATTTAAAATCTAATGAACCATTTTGGCTGGTAAAAAATGGTCTTCTACACTCCTACCCTTCATTGAAACAAGACTTAAGCACGGAAATACTGATTATCGGAGGTGGCATCACGGGCAGTCTAATGGCTCACAAATGTATCGAAGAAGGCTATGAAACCACGCTAATCGACCGTAGGGAAATCGTCAACGGAAGCAGCTCCGCCACCACATCCATGTTGCAATACGAGATTGACGTGCCACTCTTTGAACTATCAGAGATGATTGGGAAACAAGGAGCCGAAAAAAACTATTGGGCCTGTTATGAATCAATCGACGAGCTTGCACGTATTGTGAAAGCCATCAAATCTGATTGTGGTTTCGACAAAAAAAATTCACTTTATTTTGCAGCTTTTAAGAAAGATTTGCCAATGCTCAAAAAAGAGTTTGAGGCGCGCAAAAATGCTGGCTTGCCCGTCACTTGGGTGACTGAAGAGCAAATCAAAAAAAAGTACCATTTGAATCATGCTTTCGGTGGTATTCTTTCTAAACAAGGCGGTAGTTTGGATGCGTTCAAATTCACCCACGATGTTTTACAATATAACCATCAGAAAGGTTTAAAAATTTATGATAAAACAGACTTAAAGACTTGTATCTACAAAAAGACCGGTGTCACATTGACGACAGACTACGGAAACACCATCAAAGCAAAAAAGGTCATTTTCTGTAACGGTTATGAAAGCACGGAAATAATCAAGGACAAATTTGTGAAATTAATTTCTACATATGCTATTGTGGGCGAACAATTGGAGTCAAAACAAAAACATTTATCCGACACTTTATTTTGGAACACTTCAGAACCTTATCTCTATATGCGAACAACTGATGATCATAGAATTCTTATTGGTGGTGAAGATGAAGATTTTGTGGATGATAAGAAGCGGGATGCATTCCTTAACGACAAACAGATTGCTTTACAGAAAAAAATCAAACGTTTATTGCCCGAATATGATTTTAGGGCAGATTTTGCTTGGGCTGGTACTTTCGGAGAAACCAAGGATGGATTGCCATATATTGGGGAACATCCTAATTTTCCAAGCAGCTATTTTGTGTTAGGTTTTGGTGGAAATGGCATCACGTTTTCAGTGATTGGGGCAAATGTTATTTCTAAACTACTAAAGAATAAGGAGCATCCTATGACAACGTATTACCGTTTTAGACGATAAACCTTATAAATTATCCAATTGATTATCGGTGCCTTTCTCACTGATTGTCCAGAAAAACCCAACAAAGAAAAATTGATCGGCTGCTGGCTGCAATGCACGACTTGCAAAATTACCATTCACATCTGGTGTATTGGCATATTGATAACCGTTGATGTTTTTAAAACCCAACGCATTATTCACTGAAAAATAAAGGATTTTTTGTTGATCTAACAAATAAGCCCAATTTACACTCAAACTGTTATATGATTTCGTTTTTGCATTTAAAAAGCCGATCTTATTTGGGTTGGTATACGTTCTTCCAGACGCAAATCCATAACTAAAGCCCACCTGACTTTTCCAGTCCTCAATCCAATATTTGCTTACAACTGAAATATTGTGTGAATTCACAAAATTTGGCTGTGCGGCTGTTGGATAATTTTTATAATCACGCTCCGAATCCAAAAACGAATAACTCAACCAATAATCTATATTTTTGATGGATTTATTATCTCTCCAAAACATATCGATTCCTTTTGCAAAACCATTTCCGGAATTATTGAAACTGGTATCAAAATCCACAAATTCGGAATCATATTTAATTAAATTCCCATAATCTTTGTAATAGCCTTCAGCTCTAAATATCTTGCCATCCGAATTCAATTGATAATTAAGAATATAATGCGACGTGTTCTGTGCTTTTAAATCTTGACTGAATTTTAAAATATCACTATTTGGGTTTTGATAAAAATTACCATAAGCGAGGGATACCTGACTATTTTTAGACGTTTTATAAGCAACAGATACACGTGGCGCAAGGGTTAAATCTTTAAACAATTCGCTGTATTCAGTTCTGACACCGGCTTTTAACGCTAATTTTTTAGAGAAAATAATATCGGCTTCCGTAAATGCAGATGCAATATTGTTGTCGAAACCGTAAGTGGTAGGCGCCACAGATTCATTGGAAAATCCTTCATCAAAATGCGTCGCGAAATAGTCGGCCCCAAAATAAAGTTTGAATCGATTGCTGAAATGACGTTTAAACTTCAACTTACCATGAAATGAATTTTCAGTAGCATCAATGGCATTGTCTATCACATCCACTTTTGTTTTACCATAGGTATAACTCATGCCTCCGAAAACCGACCAGACAGCATTCAACTTTCCTTGATAAGACCCATTGAAATACAGATTACTATTGTTCAATTTAAAGTGAACACCTTCCGAATAGTCAATATCTTCTTGCGTCAATTCAAAATTGGAACTATCAAAGGCGGTATATAATTTCAGCAATCCCGAATCAAATTTTTGTCTAAAAACTGCCTCACCAGATGCGCCTTCATACGGTTTATCCCAATCATTTCGATCCGGAAACAACGCCACATAAGGTGCCAAATTAATATAAGATGCATTCACACTTAAAGAACTTTTCTCCCATTTTTGTGTGTTACCGAGCGTTCCACCAACGGTCATAATGCCAATTTCAGTTTTGTTTTGATCTGGCTCATCAATCGTATTCAGCAACAACACACTCGACAAAGCCTGCCCATATTCTGCAGAATAGCCACCAGTGGAAAACGTAATGCCATCAAACAAGAATGGCGAATAACGACCTCTGGTTGGTGTATTGTTCGTGGATGGCGTGTAAGGTGTAAATACCCGAATCCCATCGATGAATATTTGAGTTTCGTCTGCTTCACCACCACGCACAAATAAGCGACCATCTTCTGCCACTGTGGTAGTTCCAGGCAGCGTTTGCAAGGCACCGACAAAATCGCCAAGCGCGGACGCCGTGGTTACGACATCCAAAGGTTTTAACACGGACACTTTGCTATTATCGCCAGCTGAAAACGTTCCGGCCGACAAGACGACTGCATCCAATGCATTAACATCTTCACGTAGTTTAACTATAAGGTTTGTCATCAGACTGACATCACCTGCCATCGTAAATGTTTCATACGACAAAAAGGAAACAATCAAATTCTGGGTTCCAGTTGCCTCTGTTTTAAATGAAAACGCACCATCAACATTCGAATTACCTCCATCATAGGTTCCTTCAAGGTATACATTCGCACCTTCTATTGGCATTCCGTTGGCATCTGTAACTCTTCCATTGATGGTGGTTTGGCCAGTAGCGAATAAGGCGAAACTAAATACTAGAGCGAAGAGGATTGATTTCATGTAACGTTGGTTTTAAACTGTTCGTTGATTAATTGACAGGACAAATTTGCAACAGAAACAGCCTTTTAAAAATTCAATCTGACTGAATTGTAGAAATTACGGGATGAATTGACACTATATCTTCACTTGGGATTTTAAATTCAATCAAACTCGCTATATTTAGACATAAAACCAATCCTGCTTACAAAACAAGAACGCTCTTTTTCCATCATCTTTCTCATTTTACTTGTGGTCCAATTATTCTGTGGTAGTGTCGAGAGCGTATCTCAATTTCATTATATCACCAAACCAGCCATCGTCATTTCGTTGATCGTTTTCTTTTGGAAAGGAAGACATGCTGTTTCAAAATTCATTCGGTTTTTAACAGTAATGGCGTTGTTGTTTTCTCTTCTTGGAGATGTGCTCCTGATGTTTGATGAGCACTCTTCAACCAATTTCATCCTTGGATTGCTCGCCTTTTTAGTGGCACATATCATGTATATTTTGGTATTTTTAAAACATCGAAATCCATCCAAAAACGCAAACGGTTTCGGCATCATCCTATTGATATATGCGTTAGTACTTTTCTATTTTTTAAAGAATGGATTGGGTGAAATGTTGATGCCAGTTTTGGTTTATATGACTGTCATTTTAACTATGTCTATAACGGCATTTTTAAGGAAAGGAAAGGTCACTAAAATAAGTTATCATTTCGTGTTTTTAGGAGCTGTCCTGTTTATGATTTCGGATAGTATTTTGGCACTCGATAAATTTCATGCGGCCATACCTTTTTCAAGCATTTTAATTATGCTGACGTATGCGATGGCACAATATTTTATTGTGTTAGGCATTAAAAAAGCATCATAGGTTTTATCAATAGTGAGTGGCTACATATTTATTAATCAGATATTTTCAATAATAATGTAAACAAATGATTCAACCAATATAAAATTAATAAAACTCTAAAATAAATAGACACTTTTCTGTAACAAACACAAGCTTATGCCTACTAATGTAACAACTAAAACTTACTAATCGAATTGGACAAAGAACTTGAACATAGTTTTATTGAACAGCTTGAACAACACCAAAACATTGTGCATAAGGTGTGCAGATTATACACCAACAATCAGGATGCGCACAATGATTTATTTCAGGAAATCACCATCCAATTATGGAAGGCCTTTCCGAAATTCCGTGGTGATTCAAAGTTCAGTACATGGATGTATCGTGTGGGTCTGAATACGGCTATTACATTGTACCGAAAATCAAAACGTCGCATTAGCACGTCTGATATTGAAACGGTACAGTTTAAGATAAAAGCCGAACCGTACGATGATACAGAAGAGCAACAACTGAAATTATTATATCAAGCCGTCCATCAACTCAATGATATCGAAAAAGCATTGGTCTTTTTATATCTAGAGGATAAAGATTACAGAGAAATAAGTGAAACCCTCGGTATAAGTGAAGTCAATGCAAGAGTGAAAATGAATAGGGTCAAGAACAAATTAAGAACAATATTAAATCCGTAACATATGGATGAACTGGAATTATTAAAAAAAGACTGGAAGAAAGACGACGGCAACTTCCCAAAAGTATCTTATAACGAAATTTACAAGATGATTTTGAAAAAGTCATCTTCCATCGTTAAATGGATCTTTATCATCAGCATCCTCGAATTTTTATTCTGGACCGTCATCGCTTTTGCTTTCAAGGACTCGAAAAATCTTAAAGATTTTGACAAGTTAGACACCAGCTATATCATGATCCCATTGACCATAATTGGGTATGTGATTTTAGTATATTTCTTTTATCTATTCTTTAAAAATTACCGCACCATTTCGGCAACTGACAACTCTAAAGTCCTAATGGAAAACATTCTTAAAACACGCAGAACCGTTAAGCACTACGTGGCATTCAACCTCATCTTTTTGGTGGTAGGTAGTGCGGCAGCCTTGTACATTCAATTCGATCAAAATCCTCAAATAGTGACCATGGCGCATACAGCAGCGGCCGATGGGAATCTGTTTGTGTTCTATGCTAGGGTAATTCTGATTACAGCCGTATTTCTAGTGGGAGCCATTGCGATTTTACTCTTTTTCTACTGGCTGATATATGGTATTTTACTGAAACGTCTCAACAGAAATTACAAGGAATTAAAAAAGTTGGAGGTTTGAAAAATGAAGTCAAATTAAATTTTGGATTTTGGATCCTGTACTGAAGACTGCCTACTGACTACTGAAGACTGCATACTAATTCTTCGCCTTCCACCTACGCATCTCGTTCAACTCCTCCTCTGCCATCAATTCATCCTGCGGAATCACTTTTAAGAATGAAGGATGCTGTTCAATGGCATATTCGATTTTCTCTACGATTTGCTCAATCGTCTCGTTCGCGTAGTCAATTTCCAATGGCGCTTTGATTTCCATCGATTGGAGAATGTTTTTCTTTTTAACGCGCAATCCCTTCTTATCAAACGAACGTCTAAAACCATCAATAACGATGGGTACCACAATCGGCTTATAGCGTTTTATAATATGCGCAGTTCCTTTTCTAATAGGTTTAAATGGCGTTGTGGTTCCTTGAGGAAAAGTAATCACCCAACCATCATTCAGAGCGGTTGAGATCGCTGTAATATCGCTCATTTTCACTTGACGATTCACATCCTGACCTTCTGCACGCCACGTACGTTCAATACTGATGGAGCCAACATAGGCTAAAATTTTCGGCAGTAGCCCAGAATTCATCGTTTCCTTGGCCGCCACATAATACAAATTCAGCTTCGGATTCCACAGATAGCCAATATTTTTAATATTATCATCCCGATGGCTCAAACTTGCGTTAAACACATGAAACATAGCCACCACATCAGCAAAATAAGTTTGATGATTGGAAATAAACAACACATTGGTATCCGGAAGGTCTCGTATAATCTCGGAACCATCAATTTTCATTTCATTAAAACCCCTGTATCGGCGATGTGTCAAGGCGCCCAAAATTCGGATAAGCCATTTTTTAACTAAAAGTATATGCCCAAAAGGGTTTCTTTTGAATAATCCCATGTATTAATTTACAAATTACAATTTCCAACAGCCAACAGCCAAACGCTAACAGCCATCAGCAAATTTAGTAAAATCCACCTCTCATAGTACCGATTTTAACAAGTCTTTTACTTCACTCAACATCATGGCAGTAGCGCCCCAAACAATATGACCATTCAATCGAAATGCCGGAACTTCCATCTCTTTTTCCAATGAGGTCATCACTTTAACGCTCATCACATTCAATTCATCCAAAAAATCAGTCACAAAAACCTCAATCAAATCTTCAACCTCTTCATCTTGTTTGACGAACATCGGGGTTTTATGAGTCACGCCAAAAAAAGGAAATACCGTAAAATTACTAGGCGGTATATATAATTCCGTCATCGGTTTCAACACCTCTATGTCAACTATGGGCACACCGACTTCTTCCCAAGTTTCACGCAGTGCGGCGTGTTGCAACGATTCATCCGAATCTTCATGACGCCCTCCTGGAAAACCCACTTGTGCAGAATGGACACCTTTGTATGTCTTTCTTAATATCAATATGAGTTTCGCTACACCTTTTTCATCCGGATAAAACAAAGACGTAACAGCTGCCTTTCGAGAAGTTTTCATAGCTTCCTTCTGTTGTTCTATTAAATCCAACCGAAAAGGAGGCGACATTTTGAACTGCGAAGCTTGCCCCGGAAGCGGAATTTGTCCTATTTTTGAGACTGATTGTAAAAATGTTTCAAAATTCATCGATTTATGAGAAATCTATTGTTGGTTTTCTGTTGTGTGTTAATTTTCAATTGTGAAGATAAACATTCCAAGCAGAAAACAAATACCTCAACCCAAGATTCCATTCCAACCCAAACTGAATCTAACAAAGATTCCATCAGTTCTGACGAAAAAGAATTCACACGACTCACCGACGAAAATTCACTCTATTTCTTTGAAGAATATGACAAGAAACACAAAGAGAACAAAGTCCGCATCACCACAGATTTTGGCAACATCGACATCCAGTTGTTCCCCGAAACCAAATACCACAGAGCCAATTTCATCTTCCTGACCAAACAGCAGTATTTTGATGGCAGCCAATTCTATAGAGTGGTTCCAAACTTCGTCATTCAAGGTGGCAATAGTGATGAGATTGAAATAGCCGAAAAACGCGGCAAAATTGGAAAATACCTACTTCCACCAGATACCAAGCGCGGTTATAAGCACGACAGAGGTATCATCAGCATGCCAAGCAGCGAAATAGACGACGCCTACAAAATGGCATCACCTTACCAGTTCTTCATCGTTCAAGGAGCAAATGGCGCACATCATTTAGATGGTCAATACACCGCCTTCGGAAAAGTGATAGACGGTATGGACGTCGTGGATACCATTGCAGCCCAAGAGACCGATGATTCCGAATGGCCTTTGCATAATATATATATCAGGACGGTAGAAATCATAGAGTAACCCACTTCTACAAATTGAGGGCCATCCATTAACCAAAAACCGCATCACATAACGCATTGATAGATAGCCAATACAGAGTTAAGGACGCATCATAACAACTCTAATACGCATCATCAAGACTCTAATAAGCATATTAACAAGTAGATCACGCAACATCATAACACTAGGACGCCCATTCAAGTCTTGAGGACGCATCATATAGTTATCAATACGCATCACAACAAGTTGATGCCCCATCATCTCAACAGTATGAGGCCCATTCAAGAGTTGATGACCTATTATAATAAGTTGATTGGGTTCATTCACAAATTGAGGACGTTTCATATAGAAATGAGGACGCCTGATATAAATTCAGCGTGCAACATCAAACTAATGACGCTTTAGAAGTGTCAATTCACTACCAACCCAACAGAAGAAACAAAAGGTGCATAGATCCCATAAGTTTATGGCAGTAAAGGCGTATATTAGTCATCGTATGACAAGTTATGTATGATGATGAAAAAACTTTTCGCAATAGTAATCATATTGACTTTTTGTGCTTGCAGTCCAAAATATGACAAGCGAGACGGTAAAGTTTATTACAAATGTTGGAGTTTTGGACTAGGAGGCTGGAATGAGAGCATCGTAGAAAAAGCCGACCATAAGTCATTCTCGAAAATTAAAAGCAACCACAATCTGTATGGCAAGGACAAATCAAATGTTTATTACCAAAACAGGATAATTCCAGGAGCCGACCCCAAAACCTTTAAACATGTTAAAGATGGGTATGCCATTGACAAAAATCGAGCTTATTATTTTAATGATTCTATAATGAATTCCAGTCCAAAAAATTTCCATATCATAGATGGGTACTATTCTAAAGATCATCAAAATGTCTTTTATACAGATAAAGCTTTAAATGTATGCGCTGTTAAAGATTTCAGCTTCGTCTATAAAGACGAAGAAAGCTTTCTAGGACGCTGGAGCACAGACGGTTGTTGCTACTATTTCAACAATTACAAAGTACCTTCAGAAGACTACAAAAACATACAACTGTTCAAAGGAGGGCGTGGAGTTTCCAAAGACAGCAAACAAGTATACCTCAAAGACCAAATATATAGTGTAACAGAAGAGCGTAAAGTGTATATTAGAAACAAGGGATTCATCGTTAAAGATACGATTGACATAGAAACTTTTACAGTTGAAAACCATATGCTAATGGACAAGTTTGGACGCATCAATTAAAATCAAAAAACCAACCAAACCCAACAATGCCATAAGCAATCGCTTGTTCTAGCCTACTTCTGTTAATCCTCGCAGATTTTCAGCTTGGTGTGTACTTGCACGTAACTACGCATAGCCTAACCTGTGTAATTTAAAAAAATCATGCCAAATAAGAAAAACCATCGAATGAAATACTACATTTTGACGTTCGCAATAGTAGTTTTCGGATGTAAAAACAATCCTGAAACAACAACCTCTTTAGAATCAGATGACAAAATTTTTTCTGAATGTGATTCCATATCCAAACAAGCTGAAACCGACTACAACAATGGAATTAGAGAATATACAACGATGGGATTAGTAGAAGCCACTAAATTTGAAATATTTTATTCCGACTTCATGAAACAGAATTACAACATAAAAATAAGAGCTAATTGTGTACCAACTTTTCTGTCTCAATGTTACGAGCAATCAATGGCCTTTAAAATTGAAGAAGAATATGGCGAAGATTTCATGCAAACAACAAGAGAAAAAGCCAAAACGGAATTTAATAAAATGCAGAAATAAAAACCACACAAAACACCCCTACTTCAGCAACAAAAGAAGCG
Source organism: Aquaticitalea sp. (assembly GCA_051252455.1). Classification (GTDB taxonomy): domain Bacteria; phylum Bacteroidota; class Bacteroidia; order Flavobacteriales; family Flavobacteriaceae; genus JBPOFM01. The sequence goes on from JBPOFM010000003.1 coordinate 159,456, forward strand.
CATAGCCACCCAAATTAAGGATATATGTCTATATTAGTAGCGCATATAAACAAGTTGTGCGCCATTTAAGAAAATCCGTCTTTAATTCAAATTATTGAAGTTAATAATGAACAAGGTCTATAAAATATTACTTGAAAATCAAGAAATTGCGACGACTAAATTTGAGAAAGCAGATGCTCCAATGGGAGTCGTTAATGGCATATTAAATTTTAGCAACTCGAATATTAACTATCAGTTTTTTAAAGATTATTGCGTCCATAATAAAATAGAAATCGCAATGGATTATCCCGAAGATAAAATGATTTCGACTTTTTCTATCCCTAATCTTAAAGTGTTAAATCAGGACGGAATTGAAATAAAAGGAGTTGGAAACCAAATTTGCGGAATGGATAACGAGGAATATGAAATAGAAATCTTTGGAATCCCATACCCATTTTATGAAGAAGAATTCCCTCATCACGTAGCAGATTATAAAACAATGTTCGATGACAAATAAAACGGAATTTGGAAAACCGTAAATAAATTCAAACGAAATTGGTTAATTTGGACTTTTAAAGAGCTAAACATCGGAATTAAATCTGACGTAAAAAACATAACGTGCGAAAAGGAAAAAACGTCGCACAACACCGTGTATAAGCTATGGCTTGTCCTCGCTCATCTGGAAAATCCTGCGGATTTTCCACAGGCAAGTACCAGTTTGTAATGTTCCGTAACGAATCCACGCCACAGCTCATACACCAAACGTTGTACAAGCTGAACAGACCTATGAAATTCATTAAATTCTTCATTCTATTTTTTCTATTTAGCCAAATTCTGATTGGACAAAATAAATGCGGAGATTTTAAAAATTATGAAGAATCTCAAAAGTGGATTAAGAGCATTAAACAGTTGAGTCCTGAAGAGAGGAAAAATTATATTATCGATAGGATTAAATGTGAGCAAGAATCGGAAGAATATGAAATTGACTTTTGGCTAACAATAGTAGCTGACGGACGGATAATTTCGACTGCGAATGATATTCCAACTGTGCAAAATGAGATTCTAAAACAAATACCTGCTGAAAACTATGACCTTGGTCAATCTCTATGCGAATCTAGCGGACTTTATCTTGATAAGTGTAATCTCGGTTTTGTTTTAATAAGAGGTTTTGACAAACCAGTGCTTAACGAAATAAATGAATTAAAAAACATTGAGTTCAAAAGGAGAAAAGGAAAAATAGTTATCAAATTGGAATCGGAAATTGAAAAGGATATTGAATTTCAACTAAATCATTTTTTAAAAGGACATAGCACAAAGCTTATGGTTAATAGGAAGCTGAAAAAGGGAAAAAATAGATTTGTTTTTAAGAGGAGTAATAATTTACAACTTGTAGAGGCAAAAGTAAACAGAAAGAATTTAATTATAATAATATAAAAGCCAGCGTACAACAATGGCTATAAGTAATTGCTTGTTCTCGCTTACTTTAGAAATTCCTGCGGAATTTCCAACTTGGTGTGTACTTGCAAAGTTAAGTACTAAACCACGCAACTACTCATAGCCGAGACCGTTGGCAACAATCTGAATAAAAATCCGTTATCGATTTAAACATATTGAATATGAAACATCTATGTAAAAAATTATTGCTTTTCCTCGCAATTGCATTTTTAATTGGTTGCAATAAAGATGAGGATGGCCCAAGGGAGCCTTACTACCAATTTAGTAACGATGAAAAACTAGTATTAATCAAGTATGATTATAAACCCGACCAAATAATAACTTATGAAAATCAAGAAAATGAAAGAATTGAATTCAAAGTAATTTCAAATGAACGTTTAATAAGTGAATCATTTTCAGTCGGGACATTTTCTGGAGGTGGCGGTATTTTTGAAAATTCTTATGACAATAAAATTATAAGGATTGAGATAATTGGAAATTCTGTTAACACAGGAACTTCGGGCGATTATTCAAAAGTAAATTATATATTTTCGAAAAATAAAAATACGTTTAATAATGGAATAAATTTTCCACTATGGAATGTAACATTATATTCGTTCATTGATGAAATTCAAAATCCCGTTAACATCTTTATGAATGATTTTAATAATATTCAAAAATCGGAAATGACTGTTAACGGTCATCTATTTACAAAAGTAGTAACCGTAAATTCGGGAAGTGACGAGAGTAAAAATGGGTATGAATTTGGTTTAATGACACAAAATATTAACCGAATTTTTTATGACTACGACTTTGGAATTATACAGTTTAACGATGTTGAAGGAAATGAATGGAAACTCATTTATCCCGAATAAACCCAATTGCCAACACCCTAAACAAGCTATAGCTAGGTCAGTCCACACTTAGAAAATCCTGCGGATTTCCCAAAGCCAGTTTTTATTAGGAATAGTCTGTGCCGAGACACGCTACCTTTCATACACCAAACGCTATAAAACATTTCACCATCCCCAATATTCCCCACCGACAATCCACCCAACAACAATAAAAAAACCACAACCCTTAATTCAAAGAGCTGTGGTTTCAAATTCAATTTCAACTTCAATTTACCCCCTCCTTCGGAGGGGCTGGGGAGGATCACTCCTGTATCCTTGTAAACGTCAATCCACTAATAGACTTATACTCCGCACTCGTAGTGCCATAATCAGCCTTCACAATAGACTTAACCCGTTGATATGTATCCACAAGACCGGTAATCTCCGTGTTAAAGTAAGCATTGCGCACACGTCTTGCAGCATCCGCTTCCGCTTCCGTAGTATCTGCCGCATCATTTGCCTCGTTGATGGCTACATAATGCGCACGTATCGCAACTTCGCTCAAACGTCCCGTCACCACAGCATACCCTTCATAGTTGCTGACAATCTCTATCAATTCACCAAACAGATCAAGCTTATCCACAAATCCAGTATGCGCCGGACTGATGTGCTTGTCTTGAGGTCTGTTAGGATTTATAGGGATGATACGTACGCCTTGCATCTTCTTCAAGCATTTCCTAGCCTGCTTCAAGGTCTGCTTGTCTACACCACAAGCCTTTAGCATGTTCACCATCTGTGCACCAAACGTGTTAAGCCCTCTATAGAACGTACCACGCTTGTTAAGGTTCACCGTATGCTTACTATTGGTATCGCACACCTCCTTCTCAAGATCTTTGGCCTCAATATACATCCCGCCCAGTGCTGGCAAGCCTAGCGCTGGTATAGGCGACGCATAAACAGGGTAAAAGGTCTCAAGCGCCTTGTTCACCTTGCGCGCATTCTCCACCGTAGTGCCGATGCCCGTTTGGTACACCTTATTCTTTGGCGCCGACAGCTTCGCCGAACCCGCTCTTGCCTTAGTAGTCCTTACAGCAATTCGTTTTGCAACGCCTGTTTTATCAGTCTCTGGCGCATCAGTAGCTTCCTGTTCTACTTGGGCATCCATAGCAGCTTTGTTGGTGTTGTCTAAATCGTCCTTCAGTTGTCCGAAGTCAGTACCTTTTGTTTCCTCGTTGTTTTTTATCAGATTTTTTTTCATAATCATAAAATTTGTAAGTTGAGTAGTTTAACCGTTTTTAGTTATCGGTTATGGTGCTAAATTAAATAGTTTAATAATACGTTTTACATCGATAAAATCATACCATACATCGTTGATATAAAATATATAACGATAAACTGTATCAAAAAATCGATTAAAAGCCTTATCCCTGCTCGTTTTGTTAAAGTTTTCTGATATCATCACCACTTCTGCATAAAAACGTTGAAATACACAAAACTTTAACATTTTTAAATAGTTTTAACCCTAAAAAATGATATAAAAATTGTAAAAAAGAGTCATTCAATTTTCAGAAAAACGTCAGATAGTTCTATCTATGGCACTCAAGCCTTCAAAAGGGCTTTACAAATTATCATATAATTAAGAATTTTCCTTTTTGAAAATCCTATCTTGAAGCCTATAAAAATGTAACTCAAAAACCAATGACAAAACACATGACCTCCACACACCTCAAAACATTTGGACTCTGCGCATTAATTGCGTTTTCCACTAGTTGCAAGGACAAAGAAGAAGAACCAAAAGAAACCGCAATGACCTACGACAATGTATTACTGCAAGAATGGACCGGCCCTTACGAAGGCGTCCCTGCCTTTGATAAAATGAACGTTTCCGATGTAAAAGCCGCCATGGAAAAAGGCATGGAATTAAGCCTTGCAGACATCGATAAGATTGCAAACAACCCAGAACCTCCTACCTTTAAAAACACAATTGAAGCGATGGAAAGTTCAGGCAAAGAACTAGACAGGGTCTATACCTATTACGGAATTTTAAGCAGCAACCAATCATCTCCAGAATTTAGAGACATTCAGACAGAATTAGCACCCAAATTATCTGAATACAGTTCTAAAATTTCACAAAACGAAAAGTTGTTTCAACGTATCAAAGCCGTTTATGATGCTTCACAAACCACACCTCTAGAAGCCGACCAACAACGCGTGGTCGATTTGATCTACAAACGTTTTGAAATGCAGGGCGCCAATCTAGATGCTGACAAGAAAAAACGCTATGCCGAAATTGACAAGGAACTGTCCTCACTCTACACCAAATTCTCCAACAACGTTTTGCACGATGAGGAAAATTACGTCACCTATTTGACAAAAGAGCAATTGGGTGGCTTGTCGGACGGATTTGTCAAATCTGCAGCTAAAATTGCAACCGATAAAGGCGAAGATGGCAAATACGCCATCACAAACACACGATCTTCAATGGATCCGTTCCTTACCTATTCCACCAATCGTGAACTCCGCAAACAAGTTTGGACCAATTATTATGCGCGTGGCGATAATGATGACGAGTTTGACAACAACCAATTGATTGCCGACATTCTAAAACTTCGAAGAGAACGTGTAGAATTGATGGGATACAAGAATTTTGCAGAATGGCGCCTACAAGATCGTATGGCAAAAACACCAGAAAATGCAATGAATCTTATGATGGAAGTGTGGCCTGCAGCCATTGCACGTGTCAAAGAAGAGGTGGCAGACATGCAGGCCGTAGCAAATGCAAATGGCGACAACATCACTATCGAGCCTTGGGATTACAGATATTATGCTGAAAAAGTACGCCAAAAGAAATACAATCTAGATAGTGAAGAAGTCAAACAATACCTTCAATTGGATAAACTCACCGAAGCTTTATTTTTCACAGCTGGCGAATTGTTCAATTACAAATTCACACCAGTTCCTGATGGTTCTGTGCCTGTGTTTCATGAAGACGTAAAAGTTTGGGAAGTGGCAGATAAAGATTCTGGTAAATTCATCGGACTTTGGTATTTAGATCCGTACGCACGTGAAGGGAAACGTTCTGGCGCTTGGGCGACAACCTATAGAAGCTCTGATTCTTTTGAAGGCGAAAAAAATGTATTGGCTTCCAACAATTCAAACTTTGTAAAACCCGCCCCTGGTGAAGCGGTTCTAGTGTCTTGGGATGATGCAACGACCTTTTTCCATGAGTTTGGTCATGCCTTGCATTTCTTTTCAGCCAATGTTAAATATCCAACCCTGAATGGTGGTGTAAGAGATTATACCGAATTCCAATCTCAATTATTGGAGCGTTGGTTATCGACAGATGAAGTGATCAATAAGTTTTTGGTTCATAACGAAACAGGCGAACCGATTCCTGTTGCTCTAGTGGAGAAAATCAAGAAAGCATCGACATTCAATCAAGGTTTTGGAACCACAGAATACTTGGCATCGGCAATCATGGATATGAAATTCCATTTGGCAGATCCAGAAAATATCGATGTAGATAAATTTGAACGCGAAACCCTAACAGAACTAGGAATGCCAAAAGAATTGGTAATGCGTCACAGAACGCCACATTTCGGACATGTCTTCTCTGGTGAAGGCTATGCAACTGCTTATTACGGATATATGTGGGCTGATGTCTTGACTAGTGATGCCTCTGAAGCTTTTGCAGAAGCGCCAGGCGGTTTTTACGACAAAGATGTATCTGCCAAATTAGTGAAGTATTTATTCGCACCAAGAAATTCTATGGATCCCGCAGAAGCCTATCGATTATTTAGAGGTCGCGATGCGAAGATCGAAGCCTTGATGAAGGATAGAGGATTTCCTGTGACTTCAGAATAATTTTTACGCAAGATTAATTACAATCAATTTCTTTATATAAAGAAAAACCACGCTAGTCGCGTGGTTTTTCTATTCTATACACACTCGGTAAACTAATTTTAAATTTCACCGCAATCAATCGCACGGTTATAACAACAGCACCAGCTATTATAAAGACAATATTATCATCAATCGGAAATTTCCTTAAAAGAAAATAAACCACACCCCCAGATATACACGCTGTGGCATACACTTCTTTCCTAAAAATAACTGGAATTTCATTACACAATATATCACGAATCACACCACCAAAACAGGCGGTCATAGTTCCCAATGCAATACAAATGATAGGATGCAAACCTGCATTCAATCCTTTTTCAATGCCCACAACGGTGTATAGTCCAATTCCAATCGTATCAAAAAGGAACAGAGACATCCGCAGATAATTGATTTTTCTTTGAAATATAATCGTGAAAACTGTTGATGCCAAGATGACATAGACATAAGTCATGTTGGTCATCCAAGCAACTGGAGTCTGGCCTATCAAAAGATCACGAACCGTTCCTCCACCAATAGATGTCACAAAAGCAATGATCAGCAACCCAAAAGCATCCATGCGTTTGTTCATCGCTACAGAAACACCAGAAATGGCAAAAGCAATGGTTCCTAAAATATCAATGACTTGGAAAAACATTATTTGACGACTTTTTAGATGGTCTGATTTTTTTATTGCTTGATGTACTCTTTGGTCTTGAAGAATGATCTAGTGTCATTAAACTCCTTATTCTCCATAAATTCAATTAACCACATATTTATTTTTATTCCAGTTAAAAGAACATATTCAAATCTAATAAAACCATAGTGTTCCGAATAATAACTTTTTAGTTTCGTTGAGCCTAATTTCGAGTCAGCCATACTCTCAACGACATAACATTCAATTTCTCCTAAATCAGAAATAATCTTTTCTTTTTTCGTTATTTCATAACTGTATTCTAACAATAAATCTCCAGACCATTTGCCCCACATATCATTTCCCCATCCTTCTCCAATTATCATGGAGTCTTTCCACTTCAAACCAATTTGTAAAGGTTTTTTAATATAAGGGAATGGACATGTTTCTAAAGAACTAAAAAAACCACTTCTGATCGGATGAATCCAAACATTTTCTATATTATCAACCGCTCCAGTTGAAGAGTAAGATGCAAAGTCCGGCCCTTCTAAATACGATATTTGAGTTTGATTTTCGTTAGTCCTTTCCGAATTTTCTGATGGTTTTATAAGTAGATAGATTTTACTAACACCTATTGAATCAGCATTCTTTTCCACTAATTCAAAACCTTTACGAGAGTTAGTTTTTAACTTACTAGCTTTCCCGTTTTCTATTATTTCATAATCAAAAATGTATACATTTCCGATTTTATAAACTTGATTGTTTAAATCAATACTATCCCGTTCCATCTGCACAGAATCGTATTGTTGAGCATAAGTGCATTGCATAATAAATAACAGAAAAATACTAAAGATATATTTCATTATAATTTTTTTCAATTATTGCAACGCTAAAGCAAATTCTTCAAAGATTAAAAAAATTTTAAACGTTATGGTTTCGGCATATAAAGATAGTTATACAATTTTAACGTTTACAATCATTAGGCATTGGTAAACACCTACGGCTTACTGCTTACTGCCTACTGCCACTGCCCACTGCTCACATACTCTGCGTATAATAATTATAATCCTTTAAAATAGTATCAATAAAATCAATATCCGTTGCTTCTACCATTTTAATATCGGTGACTTCAATTATTTTCTTGCGCAATTTGGTCAATGTAGGATAATCTCTCGAAGCTTTGGCCGTCATATAGGTTTCCTTGATGATTCGTGCATCATTGTCCGACAATTTAATTACATTCGGATAGGTTGGTTGGTAGCTGTCTTCTAGTTCTTCAAGAATGGTATGGCTGATATTTACGTTGTTCTTCAAGGTAATCACGGAAGTTCCTGCGGTCATATCCCCCAACCGTTGATTCTTCGGACTGGTAATAATCGCGACCAAAGCAACGATACCAGACATCATATTCAGATCGACAATCCTAAAAAACCATCGAATGATAAAGTCAGCCAATGACGCCTGATAGCCATCAATCTTAACCACCTTGATTTTAAGGATTCGTTTTCCGGGTGTTTGTCCATCGAGCAAGGTTTCGAAAATAAGCGTATAAAAAACAACGGGAAGATAAAACGTAACGAAAACGGCAATTTGTGACCATTGATCCATTCCTTCCATCATCTTATCTACCTGCAGTAAATTAAACGTAATTTGATACGTCACAATGATATAGGCAATCTTAATAATCCAATCGATAACGTATGCCAAAATACGCTCACCCACGCTGGCAGCGATAAAATTAATATTGACGTTTTGAGTGGTATTTATTTGTAATTCAGTCACAAGTTTCTTGCTTGACTATTAATTATTTTGATTTCAAAATTAGAGTGCAAAATAAGTGATTTGAGATGCTTATTTTAATATTATTCGTTTATTTTTGAAATTCTATGAGAGAAGTCGCATTCATCAAACAGAATAAAGAAAAATGGTTTCATTTTGAACAGGCTATTTTTGGAAAATCCCTTAAAAACCCTGATGAATTGGCTTCGCTTTACATTCATTTGGTGAACGATTTGGCCTACGCTCAAACTTATTATCCCAAAAGTAAAACAATTCTTTATTTAAACAACCTGGCCGCCAAGGCATTTCAGAAAATTTACAAGACCAAACGGGAAGACACCAATCGTTTTGTGCATTTCTGGAAAGTGGAAGTTCCTATGATTGTGTATGAATACCGTCGCTACGTGCTGTATGCCTTCATCATTTTTGGAAGTTTTGTCGCCATTGGCGCTTTGTCGGCTGCGTATGATGACAGCTTTGTTCGCTTGATTCTGGGTAACCAATATGTCAATATGACTTTGGAAAACATCGAAAAGGGAGATCCTGTCGCAGTCTATAAAAGTGGCAGCAATTGGGGAAGTTTCATAGGCATTACTCTAAATAATTTATACGTCGGAATTCGAACTTTTATTTTAGGCGTTTTTGCTGGTTTGGGCACAGGATTGTCGCTGTTGTACAATGGAATCATGTTAGGTTCGTTCCAATATTTTTTCCATAAAGAAGGTGTGCTGTGGGAAAGCGTCAGAGGCATCTGGATCCATGGTGCCATGGAAATTTTTGCGATCGTCATTGAAGGTGCCGCAGGTTTAATGTTAGGTGCAAGTATTCTATTTCCAAAAACCTATTCTCGCATAACGTCCTTTAAAATGGGAATGAAAGATGGGGTCAAAATATTGATCAGCACCTTTCCTTTTACATTTGCTGCCGGTTTTCTAGAAGGCTACGTCACCCGATACTCGAACGCCATGCCAAATTGGGCATCCGTTGGCATTATTCTGGTGACCTTGAGCATCATCTCTTATTATTATCTGATTTATCCTTTTATTTTGAATCGGAAGTTGAAGTCTAATTTAATTAATTTGAACTAATGTAGAGATTCTGCTCTAGCAGGAATGTGAGGCCTATGCAATTATATAAATCTCGTGATTTTGGTGAATTCTTTCAAGATACTTTCTCATTCATAAAAGCGAATGGAAAGCATTTCTTTAAACAGTATCTAATCATCAACGGTGTCTTTTTGATGATCATGATGGTGATGATGTACATTTTTACCAAATTTTATACGAGTGTCATTTTTGGTGGCATTATTGAAAATAATCCGACCATGATTGATAATTATATGAATGAAAACATAGGCTTATTCATAGTTATGGCTTTCATTTTTATGGTTGTGGCGCTCATTGCAGGAGTGATTTCATTTTCATTCACGCCACTGTATCTCAATTTATTTATAAAATACAACGGGAAAAATTTTGGAACTTCAGAGGTATTCAATGCTTACAAATCGAATCTTGGGAAAATATTCATATTTCTAGTATGTGGCTTTCTACTTGCAATCCCCTTATTATTGGTAATGGGAATCGGGATGTTTGTGTTGGCGATTACCATCATCGGACTATTACTAGTGCCAGTCCTTATTGGCACCTTCAGTCTGTTGTACAATATGACCTTGATGGAATATCTCGAAGATAGAAATGGTATTTGGGATAGTTTTAGTTATGCTTGGACCTTGATGAGCTCAAAATTCTGGCCAGCAGTTGGTAGTGTGGGGCTATTCTTTTTAATAAGTTATGTGATACAGGGCGTGTTTTCAATGATTCCTTATATTTTTGGAATGGCGAGTTTATTTACCACCATCGACACAGCAAATCCAGATGCGTCAGCAATATCATCGAGCATAACAATTGTCATGCTCGCAATTTTCTTTATGAGTTTTTTCACTGGAGCCATTATGAGTGTCATCGTTCAACTCAATCAAGGCATTGTATTTTATAGTTTAAAAGAAGACATTGAAAACGTCAATACTAAAAGTGTTATTGACCAAATCGGTTCGGGTGAATAACTATCGTTGGATCTATATCGCCTTGTTTCTGATTGGATGTACATTCAACAATCATGCTTTTACGATTTCTTCAGAAAAAATAAATCAACAAACTCTCATCGATTCCATTTCATCAGATGATTCTTATCTAGATCAGCGACAATTTCAGGATCTTAAGGACACCTATCAGGGAAAAGAATTCATCTATGAGCGAACGATTGAAAATTCTGGTTGGTGGGCACGTTTTAAGCAATGGCTAGCTGATCTTCTCAAAGATCTCTTTAGCATAAGTGATGCAGGACAGGCCTCCAAAGTAGTCGACATGGCACTGAAAATTGCAGGAGTCATCATATTTCTATTGGTGATTTATTTCATTTTTAAAGCGGTCATGAATAAGGAAGGAAAATGGGTTTTCGGAAAATCATCTGATAAAAATATCATTCCGGTCACAGATATTGAGAACAATATTCATGCAACCGATTTCCAAAAACTCATTGCAGAAGCGGAAAAGGACAATAACTACCGTTTGGCGATTCGATATTATTATTTATGGCTTCTCAAAGGTTTGACCAATGCCGAAATCATCGAATATGATGTAGAAAAAACAAATAGCGACTATTATAACGAAATAACTTCCAAAACCATAAAAGACGAATTTTCATATACATCATATCTCTATAATTATATATGGTATGGTGAATTTGATGTTAATGAAACACAATTCAACAAGGCCAGAACTGCTTTTACTAAATTTTTAAAATCTATAAAAGCATGAGCAAAACCTTAAAAATATACATTGGGTTATTGTTCCTGCTCTTCATAGGATTTGCGGTCATCGAATTTTCAAAAGAAGATCCAATTGATTGGTCAAAAACCTATCATGAAGAAGATAAAATACCCTACGGAACCTTTGTGTTGTATGATCAATTGCCATCACTTTTCCCAGACAGCGCTATTGAAGACATTCGTGTATCACCCTTTGAATATTTTGACGAATACTATAATTGGACCGATAGCTCCTACTCCATTTCAGGTTCTTATATTCATATCGATGAATACGCTGATATTGATGACGTGTCGGCACAAGAATTACTGGATTTTGCCTCTCATGGTAATGATGTCTTCATTTCCACTTTGTACCCACCGCAAAAGTTTTACGATTCGTTGCATTTAGACACAGAAAACCAATACAACATCAAAGGTGAAGCTGAATTAGGATTCACAAACAGAAGATTCAGAAATGATTCCATCAGCATTGATAAAGGTTTGAGTAATATCTATTTTTCGAAGTTAGATGAATCCATCACAACTGTGTTAGGATATCAAAAATTTGATTCCATCAAACGCATCAACTTCGTAAAAATCAATCATGGTTTTGGCACTATCTATTTGCATTTACAACCGGTTGTTTTCACCAATTATCAACTGTTGAAAAAAGACAATCAAAAATATGCCGCCACTGCATTATCCTACTTACCAGATGATTCCATTTATTACGATTACCATTCAAAGGTGGGTCAAGATTTAGGCGATTCGCCACTGTGCTTTGTTCTGAACAATCCGCCGTTGAGAGCTGCCTGGTATCTAGGATTGTTAAGTTTGCTGTTGTTTATGATTTTCAATGCCAAACGAAAACAGCGCATTGTAAAAATCATCAAACCACTCGAAAACACGACGGTTGCCTTTACAAAAACCATTGGGAATTTGTACTATGAGACCAAAGATCACAACAACCTCATCGAGAAAAAAATTACTTACTTTTTAGAATACATTCGACGTGTGTACTATTTGGATACGCAACTACTAGATGAAAAATTCGTGAAAAATTTAATCGTCAAATCTGGAAAAGACAAGTCAACAACCAAAAAGTTGATTGACCTTATTGTATATTTAAAGGCGAAACCTAGTTGCACAGAAGCCGATTTATTAAACTTGAACAACACAATAGAAGATTTTTATAAAACATAAGCATGGAAGAGCATCACAACGATAATTTAGAGCCGAGAAAGGACGATCACATCGAGAATACCACTCCAGAACCGACCATCGAGACGAACATCCCTCCTATCATTTTACCGAATGAGGAAGTCATTAATGGAGGGGACAATGTCAATTTTACAAATCGTATCGATTTAAGCGAGCTTCAAGAAGGAATAAGGCTCATAAAAGATGAAATCGGAAAAGTCATTGTTGGGCAAAAAGGCATGATTGATATGCTGATTGCGTCAATTTTAGCCAATGGACATTCATTGATTGAAGGTGTACCTGGTGTTGCAAAAACAATTTCTGCAAAATTGTTGGCAAAATCATTGGACATTGGGTTTAGCAGAATACAGTTTACACCCGATTTGATGCCAAGTGATATCTTGGGAACCTCCGTTTTTGATATGAAAACCTCTGAATTTGAGTTTAAAAAAGGTCCGATTTTCTCAAACATGATTTTAATTGATGAGATCAATCGTGCGCCAGCCAAAACACAGGCTGCCTTGTTTGAAGTGATGGAAGAGCGTCAAATAACGATTGATGGTCACAAATACATCATGGATCTGCCATTTATCGTATTGGCAACCCAAAATCCTGTGGAGCAAGAAGGAACTTATCGTCTACCGGAAGCGCAATTGGACCGTTTCCTTTTCAAAATTGATATCGACTATCCAAATCTTGAAGAGGAAATTGAAATCATCAATCGTGAGCAAAACCTGAAAGGTGATTCTAAAATTGACAAAGTCACGTCACATTTAAGCAAAGAACAAATCAGTAAGTTTCAAGAATTGGTCAATCAAATTATTATTGAATCCCATTTGGTCAAATACATTGCTGACATTATCGTGAACACAAGAAATAATCCATTTTTATATTTGGGAGCTTCACCAAGAGCATCCATTGCGATTTTAAGAGCGAGTAAAGCATTTGCCGCTATGAATGGACGTGATTTTGTAACGCCAGAAGACATCAAACAAGCGGCAATCCCAGTTTTACAACATCGTATCATCGTCACACCTGAACGCGAAATGGAAGGTGTGAATACAAAACAAATCATTAGACAGATTATTGAGGCTGTGGAAATTCCGCGTTAGTTCTAAATAGTAACCAAAATTATAAACAAAACAATTCGCCTTTCGACATTGCGTCCTTGCGATAACTAAAATAACAGTGAAGTTTCTTTCTAAAATAAAACCATTATATGTTCAAAACCGCTTTTTCTATGCGTGTATTGTCATCATGATTTTATTTGTGGTCAGTTTTGTGCTTCCAGTTTGGTTTCAGATTGTGAGACTTTTACTATTGTTATTAGTCGCGTTGACCGTATTGGATGCTTTGATTCTATTTTTTGCGAAACATGGTATCAAAGGGTATCGCATCTTGCCTGAAAAATTTTCAAATGGCGACCAAAACCCAGTGAAGCTTCGCATTGATAACTTCTACACGTTTCCTGTATTTGTGAGGATTATTGATGAAATCCCTGAACAGTTTCAAGTTAGAGATTTTAAGATTGACAGAAAACTGGACGCTTCAAGTGTTACCGAATTACAATACGAACTACGACCCGTCGAACGTGGCGAATACCATTTTGGAAAACTGAACATTTATGCCACTTCCGTTTTTGGCTTGATTGCACGTCGATTTTCGTCGGGTGAAGAATCGATGGTGCCGACCTATCCAAGTTTTATGCAGTTACGTAAATATGATTTGCTTGCCATCAGTAATAATCTGCATCAATACGGCATTAAAAAGATCCGTCGTATTGGGCACACTATGGAGTTTGAACAAATTAAGGATTACGTTTTAGGTGACGATTTGCGCACCATTAATTGGAAAGCGTCAGCGAAGAAAAACCAATTGATGGTCAATCAGTTTCAAGATGAAAAATCACAACCTATTTATTCCGTGATTGACAAAGGTCGGGTGATGAAAATGCCTTTTGATGGTTTGATGCTACTCGACTATGCCATTAATGCCGCTTTGGTGATCTCCAACGTCGCTCTAAAAAAGCATGATAAAGCAGGGGTTATTGCCTTTTCTAAAAAGCTAGAAAATATTGTGGTCGCTGAAAAACGAGCGTCCCAAATGAACCTGATTTTGGAAACGCTCTACAATGTTGAAACCGATTTCTTCGAAAGTGATTTTGGTAGATTGTATGCAGATATCAAGCGAAACATCACCCAACGTGGTCTCATGCTGCTCTATACAAATTTTGAAACCTTGGATGGTTTACATCGTCAGATGCCTTATTTAAAAGGAATTGCAAAAAATCATTTATTAGTGGTTATCTTTTTCAAAAACACAGAATTGGAAAGCATCATCAACAATCCTGCAGAAACGGTTCAACAAGCGTATGACAAAGTGATTGCAGAAAAATTTGCTTTTGAAAAACGATTGATAGTGAACGAACTTCAAAAATACGGCATTCAATCTATCCTCACGACTCCAGAGAATTTGACAATTGATACGATTAATAAGTATTTAGAGATTAAAGCGAGAGGGCTTCTTTAGTTCAGTCGCAGTTTTCAGTTGAGCTGCATCCTTTGCAATAAAGCATTTTCCACAACTCATCCTTCTTAATCTACACTTCGGTAATTTGGTTTCGCTAAATTTCTGATCATGAATTACATTTGATTCAACATTAACACATAAAACAAAACATCATGAAAACCTTTACACTTACCATCGCATTCTCATTACTTACCATTTTAGGATTTAGCCAAGACGAAACCGGTGCAACTGTAACCGTTACAATTGACCAAATTAAAAACAATAATGGTCACATTTTATTAGGGTTGCATACAACCGAAACATTTATGAGAGCAGCTGCCACCCAATCAGTTAAAAGTGAAATTGTAGACGGAAAAATTGTAGCCACTTTCACAAACGTACAACCTGGAAGTTACGCAGTTATGGTAGTCCATGACGAAAATGATAATGAAAAAATGGACTTTGAGCCGAATGGGATGCCTAAAGAAACTTATGGCATGAGCAACAACCCTACGTTGATGGGACCTCCACAATTCAATGATGCGAAATTTGAGGTTGCAGATAAAGATTTGGAGTTTGATATTGAGCTAATGTAATTTCTACTGTAGATATAATCTCTCGCGAAGACGCAGAGACGCAAAGATTTAAAATGAAAAAATCGAGAACGGATTATGTGTTCTCGATTTTTCACTTTTTATTTAGTTCTTCCGTGCGGGAGTAGTTTTAGACTGTTTCGCCTAACCAGGCTTTCATCATCCAAACAGTTTTCTCTTGTTGTGTAATAAAATCACTCATCATTGCATTTGTTCCTTCATCTTCAGCATCTCCAGATTTGTCAAGAATCATGCGCTCAATCTTCAATAGTTCTGCAAGTGATTCAACAATTAATTCAACCGCTTTTTCGTCCACCGAAATATTCTTACCAACAGGGACTTTTGCGGCTTTTGTATAATCGTCAAATGTATGCAAAGGAGTTTCTCCCAACGTCAAAACACGCTCTGCAATCTCATCAACTTTCAAGTTGGCATCGTTATATAACTCTTCAAATTTTGGATGTAAGTCAAAAAAGCGCTTTCCTTTGATGTTCCAATGAATGCCTCTCAAATTTTGATAGTAAATCTGAAAATTTGCCAATAGATTATTCAAATCATTTGCTAGTTCTTTTGTTTTCTTGGTATCTAAACCTATGCTGTTTTTTGTCATAATGATATCTGTTTTTTTATTTGTCACAAATTTACGAGAGAATTAACAAAACGCATTATAGTTTTTATTGATAGTTTTTATATTTTTATAGTTTAAATGAATAACTATGACCATTACGCAATTAAACTACGTTTTAGCTATCGCTGAACACAAAAATTTTACAAAAGCGGCCGAGAAATGTTTTGTTACCCAACCAACATTAAGTACACAAATACAGAAATTAGAAGATGAGCTAGACATTCTAATTTTCGATAGAAGCAAAAAACCAATTGAACTGACTTCCATTGGACGAAAAATTGTGCATCAAGCGCGAAATATCGTGAACGAATCCGACCGAATTCAGGATATCGTGGATCAACAAAAAGGTTTTATTGGTGGAGAATTCCGTTTGGGCATCATCCCAACTGTGATGCCAACTTTGCTTCCGATGTTTCTAAAAGCTTTTATTAAAAAATATCCCAAAGTCAAATTGAAAATCGAAGAATTGACTACCGAAGAGATTATGCAACGTATTCATGAAGGACATCTGGACGCTGGTATTGCAGCGACTCCATTGGAAAACGAACATATTAAGGAGCGTGTCTTGTATTACGAACCGTTTGTGGGCTATATTCCAAACGAACACCGACTTTCTGAAATAAAAACATTGACTATTGACGATTTGGACATCGATGATATGTTATTACTCGAAGATGGACATTGTTTCCGAGATGGCGTCATCAATTTATGCAAAACCTTCAAAGACCACAATGATGATCATTTTCAATTGGAAAGCGGCAGCATTGAGACACTCATCAAATTATCAAACGAGGGATTGGGTATGACCTTGCTTCCCTATTTGCACACCATGGAACTAAACGAACCTTTGAAGGCAAATTTGCGTCATTTTAAGGAACCTTCACCCGCTCGTGAAGTAAGTATGATTTACCACAAAAGCGAATTGAAATTGCAAATCATAGATGTGATGCACGACGTGATTTCTGGAATCATTCGAGGTGCCATCGCCTTTTCAAATGTAAAAATCATTAGTCCGTTGCCTAAATAGTCAATGTATTTTTAGATATTTCATATTATTTTATAAGATGTAATTTATATATAAAGTGATTCGACTTTTTGCGGTCACATCATCTCCAAAAAGATGTTGAGACACAGGAAAGGTATAATTTGCTCCAAAATTAAACTTTCCAGTCATGAACTCATTCCCGATAGATCCGTTGACGCTATTGCCATCGGTATCTTGCAAGGTTTCTCCAAACTGTTCAATAGAATTGTAAATATCTCCTGAAATTCCAACAAATGGCATTAAAGCTGACGTCTTAAATGGAACATTATAATAGGCATTCGAAGCAAAACTGAATTGATTCCCAAAACGATATTCGTTTTTATTTTCGGTTTTTACGTAATAAGTGGCTGAAGTGTTCAATCCGAATTTGTTTTTGGAATAGGAATGCATCACTGAAAAAATTCCATCCGTACTTCCCGTTCCGACCTGAAATCCTGGATTGATTCGGTCAGTCAGTGCTTCTTCAAAAGCACCAGTTGGAAGTTTTATACCCAAGCCGAAATTAAGTCGATGTGCTGATAATTCTCTGACTTCGTTGAAATCAACTTCATCCTTTTCCTTTTTTTTATATAATTTCAGTTGATACCAACCAATAACGGACATATCTCCCAACCCATTGATATGTTCTACACCATCATTGAACTTTCTAGTCAAATCTTGATAAGGAACAATGGCGTTCACAAAAAAGGATTCGTTCACTGGAATTTTCCCCCAAAGTTGATACGTATTGAATTGTTCTTTGCTTGTCGGAGAGTTGGCAAAAATGCCATCCTTTGACTCAAAATTTTGATATATATATCGAATCCCGACAAAACTCAAATTGTCCAACGTGCCAAAACCAGCACTCCCACTGCTTGTAGAACATCCACACAAATCACAATCAAAATAAGTTCTATAATTATGTGTACAGGCGTTCATAGTTTCAACAGTCAACAACATCAAAACTGTAACTGTAACTGTAAATGTAATAGACTTAATATTCCGCAAAACGTTCATCATTTAAAAATTGATTATCTGTAAGTGTTTTTAAGAAAGCCACAAGACTTTCCTTTTCATAAGCGCTCAATGAAATACCATAGGTTCCATCTGCACGTAACAGTGAGACATCTACATTGCCGTTGTCCACAGCACCAGAATCGTAGAAATTGAGCACTGCTTCCAAAGTTGCAAATCGACCATCGTGCATATAGGGATATGATTTTTCAACATTTCTTAAACTTGGTACTTTGAACTTATATAGGTCATCCGGATTCTCGAGGAGATTGAAACGACCTTTATCATCTAGAAGTGGATTGATGGTTAATCCATTATTCCTATAGGACTGATCTGTGAACAACTCTGTGCCATGACACGTACTGCATTTATTTTCAAATGTTTGCAAACCGTCTTGTTCGATTTGAGTGAAGATTTCACCTTCATTCCTAACAACCTTATCATATTTAGAATTACTAGACTGCATCATCACCATAAATTGTGACAGAGCTTTGAGCATGTTGGCCGAATTAATCTCTCCATTCAAAAATGCTTTTGCAAATTGTTCTTGGTAATAGCTGTCAGATTTCAATTTATCGATGACATTTGCTAGAGTCTCACCCATTTCCAAATGACTTGTAATGGGAATAATGGGTTGCAAATCCAAATTGGAAGATGCTCCATCCCACATAAATTCATGCATAAACGCCATATTTTGAATTGGTAAAGAATTTCGAAATCCGATACCACCATTGACGCCATGGCTCAAATTGTGTCCGTGATGTGTAAAGGCAAACGCCTGTTCATGGCAAAATGCACAAGGAATTGCATTATTGATGGACAAGCGACCCTCATAAAATAATTTCTTGCCTAATTCAAATCCTTCTTCAGTCAATGGATTACTATCCAGGTTGTATGCAAATTCAGGAAAATTTGAAGGTCTTTCTAAAGTTAAAGGTCTAGCGACGTAAACGCCATTATCTTCCTCTTTCGAACACGACACAACAAACAACTGAAGTAACATTACTGTTATCAGTATTTTTTTCATCTTTAGGATGTAAGTGGTGATGGAGATCGAGAAGCAATCTTAAAATTGCTTCCCGAAACCCATCGAACCTATTAGTTATTGTGTACGTGGTGCACTTCAAAAATGTGCATCAAATTATTGGCAACTACCGGAGTTGTCTCTTCACTTGTATGCACTTGGTCATAACCATCCGCAAAGTTTATTGTTGTCTGTCCATCAAAAACTTTTGAGATATCAGCCACGATATGTATCTCTGGCTGCGCTGTTTCACGAACTCTAACCGTATTTGGAAAAGTCAAAGTGACTTCTCTATAATTATCCAATGCAGTCCCTACACTTCCCATATGAATATTAACAGGACCATCGGTAACTGATGTATTAGAATAGGTGCCATCAAAACGCATAAACTTGTATCCAGAAGCCCAACTCCACATCATACCAGCCTCTTGAGCTTGTTCTAAAAAAGTTCCTTGACCTTCAGCACCAAGCGCAAAACGTTCTTGATCGATTCCGATGCCAAAAGTAACTTCTGTATAATCCGCCGCATCCACGTTTTCTAATTCAATAAGGATTTCGCCTGCATTATTGCCATTCGCCTCATCGATAATGAACATGTTGCTATCCATTGGATATACAAAGACATTCCCATTCGCATCTTTCACACGAACATTACTGATGATGTATTTTAGAGTTTCGAGATTATAAGATTCACCATTCGATTTTTGATAGGTAGTACCAAAGATAAAATCTTGATCGCCAACGCCATTGTCAAATTTTAAGGTAAGTGTTCCTTTTAGCCCTGTAAGATCTTCCGTGTCATTAGCGTCGTCAGAAGAACAAGATAGAATAGATACGCATAGCATGATTGCAAATGCAATTTTTGAAAGTTTCATTTGTTAAAATTTAATATAAACGTGCTTTTCATGGCAAGCACAGTTAAGCCTTGATAAAATAAAAAACGATATTAAATTTTAAGCAATTGGAGGTTTATCGATGCGAAGTTCCAACAGATGTGCATACGATTTGGAATACGAAAACATCTGAGGTATCTGAAATTGAGTAGAAGCATTTATTAAATCAAAATTCTGAAATTCCACTACGAATACTGGGAAGAAGGCTTCTAAAATAAAAGTTAGTTGCTGACTTTCGTCAGATGTATTCACGATCTGTAGTTGTGTTGCAAGATGACATTTGCCATTACATTGTAGTTCTGGCTTGTCTTTATTGACACAATACTTTTGAATAATAGTATCGATGTTTAACTCATAATAGCCAATCTGTCCAACATAATAGATAGGTCGGAGTGCAAAAGAAAGCAAGAGTGCTATTAGAAAAAACTTTTTCAGATTAGATCAATTTAAACCAGTCTAAATATTTGGACACTATTTTCTCAAAATTCTTGTGCAAATTTAAGTTATTTCCAATAAAAAAGCGACCCGGAAGTCGCATTTGATTATGTTTTTAGATAGATTAAACATTGATTTAATTTCGGGTTCTGCAGTATTAATGCTTTGATAAATATTTCAAGCTCTTCAAGTTCGTAGGGCAGTAATCTTTGAATTGCTTTTTGTACTTCTCTGCAGAACAAGTTAGCATCAAAACTAACTTTTTTAAGTACAGTTTTTGTGTACTCAAACATTGCTCGTGCCATTTCTTTAATTAGGTTTAGGGTTAGAATAAGTAGATTTGAAATATAGGCGGTAAATTTTAAATTCAGAATAAATGTACTAAAAAAAACCATAACTTTTATTTTTTATAAAAGATTTAACAGAAACGAAATCGATTTCGTAAAATGACTAAATCAATGAATTAAGGCTATTTCATTAAAATGTAAAAGTGTGTTTATTTGTGGTGGATGTTTAAATTAATAAATTCTCTTGTAACAAAAATGAACCATACTCGTCATACCTATAACTAATCAAACTTTCTCATTTTGGAAACAATCTTAACTATCAATCATCTCACCAAAAAATTTGGCTATCTCACTGCTGTAAAAGATTTGAGTTTTAGCATTAAAAAAGGTAACGTGTACGGCATTTTGGGACCAAACGGAAGTGGAAAATCAACCACTCTTGGCATTGTCTTAAATGTTGTCAATAAAACATCAGGAGAATTCAGTTGGTTTGATGGAAAGACCACAACTCACGATGCTCTTAAAAAAGTGGGAGCTATCATCGAGCGACCAAATTTCTATCCTTATATGAGTGCATATCAAAATCTAAAATTGGTATGTAAAATTAAGGAGGTTGATTTCTCTAAAATTGATGAAAAGCTTGAAGTGGTAGGTTTAACAGATCGAAAAGACAGCAAATTCAGCACCTATTCATTAGGAATGAAACAAAGACTGGCGATTGCATCAGCATTATTGAACGATCCTGAAATCCTGATTTTAGATGAACCAACCAACGGACTTGATCCACAAGGAATACATCAGATTCGTTCATTAATTAAACAAATTGCGAGTCAAGGAACTACTATTTTATTGGCGTCGCATCTTTTGGATGAAGTGGAAAAAGTATGTTCACATGTGGTTGTATTACGAAAAGGTGAAAAGCTCTATTCGGGCCGCGTGGATGAGATGACCAGTAGTCATGGTTTCTTCGAATTAAAGGCATCAAAACGTGACGAATTAATTCAAATTCTTGAAGGTGACGCCAATTTTGGCAAACTCAAAGTTGAGGATGAATTGATCACCGCCTTTCTAAACGAACCGATGGATGCCTCCACTTTCAACAAATTGATGTTCGAAAAAGGAATTACATTATCACATTTGGTAAAACGAAAAGAAAGCCTCGAGGAACAATTCCTGCAATTAACAGACAACCTAACGAACCAACAAAACGACACCAATGTATAGACTAGTCAATCTCGAATTACAAAAACTCTTATTAAGTAGAGTCAATAAAGTGTTGATTTTCATCTCCTTTATTTTGCCCTTCACCGTTTTGATTCTTTCTTCAATAAAGATTAACTTCTTTGGTTTTTTCACGTTGGAATTAGGTGAATTGGGAATTTTTAACTTCCCTATTATTTGGCATATCACGACGTTCTTTGCCTCTTATTTTAAATTCTTTTTTGCCATTGTGGTCGTTAGTATGATAGGAAATGAATATAGCAACAAAACCATAAAGCAAAATTTGATAGATGGATTGAGCAAGAAAGAATTCATTCTATCAAAATTTTACACCATCGTTTTCTTTTCATTCATATCGACTATTTTGATCGGCGTAGCCTCTTTTTTAATAGGATTGTATTATTCTAGCTACACGGAAGCTACCATTATCTTTCGAGAAACGGAATTTCTATTCGCGTACTTCGTAAAATTGGTTGGATTTTTTAGTCTTTGCTTGTTCTTCGGAATGTTATTGCGACGTTCAGCATTTGCATTGGCATTCCTCTTTGTGCTCTACATAGTTGAATGGCTCGTGTTTTGGGGCTCTTATGAAATATTTGATAGTGCGGAAACAGCATTTAAAGTTAAAAATTTCATGCCTTTAGAATCGATGTATAAACTGATCGATCAGCCATTTCAAAGAATTATGTTGACAAAATTTCCAGATAATATGGATTTGGCGTATGATTACGCGGTGCATTGGCATGAAATCGCCATCGTTTTGGGTTGGACGGGGATATTCGTCTTTTTATCCTATCGATTATTAAAAGTGCGTGATTTATAATATATTTGATAGCTATTGCTATCTCATGAAAAAGATTCCTATTTTATTACTGCTTTTAGCAGGTTCTTTGACCTACTCCCAAAATCAAGCTACAAATTGGTTTTTCGGTTATAATGCCGGAATTGAATTTGATTTAACCGCAAACACAGTGAATGCTGTAAATGATGGTAGACTCTTTACAAACGAAGGTTCTGCCACAATTTCTGACGTATTTGGGAATTTGCTTTTTTACACCGATGGACGATTTGTCTATAATCGAAATAATGACATCATGCCAAATGGAAGTAATCTTTTTGGTGATCCTTCAAGCACACAATCTGCTATAATTGTACCAAAGCCAAATGATGATGACCTATACTATGTGTTTACGGTAGACAATGCATTGGATGGTGCTAACTTTGGACTGAATTATTCCATTGTAGACATGACGCTTAATGGCGGCTTGGGGAATGTGACTGATAAAAATATAAATCTGCTTGGCACTTGTTCAGAAAAAATCAGCGCTGTACTTAAAGATTGCGTCACAAAATCTATTTGGGTGATCACATTTGCATCGAATAATGGATTTGGCACTAATTATAATTCATTTTATGCTTATGAGGTATCAGATACTGGAGTCAACCGTACCCCTGTAATATCGACCTTTAACTCAATATCTACCTCCGAGGCCAGAGGGTATCTAAAGTTGTCACCAGATGGCCAAAAATTGGCCTGTGCTAATATGGGAGACGGTATGTTTCTTTTTGATTTTGATGTAGCAACTGGTGTTGTAAGCAATCAGCAGCGGCTCATTATCGCCACTAGTAGCAATAGTGCGTATGGGGTAGAATTTTCACCAAACAGCCAGTTTTTATATGTTAACTCTTCTAATGACAGCCAAAGCAACAGTCCTTCTTCACATTCTTCAACCTTGAGTCAATTCAATTTAGCAGACACAGATATTTCAGCATCACGTATCACCATAGACCAACAATCTCTATATCGAGGAGGTTTACAATTAGGACCCGACGGAAAAATTTATAGAGCTTTAAGTGCTACTTATGATATAGGATTGCCCTTTTTAGGTGTTATTAATAACCCAAATACTTTAGGTGCTGCAAGTGATTACGAACATAATGCTGTGCCTTTAGCTCCGAATACTTCTTCCCAAGGCCTACCTCCCTTTATCCAATCTATATTTAATACACAAGTGGATATCATTAGAAACAATGTGAATACGGTAAATTTACCTCTTTGTGAAGGTGATAGTTATACATTAGTTGCAGAAGATATTTTAGGTGCCCTATATACATGGACTATGGATGGCGCACTTTTACCTGAAAGCGATTTTGATCTTGAAATTACCCAAAGTGGGCATTATCAAGTGCTCATTGATCTTCAAAATGGTGATTGTGATATTGAAGGCCAAGCCTTTGTTACCTATTATCAAATTCCGGTTGCAAATCAGCCTTCAAATATGATTAATTGTGATGTTATGGCAAGCTCCAATTTTGATTTCACCACTCAAGACATAGATGTTTTGGGAACTCAAGATCCATTAAGCTATGATGTACATTACTATAGAAGTCAAGAAGACGCCAACGATGACGTGAATGAAATTACAGATGTTTTCTCTAACACCTTAAATCCTCAAGAAATTTTTGTCAGAATAGACCATGTGAATAATGCCAACTGCTTTGATACAACTTCTTTTTTTATTGAAACAAACATTACTCCTGTAATTGAAACTTTAAATGACGTCGTGGTCTGTGATACCGATTTTAACGACAATTCTATGGATGGTTTTACAACTATGGATTTAACCGATTATAATCTTGGAATTTTAGGGAACCAAGATGCATCTCTTTATACCATTACGTATCACAGCTCACAAGCCGATGCAGGTTTGGGAAATAGTCCTCTACCAAATACATATACCAACATTCTACCTTATACTGAAGAGATTTTTGTACGTATCGAAAATAATAACAATACAGATTGTTTTAGCACAGCCTCATTTATGCTGACAGTCAATGATTCTCCGGAAGCATTTGCTGCGACAGTGATTCAGTGTGACGAAGATGGTATACCAGAAGGTTACACAATTTTCAATATCAATCAAGTTTTGGATGATATTACTGGGGGAGCAGCGAACAGAGAAGTGACCTATTATTTGTCATTTACAGATGCTATCGATGAGACAAATGCGATTGATGGTGATGCTTTTGAGAATTTTTTCAATCCACAAATCGTCTATGCAAAAGTAGTGGACACGACATCTGGTTGTTCCAATCTAGCGCTTGTTACATTAGCGGTTAGCACTACATCTTCGTACAATGCGACTCTTGAGCGTTGCGATGATGATGGCACAGAAGATGGTTTTTATAATTTTAATTTGAGCGATGCTGAACCTACTATCTTGACAGCTCTGCCTGCTGGCTTAAACGTTAATTATTACGAAACCTACACGGATGCTCTATTGGAAACAAACGAAATTGGATCGACATATACGAACACCACTGCCTCTTCTCAACTAATTTATGCACGTGTAGAAAACACGAATGCTTGTTATGGAATTAGCGAAGTGCAACTGACGGTTATGGATATGCCCAATGTTGAAATTGAGGCCGAAGCAATTTATTGCTTGAATACGTTTCCAGAGACGATTGTGATTTCTGGAGGCGTCATTGGAGATTCACCTAGTAATTATTACTATTTATGGTCTACAGGTGAAACGACGTCTGAAATTTTGATCAATGAACCAGGAACGTATACAGTAAGGGTCACCAATGTGGCAGGATGCTATAAAGATAGAACTGTAACTGTTAGAGCCTCTAATATTGCGACCATCAACGATATTGAAATAATTGACGCCTCACAGAATAACACTATTACTATTTTGGTATCTGGAGAAGGAGACTATGAATATGCATTGGATAATTTTAATGGCCCATATCAAAACAGCAATATGTTTTACAATGTAATACCAGGATTTCATACCGTTTATGTTCAAGATATCAACGATTGTGGCATTTCTGAAAAATTGGTGTCCGTCATTGGTTTTCCTAAATATTTTACACCAAATGGTGACACCGTTCATGAATTCTGGCAGGTCAGTGGGGTCAATGCACAATTTCAGCCTGATTCGATGATTCTTATTTATGATCGTAATGGTAAATTAATCAAAGAATTAGATCCTTTAAGCAAAGGTTGGGATGGAACCTTGAATGGCAACACTCTACCTTCAAGCGACTATTGGTTCCAAGTCACTTTACAAGATGGAAGGGTATTCACTGGACATTTTGCCTTGAAGCGTTAAACAACCATTCCGTTAAGTCCAGAGCTGTCAGAATCAATTTAAATAATGCATTATGACACAAATTCGATTCTTGATTATTGCTATTTTGCTCTTGCTTCCAGTGCAGCATTTTGGTCAGAATATTGCATTATATCAACAATTCAATGGTCGGTATGATTATACTGCCATTGGAAACACACTCAATCCGTTCGAAAATAATCTTGTTAGAAGCTTTTGTGAAATCTTGCCATCGTCCCAAGCAGAACTAGATCTTGATAGTTCTTCCACTGTTGTTACAGCCTTTCTCTATTGGGCCGGATCTGGAGATGGCGACACAAACGTGTCTCTCAACGGATTATCCATCGATGCCGACACAACTTACAACGTTATCTATAATGAAACTAATTATGGACCTCTCACCTATTTCTCTTGCTTTGCAGATGTTACTGACCTTATCAGATCACAAGGAAATACAACTTACGAATTTGCTGATTTGGATATCTCTGAAGCACTTCAAAACAATGTTCGCTATTGCGGAAATCGCACCAATTTTGCCGGCTGGGCTTTGTACGTAATTTACGAAAATGATGCCCTTCCACTGAATCAAGTGAACCTTTTTCAGGGTTTAGAAATCATTAATAGAAATATTCGAGAGACAACCATTGTTTTGGAAAATCTCAATGTCATTGATAACAATAATGCCAAAATTGGCTTTCTTGCTTGGGAAGGTGACAACGCTTTAAACTATGGTGAAACAATAGCGATTAATGGCAACATACTTTCAAACCCACCACTAAATTTTGCCGACAACGCATTTAATGGCACCAATACCTTTACAAATTCAACAGAGTTTTACAATGGTGATTTGGATGTATACAACATTCAAGATAACATCCAAATAGGTGATACAAGTGCACTCATTCGTATGACGACGGGTGGTATAGATGCTTCTGGACTTTTACAAGCTGACCTCATCATCATCAATAATATAATAACGGTTCTCAACAGCCAATTACCTGACGCTACGATTGTGCTTAACGATTCCTATCAAGAATGTTATGATCTCGAAATGGAAATCAATTATACTGTTTTCAATACCAATGCAACAGATATTTTACCTGCCCAAACTCCAATCGCTTTTTACATTAATGGCGAATTCGCTGGTCAAAGTAGCACTCAAAATGTAATTCCTATAAATGGGTTCGAGGAAAACAGTATTATCTTGACACTGCCATACGGACTAATGGATTCTCTCGAATTGATGATGGTTGTTGACGATAACGGATCCCAAATCGGACAGGTAACGGAAACGGACGAAACGAATAATGCCTATGCAGAAAATATCCCACTCTTGCCTTTACCTTCCATTATCACACTTCCTGTTGTATTAAAGTGCAATATTGGTTTTGATTCAGCTGTATTTAATCTGATTGATGCACTACCAGATGGTATGGACTCAACGACAATCATTGGTTTTTATCTGTCAGAATCAGACCTTATTGCTAATCAAAATGAAATTTTCTTACCTGAAAGTTATGCGAATGTATCAAATCCGCAAACGATCTATATAAGTGTTGATGGCGATCCTTGTTTTAAGATGTATCGGTTCGATATTATAGTTGAAAATTGTCCTCCATTGATACCTGATGGCTTTTCTCCAACAGGGGACAACATCAATGACTGGTTTAACATACAAGGTTTGTATGATATCTTTATACATCACAAATTAATCATCTACAATAGATATGGCGATGTGATTTTTGAAGGTGATAATTCATCACCCTGGGATGGCAGAGCAAATAGAGGCCTGAATAATTTTGGCAGTCTGGTGCCTACAGGGACATACTTCTATATCTTATATCTCAATGATCCAAAATACAACCCAATGCAAGGCTGGATTTACCTAAACTATTGAGACTGTTGATAAATAATTTCCGATAATACGCTATAAAGTAGCCAAGTAGCCGTTTTTTTGTTATTTTTAGTTGCTATTAATTGATTAGTTGTTGAGGTTTAAGGTTGACATTCCTAATATTTTCCGAGGAAATGTTAATGTTTTGTGCATTTCATCGTATTTTCTTGCGTTTCATCTAAAATTAGTATACTTTTCGCCTCTATTAACCAAATCAGCCATTTGCTTGAGTGTAATTAAGTGAATATTAAGGAAAAGAAAAATATAATTTAGAATGAAGTATTTCATCACTCCCCTCTGTATTTTTTTGTGTTTACTGTGTAACTATACATTTTCACAACAAGTTACGATCAATGATAATTTTACGCCGCAACAGCTTATTGAAGACAATCTTATTCAAGGTTGTGTCGAAACTTCAAATATAACATCACCAGTCAATGGATCTGTTAATGGTTTTAAAAGTTTTGCGTATTTTGAAAAAGGATCTTCGAATTTTCCTTTCGATAATGGTATTATGCTTTCTACAGGTAAGGCCGTTTCTGGAGCGAACGGAATCAATACGGCGGTTCTAAATGAAGGTCAAGACGATTGGCTTACCGATTCCGATCTTGAAACTGCTTTAGGAATATCAAATACATTAAATGCCACATCGATCGAATTCGATTTTGTATCCATTTCAAACCAAATTCAATTTAACTATATATTAGCATCAGAAGAGTATTTTTTGAATTACCCTTGCGATTATTCAGATGGCTTTGCTTTTTTGATCAAAGAGGCAGGGTCTACAAACCCGTACAGAAATATTTCTGTTATTCCTGGCACGACAACGCCTGTGAATACCAATACAATTCATCCAAATATTGTGGGCTCTTGTGCGGCATCTTATGGCCAATATTTTGAAGGTTACAACATTGGGGATACTAATTTCAATGGTAGAACAAAAGTAATGTCAGCTGTGGCAAGCATTACTCCAAACGTTACCTACCACATCAAATTGGTAATTGCAGATCAAAATGATAAAAACTATGACTCGGCAGTTTTTATTGAAGGTAACAGTTTCAATGCTTCCGTTGATTTAGGTGAAGATGTAACGACATGTTCCGACGTATTAACTCTAAATGGTGATATTGGAAATCCATCGGCGACTTATTCTTGGTATTTAAATTCGACTTTAATTCCAGGCGCAACACAACCATTACTAAACGTTTATGAATCTGGGACTTATACAGTTACTGTTGAGATACCATTATCAGGTTCTATATGCTCCATCGATGATACGGTCGAAGTGAGTTTGAGTTCTACCCAAACAGCAAACTCAATTCCTGATTATGAAATATGCGATGATCCAAGCGGTGATGGCATCGAAACATTTGATTTAAGCACCTATGATGACACTGTTCTATCCTCTGTACCAGCCTCAAATTATAATATTTCTTATCACTATTCCGCCCCTAATGCACTAAATGATGTCAATCCTATATTAAATCCAATTCAAAACACTTCTAATAATCAAGTTATTTACATCAGAATTGAAGACACTATCAATGGCTGCTTGGCTTATAGTAGTTTTGCTTTGGTAGTAAACCCATTACCAGTTGTGGTGCCGCCTTCTATGCTCACTGTTTGTGATGATGCTGTTGAAGATGGTATTACTCAAATTAATTTTAGTGAAAGTACTGCTGAAATCACAAATGGACAAACAGATTTGGTTGTAACGTATCACCGAACACAAGCGCATGCAGATGCTGGTACAAACGCAATTAGAAATTCATACACCAATTCCAATCCGACAGGTCAAGTATTTGTGAGAGTTGAGAACGCTGAAACTGGCTGTTTTGTAACGACAACATTATCCTTTTCAGTTATCGGAAGTCCTCCAATAAGTTATGAAGATGTATATATCGATGCCTGCGACCAAGACCATGACGGCATGGCAACATTTGATTTGAACACTGTTATAAATGACATAATTCAAGGTTTAACTGGCGTTACCGTTACTTTCCATGAAACTGCACAAGACGCTGAATCTGGCAATAATCCAATTCTCAATCCTGCTAATTATAACAACACCGCTCCAGAAGAACAAATACTGTTTATCCGAGTAGAAAATGATTCAACAGGCTGTGCTTCTGTAAGAGCATTTGAAATTCACTCGAACTTACTGTTGACTGGTACCAACATACAGGATTTTTCAGTATGTGATGCTGATAATGATGGTGTTGAGCAGTTTAACCTAGATGAGCTTGCAACAGACATTATCAACGGTTTAGAGGATGTGACTGTGACATTTTATCCTACGGAAACAGATCAGAACAATCAACAAAACGCATTAAATCAAAGCGTCCCGTTTGAACCAACAGAATACCCAACCTATTTATACATTACACTAAACAGTCCAACATGTCAAGAAGTTGAGATTATAGAATTAATATTAAATGAGGTGGTTGAATTTCCACCTGTTGGGCCAGTCGATTTTTGTGATGATAATTTTGACGGTTTTACAGCAATCGATTTACACAGTTTTGACTCTTTAGTAACTAACGGTCAAACTGGTTTTGAAGTAACCTATTTTGAAACCGAAGAAGACGCCAATGACAATGTGAATCCATTACCCGCTTTTTATACCAACACTTCAAATCCAGTAACCGTGTATCCAAGGGTTGCTGCAGTTGGCACTGGTTGTGGTGATGTCAATCCATTTATAATCAATATCTTGCCAGCTCCAGAAACTAACACGCCTGACGATATAATGGTTTGCGATACGGATCAAGATGGATTTGCGGTCATAGATTTGACTCAAGTCTACAGTCAACTTGTTGGAAGCACACCAAACATAACTGTTTCATTTTATAATACAGAAGAAGATTTAGATACAAATACAAATGCTTTCTCAAACCCTTCCAATTATAACACCGATTCAAAAGGTGTTTTTGTAAAAGTTAGCAATGCTACAAGTGGCTGTTATTCAACAGAATTTTTCAACATTTATGTAAATACAATTCCAAACTTCCCAGAAATAACTGATTTTAAATATTGCGAAAATTCTAGTGATGGTTTTGGTGAATTTATTTTTGCAGAAAAAGATACGGAGATTTTAAACGGACAGATTGGCAAACAAGTATCTTACTACAGAAGCCAATCGGATGCGGATAACAGAATCAATGAGATTGATAAAAATGTAGCGTATGAGAATGTCAGCGTTCGACAAACAATCTTTGTGAGAGTTGAAAACATTACGGATCAAAACTGTTATGGGACATCTTCCTTTGAGATAGAAATTGGAACAAACCCAGCATTCAACCAACCACTTGATATGATTCTTTGTGATGATATTTCGAACGATGCCAGTGAGGTTTTTGACTTAAGCGGAGTTATTTCTGAAATAACTCAAGGGATCAACGAAGATTTGAATGTCACCTTTTACACTTCGCAGTTGGATGCGGAAGATGCCACCAATTCAATCCCACTTGAATTTGCAAACGTTGTTAATCCTCAACAGATTTATGCACGGATTGACAATGAAACTATTTGTGCATCCATTACAAGTTTCACTCTAAATGTTGTACAAGTAGCACAGGCAAATCCTGCCCAACCACTAGTGCAGTGCGACACAAATTATGATGGTATTGTCACCTTTGATCTAACACTTTCTGAAATTGAAATTTTAGACGTTCGTCAAGACAATATTGTTGTTTCTTACTATAGAACTTTAGAGAACCTCGAAAATCAAACCGGCAGAATCACGAATCCTCGTGCCTTTAATAATCAATCTAATCCTCAAACAGTTTTTGTAAGATTGACCAATACCATTTCAGATTGTTTCTTGGCCATCCCATTAGAGTTGAATGTTAATTTACCACCAGCAATCAATGAGTTCGGTAGTGTCAATGTATGTGATAATGAAAATAGTTATTTCAATCTATTAGACATAAATAATCTAATTGTTGATGATATCACAAATACGACAATCACATATCACATTTCAGGGACTGATGCATTATCTGCTTCAAATCCGATAGCAACTGATTACACTTATACGTCAAATAATACGACTATGCATGCTAGAATAGAAAATGCCACTACTGGCTGTTTCGTTACATATGCATTCCAAATTAGAGTAAGACCATTGCCAGTTGCCAACATACCAAATGATTTAGAGGCATGTGATGATGATTTTGATGAGCTTTTGGAGTTTGATTTGTCCAATCAAAATGCGAGCATTCTTAGGGGTCAAAATCCTGCAAATTTCACTGTGACTTATTACAATTCATCTGCAGATTCACAAACTGGTAGTAATGCTATTCCATATAACTATATTGCTTTTAATACGGAGATCATCTACGCTAGGGTAGAAAACAATACGACAGGGTGTTTTAGTACCACTCAATTTGGAACCATCATCCATCCAAGACCTATTGTTGATATTCCTGACCAGGTTATATGTTTGGATAATTTCCCCTTGATGGTTAGTGCCAACACAAATGTCGCAACACATATGTACTTATGGTCAACCGGAGAAACGACACCTGAGATTGACATTTCGGTTATTGGAACTTACTCTGTCACTGTGACGACGGAATATGGTTGTGAAACCACCCAGGTTTTTGATGTTACTATTTCTGAACAAGCGAATATCGATATTGTAGAGACAGTTGATTTTTCCGACCCAAATAATATCACGATAACTGTCAGTGGAATTGGAGATTATTTATTCCAATTAGATAATAATCCGCCTCAAGAATCCAATGTTTTTGAAAATGTTGGAATTGGCTATCATACCATTACAGTCATTGATGTTAATGGTTGTTACCCTATCAGTAAAGAAGTCTTGGTATTGGATTTCCCTAAATACTTTACACCCAATGGCGACTCGGTCCACGAAACCTGGCATGTTACAGGTGCAGAAACTTTGGTCGGATCTGTCATTTATATTTATGACAGATATGGCAAACAAGTAAGCTATATCACTTCGAGTTCAAAAGGTTGGGATGGTACCTACCATGGAAACAACATGCCAGCCACAGATTATTGGTTTGTAGCCAATATTAAAGGTGGTGGTTATGATTTTCAAGCAAAAGGTCATTTTGCTCTGAAGCGATAAGATTTCAACGATTTATCTTATATAATTCCAAATTTCTGTCTCCATCAGAAATTTGGAATTTCTTTTTTAGATCTCCTTCCATTTGATCTTTAACATATATTTGAACTATTCCTTTATTTAGTATATGTATCTTTGCAATCGAAAAAATTGTGAATGAAAAGCTTTTATAAGTTACTTTTCTTGTGCTTTCCTGCGTTTGTTTTTACTCAAAATATTCGAGTAGATAGTCAGTCTTATACACCTCAACAGCTTGTAGAAGATATTCTTATTAATAGCACTTGTATTGATAATGTTGTGGTGACTAACGTCGTAGGTGGAGATTTTGGTACTGCGGATTCAAGTTATGGTTATTTCGAATCCAATGGCAATTTTCCTTTCCAAAATGGTATTGTTTTGAGTACTGGAAAAATAATTAACACAGAAGGTCCCAACACCTCCTTGAGTGACGATGATGCAGCAGATTGGGGTGGTGACAACGACTTGGAATATGCATTGAATGAACAAAACACTTTGAATGCTACCATCCTTGAATTTGATTTCACTTCTGTGGCATCACAGATCAGTTTTAGATATATTTTTGCCTCTGAAGAATATCAGGAGAATAATAGTAATACCTGTAGATATTCCGATCTTTTTGGTTTTTTGATTCGTCCTGCAAATGAACAGGAATATGAGAATATCGCGTTGGTTCCAAACACTCAAACACCAGTTAAAGTCACTACAGTACATCCTGAGATCCCTGGTGGTTGTAGTGCCATCAATGAGTTTTATTTTGAAAGTTGGAATGGCCCAAATGCACCCATCAACTTTAACGGACAGACTAAAATTTTAACGGCAACAGCTACTGTTGTTCCAAATCAAACCTATCATGTGAAACTGGTGATTGCCGATGAACAGAATTATCGATATGATTCTGCGGTTTTTTTAGAAGCTGGCAGTTTTCAGCCATCTGTGGATATTGGACCCAATCGACTCATTAGTACAAACAATGCCCTCTGTGAAGATGAAACCGCAACCCTTAATGCGTTTCAACCAGGCGCACTCGGGTATCGATGGTCTAAAGATGGTGTGCCTCAAACCAGCACATTTTGTTTGAATTGTTTTGAATATCAAGTAACTGATCCTGGTGTTTACAGCGTAGAAGTTATACTTGAAACCAATTGCATTGCCACGGGAACAGCTGTAGTTGAATACTATCCAGATGTAATTGTCACGGACGCAATTTTAACTGAATGCGATCAAAACCAAGATGGCATAACACTTTATGACTTATTCAGTGCACAAAGAATCATCACTATCGATGATCAAGAACTTTCTGTTGTCAATTATTTTCTGACAGAAAATGCGGCTCTTCAAAACAGCAGCCCTATTCCCAACCCAAATAGTTTTCAAAATAGCACGCCTAATCAAATCGTTTTCGCAAGAGTTGAATCGATATATGGCTGTTCTAAAGTAGCAGAATTGCGCTTGGCCATTTCCACCAATATAATCAACATTCCATCACTTCAAGCTTGCGATGATTCACCCACCGATGGTTACACCGATTTTAATTTAAATGATATTGCTACGTCTATTCAAGATCAAATTCCTTTGGGAGCTATGGTTTCCTACTATGAGACAGAAGTGGATGCTTTTAACAATACAAATGCGTTGGTTACTCCTTATAGAAATATCACTGAAGATTCACAAACTATTTATGTAAAAGTCACGAGCAACAATGAGTGCTTTGCCATCTCTGAAGCCAATTTGACCGTTTTATACACTCCGACATTAAGACCGGACGAAACAGTTTTTTATTGTCTGAATTCATTTCCCGAAACGGTTCGAATTTTTGGAGGCGTTCTCAACGACGCTCCGAGCAATTATTATTACGAATGGTTTTTCAATGGCACTACAACCTCTGTAAACACGTCTTTTTATGACATAAACGAAGCCGGAGTATATACTGTTATTGTGACCGATCCAAATGGCTGTTCCACATCGCGTATAATCACTGTTTCAGAGACAGAAATTGCTACAATTGAGGATGTGCTTATTCAAGATGGCATCTCCAACAATACAGTTACCGTCCTAGTTTCTGGCCAAGGTTTTTATGAGTATGCATTAGACGATCCTAATGGGTTTTATCAAGAAAGCAATATTTTCACCAATGTGCCACCTGGTTTTCATACAATCTATGTTAGAGATCGAAATAAAGACTGCGGACTCTCGGAACAATTAATATCTGTGCTTGGCTTCCCAAAATACTTTACTCCTAATGGAGATACAGTTCATGAAACTTGGAAGATCTATGGAGTAAGTGCACAATTCAATCAAGGTATTGATATCAAGATTTATAACCGATACGGCAAACTTCTTGCTCAACAAGACCACTTAAGTGCAGGTTGGGATGGTACACTAAAAGGAAAGCCTCTGCCAAGTGATGATTATTGGTATGTAGTAACTGTCCCTGATGGACGTGTATATCGTGGGCATTTTTCTTTGGTGAGATAAAATCTCACATTATATTAACAATTTCAGATAGTTAGATTATTGATTTCAACTTCAATTCTGAATCTCTATTTTGTGTTTTTTTAAGACATCTTTCTGGTTAAAATCTTAACTTTACATTCCTATGAAATTCAATATAAAATCAGAATACAAACCTACAGGTGATCAACCGCAAGCGATTGACAAATTGTCGAAAGGCATTGAGTCTGATGAAAAATATCAGACCTTGCTTGGTGTCACAGGTTCGGGAAAAACCTTTACAGTCGCCAATGTCATTGAAGAAGTGCAACGACCAACTTTGGTGTTGGCACACAACAAAACACTTGCGGCACAATTATATTCCGAATTTAAACAGTTTTTTCCTGACAATGCTGTAGAATATTTTGTGTCCTATTATGATTATTACCAACCGGAAGCCTACATTCCAGTGTCTGGCGTTTATATAGAGAAAGATTTATCCATCAACGAGGAAATTGAAAAAATGCGTTTGAGCACTACCTCTTCCCTTCTTTCCGGTCGTCGTGATGTTTTGGTCGTGGCTTCTGTGTCTTGTCTGTATGGTATTGGTAATCCTGTGGAATTTCAAAAAAATGTCATAACTCTAAAACGTGACCAAGTTATTTCGCGCACCAAATTATTGCACCAATTGGTGCAAAGTCTGTATTCTCGGACCGAAGCAGATTTTAATAACGGTAATTTCAGAATTAAAGGTGATACCGTTGATATATTCCCTGGTTATTCAGATAACGCTGTCAGAATTCATTTTTTTGGAGATGAAATTGAAGATATGGAATCGTTCAATGCACAAACGAACGAAGTCATTGAAAAATATGATCGATTAAACATCTTTCCAGCCAACATGTTCGTGACATCTCCTGAAGTTTTACAAGGCGCAATCAAAGCGATTCAAGATGATTTGGTCAAACAAGTCGATTATTTTAAAGAAATAGGAAAACACTTGGAAGCCAAAAGATTACAAGAACGTACTGAATTTGACCTCGAGATGATTCGAGAATTGGGTTATTGTTCTGGAATCGAAAATTATTCACGATATCTGGATGGTCGTTTGCCTGGAACGCGTCCATTTTGTCTTTTGGATTATTTCCCAAATGATTTTTTAATGGTTGTGGATGAAAGTCATGTGACCATTTCGCAAGTGCATGCCATGTATGGAGGCGATCGTAGTAGAAAAGAAAACTTGGTGGATTACGGATTCCGATTGCCTGCAGCGATGGATAATCGACCGTTAAAATTTGAAGAATTTGAAGCGCTTCAAAATCAGGTTATCTATGTCAGTGCAACACCAGCAGATTATGAACTGCAAAAAACAGATGGTGTCTATGTTGAACAGCTCATTCGTCCCACAGGACTCCTCGATCCAATTATTGAAGTTCGTCCAAGTCTCAATCAGATTGACGATTTGATTGAGGAAATTCAAGAGCGAGTTGAAAAAGATGAACGCACGCTGGTTACAACTTTGACCAAACGGATGGCTGAAGAGCTCACCAAATATTTGTCAAGAATTCAAATTAGAGTACGATACATTCATAGTGATGTCGATACTTTGGAACGTGTAGAAATCATGCAAGATTTACGTAAAGGCGTTTTTGATGTGCTGGTTGGAGTCAACTTATTAAGAGAAGGATTGGATTTACCTGAAGTGTCTTTGGTTGCCATTTTGGATGCCGACAAAGAAGGTTTTCTACGCTCCAATCGATCGTTGACGCAAACGGTGGGTCGTGCTGCAAGACATTTAAATGGTAAAGCCATTATGTATGCTGACAAGATCACTAGCAGTATGCAAAAAACGATTGACGAAACAAATTATAGACGCGAAAAACAAATTGCTTACAATACCAAGCACAATATTACGCCAACAGCTTTAAATAAAAGTTTGGATAATGTATTGTCAAAAAATTCAGTGAGTACATATCGCTATGAATTGGATGCTTTGAAAGCCGCCGAACCAGAAAGCGAATATCTTACTAAACCAGAAGTCGAAAAGAAAATTCGTGAAAAGCGAAAATTAATGGAACAAGCTGCAAAAGCGCTCGATTTCATAATTGCCGCGCAGCTTCGGGACGAAATTAAAGGTTATCAAGAGAAGTTGGAGAAGTTAAAAGTGTAGTGTTGGCGTTAGATGTTAGATGTTAGATGTTAGATGTTAGATGTTAGATGTTAGATGTTAGATGTTAGATGTTAGATGTTAGATAAAATTAAAAAAACAAATAATAGAGAAAAACGAACAAAAAACGGTCAAAGTTTTTAGGCATTGACGGACTGAACACTGAACACTAAACACTAAACACTAAACACTAATTATACTGTACTTTAAAAATATCAATTAAGAAATCAGGTGGAACGATTTTATTAGGAAAACTTTCCATCAAATCCAATACTCTATTAATGGCTTCGTGGCTCAAGCCCATTCGTAAACCGAAGTTATGTAACTTTACCAATTCCTTGATCGTAATCTCGCTGTCAAGGTTCATCAATAATACGAGGCGGTGAAATTGCACAACGCGCTCACTATGTGTTTTTAAGTGCACATAATTCACGGGATACTTTATTAGGTAATCAAAATCTGATTGGGATATTTCCAATTGTTTTGCCACACCTAAAAGAAATTTATATTCTATAGATTTTAAATTGGCATCTGTCTGTGCGAAAGCTATCATTTCGGACAGCAAACTCAATTTTTCAACACGATTATACATAATAGAAGGAGTGTTAATTTTATATGATAAAGTTAATAACTTTTGAAATGTTATTGTCGTTGATATAATGTAACTTGTCGAAAAATAAATGACATTTTATCGGTAATATTTAACTTTCATCATTCGTTAAACCTTAAAAACCATGCAGTTAAGATACTTTGTTTTAATATTTATCAGTATTTCTGCGTTCAGAATTTCCGCACAAAGTACTGCTTCACAACAAGTTGTAACTTTCGAAATTGAAGCACCTCAATTGAAAACTTCCAAAAAAATCTGGGTCTATTTACCAAAATCGTATAAAAATTCTAAAAAAGCGTATTCTGTGGTTTATATGCATGATGCACAAAACTTATTCGATGCCGAAACATCGTATGTAGGCGAATGGAAAGTGGATGAATATTTAGATTCTATTTCAGAAGAAGAAACAATTGTTGTCGGTATTGAACATGGCAACGAAAAACGCATGGACGAATTGACCCCATTTCCAAGTGAGAAATATGGAGGTGGCAAAGCCGACATATATCTTGATTTTATAAAAAATACCTTAAAACCGCATATAGATAAATCTTACAGTACACTATCAGACGCTCAACACACTTATATGATTGGTTCGTCCCTTGGTGGATTACTATCATTTTACGCAACTGTCAAATATCCTGAAACCTTTGGAAATGCTGGCGTATTCTCTCCTTCTTTTTGGTTTAGTGATGAAATTTATAATTTTGTGGAACACACAGATATTCCTGCAAATTCACGATTTTATTTTCTAGTAGGATCAGCAGAAAGTGCAGGTATGGTGCCAGACTTTGAAAAAATGATTTCCCTTTTAAAAGAAAATGGTGTGCAGCCAGATAATTTAAAAAGTAAAATTGTGGAAGGCGGACAACATAATGAAGCATTATGGAGTAAAAATTTTCCGGAGGCTTATCAATGGCTACTGAAGAATTAAGAAATATGCAACTAATTATTTGTTCATAAAACAGTTAAAATAAAAGAAGCAACTTAAAAACACAAACATAAAATGACCAATAACGATATCTTCAAAAAATTACGCGTCGCTTTAAAATTACGTGACGACGACATAGTAAAAATCCTTGAACTTGTAGATTTCAGAATCACCAAAAGTGAATTGGGTGCCTTTTTTAGAAAGGAAGATCATCCCAAATACATGGAGTGTGGGGACCAGATCTTGAGAAACTTCCTTAACGGATTAGTCATTCATATGCGTGGTCCTATGCCAAAAAAGCAAAAAGAGTAGGTCCATTTTATTGAATTGCTAATAATTTCCCAAACACTTTTAATCTTCAATGCAAAACACTAGTTTGCATGTTATAGTCATAAATTTATCAAATCAGCATGTTTGAAAGCGAAGCAAAAATAAAATCATTTCGAGTAAGTGAAGAACAGATTGAAGCTTTAAACATAAAGTATAAACCACTCACGCCATCGCAACGCATTAATGAACTTTATAAAGACTTTGATGTAGATGACGTGATGCTTACTAGTTCATTTGCTGCTACATCCGCTTTTTTTCTGAAACTGTTTTCGGAAGCGAATAAAAATCAAAAAGTGTTCTTTATAGATACAGGATATCACTTTGAGGATACTTTAGAATACAAAAACAAACTCATGGCACTTTACGGGTTGAATGTGGTTTCAATAAGTGCACTCCAAGAAGAGCATGATTTTACATCTAAAGATGAAACTTGGAAGAAGAATCCAGATTTCTGCTGTTCGATCAATAAGGTGAAGCCATTGGACAAAATTAAAAAGACATACAAGGTTTGGGCCTCCGGTTTGATGGAATGGCAAAGCGACCATCGCGCTTCATTGAATATTTTTGAACTGCGAGGTGAGATTCTGAAATTCTACCCTTTATTGGATATTACTAAAAAACAACGTGATGTCTACATTCAAGAGCATCAACTCCCGTTCCATCCATTGGTGACCAAGGGTTATAATTCCATAGGTTGTAAACATTGCACAGTTCCTGGCAAAGACCGAAGTGGTCGATGGAATAACAATCCAAAGACAGAATGCGGATTGCATTTATAGGTTCCGCGAACTAAACTAAACTCCTTGTAATTCCTTATACAGTCAGTTTCTATTAAATTCTATCATACTTTTCCTTGCAAGGTTCAATGCACGTATAATGAATGATCAATTGCGAATTTACCAATTCAAATGTGACAGGAATAGTGGTATCATTGCATTCCAAGGATGTAATTGTGGATTCCTCCAAAGAATAAGTTCCCGACATAGGGTTATCTGTTTCGGCTGAACTAACGCATAACGAACCGTTGGAAGTTACCGTACCATCCGTCATAAATTGCACTGTCTTTTGACTGTCAACCGTTTCAAAGTCACCACTTCCATCTCCTGGATCCAAATAAACACCTACCAACTTCCAAGTGCCGACAACCTCTGGAACAGCTTGAGGCGGAATGTTATCGTCATCAGAACAAGAAAAAAATGCAAGAACGATTGCGAAAATTAAGAATTTTGTTTTCATGATTTGAGTTTTATGAGATTAGAGTTTGTAATAGATAGATACAAAAATCTATAAAAGGTTGCGTCAAAACAAAAAAAAAAGCTTCCAAATTTCTTTGAAAGCCTTTCGAGTAAAGTATGTTTTTTGTTATGATAACACTTCCTGAACTTTATCAGCCGCTTCCTGAAATTCGGTAGCACTCATTACATCCAATCCTGAATTAT
The DNA here is from genome assembly GCA_051252455.1 of Aquaticitalea sp. Classification (GTDB taxonomy): domain Bacteria; phylum Bacteroidota; class Bacteroidia; order Flavobacteriales; family Flavobacteriaceae; genus JBPOFM01. Next base: position 200,662 of record JBPOFM010000003.1, read on the forward strand.
CTATTAATTCTTTCGCAATATCTGCGTTGGTTCCTTGTAAACGAACGATAATTGGGACATTGATGGTTCCCATATTTTTATAAGCATCGATCACACCTTGAGCAACTCTATCGCAACGCACAATTCCACCAAAGATATTGATCAAAATTGCCTTCACCGCTGGATCTTTCAAAATAATTTTAAAAGCCGCTTCTACACGTGCAGCATCTGCTGTGCCACCTACATCCAAGAAATTTGCCGGCTCTCCTCCTGCTTGTTTAATTAAATCCATTGTTGCCATTGCCAAACCTGCGCCATTCACCATGCATCCAACGTTTCCGTCTAAATCTACATAATTCAATCCAACAGCTCCTGCTTCAACTTCGATAGCACTTTCTTCACGCAGATCACGTAAATCCAAATAATCTTTATGTCTAAAGAGTGAATTGTCATCAATTGTCACTTTCGCATCCACTGCCATGATCTTATCATCACTCGTTTTTAAAACCGGATTGATCTCAAAAAGTGATGCATCAGATTTTACATAAGCAGTATATAATGAGGTAACAAATTTTGTCATTTCTTTAAAAGCGTTTCCAGACAACCCTAAATTAAAAGCAATTCGTCTTGCTTGGAAAGGCATTAGACCTACGGAAGGATCAATTTCTTCATGAAAAATCAAATGTGGAGTTTCTTCAGCCACTTTTTCGATATCCATTCCTCCTTCTGTAGAATACATTACCATATTTCTACCAGTCGCACGATTCAACAATACCGAAACGTAAAATTCACTTGTTTCGCTCGCACCTGGATAATAAACATCCTCTGCAACCAGCACTTGATGCACCTTTTTCCCTTCTTTGGAAGTTTGTGGTGTAACCAATTGCATACCAATGATATTTCCTGCAATTTCTTCTACTTCCTTAAGGTTTTTAGCCAACTTGACTCCACCACCTTTGCCTCGTCCACCAGCGTGAACTTGTGCTTTTATAACGTGCCAGCTTGTACCAGTTTCAGCTGTCAATTGCTTTGCCGCTGTGACTGCTTCATTTGCATTCTTCGCTACGATGCCACGTTGTATACGCACTCCAAAGCTATTCAAAATCTCTTTTCCTTGATATTCGTGTAGATTCATAAGTATATCGATTTAATTACACTGCAAAAGTAATTAACCCAATGCTTTTTTACACTATTTTTTTTCATTGATTTGTTCAAATCAGACTGGCTAAACATTTTGAGGGCTTTTTAAACGTTTTATGATTGAAAAGGCCTTATCCACCAAGTGATCTTCTACCAAAATCGTAATTTCATTGGTAGTGGATATTACTTCATATAGCGTCACGCCATCCCATGCCAATTGTTTGAACATTTGATAGTATAATCCTGCAATTTTTGAATTTCCTTTTGGTAAATTAATGCTGATTGCAGATAATTTGTCTTGTAATTCAATTTGAATTTCGTTCTTAAAATATTTCAAGATGTTTTCCTGTTCGGTACTTGAAATGATAAAACTACTTTCAAAAATACCACGTGTAAAAGCATAAAAAACCTGTTGATTTGTATTTATCTGTTCTAAAACTTTACTGTGACAGTGTATTAAGGATTTGGAATTCTGAAATGTAAAATCACTTATGTTTGATCGTACCGTTATATCACCCAAATTTCCAAGGACTTGTTTTAAACGTGTTGTGCTATCCACATTTATTGGTTGCTTATAGCGTCTCAATGCCATCATAATGGCACCATTCTTCACTGGCTTTTTTAATATTGAGGAGACTGATTTGTTCAATTCTTTAGCTAGCGCTGAATAGTTAATTATTTCTCGAGATAGAGCCTCCTCTAAAAACGGCTGGGAGATAATGATATCTTCTACGCAGGTCGCAATAGTTCTCATTTGTTAATTATTTAACAATATGTGTAAAATTAGTAAATTTTTATCAAAAAAACTTATTACAGAAGAAATCCATCTAAATTAGCCAAAAAATTAAACGAAATGGAAACGAAAACCTTGTTACAAATTGCAAAAGACTTTGAAAGTCCAGTTTATGTCTATGATTCTGAAACCATTACCACTCAATACAAACGTCTTACTTCCGCATTTGATAAGGTTAAACATTTGAGACTTAATTACGCAGTTAAAGCGCTATCCAATATTTCAATCCTAAAGTTGTTCAATACTTTAGGCTCTGGACTCGATACTGTGTCAATCCAAGAGGTGAAATTAGGACTGGCTGCCGGTTTTTCACCTGAACAGATTATTTATACTCCCAATGGTGTGTCTCTAGAAGAAATTGAAATGGCCGCAGAGTTGGGTGTTCAGATTAACATTGACAATCTTTCGATTTTAGAACAATTTGGAACAAAGCATCCAAAAACTCCGGTATGTGTTCGGATCAATCCACATATTATGGCTGGAGGGAACACTAATATTTCTGTTGGACACATCGATAGCAAGTTCGGAATCTCCATCCATCAACTACCACTTTTGTTCCGAATCATTGAAAACACAAAAATGAGTATCAACGGAATTCACATGCATACTGGTAGTGATATTCTAGACATCGATGTGTTTTTATATGCGAGTGAGATACTTTTTGATACAGCCACTCATTTTAAAGATTTGGAGTTTATAGATTTCGGATCGGGTTTTAAAGTACCTTACAAAGAAGGTGATATCGAAACCAATATTGAAGAATTGGGTGAAAAATTGAGCCAACGTTTCAATGAATTTTGCACGGAGTATGGTCGCGATTTAACACTGGCGTTTGAGCCTGGTAAATTTTTAGTGAGTGAAGCCGGCGTTTTTTTATCAAAAGTAAATGTGGTCAAACAGACGACCTCTACCGTTTTTGCACAAATAGATTCTGGGTTCAATCACTTTATTCGTCCAATGCTCTATGGATCACAACATGAAATTCTGAATTTATCCAATCCAGAAGGTAGAGAACGGTTTTATTCTGTTGTTGGATATATTTGTGAAACTGACACATTTGCTAATAACAGGCGTATCACCGAGATTGCGGAAGGCGACATTCTATGCTTTAAAAATGCTGGGGCCTATTGTTTTACGATGTCCAGCAACTACAATTCAAGATACAGACCTGCGGAAGTTTTGTGGCATAAGGGCGAAGCACATTTAATACGAAAGCGCGAAACCTTTGATGACATTATGAAAAATCAGATTGAAATCGATTTGAGTTAAAAATAAATGCGTCCGTTGCTTTATTAAATGTTGAGATATCATAAACTTGCAGTATATTTAATATTGAAGAACTGATTCTTCAATTAACAAACCCATCCATTGAAATGCAGCAGATTCCAGCAAAGATAATCCGACAAATTTTTGTCTTGCTTCTTATTCTTTTTATGGGAAGCCTAATATTTAGGGAAATGTTGCCTTATCTCACTGGAGTATTAGGCGCTGTAACCATTTATATCTTAATGAGAAAATGGATGGCCAATCTTGTGAAAAAGCGGAAATGGAGTCCGACCGCCGCTGCAATTTTTCTCATGTTCATATCCTTTGTTGGAATTTTACTTCCCATTGCTGGAATCGTTATGATGCTGGGGAACAAAATCGGTCATGCCGTACAAAATAGTGAGGAAGTTATTAAGGCGGTTAAAGACCAAGTGGGTAAAGCTGAAGCGTACGTTGGATTTGATCTAAATTCAAAAATTGATACTGGAGCAATCACTTCATGGCTTTCAGAGAATCTACAAGGATTGGTTGGTGGCACCTTCAATGCCTTCATTGCCATCGGCTTAATGTATTTTCTACTTTTCTATATGCTCACCAATCGCAAAGCATTGAGAGAGTCCCTAAAAGAATATATTCCAATGAGCCGTGACAACCTTACCGAAATTGGTGATGAAGTTCAAGCCATGGTACGTTCAAATGCATTGGGAATTCCTTTAGTTGCCGTTGCGCAAGGTATTATTGCACTTATTGGGTTTTGGATTTTTGGAGTCGAAAATCCATTCTTTTGGTTTGTGATCACCACGGTAGGCTCTATGATTCCTTTTGTCGGTACACTACTTGGAATCTTGCCTGTGTTCATCATATCCCTTTCAACTGGAGATAATTTTCAAGCCTACGGCATATTGCTTTATGGCTTTATCGTAGTTGGATCCACTGACAATATAATCCGACTCTATGTATTAAAAAAATTAGATAATGTTCATCCGTTGATTACTCTGATTGGTGTCATTGTTGGCGTGCCTATTTTTGGATTCATTGGGTTGATCTTTGGTCCTTTACTCATTAGCCTATTCATTGCCATGGTCCGTATCTACCGTGTCGAATATGGTAAGGAAGATCGCTTAATAGAAAAGGAACGCTTATAAACCACCAATCATTCACATGTTCTACACCCTAAATCTTGAGTCAAGCTGGGTGTGCCCATTCATTTTATTTTCGGTCAAATGATTCGATTCTAATCAATTCTATACAGTTTTTCGAACTGGGAAATCTTTGTTATTTCCTTACTAGGTGGTTGTTAAAAATAACTTTCTAATTCTTTTGATAAAATAAAGTGCACCCTTGAAAAGAATTCTGATAGCTTTAGCCTATTTAAAAGCGCCATTCGGAGATAATTCCGTAAATTTATTCCGATCCCTATTTGGTTGAAATCATCTCCCACAAAAGAGGTTTTAATTCTTCCCCTAAAGAATAAATCAGATCTAATGACATAAAATTCGAAATCAAAATCATCCGAACTGATAAACTAACTTGGTAATGCTATGGAAGAACAAAAATCAACAGAACAGTCCTCCTTGAGACCTTATGTAAAAAATGCCCATACTGAAGAGCTTGTTGATCATTATTGGGGAAGTATATCGTACATTTCAAGTCTTATCAAGGCTTCTGAACTAAAAGCTGGATTAATTCTGTCATTTTACGGGATTTTGTTGAATTTTGTGTTTCAAAGTGTGGAAACAGTATTTGACGCATCGGAAAATGACACTTTACTTTACTTATTGATTGGAGCATGGTTCTTTTGCACAGCCGCTTCTATTTTTTATTGCGTTCGCTGTTTTATCCCGAAAATTGAAGGCGGTTATGATAAGAACATTTTTTTCTTCGGTGATGTCATTTCTAAATTTGGTAACATCAAACAATTCTCAAAAACATTTTACGCTATCAGTGTTGACGAAGAACAATTATTTGGTCAATTGGGTGAACAGATTTACATCATTTCGAAAATTGCGGCATGGAAATTTAGAAATGTAAAACGTGCCATCAGCCTATTAGCGATTGGTCTTATAGTATTGTTCATCACGGCAGGTTATTATATGATTGTGACTTTAACTTAAACCAATTTTGGCTGACAATCTCCTAATCTTCAACAGCATGTGAGAAGAATTCTATCCACACAAATTGATAATTCAACAGCCATCATTTTTCTCCTTCTGAATTTAACTTTTCAATTAGTTAGAAAATTTAACTACCTTTAAAGTCCACCTCAAGTCTTATTAATAGTATTAATTAGGCTTATGAAACAACAACTAACCATTGTCCTTGTACTTTTTTGTACAACTTTTTTTTACGCACAAAATTCAGATTCAGTGAAGCTAGACTCTTTATTGGGCTGGTTAGATTCGCATGTAAAAATTTCTCAAGACACCACTGCAATTGCCTTTAACTCTTACCTAGCAATTGAGCTTTCTAAAAAAACAAATAATAAAAAAGGGCTAGCAAAAGCTTATTCTTTCTTGGTCAGGTATCATAAAGATTATTCCAACGTAGATTCCGCTTTTTATTATGTTGAGAAAGCAAAGGATATTTATCTCGAGCAACAAAACGATAATGAGCTTGCCTATACTTATCTAAAATGGCAAGAACTGCAGATGATAAAGGCAGATTATGCCGAGTCCACCAAATTGGTCTATAAAGCCTTGGATCTTTTCGAAAAAACCAAAAACAAACATGGAATTGCTCTTTGTTACGCCGCCATTGGTGAACTAAAATACTATGAACGGAGTTACGCTCAAGGGGTCGCATGGTGTGAAAAAGCCATTGCCATACTGGAAACTTTGAACTTCCCTGAAGATTTGGCAAATACATATCGATTGAAAGCTTTTGATATGTTGTTTGCTAATGTGGATCATGAGGAAGCATTGGAAACCATCAATATATCCATAGATCTTTACAACAAACTCGGTGAAACCGGTATTCCCATGATGGCTGCGGTGAATTGGAGAGGAAACATCTATAAATATATGGACAGATACGATGATGCTATTGCAGATTATCAGGCCAATTATGACAATTCTGAAAAGTTGGGATTGGAGCGTTATTTGATTCCATCATTAGCAAACATTGGACACGTTTATTTGATGCAAGGAAGATACAGCGAAGCTTTGCCCTACAACCTAAAAGCCATTGACCTAATGAAAAAGACAGGAAGGGTTCGCAATCTGTGGGAAAATTATATGCATGTTTCCAATATTTATGAATCGCTTGGAGATTATAAATTGGCATTATATTACCATCATTTATACGCCTCATCACATGAAGAATTTCAAAATAACACTATTCATGGTTTGGAATCTGAAGCCGAAAAGAAATATCTGACAGGACAGAAAAATGCGACCATTTATTTTCAGGACGAACAAATTGCACAACAAAAAAGAACACAAACTTTATACATCGTTTTAGCAGCGTTATTGGCTTTCATTCTTTTTGGATTGCTCTTTTATTATAGAAAACGTCAGAAAAAGAATCAAGAGTTACAACTTCTGAATTCAGAGTTGGATACAAAAAACAAACAAAACGAATTGCTATTGAAAGAAATCCATCATCGCGTAAAAAACAACCTCGAATTGGTGAAAAGTCTGCTCGCATTACAATCTGCACAATTGGAAGATTCGGTCACTAAAGACGCGATGGTAGCCAGTCAGAATCGCGTTCAATCCATGGGCATTATTCATCAAAAATTATATCAAGGCGAAAACTTGGGACATATCGAAATGAAAGATTACTTTTCAAATCTTGGTGAGGGTATTTTGGACACATTTAATGCGGAAGACAAAGTCAAAATAGAATGTGCGATGGACAATTTAGAATTGGACGTAGACACAGCGGTTCCAATTGGATTAATCGTCAATGAACTCTTGACGAATGCATTGAAATACGCTTTTCCAAATGACGGCGAAGGTAACATACTTATTAGCTTATCCCAATCCACACCCGGTACTTTGACCTTAAAAGTTGCAGATAATGGTATTGGGAAAGTGCTTGGTCTAAAACCAAAGGGCACTGGATTTGGCACCCAATTAGTCCAATTATTAACTCAACAGCTCGACGGTCAAATGTTTGAAGAGCACGATAACGGCACTTCAATTTTATTTCAATTTAAAACCAAACCAGCAGCATAAATGGGACAACCGATAAAAATATTGATAGTGGAAGACGAAATGGTAATCGCCGCGAATATTTCGTTACAGTTATCCTCATTGGGTTATGAAGTTACAGGCATCATTCCTCGAGGAGAGGAAGCACTCACCTCAATCAAGCAAAATCAACCCGATATCGTGTTGATGGACATTCAACTGAAAGGTACGCTCGATGGCATTGAAACCGCCCAAATGATGCAAAAAGAGCAGGATATTGCCATTATTTATCTTACGGCCAATGCGGACGATTCAAATTTCAATAGAGCCAAAACCACAAATCCTCATGCATTTATTTCCAAACCCTTCAAAAAATTAGATTTACAGCGTGCCATTGAACTGACTGTCAATCAGATTCATTGCAATACTGATTCTGGAAGCCAAGCCTCAATGAACAATAATTCTCCGTTTATTTTAAGTGATTGCATATTTGTTCGCAATCACGAGAAAATGGTCAAAGTAGATATTAAAGATATTCTATACATTGAAGCGGAACGGAATTATTGCCGAATCTACTCAAAAGACAAGGAATATCTATTGGTAATGACACTAAAGGATATGGATGCAAAATTACCTCAAAAACACTTTATAAGAGTTCATCGCTCCTTTATTGTCAATCTTTCTCAAATTGATGAAGTTGCTACAAGCCACATCGTTATTGCAAGAAAAGCCATTCCTGTAAGTAAAACTTTAAAAGAAGAGTTGCTTAATAGGCTACAAACGATTTAATCTCATCTTCCTGCCTAAAAACCTCCGATAAGTAATTCTATAAGTTCGGACATAATTTCTTGTATTTCGTCCTTAAACGATTTGTTTTTGTTTTGATTATCAGTTATTTAGTTGTGGAATCAGAAGTGATTCTTATTAATTAACCATTTAAATACTATTCATTATGAAAACATTAAAAATTACCATTGTATTGACATTTCTGCTTGTACTAACTCCAAATCTCTCAAATTCACAGGATGCTCAACCCTTTATGATACATGTAGATCAAGTAAAACCAAGTATGATTTCTGAATACGAGACAATTACGAAAGAATTTAACCAGCTCTGCAAAACCAATGATTTCAAAGGTGATTGGTCAGTGGCCGAAATGATAAACGGCAAATATCTGACCATCGTGCCAATTGAAAAGTTAGCTGATATTGAAAATTTCTCTTTTGCCGGATTAATTGAGAAAATTGGTGAGGAAAAATTTAAATCCTATTTTGATCGTTGGGACAAGTGTTATGATAAACACGGTAGCTATGTAACATTACTAGACCACGAACTTTCTTATATGCCTGATGGTATGGGCACACTTCAAGAAGGCCAGGATTATAGAACCTGGAATATCATCAGTGTTACGCCTCAAAATAGAGCCAAAATGGTGGAGAACATTAAAATTATTAAAGAGCTCTTTATCAGCAAAAAATCCAAAATGCATTATCGTATTTATTCCAATGGTTTTGGACAGATGGGTGACAGCTTTGTAGTAGTTATATCTGCCAAGGATGAATTGGACATGGCGCAAAAGAATGTTGAAAACAGAAAATTGTTAGGAGAAGAAAGTAGAGCAAAATTTGACGCCGTGTTCAATTTGGCTTCAGAATATGAAGAAGTTACTGGCCGTATGAGACCAGACCTATCTTATTTAAATAATTAACAAAACCATGAACCTCATAGCGTTGAAATTTCAGACTGTGAGGTTTTTTAAAAAACCAACTAATATGAAAAATATATTCTTATTAGGACTTGCAATAGTCCTATTCAATTCTTGTGAACAACAGAACAAAAATTATACACATGAGTCGCCAGAGATAGAAATCGTTAAAAAGGCAATAGAAAACTACAATAACAAAAATTATGATACCAGCATCTATGCAGACACTTCAAAAACTTATTTTAACTCTTCAACACAATTTATGTCTCCATCCGAAACCCTAGCATATCATAAAGCCAATGATGCTTTGTATACGAGTAGAGGCTTCACAGACGAAGATCCTCAATATGAAATGGCAGTTACAAAAAAAGGGGAAACCTGGGTAAATGGCTGGTTTGATTGGAAAGGCACGCTGGCCGGAAATGGTAGAGAGTATACCATGCCAATACATTTGACGTACAGATTTGAAGACGGTAAGATCGTTAGGGAAGTCGGTTTTTGGGACCAATCAGAAGTTGTGTTAGCGCTGCAAGAGATTGAAGCAGCAAAAAACAAGTCTGTTGAAGAAGCAACATCCGAAATACAATAAAAAATAGCAGGCAGAAATTTTTGTGGAGGAAATTTGGCAATCGTCATTCAATCGATCAGTTTTAGTGTTTTAGTTAAATTAATCAACCAAGACGATTGTCATTTTGCCTGTTTATAATCTGCCAACTCTCCAACATCAATCAAAAATAAGTTGACATCACTAGGATTTAAAAATCCAAAATCTAAAATAAGATGAAAAAAGTAGGCATCATCGGTGGATCTGGTTTTATAGGAAGCCATATCACGAAACAATTTTTGGAAGAAGGTTTCGAAGTGAAAGTCTCCGCTACTGATATTTCAAAAAAAGAAAAATATCAGCACTTGATGGAGATGATAAATTCTGACCATTTGTACATCAGCGAACTGAATGTTGAAAATAAATCGCAGTTAAAAGATTTCGTAAAAGATTGCGACATCGTCATTCATGGTGGAACACCTTTTCAACTGGATTTTAAGGATGCACAAATCGAGCTTTTTGACCCGACAATCAAAGGGACAGAGAATTTTTTGGAAGTCATTAATGAATCACCAATTGTTAATAAAGTCGTGATTATTGCTTCTGTCGCAGCATTCAACACTAATTTTCCATTACCAGCAGATGGGAAAACGCCCGAGGACACCTTCAGTGAAATCGACACACCATTTATGAGCACCGAAAGTCATCCCTACGCACAAGCAAAATTCATTGCCAATCAAACTGTGAACGACTATATCAAAACACATCCAAATCTGGATTTCGAAATCACGACGGTTTCACCTGTGGGTGTTTTTGGAAAGTCCTTGTCGCAAAGGGAGGATTCAACTTCAACAGGATTACAATTTCTAATCAAAAACAATCTTGCGCCTAACCCATTTGTGCAAATGCTTTATGACGACGATGTTGAAATGGCCATTATCAATGTTAAAGATGTTGCCAATGCAATTTTTAAGGCCGCAACAACTTCAGGCTTACATGGTAAAAATTACCTTTTAAGCAGTGAGAGCTATTCTGTATCAGATATTTCGTTGATGTTGAATCAAAAACCAGCAAAACGACCAGCCAAAATCATTTATCAAAACCAATTGTCTAAACAAGAATTGAGTATCACGTATCAGAACGTTTTAAATACTTTAAAACAATACAATACTTAAATTCAAATTAGAATAAAAATAATAGTGTCATGACAAATATTCAAAAGAATTGGTCAAAAGAAGAACTGAAAATTTACATCCTTATGTTCTGCGCAAAGGTGGACCAAGTAGAAACCGAAGAAGAAATCGCCTTGATAAAATCCAAAACCGATCCGGAGACCTTCGACAGACTCTACAAGGAATTCTGTGAGGATTGCGACGATGACTGTTTTGAGAAAATTGAAGATGCCATCGGGAAATATCCCTTTTCGCCAAAAGAAATTCATGATATTAAAACTGAAGTGATGGAAGTGTTCAATTCCGATAAAAAATTTGAGATGAAAGAACGCTATCTGGATAAAGTGCTTGACAATATTCTTTACTGAAAAAAGGAAGATGCCTTTACTATCAACATGCCTAATTTTTTAGAAGTTGCTGGCTACCGTGCAGAAAATTTGCAAAAACCACTTCTCTACCGGCACTTGGCTCGGCGTCAATGCATTGGCTCTACCGTAATTTATGATTGAAATAGAAGTGCACATAAAAAACATTAAATAAACTATAACCATTATTTGATAACTATTAACAACACATAAAAAGCACGAAAGTAAAAGCATATGCGGCTTTAAAGCCAAACAAAAAATTAGAATCCTATTCGTATGAATTCCGAAAATTTCACCTTCAGTACAGAAGGGTATATAAACCAAATGAAGCGAATGAAAACGCTGGTTTCTGACATAAAATTTTTTATTCCAGGTCATGATGCCTTACTGTTCAACAAATTTCCTGAAGTGGCAGATGGCATTATAAAAATTGAATAATCAGCTATTGATCAACAAAGGCTATTCTTTGTCTATATAGATGAATTAGAAATCCACAATTAGATATTTATAATCTAAACAAACATGAAAATAAAACACACATTATTTTTAGCCATTGCTTTTTTAAGCATCACATCAGTTTTTGCACAAAAAAGCACCATTGAAAAAGACTTGAAAATGTACACCCAAGTTTGGGACGACATCGTCAACAAAGGTCAAATTGACCTCATCAACGACAAAAACTTCGACACAAACATCACACAAATCAATGCATCCGGAAATATCGTTGGCATTGCAGATTTTAAAGCCTATTACCAAAATTTCATTACTGGATTTTCTGAAATTAAATTTACCGTTATTGATGCTTTCGGACAGGGCGACAAAATTGCCAAACATTGGCGATTTGAAGGCAAGCACACAGGCGATTTCTTCGGCATTCCAGCCACAGGAAATAGCGTAAATATGGAAGGTGTCACACTAGCAAAGATGAAAAATGGAAAGATTATCCAAGAACAAGACTTTTTGGATAATTCGGTCATGATGCAACAGTTGGGATTGGCTTCAAATCCAGACAATGTGAGTATTATTGATGGAATGTACAGCGCATTCGCCAATGGTGATATCCCATCCGTTCTCGGAGCAATGGATGCAAAAATTGAGTGGAATGAAGCGGAAGGCAATTCACTGGCAGACGGCAATCCTTACGTTGGGCCAGATGCAGTACTCAATGGAGTTTTCGTTCGTCTTGGAGCTAATCATGAGTATTTTAAACTCGCTGATATTCAACTTCACGACATGAGCAAAAACCATGTGTTGGCAACTTTACGATATGATGCCAAAAACAAGTCAACAGGAAAGGTTTACAATGCGCAAGTGGCACACCTTTGGACATTGATAGATGGAAAAGTGGTAGCATTTCAGCAGTATGTGGATACCAAGAAATTGGCGGATGCAGAGAAAAACTAATTGGCTAAAGAACTTCCAGGTTTTGAAAACATGAAAGGTCTATGAAACTCATACCTCTTAAAACATACACCATAATGAAAAAATCAATATTACTTATAGCAATCGCATTTACAAGCTATTCATTTGCTCAAATAAATGATTCCGAAACTTTAAAGAAAAAACTTGAGGATGCCTTTTCCAGAATGTTTGAGAATACAACCTTCACAAAAGCAACAGATTATTTTAAAACAGATGTTGCCAATGATTATGTGATGATTGGTGCCGATGGTATCGTTGAAACTAAAGAAGAATTGCTCGCAGATACAGAAAGACTTAAGATGCTTGAAAAGCTGACCTTCAAGTTCTTCGACCAAAAAACGAGAATATATGATAATGTCGGAATTCTCAATGGGCGCTCTCAAGCATTTCTTGATGGAAATTCTGTTGCAGAATTTTTATACACAGCCGTTTTTGTCAAAGAAAATGGCACCTTGGATGTACGCGAGTTGGCAAGGTACATTGTCAAAAGACACGCCTCCACCTGCAGTTATAATGGAAAAGAATTAACCTATCTCTTAAGATAAAAAAACAACCAAAACCAACCACATGCATACCGATGAAAACAGTGTACGTAAAAAATTCAGCAGATACCTTACCGAAAATCCAATAACGAGATACATCACCTTTTCTGCGCTCTATATTGCGCAAGGAATTCCAGAAGGTATCACCTATTTTGCAATTCCAGCGTGGTTGGCTATGAACGGTAAAACGCCTTTGGAAATTGCCGCATTTCTAGGAGTTGTCGGTATTCCTTGGAGTTTTAAAATATTGATTGCCCCATTGATGGATCGGTATACACTTTTATCCATGGGCAAAAAACGCCCTTGGGTGATTTTTGGTCAACTAGGGCTCATTGTTAGTTTTTTAAGCATTGGTTTTATTCCCGACCCATTAAACAATGCCTTTGGATTGATGTCCGCTGGATTTTTTATTAGCTTTTTTGGGGCATTTCAAGATGTGGCTACAGACGGCATGGCTGTGGATGTCATTCCTATAAAGGAACAAGCCAGAGCCAATGGTTTGATGTGGGGAACCAAAATTGTCGGCACTTCATTATCTTTAGTAGCAGGTACAGCGCTTCTCAATGCCTTTGGGTTCTCAACAGCGATTTCCTTATTGTCAATTGCAGTAGTCGCAATCATGTTCTTTCCAATTTTCTTCAGAGAACGACCAGGTGAAAAATTAATGCCATGGACACTCGGCGAGGCTTCTCAAGATTCAAAACAAACCCAATTGAAAAGTTGGCGACATATCTTTAAAAGCCTTTATAAAGTGGTAAGTTTAAAGTCCAGTCTTGTCTTTTCCGTAGGCGTTTTAGCTACTGGTATGATGTTCGGACTTATTGATACGCTTTTACCAATATTCACTATTCAAGAGTTGGGATGGACCAACACATCTTTTTCAGAAGTGTTCTCAATAACAACCTTAATCGGTGGATTTTTAGGAATGTTTATTGGCGGTTATCTAGTAGACTATTTTGGAAAAATAAAAATGCTCACGCTTTATTTAGCAATCATTACCTTCTTGATTGCCTCTTTTGCCTTCATGACTGATCTATGGAGCAATAATGTGATTGTTTACGCTTTTATTTTCTCTTACTACACTTTCTACACTTTTTTATGTATTGCAATATTTGCTTCTGGCATGCATCTCTGCTGGAAAACAGTTGCCGCCACACAATTTACGTTGTATATGGCAATTGCGAATATGGGACGAGCAGCTGGTGCAGCTTCACTCGGAATTCTAAAAACAAATTTTAGCTGGGAAATCGTGTTTTTAATAATTGCAATTATGCCCGCAATCATGGCAGTATTTATACAGTTTATAAACTTTGATAACCATAGAACCAAAGTAGACAGCTTTGTTATTTTAAACCAAACACTGGTCGCTCCAACTTTTTTAAAAGACTGATTAAGGAAAAAACTAAACCAAAACCAACCAAAAATGAATCTAAAACAATCACTAATCATTGCTGTGACCTTAAGCGTTATCAGCATTGTGGCCTGGGAATTCTATTGGAGAAACCAAGGTAAAATTCCAGATTTGGACGATGACAAAAACTTGTGGGCCGTACAGCGTGGCAAAGTCAAACATGCTTCAGAAAATGATGTTGTATTATTAGGCTCGTCTCGTGTGTTATTCGACATTCAACTGAACGAATGGGAAAAAGAATCTGGAGTTCGACCAATCCAGCTGGCCTCCGCTGGAGCATCGCCACTTCCCATTTTCCATGACATCGTTAACAACACAGATTTTGTAGGTACTGTTGTAGTAGGCGTGACTCCCGGACTTTTCTTTTCAACAACCTATCCCGAAGCCAGTCCGTGGAAACGTGCACAAAATCGCGTTGATTATTTTGAAGACAGAACCTACGCTCAACGTTTGAATCATTGGTTATCATTGCCACTTCAGAAGAATTTGGTTTTGGTTTCCACAAGTGAAGAAGGCTGGTCTGATGATATCGATTTGAAATCACTTTTGAATAATCTACAAATTGGTAACAGGACCGGAAAACCTGAATTTCCACCATTTTATGCCTTTCAATATATTGAAGAAGACCGAAATAATCCAATGAGTGAAAGAACCGCAACCGATACTGCGTTTGCAAATTCCGTTCAACGTGTGTGGAAAGCTATTATAACCAGCAATACAAATCCACCTGATAGAGAAGGCACCTCAAATTTTTTCGTTTCTGATGCCAAGAAATTTATGGAACGAGGTGGAAACCTCATACTACTACGATGTCCTTCCAGTGGATGGATCAAAGGTGGTGAAGATCAATTTTTATCGCGTGCAGAGTTTTGGGACCCTTTAGTTGAAGCTTCAAATGCTAAAGCCTATTATTTTGAAGATTACGACCAACTCAAAGATTTGACATGTCCGGAATGGTCGCATTTATCTGCACCAGACGCGAGATATTTCACAACCGAATTGGTCAAAATCATGAAAGCCGATGGCGCATTATCTAACTCTAAAACCAACTGATCATGCTGTTCAATTCTTTAAGTTTTATCGTGTTTTTAGTTTTAGTTTTGGCACTCTACTATACAAAACTATTCAATTGGACTGGTAAAAAGAGAATGCTTCTTTTTGCAAGTTATGTGTTTTACGGACTGTGGAATCCTCCATTGGTTATTCTGCTTTGGATTTCTACGATTGTCGATTGGACTGCAGGAAACAAATTGGCAGTTGAAGAGAACCAACGTAAACGAAAAATGTGGTTGCTCTTGAGCATGTTCGTTAATCTTGGATTTCTGGCGTTTTTTAAATATGGCAACTTTTTATTGGAAAATTTCACTGCTGGTGTCAATGCTATGGGAATGACTTACGAACCGCAACCTATGGACATCATCCTTCCGATGGGAATTTCTTTTTACACCTTCCAAACCATGTCTTACACGGTAGACATGTACAATAAGAAAATTCAACCTGCCAGAACATTCTTGGATTTTGCCTTGTATGTGACGTTCTTTCCTCAATTAGTGGCTGGACCTATCGTAAGAGCTGGTGATTTAATAACCCAGTTTTATGAAGAGAAAAAAGCAACTGTCAATCAATTTATTTGGGGAACATTTTTGTTGACCATTGGATTATTTCAAAAAGTAGTTTTAGCGGACACGCTTTTATCCGATACTTCAGATGAAGTTTTTGGCGCAAAAGAAGTATTGAGCGGATTAGATGCTTGGACAGGCACATTGGCTTTTTCTGGACAAATATTTTTTGATTTTGCTGGATATTCCACCTGTGCTATCGGAATCGCTTTAATGCTCGGTATTATCTTACCAGATAACTTTAGGTATCCTTATGCAGCCATTGGCTTTTCCGATTTATGGAGACGTTGGCATATTTCATTATCAACTTGGTTAAGAGATTATCTATACATTCCATTAGGAGGAAACCAACTTGGCATTATAAGAATGTATGTTGCACTAATGCTTACCATGTTATTGGGAGGCTTGTGGCATGGTGCAGCTTGGACTTTTGTCGTATGGGGTGCATTGCATGGCATCTATTTGGTGGTGGAGCGCGTGCTAAAAACCAAAATCCATGTTAAAATTGGTCCTTACAATGGTATTTTATTGGCACTCCTCACCTACACACTTGTTAATTTTACTTGGGTCTTTTTTAGAGCTCGTGAATTCTCAACGGCCAAAAACATCATAACTTCTATGTTATTTATGAATGATGATGGTGAAAAGATTTTACAATCATTTGAAATTATAAAAGTATTTGTACTCATTACAAACTTATTCATTTGTCATTGGGCCATGAGAAACACATCTATGGAAGAGGTGTCTAAAAAAACATCTCCATGGCTACTAGGTATTGTTTGGACAATCATGTTTTTCCTCATTATCATTTCTCAAGGTAGTGGCGAACAGTTTATTTATTTTCAATTTTAGAGCCTTAAAAAATGCAAATCAAAACCAACCGAATAGAATCCATCGATGTCTTGCGAGGTGTCGTCATGGTCATCATGGCATTGGACCATGTACGTGATTATTTCCATTATGGCTCGTTTTTCAATGACCCAACGAATCTGGAAACTACCACACCACTGCTGTTTTTCACAAGATTCATTACGCATTATTGCGCACCGGTTTTTGTCTTCTTGGCTGGAACTTCTGCATTTTTATATGGAAGAAAAAAAGCAAAAGGCGAACTCTTTAAATTCCTATTCACAAGAGGCTCATGGCTTATTCTTCTAGAACTAGTCGTGAACAACCTCATTTGGACTTTTGACCTCACTTATAGCTTCCCAATTGTACAGGTCATTTGGGCCATCGGAGTGAGTATGATTTTCTTATCATTCCTTATATATCTTCCTAAAAAAGTGATTCTTGCCATCGGTCTTCTGTTGGTTATTGGACATAATGCGTTGGATGGAATTGTCATGGAAGGCAGAAGTTTTCAATCGATAGTTTGGTATTTTTTACATCAACAGCAAGAAATTATTCTTGGCCCTGATTTCTTGTTCCTAATTCAATATCCATTGATTCCATGGATTGGATTGATGGCTATGGGCTATTGTTTTGGGCAATTGTACACGAAGGATTTTGATGCAACCGTCAGAAAAAATTGGCTTCTCAATTTGGGATTTGCATCCATTGGTCTTTTTTTCCTTTTGAGAAGTCTTAATTTATACGGCGATTTGGTGCCTTGGACACTGCAAGACACAACCACTAAAACAATCTTGTCATTTTTTAACGTGACGAAGTATCCACCTTCTCTATTATATTTCTGCATTACACTTGGACCTTCAATGTTGTTCTTGTATGCTTTTGAAACCACTAAAAACAAATTGACCGATTTCTTTCTGGTTTTTGGAAGAGTGCCATTATTCTATTATTTTCTTCATGTGTTTGTGATACATATCTTCGCAATTATTGGTATGCTCATTTTCGGAGGCAATTGGCATGATATGATTTTGACAGCAGAAAGTTTCTTGAATGAAAAACTTTCAACCTATGGCTACTCGCTCTTTGTGGTCTATTTAGTTTGGATTTGCATTGTACTCTTCCTCTATCCATTCAGTAAAAAATATATGATTTATAAAACCAACAATAAGGACAAATGGTGGTTGAGTTACCTATAAAAATGAGTTACGATAAATTTTTTAGAAACTTTCGTCAGCGAGTACTGACCGAAAATAAAGTTTTAAATATTTAATGTATCCCAATGGTGAAACATTGAGCATCAACGATAACGGGGGACTTCCTACTAATCAAAAAAAATATGCCTTTAAGGATATGGACGTTTACATTGGAAAAACAAGTCAAATCTTAAAGCGGATAAACTTCAAATTTCTCATGAGATTGAATTTAAAAATATTACAGACGATTATCTATCTAGAGTAATCGACTGCAAAAGCAGGCTTCTCGAATTATTTGTTTACCGCTAAAATTTTAGGTAAACTAAAAATGATTAAGAATACAATTTATATCTTAGGTTAACGATAGAAGGCTTTAAGTAAATCACAAAAATTATTGATCTTAAATCACAACGATTGATGTCTAGTGAGTAAATCAAATACTTGACGTTGTAAAAGTCGGGCATTATTTTTTTTAAACATGCCATTATAAACTGTAAATTTGACGATGAATGCATTCAATCCTACCCAGTTTATAAAAATCATTTGCTTTTGTCTTCTTTTATTGAGTATGAATTGCAAAGAAGGTGAGCAACTTCCGGATCCACATGATGCCGGATGGAACGATAAAGTGATTTGCGAAGTTGTCGAAGAAAATGCCAAATTAAGAGTTCTTAAATGCACTTTTGCGCCTGGTGACGGACATGAACGTCATTATCATGCAGCGCATTTTGGATATACCATCAAAGGAAGTAAATTTCGAATAAAGGATACCACAGGAACTAGAGAAGTGAATGTACCCACAGGAACCGAATTTTACAATGAGGGCATCGAATGGCATGAAGTCCTTAATATTGGAGATAGTACAGCTATTTTTCTAATTATGGAGCCCAAATAAAAGCATTTCCTTTTTACACTTGAATTTTGTTTATTTACTTTTAGTTACATCAAACATCTCATTTTCCAATGTCCATAATTTCAGAAAAAATTGCTCGATTTGGTTTGTTTTCTATAGGCATTGTTTACGTACTTATTGGAATATTGACAGCCTTGGCTGCTTTTAATTTAGGCGGCAGTAAAATGGGAACAAAAGGCGCCATTGGTTATATAGCGAATCAACCCTTGGGAAAAATTCTCTTGATCATTATGGCATTGGGTCTTTTTAGCTATGCCTTTTGGAGATTTTATCAAACCATTTTTGATTCTAGACAACTAGGAACTGATTTTAAAGGGCTGTTTGCCAGAGCTGGTTATTTTACTGGTGGCCTCTTCTATGGTTTTTTGGGCTTTATTGCCATTAAATTGTTTTTTGGGGGTGGTGACAGTAATCAACAAGACCTTTTAATCAGTGCGTTAAATTCAAAGTATGGCAGTTATATTGCAGTGGCCGCTGGACTTATACTTGCAGGTAAAGCGATATTTGAGATCTATTTTGTTGCGTCCAATAATTTTAAAAGAAATGTAAAATCAAAAGACATGGAGAAAAAAGTGAAAGCTGTTTTGCTTAAATTTGGTGTCATAGGACATTTTGCCCGTGGTTTAATATTTGGTTTAATGGCTTTTTTAACGATTAGAGCTGGACTTACAATTCGCAGTGAAAAGGTAAGCACGGTCACTGATGCTTTCCAATTTTTAAAATATAAATTTGGCGCTGTTATTTTAGCTATTGTCGCACTGGGACTTCTGTGCTATGGACTTTATATGTTTGTGAAGTCCAAATATTTATATATCGATATGGATTAGGTATTCAATCTTTAAGTTTTCCCATGAAATGATCCACTTTGGAACTGATTGGATTCCCGGAGCTTCTTCTATATGAAGAAATCTGACCACAATGCCATATTGAATCTGCTATAGGCCCATTTATATTGTTCCAAAAAGGGATCTCACGATCTCCAAAAATAATCTTGAACTGTGAAATATCATCACTTGCCCTTAAGATATCTGCTGCTGTTTTTAGATTGATAAGTGTTTCACTTCTCTTTTCATCAAATGAAAGTTTAGAAAAATCATTCTTATCGTTGGCCTTCTTTATTGTAGAATTTAAAATCACATAAGATAAATTCAAAATATGATCTACCGTTTCCTCTGTTGATCTTACATTTTCACTTGGTTTATAACTCAAATCATTTCCTGATAAGCCTTCAGTTGCCCAATAATATCGAAATCCTAATGCATCGACCATTCTTGCTGCCATTGTACCTGCCGTGAATGTTTCAGAATATTCAGGGATTTCATGATAAGGTAACTGTTGTTTTGAATTTTGACCTGTCATAATCAAATTGGTTATTACGAAAATAACAAGCGAGAAATAGATTTTCATGAGCAAGAAACATTTAACATTAAATGCTAATTTACGGAGAAAGGAGGCCGTTTCCTAAATCAAAAAATAACCCATATCTAATGCACTGTAATCAATGACTCATGCATAAAACCTTCTAATGTATCCTTCACTTTCACCTGAAACCATTGCTGTGATTTACCTAAAATTTGTAGGGTATCTTTTGAATTGATGGTTGCCACCTTTTCATAAGAGACATTTGGTCCACTTCTCAATTGGTTCTGCCGCTGCTTGGTGACTCCGACAGATTCGTAAACCTCCGACTTAATTGAAGGCACCTCGCTCATTTTAATGAACGGCAATGGATCAATAGCACCTCGACCTGTGTAGATTCCAAAATGTAAATGTGGATTGGTCGTTTTCGCATTTCCAGTATTTCCAACAAACCCTAAAGTATCACCAACTTTTACACGCACTCCACTTTTGACTGCAATACTATCCAAATGTGCATAATACATAGAGATGCCAAATAATCCACTTCGCAGCCAAACCTGTTTGCCACCAAGTCCACGCTCTCCAGCGGAAGACACAAATCCATCACCAATGGCTATAACTGGTGTACCTCGTGACGCAAAGATATCAACACCTTCATGCGAGCGGCTTCCACCACTTCTCGGAGCTCCCCAAAAACTTTGAATCGCCGAATTAGTTTTGCCAACAACAGGAAAACCTAAAGTTGGTTGTGTGTGTATAATAAGATTATAAGGTGTTTCTGCTTTCAGTTCCGGTTGCAGGATTATCTTGTAGCGTCCAGAAGTTTTAGGTTCAAATTGAAGTGTACTTTTTTTCCACTCATTGGAGACAATTGGTTTCTCTGCCAAAAGACTATCAGTCTCAAATTGAAAGATGTCAATAAAAACACGGGAACTATCGACTACCTGTAAAACATCTACAGTTAATATTTCGCCTCTTTGCAGTTCTATTTCATAACCTACCGCTTGAGATTTATCGGAACGAAATGAACCGCTCAACGTGAAAGGGATTGGGATCAAAAGATGACTCTGCTTGGCACTAGTTAAACTGTTATTCCAATCATCGAAAATAGCATCAGAATTCTTAAATTCTCGTTGATAAAGCTCACGTGCAGTGGGTTGTACAACAATATCCGTAACCTTTTGCAGTTTGGAACAACTTACAATGAGGATCAAACAACTGATATAGAAAAAGCTAGTAGTTAATTTCATCTGCACAAATAGAACAGAAATTGTACCAAAACAAATCTTCAAACCTTAATTAAATACTAAAAAAAGATTTTATAGACAGCCTTCTATTTGGTCCCGTACTTATCGACCAAATAAATCATAGACGCCATCGTTGCCGTTCCAAGTTCTAGTTCACGTTTGTTGATAGCATCAAAAGTGTCATTCTTTGCATGATGATAATCAAAATAACGCTGTGAATCTGGTACGAATCCAGTTAATACAATCGTATCATTTCTTAAAGGACCAATATCTGCACCACCATATCCTTTTACAAATTGATGCACCAAATACGGTTCAAATAAAGATTTCCATTGCTGTGCTTTGGCTACAAAAGCATCATTTTTAGTATCAAATGAAAAGCCTCTCGGCGTAAATCCTCCTGAATCACTTTCTAAGGCAAAAATGTGATTTTCGCCTTTTTCTTTGGCAACTTTTGCATATTCCGTTCCTCCGCGCAAGCCATTCTCTTCATTCATAAATAGAACAACTCGAATCGTACGTTTTGGTTTGTATCCAATATCTTTTAAGATTCGTAGTGCGTCCATGGATTGCACACAGCCCGCTCCATCATCGTGGGAGCCATCTCCCAAATCCCAAGAGTCCAAGTGGCCTCCAACAACTAGGTATTCATTAGGAAATTCACTTCCTCTTATTTCACCAATCACATTATACGATTGAACATCCTTTAATTGTTGACAATTCTGTCTAAAGAAAAATTTGAGTTCCGCATTCAGAGAAAGTAATCCACTCAAGGTTTCAGCGTCGTTTGTGCTGATTGCTGCGGCTGGTATGTATTGTGAAGATGGTAAATCGCCATAACTCATTCCTCCAGCGTGCGGAAAATCATCCAATCTCAAATTCATGGAACGCACAATTACACCAACTGCTCCAAATTTTGCAGCTTCACGCGCACCGGAGCCGCGTTGATCTACAGCACCACTGTAAGCATCAAAAGTTCTAATGGCATCGGCTTGCATTGGTCTGTTGAAGAAAACGATTTTTCCTTCTATCTTTTCGCGTCCTAATATCTCTAGTTCTTTAAGACTTTTAACCTCAATGACACTCGCTTTGACACCAGCATTTGGAGTAGCTATTGACCCTCCTAATGCACAAATATTAACCGAAATGGTTTTTCCAGGTGACGTTTCGATATAGGCAAATTCCGGCGCACCTCTCACCCATTTTGGCACCATAACTGGTTGTAGCCAAACCTTGTCAAATCCCAATTTATCCAATTCTTCTTTCGTGTACTCAACGGCACGTTCAGCGCCTAAAGATCCTGAAAGTCGAGATCCAATCTCATTCGATAAATGGTCTAACCAAGCGTAGCTTTTTCCTTCGTTTAAGGATGTTGAATATATGTTTTTAAGGATTTCAGCCTCCTCTTGTGCTGATAATTGGAGTGTAAAAAGGATAAAAAGTACAAATAAGAATTGTTTCATTTAGAATGTGTGATTTAATTAAGGTTGAAATATACCAAATTAAAGAGTCACCAAATCTAAATGAAATTATAAAAAAAAAGGAATAAGCCTAGAATTTCCTGTTTTATGAAGTGAAAACTTTTGAGATTTTCAATTATTCAGATTCTAACTGTTTCTTGTATAAATCCAAATTGGACTTGATATCATCATCCAATTCAGGTTCTTTAATATCTGAATATGTTTTCAATGTATCATACAAAATTTTCGCAACGATGTATCTAGCTGTTTCCTTATCGTCAGAAGGAATGAAAAACCATGGTGCATGTTCTTTTGAGGTTTTGTTAATGGCATCTTCATAGCAAGCCATGTAATCATCCCAAAGCTTGCGTTCTTTTAGATCGCCAGGTGAGAATTTCCAATTTTTATCCTGTTTTTCCAAACGTCTCAACAAGCGATGTTTTTGTTCTTCTTTTGACAGATTCAAAAAGAACTTGAAAATAATAGTCCCATTATCTGCAATATGTTTTTCGAAATTATTGATTTGATCAAATCTCTTTGCCCAAAAATCATCGTCTATATCTTCTACTGAATTGATGTGTGGAATATTTTCACCCAAAATATAATTGGGATGTACACGTGTGACCAACACATTTTCATAATGAGTACGATTAAAAACTCCAAATTTACCTCGCGCTGGAAGTGCGATGTAATGTCTCCATAAATAATCATGTTTCAACTCTAATTCAGTGGGTACCTTGAAGCTATGGACCACGACACCTCTCATGTTAAAATCTTTGAAGACTTCACGTATCAAACTGTCTTTGCCAGCCGTGTCCATACCTTGTAAACAGACCAGAACAGCATATTTTCCATGCGCATACATCACGTCTTGGAGGTCACCAAGTTTTTCACGGACGTCCTCCAATTCATCCTCGATTTTATCTTCTGACGCATCAAGATCGTAAGTAGTTTTTAAATCTGCGATTTTAATTTGATTGGTGACTTTGAAGTCGTCTATGTTAATGTCTTTCATGATCGTAGGTTTAGGCCCTCTTCTTTCTTATTTGGATGCAAACAATTTCACATCATTTTCACTGACTTCTTTTTCTCCTAGAATAATGAGACGTTCCACAACATTGCGGAGTTCACGTATGTTTCCTGTCCAGTCATATTCTTGTAAAAGTTTGATTGCTTTGGATGAAAATGATTTTTTGGCCGTCCCTTGTTCTTCGGCAATTTTATTTGAAAAATAATCCACTAACAACGGAATGTCTTCCCTTCTATCATTCAAAGGTGGAACTTGAACTAATATAACTGCCAATCGATGGTACAAATCTTCCCGAAATCGGTTTTCCTCAATTTCTTTCTTTAAATTTTTATTAGTAGCCGCAACTACACGCACATCCACCTTGATGTCTTTGTCGTTTCCGACACGTTGTATTTTGTTCTCTTGCAAGGCTCGTAAAACTTTAGCTTGTGCCGACAGGCTCATGTCTCCAATCTCATCTAAAAAGATAGTTCCACCATTAGCGGCTTCAAATTTTCCTGCTCTATCTTTTACAGCACTTGTAAAGGCGCCTTTGACATGACCAAACAATTCGCTTTCGATCAATTCTGATGGAATGGCAGCACAGTTGACTTCAACCATCGGCCCATTTGCACGTTCACTTTTTTGATGCAACCAATGCGCAACCAGTTCTTTTCCGGTTCCGTTCGGACCCGTTATCAGTACTCTGGCATCCGTTGGTGCAACCTTTTCTATCATCTCTTTGATATGGTCTATAGCCTTACTTGCACCTACCATCTCATAGTTTTTGCTCACTCTTTTTTTGAGCATTTTGTTTTCCACCACAAGTTCTTTGCGGTCCAGCGCAATGCGAACCGTATTCAGCAACCGATTCAAATCTGGCGGTTTTGCAATGTAATCAAAGGCGCCTAATCGCATCGTATTGACGGCAGTGTCCAAATCACCATGTCCTGAAATCATTACGATCGGAATTTCAGGTTTAATTTTTTTGACCGCTTCCAAAACTTCGACACCATCCATCTTTGGCATCTTAATATCGCAAAGTATTAAGTCATAATCTTCTTTTTTTATCTTTTCGATTCCAGCAAGTCCATCCTCGGCTTCCTCTAATTCGTAGGCATCATTCTCTTCAGTTAGAATCTTAATTAAAACTCTTCGAATGGTCGCTTCATCTTCTATTATTAATATTTTTGACATTTTTAAAATTTGAATTTAATTCCAGTTCTAAAGTATATTGAGTTTTTGTCGTCAATCGTGTAAATATCATCTCTTTCGTTATTTCTCAATCTGTAATCATTTGAGATTGTATAGGCAACATAGCCGTAATATAACAAATGTTTTGTGAAATAATGTTCATATCCTAAACCACTCAATACTTGTGTCGCTGATATGTTCTCCGCCAGTTTACTGTCGATTAACTTGTTACCTTGTATATTTGCGAAAAAATTATCGAGTGTCACAAAGGCCTGAACGTGGTTTGTATCATCAAATTTGTAACGAACATTCGTCTTTGGAACTCCCAAGGTATAGGTCCATTTAGGAGCAAACTCTCTATAATAATTGATAATTGGAAGCGGAAAGTTTCGCCCTGGAGTGGTTGTGTATTCAAGTCCAAAAATCAAACGGTTAGGTTTTTCTGCTTTACCTTCATCGGTTCGATCGCGAATGGCGTATACTCTGGCGATATAGATGTAGTCATCAGAAGTTAGCTTTGTTTCAAAATTGGATGAAATTCGCGCTCCAATATTTCCTGCATAGATCCAATCTGTGTTTTTTGACATGTGCAGATACCCTACAGTTGCCTCAATATTCTGTACCGATTGTAAATCTTCCGTCTCAAAAGGTACATTGTCCAATGATAAGTCTACATAGCGATATTCACCGCCAATGACGACGTAATTTCCCTCACTTATTTTTAAAGGTGCCTGCATAAATATACGATACCTTTTGATAGAATTTTTAGTGTTGGAATTCGGAATATTAAGATATTCCACTCGTAATAAGTCAGTAGATTGGCCATTGACATTAAGAAAACTCATAAGCATGGCAATTGACACGACTGCAAAAAGCCGATTTAGTTTAAGCATAAATTATGTATTTGGTTTTTCTTTTCTTTCGATAATATGAATGTCTCTCTGGGGGAATGGGATACTAATATTGTATTCTCTGAATAAACGATCAATTTCAAAACGAATGTCACTTTGTGGAAAACGCGCATTAAAACTGTCATTTAAGGTAAATGCCACACTAAAATTTAAGGAACTATCACCAAAATCAGTAAACAATACGCTTGGTTCTGGTTTATCCAAAACATCTGGTTGCGCTTTAGCAGCTTGCAATAACAACTTTTTGACCAATTGCACATCGCTTCCATAAGCGACACCAACTTTGACATTCTCCCTAGTGGTTGTGCCGTTTTGAGTCCAATTATACAGACTGTTTTCAAGATATAAATGATTCGGTATGATCAAAATTTTATTGTCAATGGTAACCGCTCTTGTCGTTCGAAGTTTGATCTCTTCCACACGACCTACTTTTCCTTCTATTTCGATAATATCACCAACATGAACAGATTGATCCACTAAAATAAAAACACCTGAAATTATATCCTGAAATAGGGTTTGCAATGCCAACCCAATCCCAATCAATAAGGCTGCAGACGCGGCAAAAATACCTGTGACATTAACGCCCAATGAGTGGAAAGTCAGTAGAAAAATGATTACATAGATAAACCATCTTGCATAACCGAAAACAACTTTAAATTTTTTCTTGTCATCATAAGGTAAGTTTCTGGTAGCTAGCTTTCTAATGAGTCGCAATATGGCAGTTGCAACCACCAGTACCAATACCAGAATAATGATGTCCATAGGACTCACAATAATTTGCTTTCCTATATGATATTGATCATTTAAAAAACTAAAAAAATCCTTCATTGATTTAATATCTTAACCACTTAAATAATTCTTTGTAACTTGGTTTTTTACCATACATTAGAATTCCAACTCTATAGATTTTTGCGGCGAACCATACTGTAAAGGCAAAGGTCGCAACCAAAATAGATAACGACAAAACTTGCTGCCATATTGGAACGCCGAATGGAATTCGCATCAACATGACCACTGGAGAGGTTAGTGGAATAAAAGAAAATACGGTGGAAACTGTACCATGCGGATCTTCAATAACGGTAAAAACACCGACATATACTGCAATAACCAATGGCATTATGATGGGCATCATGAATTGCTGTGTATCCGTCTCACTATCAACGGCAGCTCCGATAGCTGCATATAATGAGCTATAGAGCAAAAAGCCTCCAAGAAAGAAGAATACAAATGCAATACACAAATTCAGTAAAGGTAAATTTATGAGCGCATTTGTAAATTCTTGAGCGTAATTTACGCCCTCTGACGATGCCATCACTTGTTCGACCATCTCCTTTTGAGGGGTTTGCACCTGCATAAGATCAATCCCAAAAATCGCAGAAACCACGAACATAAGAATTCCACCAAGAACAATCCAAATCACAAATTGAGTAACTCCGGCGAGAGAAGTTCCAATGATTTTTCCCATCATCAATTGAATGGGTTTTACTGATGAAATTATAATTTCTATGATACGACTAGTTTTTTCTTCGATGACACTTCTCATGATCATGTTACCATAAATAATGATAAACATAAATAGCAGATAACCCGCAGCCCCACCAAATGCCAATTTAAAATAACTATCAATTTTGGATGTTTTTTCGCCTTCAAAACTCTCTTGACCAATTGTGATCCGTGTGCGTGAAGCTTTTATTTTTTCAATATCTACACCATCCTTAATCAATTTTTCGTCTTCTATTTTTTTCTCAATTTTACTTTCCAAATCAGAAATAAAAGATAATGAAGGAGAATCTTCAGAATAGAATTTTGCATTACTGTAAAGCTGTGTCGTGTCCAGACTTTTCTGAATATACAGTAATCCATATTCCTCTTTGGAGTTCACCAAATCTTTAGCGGTTTCAAGATTTTTATTAGTTAAATATGAATAACTTATATGATCTGAATCCACAAAAACAGTTTCAAAAAGGCCTGTTTCATCCAAAATGGATATGACACGATCCTGATTGTTATTGATTTGTGATAAATAATAGACCAATGCAATCAGCCCTATCATGATCATTGGACTCAGAAAAGTCATGATTATGAACGATTTGTTGCGAACTTTGGTGATATATTCTCGTTTTATAATGAGTGGCAAATGGTTCATAATCAATTATTTTTTACAGATTGAATAAAAATATCATTGGCACTCGGAATCACTTCCACAAAATGATGTACTTCTGCTTGCGACGTCAAAAACGACAATAAATCGTTAGACGTGGTTTGATCTGATAATTTAATGTTGAGCTTCACATCATCATTCAAAGTTTTGAAGGTGGCAGGAGAGATTTCGAACCTATCTCCGATGCTTTTCATTACTTCTTCGGCATTTGAAGTTTGCAATCCAACTTCGAATGTATTTGTTTTATATTGACGCTTGATGTCTGTCAATTTTCCGTCTAAAATTTTATTCGATTTATGTATTAATGCAATGTGATCACAAAGCTCTTCCACCGATTCCATACGATGGGTGGAAAAAATAACGGTTGCGCCTTCGTCTCTTAATTGCAAAATTTCATCTTTAATAAGCGTTGCATTTATGGGGTCAAATCCTGAAAACGGTTCATCAAAAATAAGCAACTTTGGTCTATGCAATACGGTGACAATAAACTGTATTTTCTGCGCTTGGCCTTTACTCAACTCTTGTATTTTCTTGTTCCACCAATCGCCTATTTCCAATTTATCGAACCAATATTTCAATCTGTCTTTGGCCTCTTGTTTGGTCATTCCTTTTAACTGTGCTAAATAGAGCGCCTGCTCGCCAACCTTCATCGTTTTATATAAGCCACGCTCTTCAGGAAGATAACCGATGTTCTGAATATCCATTGGTTTTAAAGGAGAACCATCTAAAAGTATTCTGCCCGTATCTGGCATTGTTATTTGATTAATAATGCGAATTAGGGTTGTTTTTCCTGCTCCATTTGGACCAAGTAATCCAAAAATACTGCCCTCGGGGACAGCAATGGACACATTATTAAGCGCCTTAAAATCCCCAAAATGTTTGGAGACATTTTCGGCAACTAATACATCATTCATAAATAGAGGAATATAAATTTGTGTCGTAAAGATATTAAATGTTACCGCTCATTATAACGAATTCGCATATATTTTTAACTTGAATTGCATTGAAAAAGCGCCTCTGAAATATCTAAAAAGCAAAACCCACCCTCAATAAATTAAGGATGGGAAAAAATTGCTATGAAAAAGAAAAATACCACTAAAATTAATTAGTGATATTCAAATATAGTGTTTTTTATCAAATTATCATTTTTTTTACGAAAACATATCTTTTACTTTTTCAAAAAAAGATTTATCCTCACTATCGGGCTTGGGAACGAAATGGTCGTCATCCTTCATGTTTTCAAAAAATTCCTTTTGTTCTTTATTCAACGATTTTGGCGTCCATACGTTAACGTGTACTAATAAATCGCCCTTGCCATAACCGTTAATACTTGGAATTCCTTTACCTCTTAAGCGTAAAATTTTTCCAGATTGTACGCCAGCATCAATTTTGATTCGAACCTTACCAGTCACTGTATCAATTTCTTTAGAAGTTCCAAGAACCGCATCAGGCAAACTGACATACATATCATAATGAAGATTATCGCCTTCTCTTTTTAGAGTTGCATGTGCTTCTTCGGTAATTGCGACCAATAAATCACCAGCAATCCCATTACCAGGTGCATCATTTCCTTTTCCAGAGACTTTCAGCTGCATTCCATCAACGACACCTGCTGGTATCTTAACAGATACTGTTTCGTCTTTTGAAATTAAGCCTTGAGCATCTGCATCGGCAGGTTTTTTATCAATTGTTTGTCCAGCACCACCACAAGTTGGGCAGGCGGAAGCTGTTTGCATACGGCCCAAAATTGTATTGGTTACGCGCATTACCTGACCTTGACCGTTACAAGTCGAACAGGTATTATAGGTTGTGCCTTCCGCTTGAACTTTTCTTTTGACCTTTAATTTCTTTTCTACGCCGTTAGCAATTTCTTCAAGTGTAAGAGAAATTCGGATTCGTAGATTGCTTCCTTTGACGCGACGTTGACCGCCACCGAAACCTCCTCCGAAACCAGAGAAACCGCCGCCACCGCCACCGAACGCACCACCAAAAATATCGCCAAACTGACTGAAGATGTCGTCCATGTTCATGCCACCGCCGCCAAATCCGCCGCCCTCGAACGCTTGGTGACCAAATTGGTCATAGCGTGACTTCTTTTCTGGGTTGCTTAAAATTTCGTAAGCCTCCGCTGCTTTTTTGAACATTGCTTCAGCTTCCTTATTGTCCGGATTCTTATCTGGATGATATTTTAAAGCCTTCTTTCGATACGCTTTTTTTATCTCTTCTGCAGTTGCATTTTTACTAATGTTGAGTATGTCGTAATAATCCTCTTTCATAGAAAATTTCTATTGTGTTGGTTCTTATGGAACCTTGTCATTAAATTTTTAATTTCCTGTCACCACTTTTGGGAAACGGATAATTTTATCACCTAATTTGTAGCCTTTTTCAACTACATCAATGATTTTACCTTTTAGGTCGTCTGTTGGTGCTGCAATTTGAGTGATAGCTTCATGCTCATCGGCATTGAATGTATCACCTGTCGCTATTTCCATTTTTGTCAATCCATTTTTTTCCAAAGTCGACAACAATTTTTGATAAATCAGAAGTACACCTTTTCTTAAATGCTCTGCTTCCTTATCATCTTCAGTATGCAAAAGAGCTCGTTCGAAATCATCCAAAACTGGCAACATAGAAACCATGACGTCCTGACTTGCTGTTTTAAACAATTCAATACGCTCCTTGGCTGTACGGCGTTTGTAATTTTCGAACTCGGCAAACAAACGAAGAAATTTATCCTTCTCTTTGCCTAAATCTTCTTTTAATTGCTCCTCTTCAGATTGTTCTTCGACCTGTGATGTATGGTCTATATCGAAATCGAAATCCTCGTCTTCACTATTTTTATTTATATCTTCTTTACTCATCTTTTCACACGCTTTTATTATCTTTATTCAAGTTGGCAAAAGTACTGCCATTAATGATAAAATGTCAAAATGTCACAATTTATTTTAGGCTTTTGAGCCTTGTGCTTGGTTAGTAATGAAAATGATGACAGCTGGACTATCTATTTTAGATAATGAAATACACAGATGCTCTTCGGAAGAATGCGATTTTAAAAATAGAATTTATCATCTTGCACATTTAAAAAACATATTTCATCTTTAACCTATAATAGGACAAAATGCAACATAACGGCAAATCCATCAGACCATTTATTGGAAGTAAAGACTTTGAGGTATCTAGACATTTTTATAAAGACTTAGGTTTTACAGAACGAGAATTATCTTCTAATATGTCCGTTTTCATGAGTGGGGCGCTGTCGTTCTACCTTCAAAATGCCTATGTTCAGGATTGGGTGGACAACACTATGGTTTTTATGGAAGTGGATGATGTGGAACAATTTTATAACGACCTTATATCTTTAGATTTATCAGCAAGATATCCAAATGTTAGAATAAAACCTATTGTCCATCTCGATTGGGGAAGTGAATGTTTTGTGCAGGATCCTTCTGGAATTCTATGGCATTTTGGAGAATTTAAATAGCTGGTTAGACTTTTTGGATATTATAGACATTTAATCCTTAAAAAATGAAACCATTTTTTTTTACATTCTTTTTGTACTCTTATGTTTAGTTCAAATTTTTGATAAAACGGATGACTATTTTTATTTACAAATTGTTATTCTTGGCCTGATGATCGTCTGGGCCGTTTTATTACTTTACAGCAAGCATCAAAAAAACAATAAAATCAAATAAGTTAAACGATCAACTCTTTGACCTCATCAAAATCCAATCCTCCATAATTGCCAGAACTCATCAATAACAAAGCCTTATGATCAAAATTTTGTGAGAACAGAAACGCTTTAAAATCGTCTGGGTTGGTGTAAATAATCAAATCTTTACGCTCAAAGGCATTGGCAATTTGTTCGTGCGTAACTTCTTCTAATTTCTTGATTTCTACAGCATGTGGCGAATAAAAAACAACGGCAACATCTGCCGCATCCAAAGCACCTTTGTATTCTTTTAAGAATTCGGCATTTAAACTACTATAGGTATGTAATTCCAAACAGGCGACCAAGGTTCGGTTTCCGTATTGCTCTTTCACAGCCTTTGTTGTGGCTTCCACTTTGCTTGGTGAATGCGCAAAGTCTTTATATGCAACGCTGGTTTTGCCTTCAGCTATTTTTTCGAGACGCTTACTTGCGCCTTTGAAAGTTGAAATGGCTTCGTAGAAACCATCCTCATCAATTCCCATGTGTTGACAAATCCATTTGGCTCCTGCCAGATTATTGAGGTTGTGTTTTCCAAAAACTTCAATTGGTAATGGTCCTTCTGGCGTTTCCAGCAAAGTTTGTCCATCTTCTACTGAATATTCTGGTGTATGATATGGTAACTTTCGGATTGTGTTTTCAGAATTTTCAACTACACGTTTCACTTCTGGATCTTCTTCATTGTAAGTCATGCTACCACCTTTCACAATGCTATCTACAAAAATGCTGAATTGTTCTACATAGTTTTCATAAGTAGGGAACACATTGATATGATCCCAAGCGATACCACTCAATAATGCAATATTGGGTTTATATAAATGAAATTTTGGGCGTCTATCAATTGGTGAACTTAAATATTCGTCACCCTCCAGAACCATAAAATCGTTGTCTTCGGTCAATTTTACCATGACGTCAAAACCTTCCAGTTGAGCGCCTACCATATAATCTACATCTCTATCATGGTAATGCATGACATGTAAAATCATTGACGTAATAGTTGTTTTTCCGTGACTTCCGCCAATTACAACTCTAGTTTTGTTCTTTGCTTGTTCATATAAAAACTCTGGATAACTATAAATCGTCAGACCCAAACTCTGTGCTTTTAGCAATTCAGGGTTATCGGCTTTTGCATGCATGCCCAATACAACGGCATCGAGCAACGTGCTAATCTTTTCTGGAAACCAACCGAAGGTAGGTGGCAACAGACCTTTGTTATCCAATCGGGTTTTAGAGGGTTCAAAGATTTCGTCATCGCTACCTGTCACTTTGTAGCCTTTATTATGAAGTGCTAAAGCAAGGTTGTGCATGGCACTGCCGCCTATAGCTATAAAATGTACGTTCATTGGAATGTTTTGTAGTGGCTCAAATATATGATTTTGGGTTGGAAATGAGAAGCTGAAAGTAAGAAGAATTTAAAATAACACGGATGATAGTTGACCGATTGCCTACATAAACTAAAGGTTCATTATGACTGCCTTCTCTTCCTTAAAAGGATTTATGTTTGGCAATTCATCAATTGCAAGGTTAATATACTTTAAAGCTTCGGTCTTTTTGCCTCTATGTTTGAAGATTTGCGCCAAGCGATAATTGGCCCAAGCCTTCGGTACACCATCTTCTGCTGAATAGTTCTTGAGATAAATATTGAGGCACTTCTCCCCTTTTCCGAGCTCAATATTATATTCTGCGGCCACTTTTCCAATTTGGTAATGAAGTGCATTTCGTTGATGCACCTCTTGGTGATTCTCAATATTACTAATTGCTTTTTCTGGCTGATTCTGTTTTTCATAAAAAGTTGTAAGCTTCTCGTAGCAGGTCATGGAACCACCTTCTTTGATGGCCATTTTATAATATTTTTCGGCATATTCTGGTTCGTTATCATACTCGTAAACGTAGCCTTTGGCGAGATAGCCATCTACCTTTGATAGATTTTGTAGTTCGTTGGCATATTTTAAAGATTTATCGACGCTGCCACCAACAATACCTGGCAGCTGAATGTACAACTCTACTAAAGCCCAACGCACATCAATATGTTTCGGGTCGAGTTCGGCAGCTTTTAGAAATTCGCCTTTGATATCACCAATCATTCCGACGGCTTTCAATTTATTTACTTTGAGCGCTTTCATACCCATAGCGCCACCATATTTGTAGTGATAATTGGCCTCATTAGTTTTAGCCTGCACTAATTTTTTATAGTTGGTAATGGCATCATCCCATTTCAATTGATGTCCATAGGTGTCGCCCAACAATTCAATACCTTTTAAGTTTTCTGGATTATCTTTTACAAATTGTAGCAAGAATTTTTCAGCTTTGGAAAACTGTTTTTCTTCCAAGAATTTTTCAACGTCTAGTAAACTAGACTGACCTGCAACTAACATAGGAAGGAATAATAATAATAATAATAATAATAATAATAGGATAAGCTTCTTCATCTAATTATGTACGAAAAACACTATAACGTGGTTCTTGCTTATAAGTTTTAAAGTTCAAAGATACGAGTTATCTCATTATATTGGTAACTTCACTCAATCATAAAAGGCGTTGCCTCATTGATTGTACTATAAACGAATTTTGGCATTTATATTGCATAAGAATGATGAATCAAACATCAAAAAACCATCAAGCCATGAAATATTATATCTCTTTAGTAATGATAATTCTCTTTGCAAATTTCTCACAAGCACAGACCAACGATTATGCTGATCTTTGGAAAAAAGTCCAAAAATTTGAAAACGAAGGCTTACCAAAGTCGGCTTTGGAGGTTGTCAACCAAATTGCGGATCAAGCAAAGAAGGACAAAAATGCGCCGCAACAAATTAAGACATTGATCTATCAAAGTAAATATGCCATGTCGCTGGAAGAAGAAGCGCAACTGAAAGTCATGGCAGATTTTAAAGATGCCATTGCCAACAGCGAAGCACCAACCAAAAATGTCTTGCAAAATATGTTGGCAACGATGTACTGGCAGTATTTTCAACAAAACAGATATCAATTTTACAATCGAACCAATACCTCTTCAGACTCCAAACCCGATGATTTTCAAACTTGGGATTTACAGACTTTATTTGATGAAATACAACTTCAATTTCAAAACTCTTTAGAAAATAGCGCGTTACTTCAGCAATCGAGACTTGTTGATTATGATGCTATTTTATTGAAAGCTAATTTATCAAAACTCTATCGGCCAACGCTTTTTGATTTATTGGCTCACAATGCTTTAGCTTTTTACAAAAGTGACGAATCTAGCATCACAAAACCGGCTTATAAGTTTGAAATTGATTCGGAAGCATTTTTAGGTGACGCCGAAACATTCGCAGCATTAAACATCTCATCTAAAGATTCAACGTCTTTGGATCTCCATGCTTTAAAACTTTATCAAAAGTTAATTGCATTTCATATAAACGATCAAGAGCCTTTTGCGTTAGCAGATGTCGACATTGCACGTCTAAAATACATCTCTGAAAATGCTATTTTCAGCAATCCCGAAGCAAAACTTTTAGAAACTTTGAAAGCGTCGAGTATTGAGTTGCAATCGCATGAAGTGTCTGCCTTGTATAACTATGAAATCGCACTAATCTACAATCAGCAAGGTGAAGAGTATAAACCAAAAACCAACGAAGAAAACCGTTGGAAAAAAAAGGAGGCGCTTGAAATTTGTGACAAGGTCATTCAGAAGTATCCAAATAGCGTTGGTGCACAAAAGTGTGCATCTTTAAAATCGCAAATCCTACAACCTTCATTGCAAATCGTCACTGAAAACTTGTTGCCAACCCAACAGGATGCATTGATGAAAGTGACTTACGAAAATTTAGAGCAGATTCAATTCAAGATTTATACAATCTCTAGAAACCAACTTGAAAAGTTTCAGGACATCTATCGTCAAGATGAACAATTGGCGTTTATCAAAAAATTGGACGTTAAGACACAGTTTCAAAGTGCTCTAAAAAATGAATCCGATTATCAAGAGCATGCTTCGGAAATCGTTCTTCCACCTTTGGAAAATGGCAACTATCTAATTTATGCTTCAACACCAGATGCAAACGATACATTTTATGCCTTTAAAACGATTCAGGTAAGTACAATTGCTTTAGTCAATACATCGGATGCTTCACGGGAATTGTTTCAAGCCATTGACAGAAAAAATGGAAAACCGTTGGTAAATGCAACCGTCAAAATAGCTTATAAAACCAAATATAACGGACCGACCATTAACGATACCAAATCGACGGATAGCGACGGTCAGTTTACTTTCAACAAAGATGTCAAACGCCTAATTGATTTAGATATTGAAGTTAAACACAGTGGAGAAACAGCTTATTTTGATGATTACTACGTCAATCAATATTACAAAAACAGTGCAAAAGGCATCGAAAAAAACGCTTTCCTTTTTACTGATAGAAGCATATACAGACCTGGACAAGTCGTCTACTTTAAAGGAATTGCCATGTCCACCGAAGATGGAAAATCTGAAGTAACTCCCACCTTAAAAAGCAAAGTAGTTTTATACAATGTGAATCGCGAAATCATCAAAGAACTTCAGGTAAAAACGAATGATTTTGGTTCTGTTGCAGGTGAATTCATCCTTCCAAGTGACGGTTTAACGGGACAATTCTCAATCGAATTTTTTGCGGGAGTAACGGCTTCCACTTCGTTTTCTGTCGAAGAATATAAGCGTCCAAAGTTTGAAACCAAATTTGACCCCGTCACCGAAACCTTTAAAGTCAATGATTCCGTAAAAGTGAATGGCACCGCACTCCCGTATGCTGGCAGTAACATTACAGATGCCAAAGTGGTCTATCGCGTCACTCGAAATGTACAATATCCAAGTTGGTACTTTTGGTATCGTCCTTGGTATAACAGTGAGCCGCAAGAAATCGCTCATGGCGAAAGCACTACAAACGACAAAGGCGAATTTGAAATCATTTTTAAAGCACTTCCAGACGAAAGCGTGGACAAAGAAAGTTTACCTACTTTTCAGTATGAAGTGACGGCTGATGTCACTGATATCAATGGCGAAACGCGCAGCGCAACCACCATTGTGAATGTTGGTTATCATGCGTTAGTAGCAAGTATTACCATCGACAATGAACTTGA
The DNA here is from genome assembly GCA_051252455.1 of Aquaticitalea sp. Lineage (GTDB taxonomy): Bacteria > Bacteroidota > Bacteroidia > Flavobacteriales > Flavobacteriaceae > JBPOFM01. The sequence continues at coordinate 237,846 of JBPOFM010000003.1, forward strand.
CAAAACGAAAAAAGACTACAAACTATCGATTGATACCAAAAATCTGAATGGCGAATTTGTCCCAGCCACTGGAACCGTAAAAATTTACAAACTCAAAGCTCCCAATCGTGTTTTGAGACCACGTCCATGGAAAGCTCCGGATTATCGTTTGATGAATGAAGCCGAATTCAAACAGAAATTTCCTCACCTCGCTTATGATGATGAATCAAATCCTGAAACTTGGGAGAAAGGCGAAATGATTTTGGACGAAACGTTTGATACGTCTAAATCTAAAGACATTGAATTGGGAAGTATTAAAAAATGGGCTTCTGGTCAGTATATTGTATTGCTTGAAAGTAAAGATAAGTTTGGACAAAATGTAAAAGCGGAAGCTAAAACCACTTTATATAACGATGATGACAAAACGCTGGCAGACAATCAATTGTTCAGTGTCACGACTGATAGAAACAGTTATGGCAGCGGCGAAAACGTGGTTATTACCTTTGGTTCTTCGGCTGAAAACGTCACAGTGACTGTTGATGTTGAGAAAGATCAGAAAGTGGTCAATACCTTTATTATTCCATTGAGCAACAACAAAAAAACGATTGCAATTCCTGTAACAAAAGACGATTTGGGTGGATTTGCCATTCATTATAGCTACGCTGTATTCAATTCGTTTCAATCAGGAACTGAAATCATTGCAGTACCTTACCCAAAAACCGATTTGGAGATTGAAACCACGACCTTCAGAGACAAGCTACAACCTGGAACAGACGAAAAATGGAGTTTCAAAGTGAAAGGCCCAAAAGGTGATCAGGTGAGTGCCGAACTCTTGGCAAGCATGTATGATATGTCTTTGGATCAATTTCAACCGCATCTGTGGTCGTTTGACCCGATTTATAAGCCAACTTACAACAGTTACAGCAGACGAGATGCGCGAAGAAGTTTTGGAAGTGGCAATTTTAGAATGTACAACTACTTAACAAGCAATGTGAATTTTCCGTATCAACAATATGACCAATTGGATTGGTTTGGGTTTTATTTTGGGGATGGTGGAAGATCATATGAAAGTCGCATAATGTATAAATCTTCAGCTCCTGTGCAAGTTTCAAATATGCTTGTGATGGAAGATTCTAATGAGATGAACATGGTTGCAGAATATTCTCTTGGAGTTTCGGGAGGAAATATGACAGCTACTGATACAATTAATTCTTCATATACAGAGTATTCTAACAACGAGAAGAAAGAATCGTTCGAAAACGTCCAAGTCCGAAAAAATCTCCAAGAAACCGCTTTTTTCTTTCCACAATTACAAACTGATGCCGAAGGGCACGTAAGTTTCAATTTCACAACACCAGAAGCATTGACAAAATGGAAATTACAGTTATTGGCGCATACCAAAACATTGGAAAGTGCCACAACCACATTGGAAGCTGTGACCCAAAAAGAATTGATGGTGATTCCAAATGCCCCACGTTTCTTGAGACAAGGGGACCAAATTACGATTAGAACAAAAATTGCAAATTTGACTGACAAATCTTTATCAGGACAAGCACGATTGGAATTGACAGATGCAATGTCTGGAAAATCAATTGATGCAAAATTGAACAATTCTGATAATGTAAAATCTTTTTCTGTGGACGCTAAAGGAAACACACAAACTTCTTGGAACTTAACAATTCCAGATGACGTGAATGCCGTGCAATATAAAATTGTGGCGAAAGCAGGAGGTTTTAGTGATGGAGAACAGAACGCACTTCCTGTATTGACCAATCGGATGTTGGTGACAGAAACAGTACCAATGTGGATTCGTAGTAATGAAACGAGGACTTTCACTTTAGACAAGCTAAAAACAAACACCTCAACAACGCTTAAACACCATAAGCTGACTTTGGAAATCACTTCCAATCCTGCATGGTATGCGGTGCAAGCCTTACCGTATTTGATGGAATATCCGTATGACTGTAACGAGCAAACGTTTTCAAGGTACTATGCCAATGCCTTGGCTAGTCACATAGCGAATAGCAATCCAAGAATTCAAGAGGTGTTCAATCAGTGGAAAAATACAGATGCTTTGTTAAGTAATCTGGAAAAGAATGAAGAGCTAAAAAGTATTCTCATTCAAGAGACGCCTTGGTTACGTGATGCGCAATCGGAAACGGAGCAAAAGAAACGCATCGCTTTGTTATTCGACATGAACAAAATGAATAACGAATTAAATTCTGCGAAGCGTAAATTGCAAAACAACCAAATGAACAATGGCGCCTGGCCTTGGTTTGAAGGTGGACGACCAAATCGTTTCATCACGCAGCACATCATTACTGGTTTTGGGCATTTGAAACAACTGAACGTATCAACTGATGGCGATTCTCAAATGATTCAAAACGCCATTTCTTATTTGGATGCCGAATTCGTTCAAGAATACAAAGACATTCGAAAATATAACAAGGATGTGGATTTGTTAAAAGACCATTTGAGCTACACGCAATTGCATTATCTATATATGCGAAGCTTTTTTCCAGAGATTGAAAAGAGTAAAGAAGTGAAGACCATTACGGAGTATTATCACAGCCAAATACAAAAGTATTGGTTATCACGTCCTTTGTATGCGAAAGGTTTGATGGCATTGGTGTCGCATCGTGCGAAAGACCATACGATGGCAACTAAAATCTTAAAATCCCTAAAGGAAACAAGTATTACCAATGATGAATTGGGCATGTATTGGAAAGAAAATAAAGCCTCTTGGTTCTGGTATCAAGCACCAATTGAAACGCAAGCTTTGATGATAGAGGCCTTTGGTGAAATTGATAATGATATCAAAACAATTGACAATTTGAAAATATGGCTGCTAAAAAACAAGCAGACCAATAGTTGGAGTACCACAAAATCGACTACAGAAGCCGTGTATGCTTTGTTATTGCAAGGAAGCGATTGGTTAAGTGTTACGGATGCTGTTGAAGTTTTGGTAGGTAATCAAAAAATAGAACCTTCAAAACTTGAAAATGTGAAAGTCGAAGCTGGAACAGGTTATTATAAAACCGCTTGGAACACTCCGGAGATTAGGCCAGAAATGGCAGACGTGACGCTTACCAAGAAAGGTGACGGCATTGCCTGGGGTGCTTTGTACTGGCAATATTTTGAAGATTTAGATAAAATTACGTCTGCCGAAACACCTCTTAAATTAAACAAAAAATTGTTCCTGAAAACCAATACGGATAAAGGTGAGCAAATTTCTGCCGTCACTTCTGATACGAAGTTGAAAGTTGGGGATTTAGTAAGAGTCCGAATTGAATTGCGAAGCGATCGAGATATGGAGTTTATACACATGAAAGATATGCGAGCCGCCGGTTTCGAACCTATAAATGTCATTTCTACTTACAAATGGCAAGATGGATTGGGATATTATGAAAGCACAAAGGATGCTGCTACCAATTTCTTTTTCGACTATTTGCCAAAAGGTACTTACGTGTTTGAATATGATTTAAGGGTCAACAATGCTGGTGATATGAGTAATGGCATCACAACCATACAAAGTATGTATGCACCAGAGTTTACGAGTCATAGCGAAGGTGTACGCGTGTCGGTAGGCACGGATAAATAAACAGTATTGATTCAAATATCAAAGACCTGTTAATTTTATAGTTAACAGGTCTCTTCTAAAAATTTAATGATCTAAAATGTCTAAAGCTTCTTATTTAGGCATCGTTGGTCGCACCTCTATTTTGCTCGGTAAGGTACGTTCGTTCATCTTTAATAAATCAACGACCAGCTCGCCGATGTCTTCACTTTGTATTTTCCAAGCGTCGTTTTCATCAGGTTCGTTACCATTAAAATGTGTGGCTACCGAGCCAGGCATGATGGTACTGACTTTGATGTTGTGTTTTCTCAAATCTAACATCACGGATTGAGTGAACCCTGTGACGCCGAATTTACTCGCGTTATAGGCCGATCCTTTTTCAAAGAAATTGGTTCCTGCTAAACTGGAAATCGTGATGTAATACCCTTTTGACTTTTTAAGCGCATCGACACTAGCCTTTATAGAATTGAAAACGCCTGTCAGGTTAGTATCGATGGTTTCTTTCCATTGGTCGGCAGTCAAATCTTCGATGGAGGCGAAATGACCAAGTCCTGCATTTGCGATGACCACATCAAGTTGACCAAACATCTCTACCACTTGCTTCACTGCCTTTTCCTGGCTTCCTAATTCGCGTACATCGGCTTTGATCCCGTAGGCTTTGACACCAGAGGTTGTTGCTTTATCCAGCTCTTTCGATGCTTCGAGCGCTCTGTCTTCATCACGACTGGTAATGACTACTTTCATGCCTTCATTCATTAAACTTAATGCAATACCGTAACCGATACCACCTGTACCTCCTGTAATGAGGGCAACTTTATCCTTTAAATCTTTCATGTTGTTTTGATTTTAGCTATTGACTTTTGGCCATAAGCTGTTTTAATTTTTTATAAAAACTAAAATTAAGCAATACATTAATGATGCTTTGACCCAAATGGGTTAAAATTTTCACAAGATTCTGTGGCATATCTTTTACATGTGTATTAAATTGGGGACCTTACTCTCTTTTGAGTAGTTGGAACATACTATGGCGAACTGCGACTTTCAATGCAACGGGAGTCACTATTTTTAAAAATCAATAGTATGAAGAAATATATGAAATTACTTTGTAGAATTTCTTAAAATCAAATTGGCTTTTATAGTTTTAATCTTGCTATCCATTTGACTACCTTTTTTTAGACGCTCCAACAATAAATCAACGGCAGCCTTACCGATGTCAACAGCATGCTGCGACACTGTAGATAGTTTTGGTTCTGTGAATGGTAAAACATTGTCGTCAGAAAAGCCAATAATGGAAAGATCTTTGGGTACATCAATGCCTTTTTTTAAGGCTTTGTGCAATGCCACGACACCTGTGGTGTTATCGATAGATATGATTCCATCGGTATTTGGGTTTTCATTGTATAAATTCTCGATGATATCTTCAATTGTATCCGAATTTCCGATATGGACGATAATGGGTTTGTTCTGGTAATTTTTTGCTTCTCCGAGAGCCTTCAAATACCCATTTACTCTCAATTTACCTACGCTCAATTCTTCAATGTTGCTCAATAGGACAATTTGTTTTCTACCTTCATTCAACAGATGTGTGGTTGCTTCATAAGCCGCACCAAAATCATCAATTATGACCTTATCACAATCCACTGTATCTGAAACCCTATCGAACATTACGACTGGTAAACTCTGTTGCAATACACTCTCAATATGTTGTGTCTGATTATTGATTTGGGTTTCTTGAGCAATTGAAATGATGAAACCATCCACACTGCCATTCCCTAAAACTTCTAGGCTTTGCAATTCTTTAGTATAAGACTCATTACTGATGCAGATAATGATGTCGTAACCCTGTTTTGTTGCCTCCTCCTCTATTCCATACAAAACTTTTGCAAAGAAATGATTTAGAATATTAGGAATGATGACTCCCAATGTTCTGGTTTTATTGCTTTTAAGGCTTAAGGCCACTTTATTTGGCTGATAGTTGAGATGTTTTGCCAGAGCTTTGACGCGCTCAATGGTTTCCTTGCTGATTTCATCGCTTTCGTGCAGAGCTTTAGATACTGTGGAGATAGAAACGTTGAGCTGTTCGGCGAGTTGTTTGAGCGTGACCATAGGTTTAAAAACAATAAAGTGAGCAAGTATAAAAGTACATCGTTTATTTTGAATATAAAAAGAGTGGTTGGCTTTTATTAAGAAGTGGCTATTTGTTGAATTATTAAATTACTTAAATGAGTAAATAATAAAGAGTGTCATTTTTCAATGACACTCTTTCATTTAGAATCAAAAGGCGATCAATTTTTAACCAATCGAATCGTTTGGCTTGCATTATTAGTAGTCACTCTGGCAATATACATACCACTTTGAAGTGACGAAGCATCAATGGATGTATTTAATGTATTGGGTGCTGCAGAAAGAATTTCCTTTCCTAATAGATTATAAACCTGTATTGAAGAAATCATACCCTTACTTTGAATGGTCCATTGACTATGTGTAGGATTTGGAAATATTTTAACTTCTGAATTTTTAAATTCGCTAACACTCAAAGCGGCTCCGAAAGAAACATCATCAAAATAATAGATTTTCTCGCCAGCCGTTGCACCATCAGTTCCAAAATTAAAAAAGATGGAAGCCATATCAAAGGTGTAACTAACATCAAGAGCAGCCGTACCAGGTGCTTCATTACTAAAATCAAATTCAACATATTCCCAAGTCATAGCCGTAGTCGTCACAGATTCTGTTTCACAAGAACGTGTTGGGTCTGTACGGTCTTCCACTTTTAAACGCACTGGGATATTGGCATCTGGAGACCAAACGCGTACGTACATTTTTGTATCTGTGGTCGTAAAAGGAATATCTGTTGCAAAACCTGCAGGCGTGGACATGGTTGTACCAGCCCATAATGCAGCACCTCCTGTTTTGATAGTTTGAATGACCATATTGGTTGCATCGGTTGGGTCGACGACCAATGATGATGCATTACCTCCAAAATCTGTTACCGTATAATTTGTCGTATCGCCTTCAAAATTGATTGGAATATCAATTTGTGAGAGTCCGCCAGATAGATCAATTTGCTCTATATCATCAAAAAGAAATGTAGACGCAGCTGTACCATTTCCAACATTGCCAAAATCGAACATAAATACGATGTTATTAAAACTAGCGGGTTGGCCTGTGAAATCCCATGTTATAGTTTCCCATTCGCCTGTTACTGTTGTCAGTCTGTCCAATTCTGTCTGGCCAGTTCCTTCTAGCTTCATTTTAACAGTGGTCCCAACAGGTGCCGATGTGAATACCTTCATGGAAATACCTCCAAGCGTTGAAAAGTCGAGATTGCTACCTACAACTAATTTACTTCCTGCCCAAACCTGTCCGCCATCTCTCACAATTTGTGCTACCATTCCACTCGTGTTTGGCGCCACTGATTGTGGATTGGCTACGACTGAAGCTGTAGCTCCATCAAAATCAATAAAATCATCCGTCAAAGGTTCTGTTTCGAAATCTATAGGTAAGGCTAAAGCACCACCAGTACTTCCATCGTCATATAAGGTAATGTCATCAAAATAATACGTGAAATTTGCCGAGCCATCGCCCATGATGCCTAAATCAAAAATAACCACCACTTTATCATAAGTGTTTGCAGGAATGGCAGAAAAATCGAAAGTGACTGTTTCCCATGTATTCATCATGGTCATGGTGACTTCTCTTTCGTATTGAATGGCTCCGTTGGTAGAGTTTTCCACCTTCATCAATACTTTAGTATCGGCCTTGACTGAATACACTTTCATAGAAAAAGTATTGTTCGCAATAAAGTCCATTGCTGAACTTAAACCCAAGGAACTTCCTCCATAAACTTCTCCTGCGTTCTTTACCATTTGTCCCACATTTGCAGAATTGTTGTCAGCATTGTTTTGCGGGTTCGCAATGGTTGTTACTACACCTCCTCCAAAATCGCCCCATGTGGTGGCGGTTTCAAAATCTAAAGGCAATGTTTGTGCATATCCAAAAGACACAGTCAAAAAGATAAGTAATAAAGTAGTTTTTTTCATAATGGATTATATTAATTAATATTCGTTTCTATTTGAATAAAGTTAATTCAATCCATTGAGTATTTTTCAAAACACCCATACAAAATACATACATCGTAAAAATAATGTTCTTTATTTGAAAATTTGCTAAATATTGTTCTTAAAAATTGTTGAAGACGTGTGTCACCAAATTCACGAACTCATGTTCAAGAGTCATAATTCTTTGCGCGTGTAGTGCTTTTGTATGGGTGCTTTTATCAACTTTAGTAATTTTGCGATTTGATTGTATTGGCATGTGAAGTATTTAACAGTCAATTCTTTATAAAAAAAAAAGCCGCACAGCATCAAAATATATTGGTGTAGGAACTAATATCTTAGATTTCTCAAGGTCATTTCATCTGTAATGTCAGAATTTCAGCTTTTCATTCTTATCCCGTACTTCCCAATAAGCTCCAAATTGGTCCAGTCGTAGATGCCCATCTTCAAACTTGTGTTTTAGCCATAGTTGATTAATTTTCTTATTTTCTCTTGGTTTTTATTCTTTTAAAATATGTGCCAAATCATGTATGTCATTTAAATTTTAAATTAGGTCAACTGTTCGGATTTCCATCATAATTTCTCTGCAATAATCGGCAAAGGGTGCCATTATAATTAATGACACCCTTTACATCTAACACAAACTGGTTGACTACGGAATTTTTTTGATACTTTTAATTCTTATAAACCTTTACATAATCTACAATGAATTCTTGTGGAAAAATGGAGTCATCGACCTCTGGGCCGCCGAAGTTGCCTCCTATGGCTAAATTTAGTATGATGTAAAATGGCTGATCGAATGGCCATGTATTTTCGTCTTTGACTTCTGGTGAAAAGGTATATGTCAACTCATCATCAATAAAAAATTCGATGGCGTCTTTGGTCCAATTGGCTTTGTACACATGAAACCCCTCTTCAATATCTTCATGGGTTGAAATCTTTGTATTTTTAGATTGTCCGTGACTGTCTTGGGTATGGAGGGTGGAATGAATTTCGTGCGGATTTTTGCCTACATATTCCATGATGTCGATTTCACCGGTTTTTGGCCAACCTACTTCTGAAATATTCGTTCCTAACATCCAAATGGCGGGCCAGATGCCTTGACCCACGGCTAATTTGGCTCTTACCTCGATGGTTCCGTATTGAAATTCGAACTTACCTTTTGTAGTAATTTTTGATGAATTATAAATACTATCTGTCTTCGTAGCGGTAATGACGAGATTTCCATCTTTTATAGTCGCATTATCTTCGGTGTACAATTGACGTTCGTTATTGCCCCAACCACAATTAGGACAACCATCACCCAATTCGAAATTCCAATTGGATTCGTTTACTGATGTTCCATCAAATTGCTCTTCGAATATCAGTTTTTGTGCGGTTAAATTCAAACAAAAAATAAATAGTACTATTACAAAGATTTGTTTTTTCATTTTAGAATAAATTGAGTAGTTAGACTTGCATTGGAGTCTCCACCGACGAAAACTTTGAAATCACCAGGCTCTACCACAAACTCGCCATTGTTGTTGTAGAAACCTAGTTCTTGGTCTGTTAGTGTTAAATTCATACGTTTAGTTTCATTCGGATTCAATTCAATTAGTTCAAATCCTTTTAACTCACGAACAGGGCGTGTGATACTTGCAAATTCATCTCTTAAATAGAGTTGTGCTACTTCTTTTCCTTTAATCTTCCCAGTATTTTTTAAATCAAAAGACACCTGTACTTTGTTGTTCGATTCCATTGTAACCTTCAAATTGCTGTATTCAAACGTGGTGTAACTTAAACCGTAACCGAATGGATATAATGGCTCGTTGCTAACATCAGAATAATGTGACCAAAATACTTCTCCCGGGGCTGGTAAGTTGGGACGCCCTGTACTTTTGTGGTTATAATAGATAGGTACCTGACCCACATTTTTTGGGAATGTCATTGGTAATTTGCCACTTGGGTTATAATCTCCATAAAGTACTTGCGCGATGGCGTTACCACTCTGGGTTCCTAAATGCCACGCCTCGACAATGGCAGGAACGTGTTCATCTGCCCAATTGATGGTCAGAGGACGACCATTGTTGAGCACTAAAACTATATTTTTGTTGACTTTATAGACTTCTTCCAACAACTCTTGTTGCACACCGGGAAGATTTAAGTCAGTTCGACTGCGTCCTTCGCCAGTTTGAAGTCCATGCTCACCCAATACCATAATGACCACATCCGACTTTTTTGCGGTTGAAATTGCTTCAGCAAACCCACTTTTATCGGACATATTGATGTTCAGTTCCTTTGGAAAGAGTACTTCTCCTGTTGCTACGTCGGCACCTTTGGCATAAGTTATTGTATTTCCTTTATAGGCTTTCAACCCTTCCAATACAGATACCGCTGTGTTATCGTCAGCACCAATTCTCCAGCTGCCCAAGGGACTTGTTTTATCGTTCGCTAAAGCGCCAATCACAGCGATTTTTTGACCTTCTTTTTTTAAAGGCAGTACGTTGTTTTTGTTCTTAAGTAAAACGATTGATTTTTTTGCCACATCCAACACGGCATCCTGAAAGCGTTGGCTTCCTGTGACTTCTTTTTCTATATCTTCGTTGCAATATTTATAGGGATCGTCGAATAAGCCCAATTCAAATTTTACTCTTAAGATGCGTTTTACAGCATCGTCAATCAATGCTTCATCTACTTTTCCAGATTTGACCAAAGACGCCAATTCGTTAACATACGCATAGGATTCCATATCCATATCAGAGCCCGCTTTAACTGAAAGCTCTGCGGCTTGATTGCGATCTTTTGCTTGTCTATGGGCAATCATTTCGTTCATGGAACCCCAGTCGGACACCACAAAACCATCAAAGTTCCATTGCTCTTTTAGAATATCACGTTGTAAATAGCTACTTCCTGTTGCGGGAATTCCGTTGAGCTCATTAAAGGAATTCATAAACGTTTTGACACCAGCTTCGACAGACACCTTGAACGGCGGGAAAATAATATTGTGGAGTGTGGAAGTACCAACATCTACGGTATTGTAATCTCTACCCGCTTCTGCAAAACCATAACCCGCAAAATGTTTGGCACAGGCTGCAATGGTTTTAGATGATGCTAAATTATCGCCTTGAAACCCTTGAATTCTTGCGATGGCTATTTTAGAACCCAAGTATGGGTCTTCTCCCGCACCTTCCATGACTCTTCCCCAACGTGCATCACGGGAAATATCCACCATAGGCGCAAAAGTCCAATTAATGCCTGCTGCCGCCGCTTCTTCGGCCGCGACTTGCGCAGATAATTTCATAGCTTCCAAATCCCAACTTGCAGCTTCCGCCAAAGGAATTGGACTGATGGTTTTATATCCATGTACGACATCAAAACCTATAATCAATGGTATGCCCAAGCGTGTTTCTTCGACTGCAATTTTTTGCACCGCCTTCACTTCCTTGACCCCTGTTACATTCAGCATGGAACCAACCCATCCTTTTTTTAAATGGTCATACTTTTGTGCTGCATCCCCATTACCCGGCACTGGTCCTGTAACGTCCCAAAAACCGTTGTATTGATTCATTTGACCAATCTTTTCTTCCAAGGTCATTTTCAATAACAATGCGTTGACTTTAATATCAATGGAATCGATTTCAGTTTCCTGAATCCCATCATTTGATATGACAGTTGCATTGGCGTCCATGCAGGACTCCAATGCAATTATCGAGCTAAATAAAACAAATATGAATATGATATTTCTCATCTATTCAAACACTTTAACATAATCAATTTCCATTGATGATTCTGTAAATGCAGGATCTACTGTTCCACCAAGGCTTCCGCCCATGGCGACATTGAGAATAACGAAAAAGTCGCTGTTGAACGGTGTTGAAGCCGTGTTGGCAAAGGAATGAAAAACAGTATCATCCACTAGAATTTTGATGACATCTGGAGTCCATTCTACTGTATAATTATGAAATTCTGTGGTCGAGGTGGGATTTGCTATTGAATTTCCATTCCCTGCACCTGGAGAGACTCCGGGATAATGTAATGTTCCCAAGGTTGTATTCTTGTCCTGACCAGTCTGTTCCATAATATCAATTTCGCCACAGGCGGGCCAAGTATTGGTCTCATAATCGGCACCAAGCATCCATATGGCCGGCCAAGTACCAGTTGCTTCTGGAAGTTTAGCTCTTACTTCTACTCTTCCATATGTAAATTCGCGTAAATTTTCTGATTTTAATCTTGACGATGTATAACCGTTACCATTGGCTTTCGCGGTAATTTTAAGGAAGCCACCTTCGACGATCACATTTTCGGCATTGTCGGTATAGGTTTGCAATTCTCCATTACCCCATCCGTTATCACCTGTTCCAAGATCGAAGGTCCAATTTGTTGGGTCAGGAGCACCATCGGTGTCGAAATTATCTTCCCATAAAATTGTATTATAAATAGAAGTAAAGCCTCCCGCACCTGGTTCTTCGGACGTTATTGTAAACCACCACGTAAAATCACCGTTGCCGTCTACAGTTGCCAAAATTAATTCATTAGGGACCGATCGATCAAAAATCCTGTATTGATGTGAGCCACCTGTATAATAGCCTATAAAACCAATACCAGACAATGTAAGTGTCTCAACATTACTTGGCGCACTGATATTCCAGGTTTCTGAATAATCATTATAAGGGTAATTTGTAATATCATCTCCTTCTGGATTTCCTGACCCAGAACCATTCAGTTCATTGATCAAAGTATTTCTACCAAAGACGGTACCGCTTGGGTCATTTGTAGGATCGTCGTTTGTGTTATTGGTAATATGTGTAAACGTTCCATCACTTTCAAACACATAGCGATCGTCATACATTCCAACGCCAGCTTTTTCTCCTGGCCCAGCACCATACCATTCCACGGGAATATTACCTCCAACAGGGCCAAGACCGAAATGACCTGGAGCCTCTGACTTAATACGCCATTTTCTATCGCCATCTCCTACGAGTGTCTCAATCAATTCTGGTGGTGCAACATAATCTACAAATACCTCAACCTGTATGCTTGTGGACGTGGAAATACCACCCGTACCAAAAGCAACTACTGTTACGTGATAAGTATAAACTCCTGAATTGGCAGCCGTAAAGGGAATGGATGCATTGCCACTCGGCGCGATCTGTTGATTTCCTGGAGCTACAAAACGGAACGTTATCGCATTATCCGCAGTAGCGGAAAAATTGACCACACCGCTTCCATCTCCGTAAGGATTATCTGCATCCTGTCCCACAATTTCCGCACTTACGGAAAGATTGGTTGGTGCAACGATAGGACCGACATTGGAATCATCTTCTTGGCAACTCGCAAAAAATATGACCAATGCTATTAAACTTATAATTTTATTTAAATTTTTCATCTTCTCTTTTTTTTTCAATTATAATCTTACAAGTTTGTACTGCCAGAAGACCCCAGCACCAGCTTCTACGTACACATTCATAGTGTTTTCATCTACGAGAGTGACGTTATAGGTTATGGCATCAGGCACTGCAACATTCGGTAGTTCTCCTTGATTGTTTGCTTTCGGAAGCCCTAAATAGGCTCCAGTTCCATTTAAGGTTAAAGTACCAGCCCCTTCATTGAATACAAATGTTGCAGGATTTGAACCATCGTACGGAGCCACTGGCGCTCCACAGGCGTCGCCACCACCTTGCCAAGGTTCAATCCAACTTTCAGTACCAAGATTATTTGTAAAGGAACCATTTGCTCCAAAAACATAAGTATCATCAAAATAGCATGCTCTCATCGTCACGCATCCAGCATCACAGGCAAACCAACTGGTGTCACCCACTGCAGGACCAACACCTAATGAGCCAGCTTCTTCAGCCATTTTCCAAGTACCCGTTAAAGGCGACGGTGCAGCACTTGCTCTTACCAATTTGTATTGCCAGAAAACACCTGCTCCCGCTTCAACATACACACTTATTGTATTTTCATCAATAACTGTTGCTGTATAAGTAATAGAACTCGGGACTGCAACATTTGGCAATTCCCCTTGATTATTTGCTTTGGGCAGCCCAATAAAAGCACCAGTTCCATTCAGGGTTATAGTTTCGGCAGCGGCGTCGTATGCATAAGTAGCCGCAGCTGACCCATCATGTGGTGCAACAGGTGCTCCACAAGCATCGCTTCCTCCTTGCCATGGTTCGATCCAACTTTCAGCACCTAAATCATTTGTAAAACTTCCATCAGACCCAAAAACATACAGGTCGTCAAAATAGCACTCTCTCATCGTTACACAAGCAGCGTCACAAGCGAACCAGCTCGTATCACCTACACTTGGACCCACACCAAATGAACCAGCTTCTTCAGCCATTTTCCAAGTGCCAACCAAATCAAACGCAATAGATGGCGCTCTGTAAAAATAAAGGTTATCTACAAATATAGTTCCACCCACCGGATCACCATCAAACTTGAATTGAATGATGTCGGCCAAATTCACCAATGGATTTTGATCTGTAAAAAATGATAATGGTATATCGAAAGATATCCATTGCTGGGCTGTTAAATCCAAATCGTATGCTGTTTCGTTCGGTCCGGAACTGATTGGAGATAATTTGGCATCATTATCATCAGCGGTCCAAATATCAACGTGTAAAAATTCCATTTGGGATGCATCAGCTGGAGTACCCAATGCAATTCCTTGATAGTTCAGGTTTCCATATTGAATAATTTCACTTCCATCTACTGTTATTTGATTGAAAGTTGTGCTTTGACCCCAATTTGGATAAAAATCCGTGCCTGTGATATCTGTGTAAGAGTCACTATACACTGAAATCACATCATTGTCCGATCTTGCAGGAGGTGTTGGTGCAGCCGACAAAGGTTGTAATATGGCAGTCACCTCAAACTCTTCAGTATAAACAGTGGTTTCTATTGCCGCACTATAAGCCGTAACGGTAATCGTATAAATTCCCGCATCATCATAGATGTGCGATACGGTTTCTTGGTTGTTACCTTCCGTTGGTGCACTTCCATCACCAAAGTCCACTTCAAAGTACATGGCAAATTCTGCTTCTGCAGTCACATTCACCTGTTTTGAAATGGTTGGGTCATTGTTAATGTTCACCATTAAATTTTGTGGCGCCTGAAATGATACTACCAAAGGCTGACTTACAGTCGTGGTCAATCCGTTCAAGCCATTTGCGTGGATGGTTAAGTCATAACTGCCTTCTTCATAAACGTGAGTTACACTGGCTCCTGGACGGATTGTTTCTGAAGCTTCAGAGCCATCTCCGAATGTCAGGCTAAAATTGGCAACTCCTTCACCCAAGGGTGTAATGGTCACCAATCCTGTGTTGTCTTGTGTCACCCTTACCGATGCCGATACGTTTGTTGGGGCAGGAATCTGACTGGTGTCCACCATATCATCCTCTTCCGAGCAGCTATATATTGCGAAAAACAGTAGCGCAATACTTATTGTGTATTTTAAAATTTTCATAGTCTAATTTTATTTAATTCTTTTTTAATAACCTGAATTTTGTGTCCAGTTTCCAGCAGCAAATTGTATTTCTTCCAATGGAAGTGGAAACACTTCATTCTTACCTGAAGTAAATCCGTCTATTTCAGTTCCGCGACCTGTTCTTACCAAATCGAAAAAGCGATGTCCCTCACCGACAAGTTCCACTCTTCTCTCATGATAGATTGCATTTGTCAATGCGGTTCCTGTCAACGATACATTATTAGATGTATTTCCAAAAGCTCTTTGCCTCACTCTATTGAGATACAATTGCGCTCTATTATCATCTAGTCCTCCACGATTATAGGCTTCCGCAGCCATTAAAAGGACATCGGCAAAACGAATCGCTCTATAATTATTTGGATTGGTAAGGTTCTGATCTCCCGCTGCATCAGCACTACGCACTCTTGGGAGATATTTTCTGTTGAAATAACCAGTATGTTCATAACCAGTGGTATAAGTGGCACCTGTTTCAGCGGCCCATTCAACGATATCCAAGATGGCGACATCCTTCCTGGTATCTCCTTCTTCAAATTCATCCACAACTTCCTGAACTGGGAGGTTAAAGCTGAAACCTGATGAGAACACAGGCCCTGTATAACTTCTCACTCCACTAAAACCAACCGCAACATTACCCTCGCTACATTGCAGACAGTCAAAACCTGCACCTTCTACATCTGTGTATTGTACTTCAAAAACGGACTCTGTGCCATTTTCTCCATTGGCTTCAAAAATGGTATTGTAATTTTCCACTAGGGTGTACGGGCCAGAATTTATGACGTTATCAAACATATTGGCCGCACTTGAAAATTTGTCCTGATATAAATATGCTTTGCCCAATAGTGCCTGTGCCGCACCCTTTGTTACTCTTCCTCTTTGAGATGCTGTGTATGAAAGGTTGTCAATGGCATATAAAAGGTCGGCTTCGATCATGGCATAGACATCTTCCTCACTCGAACGTGGAATAGTTGTTTCATCACCCAATATAAAACGAGTTTCCTTCAATGGAATCGGTCCAAACCATTTGACCAATTCAAAATTGAAATAGGCTCTTAAAAAACGTGTCTCGGCAATGATTGCTTCCTTACCTTCAAAATCTGTTTTATCTTGGAATTCAAGTATATAGTTGGCACGATTGACACCGGCGAACATAAAACCCCAAAGCTTATTAAGTTCTGAATTTACAGGCGTATGAGTCATATCATCAATTTGCTGCCATCCAATAACGTCAGTTGCACTTTCCCCGCCACAAAGTGTATTATCAGATGCGATTTCACCAAGAATAACATTCAAATAAGTCGATTGCAAAATATCATAAACTCCAATCAATGCGTTGTTATAGTCATCTTCGGAATTGAAATAGTTTTCGGAACCGATTGAATATACAGGTTCTCTTTCTACGAAATCGTCGGAACAAGCCGAGTTGAACACCGTTAATATGAAGATTAAAAGATAAACTGTGATTTTATTTTTTTTCATTTTTTTCATAACTTAAAAATTAACATTTAGACCCATGATGTATGTTCGTGGAATCGGATAAAAACCGTAGTCGATTCCTCCTCCTATCGGATTACCATTGGATGCGCCAGGATCGAAACCCCTATATTTTGTAAATGTGTACAAATTATTGACACCTGTATAGATTCTTATTTTGGTAAATCCAGCTTTATCTAAAAATGATTGCGGTAGAGAAAAACCTAATTGTACGTTCTGTATCCTAACATAAGACGCATCTTCGACAAAATAATTACTAAACACATTATTTGCAGTAGCCGCTGTTGTTACTCTTGGCACTGTATTACTTGTACCTTCACCTGTCCAACGATCCAATACATAGTTTAATCTGTTGACATCTGACAGAGTTCGTTCATAATTTCTCACCATATCATTTCCTATGGATGCGAAGACATAAGTAATAAAGTCAAAATTTTTGTAATTCAAATTTAAATTCAGACCCATTGTCACATCAGGGATTGGATCGCCAATATTTGTTCTATCATCAGAGTTGAGTACACCATCACCATTTATATCAACATATCTGATATCACCTGGTGAGGCATTAGCTCCCAAGGCCGATTGCGAAGCATGAGCGTCCACTTCTGCTTGATTTTGGAAAATACCATCCGTTTGATACCCATAAAAATATCCTATTGGTTGCCCCACTTCCATTCTAGAAGGAGCCGATTGCCCTACTCCAAAAGCACCACCTTCAATAAAACCTACACCATTATTGACTTCGAGAACCTTATTTTTAAGTGTTGTGACGTTATAATTGACCTTAAATTTAAAATCATTTTCGAAGGTCTTTTGATATCCAATTGCAAATTCAAAACCTCTATTTTCGACGGCACCTGCATTGATTGTTGGAGATCCGGCTCCAGGAGCGTAAGTACCCAAAATACCAGAAACGGGAATATTTGTAATCAGAAGATTATCACGTTTATCTATAAAATAGTCTGCTGTAATGTCAATCTTGTTGTTAAACAATCTAAAATCAACACCAATGTCAAATTTTTTGGCTTCTTCCCATTGCAAATCAGGATTTGGAAGCACACCAATGGCCGTTCCATTGATAAGGGCACCATCGAAGACATACGTTGCCTCTCCATCTAACAAACCTAAATATAGATTATTATCAATTTGATCATTCCCAAGTATACCGTAACTTGCTCTAATCTTAAAGAAATCAATGAATTCAGGATCCCCGAAAAAATCCTCATCCGACACGACCCAACCTAATGTCGCCGAGGGAAAGTAACCCACTTTTTTACCAGGTCCAAATTTGGTTGACGAATCTCTTCTCAACATTGCAGAGAACAAATATTTTCCTTTGTAATCGTATTGTAATCTTGTAAAAAAAGAAAGTCGTCTTTCATCATAAGCATACGAACTTACATCTCTAGCTTCACTAAAACCTTGAGCTAATGAAATATCCGCAAAAGCCCAGTCGTTATTTGGCACATCGTAACCTGTGGCAAAGAGTCCATTTCCCCATTGTTTATAGGCTGTCGTACCTAGAAGGAAATCAACGTTGTGCACATCACCAAAACTTTTGTTGTAATTAGCATAAATATCTAAAGAATAATCATTGTCATTGATAGCATTTTGAGTCACTCTACTACGATCCACGTCAAATACCTTACCACCATAATCAACTTCTTTGGCAAAGTCCCTTCTCTCACTATTTGCGGTATTGAATCCTAATCGGCCAGTAAGCTTTAAGTTTTCAAGAATTTGATAATCCATTCCAACGGTTCCGTTCAGTTTTTTAAGATCGTAATCGTTGAATGTGTTATCTATCTGTGCGAGAGGATTGATAATTTCTATGCCTAAACCTGTATTAGGCGCCAAAGTAAAATTTCCACTATCATCACGAGGACGAAGGGTTGGAGGCAAGTTTAACGCGTTAAACAATACGGATCCTAAACCATTTTCATTGACACTATCTCGATCTAAATAGGTATAGATGGCATTGGCGTTTATATTGAACTTTGGTGACAATTCTGCTGATATAGATAATCTAGCAGTATTTCTTCGGAAATCTGTCTTTTTAGGAGCGATAACGCCTTGCTGATATAAGTGAGAACCACTAAAAGCGTATTTGATTTTTTCGCTACCTCCACTGATACTAATGTCATGACTAATAATAGGCACAGATTCATTCAACACTTCTTCTTGCCAATCAGTACCCTCACCCAATCCTGAAATATTTGGAAAGGGTAAAGCCATTCCAGTTGAGGCATAACTTTCGTTAAGCAAAATTGCATATTCGGTTGAATTTAGCAGCGATAATTTCCTAGACGACTCTTGGAAACCGACATAAGTGTTGTAAGAAATTTTTGGTTTTTCATTTGCCTTACCACTTTTGGTTGTTATCAAAACTATACCATTGGCACCGATCGTTCCGTATATTGCCGCTTGGGCATCCTTTAATACAGTAATAGTGTCGATGTCGTTGGGATTTAAAATACTTAAATCACCAACATAACCATCAATGATTACGGTCGGTCCGTTTTTACCATTGGTAGCAACTCCTCTTATCCTTATATCCAAACCCGCACCTGGAGCTCCAGATTGTGTGGTTACATTGACCCCAGAAACTGTACCCTGTAATGCCTGTTCCACTTTAACCGGTTTAATTTCGTCCAGTGTAGCACTACTTACAATTCCGACTGCTCCTGTTAAATCTCTCTTTTTTTGTGTACCATAACCAATCACAACCACCTCATTAAGCGCCTGTGCATCTTCAGCCATAAGGACATTAATAGGACTGGCGTTTTTTACTACGATCTCTTGATTTACAAAACCCACATACGAGAACACTAATACCGTATTTAACGGGACATCGGTAATAGTATAATTTCCATCGAAATCTGAAACGACACCTTTATTAGTATTTTTTATAATAATATTGACTCCAGGTAATGGTTGGTTAGAGCCACTATCGGTAACATTTCCACTGACGGTCACATTTTGGCCAAATGTGGTTGCTGAAATAAGGAGGACTAATAAACGTAAAATTTTTGCTGTCATATTTTTAAATCTTATATCACAAACCTATGACATTACGTTGTTAATTACGCAAAAACATACACTACAATAAATATACATCGCAAAAAAACAGTATATTTTTTACGATTACATCAATTTAACAGTGCTAACATTGGTTTAACAGGATTTTATGATTTCACAACTACAACGTGGTAATTATCGAAATCATCAATTTTGTAGTGGTAATGTTTGGTTATAAAAAGGATTTGTAGTGCCACTACAATTCTAAAATATAATTTGTTAAGCTATACTCATGTGGTAAATCCATTTTTTTTCGTAAACGGTAACGTTTCACCTCTACACTTTTTGAAGAAATATTAAGCAAAGGTGCGATCTCTTTTGACGATAGATTTAATCTTAAATAGGCACATAATCTCAAATCATTTGGAGTCAGAGAGGGATGTTTGGACTTTACTTTCTTTAGAAAATCCTTATCAGCGTTATTAAAGGCTTCTTGAAAGAATTTCCAGTCATCTGTATTGTTCAGATTTTTATCTATGAATTTGATCACTGGTTTTAATGTGTGTGTATCGTCTGCATTTTTCAGTTCCTCTTTAACAGTATTCAGAAATTCATTTTTCTTTATTAAACTCATTGTGGAGATTGCCAACTCCCTATTTTTGTTATCAATATCTTGCTGTAGTTTTTCGTTTTCCACCTGCATCAATTGTTGCTCGTTCTCGAGCTGCTTTAACTCTAAATCCCTTGCATTTTTTTTAACCAGCATTTCCTTTTGTTTTTTATAATATCTTTTGTAGACATTATGCATGACTATCGAGAAGAGGAAAATAGTCAACAAGTATACCCCAACCATCAAGTTAGATATGTACCATGGCTTCTGAATTTTAAATTTATATTGTGCCACATTTGACGAGATGGTGTTCCCTACCTTTGCTCTTACGCTGAAAGCATAATCGCCATGAGGTAAATTTTTGAATAGAACGGATGAACTTGAGGACCACTCACTCCACTGATCATAATAACCCTCCAATTTGTACTCATATTCTGTCGTTAAAAAAATTTCGTATTCCGGGACACTAAAATTAAACTCGAAGTTGTTTTGATTGTTTTTAAATAGGACAGACTCTCCTTTATCCAAAAATGATGGAATGCCATCTACGGCATAATTTAAAATCGTGTTGATTGAAACATCATAGGTTTTATGATTTAATCTATCCAAATCTATGACCTCATATCCAGCTGACGTGCCTATGAGATACTTATTGCCATCTAAATATGAAAGTGTCTCATAACCCACCATTTCCTTTCTTGAGGATTGTGGAAACGCAATCGTATTAATTTTGGGGACATTGCTCATTTTACCTGGGGATATGTAAATGAGATTCTTATCTGTAAAACCCCAAAGTCTATTGTGGTTTGAGTCTGGAATTAACTTACCAGAGGTATAATGACTGGGCTCAAATATACCACTCAAAACACTGTCTTTTAAGAATTTTTGAGAGGCATCATCATATTTGAAAATACCTCCCTCATAGGAATAAATAATTTGATCATTGTACTTTATTAAGCTTGAATTAAAACCTTTCTCTATATCTGCATTTTTTTTAACGGAACTGACTTCTAATAATTTCTCATTTATATCCAGTTCAAAAACACCCTTATATTCATGGTTTACTAGTATTGTGTTCTTATTCAGAACCTCGAAATATTTGGTTGAAATGTGAAAACCCTCGAGCTTATTTCTGAAAGTCCATTTTCCATTTAGTTTATGCAAAACGTTGATGCCGTTATAATTTCCTTGCAGCAAAGTGTTTGGCGCGAATGGATAAGGCTTTATGGTCCATGTACCAGGCGTATTCGTAATCATTTCCGCCTTATCGTCTATTATTGTGAAGGTTCCAACGTTATGACCACAAAATAAAATACCATCAATTTCAATTAAACTCCACACCTGACCTTTGGTCCCTTCTACAAATGTGAATTCATTTTCACTAGATACATCTTTATAAAAAAGACCTTGATTTGTTCCTAAAAACAATTGGTTGTTATGAATAATTGATGTGTAAACAGTACCTAATTTACCTTCTTCATCATAATAAATACTGAAAGGTGATTTCATGTTTATCACATTGATGCCATTATCCAAACCTAACCAAATGTTCTCTTCAACATCTTCAAATAATGTCAGCACTGTATTGTTTCCTAAACTATTCGTCTGGTCAATTTTGTAAATGAATTCTCCATTTTTATCTAAATGGACCATTCCATTTGAAATAGTTCCCAAGATAAAATTCCCATTTTTCAATTGGATGCTATTATAAACGCTCAATTTTGAAATCATTTCTGATGATGGAACGATCCATTTAGTAAGTTCGTTCGATTCCCAAACGTAAAACCCTTTCTCTTGAGTTTCCATTAGCAATTTCCCATTCAAATCAAAAATACTGACTAAAACATTGCTCCTCACAATGTCATTGTCACAGATAAGTTTTGATGTCCCATTCTCTATTTTATACACACCATCCTCGAAACTTTGGTAATAGATGTTGCCATTGACCTTAAAAATCTTAATTATGGTATGTTCAGAATCAATGGTTTTATAAGAATCATCATTCGAATCGTAGATGTAGATTCTATTGAGAGATTGAAATAGGACAAATCGATCTGAAGAAATGATATTCCAAAACTGTTCGTCTTCAATTAAAGACAACTTTAGTTTTTTTGACAAAGAAGTATAGGTAAGATTCCCGAATGCGTTGCGCATCCAATACCCAAAATCCATATAGCAGCCAGTGTAAATTCTATCTCCGATAACATTTACGGACCTAAAAACAGATTTATTCTCTGATGGATACAGCTGCCATTTGGCACCGTTAAATTCTAACAATCCTTTATTATTGGCAACATAAATATACTTGTTGTCCGCTTGGGAAATGGACCAATTTTGATTTTCCGCTCCATATTCTTTTGGAATAAACAACTCGATTGGAGGAAGTTCCTGTGCATTTAGAAATGAGGAAACCAGGAAAAAACAAAACAGTATTTTGGAGTGTAGCTGCAATTTCAGTGTAAATAGTTAATACAATTATACGATATATTGCAATCATCTCCTACGGAAGTACTTTCTTAACAGTTATTACTTTTTCCAAAAACCTTCAATTTCTTCAAGTGTTTTCCCTTTTGTTTCTGGAATGAATTTGTAGGTTACAAATACGATGACAAGAATAAATATTATGAAAATAAAATAAGGTAAAGAACCGTTCCAAGTTGCACTGTTATTTACTTCACTTCCCATAACAATTGGGAATGATTGTGAAACAATATAATTGGCGAACCATTGTGCCGCTACAGCTACTGACATCGCCACACTACGAATTCTGTTTGGAAACATTTCCGATAGCAATACCCAAACGACAGGTCCCATAGATAGCGCAAACGAACCTATGAAAATCAATACACCCAATAATGATATAAATCCAACCGATTGCTGTTGCAGTGATACACCTAAAAGAAGAAATCCAACTAACATTCCAATGGAACCAATATAGAGTAACGGCTTTCTTCCAAATTTATCGACTGTGAACATCGCGACAAAGGTAAATACGAGATTGACAAACGCCAACAGAATTTGCTGTTTCAATACATCCTCTTTTCCAAAACCCAAAGCTTTTTCGAAAATATCAGCACCATAATAAAGTACGGCATTGATACCCGTAAATTGCTGGAGCATAGAAAAAACGGTTCCGATGATGATGATCCCCAAAATCATTTTAGAAAAATAATTCACTTTTACCCCAGTGTCTTCAGCTTTCAAGGATTGTTCAATTTGAAATATTTCTTTGTTTGCCTGTTCATCGTCATGGATTTTTCTCAACACAACTAACGCTTCATCAGTCCTACCTTTTAATGCCAACCAACGCGGACTTTTAGGCACAAAAAACAGTAATATCAAAAATAGACCACTTGGTATCAATTCTGACCAGAACATTTGTCTCCATCCAATTTGAATATTTTCGGCTTCGGTGAGATTTGTACCAATGAAATAGGTTGCCAAGAAAACCACGAAGAAACCGATGACGATGGCAAGCTGATAATACGTAACCATTCGGCCTCTAATATTGCTAGGAGCGATTTCTGCAATGTACATTGGAGCATTCATAGACGCGATGCCAATCCCCAAGCCACCTATAATCCTAAAAGCCACCAACAGTGTCACTGATTCTGGAAACATGGAGGGAAGACCTGAACCCCAAGCCGACAGTGTAAATAAGATGGCTGAAATAATCAGAGAATACTTTCTACCTATTTTGATGCTTAAAGGACCTGCAACAATGGCCCCAAAAAAGCAGCCGATAAGTGCACTTCCTACAACCCATCCTTTCATGGCATCACTCAGCTCAAAATATTTGCTTAAATAAAATTGTGCACCATTGATAACACCTGTATCATATCCAAATAATAATCCACCAAGCGCTGAAACGGCTGCTATTAATAATAAAAAAGTACTCTTACTCATATCGTTTAAGTTTTTACAGTAGTGTAAAATAGACTTTTTAATAAATATACACGAGGTTATCTACCGATTTGCTATATATGTAGTGTTTTTGTCTAGGTATTTTTGTCAATTTAATAATAAAGGACGAAAAATTAAGGCAGCGATATTGAATATTCCAATTAAATTTCAAACTATAATGTGATTGAAAGTAGAGCAATTTTCTTGAAAAATGACATATTAAATAAAAATTTCGATGAGACCTCCTTTCACGGTGTCAAAATTTCAAAAAAATACTTTAATAACAAGGACGCAGTTTATTAATTTGGAAACCAAATTGAATTTATTTCTCTGGCGGATATTTTAAGAGTACTTTTTCTACAATTTTTTGTAATTGAGCTTCCCGCTGATCAGGGGTTGTTTTTGGATTGTAGCTGCTTTCACTGACAGCTTGCCAGAAAAGCCCTGATCTGCTGTCGTCAACGAAGTCGAAAATAATTTGGCGATTGAAATTTGCTTGTCCAACGGGAATGCCGATAGAAATACCACCTCCGACATTGCCTCCACCACCGCCTACACCAACACCAACATTGTTCCGCTGTGCTTCTTGGAATTCGTTGCTTTGTACATTAATCAAGAAATCCGGAGTGTCAGAAATAGTGTATCCTCTTGAATGCATTGTGCTGTCGATGCTATTTAATAGCCGTTTTGAGTCGAGATCGCTCAAGCCTGTGTTGAGTGGACTGTAGTAATTATAGGTTTTGTATGTGCTGAAATCTGTGGTTTTGTCGTAGTCGTAACTAACCCGAACTGGGGAGCAGGCTGTAATGAGTCCCACTAATAGTACCATTATTATATTTTTCATCGTTTTTTTATTTTAAAGATATGGAAAATTGTGGAATTGTTGAATCGTTAATATGTGTAGTTGGAGGTGGGAGATTAAATAGTCGGGTGATTTTTTTGCATTGATGGTTTTGAGAGCGGTTTATGTAGATGGACTTGCTTATTTGGAGATGGGATGTGATAAATAAAACTCCCATAAGGACGCAAACTGATATACTGCCCATATGTGAAAAATCGAGAGTTTGTGTTGCCATTAGGGTCATTTTAATGTGGCGTATTGAGAGTACGTAATTACTTTCCAATTCTTTTCTTAAAAAAAAGCAGACTTTAAGAAGTCTGCTTTATTTATTGCCAAAGGATTTAGTGTCCATTTGGTCTTTCTTAACTAACCAACCACTACAAAGATGCTGCATTATATGTAGTTCTAGTTATATAATTTTAGGTTTTTGTTATAGAATTATTATCTCTATGCTGAATCGTTGGAGTATGTGATGATCGAAACGGTTTTTTTCGAAAAACGGTTTCTCAATTCAGCATTTTCCATAATTTATCTTTCAATTCGGTAAGACCTTGTTGAGCTACAGATGAAATAAACAAATATTCAATTGGAAGGGTTTTGTCTAATTCTGTCTTTAATTCTGCCTTTAACTCATCATCAAGCATATCACATTTAGATATGGCTATCAAACGATCTTTGTCAAGCATTTCCGGATTGTAACGACGAAGTTCATCGAGCAAAATCTCATATTGTTTATGGATGTCTTTAGCATCTGCCGGAATGAGGAACAATAGGATAGAGTTGCGTTCTATATGACGTAAAAAATAATGCCCAAGTCCTTTACCTTCTGCGGCACCCTCAATAATACCTGGAATATCGGCCATGACAAAGGTCTTGAAATCTCGGTATTCTACAATGCCTAAATTCGGTTTTAAAGTAGTAAACTCATAATCGGCAATTTTTGGTTTTGCAGATGTCACTACAGACAGTAAAGTTGACTTTCCTGCATTTGGGAATCCCACCAGTCCAACATCGGCTAGGACTTTAAGTTCCATGAGAATGTCCATTTCTTGCTTTGGCTTCCCTGGTTGCGAATGTCTTGGTGTTTGGTTTGTGGACGTTTTAAAATGCCAGTTTCCCAAACCTCCCATACCACCTTCTACGATGATTTTTTCTTCACCATTTTCGGTGATTTCGAATAGCACTTTATCAGTTTCGGAATCCTTTACAACGGTTCCTAACGGCACATCTACATAGACATCTTCACCATCAGCTCCTGTACTTCTACTTTTGCTTCCGTGTTCGCCATGTCCTGCCTGGAAATGCTTTTTAAATTTCAAATGCAGTAACGTCCACAGGTTTTCATTTCCTCTGATAATAACGTGTCCACCTCGTCCTCCATCGCCACCATCAGGGCCTCCTTTAGTGATAAATTTCTCTCGGTGTAAATGCATGGAGCCTTTACCTCCGTTTCCGGAGGTGACGTGCATTTTTACATAGTCTACGAAATTGCCTTCTGTCATTTTAATAGATGTTAGATTTGAGATTCGAGATTTGAGACAACGTATGCTTCAAAAATTAATTGTAACCCTATAAAGATTATCGCCTTCTAAAGTTTATCAATCACTTGACTCAATCGCTCCGTAATCTCTTCAATACTTCCAACACCATCTACACCAAAATATTTGTCTTGTGCAGAATAATAATCTTTAAGTACCGCTGTTTTTTTATAGTATTCTTTAATTCTGTGGCTTACAACACCTTCGTTCGCATCATCTGGTCTTCCGCTTGTTTTTCCTCTTTCTAGTAAACGTTTTATTAAGATGTCGTCTTCTACTTCCAACGCAATCATGGCGTTAATTACGGAATCCTTTTCGTCCATAAGTTCATCCAACGCCTTCGCTTGCGCATTTGTACGTGGAAAACCATCAAAAATAAAACCATTCGCATCGGCATTTTTCTCTACTTCAGCGGCTAACATGTCGATCGTTACTTTATCCGGAACCAATTCCCCTTTATCCATATAGGATTTAGCCAACATTCCTAAAGCCGTTTCATTCTTAATATTATATCGAAAAACATCTCCAGTGGAAATATGAATAAGGTTATATTTTTCCTTTAAAAAATTAGCTTGTGTTCCCTTTCCTGCTCCTGGAGGTCCGAATAGGACAATATTTGTCATGTGTTGTGTTGTTTTAAGTTGATAAATTTCTGGATAATCACGTCCGAGACCATCAAAATCCAAACCATAGCCAACAATAAATTTTGTTGGAATCTCGAAACCGACATAATGGAGTTTGTAATCTTTCTTATAGGCTTCTGGTTTGTAGAATAAGGTTGCGATTTTCAATTCCTTAACCTTCTCATTTCTAAAAATACGATGGACTTCTTCAAGTGTTCTTCCCGAATCGATGATATCCTCTAAAATGACGACTGTTCTACCTTCCAAATCTTGGGTTAAACCAATCAACCTTTGAATATCTTCTGTGGATTTCAAACCTTCGTAAGATGCCAGCTTAATAAATGTGATTTCACAAGGTTTTGGAAATTTCTTTACAAAATCGCTGACGAACATAAAAGACCCATTCAAAATACCAATAAACACAGGGATTTCGTCACCCAAGTCCTTGGCAATTTCTTCTGCCATACGAGCAACGACATCCTGTATTTCTTGTTCAGAAATAAATGGTTTAAAGTATAGATCGTGTAATTTAATCAAGAAATTTTATTTTTTTAAAGATACAAAGATACGGTTTTGTTTTACAAACTAATCCTGAATTTTCGGGTTTAGGCTCATGATTTTGCGACATTAGACGTATTTTTGTATGATAAAAGTTTAAAATCATATAAAACTTAATTTTAATCAAAAAACCGACCCCTTTTGTGGGAAATCAACATGAATTATTTTTCTTCAGAGTTTAAACTTGGTATTCTTGGTGGTGGACAATTAGGCAAAATGCTGCTCAATGACACTCGTAAGTTCGATATTTACACCTCTGTTCTAGACCCAAGTGATGAAGCTCCCTGTAAGATTGCGTGCAACGAGTTCGTGAAAGGAGATTTGATGGATTATGATACCGTTGTCGCTTTCGGAAAGAAGGTAGACGTTTTGACCATTGAAATTGAAAATGTCAATGTCGATGCTCTTGAAACTTTAGAAAAAATGGGCATCAAAGTTTTTCCTTCTTCAAAAACACTACGAACCATTCAGAATAAAGCCACTCAAAAGTTATTTTATATAGACCATAACATTCCAACAGCCGAGTTTGTCCGATTTGCCTATGTTTCAGAAATTGAAGACGCAATTGATAATGGCGGCGTGCAATTACCTTTTGTATGGAAGGCAGCACAGTTTGGTTATGATGGCAATGGTGTAAAAGTAGTCAGATCAAAAGACGATTTAAAGGACTTGATAGATGGTGAATGTATTGCGGAACGCATGATTCCATTTAAGAATGAATTGGCGGTCATTGTCAGTAGAAATGAAAAAGGCGAAGTCAAGACTTATCCTGTTGTAGAGATGGAATTCCATCCTGAAGCAAATCAGGTGGAATATGTGATTTGTCCAGCAAGAATTTCTACCGAAGTTGCTTTGAAAGCACAGGAAATTGCTTTAAATGTTTCTCAAGCATTCAATCATGTGGGTTTATTGGCAGTTGAAATGTTTCAAACTCAAAATGATGACATCTTGGTGAATGAAGTCGCGCCAAGACCACATAATTCTGGACATCACACCATCGAATCGAGTTATACTTCGCAGTTTGAACAACATTTGCGTTGCATATTAAATTTGCCATTGGGTAAGACTGACAATAAAGTTGCGGGCGTGATGGTGAATTTGGTAGGTGCCGAAGGGTTTGAAGGGAATGTTGTGTATAAAAATATTGAAGAAATTATGCAAATGGAAGGCGTTACTCCACATATTTATGGTAAAAAACAAACACGTCCATTTCGCAAAATGGGACATGTAACCATTGTGAATGAGGATCTCAATGAAGCTCGGACTATTGCGGAGGATGTTAAGAATTTGATTAAAGTAATATCAGAATAAGTTCGTATTTTTGAGTAAATCTTTCGAGTTATGACCGTTATCGAAAAGAAAAAAACATTAAATAAAATCATAGATACCATTCCAGATTCCAATTTGTATGAAGCCTTATTACTCGTTCAAGATTTGGCTTCAAAAGATATGAAGCGCAAAAACATTCTTTCAAAGTTATTAGAAACAGAAAAAGAATCATTCGAAAAGCTGGCGCAATGATCTCGAGAAATCTATCTATAGAATTAAACAAAATCATTTCTGAAGCATCTGATGGCTCAAGTGGTATGCGTGACGAGCGTTTATTACTTTCTGCCATCAACAGACCTTTCCAAACTTGGTGGACTAAATTTTGAGTCCATCAAAAACTGGATAATTACAAACTTAAAAACCAATTAAATGAATAAAGTAGGAATCATCATGGGAAGCAAAAGCGATTTGCCAGTGATGCAAGACGCTATTGATACTTTAAAAGAATTCGATATTGAAGTTGAAGTCGATATCGTATCAGCCCATCGCACCCCAGAAAAGCTTTTTGATTATGGCAAGAACGCCCATACCAGAGGATTTGCTGTGATTATCGCAGGCGCTGGTGGTGCAGCACATTTACCAGGAATGATTGCCTCGTTATCACCCCTTCCAGTCATTGGAGTGCCTGTAAAAAGCAGCAATTCCATCGATGGTTGGGATTCCATATTGTCCATTCTTCAAATGCCAGGAGGCGTTCCAGTGGCAACAGTTGCACTCAATGGCGCCAAAAATGCGGGAATTTTGGCAGCACAAATTTTAGGGTGTTCAGATCAAACTGTTTTGAACAAAATCATCAGCTATAAGGAAGAGTTGAAAGCAAAAGTCATTGCCACTTCCAACGATTTGAGGTAAAAAAAACCTCGAATCCCTTCGAGGTTTTTATCGCTATTAATCAATTATATGAGAAACATTCTGGATGTTTATATATAACTCGTGCAAAAATAAAAATATATTGTTATCATGTTGAATTATTTTAGTTTTATTAGTTCAACTGCACAAAACTTAACAAACTTTAACAACGCACCAAATAAAATTCTTACAAATCATTATGAATATCCTAAATACACCATTTACAACTCCCTATAACACAGCACCCTTTTCGTCTATCAAGGATGAAGATTTTATGCCCGCATTTAAAAATGCCATTGAGGCAGCAAAAAAAGAAATTGATGCCATAGTTGAATCAAGGGATAAGCCAACATTTGAAAATACCATCGAAGCTTTGGAATTTTCCGGGCAACAATTGGACAGAATTTCAAGCATATTTTTTAATTTGAATTCGGCCGAAACAAATGACACCATTCAGAAGATAGCACAAGACGTTTCTCCACTCCTATCGGAATTCAGCAATGACATCACCTTGAATGAGGACTTGTTCAAATGCGTAAAAAGTGTTTATGATGTTAAGAGTTCATTGAATTTAACAGTTGAGCAAACAACCTTGTTAGATAAAAAATATAAAGGTTTTTCTAGGAATGGCGCCAATCTTTCTGAAGACAAAAAGCAAAAATTACGTGAGATTGACAAACAATTAAGCAAATTGAAGCTGAAATTTGGTGAAAATGTATTAGCAGAAACCAACAATTTTGAGATGCTGGTTACCAATGAAGAAGAACTTTCAGGATTACCAGAAGGAACGATAGAAGCCGCTAAACAACTGGCAGAATCGAAAGATAAAGAAGGTTGGTTATTCACTTTGGATTATCCAAGTTACATTCCTTTTTTGACCTATGCCGATAATCGTGAGTTGCGGAAAAAACTTGCCATTGCAGCAGGAAAAAAGGCGTTCAAAGGGGATGCTTTGGACAACCAACAGAATGTTTTAGATATTGCCAAACTTCGGTTTGAGCGTGCACAATTGCTGGGTTATAAAACGCATGCACATTTTGTTTTGGAAGAACGCATGGCAAAAACTCCAGAAAAGGTTGAAGTATTTCTTAATGAATTACTTTCCAAAGCAAAGCCCGCCGCTACAAAAGAAATCACCAATCTCCAGAATTTCGCTAGCGATTTAGATCATATCGGCGCTCTTGAAAAATGGGATTCAGCGTATTATTCTGAAAAATTAAAGCAAAAATTGTTCGATTTGGATGATGAAAAACTAAAACCTTATTTTAAACTAGAAAATGTCATCGAAGGTGCATTTCATATTGCAGAAAAGTTATATGATTTACATTTTGAAGAGATCTCAAATATTGACAAATATCACAAAGATGTCATGACCTATAAAGTGACTGGCAAAAATGGGGAGTTGGTTTCTATATTCTATGCAGACTTCTTCCCGCGCGAAGGTAAGCGCAATGGCGCTTGGATGACATCGTATAAATCGCAAGCTATTAAGAATGGAGAAAATGATCGTCCTCATATCTCTATTGTGTGTAATTTCACTAAACCTACGAAAAGCAAACCGTCCTTATTGACCTTCAATGAAGTGACAACTTTGTTCCATGAATTTGGGCATGCATTGCATGGTATGTTGGCAAACACAACCTATCCAAGCTTATCTGGCACCAGTGTGTTTTGGGATTTCGTGGAACTGCCAAGTCAAGTCCTGGAAAACTGGTGTTATGAAAAAGAAGCACTTGAACTTTTCGCCAAACACTACGAAACTGGCGAACTCATTCCAATGGATTTGGTTAAAAGAATAAAGGATTCTGCGGCTTTTCACGAAGGGATGCAAACCTTGCGTCAATTAAGTTTTGGTCTGTTAGATATGAGCTGGCATGGTATTGACCCAACAGCGATTAAGAATGTAAAAGCACATGAACTTCAGGCTTTTGAAGGCACGCAACTGTTCCCGGACGTTGCAGAGAATTGCATGAGCACTTCTTTTTCACATATCTTTCAAGGTGGTTATTCTTCTGGGTATTACAGTTATAAATGGGCGGAAGTGTTAGATGCTGATGCTTTCGAATTCTTCCAAGAGAAAGGTATTTTCAATAAAGAAGTCGCTAATAAATTTATGGATAATGTATTGTCCCAAGGCGGAATTGAAGATCCAATGGTACTTTACAAATGTTTTAGAGGGCAAGAACCGCGACCGGATGCCTTATTAAAAAGAGCTGGGCTCATAGAAAAATAAAAATGATATTCTTTCTCAATATGAGCGGAGTTAAAACATGCATTGACTACTCTATTAGGTCATCAACCTTAACTCCGCTCAATTATTTTAATCAAAGTAAATCAAACTTTCAATAATTATTGAAAGTTTAAAAATTATTGTATATTTGTGTCATGGAATATCGAGAAGCAAAAGAACAATTTATAAGTACATGGGGAAGTCTGGGTACACTTTGGGGCATCAATAAGGCAATGGCTCAAATTCAGGCGTTGCTTTTTATTTCCACAAAATCCTTGTCTATGGAAGACATTATGGAAGAGCTTCAGATTTCTCGTGGGAATGCGAGTATGAATCTACGCCAACTCATGGATTGGGGAATTGTTACCAAAGACTTGATTCCCGGAGAACGCAAAGAGTTTTTCCGAACTGAAAAGGACGTGCAAGAATTAGCTCGAATCATTGCTAAAGAACGCAGCCGTCGCGAAATACAACCGGTCATTAAAGTGTTGGACGACATTTCTTCCATAAAGGATGATGGCAATGCACAAACAAAAGAATTGATTAAACAAACTAAAGCCTTGCACGATTTATCCAAAAATGCAGATGAGATGCTCCAAAAAATTGTAAGTCAAAAACAAAACTGGCTTACCAAGTCTTTTATCAAAATGATGAAATAAAAAAATTTCAACAATACTTTCAATGTTTTCTGAAAGTATAAAATATTAAGAATATGAGAATTGCACATCACTTAAATTTATTTGCTGTTGGTTTACCAGTAATGCTTTGTTTACTAGGTATTTTAGATGAACAATTTCTTTTTTACGGATTGATTTCAACCATGCTGACTGGATTCATTCAAGTGATAATAGGTATCAAATTATTTCTTGACGAACCAAAAAACAAGTGTCTACAAATTTACCTCATATCTGTAGCAGTATTCTTTTTTCTATGGGTTGTATTCGCCAATGCACAAAATTATTTTAAACCACTTATATATATCCTTTTGGCTATGCCTCCAACTTTAGCGATTTATCTAACCATAATTATCATAAAAAAATTGAAAAAATGACTATTCACATCCCAAACTGGCTCATCATTCTAGGAGGAATTGGCCAAATCTTTACAGCGCTCATTTACCCATACATTCGTCATCAAGTTTTTGATTGGTATAACGATGTCAAACAATTAAAACATTAAATCAGGAAATTGCAAAAACGTATGGAAGATACATTCAAGGCCTCAATTTCTCCTTTGGATTGATAGCCATCATTATTCCAAATGATTTACAAAACCATACAAACCTGGCTATCGCTATCACTGGTTTAATTGCCGCTTATTGGGTGGGCAAAGTAGCAACACAAATTGCCTATTATCCAATGTACGACATTCCGAAAAAGCAATTATTCAAAATTGGCGGCTATGGCATGAATATGCTTTTTGTCTTTTTCGCCATCATCTATTCTCTTTTATTCATTACTAACATTCTAAATCACTAAATATGGAAACTACCATTACCTATCAAAAAGAATCTGAAAAGAACACCATAGAAATGGTTGACTTTTATAATGAAGCCACCGAAGATTACAAATTTTGGAGTAACGATTTTAATATGCATTTTGGTTATTTTATTCCATTTAAAACAAATCCTTTCAAACGAGATTCTATGCTCAACGAAATGAACAATCAAGTTTTAAAACGAATGAATATTTCTTCAAAAAAGAAAGCAACATTGGTCGATTTGGGCTGCGGAATGGGTGGAACGATGCGGTACGCTTTAAGACAAAACATAAATCTATCTGCTTTTGGCGTAACACTTTCCAATTTTCAAGTGAACAAAGGAAATGAACTTTTAAAAGGTTCAAGAGGAACTATCTTAAAGGAAAATTATAACCATACCTCATTCCAATCCAACAGTTTTGATGCCGCCACAGCTATCGAAAGTTTTTGTCACAGCGGACACAGCCGGCACTCCATTAGAGAAGCCTTCAGGCTTTTAAAACCCAACGGCACTCTTGTAATTGCTGATGCATTTCTTAAAAAGGACGAAGAACATCTATGTTATGGCGGACACATTTCATATCGTAAGCTTTGTAATCACTGGAGTTTAGAAAAGCTAGAAACCATCAATAAAATGGTTCAGAAATTGAAGAATGAAGGGTTTACAAACATTCAAGTAGAAGATGCCTCTTTTAGGGTTGCCCCTTCCGTGCTCCACGTTCCTTTTGCGATTATTGGTTTTATTTTCAAAGGACTTTTTTCTTCCAAATCTTTAAAGCGTGAAAGTTTACACAATCTGAAAGGCTCATTTTATGCACTTTTATCAGGTTTACACATGAAAAGTTTTGGATATTACATTATCACAGCGACAAAGACATCAGCAAAATGAAAACGATCATCATCGCAGGAGGAAGCGGATTTCTCGGGCAAGTTTTAGAAATCTATTTTTTGAATAAAGGATTTTTGGTTAAAATTCTTACTCGAAATCCGAAACGAGACAATGAAATTTATTGGGATGCCAACAATTTAGGTGAATGGACAGAATCGCTTGAAAATGCAGAAGCTCTCATAAATCTCACCGGAAAATCGGTAGATTGTAGATATACTGAAGCCAACAAAAAACTGATTTACGATTCAAGAATCGATTCTACTCATCTTTTGGGATTGGCTATCAATTTATGTGAAAATCCACCAAAAATGTGGTTCAATTCGTCCACTGCAACAATTTATGAAGGTTCTACGGCTTATGAAAATGATGAAGCAACTGGAATTATAGGTGATGATTTCTCAATGAATATTGCAAAATCGTGGGAAGAGGCATTCTATTCCATAAAAAATCCTAAAACCCGTAAAATTGCCTTACGCACGTCTATTGTTTTAGGCAGAAATGGCGGTGCTTTAATTCCTTTAAAACAATTGACACATTTCGGATTAGGTGGAAAACAAGCTAGCGGTAACCAAAAAGTGAGTTGGATCCATGAAGAAGATTTCGCAAGAGCCATTAACTTTCTAATGCAGCGCAACGAATTGGAAGGCAATTTTAACATATGCGTTCCAGGACCAACGACCAATAAAAATTTAATGGCTGCCCTAAGAACAACTCTAAACATTCCGATTGGAATTTCACATCCAACATGGCTTTTAAAACTTGGCGCACAAATCATAGGAACCGAAACTGAACTCATTTTAAAAAGTCGAAACGTCGTCCCGCAACGGTTACTTCAAAACGGTTTCAACTTCAAATTTGACGAGATAGCGCCTGCTTTAACCGATCTAATTAAAAATTGATTTTATTTAGCTATTTTTGACAAAATTGCCAATAGAAAAATGCCAGAGCATCAACTGAATCCAAATAAATGGATTGACCTTTATTCTGACTATCTTTTTAATTACACGATTACGCGTGTGAATGACAGAGAGATAGCTAAAGATATCATTCAAGACACCTTTTTTGCTGGATTAAAATCGATGAAAAATTTCAAAGGTGAAGCCAGTGAACGTACTTGGCTTATTTCTATTTTAAAGAGAAAAATAATTGATCACTATCGGAAAAGCAACTCCAAAAAAGGAAAAGCAGAAGTACGCATGACCTATGTGAATGAGGACCAAGCTGGCGACTGGCTTGAAGAACGTGTTGAAGATGAAGGCTATTTAAATGCGGAAGAGTCGATGGAAAATTCTGAATTAGGGGATGCAATATATGATTGCTTGAGTAAGTTATCCGCAAAACAAGCGACAGTATTTAAAATGAAAACAATATTGGGTCAAGAAACAGAAACAATTTGTAATGAATTGAACATCACTGCGTCTAACCTATGGGTCATATTACATCGCGCCAGAATACAGTTGGCCGAATGTTTAGAAAAAAATTGGCATTAACTAACATAACCAAAAATTCTTTCAACATGGAAGATATCAAAAAGAATACAAATTTTCTTTTCATTTCTTGCGAGGAGGCTTTTCATATTTGTGACAAATCACAATATGGAGAAGCTAGTTTGTGGGAAAAGATTCAATTGAATTTTCGATATATCTATTGTCGATTCACCCAATCGTATGTAAAGAAAAACAGGCATCTTACCAAAGCCATGAAAACTTCAAATGTGCAATGTCTTCAAAATTCGGAACGTGAACAATTGGTTGAAAATTTTAATCGGCAACTACAAAACAAAATGTAAGGCTAGCCAAGCCATCGGTATTCCTTCAACCCAAAACGAGCTATAATATTTGGCTTGTCGTTTTCTCGAAAACAACACTAACAGTATCATTATCACGGCAATAATTCCGGAGATTAATATTTCATTCGGATTCAATTCATCTTTAAAATACTCGATGAAGAAAAAAAGAACTCCAAAAAGCACTCCTATAATTTTAGTGTTTTTGATGCCTATTTTTTGGGGTATTGTGGATAGCTTCAAACTGTCATATTGAAGATCACGGATTTCAAAAGGCAGCATAAGAATTACAACAAAAATAAATCGTTGCATCGTGGTGACCCAGACATCAGCATCAAAACCGTATTCACTATTTAGAAGTGGCAATAATACGGTCACGCCAGCCCAAACCAGTCCAATAACATACACCTTTAAACCACCGATATTGCGAAGGTTTTTTTGTTGGTCCATAAATAAATGTTTGGGCAAAAAGGGAATGGCATATAAAAACGTAATCACTCCAAATGCGGCAATATAAATCAAGGATATTACCTGTAAATGTAGTGTGCAATAACACATCAACACAAAACAAAGCATTGAAAATAATTGGATGATTTTAAGCCAACTCGCCAAACTTCGATGATGGAATTTTGCCAGTCCAAAATACTTCACAAAATTATAACCTGTAATCGAAGCGAAAAATATAAAGGCTAAAACCCAATAATCTAAAGGTAAATCAAACTTAATCAAGGTAATCCATGCCAGAGAAAAAACGGATAGAGCCACATGAATACTACTATCAATGTAAAAATCTAAAAGTCGTTTGAAAACCCTCATAAAACAAAAATACGCAATGTGTTGATAAGACCTCTTAATCGTTAAAAACTTTAGATTTACTTAACTAAAAATGGTCATTAATTATGTAATTTTGTGCTCCATTAATGAATTTTAGACAAGCTTTCTTTTATGAACACAAACGCTTTTGCACTTCGTCATATAGGTCCAGATGAAAATGACCAAAATCAAATGCTCAAAACTATTGGTGTAGCAACCATGGATCAACTTATTAATGAAACCATTCCAGATGATATTCGTTTAAAAGAAGCATTGAATCTTGATGAGCCAATGACCGAATATGAGTATTTAAATCATGTTCTTGAGTTGTCAAAAAAGAACAAAATATTTAAATCCTACATTGGTTTAGGTTATCATCCTACGATTGTTCCTGCCGTCATTCAACGTAATATACTAGAAAATCCAGGTTGGTATACCGCTTATACTCCTTATCAAGCAGAAATTGCACAAGGTCGTTTGGAAGCCTTATTGAATTTCCAAACGATGGTAACCGATCTTACAGGTATGGAATTGGCGAATGCATCCTTACTGGATGAAAGTACTGCTGCTGCCGAAGCAATGAGTCTTTTGTTTGCAGTTCGAGAACGTGAGCAAAAGAAAAATGACGTCAATAAGTTTTTTGTCTCTGATGCTATTTTACCACAAACGTTATCACTTTTACAAACTAGAGCAAATCCTATCGGTGTTGAATTAGTTGTTGGTGCTGAAGACACCTTTGATTTTTCTTCTGAATTTTTTGGCGCCATCCTTCAATATCCAGGAAAAGATGGGCTGGTAAGTGATATTAAATCATTCATCGAAAAAGCAAATGAGAATCAAATAAAAGTAGCGGTTGCGGCTGATATTTTAAGTTTGGTAAAATTGGAAGCTCCTGGCAAATTCGGTGCTGATGTGGTTGTTGGAACGACGCAACGTTTTGGAATTCCGATGGGTTATGGAGGTCCTCACGCCGCATTTTTTGCTACGAAAGAGGCTTATAAGAGGGATATTCCAGGTCGAATAATTGGTGTCACCAAAGATATGAATGGTAATAGAGCGTTACGAATGGCGTTGCAAACTCGTGAACAACATATCAAACGTGATAAAGCAACTTCAAATATTTGTACTGCGCAGGTATTATTGGCAGTTATGGCTGGAATGTATGCTGTATTTCATGGTCCTAAAGGTTTGAAATTCATTGCAGATAAGGTTCATCATACAGCTTCAAGTGTTGCAAAAGCACTAACAGAACTAGGATACAAACAAAAAAACACATCCTTTTTTGACACTATCAAGATTGAAGCAAATTCCGCAAACATAAAAAAAATCGCAGAGCGTCATGAAGTGAATTTCTTCTATCCAAATGCGGATACGGTTACGATTTCAATCAACCAGACGACTTCATTGGCCGATGCAAACGAAATCATAGCAATTTTCGCTGAAAACAGAGAAAAAGAAACCATCAAAATGGCTGCTATCAAAGATGCGAGTAACATTTCCGAAGAACTTCAACGTCAATCGGATTTCTTGACTCTGGACGTTTTCAATAAGCACCATTCTGAAACAGAATTGATGCGTTACGTGAAAATGCTAGAACGCAAAGATTTATCCTTGAATCACTCAATGATTGCCTTGGGTTCTTGCACTATGAAATTGAATGCCGCTGCCGAAATGCTGCCTTTAAGCTGGCCAAATTGGGGCACAATGCATCCTTTCTGCCCTGTTGAACAAGCGGAAGGCTATCAAATCATGTTGAAAAAACTTGAGGAGCAACTAACCGAAATAACTGGATTTGCTGCAACCTCTTTGCAACCAAATTCAGGTGCTCAAGGTGAATATGCGGGACTTATGGTGATCAAGGCGTATCACGAATCTCGTGGCGATCATCATAGAAATATTTGTTTGATTCCATCGTCAGCGCACGGGACAAATCCTGCAAGTGCCGTGATGGCCGGTATGAAAGTGGTCGTAACAAAATCAACCGAAGAAGGAAATATCGATGTCGAGGATTTAAGAGAAAAAGCCCTTTTACATAAAGACAATTTATCCTGTTTAATGGTAACATATCCATCTACTCATGGTGTTTATGAATCTGCTATTAGAGAAATAACCAAAATCATTCATGATAACGGTGGTCAAGTCTATATGGATGGCGCCAATATGAATGCACAAGTTGGATTAACCAATCCAGGAAATATTGGTGCAGACGTATGTCACCTCAACTTGCACAAAACCTTTGCCATCCCTCACGGTGGTGGTGGACCAGGCGTTGGACCTATTTGCGTTGCCAAACAGTTAGTACCATTTTTACCAGGAAACCCAATCATCAAAACTGGTGGAGACCAAGCTATTTCCGCAATTTCAGCAGCACCTTTCGGTTCTTCTTTAGTATGCTTGATTTCTTATGGTTACATAAAAATGTTGGGGGCTGAAGGGGTCACGCAAGCTACAAAGACAGCTATTTTAAATGCCAATTACATTAAACAACGTTTGCAAGGTCAATTTGACACTTTATATTCTGGTGAAAGAGGTCGTGCAGCTCACGAAATGATTGTGGATTGCCGTCCTTTCAAGGAAAATGGAATCGAAGTTACTGATATCGCAAAACGTTTGATGGATTATGGCTTTCACGCGCCAACAGTTTCTTTTCCAGTGGCCGGAACCTTAATGATTGAACCAACGGAAAGTGAAAGTATGGAAGAAATGGACCGTTTCTGTGATGCTATGTTATCAATCCGAAAAGAAATTGACAAAGCATCGAAAGAGGACTCACAAAATGTGCTTAAGAATGCGCCTCATACGTTGGCAATGTTGACGTCTGATAGTTGGGATTTTCCATATACAAGAGAAACCGCCGCATATCCATTAGATTATGTACGAGAGAACAAATTTTGGCCTGCAGTTAGGCGCGTTGATGATGCCTATGGCGATCGAAATTTAATTTGTACTTGTGCACCTATCGAGGAATATATGGAAGCATAAACCGATCCAAAATATCTATGAGCTCTCTTTTGAAAATTTTTATTAGAGAGCTTTTTAGTTGCATATTTATGAAATTATTTATGTTTTTTTGATAATTTCATAATATTAGACAAAAAATCTGTTGAAATGAAGTCAACAAAACCTAATAATAAGTACATTAGTCGATTGAATCATATTTACCCTAATTTTATGTCCGTCAAAATAACTGGAACAGGAAGTTATATTCCTTGTCAGATTGAAAAGAATGAGAATTTTTACCAACATGAATTTTTAAATGCAGATGGTTCTACAATCAATAATTCCAATGAAGTTATTGTAGAAAAATTCAAAGCCATTACAGGAATTGGTGAAAGACGATATATCAAAAAATCATTAGTGAATTCCGAAATCGGCTTCTTTGCAGCTCAAAAAGCTATTGCTGATGCCCATATCAATCCAGAAGAATTAGATTATATTATCGTTGCACATAATTACGGAGACGTGAAACATGGTGCCGAACAGAGCGATACAGTTCCTAGCGTTGCCTCTCGAATTAAACACTTATTGGGCATTAGAAATCCAAAATGTGTAGGCTATGATATTCTTTTCGGATGTCCAGGTTGGGTTGAAGGTGTCATCCAAGCTACAGCATTCATTAAGGCTGGAATGGCAAAAAAATGTTTAGTTATTGGTACAGAAACGCTCTCTAGAGTCATTGATAAACATGATAGAGATTCCATGATATATAGTGATGGTGCAGGGGCTACTGTCATTGAATTTAGTGATAATGAAGGTGGGATTTTAGCGCATGAAACCGCAACGTATTCGCTTGATGAAGCAAACTTTATTTATTTTGGCGAAACCAATCATCCAGAAGTGACAGACCAACGTCGCTATATTAAAATGTATGGTCGGAAAATTTATGAGTTCGCCATTACGAATGTTCCAGCCGCTATGAAGGCGTGTTTGGAAGCAAGTGGTGTTAACATCAAAGACCTTAAAAAAATTCTTATACATCAAGCTAACGAGAAGATGGACGAAGCCATTGTGCAACGTTTTTACAAACTTTATAATATGGAAATGCCTGAACGTATCATGCCAATGACCATCAATAAACTAGGAAATTCGAGTGTGGCAACCATTCCAACACTTTTAGATTTAATTCTGAATGGCGAATTGGAAGGTCACAGTATCCATAAAGGTGATGTTGTGATGTTTGCGAGCGTTGGAGCTGGAATGAACATAAATGCGATTGTTTACAAATATTAGTAATCTTAATTAGATTCTTTTATAAATTCTTGCCACGACAAAGCGAATACATTTTAAAATATTCACGCAGCCGTGGCAAATCTTTTAACTAAAGCAACAGATGGACAAAAAAATAGCAATAATTGGTGGTGGAAATCTAGGGCAGGCCATTGCTTCAGGGTTGTTGACACAAGGGTTTATAGCTTCCAATTTAACATTGACCCGTCAGAAAATTGACTTATTGAAGTCTTTTGAAACTGTTGGTGTTCGTGTTATTTCAGATAACGTTGAAGCTGTAAAAAATGCAGAAATAGTCATAATTGCCGTGAAACCCTATCAAATTGCTGCCGTTTTAAAAGAAGTGTCTTCAGAATTTACTCAAGATAAATTGTTGGTATCTGCTGTAAGTGATTTTACCATTGATGCCATTTTAAGTGAACTGGAAACCTCACCAACAGTTTTTAGGGTTATGCCTAACACGGCCTCATCAGTCAACGAATCCATGACGTGTATTGCTTCAAAAGATGCGTCACAAAGTGACACTCAAACAGTTCAAACCATATTTAACGCTTTGGGAACTACTGTGGTCATCAATGAACAATTAATGGCGGCAGCAACGGTTCTTGGTGCTTGTGGAATTGCTTATGTCCTGCGGTTTATAAGAGGTATGATTCAAGGAGGTATAGAAATTGGTTTTGATGCCAAAACTGCCACTCAAATTGCAACACAAACAGTAAAAGGCGCCAGCGAACTCCTACTTCAAAAAGGCAATCATCCTGAAGCTGAAATTGACAAAGTGACCACTCCAAAAGGCTGCACCATTGCTGGACTCAACGAAATGGAACACCAAGGTTTTAGTTCGGCTCTCATCAAAGGGATTAAAACATCTTATGGGAGTATTTCGAAATAAATTTTCCGATATTGCCAAAAAATAAAACGAGTGTACGAGCATACGTTT
This sequence comes from Aquaticitalea sp., assembly GCA_051252455.1. Taxonomy (GTDB): domain Bacteria; phylum Bacteroidota; class Bacteroidia; order Flavobacteriales; family Flavobacteriaceae; genus JBPOFM01. The sequence goes on from JBPOFM010000003.1 coordinate 280,049, forward strand.
CCAAATAAACGCTACAAAAAAACGATTGAATTCTTAAGGAAAAATATTCCTACCGACGCATCTATTTTGGATTTGGGAGTCGAAAATCCCTTTACGGAATATATGACCAATGAAGGTTATAATGTAGAAAATACAAAAGGTGAAGATTTAGATGTAGATACATCCAACATTGCCAATTCTGATGCGGACGTTGTAACTGCATTTGAAATATTTGAGCATTTACTATCTCCTTTGACTGTTTTAAAATCGATTAAGGCTGACAAATTGATTGCGAGTATTCCAATGAGACTCTGGTTTGCATCAGCTTACCGGAGCAAAACAGATATGTGGGACAGACATTACCACGAGTTTGAAGATTGGCAATTTGATTGGCTCCTTGAAAAAGCTGGTTGGAAAATTATCGCAAGAGACCATTGGACCAATCCTACCAAAAAATTAGGAATCAGACCACTCCTTCGGTTATTTACACCAAGATATTATATTGTTTACGCGGAAAGAGCTTAACTTTATGATCCTCATAAATCCTTGTTTTGAATATCCAAATAATCATCCCAGCTCATAACGAACAAGATGCGATTGCTTTGACTTTAGAGTCCTTGACAAAACAAACCGTTTTGCCAAAAAAAGTGGTGGTAGTAAACGACAATTCTTCGGACGAAACTGAAATTATTGTGAATGATTTTGTCAAAAAACATACTTGGATTTCAATAGTCAATACCATTTCTTCCGATAAACATCTACCTGGTTCGAAAATCATCAATGCCTTTTACAAGGGGCTTATTACCCTTGACGACGATTACGACATCATCTGTAAGTTTGATGCTGATTTGATTTTTCCACCTAATTATTTGGAAGAACTATCTAAACATTTCAATTCAAATCCAAAACTCGGTATGGCTTCAGGCTTTTGTTATATTGAAAAAAATGGTGATTGGGTTTTAGAAAATTTGACTCGTAAAGATCATATTCGTGGTGCCTTAAAAGCCTATCGGAAAGACTGTTTTCTTGAAATAGGAAAATTGAAACCTTCTATGGGTTGGGACACCGTGGATGAATTGTTGGCAAAATTCTACAATTGGGACATTCTAACGGACGAATCCCTTCATGTAAAACACCTAAAACCAACTGGTATTAGTTACAACAAATCGTCCAAACATCTACAAGGCGAGGCGATGTATAAAATGCGTTATGGTTTTGTAATCACCTTAATTTCCGCATTGAAATTAGCGTATAAAAAGAAAAACTTTAGCCTATTCAAGGATTACATAAGCGGGTTTTTTAAAGCAAAACGAAACAAATCTGAATTTTTGGTAACGCAAAAACAGGGGGAATTTATAAGAAATCTACGTTGGAAAGGCATGTTGAGTAAATTCAGTTAAAGCTCCAATCTTTATAATCGCTTTTTGCTTCCAATTCTTTTTCAAGAGCATCCTCCAATTCAGGAAAAAAATCAATTCCTGTTAAGCTTTCAATAGAATCAACGGGTACCACAAAATCATATAAGGGTTCACTAGATTTATTATGAGGCATTAAAAACCCAAGCATCTTCACTTTGCCATTATTGGCGTCCATAACTATTTTATAAAACTGCTCTGGAACAGCAACACGTTCGTTGCCGATTGTTTTTAAATCACCTTTTAAGACACCTCCAGTGACCACAAATAAGCCATCGTATTTACTGGCCCAATAACGAGTTTTCTGCTCTAATGAATTCCAAATACCCGAGTTAAAATCGTGATTTTGAGGACTGATATTGCTGGTCAAAAATGTTTCATCGTGTGCTTCTTGACTATAATTCCGATCCGCTGCCGGACACAAGTGACCTCTATCATATCCTGAATTTTTGTAATTACGCCAAGAAGCGGCACCTGTTTCAACGGCTTGGTCAATTTCAAAATAGGGTCGTTTGAATTTAGAACGTGACAAATGTGATTTTTTAAGTTCATAAGCGACCCATTCCGCTTGTTCATGAGGTTCGCTATAAGACAAGGAATAACTCTCGTGATGAATGATTTGTCCTGTTGTACTTGTTGGCAGAAAAAACTCTTTAGTATTGGTTTTGGCATCTTTACCTTTCTCAACAATAGCAGTCACAGCTTCCTCTTTCAAAGAGTGCTCGTAACCATAAACGCCTAAAACGATGATAATCGTGATGAAAATATAGAGTTTTCGCTTTTTCAAAATGAACCAAAAACATATCCTAAAGGTTGTCCAAAAGAGCCGTTAGGAAAACTAATACCCAATAACGCTGAAATCGTTGGAGCAATGTCTGTGATTTCTGTTCTCTCAAAAGTTTGTCCGTGTTTGATACCTTTTCCGAAGAATAATAACGGAACATGAGTGTCATAATTCAAACCACTTCCATGTGTTGAACCGGTAATGCCGTAAGAAATGACAGAGGGGTCAAACACATAAATAATGTCCCCCGAACGTTTCTGGTTAAATCCATTTTGAATTAATTCCTCAATTCCCTTTGAAAAAGAGGTTTCTCGCATGGAAACGCCTGTGTAAGCTTTATCAATATTTGGATAGTTCATTATTTCGGCGACAATCGCTTCCTGCACCTCATCCAATTCCAATTCAAGGGTTTTCATAATGTCACGATTCAAAAAAATCTGATTGTTACTGGTGTTTTCAATCAGCGAATCACTTTTAAAACGGTCGAGCAAAAATGCTGAAAGCTTGTCACTAAAATCTTTTCGGTTAAAATAACCTGATGGAATGCGTGAGAATTTTAAATAAGAAGGCACATCCACAGCTCCATGATCTGCGGTTAAAAAAACTGTATAATTCCCCTTGCCTACTTTTTCATCCAAACCAATAAACAGACGTTCCAAATCTTTATCAAGTCGCAAATAAGTATCTTGTGTTTCTTTAGAATTTACACCAAAATTATGACCAACATAATCCGTACTTGAATAACTGACTGCCAGAACATCTGTAATATGGTCTTTACCTAATTGTTCGCCATCAACGGCAGCAAGTGCAAAATCGGTCGTTAGGCTATTACCATAAGGTGTCGCTTTCAAAATATCAAAGCCGTTATTCTTTTCTTTTAATGTATTTAAATCATAAGGAAAGGTTGCTTTTTCCTGCCCTCTAAATCCGCCTTCATATAGATTGTCGTCCTTACCACTTTCTGTATAAGTTGAAATGTCGTAAAGTGTGTTCCATTCCTTTAAATACGATTGGGCCGCATCTGAATCATTAAAGTTGGTGACCCAATCTGGCAGGTCTTTCATATAAAACGTACTTGAAATCCATAAACCGTTCTCCTTTCCATCAAACCAATAAGCTGCATTAGCTGTATGACCTGCAGGCAAAATAGCACCTCTATCTTTTAAGGCAATCCCGATGGTTTTACCCTGCATTTGTGTGAACAAGCGATTCTCATCAGCAAAAGTGGTGGTCAACATTCGTTGTGGAGACATTTGTCCAGCGTATCCTGTCATTCCAACACCTTCGACAGAATCATCACCAGCACAATACACACTTTTTTTAGACTCTTTATCGTACCAATCATTACCGATTATTCCATGATATTTTGGCGTGGTCCCAGTATAAACAGACGCATGTCCAGGTCCAGTATAAGTTGGCACATAGTTGAAATGATTGTTTTTACAATTAAAACCTTCATTCATCATCCGTTTAAAACCGCCTTCGCCATACTTCGTATAGAAACGGGTTAGATAATCATAACGCATTTGGTCAACGACAATACCTACTATCAATTTTGGATTCCCTTCAATGGACACCTTTTCACTCGAAGGCGCAGCAGATTTTTTTTGTGCATGGCAAGACACCGCAAACACTGCCAATAGAGACATTAATAAAACTTGTTTCATATTCATTCAATTCATTTGTAAATTTCAAAAATACGGTTTTTAACACAATCAGAATTTAAATAAAGGTTAATAAGGTACATCACGTTATAGAATTTTTTAATTTAGCAGTCACAAATTTCACTATGTCCTATCTACATAATATTGGTGCTTATTTTTTGATGATCAAAGAGATGTTCCGCAAACCGACTAAATGGTCTGTGATGCAGCGATTGATCTTTAAGGATATTGACGACCTCATTATTGGTTCTTTGGGAATTGTGGCTTTCATTTCGTTTTTCGTTGGAGGTGTTGTAACGATTCAAACGGCCTTGAACATTGACAATCCATTGATCCCCAAATATTTAGTTGGATTTGCCACACGACAATCTGTGATTTTAGAGTTCGCTCCTACTTTTATCTCCATTATTATGGCTGGTAAAGTTGGTTCATTCATCACCTCAAGTATTGGGACCATGCGCGTTACGGAACAAATTGATGCTTTGGAAGTCATGGGGATCAACGCTATTAATTATTTAGTGTTTCCAAAATTTATCGCTTTAATGTTATATCCGTTTGTGATTTCCATTGCAATGTTTTTAGGAATCATAGGTGGTATGGCAGCTTGTGTGTATGGTGGCTTTAGTACTTTAGATGATTATATCACAGGTGTTCAAATGGATTTTATTCCTTTCCATATGGCGTATGCCTTTATTAAGACATTTGTATTTGCATTTTTGCTGGCAACAATTCCCTCATATTATGGTTATTATATGAAAGGTGGCGCTCTTGAAGTTGGTAAGGCGAGTACAACATCCTTTGTTTGGACCAGTGTGATGATTATCCTATTAAATTACATATTAACTCAAATGTTACTTGCAGGAGGATGATAGAAGTTAAAGACATACACAAATCGTTTGGCGATTCTGAAATCTTAAAAGGCATCAGCACAACATTTGAAAAAGGTAAAACCAATCTGATCATTGGACAGAGTGGTTCTGGTAAAACGGTTTTTTTGAAATGTTTGCTAGGACTATTTATTCCAGAGCAAGGTGCTATCAATTATGATGGAAAGGCGTACTCTGAACTATCACCCGATGAAAAAAGTGATTTGAGAGCGGAAATGGGAATGGTGTTTCAAGGCAGTGCCTTATTCGACTCTATGACGATTGCCGAAAATGTGAAATTCCCTTTACGAATGTTTACCAAACAAAGCAAAAGCGAAATGGATGATCGCGTAAATTTTGTGTTGAAACGTGTCAATCTTGAAGATGCCCACAAAAAAATGCCCAGTGAGGCTTCGGGCGGAATGCAAAAACGAGTCGCCATTGCAAGAGCAATTGTCAACAAGCCCAAATATCTTTTTTGTGATGAGCCAAATTCTGGTCTAGACCCTAGAACTGCAACAGTTATTGATAATTTAATTCAAGAAATCACGCGAGAATATGATATCACGACAATGATCAATACACATGACATGAACTCGGTCATGGAAATTGGTGAAAAGATTATTTTCTTAAAAGATGGACTCAAAGAATGGGAAGGTTCCAATAAGAACATTTTCAAAACAGACAATGCAGCTGTGACCAATTTTGTGTATTCTTCGGATTTATTCAAGCGGGTACAGAAAATGTATTTGGACGAGGATGTTTAAGGGACTTGGCAGTGTTCAGTGTTCAGTGTTCAGTGTTCAGTGTTCAGTGTTCAGTGGATAATCAAAATAATTCTTAATTCTTAATTCTTAATTCTTAATTCTTAATTTAATTCTCCCGTTTCACCACCAGGGTATCTAAACTATATTTTTGTTTTAGCCATCGATAGAGTTTGTCTTTTTCCTTTGTAATTACCACCTCTTCAGTCGCATCTTTCCATTTTGCGGTAAAGACCGCTACGGTGTCGATTTTTTCAAAATTGGAGGAAATGACACTTGAATAGGATAAACGTTCTATATTTTCATAATTGATTTTGACCTCTTTGGTCAAAACTTCAAAAGGTATTTGTAATGCTTCGTATTTTGAGAGTTTTGCTACTTTGTTCTCCAAAAACGCAATTTTCTCTGACTGTGATAACAAATCCAAGGAGTCACGATAGCGCAGTTCCGACATATAACGCATGTTATCCAAATTTTTGGATCTATTTTGGTTAAATATCAATTTGGTATTAGCAAGTGCTGGATAATCCTTTAATCTTCCTCTTAAAACTGATATCGTGTTCTCTGGGATCTCATCCAGTCCAAAACTATTGAATTCCAAAAGTGATTGCTCTCCTTTAACACCAGAATATTTATATCTCGCATTCGACTTTATAAAATCGGCATGAGGCAAGGCATCCAGTTCCTTATCTATAAATGATTTGGCCGCGACATCATACGTACTTTGTCTCCATACATCGATAAACGTATAAATCGCCGGAATCATAACAATAACCGCAATCACTGTCGCAATCTGCCCGATACGTCTACGTTTAGCCGAGTTGGCATATTTGAGCATTGGGAATTTCAATATTTTAACTACCAGAAAAGTGGCCAGTGCGATAAAGATGGTATTGATGGTAAACAAATACATGGCCCCCAAGAAATACTCCATATTGCCTTTCGCCAAACCATAACCCGCCGTACACAATGGCGGCATCAAAGCTGTTGCAATAGCTACACCAAATATAACTGACGCAATGGTTCCTTTCTTGGTCCTTGCAATGATCAAAGCCAATCCACCAAAGAACGCAATAAGTACATCGCGAATATCTGGTTTTACACGGCCCAATAATTCTGAAGTATCTTCACTTAATGGAAAAAACTTAAAAAACAGAAAGGCGGTCAACAAACTTAAACTAATCATGATCAACAAGTTGACCAGAGAGCGTTTCAGTGTATCAATATCGTTGATGGCAATGGAAAGTCCCACCCCAAGTATCGGTCCCATTAAGGGTGAAATTAACATCGCACCAATGACCACAGCGGCAGAATTGGCGTTCAGACCGATGGAAGCCACAAAAATTGAGCAAATTAAAATCCAGGCAGTAGCTCCTTTAAACGGAATATCTCCTTTGATAGCTGCCAAGGTAGCATCTCTATCTGTATCGTCCCTAAAATCAAGAAGTTCTCTAAAAAAGCGTTTGATGCTTACCCATAATCCCTTTGCATCCTCTTTCAAGGCTTCCTTGGATTTTTCGGCCGCCTTTTCTTTTCGGGCTTCTTCCTGAAGTTTCTGCTGTTTTTCCTGTTCAAGCTGGGATGCTTTTTTCAGAGCTTCTTCCTCAAGTGCTTTTTCATTCTTTTCAGATTCCTTCCTTAAGGCTTTATCTTTTTTAGTGTCGTCTTCTTCCGAAAAATTGAATTTATTTTCTTCCATTGTGAACTTAAATTATGATGTACGAGCTGCTAATTGATTAACCAAAATTATCTCCAAAAGAATCCTTCACTTTTTGAAGTACTTTTTTAATATCTTGCTCTTTGCTCTTCGGATAAATCAGTAATACGTCTTCCTTATCTACAATAATATAATCTTTCAATCCATCCACTACGACTATCTTATCGTTTTTGGTACGAATCATATTACCTGACGCGTCTTCAGTCAAGGTTCTAGCGTTCACTACAGCATTGCCACTTGTATCTTTGTCAAGTTTGTCATACAGACTTCCCCAAGTACCGAGATCGTTCCAGTCAAATTCGGCCGGCAACACGTACACATTATCAGATGATTCCATAATAGCATAATCTACCGAAATGTTTTCTGCTTTGCCATAGTTCTCTAAGATGAACATGCGCTCGTCGTCTGTATTATAAAGGTTGATGCCTTTCTCAAACAACTCAAACAATTCCGGTTGATTGAATTGAAATGCTTTAATTACACTCTTGGCGCTCCACATAAAAATGCCTGCATTCCAAAGAAAATTTCCTTGACTGATGAATGATTTTGCGGTTTCATAATCTGGCTTTTCCCGGAATTGATGCACTGGCTTGATAGCCTCTTTGTAATTTTTATCAAATTCGACATAACCATAACCTGTGTTTGGAAAGGTGGGCTGAATACCCAGCGTCATTAATGCATCATTCTTTTCACAAAAATCGAATGACTGTTGCACATTGTTAGAAAAGGTCTGTTCGTCTTCGATCCAGTGGTCGCTTGGCGCCACTATCATTACAGCATTCGGATTTTCCTTTTGAATCTTTAAAGCAGCGTAAAGGATACATGGCGCAGTATTTCGCATGGCGGGCTCCAGCACTACTTGGCGCTCTTTCACCATTGGCAATTGACTTAACACCAAATTATTATAGGCTTCATTCGTAAGAATAAAAATATTTTCTTCTGGAATTAAGTTCGCCAAACGATGGAAGGTTTTTTGAATCAAAGTATCTCCGGTACCAAGCATATCATGAAACTGCTTCGGAAAGTCTTGTGTGCTAACTGGCCAAAACCGTGAACCTACTCCTCCTGCCATTAAGATGGCGTAATAATTTTTATTTTTCATACGCATATTCCTGCGATAAGCAGAAATCTTATTTTATGTGTTACTAATTCTATTTTACTCTACATAGTCGTTTAAAACGGATAGAGGATTTTCACTTCAATAAAGATCTTACTCGCATTCACGATCGCGAAACCGTCGAGACTGCTTTCGCAGGAATAAGGTCTACTTGGGCATTCGGATTAAACAAATACAAACGTCCTGAAGACACTTCAACACCTTCATAGCGTGTTCTCCGTTTCACTCCTTTTTTAAAAACGCGTCCGTTATACAACTTAAAATGTGCACCTAACGGTACCTCAAAAATATAGGTTTTATCGTTAGGTTGGTCATATTGTTTCAAAGCAAATGCCAATTTAACATCGGTATCACTGCTTGCTTTCGGATTTTTGAAATGCTTTGCCAATAACGGCAACAACTCCTCTGAAAAAACCATCGGATTTAACACAGGCAACATCAAATATTGAAAGGTCTGCTTCCACTCTTTTCCATGAGGTTTAATGAAGCGTCCATGTTTTTGATAGGCTTCAAAATGTGCAATTTCATGAATCAATGTAACCAAAAAACGATAGTGATTCAGATTGGAATTAATGGTAATCTGATGTTTATTATTGGGCAACTTTCGATAGTCGCCATGACGCGTCTTCCGTTCATTCTTTATCTTAACTATCAAGTTGTCATGTTTTAACAACTCTAAAACATACGGGATCGCTTGATGCGGAATGTATTCTTGAAGCGTATCGTTCATGCGGCAAAAATAAGGGTTTTCTTTACAGGAAAACAATTGAATTACCGAGAAAAAATGGCTAATTTAGTAGATAATAAAGAATTAAATAACAAAAAATATAATATCACTTCCCATCCATGGAATTTATAGACTATTACAAAATACTAGGTATTCCAAAAAACGCCACCGAAGCTGAAATCAAAAAGGCATACCGCAAACTGGCACGGAAACTCCATCCTGATCTCAACCCGAATGATAAGGACGCCGAACAAAAATTTAAGGCAGTTAATGAAGCTAATGAAGTGTTGAGCAACAAAGAGAGTCGTAAAAAATACGATGAATATGGTAAAGATTGGAAACATGCCGATCAGTTTGAACAGCAAAAGCGCCAACATCAGTCGCAAGGACAGTATGAGAATACTGGTGGTTATGGAGGTTTTTCAGGACAAGACTTTTCTGGTGGCGAGGATTTTTCAGATTTCTTTGAGTCTATGTTTGGTGGTCGCGCTTCTGGAAGTCGGGGACGAACGGCTGGTTTTAGAGGACAGGATTTTAATGCCGAATTGCAACTCGATCTAAAAGATGTTTTTGAAACTGAAAAACGTGTGCTGACCGTTAATGGTAAAAATATCCGACTAACCATTCCTGCTGGCGTTGAAAATGGTCAGGTCATAAAAATTAAAGAAAAAGGTGGCGAAGGCAGGAATGGTGGACCGAATGGTGATTTGCTGATTCAGTTTTCGGTTAATAACAATACAAATTTCAAACGGGATGGTGCCAATCTTTACAGCATAGAAACTATCGATTTATACACTGCCTTATTGGGTGGCGAGGTTACTGTGAACACTTTTGATGGCAAAGTAAAATTAACTATAAAGCCAGAAACCCAAAACGGAACGAAGGTCAAATTAAAAGGCAAAGGCTTTCCTGTTTACAAAAAAGAAGGACAGTTTGGCGATTTGTATATTACATACCACATTAAAATGCCAACTAACCTATCCGCAAAAGAAAAAGAACTGTTCAATGAACTTAAAAATCTAAACTCATGAACGAACAAAGATATATTCCGCTAAAAACAATTTGTACACATTATAAGGTGGAAACCAAATTTCTTGATGGCTTAAACGACTATGGTCTTATTGAAATCACAACCATTGAGCAGTCGCCATGCGTTCATCAAGACCATATCAAGGATTTGGAATCTATGATCCGTATGCACGACGATTTGCAGCTCAATCTTGAAGGGATTGACACCGTAATGAATCTCTTGGGAAAAGTAGAACAGCTACAAGAGGAGTTACGTTGCGTAAAGAATCGATTGGGAATTTATGAGGATGAATACTAATGAACTTAAATTCCATTCATACAATCAAATATTACAAATGAAATACCTCCATACTCTATTATTTTTTATTCTAAAACAAAATACATTCACCACAATCTGAAAAGCAAATTTTATATAAATCAAATTAAGAGGTGCAGATCATAAGGCTAAAGAAGTTGTTCACCTCGACGGATTTTTGGACGGCGATAAAATTAAACGATCGTTAAAATTAATTAAGCCCTTAAAACATCTCTCTACTTCGGGCTAATTCACACTGGAAAACCACCATCTTGTTAAAAGTAACTTACGCCAAAAATTTAATTATTCTAGGTCCATTAAACCTTACATCCTTCAAAACTTAAGCATTCTAGTAAAGAATCCCAAAAAACTCCATCGATAAAATAATGCTTTCTGTATAGACAATTTCACCAAACGTCGATTACGGTTTCATAAGGATGCGTATAGTTTCACATTTGTAATGTTAATTCAAAACACATTACAATGAAATTATATCTCATCATCGCAAGTTTCTTATTGACACAGTTTTCTTTCGCCCAGGAAGTTTCTGAAACCACACCAAAAATCTGGTCTTTAGAACATCTTATTGAATACGCTCTGGAAAATAACATTACGGTGAAAGATGCGGCATTGAACAAAAGTCTTGCAGAAGTCGATTATAGTGCGGCTAAATCGTCACGATTACCGAATCTGTTTGGTAGTGCATCACAAACTTTTTCAAATGGAAATTCCATTGACCCGATTACAAGTAATTTCGTCACAGACCAGATCCACAGCACAAATGTTGGCATTAATAGTTCAATGACCTTGTTCCAAGGAAATCAACTCAACAATCAAATTCAGCAAAACAAAATACTGTTTGAGCAAAGTGTGTTTTTAGAAGAAGTTGAAAAGAATAACATTGTTTTAAATCTTTTGGAAACCTATTTACAAGCCCTATATAGTAAAGAAAGTATCACGATTGCCGAAAATAATTTATCGGCTTCAGAAACAGAAGTGTTGAGAGCCAAAGCGCGATTGGATGCTGGTACTATTTCGTTGAGCGATTACACGGAAGCACAAAGTCAGGCTGCGACCAACAAATACAATGTGATCGCCTCTAAAAATGACTACCAACAATACATCATTGCGCTAAAACAATTGCTCGAGTTGCCACCATCTGAAACGATGGAGATTGAAACCCTAGATGACAACATGGATTTGGTACATCTGCAATTGAACAGTATTGACATTTATAATAAGGCTGTCGATTATCTCCCAGAAATGGAAGCAAGCATCCTAACTATTGCTGCCAATGAGAAAGAACTTGACATCGCGAAAGGCGGTTTTCTTCCCACCTTATCGTTAATAGGAAGTGTAGGCTCTGGCTATACAAGTATCAATGACAATACGTTTTCTGACCAATTTAATGTGAATTTCAATCAGCGGGTTGGATTGTCTTTAACGATTCCAATTTTCAATAAAAACCAAACCAAAGCGGCTGTACAAAGGGCAACCATCAATATTGAAAAAGCAGAAATACAAAAACAAAACACCGAAAAAGAGGTGTATAAAAAAGTAGAAACTGCTTACCAGAATGCCATGTCCGCGCAAGAACAAGTGGTTGCTGCTGAAGCTTCAAAAAAAGCTTCGGAACAGTCATACACACTTGCACAGAAAAAGTATGAATTGGGTAGTTTAAGTACTACTGATTTGGTCATCAGCCAAAACACATACACCAACGCACAACAGAACTATTTGCAGGCCAAATACCTCACTATTTTATACTATCAATTATTACAATTTTATCAAGGAAACGATATCAATCTTTAATCACTATCAAATGAAAACTAAAAAAAACATCATCATCGCTAGTATTGTCATAGTCATACTTGCTGCCGTATCGTACATTTTTATCAGTAAAGACGATGCGATTATTATAGAAGCGCAGACCATAGCGGCCAAAAAGGAAAATGTCACCACGATGGTGACTGCCACTGGAACTATGGAACCTATCACACAAGTGGAAGTTGGAACGCAGGTTTCTGGCGTTGTGGAAAAAATATATGTCGATTATAATAGTGTGGTGAAGGAAGGACAGCTAATAGCCGAACTTGACAAAACAAACCTTCTGGCTTCTACCACACAGGCGCAAGCCGCTTATGATAATGCGGTGAGCCAAAGAAATTACATGCAGACGATTTACGATAGACAAAAAACCCTTTACGATAATCAAGTGATTAGCAAATCAGATTTTGATGATGCCTCGTTCAATTATCAAACGGCAAGAGGAACGGTTACACAGCGCTTGTCAGACTTGCAATCAGCGAGAACCAATTTAGGCTATGCCAATATTTACTCTCCAATTGATGGCGTGGTTTTATCACGAGCCATTGACGAAGGTCAAACCGTTGCAGCGAGTTATAGCACACCGACCTTGTTTACCATCGCACAGGATTTAAAGGAAATGCAGGTTGAAGCAGATGTTGATGAAGCAGACATAGGCGAAGTCAAAGAAGGACAACGCGTTACATTTACAGTGGATGCCTATATAGGAGACATCTTTGAAGGTGTCGTCACCCAAGTACGATTAGACCCGACAGTGACTTCCAATGTAGTGACTTATACCGTAGTCATCAAAGCGGATAATCCGGATTTGAAACTAAAACCAGGTTTGACTGCTACCATTTCGATTTACACATTAGAATTAAATGATGTGTTGACTGCGGAAGCCAAAGCCATCAACTTTAAACCAGAAACTGAAACCTTGGCACTCTATAATGTACAGCATCATTTATCAGTTAATACAACGGATATTTCTACAAAAGAAACGTCACTTTGGGTGTTGGATACAGATGGTTCCATCCTTCCAAAAACCGTGACGCTTGGCGCAAGCGATGGTGTCAACGTTCAGATTTTGAGCGGTATCAGCCAAGGCGAGAAATTAGTGTACAACTTAAAAGGCGTTTCAAAATCAGGAGCTGGCGAAGGAAAGACAAGCGAAAGTCCATTTATGCCACAACGACCAGGAGCCAAGAAAAAATCATAGAAGTCATGAGCAATGAAATCATTAAAATAGAAGATTTAAAACGTGAGTTTACCATGGGAACCGAAACAGTCCATGCCTTAAAAGGTGTTTCATTTACCATAAAGGAAGGCGAATTTGTGACCATCATGGGGTCCAGTGGGTCGGGTAAAAGTACCATGCTAAATATTTTAGGGTGCTTGGACCAACCAACATCGGGCGTTTATGAAATAGATGGTGTCAGCGTAAAGGATTTGAGCCGAAATGAACTCGCAACCATTAGAAATGAAAAAATAGGATTCATTTTTCAATCCTACAATTTACTTGCGAGAACATCGGCCCTTGAAAACGTTGAATTACCTTTATTATACAATAGCAAAGTATCCACCGAAGAACGTAAAAACAGAGCGATTGAGGCCTTGAGACTGGTAGGGCTGGGAGATAGAATGGATCATACACCTTCGCAACTTTCTGGAGGACAACAACAGCGGGTTGCCATTGCAAGATCGTTAGTTAATAATCCTGTGATGATTCTTGCCGATGAGGCTACAGGAAATTTGGACACCAGAACATCATATGAGATTATGTCATTGTTTCAAGAGTTGAATAAACAAGGTATCACCATCACGTTTGTAACCCATGAACCCGATATCGCAACTTTCAGCAACAGAACGATTGTATTAAAGGACGGAGAGGTTATGCAAGATTATAACAATCACAACATACAATCTGCAGCACAACAATTAGCAAAATTACCTAAACAAGAAGAAGCATTATGAGAGTCTTAAATCTATTAAAAATCGCAAACAAAGCCATCGTTCTTAATAAAACTAGAACCTTGCTAACCATGTTAGGCATCATCATTGGTGTGGCATCGGTTATTGCTATGCTCGCCATAGGCGAAGGTTCTAAAGAAAGCATTCGTAGCTCCATTTCCAATATGGGCTCCAATATGATTACCATACGCCCAGGCGCTGATGACCGAGGACCCGCAAGAGGAAGTGGTGGGGATAAACAAACCTTAACGCTTCAAGATTACGAAGTCATAAAAGAAAAAGCAACAACATTAAGTTATATCACACCCGTGGTGAATGGTGGCGGACAAGTCATCAATGGTTCCAACAACTGGCCAAGTACTATTTATGGTGTCAATCCAGAGTATCTCAATATAAAAGTGGTGGGTTTACAAAGCGGAAGTATGTTTACGGATGCCGAAGTACAATCCGCTTCAAAAGTCGTGTTGATTGGTCAAACGGTTGTAGATAATGTGTTTCCTGATGGACAAGAACCTGTTGGGCAAATGATACGATTTAATAATATTCCGTTCAAAGTCATTGGGGTTTTAGAAGAAAAAGGCGAAAATACCTTTGGTCAAGATCAGGATGATGTTGTGATTGCGCCTTACACTACGGTTCAAAAACGTATTTTGGCTATTGATTACTTAAACCAAGTGATGGCGTCGGCTGTGAGTGAGGATGACGCACCTGAAGCCGTGACACAAGTGACGGAAATTTTGCGTTCACAACACAAATTGATGGACAATGAAGAAGATGATTTTACTGTGCGTTCTATGGAAGAACTCATTTCTACCTTTAGTTCTACGAGTGAGATGTTGACTATCCTATTAGTGGCAGTCGCAAGTATTTCGCTATTGATTGGTGGGATTGGCATTATGAATATCATGTATGTATCCGTAAAGGAACGTACAAAAGAAATTGGTTTGCGTTTAGCAGTAGGAGGCAAAGGATCTGATATTTTAATGCAGTTTTTAATCGAAGCGATTCTAATAAGTATTACAGGTGGCGTGTTAGGCGTCATTTTAGGGCTTGGAGCGACGGTCTTTATAGAAAAATTCTTAAATTGGCCCACAAGCGTTGCCATGTATTCTATCATTATATCGTTTGCTGTTTGTGCTGTAACTGGTATCTTTTTTGGATGGTACCCAGCGAGAAAAGCATCAGCTTTAGATCCAATAACTGCTTTACGTTATGAATAAAAACAGCTCAATAATGAAAAAGAAGTTCTTGGGACTATTTTTCCTATTTTTATGTTATGGTTTTAGTGTAACACCGCTTCAATCACAGACACTTGCTAGTAGCGTAAAGGAACAGGAGATTCCTATTTATGATTTTGATTCATTAGAATCTTTATTATATACGAAGTCGGGAAAAACCTATATCGTTAATTTCTGGGCAATGTGGTGTGCTCCTTGCGTGAAAGAGTTGCCTATTTTTCAAGCATATGAAAAAAACAATCCTGATGTAGATGTTTTGCTAGTAAGTCTTGATTTTCCAAAAGATATTGAGAGTAAGCTTAAGCCTTTTCTAAAGAAAAATGGCATCACTTCTAAAGTGGTATTACTCGATGATCCTGATTCTAACAGCTGGATAAACAAAATTGATCCCAATTGGTCAGGGGCGATACCCTTCACCATAGTATTCAATAACAAAAAACGTTCATTTCACGAACGTGCTTTTACTAGTCTGCAAGACTTGGAATATGTCATCAATCAAACAATTAATAAATAAATCCAAAACAATGAAAAAAAACAGTTTATGCCTCACAGCAATCGTTTTACTATGTAGTTTTTTTATAACTACTAACACTTTCGCACAAGAAAGAAAAGGACCGCCAGAAAATGGCGAACGTAAAGGGCCTCCAAAAGGTGGTCACAGTCCTGAACAAACAAAAACCCTAGAGGAAATTGGTGGGTATAAAATTGGTGATGTAGCCACCGCTTTTAAACTTAAAAATAGTGATGGCAAATTATTTTCATTGTCAGACATCAAAGATGCAAAGGGTTATATTGTCGTTTTTACTTGTAACGAATGTCCATTTGCAAAAATGTATGAAGATCGTTTAATTGCGTTGCACAAAGAATACGCTCCTAAAGGATATTCAGTAGTGGCAATAAACCCCAACAGTAGCCAGGAAAACGAAAAAGAAAGCTTTGAAGCGATGCAGGCAAGAGCAAAGGAAAAGGTATTTCCTTTTGTTTATTTGGTTGATGATGGGACCATATATTCTCAATATGGAGCTGTAAGGACGCCTCACGTTTTTCTCTTGGATAAAGAACGAAGAGTGCAATACATTGGTACTATCGATAACAATTCAAGGGAAGCTGAAAATGTAACTGAAAAGTATGTTGAAAATGCGATTATTTCACTGGAAAGTGGCAAGAAACCAGATCCCAACTTAACGAAAGCGATTGGTTGTCCTGTCAAAGGAAATTAGATATTTAAAACGGAGTAGTTTAGAAATAATCCTATGTATAAAAATAAAAGAATAATCATCTTTTCCCATATACTTGTATGGCTGGTATTATTCAGCATGCCTTATGTTTTATCGTTTGGACAATCACTAGAGATCGATAGGATTATAGCACATTTTTGGATTCCTTTAGCGCTTTATGCCATCATTTTTTATATAAATTATTTTATACTAATCGATCGATTTTTATTCGCTAAGAAAATGCTCTTTTTTGTGATTATCAATTTAGCGATGATTGCTTTATTCATTATTTTAAAGGAGCAAATAGAAAATACGTTCTACAGCCATTTAATGAAAAAACCATCAAATGATGATGGCAATGGACCACCTTTCAAGATGTTTTTCTACATACAAATGTTGTCGTATATGGCGCCTTTACTTTTTTCAATTGCGATAAAAACAACAATTCGCTGGAATAAAACAGAAGCAGAACGTAAGGAGGCGGCTCATATTAAACTAAAGTCCGAATTGCAACATCTGCATTACCAATTGCAACCGCATTTCTTTTTTAATTCGCTAAATAATATTTACGCCTTGGTAGATATCTCACCAGATCAGGCCAAAACATCGATTCACAGTTTAAGTAAGCTGATGCGCTATATGTTGTATGATACGAATGAAGAATTAGTTCCGCTTTCAAAAGAAATAGATTTCATGAAAAAGTACATTGATTTGATGAAGTTGCGCGTATCAGACAAAACGACGGTCAAGTACAGTTTTCCTTCAGAAATAATAGGCATTCAAATAGCACCTTTATTATTTATTTCATTAATAGAAAATGCTTTCAAACATGGCGTTTCAGCAAGTAAAAAAAGTGAGATAAACATTGAGATGACAGTACATAAAAAAACAGTGCGATTTGCGATTGAAAATGCAAATTTCCCTAAAAGAACGGATGATAAAAGCGGTTCAGGAATTGGACTTCAAAACGTTGAAAAGCGACTACAATTGCTATATCCGAATAAAAATCGCTTTGAAACAACCTCAAAAGGTGAAGAGTTTAATGTACTTTTAGAAATAGAAACATCGTAAATAATGAACAGCCTAAAAATTACCTGTGTGATCGTGGACGATGAGCCTATGGCTTTGAATTTAGGGGAAAGCTATGTGGAAAAAACACCGTTTTTAGAGCTAAAAAAAAAGTGCAGTAGCGCCATTGAAGCCATGGAATTCATTAAAAATGAACCTGTTGATTTATTATTTTTGGACATACAGATGCCAGATTTAACAGGGATTGAGTTTTCAAAAATGTTGCCCAAAGAAACTCGTGTCATATTTACCACAGCATTTGACCAATACGCATTAGAAGGTTTCAAAGTCGAAGCTTTGGACTATTTGCTAAAACCGTTTGATTATGCTGAATTTCTAGCAGCTGCCAACAAAGCCAGTGCGTGGTTTACATTAGTAAAAGGAAATAAGCAAAATGTTCTTTCTGAAGAAAAGGAATTTCTTTTTGTAAAATCAGAATATAAGCAACTCCGTATTAAACTAGCTGATGTACTGTATTTTGAAGGTTTAAAAGACTACATTAAAATTTGGCTAAAAGATAATACCAAACCCATTTTAACCTTAATGAGCTTAAAATCTTTAGAAGAAGAACTGCCAAGCACTCAATTTATGAGAGTGCATCGTTCCTTTATAGTGTCTTTAAAAAATATTGAGGTTATTGAGCGCAGTCAGATCATCATCAACAAACAACGTATCACCATCTCGGATCAGTACAGAGAAACATTTTCGGAGTTTATCAATAACAATTCGCTTTAATTCTCACATTTTTTGTTTTTCATTTCTGTGAAATCCATAAATTAGTTGAGACAAATAGACTGGTTGTCTCTTTTTCAGTGATTAATGAAAGTATATTTGGTCCATCAAGATACCATAGAGTCACCGTCTGATATTTACAACAAGTTAAAAAACCTAATAATCTAGATATTATGAAAAAAATTTTAATAGCCATAGCAATACTATTCTTGACAATTCAAGTTTCTAAAGCACAAACCGAAAATTTACAGTGGTTAGATATTGAATTGTCCAATTACGACTATCCTTACACTGTTAAAACGCTCAACTTAAACATACAAGAGCAGCAATTAAAGATGGCCTATATGGATGTTGAGCCACAAAATTATAACGGTAAAAACATTGTGCTTTTTCATGGTAAAAATTTCAATGGTGCCTATTGGAAAACCACCATTGAGGCATTAACCAATGAAGGTTATCGTGTCATAGTTCCAGACCAGATAGGCTTTGGGAAATCATCTAAACCTCAATATTTTCATTATACATTTCAACAATTGGCACAAAACACCAAAACATTATTAGACACCCTAAAAGTAAAAAGGACAGCTATATTAGGACATTCGATGGGTGGAATGTTGGCGACTCGTTTTGCATTGATGTATCCTGACGTTACGGAGAAATTTATTTTAGAAAACCCCATAGGCCTTGAGGACTGGAAATTGAAAGTGCCTTACAAACCCGTAGAATGGTGGTATGAAAATGAACTTGAGAAAAGCTATGAAGGCATCAAAAAATATCAATTGGTCAATTATTATGACAACAAATGGAAACCCGAATACGACGAATGGGTCCACTTGCTTGCTGGTTGGACGTTGAATTCGGATTATAAAACCATTGCTTGGAACGCTGCCTTGACGTATGACATGATTTTTACGCAACCTGTAGTCTATGAATTTAAATATATTACAGCACCTACGTTACTTATTATTGGTACGAGAGATCGTACCGCATTAGGAAAACCGTTGGTTATAGAAGAAGTTCGAAAAACGATGGGATTATATGACAAACTTGGAAAGGCAACACAAAAAGTAATACCGAATTCGGAGCTGGTAGAAATAGAAAACGTTGGGCATTTACCACATATTGAAAAATTTGAAAGTTTCATTAAGCCTCTTGTACGATTTTTGAACCAATAGCATTGACGACAGCAAATCCTTGCTTCGACAATGTTCAATCAAATTCGTAGAATTTAAGAGCTAGTATGGTTTCATTGTTTGGCACCAAAAGATTAACTTTAAGAACATTAAAATGACATATCATGAAACCAATTAAAAAAGAAGATATCCACCAAGAATTATTTGAACTCTATGACGACTA
The DNA here is from genome assembly GCA_051252455.1 of Aquaticitalea sp. Classification (GTDB taxonomy): domain Bacteria; phylum Bacteroidota; class Bacteroidia; order Flavobacteriales; family Flavobacteriaceae; genus JBPOFM01. The sequence continues at coordinate 299,797 of JBPOFM010000003.1, forward strand.
TGCCCACAATAAAATCGGACGTCGCCAGTTTGTTGAAAAACTATCACTATATGCTATTGGTGGGCTCACCGTGGGTTCTTTGTTGAGTTTTATGTCTCCCGATTATGTGACCACTTTATTAGTGTCTAAAGATGATGCACGATTAGAATCTGATTATGTGACTTATGATTCTCCCAAAGGTGGCGGCAGCATCAAGGCCTTACTGTCCACGCCCAAAGATATTTCAGGGAAACTTCCGGGTGTCATCGTTGTACATGAAAACCGAGGACTGAACCCATACATTGAAGATGTGGGGCGACAAACAGCCTTGGCTGGATTCATCAGTATTGCACCCGATGGTTTATCGCCTTTAGGTGGCTATCCTGGCAATGATGATGATGGCAGAACGATGTTACAACAAAGGGATCGCGATGAAATGTTGGAAGATTTTATAGCAGCATTTTACTACCTCAAAAATCATGAGAACTGTGACGGAAATATCGGCATTGTAGGTTTTTGCTATGGCGGCAGTGTTTCCAATATGTTGGCTGTACGTGTGCCAGAACTAAAAGCGGCCGTTCCTTTTTATGGCGGACAGCCCACAGCTGAAGAAACCAAATCGATAATAGCACCACTACTTATTCACTATGCCGAACTCGACAAGCGCGTCAATGAAGGCTGGCCAGACTATGAAGCCGCTCTAAAAGCGAATGACAAAGAGTATACCGTTCATTTTTATCCTGATACCAATCATGGGTTTCATAACACCACGACTCCACGCTATGATAAACTTGCTGCCGAGCTCGCTTGGGAACGAACGATTGCGTTTTTTAAGGAGAAGTTGGTTTAGAGATTGAGGTTTAGAGTTTGATATATCCCACCAATATTGATGGGATATGTTTATGTTAGAACTAATACATGGTTCACTCAACAAGATGAAATATCAAATTCTAGATTTTAAAAACTTACACACAAACTTTGCTTCGGACAGACAGGTTTGGGCAAAATAGAATGACCCAGACTATAACAAATATATTGACGAGATTCGAGGCCGCTTCAATAAAAGAAATTCAATTTTGTCATTGGTATGGTCAAAATTTAAATGACAATAATTGAACAAACCGTTGAGATTCATCCTTAACATCTTAATTTTTGCCTTATAGACAATTGTCACTCAAATCGGCGAGATTGTATATTTGATTTCAGTTTTACTTTCCAAAAACTGTAGCTAACAAAACACGTGGAAATTTTACAGCTGAATACCATAGGAAATATACATTCAAAGTACACGAGAGCAACATTGCAGACTCAACTGCATGGACCATAAATGGCGTCACTCGTGGCCAAATATATACAGTATCCACGGTACATTTTCAGCGAATTTTCGTACTTTTAGAACTTCATTGTGATAAATTCACTCATTCAGACCAACTATGTTTGACCAATTTATACATTAGTTTCACATGCTTACTAATTAAATTCATAAATACGCGACAAGCATCTTAAAAATTATGTTCCCGCAAATCACCCTAAATATTCTTACCTCTAAAATCTATGAAATTTATTGTATTATCCCTAATCGCTTCATTTTTATTACACTTTACTTCAACTGCACAAAACACCATCTTAAAAAAAGCTGTGGACCATTATGAAAAAGCGGTAGACTTTGAAGGTAAGAATATAGACAGTTCTTTTGTATATACTGAAAAAGCGTATCAGCTTTTGAAACCAAATGACACTTTGAATTCTACCTTTTCCGACGTCCTCAATCAATATGGCAGAATCTATTTTTTCAAAAAAGACTATCAAAAAGCCTATGGATATTTTAAGCGTTGTTATGATATTTCCATAGCGACCAATCAGGAGGAAAATGCCAATAAGGTGAAAGTAAACATGGCGGTCTGCCAAAGACAACTAAACAATAATAAGGTTGCTCTCGAAGATTTATTTGACGTTGCAAACTATTATGAGAGAACGAACAGTTCTGATATTAATTTGGGCAAAACCTATGTCAACATTGCCGACTTATACATGCTGAACAAACAGCATGAATTTGCAGAAACGTATTATAAAAAATCCACTTCCTTTTTTGAACCAGATTCTCACATTTTTGTGCAGTTACAAAGCAATCGTATTGCCAATTTCAATTCGTTTGATACCGATAAATCAATGGAAATCATCACTGCCGTTGAAGCTACCACTCAAATGGATAGTTTACCGGTATCCGTCAGTGCCCCTCTTATCAATAGCATTGCTCAAACCATGGTACGGACAGGAAATTATGAAAAAGGCATCAATTACACCTTGAAAGGATTGGAGATAAAGAAAAAAAGCGGTCTAACCAAAGCCATTGCTGTCCAATATAATAACATGGGAGACATTTATATAAAGACAAAAAATTACCCGCTTGCTATCACCTATTTAGACTCCGCGTTAGAAACATCAGCCACACATAGACAGCAATTCCAGATTTTGTCCAACCTCAAGAAAGCTCATAAAGGCAACAATAATTTGGAACAGTCCTTAAAATATGCAGAACAATACATTGCTTTAAAAGATAGCCTTAATGAAGTGCTCACTCAAAAGGAAATTGCAGAGCTGGGCATCAAGTATCAAACGAAAGAGCAACATAAATTCATAGACAAACTGCAGAGCCTTTCTCTAATATACAAATTTGTTATTGGTTTTGTTTTGTTGTTGGCAATTGTGATAGTGTATAGATTATTTAACAAAAATAGTCGTATAAAATCTGAAGTTCAGACACTGCAAGATGAGTTGGCCCATTTTAAAGAATTGCACCAACAACGCCTTGCGGCAACTGCAAGTGAGCTGATTCATCTAAAAAGCAAAGCGGTACTGGATAGCAACTCCATCCTTTATGTAAAATCTGATGGGCATTATGTAGAGTATCATTTAGATTCTAAAGCAATACCCGAAGTAGACCGAAATAAATTGAGTGAGGTCCTAAAACAACTTCCAACCGAGTCGTTTGTTAGAATTCACAATTCCTACATCGTCAATATCCAGCACATCAAAATTATAAACTCAACTAAAATAATGTTGTCCAACGGCGCCTGGATCAATTTATCTAGAACTTATAAGCAAAAACTCAAAGACATCTTACATAATGTCGATTAGTCCAATCTTTCCTTTTTAAGAAAAAATTCTTTCAGTAAATAATAGCCCAGTTCGATTTCTTAAGAAAACGACTGGGCTATTTCTATACAAATCACATGTCGTCCATGCTGTCTTTTAGGTCATTCATGACAAAAATTATGTATAATCCACATATTTTCATTGATTTGGCATATCAATTTTAATGAGGCCAAAAAATCTTAATAAAATAAAAAAAAATCAAAATGCACCTCAACTGATCTATTGATATACCCAACACTAATCATCTAAATAAACCTAATCCCAAACCCTTGAACACTAAAAAACTTCACACCATCATCTTCAAAAGTTATAACCTTTGAGTTGCACATCATCAAATCCATCTTTCTTTTTTTCTGAAATACCAATAATGGAACATTGCAGATAATTAGGAAAAATTCTATGAAAGATTGTCAATAATACCCAAATACCCGAATCTAAATTTAAAAATCATGAAAAGATGCACCCAAGTTTTAACCTTCATTTTAATTGCAGCAATATTAGCAATAAGCTGTAAAAAGGAAGACGATCCACCTACAGTTGAGCCCACACAAATCGTTCTTCAGAAAACAAACTTAAAACCTTTAGAGCTTGCCATTATTGAGGTAAGCGTCAATTTAGATTCACAAGAGTCTTATAGCGGGTCGATAGAATCAGAGCCGATACAGTTCAAGCCCAATGGACATTTTATGATTTTTCAAGTTCCAACAGGAGCAACAGGTTCCAAAAATGGTAACGTAACCATCAACGGTAAATCCTTTGATTTCGAATATGAATTGATAGCCAATTCATACACTGATCCAGAAATTTTTTTGCAAAACTATTTTCAAGAGCAGCAATTCATCCAGACACAACTTGAAGATTTACAGGAGGAATTTATTGAAGATGGCATTCCAGGATTTGAAGAAATCCAAACAGACTTTACTTCTTGGGAACATATTTCCAACGAGGCGGAGGCTGAATTGGCGGCACTCTCTGCACAAGACAAGATAACCCTGGCACAACTTATGGATGCCAATAGTGAATGGATCGAAGAATTAGACAACCGTTTACTCTATACCAGTATCTATTCCATGACCAATAGGGCTTCAGCATCAGAATGTCGCAGCCTTATAGATGAAGGCAGAATAGAATTGTTTGAAGGCAGAACATTTGCCGCTGCCGGAACGGCGGTCAAGGCTTATTGGTGCTCACTTACCTTTGACGAACGTCAATACGAGGACCTCGACAATGATTTTGAGCGCGGATCGCTGCTCATGACGGATGTTGAATTTACACCTGGCCTCGATGTCTTAAACACCTTGGCAAATTTGGTCTTCCGTAAAATGGATGCCATTACCAAAGAATTACAAGGATCGATGTCATCAAACGGTGTGGCAGAAGACATAGAAAATGCCGACTTTAATAGAAGCATGTCTGAAATACCATTCGGCAATGGTGTGCCCGAAGAAATATTTGCAAAGATCCGCTTTCGTTCTATCAATCAAAGTGATATACATACCGATGGACCAGTAGGTGAAGCCGCAACATTTTTTGACCAACTCATCACTTCCTATAATGAATTGGTTATAGCAAGTAACCAACCCTTAATCTGGCGTCCGGGTTTTACCCAAACGTCCGTCGTTAAAGATTTTAACCAGTTCCTTACCATTCCACCAGCATCTGTGACCAACAGTGATATCGTGTTGATCAACACCCAATACGTAGATGACAAATGGGAAGTGGCCTTCGGCAATGATGGCACAGAGGAAGAGCCTACATTTAATTTTGATCTCTACTATGATGATGGGTATGTACAGTTGCAGAAAACAGTGACTGCGAAAATATCGGCCTGCAATCCTAATCCTTGTAATGGACTTACCTCCATTTCTTGGGGAGGAGACACGTATCAATTGGTCGAAATCGGTTGCCAATGTTGGTTCGCCGAAAATCTTAAATATGAAGGCGATATGCCAGAGATAATTGATGATGAAGATTGGGCTAATAACGGAGAGAATCCAGCTTGGAGCTATTACAACACTTCTTACTGGTACCCATTATATAATGAGACTTATGGCAAATTATATAACTGGTATGCCGTTAATACTGGTATACTTTGCCCAGAAGGATGGTCAATACCTACACATGATCAATGGACCATATTGACAGATTATTTAGGTGGCGAAGATGTGGCAGGTGGTAAAATGAAAACTCTCACAGGCTGGTTTCCAAGTCAAAATGTTCCGACTAATTCAAGTGGATTTTCAGGACTTCCAGGTGGACTGCGCTCCGAAACTGGCACGTCCGCAGACATAGAACAAAATGGTATTTGGTGGAGTTCTTCTGCGCAAGACGCCAATACGGCCTGGACTCGTCTCCTCAATTACGATTATAATAGTATTTTAAGATTAAACGAGAATAAAAACCGTGGCTTTTCTTGTCGCTGCATCAAGGATTAATTTAGGCCAACCATTTGTTTATCAACTTTCCCATGTAATGATGTGAACAATCAAACGAAATCAAACCTATACACAACAACAACAATGAAATCAATTATAAAACTTATTCTTACCATAACCATCATCAGTTCATCCCTACAGGGCATGTCTCAAGAAACAAATGTAAAACCCATTCGCATTGGTGCAAAACTGGGACTGCCCAATTTAATCAGTCTCAATTTAGAATATGTGGTACCAGTGTTAGATCACCGATTGGCGGTCACTGGTGACTTTTCAAAAATAAAATCTTCCAGTATATTAAAGATCGTAGGCTCTGATGATGATGAAGACCTCGACATGTCCTTTACCTATTATGAGGGAGGTTTAAATTATTACATATTTAAACCTGGTAAAGGACTCTATGCTGGAATGAGCATTAGCAACTTTAAATTCAACGGCGTCCTCTTTGATCACTTCGATGCCACTACAGAAAACGAAGAGGTATATGCCGACGGGCACATCGATTATAAACAGACGTCCTTCAACATTAAGTTCGGAGCCAAATTAGGTGGTCTGTTTTATTTTAGACCAGAGGTTGGTTATGCATTCAATGCATTTCCTAGCACCATACCCATTAGAGGCACATACGACGATGGTACAACTGTCACAGAAGACTATGAAACCTACGTGAACGATGCCATCCCCAAAGGACTCATTTTTAATATAGGCTTCGGATTCTCATTTTAAATGGTAGCCGTAGACTCAATTTGCAAACTATAAATAATCTTATTCACTTACATTAACTAAATTTTTTAAAAACCCAATTTAATTATGAAACGTATTTTTTTAATTCTTACAGTATTAGCAATCACTCAAGTATCAGCGCAAAAAACGAAGATAACCACCTCCGAGCCGGATGCGGAAATTTTAATCAATGGCGAACGCGTGGGCGCTGGCTCCTATACTCTTAAGATAGATAAAGACGAATGCTATAATGTACGAGCAAGCAAACCGGGCTATCTTAAATACGAAGTGACTCTCTGTGGAAGAAAAGCAGGACCAGAAGCTCCAAAATCTCATTTTTTTGACATGAAGAAGGACGATTCAGAAATGGCATCTATTCAAACAGATCAGGCCAATGTGGATTTCGAGATTGTCGTAAATCCTAACTTATCTCAAGATGAAGCATGGAAATTAGTCTACCTCATTGTTACCGATTATTTTGATGCCATCGAAGTGAGCGACAAAGAGACCAGCTACTTAAGAACCGCATGGTCCGTTCAAAGTTTCTTACAGAATACCATTAGAACGAGATTGATCATCAAATTGGCAAACACTTCACCCCTTACCTTTAAAGTAAAATTAAATAGTGAATATAGCGGAGATGCAAGAACCAGCGTAAAGGCAGATGAACTCTATCGCGAATGGGATCGTGTATTGAGAAAGTACGAAAACGTCATTGGTGATTTCAGCACTCGATTACAGCGTAAATAATTTAATAAATATTACATCCTTATCAGTTGTAAAACCACATTAGCCCAGTTGAATGACCAATATCTTTTTCTAAACCACCTGAAAATTTCCACTAAATTTTCAGGTGGTTTTTTTTCCGCCAAGGTTACATTTGATAAAATTGAGTGAGATGTGTTTTGGGAATTCAATTGAAACGTTAATCTTTCACAATCAACATTTTTGAAGTAGCGTTGACTCTAAACACATATAAACCTACGGCAGTAGAAGTCGGTAATTTTAACTGTGTCACACCTGTGGATTCATTGTAAATTTTTTGCTCAAATTGAATCAAGCGACCCTGAATGTCAAACATATGAAAGCTATCGTCCGCATTCGTATGTGTTACAAACAATTCCTTTGACCTGATAGGATTGGGATAGATCAGCATTTCTCCAGAAGCAGGAGTGGTGATTGTTGAATTAAAATATGGCACAGCAAAATCAAAAGCCTCTCTTCCTATAGTTTCGCCAATAATTCTTCCAGGAATATCATCAATCGGTGGATGGATCCCACCCCAAATTCTCGAAAGACTGCATTGGTCAGAAGCATCCCGATAAGTTGCCCATTGAAGTTTGACATCCATAGAAGGTCCTTCTTCAAATACTAGAAATTCATTCTTCGTTGCAATAAACTCGCCCATCCCTCCTGGAAAATATTCAGACCCCGTAATGCGTGTCATCACCTCTGCAGCAGCTCTTGAATAAGTAGAATGCCCAGACACATAGCCCGCAAATGGTGGCGTGACAAAAGTAGGACGTTGGTATGGCCACCAATTTTCAGCCAAAATCCAACCGACGCCTGCTTCATCGGTAGCTGTATTGTCTATGAAGTCGTGTCCACGCCAAGTGAATACCTTTATTTTTCCAACATGTTCGTTCGAACTTCCTGATAGAGGATCACCAATTTGCACAACTTCAACATAACCCTCTCGCAAAGGAATACCGTCTACATTATAATTGGATAAAGAAGCGTCCGTACTTTGACCTTGATCAGCCATATAGCGAATTGCAGAAATAGGACGAATATAATCATACCATCCTTTAATTCCCCAAGCCGAAATAGCAGAATCATGCATGGTTCCGCCCAAAATGAAATACGATTTCACATCCCATTCCAAAGGGTCTAGAACCTCGCCAACACCATTGAGCTTTTTGACGAGCAACGGATTGTCATTCACATAATTTAAAATGGTAAACCAATGGCCTGGTGGTGTTTCAGAATCAGGTCCATCAGCCCAAAATTCGGCAAGAACTCTAGCGTAATCACCACGTGGAACAATTTGAGATTCATATGCTGTTCCCGTAATTGGATTCACGGCTCTACCTTCTCCTATATCACCTCCTTCTATTAATTTATAAAAACTAGGATGCTGCGAAAAGTTGGATGGAAAATCATCTATATCAATATTACCTATCGATTTTGGTGAGATATCCCACTCTACACCATCGTGCGGATTGAGATGTGATCCCCAAATAGACACCAATGAAAAACTCCATTTATAATTCGCATCTTCTTCAGGATTTGTGGAGCCAATAAATGGAGGACTCGAAGGATCGTGATAGACTTTATAATAATGTCCCTCACTAGAATAAGTTACAGCGTCTTCATCTTGTAAGGCAAATGGCGTCACATTACCCCATTCTGGTCCTAAAAAACTAGGCGTCGTTCCTGGAATGACGTTACCGCTCTGATCAATAAAAGTATCTAAACTTAAAGGTTGCCAACGATTCGGATTGAGAATATCCGGATTCCCTGGTAAAATTGGCGCCATCGGAGGATTCACTGGTTCATAGTAAGCATTTGTATAGCTATCGACTTCTCTTGAACCATCTGCACCGCCATAACGAATAATGGTTTGAGCAATATAATTTCCAAGAGCGGCGGCATTGCCATATTCGTAATTAATTCCTGTGGCAAACTCGGTATCATAACCTAATTGGTCCATTAGAAAATCACACTCTTCAATAATGGCTACCGCACTTGGAGAATTCTGAAAGCGATAGGTCAATAAACGGTACATCGCAAAGCTGATTGCCTTTCTTCGGGAGGCCTCTACACTTTCCGTTGGAATAAAATCGACCAAATCACTGCGGAATCCATGAACTTCTTTACCCATCATATATGGAGTTGCATGCTCATCATAAATCGCCCAAGCGTCATACATTGCGACACTTGCGTGAAATAAATTTCGAGCATGTACTGTAGGACGCGCATAATCGCCTCGGATGGCGTCTAATAAAACTTCATTCCACAATCGAGCGATCGACTTATCTGTAGGCACATCGTTAATACTTAATGAGACGTTTAAGTTGACAGGTAAACTTTGGCACTCATCATTTATTTCCATTACGGACATAGAACCGGACGGATGGAGTCCCCATCGCACTGTGACAGTGCTTGAACCTTGTCCAGATAATAATTCTCCTCCAGATACAGTCCAGTTCGCAGTGGCATTTGCCGTTAAACTATATGAATAGGTTTCAGTCTTAAAAAATCCAGAATTTGTTGGTCCTACAATATTCGTAGTGGGTAAATAAGTACACGAGCCATCATTCAAGGTGGCTTCCGGATTGTAGGAACATGAATTAGAATCCGTACAACCATATACTTTATTGCTCGGAGGAATATTCATAACGGTGTAACTCTGCCCTTCAATAGCTTTAATGGTTGTATTTGTATCTAAATTTGGATAGGTTTCCACCAAACCCGAAGGCCATTTGATTTCTAATTGCGTTATTTGAGTGGTAGTACCCAAACCAAAATGAACTGCTTGCAAACTTTGGGATAAAAATCCTACACCTGAATAATGCCGCTTGACGACCCCTTGATTCGTCGTTAAAGTCAAAGTTGTTCCGATGGCATCTCTATTGGAAATTGTTCCCTGTAAGTGGACTTTGAACCAATTCAAATCCGACACCTCATCAAAATTGAGTAACTTATTTTCGTAGAATATGGATGTTTGATCGGCATTTGTTACGTATATGTCCAAATCGCCATCATTATCATAGTCGAAATCCGCGGCTTCAACACTCACGGTCAAATCATTGAAATTTACAGCAGCAGATGCATCACTGAATCCCGATTGGCCTTCTATCGCCAAATTTTTATAATAAACATTCGGCTCCGTACTTCGATCTTGAAATTCAAACCCATTCACGATGATCAAATCATCATCGCCATCCAAATCAAAATCAGCAAAGCGTGTGCCCCACGCCCAACCTGTAGCAGGAATGTTATTGAAAGCGGATGTCTCTGTAAAATGGTTAGAGCCATCATTTTGTAAAAGGGCATTTTCATCAATTCCCGTTATGAACATATCAAAATGGCCATCCAAATTAAAATCTCCAATGGTAATCCCCATATCATCCATACGGTTATCCAATCCATACGATTCTGATTGCTCTATAAAACCACTTCCTGATTGATTGACAAATAAATGATTTGGTTTGTCATAATCATTTGAGACATACAAATCCATCCAACCATCGTCATTGATGTCAAAAGGGACAGCAGCATAACTTGGATGGTGTTCAGGTGTGTCAATTCCCATGGAAGTAGCTACATTTTGAAAGGTACCGTTACCATTATTTAAATACATTGAATTGCTTGGGCAAACGTCCCAATCGTTAATGAACAGATCCAAAAAGCCATCGTTGTTATAATCGAACCAAGTGGATCCTATATTTCGGCATTGGTTGGAAACAGGAAAACCGGCATCTTGAGTCACATCGATAAATGTTCCGTCACCTTGATTATGAAAAAGTTGCACTTTGAACGAATGTGTAAAAAAGATATCGGGATAACCATCGTTATCATAATCGCCCCAAGAAACACCATGTTTAAACCCTTTTAAGCCATAAAACACCTGGTTATTGGCATCATATGGCAACATGTTAATCAATCCAGATTCTGTAGTGACATCCGTAAATGTACCGTTGTTATTATTGCGTAAGAGTCGGCTATGCGAAGATTCATTATTTGGTTCATCTTGTGCTAGTGCCACCACAAATATATCAAGGTCGTTGTCACCGTCATAATCTGCAACCGCAACGCCGGCATTGTTCTGAATATGTCCTAGCCCAGCAATAGTCTCAATACGCTCAAAAGTTTGGCCCATCGCATCATTGGCCATGCATAGAATACATAACAACAAACCACAAATAAGCTGACTGTAAGGTAATTTTAGAGCCACAATAACAATTTTTGATAAATATAGTAATTAATGGTTATAACAGGTACGGACAGAACTATTAGAAAAACAATTTCGTACGAAAATAATAAGCAATTTTTTTCATACTTTTATCACATGAGAAATTTTATCCTCCTATTAAGTATTTGCTTTATGGTATCCTCTTGCAAAACGGAAACGTATCAAGAGGAGGATATAACACCAATCAATTGGAAAGCACGAATGACTACTATCAATCCGGCGGATAGTTTGGCGAGTGGCAGTAGTTACTTATCGATTTACTCTCGTATTTATAGCGTGACGGAACATCGCACGATCAATTTGACGGTCACAGTAAGTTTAAGAAACATTAGTTCGACAGACACCGTATTCATTACAAGAAGTGATTATTACAATACTGAAGGCGATTTGATTCGATCCTATCACAAAAATGCTGTCTATCTAAAACCTCATGAAACCATTGAAATTATCATTGATGAAAAAGATTCAGATGGTGGCAGTGGTGCCAACTTTATTTTTGAATGGGCTCATCCTAAAAATAGTCCAGACCCCGTGTTTGATGCTGTGATGATATCAACTTCTGGTCAGCAAGGAATTTCTTTTACCACGCAAGGCATCACACGCTAATCAAGGCGTTGAATTCGATACTTGTAGCAACTTCCCGTTATAGAATTGATTTGAATGGAGTGCGAAATCACAAATATAGCTTGCCATTTCGGAGGCCGTAGTTGGTGCTTCATAACCTGGGAAGGCCTCTTCCAGCATTTCCGTTTGTACAGCCCCAAGCGCCAATACATTAAAAGAGATTCCAGATTCTTTAAATTCTTCTGCCCAAAGTTCCGTTAAGGTAATCACAGCGGCTTTGCTGGAACTGTATGCTGCGAGTCCAGGAAATTTCATACTTCCTTGAACGCCTCCCATGGAACTTATGGTCACCACATGGCTTTTCGTTTTCATGAATGGAATTAGTATTCTCGTCAATTCAGCAACACCAAACACATTTGTATTATAGACTTCTTGAAAGTCAGACATGCTAGTATTCTCGAAAGGTTTATTCAACAATGTCCCAGCATTATTAATAAGAATGTCAACAGATTGCCATTCAGATTCAATAAACTTGATAACTCTTTGGTATGCTTCAGAATCCCCCAAATCAAATGGAAAAGTCGTCACGTTTTTGAGTTTCAATTCCTTTATAGGAAGTTCATTTCTCGACAATGCCAATACATGATGACCTTGTTGGGCAAATAGTTTGACCATTTCAAACCCAATGCCCCGACTCGTTCCTGTGATGATAACGTGCTTACTCATTCATTTGTATTTCTTTGGTTGGAGTATTACTCATTTTTTCAATTGCTGGAAGGAGTTGATTGACTAAACTTGCCATAAATTCATAATTTAATTGATCTGCTTCATCATCAACATGATGGTAATAATCATAGTTACTTAAATCGCAACTGGAAATTGTATGACTTGGCAATTTAAATGCTTCATAAAAAGGATAATTATCTGAACGCTTAAATAGATTGTAATTTTTAGCTACTTCTGATAAACCTAGTAAATTGGCATCAACATAGTCATTCAGCTTTGAAGCCATATTGGATAATTCAAATCCGGATAAGAAAGCCACATAATCTCTATCTTCGAATGGAACACCAATCATTTCAAAGCTAATCATTGTGTATAGGTCTATATTCTCACCTTTCAATCGCTGCGCCAAATGTTTGGAGCCCAGCAGACCCATTTCCTCTCCAGAATACAACGCGAACATAATGGTTCTTTTGTTGCTCTTCTTTTCTCCAAAATATCTTGCCATTGCCATCACTGCAGCTGTTCCGCTAGCATCGTCATTGGCGCCATTGGCAATCGAATCATTTTCTACTAATTTACCATAACCGATATGGTCGTAATGTGCACCAAGGATGATGATTTCATTTTTTAGAGCTGGATCATTCCCTTCGATAACACCTATGACATTGAAAGCATCTTTTCCTTTCGCTTGATAGGCATCGCGATAAGTGTCATAGTATGGCCTTACATCATACGACTTTAATGCATTTTCAATATATATGCCAGCTTTCTCAATGCCTTTGGATCCTGTTGCACGTCCTTGCAATTCATCTGAAGCCAAATAAGCAACGATTTCATTCAGCTCTGAAGGGGTGATAAAATCAAGTTGTTTTACCTCCGGAGAAATTTCAGTTGTTTGGATGGTTGGAACTATTGCTTTAGAGGGCGTGTCAATAACTTGAGATTTGCAACCGAACATTAAAATTGCAAAAGAGAACGAAAAAATTGTTTTCATATGAAGTGATTAGAGTTTAAAGATAAAAAAATCCTGCACTAGGCAGGATTTGTATATGTAATTTTAAGTTTAAATTATAATAACATGGTTACGGGGTTTTCTATATATCCTTTCAATGTTTGAAGGAATAAAGCTCCCGTGGCTCCATCAACCGTTCTATGGTCGCAAGCCAAGCTTAATTTCATAGTATGTCCGACCACAATCTGACCGTTTTTTACAACAGGTTTTTCAACAATCGTTCCCACGGAAAGAATCGCTGAATTAGGCTGATTGATAATCGAAGTAAAACTTTCGATACCGAACATCCCTAAATTGGAAACCGTAAACGTACTGCCTTCCATTTCGTCTGGTTTCAGTTTTTTGTTTCGTGCTTTTCCTGCAAAATCTTTGACAGCTGCACCAATTTGTGGCAAACTTTGCTCATTTGCAAACTTGACAACTGGCACTACCAAACCATCTTCAACTGCGACTGCAACTCCAATGTGAACGTGATTGTTCAATCGCATTTTGTCTGCAAACCATTGCGAGTTCACTTGTGGATGTTTTTTCAAAGCCAATGCACAGGCTTTAACAATCATATCGTTAAAAGATATTTTTGTATCAGGAATTGAATTGAACTGCTCTCTAAATGCCATGGCGTTTGCCATATCGAACTCTACATTCAAATAATAATGAGGTGCGGAGAATTTAGAATTAGTCAAAGCTTTGGCAATTGCTTTACGCATTTGAGAATTTGGTTTCTCTTCGAAATCTTCTTGACCTGCTGGAACAAATTTACCAACAGACGCAGGAGAACTCGCTCCAGGGGAAAAGTTTTCGATATCGCGTTTGACCACACGACCATTCTCACCAGAACCTTTCACTTGAGAAAGATTAATCCCTTTTTCATCGGCCATTTTTTTAGCCAATGGGGACACGAACACTCGTCCAGAATCTGATGTAGAACTTGAAGCAGAAGTCGAACTTGACCTTGAATCGTCTTTCTTCTCTTTTGCTTCTTCTTTTAGAATTTCTTTTTTACCAGAATCGGAATCTTCTTGTTTTGGAGTCTCCTTTTTTTTGTTTGAGCTTTTTCCAGTACTAAAATTTTTCGCAATTCCAGATACATCAGTACCCTTTGGGCCAATGATGGCAAGTAATGAATCAACTTTTGCAGACTCGCCTTCTTGTAAACCGATATGTAATAAAGTTCCTGATTGGAAAGATTCAAATTCCATTGTGGCTTTGTCAGTTTCGATTTCAGCGAGGATATCACCTTCTTCTACTTTATCACCAACTTTTTTAAGCCAAGTGGCTACAGTTCCTTCTTCCATCGTATCACTCAATCGTGGCATTGAAACCACGATCACACCTTCTGGAAGTTCATCGCTTGAAGATTCTTTTGACTCATTTGAGGAAACGGTTTCTGTTTCAGACTCTTCATTTTTAGAATCTTCAGTTTCTTTTTTATCCGAATCGTCTTTAGTGTCTTTTGGCTTTTCAGTGTCTTTTGTTTCTTTGGAATTTCCGCCTTTTATCAATTCAGAAATATCTTCACCTTCTTCACCGATAATAGCTAACAATTCATCAACTTTGGTTGTTTCACCTTCTTGTACACCGATATGTAGTAAAAAACCTTCATGAAACGATTCAAAGTCCATCGTGGCTTTATCTGTCTCAATTTCAGCTAGAATATCACCTTCCGATATTTTATCTCCAACTTTTTTCAACCAAGTAGCGACCGTCCCTTCTTCCATGGTGTCGCTCAAACGAGGCATATTTATAATTTCTGCCATAGCTTAAATTTTGTGTTGTATAAATGGATAGTCTTCCTGATCATAAACGACATCATACATGACATTTTTCTCTGGATATGGTGAATCTTCTGCGAATTTTTCACATTCAGCCACGCGTTCCTTCACACGTTTATCAATTTTTTTAATTTCCTCTTCTGTAGCGAATTTTTCTTCTAAAAGTATATCTTTCACTTGTGTGATAGGGTCAATTTTTTGATATTCTGCAACCTCATCTTTCGTTCTATAATGTTGCGCATCACTCATAGAATGTCCTCTGTAGCGATAGGTTTTCAACTCCAAAAACGTTGGTCCGTCGCCACGACGTGCTCTTTGGATGGCTTCGTCAAATGCTTCAGCCACTTTTACAGGATTCATTCCGTCCACAGGTCCACAAGGCATTTCATAACCTAAACCTAGTTTCCAAATGTCAGTGTGGTTGGCAGATCTTTCAACTGAAGTCCCCATTGCATATCCATTGTTTTCACAAACGAAAACGACTGGTAATTTCCACAACATAGCCAAGTTGAATGTTTCGTGCAAGGAACCTTGACGTGCCGCACCATCACCAAAACAGCATAGTGTCACAGCATCACTGCCATGATATTTATCACCGAAAGCGATACCAGCACCCAAAGGAATCTGTCCACCCACTATACCATGACCTCCATAAAATCGGTGTTCTTTGGAAAAGATGTGCATAGAACCACCAAGTCCTTGGGAGGTTCCTGTGCCCTTTCCATACAATTCTGCCATCACCCGTTTTGGATCGACACCCATACCAATTGGCTGAACGTGATTACGATACGCAGTGATCATTTTATCTTTAGTCAAATCCATCGCGTGCAAAGCACCCGCCAAAATAGCTTCTTGACCATTATATAAGTGAAGAAATCCTCTTACTTTTTGTTGAATGTAAACAGCTGCTAATTTGTCCTCAAATTTGCGCCAGAACAACATTTCTTCGTACCAGTTAAGGTACACTTCTTTCGTGATTTTTTGCATTTAATTTAGTGTTAAGTAAAGTAATGCCCAAGATTTCCCTTATGAGTCTACGTGAGATTCCAATTTTTCATTGGGACATGCGAATAACAAAAGTAACACTTTAAGCAGTAATGAAAAAACCGAAAATCGTAATTTTTCTACGAAATCGTTATAGGACAGATTTATCAAACATTAAAGGAAGTAAGTTTGACAGAGAATTGGATTTTACAACTTTCCCCGTTTCTCCCATAAAGTATATTTCAATAGGTGCATCTTGCTTCACTTCATATTCTGCAATAGATTGTCGGCAGGCACCACAAGGCGGAATTGGAGCGGTCGTTTTATTGTGAATGGAACCAGCTATGATAGCCATCCTTTTTATTCTTAAGCTAGGAAATTGTGCTCCTGCATAAAAAATGGCCGTACGTTCAGCACACAATCCTGAAGGATAAGAAGCATTCTCTTGATTACTGCCAGTGATGATTTCACCATTGTCCATTAAAATAGCAGCTCCGACCAAAAATTTAGAATAGGGTGCATAAGCGTTTAACCGAGCTGCTTTTGCTTTATTCATTAAGGTTTGAACATCAGTTGGCAATTCTTCAAAATTGTCAAAAACATCAAGGTTTGATTCTATTTTTATTGTTTTCATCTGTTCGTAAATGTTAGATAGAAACTATTTTAGACAAAAAAACTATTGCTTTTATAAACAATAGTCTTTGTGTTTTTTTATTTGATTGATTCTAATATTCATCATATTCGCCATCGCCGAAATTAAATGTCAATGAGAATCGAAGTGTATTCTCTAGAGGACTTTGGATTTTTGAAGCAGAAAATAAATAAGATAAATCGATATTAATTGTGGTGTATTTGAAACCTGCTCCTAGGGCAAAAAACTTACGAGCACCTTTATCTTCGCTCTCATTAAAATAACCAGCTCTAAAAGCAAATGAATCTTGATATCTATATTCCGCACCTAATGCCCAAGTAAATTCCTTCAACTCTTCACTGAAGCCGTCAGGCGCATCACCAAATGATTGAAATACGCCTTTAATAAAGCTGACATCTTGGGATTGACCAGCAACGATGTACGTAGGTTCGTTTGAATCTTGTACACCATTTGGCTCATCGTCACCCTCTTGAATGGTATCAACATACCCTAAAACTGGCGGTGTTGGCACCAATAATTTAGTAACTTCAGCAGTTAAGGCAAGTGTATTGTATTCATCAAATATAAAATCAAAACCACCACCCAATCTTAGGTTGGTTGGCAGGAAATTCTCTCTTCCACCATCATCATACTTAATTTTTGGACCTAAATTTTGAATGGCAAATCCTAAACGCGTCCGACCATTAAAGCTGTCATAAGCTTCTTCTTCACTTTGATAAAATCCAGAAATGTCCACCGCTACAGAACTTGCTGCGTTGGCGTTTCCATCGATAGCTTGGATCTTCAGGTCAGAACGAATGTATCGCAAACCAACAGCCATCGAAAATTGATCTGCCAATCGCAAGGAATAGGAGGCATCTAATGTCAACTCATTTGGCTTGGCAATCACGGCATCTGAAAATTCATCTTGAACCAATTCGATTTCACCCAAACTAAAATATTTAAAACCGATTCCAAATGCACTTCGATCTGATAAACGATTGAAATAAGTTACGTTTCCAAGAAATATGTCATTCACCAATTTACTCAAATAAGGCGTGTAACTCATGGCAAAACCAGATTTAGCCAACGAAAAGGCATATTTGGATTGGTTCCATTGTTGTGAGAACGCATCTGCTGATGTAGCAACACCCATATCTCCCATAGCAGCTGCACGTGCGTCAGAAGCAATCAATAAAAAAGGAGTTCCTGTGGTGATGACTCTTGTATTGTCTGGTTGAATGATTACTGTTTCTTGTGCAGAAGAAAAATTATAAATTGTAATGGTAAGAAGGGCTAAAATGTATTTTTTCATAAAATTTTTGTTCTAATTAATGTCATTTAGGCATCAATCGATTAAGCAAATATAAATCTTTATTATAGTATTACAAGTTTTTCAATCTTTTCAACTTGCTTGTTGAGCTGATTGGAACGTACTTTTAGTTTGTAAATATAGACACCCTTTCCAATTTTGTCGCCGAAATCATCGCGTCCATCCCACACAATATCTTTTGACAGTGAACTTGTTGTTTTAATGCCTCCTGTGGTCTGACCGTTTAAGGTTCGAACCAATTTACCAGAAACCGTGAATATCTGTATAGAAACGTCTAAAGGCTCTGAACTATTGTGGTTAAACCAAAATTCTGTGTAATTGATAAATGGATTTGGGTAGTTGAGCACATTATTGATAACTAATTCTTGATCTTTATCATGGACAACAAATTGAATTTCAGACGTTGCCGAGTTGTTATACACATCCCAGGCCTTAAGTGTTAACGTATGAAGTCCTGGTTCTAAATCTCGGAATGCATAGGAAACTTTTCCATTTTGGTAATCATCGACATTTGCTTGGTAATAATCATTGAGTACAAACGGATTTGTTTCATCACCATCAATAATTGCTATAATATCATGACCGATACCACTAGCCGTATTGATACCATTACTATCTTGAATCTTTGCCAATAGCGTTGGGGATTCATTGGTAATGCCTCCAGTGACAAAATTTTCATCATTCATAAAAAGATTTATGACTGGCCCTATATTATCTTCTTCGGCATTCTCATTGATCCCACCAACTTGTATATCAAAACTTGCACCAGCTTGGTCTTGCAGAGGTGTGTCTGTTTTAGCATAAAAACTCACTTTCCCTGATCCTACAGGAATTCCAATATCTCTTGGCACGACAAAATTGAATTCAAACAATCCATTATTCACCGTCGCTTGACCAATAAAAATCTTTTCGCCAAGGGTCTGAAAATTGAGGATAATTAAATTATTACCAATTCTAAATCCATCATTTCCTAAAGTTGAACGCTCGATATCCTTATCAAAGACTGTAGCTGTTAAGGTGCCATTATAATCAGGAATGATATTTCCCGCAGCATCTACCACTTCTCCAGACAGTTTGACTCTACCCAAGGCCTGCAATACATCATTATCCGCGCCAACTGGTTCATCATTTATTTTCGTGAGCCTGATATTTGGTTTTGGTACCGACAATTTCATAGCAGGATCACCAATAAAAAACACAACTTCCTTTTGGGTATTAATTAAAGGATCATTTTTTGCCAAACGCAAAGCTTCAGCGATACTATAGGAATTATCAGATCCAAAGGAAAATAGATATTTCTCCAAAACTATGTTAAAGGTAATTCCAACCCCTAAATAAATTTCTCTTGTAGTTGTGATGAGGGAGGTTGCACCTCCTTGTGTGTTCCAATACATGTACTCCCCTCCAGTAGGACGTTGCGGATTATCAAATTTGGTAAACTCACAGGTAACTGTAACGAAGCATGTGAATTTGCAAATATTACGTAATTCTTGCGCATCTACTTTATCAAAAATAAATTCGTGAGCCAATCCATCTTCACCACCATGCCCAAAATAATTTACAACCAAGGCACCAACTTCCATAGCGTCCTTGATAGCCTTATTTACTTTTGGATAGCGTTGACCACTCGCCGTAGCTTCTTGTTGATAAGCATCGGAATGAATCTTTACAACATTCATAAATGGTTTTTCCCTTGTCACCAAATTTCCAATTTGATCGGTTGTGTTTTGCAATTGTTGTTCTCCATTATCACCAATATCATCCGATATGACCACAAAATTATTTCTCCAGCTTCCATAAGAACCTGCCTGATGATACAATTCAATTTTGTCCACCATTTCTTTGGCACGTTGGGGCGAATCTGCCAATATACGTCCTACAGCAATATCCAATTTGTATGCAGAGGTCATACTTCCTTCGTTCTCATCCATACTTCCATAAAAATCGTCCGAGATAAAAGAATTTGCCAAATCGAAACTGTCGTACCCATACCAGGAAGGAATAATATTGGTATTATTTGAAATCCGGTCCTTATAGTCGTAGGATGAATCTCCAAACAGACATAAGTATTTTAAACGATTATCTTCTGAACTTGCATTAAAATAGACATATCTAATGAAATTTCGGATTGCGGCAATATCTTGCTGACCAGAACTAAATTCGTTATAAATGGCATCTAGCGTAACGACCTTGACTTTAAGACCATATTGGTTTCTATTGATCTGTGCCAAACGTTCAGCTTGTGTCAAATAATTTTTAGTCGCAAGGATGATATAATCGATATCCTCAAATTGACCTTGAGCATTCTTGAAAATTGTTCCCTTCAAATTTTGATTACTTACGCTTACGTTATTATCCCGTAAGGGTGCAAAATAATTAGAAGGTGTTACAGCCAAGTAATTTCTTAATGTTCCAGCTCGCGCTTTAAAAGCAAAAGTTGAGGCACTAGTCGAATTCAACACATTGGTAACATCATATTTATCGGTAATATCCCAAATTTCTGACACTGAACCTGAATTATCTATATTATATTGAACTACGCCTGAAGCCGTTGCTACACTGGTATTCTTAAAGAAGAACTGTGCACCTTCATATCTTAACGCTCTGGTGGCTTCAATGGAGACATAATCTAAATACGCCAAAGATGCAGGATTTCCATTATTACTATAATTTAAGGTGACAACAGCCTCTGGTGATGATAGCGATACATTCCCATTGAAGTTATTACCTGTTGCCAAATAGGTGTTTGCAAATGCAGGCAAAGCAAGGTTGGCAACCGCTGATCCGTTTAACTTGACATCCATAGATGTTGGAACTTCTGCCGTTGCTCCTATATATACTTTTAATCTCACTGGTTCGGTTGTGATTAAATTAGGGAAATTGAAAGTGAACATTTTTTCATTTTCAGTCCCAAATCGATCGCCAAACCAACGTCTTCCAATTTTAGCTATATTATATTCATCCAATTCATGAAATTGATAATCCTGAAATTGAACAATGTTCAGATCGGGATTTTCAGATGGTTGAGACATCTCTTGAATACGCTTTCCAGTTCCTGAACTTATATTCACATAATAATAGGCCTTATCAGTGTACGGATTTAAATTCGTATTGTAAAAATTGACATAATCGACATTTCCTTTAGGACCTTCACCATAAAACAAAATGTAATCACCATCATTAAAAACACCATCTTCTTCGCCGACAAATCGTACGGCGTTTTCGGCGAGGTCATAAGGATACGGTGTAGCATTTAAATATGGCAACATTGCCCCTCCATTTCCATATATTTTAATGGTACGAGGATCTACATTTGTGTTTACTCCTAATTGATTCAAAAAACTCTTATCGAGTTTAAAAACGCCAGACTTATCTACATAAAACCGATACCATTGTCCAGAACTTAAAACAGAATTGACAATTCCCACTGGATTAGCTCTGGCTGCTGCATTATTTCTATTAGCAGACATTGAATAGTTTACTGTAAACGAAGTGATTTTTTTGTAACTACCATTCTCCTTTATTATAGGAGAGATTTGCAGGTAGGTTGTTCTTTTACTCCTTGAAGTTGTGTTGTGAATAGACAGTTGTGCATTTTGAGGAATTGTTTTTAACGGTAAGCCTTTTAAATCGGTACTTGAAATAGTAGCATATATCACGTTGCTCAAAACTATAGAAGTCTCATTGACGCTACCCGTAGAGTCCCATTCATCAAAATAAATAAGACCATCAGATTCATTAAAACCCATATGATCTGTATCAAAAGATGGCACTTCTATATTAGAAATGCTTGTTTGATAGGTTCTAAATCCATCCCAAGAAATTTCGAATGTTTTTTGTTGAGAAAAAAGAATTGCTTGATTAAGGATAAAAAGTATTAGTAAAATTTTTTTCATCTATTCAATTTCATAAATTTAATTGGATCTAAACGACATCAAACTTATCGTGTGTAAGTCAGACAAATAAAGAATCATTTAGTCCTAATAATAACGTAAACTCCAAAAGGTTATTATTTCAGTCTAATTTTTTATTCAAAATTACAACAATAAAAGAAAATTATTCTCGTTATTCAAAAAACAAAATACATCGGCAAAAAGAACAAAAGTCCGTTGTTATGTTCAAAAAAAAGGATGAAATGCAACTTTTTTTTAATCTATTTGAAAAAAAATGTTGGTAATATTCCTATAATTACTATATTGCGTCACTAATTTAACTTGCTTATTTAAAAGTATGGATATGAAAAACGTCTTAAACTTAAGGATACTATTGGCCCTGATGCTATCTTTAACTATCATTGGGTGCAAAAGGTCTTCGTCCTCGAATGAATCAAGAGCCACTGGATGGAACATCAATGACAAGAAAGGAGGCTTTCAATATAATAACAATTATAAAGGTCAGGTAGCTGGTCCAGGATTGGTATTTGTTGAAGGTGGAACCTTTACAATGGGTAAAGTATCGGATGACCCGATGCACGACTGGAACAATACACCAAACCAACAACACGTTCAGTCTTTTTATATGGATGAAACGGAGGTTACCAATAAAATGTATTTAGAATATTTGGATTGGGTAAAACGAGTTTATCCAAGAGATGATCCTAATTATAGATTAATCTATGAGGGCGCTGTTCCAGACACACTTGTTTGGAGAAATCGTCTTGGTTATAGCGAAATGATGACAGAAAACTATCTGCGTCATCCTGGTTATGGCGAATATCCGGTTGTAGGAGTTACTTGGATTCAAGCAGTTGAATTTGCTAATTGGAGAACGGACAGGGTTAATGAAAAAAATCTGGAAGACGCTGGATATATTGAAAGAGATGCACGCTTAAGCGAAGAAATCAACGCAGATTCTAACTTCAACACCGCAACTTATATTAATGCTCCAACTGAAACTTACGGTGGAAATTCTGAAATATTGGAAGGTGGAAGAAGAAAACCTCAAACAAATGCAGCTGGCGAACCAATGAATGTTTACGCGACAAGAGAAACTGGAATTATTTCACCAAGTTACCGTCTACCTTCTGAAGCTGAATGGGAATATGCAGCACTTGGATTGAGTGAATTGAGAAATTACAACACAGTAAGAGGACGTAAAAAATACCCTTGGAGTGGGCAGTACACACGCTCGGGGAAAAGAACAACGAAAGGTGATCAATTAGCCAACTTTAAGCAAGGTAAAGGTGATTATGGCGGAATCGCAGGATGGTCTGACGATGGTGCTGATATAACTAATGCTGTTATGTCTTATGAGCCAAATGATTTTGGATTGTATGATATGGCTGGTAACGTTGCAGAATGGGTTGCTGATGTTTACAGACCAATAGTTGATGATGAGTTTAGCGATTTTAACTATTATCGTGGTAACGTTTATACTAAAAATGCAATCAATGAAGATGGTACAGTGAAAGTTGTTACTTCTGCCGATATTGTGTATGATACGTTAGCTAATGGTAAAATAATAGCCAGAAACTTACCTGGTGAAATTTTACAAGTACCTATCACTGAAGAAGATGCTTTTCAAAGAACAAATTTTAGTGAAAGTGATAACCGTAACTTTAGAGATGGAGACAAGAGGTCGTCTCGTCAATACAGTAACAGCTTTAATGAGGATGACGATACTAAAAATTCTGAAACCAACTTAATGTACAATTCACCACAGAGCAAAATAGAAAAAGATTCTATGGGTAATGTGATTAAAACATATGACAAGTCAAACGACAGAACGTCATTGATTAATGACAACGTACGAGTTTACAAAGGTGGCTCGTGGAAAGATAGAGCTTATTGGATCGATCCAGCCCAACGCCGCTATTTCCCGCAAGATATGGCAACAGACTATATCGGGTTTAGATGCGCAATGTCTAGAGTAGGATCAAAATCTGAAGCTAAAAATAAATCGAGAAATTAATTAGATTAATTTTAATATAATTTTAAAAGTCCTAACATTATGTGTTGGGACTTTTTTATTACATTTAGTTCATGAATATAGAAACTATCTACAAACATTTTCTTCAATGCACAGCAGCTTGTACTGATACGCGTAAGATTGAACAGAACTGTATGTTTTTCGCTTTAAAAGGTGATAATTTTAATGGTAATAAATTTGCGCAACAAGCATTGGATAAAGGTGCTAACTATTGTGTGATCGATGAAGCTCAATTTAAAAGTGAGCACTGTATTTTAGTTGATGATGTCCTACAAACTCTCCAGGAACTTGCCAACTATCACAGAAATCAATTGCTCATTCCAATCATCGCTTTGACTGGTAGCAATGGCAAAACCACCACAAAAGAGTTGATCAATGCTGTGCTTTCAAAGAAATTTAAGACAACCGCCACCAGAGGAAATCTCAACAACCATATTGGTGTTCCGTTAACTCTTTTAGCAATGAGCGACACAACTGATATGGCCATCGTTGAAATGGGAGCGAATCATCCAAAGGAAATCGAATTACTTTGTACGATTGCGCAACCCGATTATGGATTGATAACCAATTTTGGTAAAGCACATTTAGAGGGATTTGGGAATGTGGATGGTGTCATTAAAGCGAAGTCAGAATTATATGATTATTTGAGAAAACATCAAAAGACCATATTTGTAAACGAAAATGATACCACTCAAGTAAAACAAACCTTGCTATATGACAATATTTATCATTTTGGCCTGATCACGTCTACAGATGCGAAAGTTGAACTCATCAGCTCCCAACCCCACGTATCCCTCAAATACAATGATGTGGTTATCAATACCCAACTGACTGGTATGTATAACTTTAATAATATTGCAGTTGCCATTGCAGTTGGTTCTTATTTCAAGGTGGATTCGGACGATATCGTCTCTGCAATTGAAGGCTATCTTCCAACGAATAACAGATCTCAGCTCATGGAAAAAGGCACTAACACGATCGTTATGGACGCTTACAATGCCAATCCGACGAGTATGATGGCTGCACTTGAAAATTTCAAACAATTGGACAGAAAAAATAAAGCATTGTTTTTAGGAGATATGTTCGAATTGGGTTCGACTGCAGAATTGGAGCATCAGCAAATTGTTGATTATCTTGAAGCAAATCAATTGGGTGAAACTTTTCTTATAGGACAGAATTTCTTTAAAACCAACACAAACAATTCCAATATACAGAAATTTGAACGATTTGAAGATTTGAAAAATCAATTAGAGCAACGTCCAATGGAGAATACTTTTATGCTCATCAAAGGGTCTCGAGGCATGGCTTTGGAGCGTATTTTAGAGTTGCTTTGATTGAATCACCTATAGTTAACGGTAGAGTGTCGTTGTTCCAAAATAAGTCCGCTTCTGCAAATTCACTCCCATACGCTTGTCAGCGTATTTGTATTTTTTGTTTCCGAAAAACCGTCAAGCTGAAAAAGCTTGGATTGGATTAACTGCGTTGTTCCAAATAAAGTCCCCTTTTGCAAATTCAATCCCATACGCTTGTCAGCGTATTTGTATTTTTTGTTTCCGAAAAACCATCAAGCTGAAAAAGCTTGGGTTTTTCGGAAACAAAAAATCCCAATATCTAAAACATTGGGATTGTACTTGATGTGGTCCATATTGGATTCGAACCAATGACTTCCACGTTGTCGACGTGACACTCTGAACCAACTGAGTTAATGGACCTGGTGTTTATCAAAAAAGTTCACACAAATGTATGAACTTTTTCTCTAAATGTGGGCGATGAGGGGTTCGAACCCCCGACCCCCTCGGTGTAAACGAGGTGCTCTGAACCAGCTGAGCTAATCGCCCTTCGTTATCGGACTGCAAATATAGATTAGTTTTTCATTTCGCAAAAGATTTTTTTATAAAAAATTCAATTTTTTTTTCATCACTAAATAACTGCTTTTTAATCTGTGTTTTAGCAATACTATTTTGTCTTCTAAAATATTTCTATATTTTAGCTTAAATTCATTTTGCCTTGATTTATATTTCTTTAATTGACGAGTTAGGATTGGACCTCGATTCGATTTCAAAAATCGATTCTCAAACCATCATCAGATTGCAAAAGCAATTGAAGGCTAAGGCCATACTAAACGGCGAAAGCAATTTGGGAGAAACCGCCAATTTAATTGACGCTTTAAAAGATGAATCGGAACGCGCCAATCATTTATTTGTTGAAAAAAACAAATGGTTAAAGAAATTGCTTCAAGGCGATTTTAATGGATTGTATGCAAGCGATTTTCAGGTTGAAACGTCATCAATTTCAGATTTTAATGGCTTAAGAAACTTTTTAGAGCCTTACCTCCTATATCAAATAAAACCTTTCTTGAGTGAAATGGTCACCAAAGGGAATTATAACATTATGTTGAACACCCTTTCGCATTACTTTATATTTTCGGAGCAGGTCAATGAAATCATTGTTAATTTTTTTCGATCTAAACTTAATTTTGCTCAAATCTACTTGAGTCAAGGTAAGCTGAAAGAGAATGAATATCCTGTAGATTACATCAGCAATAAAACTTTTATAAAATGTCTTAATATATATCCTAATTCGTTTTCTGATGAAATTAATGAGGTGAATTCAGAAATCATTGAGATCTATAATCATAATCGTAAACGCACTACCAATTCCATGTTTCTGTTTTCGGCTAGAGTGATGGTTGCCTTTGGACTTTTAGATGTTTCCAACGAGTATTTGAAGGACATTTTGGTTTCAAACGCAACCATTGCAAGAGAATGGACCTTTCCACAGGCCCACAAGAGAAAATCAACGGGAGGATTTAGTCCTTGGGCCATCGTATTTGTGATTTTTTTAGTCATCAAAGTGATTCATTTTTCTAGCAAAAGCTCCTCTTCTAATTCATTTAGTCCTTTTGATGGTATCAACGTGAATCGTTCAAAGGCGATTTCTGACAATAACTTAATCACTTTGAATAATATCAACTACATCTATCCATTGCATGGTGCTAATTCGAAGCATACGACGCTTTCAGAATATCCATTAGAGAAATATCAAAATCCGTATGTACACGAATTTTATCGGTTTTATGCGCCAAAAAATGCGACTGATATTTCTCGGAATATGACTTATATAAAAAATAAAACCGATAAAGAATTGATTCTGTTTTTATTGTACAAGAATAACGACAAATCTGTTTACATTCCAAAAAATGATAGTATTGTCATCCAAATTGAGGCTAAAGACACATTGGTATTCTATTCGGGAAACAAATTCATAGGTAAAAAGAATTCAAACATCAGATATTTTGAAGAAAAACGATATATGTCCGACATGTATATCATTGACAGCATCAATGTGGCTGAACCTCATGATATTGACGTGTTTCCTGAACTCATTGTACCTCAAAATGAGTCTCATGGCGCGGTGAAGAAAATAGATTCCGTTCAATTAAGAAATATTGCTTATGAAAAGAAACGTCTGATACAGTCCATCGAAAGTATTGACTTTAGAAGTTTAAGATCTAACTAAGACCGGTCCGGGAATCGTCCTTGAATCGTTTTTGTTTTTCTTTCTCGTAGTTTGGCAACAAGGCGCTCAAACCATAAACCACAAATCGCAAAGTCTTGTAGTCCTGTTTCTCCAACGCTTGTTCGCCTTGCTTAAACAACTTTTCAGCTTTCCTTTTATCTGAAAAATCGGTGGCGAATTTTAAGTTGATGAAATAGGAAATAAAATTTTCATCGCTCGACTGGACGATGGCGTCATACAAAACATCCAGTTCCTTGATTTTTGATCGAATGATGTGTTTATTGCCAGAATTGATCACATCGCGTTCGTTTTTGACGATTTTTTCATATTTCTCATTAAATCTGTCATTACCTTCTTGGCGCAACATATATTCCACATGATCTTTACTGGAGTTATATTCTTCAATTTCAGCGGCAATCACCTTATTTCTAGTTAAGGTATCAAACTTTTGAATGAGTTTACGCTTCTTGTCATCTAACTGATATTTTTGATCAGACACATCATCCTCATTCAATAATGTGGACTCAATTTGAATTTCAATCAGTCCAACACGAATAGCCTCCAATTGTTCGCAAAATTCAAAATTCTCTTCCACATTATGATACCGAATCATTTCCTCAACATCCGCAAGAATCGTATTGATTTCCATATTAATTTTAGAAACACTTATCGCACGTTCGGACTCACTGAACACATTTTTAAAATCCTGATCACAGGACTGAAGAAAAATGTTGATTTTTATGTCTCTTGATTCGGTCACTTCCAATTCTATTTCGATATCAGTTCCTTTAATCAAATCTTCTTCAAGGTCTTTACCAAAAATTTCGATAAATCCGATACTCAATCCGGAACTTGGTAAGCCATTGGCTTTTCCTTCTATGATATTGATGATTAAATTGGAATCTGATTGTTGCAAAATGGTTTTTGACGCCGTTTTATAAATCTTCTTTTTCAATGGAAGAATACTGCCTTGGGCGAATATTTTTTCAAGTCGTGTAGTTGATGAATCCAAATCATCAATTTCCATACAAATATCATTGGGAAGTGGTTGGCCTTGCACATTATAACTACCTTGATTGATGGAGATAGAATCCATCGTTTTGATAACGTCCAATTTCTGATTGAGCAATTGAATTTTAAAATGATTCAATCGGCCTTCTAACAAAGGCACAAATTCTGAAAAGTTTCCATCATTTGAGACTTTCACGCCAGAATCATAACCACCATCCTTTCTGATGATGCGATAACTTAACGGTTCTTCTGTAGTGATCTTGCATGTGATCAGCTCTTCCAGATCTTTTGTATTCTGTTCATAAAACATCGCACATTTTACAGTATCTTCTTCCAACTGCGAGTCGGAGGTCTGTATTATATCGTCTGCGACGGTCGCGGGTTTGGAACCAGCATAATAAGCTGCTCCTTCCACAACCGCGGCTGTTGGGTCGATGCTGGAATCCACCTTTATATTGGTCACTTCCGAAATTCGCTTTCTGATCAATGGCACATACGTACTACCACCAATAAGAATCACGCGGTCTATTTGGGAATTGAGCATTTGGTTTTGTGAAATCACATCGTCAATAAAGGTAACCGTCTGTTCAACCTTTTTTGAAATCACAGCTTCAAACTGCGAACGCGTCATCACGAATTGCTCGTATATAGATTTTGAATCCATATCGAAATCGAGTTCGATTTCAGTGTCTTCAAAAACTGATAATTCTTTTTTTGCTTCTTCGGCTTTTTTCAACAATTCAAAATAAAGGCCTTTATACTTGCTAGATTTTGTTTTCAATTCGCTCCACAGGTTAGTTGTTCCTGTCGTTTCCTCAATAAATGGGACAATTAATTTTTCTACAATCAAATTGTCAAAATCGGCACCGCCCAAAAAATTGTCGCCTACATTATCAATGACCTTCAATTCACGATCGTTCACTTCTACCAAGGCGACATCGAAGGTACCGCCTCCGAAATCATAGACGATCCAATAGTGTGTGTCCGTAACTTTTAAGTTGGACGTGTTTGCAAAGGCAAGACAGGCCGCAATTGGTTCTTGTAGCAACACCACTTCGTTAAAACCTGCCAAGTAGCCCGCTTTTTTCGTCGCATTGGATTGAATTGTATCAAAGGAGGCTGGAATCGTAATCACGATTGAATTTAAATGATCATCTTCTGACACAAAATTCTTCAATTCCTTTAAGATTAAGGATGACAATTGAATGGGCGTGAATTCTTTATCCAGGGAAGGCACATTAAATGTTTCTTCAGAACCCATTTTTCGTTTAAAAAGCATGCAGACGTTTTCCGCATCCTTATCTAGATAATCCAACGCCTTATCGCCAATGACCGTTCTGCTGCCACGAAAAGCGATACAAGATGGCAACGTTTGTTTTAAACCTAATGGGTTTTTATATGTTTTTATAGTACCGTTGTCATATTTGGCAATTAAACTATTGGTAGTTCCTAAATCGATGGCAAAATTAATGGTCTTCATTTGGTCTATTCTACAATGACAATTCCTTTTTGAATGAGTTCGGTTTGGTCATTCTTGATTTGATAAATAGTTGGTTTTAGTACTTTTACTATTTTCATGTTTCGATGTATTTCGCCTACAATATTAGCTTCAACATCCGTCATTTCATTTTTGTAAGGTTGTCCTAATGGGTTGATGATATGATATCCTGAGGTTTCAAATTCATGGTAAATACGTTCCAACTGTCGGTCAAAAAGACTGATGTTTTCTTTCTTGCTTTTTTGTTCTAAAGCAAATATCTGATTTATGATTTCGGTCATTCTTACAAAATTAAATGATATCGAAAGATACACATTTTAGATTATTCTACGATTTCAGCAACCACAAAAGTACTTCCACCAACATAGATTACGTCGTCTTTTGTTGCATGTTTTTGGGCTGAATTCAAAGCTTCCTTAACACTTATGTAGGATTTACCATTAAATCCATTCAGCATAAAAATGTGGCGTAATTCTTCAGCATCCAATCCTCTTGGAATGTTCGGTTTACAGAAATAATAGATGGCCTTTTTAGGTAAGAGTGACAGAATAGAATTGACATCTTTATCATTCACAACACCAAAAACCATGTGTAATTGTTCATAGTTTTCATCTTTCAGTTGTATCATTGCATAAGTCAAACCTTCCTTGTTATGAGCGGTGTCACATATAATTTTAGGGTTTTCTTGAAGAATTTGCCAACGTCCTTTTAAGCCTGTGTTTTTCACCACATGGGCCAAACCTATTTTAATGTTTTCCTTTGAAATATTGTAGACTTTCGATTGAAGAGTTTTTATGGTCTGGAGAACGGTTTTGATGTTTTTTTGTTGATAATAGCCTTTTAAATCGCTTGCAATCGTTTCTGTAATTTCTTGATCTGCGAAAAATATTTCAGAATGATTCTTTTCAGCCAATTCTATAAAAACATATGTTGTTTCTTTTTGGGTTTCACCAATCACAACTGGGATCTTGGATTTTATTATACCTCCTTTTTCAAATGCGATGGCCTCCAAGGTGGTACCTAAAAATTGCGTGTGATCTAATCCTATGTTTGTAATGACAGAAACTAACGGTGTAATGATATTTGTTGAGTCCAATCGACCTCCCATACCAACTTCTATGATGGCGACATCTATTTTTTCAGATGAAAAATAATCGAATGCCATACCTACCGTCATCTCGAAGAAGGACAAGAAATGGGATTCAAAAAAGTGTTTGTGCTTTGCGATAAATTCGACAACAAATGCTTCCGTTATCTCCTTTCCATTGATTTTGATACGTTCCCTAAAATCCTTTAAATGTGGAGAAGTATATAGGCCAACTTTATAACCAGCCTCTTGAAGAATGGATGCCAACATGTGACTGGTAGAACCTTTTCCATTGGTTCCTGCAACATGAATGCTTTTAAAATTGTTTTCGGGATGATTGAGATATTGGGAAAGCTCTATCGTATTATCAAGATTGGCCTTATAAGCAGATGTACCTTGATTTTGATACATTGGTAACTGCTTAAACATCCAGTTGACTGTATCTTGATAGGTCATTTATTGAGTAACACTAAAATCGATTTTCACAAACCCTATTTGGGTTGTGGGAGCCTTTGAATCACTAGGCCATTTATAAGTCAATGCCGTTCGTTTTGCGGCATCATATAAACACAGATCTCCAGTAGTCCCTTTTTTTCCGGGAATTGCCTTTATTACATTGCCATCTCTATTCACATGAATTTCGACGACGACGCGTCCTTCTTCATCACATTCAGGGACAACCTTATCATTAGTGGGCCTTCCACGTCCATTCAATCCATAACCCGAACCTCCGCCCCCACTTCCTGTTCCTGGTTGTCCAAAATAACTTGGTGCATACGGGTCTCCATCCAACTGACCTTTATCTCCAGGTTTTCCATCATTCCCTTCTCCACCAGTGGTTTTTCCATCTGACTTACTGACACCTCCAATCATCGCGTCAATTTTGGCCTTTTTCTCCGCTTCTATCTGTTTCTGTTTAGCTTCTGCTGCTTCTTTGGCCTTCTGAACTCTTTCGGCTTCAGCTTTCGCTTTAGCTTCGGCTTGCGCCTTATCATCTGCAGCTTTTTTCTGTTCTTTTATCGCAATAGCTTCTTCATTATCGGCTGTCAGAACTTTTTCAGATGCTTTTTCAGATTTGTTTGGTTCTGTTTTAGTTTCTTCGACTTTAGTTTCTTTCACTTTGGAGGGTTCCACGACTTCCCGTGGTTCAGATTTCACTGGCTCTAAAGGTTGAATATCGCCACTGCCTACTTCCGAATTTCCAAAATTCACAGCGACTCCATATTCAATTGGCGGATCCATATATGGTGGGCCCACAACAAACAGGAGCAAAAGCAAAATCACCAAAATCAAGGTGCTGATTTTAGCAGAATTACGCTCGTGTTGTGTTTTTAAATATTTCATTTTATTCAGGCTTTACTGCCAAAATCACTTTAAATTTATTTCGATTCGCAATATCCATGACTTTAACAACATTTTCAACAGCAACCGACTTTTCAGCTCTTAAGACGATGGTCGGCTCTTCCTTATTGGCCATTAAATTTTTCAATTCGAATTCCAATACGCTCTCACCTACCAATTTTGAATCTATATAATAATTTAAATCTTTTGTGATACTTACGGCTACTGATTTTTTGTTTTCGGTTTTCCCGCTCGCTTTTGGCAACAAAATATCTATTGCACTTGTAGTCACAAGTGTTGAAGCAATCATAAAAAATATCAATAACAAAAAGACAATATCTGTCATTGAAGACATATTGAATTCTGGTGTTACTTTATTTCTTCCTCTTAAATTCATTAAATAGGCTCGTTTAAGTGATCTAAAAATTCCAATGAATTCGCTTCCATCTGATAGACTACCTTATCTGTCTTTACAACAAGATGGTTGTATGCCATATACGCAATAATTCCAACAATTAATCCTGCAACCGTAGTTGTCATTGCCGTATACAAACCACTTGCCAACACATCCATTTGAATCGTGCCACCAGCGTTTGCCAGTTCAAATATTGCCAAAATCATTCCAACTACTGTACCAAGAAATCCTATCATAGGAGCGACACCTGAAATGGTCGCCAACATACTGACGTTTTTCTCCAAGCCATAAATCTCCAGTCGTCCTGCATTTTCGATTGCAGTATTGATATCTGCCAATGGTTTTCCAATTCTACTGATGCCTTTATTGATCAATCTTGAAACTGGTGTATTGACTTGAGCACATAAAAGTTGAGCTGAATCTGTTTTTCCATTGGAAACATGATCTTTAATTTGATTCATGAAATTTGAATCAATTTTGGATGCCGCTTTAATAGCAAACAAACGCTCAAAATATATATAAAGCGCTACAAATAGTAATACAAACAAAATGCCGATGATCAGCATTCCTGCAGTGCCACCACTTCCTATTAACTCGATGATCGATAAGGTTTTTTGTACTGGTTGTTCTTCTGGAAGTGTCTCTACAGCTTCTTGAAAACTAATTAATGATATCATATATTGATTTGATTGAAAAAATTTTAATTAATCTATTAACGTATAACTTTTACTTAAAGTATATTCTTAAAATATGGTTCTGGTAAACATAAAGGTTACGGCACCTGCCAAAAAGCCGATCAATGCCAACCATGAAATTTTCTTCAAATACCAGAAGAAGTCGATTTTCTCCATTCCCATTGCTACAACACCAGCTGCAGAACCGATGATTAGCATACTTCCACCTGTACCGGCCGAATAAGCGACAAAATGCCATAACTCGTTATCAATAGGCTCCGAAAACATTCCTAAACTTGCAGCTACCAATGGCACGTTATCAATGACCGCAGAGGCTACACCTAGCAATAAAATTACTAAATCTGAAACACCTGTATGATGCAATTCAGTTCCCAACATTGGCATTGTGTCCTGTAATGTGGTTGCGAAGTTGAAAAGTATGCCTAAAGATTCCAAAGCTGCCACAGCCATTAAAATCCCAAGGAAAAACAAGATACTTGGCAGTTCGATTTTAGACAAAGAACTATGCACTGGACTATGACTTCCATGAGCGTCTTCATGTGAAGCGGTTGGATCTGACAGGGTAAATTTTGAATTACTATATATTTCTGCAAAAACGGCTACCACTCCCAATGACAACATCATACCAACATATGGAGGTAAATGGGTAATGGTTTTGAATATTGGGACGAATACGATAGCCCCCAATCCAAGATACAACATGGTAGAGCTAAACTTGTTTTTTGGTTTTTCGTCTACTTCCTCTTTGTCCACCACAAGATTTCCCTTGAAAACCGGCATAAAGGACGCAATAAGAGTTGGAATGGCCATACACACAAGAGATGGCAAGAACAAATACACGAATAGATGACTCGTTGTTACTTTTTTACCAATCCAAAGCATCGTAGTTGTTACATCACCAATTGGAGACCAAGCACCACCTGCGTTTGCCGCAATGATGATCAAACCAGCGTACCAAAGACGCATATCTCTATCTTTCACTATTTTTTGTAAAATGGAAATTAAAACGATAGTTGCTGTGAGGTTGTCAATTATAGCTGATAAAATGAAGGCAAGTATTGCAAAAATCCATAAAATTTTTGTTTTCTTTTTCGTTTTTACAAAACCTTTGATGGTTGAAAAGCCATCGAAATAATCAATAATCTCTACTATGGTCATAGCACCGAGTAAAAACACCAATATTTCAGCCGTTTTACCAAGATGATGAAGTAATGTCTCTTCCATTAAATGAAGCTTCCCACTTTCCGTTACTTCGCCTGCATCATTGATTATGTCTCCAACCGGCATGTTAGCAAAGCCTTCCACTAGGCCATGATTTGCAGAATCGAACCATTCGGAAAAGCCATCTAGCCCTAAAGCAATTAAGGCCCAACAGATCGCCATCATGACCAACGCTGGAATAAGTTTATCAATTTTGATGCTGTGCTCTAGAGTTATGGCTAAATAGCCTAATACAAATACTAATATAATTACCGTTTCCATGATCTAATTTTAAATAAGCTGACTTAATGCTATTTCAAATGCCGTAGCACTGATTCCTGTTTTACTATGATTCTTGTTATAAACTTTAGTTATTGCTTGTTTGATTCTATTTGAAGTATCACTAAAAATGGCATCATCTGTCATTTGTACTTTTTGTTCCATAAAATAGGCGAAGACTCTTGCCATGCCGCAATTCGAAATAAAATCGGGAATTAAACTCACCTTTTTGTCGGTATATTCCATTATCGGTCCGAAGAATATTTCTTTATCTGCAAAGGGTACGTTTGCACCGCACGAAATCACTTCAAGCCCAGTATCAATCATTTGGTCGATTTGTCCTTTTGTAATTAGTCGAGATGCTGCACAAGGAGCAAAAATCTCCGTTTCCAGAGACCAAATTTTCTCGTTGATCACATTAAATGGAATCAAATTATCGCTGATTAAGGTATTCCCAGTTTTGTTAAGATATAATTCTTTAATCTCGTCAAAGGTGAAACCTTCCTCCTTAATTAATCCTCCAACAATATCGATGATCCCTACTACTTTGGCTCCCATCTGAGCTAAATAGAATGCTGCTGCTGCACCAACATTTCCAAAACCTTGTACAATAGCTCGTTTTCCGACTATCGACTCCCCTTGTACATCATAAAAATGTCTAGCTGCCTCGGCCACTCCATAGCCAGTAATCATATCTGCAACTGTATACTTCCTGGCGACATCTGGGGAATATGATGGATTTTCAATTACTTTGATAACACCATGACGTAATTGACCAATTCTATTTATTTTATCCGCTTGGGTGGGTTTGAAATGTCCTTCAAAAACACCTTCTTGAGGATGCCAGACCCCACTTTCTTCCGTAATTGGAATGACTTCATGAATTTCATCAACATTTAAATCGCCACCTGTGCCATAATAGCTCTTTAAAAGTGGTGACACTGCATTATACCAACGCTCTAAAACGCCTTTTTTTCTTGGGTCATGCGGATCGAAATTTATACCAGATTTGGCGCCACCAATTGCTGGGCCAGAAACGGTAAACTTCACTTCCATCGTTTTAGCAAGAGACAATACCTCATTCATATCCAAACCTTTACGCATCCGGGTTCCACCACCTGCTGCTCCACCACGAAGTGAATTGATTACGGTCCAACCTTCTGCTTCTGTTTCTGGATCTTTCCAGTTAAATATAATTTCGGGTTCTTTGTCTTCGTACTTTTGAAGTAAATCTTTCATTGGGAATTATTCTGTAACAAATATAAAAAACTAAAAATCCTAATGGATTAAATTTCTAATAATTTTATGGACAATATACTTTACCAGAACTATGGTTTCTTGAGGCACCTGTAACACTGCTTAAACAATTATCCTCATTGCGTAGTTTTAGCACTCCTAAAAGACCAAAAATCAACGCTTCTTTAAATTCTATTAATTTTTTACTTGGCATTTCTATGCTGTTATCCGTATGCTTTTTAAGAGTGTTTATTAAAAAATCATTGTAAACACCTCCCCCAGTAACCAAAATGGATCTTTTAGATTGACTATTGATTTCATTTGTGATTTGTATGGCCACATGTTCAATAAATGTCCTTAAAAGGGTTTTTGTTGATACTGAATACGCATCCATTAAAGGAAAAATTCTTTCTTTTACCCATTCCAAGCCTAAAGATTTTGGTGGTTTTTGTTGATAAAAATCCAACGAATTCAATTGATCCAATAGGTTATGATCAATCTTACCTGATGAAGCCATACCTCCTTTGTCATCATAGTCCAAACCTAGTTGATTCATGTAATGATTGAGAACGACATTAACAGGGCATATGTCATAAGCGATTCGCTGCCCATTAATTTTGGTTGAGATATTCGCAAAACCACCCAAATTCAAACAAAAATCATAATTAGAAAACAACAATTCGTCTCCAACAGGAACCAAAGGTGCTCCCTGACCTCCAAGTGCAACATCTTCCACCCGAAAATCGCAGACTACCTTTAGGTTAATTAAGC
This sequence comes from Aquaticitalea sp., assembly GCA_051252455.1. Taxonomy (GTDB): domain Bacteria; phylum Bacteroidota; class Bacteroidia; order Flavobacteriales; family Flavobacteriaceae; genus JBPOFM01. The sequence continues at coordinate 337,070 of JBPOFM010000003.1, forward strand.
TGGCCAATTCCGGCAAGTTCCCTAATTGATATGTTAAACCATGCTGTGGTTGATGCAAAGCGGTATGTCCATGAGAGCACACGGCATCAATGCTTGAAAGATGATACTTCGATATAAATTCTTGAATATTTGAACCTAAATAGGCTGTATAACTTATGTCTAATTCCTTTAATTCTTCCAAGGAAAGAGACGTCAGCCCTTTTAACTTATCAAGCCATTCTTTAGAATAAGGAATTGTTTCGGACTCCAGAATTATAAATTCCCATTTATCATTGTACGTAAACTCAAGATTGGATAAATCAATTCCATCCAGCGAAGTTCCTGACATGACACCGATAACGTTATAGTGTTTTTTGATCATAAACGTAAAATTAGCGATTCCCGTTGAAAAAATGCCTTGAAAAACTTATCTTTGCCATCATTTTTTATCAAATCAACAATAATTCAAACTATGGATTTTAATCTTACAGAAGAACATCTTTTAATACGTGACGCAGCTCGTGACTTCGCCCAAACCGAATTACTTCCTGGCGTAATTGAACGTGATAATGCCCAAAAATTTCCGCAAGAACTTGTTAAAAAAATGGGTAATCTTGGGTTCATGGGAATAATGGTGGACCCAAAATATGGTGGTAGTGGCATGGACGCTATATCTTATGTTTTGATCATGGAAGAGCTTTCTAAAATCGATGCCTCTGCTTCGGTCATTGTATCTGTAAACAATTCACTAGTATGTTATGGACTTGAGGCTTTTGGCAACGAGGAGCAAAAACAAAAATACCTGACCAAATTGGCCACTGGAGAGTTTGTTGGAGCATTCTGTTTGAGTGAGCCAGAAGCTGGTAGTGACGCAACTTCGCAAAGAACAACGGCAATCGACAAAGGAGACCATTACCTAATAAATGGCACAAAAAATTGGATTACAAGTGGTGGACGTGCTGATGTGTATGTGGTAATTGCTCAAACTGACAAACATAAAGGATCACATGGCATCAATGCTTTTATTCTTGAAAAAGGCATGGAAGGTTTTGATATAGGTCCGAAAGAAGATAAATTAGGAATAAGAGGAAGTGATACTCACACGCTGCAGTTTAATGATGTCAAAGTGCCTAAAGAAAATAGAATTGGGGAAGATGGTTCTGGCTTTCGTTTTGCAATGAAAACCCTTTCTGGAGGACGCATTGGTATCGCCGCACAAGCATTAGGTATTGCTGCTGGAGCTTACGATTTGGCACTGAAATATTCCAAGGAACGTAAAGCTTTTGGCACTGAAATCTGTAACCACCAAGCCATTGCTTTCAAATTAGCTGACATGTATGTTGATATTGAAGCTGCACGCCATTTGGTGATGAAGGCTGCTTGGGATAAAGATCAAGGCACCAACTACGATGTATCCAGTGCTATGGCAAAACTATTTGCCTCAAAGGTAGCGATGCAACATACTGTTGAAGCTGTTCAAATACATGGAGGTAACGGTTTTGTAAAGGAATATCATGTAGAAAGATTAATGCGGGATGCAAAAATCACACAGATTTATGAAGGCACTTCAGAGATTCAGAAAATTGTGATTTCTAGGAATTTAATTAAGGGATAGATTTTTCAAAAATACATCTACGACCTGGTATCTGCATAGTTATCAGGTTTTTTTTATTTATTTTATGGCCATTAAAACCAATCGAATATCATTGTAACTGTATTTATCATCCAATTGATGCTTTAAATCAGAAAGATTTTCATACTTGAATTTTGGAATGATCTCCATTAATTGTTGATAATGAGAATCCGAAATGAGGTCGGTAATTTTTATTTCACCAGTGGGAATAAATTTTGCCAAGTGAGTAAAAATAGTATTCTCATTAAGTTCACGCTCGTGAGCGATATCTGAAATTGATTTCCCGGATTGATATAATTCTAAAGAAATTTTATTGGACTCGCCTTTTTGTACTTTCCTAGTCGAGGTTTGTGGCTCATCAATTGAAAAATTTTCTTGAGTTTCAATATCATTTTCATCGCAATAATCACGAATTACTTCCAAAATCTGACGACCGTACTTCTCTACACGAACCTTACCAAAACCATTAATTTCCAAAAGTTGCTTTTTGTTTATGGGAAGTACTTCACAAATTTCATATAAGGCTTTTTGTGTAAAAACTTGATAGTGCACCAGATCGTTTTCTTTTGCAATATCGTTCCGCAATTCTCTTAACAACTCAAATAATTCAATATTGACTGTACCATCAATGACCGATTTTCTCGTCTTTTTCGGTTTGTCTTTCTTTAAAAACACTGCTTTCGATCTCAATTCTAAAAACTTTTGAGAACTAAAGTTTTGTACGAATCCATTAAAGTAAGATACTTTAACAGACAATAGCTCTTCGATTATATCCAAATTATTGGTTAAACTCTGTTCGATAGCTTTATTATCTGTGGCATAATTCAATTTTTTTAAATACTCAATTATATTAGTTTCTGTGTTTAATTTGAAATAAGCGATTGCTTTTTTAAACCGCTCCTGCACTGTTGCATTGATTTCAGGTTGTTCTCCAGTCTCACACAATTGATGCAACTGATGATTAAAATTATGACTAACTTTCAAAAAGTCGGTAATTCCATTTTTTATAGCAATCAAGGGCGCATCTACGTTTCCTTGAATGCTACCTCTATTCTTATAAAAAATATCCAACAACCGATTGATAGGATATAAAAACTCATAAAAATCAAAAATCTCATGAATGGAATCCAATTGAAATTTTAGCTTTGCGAGTTCTAATGCACTTTCGTCGGGTTGTTGCCCCTCTGCTATTTGTGTAAATGAAGTGACTTGCTGATCGTTTATTATTTGGTTTGAATGAATTTTGCTTTTTAAGACTAAACCTTCCAAAGATTTACATCGGCTGAGCGCCACATACGTTTGACCATGAGCGAAGGCTCCTTGTGCATCGATAATTGCCTTTTCAAAAGTCAAACCTTGGCTTTTGTGAATGGTAATAGCCCAAGCTAATCGTAATGGCATTTGAGTAAACGAACCAATTTTATCTTCGGTAATGGCTTTAGTTTCTGCATTAACGGTGTAGTTAATATTCTCCCAGACTTCCGCTGTCGTTACTATATTAAAATCATCATCTGGACAGCTTATTATGACTTCATCCTTATCCAATAAAATAACCTTACCTATTTTTCCGTTGAAGTATCGTTTTTCTGGTGAACTGTCGTTTTTAATAAACATGACCTGCGCTCCAACTTTGAGCTCAAGCGCTTCCTGATTTGGAAAAGCGAATTCAGGAAACTTACCCTGAATTTTAGCCTTATAGGTGCGGACTTTGGAGTCTAGCAAACCTAACTCTACTGTATTAACCTGTTCAGCTCTATTATTGTGTGTTGTCAAAGCAATATAACCCTCATTCGGATCTGGTCGAAAATCCTTTCTATAACGTTTATTCAATTCATCTGCAGATGCTTGAGACAGCTTATTTGTGCGAATTTCATTTAAAATTGTAATGAATTCAGGATTCTCCTGACGGTAAATATGCTTGAGTTCGATGGTAATAGCATTGCACTGTTGGTAGGAGTGACTGCTAAAGAAATATCCTGTCCTATAATAATTTTTAAGTAATTGCCATTCATTATCCTTGATAACGGGAGATAATTGTTGCAAATCTCCAATCATTAATACCTGTACACCGCCAAAAACTTTATGTTTATTTCTAAATCGTTTCAAGGTTCTATCGATGGCATCCAACAAATCGGCACGTACCATACTGATTTCATCAATAACCAATAAATCCATAGATTTAATGATATTGATTTTTGTTTTGCTGAATTTCCTATTAAAACCTGTGGAAGGGGCTGAATCAGAATCGGGTAAAATAGGACCAAAAGGCATTTGAAAAAAAGAATGGATGGTTACACCTTTGGCATTAATCGCAGCAACACCTGTAGGCGCCACCACAACCATCTGTTTAAGTGAGTTCTTTTTAAGGTCATGTAAAAAGGTGGTTTTGCCAGTTCCAGCTTTACCTGTTAGAAAAACACATTGGTTTGTATTATTTACAAACCTGTGGGCTAGATCCAATTCTTTGTTTGTGTGCATTTTTTAAGTATCGAAACGAGTGTCGAAATTACGGAAAAAAGGCAAGATATTGGATTGTGGGGCAAAAGAAATGGAACGCTGT
>JBPOFM010000004.1:0-317140 GCA_051252455.1 Aquaticitalea sp.
ACACTTCTCCCATCACCATGAGCAGAAGATGGTTATATTTATATGAAAACCATCCCAACAACTCTTATGCCGATTGGAGAGCCATTAACGAGAACAGCCCTATCACTGTAGGTCTTGGATTTACGATGAAAGGCAGTAGTGCACCGGGAGCTTTGCAAAACTATACATTTGTGGGGCAACCGAACAATGGTACCATTACCAGCCCAATTACCGCTAACTTTCAGGCACTGTTGGGGAATCCGTATCCTTCGGCCATCGATGGTTATGAATTTATCCTCGATAATCAGCCTTCGGGAAATCCTGGTTCAACCCAAAGTATCGATGGAACGCTTTATTTCTGGGAACATTCTTCAACGAACAGTTCTCATGTTCTATCTGCTTATGAAGGTGGATATGCCACGCTGAACCTTTCCGGAGGACTGCCGGCAGTATCGCCACCAGAGATCAATGGTGAGGGAGCTGCGTCCAAAATTCCTAAACGGTTCATTCCAGTCAGTCAAGGGTTCTATGTGACCGCAAGTCCAACGGCTGGCACAGGAGCTGTTCAGTTTAAGAACACACAAAGGTTCTTCGTGAAAGAATCTTCTGGTAATTCCGATTTCTTCAGGATGACCAATGCCTCCAATGAAGAAGTGGAATTTGAAGATACCATGAAACGTGTGCGCATGCAGTTCAAAACCCCTGAAGGTGCCAAAAGACAGATCATGATCGCTTTCACCGATGACAATGCTGCCACTGATAGTTTTGATTATGGTTATGATGCCGAGAACACGGATGCGCTGCCAAGTGATATGTCCTTCATGATACATGATAAAAAATACCTGATTCAAGGTGTGGGCCAATTCGACAGACTGAAACATTATCCTCTCGGTGTGTTTTTGGGATCAACCGGATCGGTGGAAATGGCCTTGACCGATATAGAAAACTTCAATGAATCGATAGATGTGTTCATTTACGATGCCACACTGGATACCTATCACTCAATAAATGATACCAGTTTTGCTGTACAGTTGGGAGCTGGAGCATATGTGAACCGCTTCTATCTGGCATTCAGTGAAGATGAGACACTGGCGACCATGGAAACTGAATTTGAGACCATCGTTGTCAATTACCTTCAAGCGACTGACGAGATCTATATTAGAACACCTAACAGCATACAGGTCAAACAGGTGTATTTGATCAATATTCTTGGCCAGACTGTGAAGGCCTGGAACTCCATCAACACACCGCTTTCGAACGAAATGAAGATTCCCGTCAAGGATGTATCTGAAGGGAATTACATCATCAAGGTACAGACTGATACTGCAACGCATAGTAAGAAAATTTTTGTGAAACTATAAGTCTACCAAATAAAGAAGCATTTTTATTGATACAAGAAGGGCTACCCATAGCTGTTTTGTGCACCCTAAATTCTCCAAAATAATTAGCCTAATTAAAATATTAAATATCTTTAAAAGTATTTAATCGGATTTATTTGCATTTCATGGATTAATGTTTATATTTGTCCGAATAATTCGACGTAGTGTCTAATATTAGCACAATACAACAGTTATTACAACATATAAGTGCATGTTTTTTATCGAAAATAATTGCGTTTCGTAGAAAATATTTAATGTAAATAAATAAATATCAGTAAATTGAAAAATTAGATCCCAAATCTAAACCAACCATTTGACCTATGTATTTAAAATTACTCTATTTGGTTATCTTTTTTTGTGTAGTATATACATTTACACAACATCTGGTTATCAATCATGCTGATAAGAACGTCACAACAATTAAATCAGGCAATACACTCAAAATTTTTTATTTCAAATTACCGATTCCGGCTGTAGATAGCCAAGAAAAACAAATTTTTCAGACAAAAAACCTAGCTCACAATAATTCCGTAGGGACAAGCAATTCGCTAAATAGTTTGTGTTTTCTTAATACAACTGATCAATATAAAAAAATCATAATAACAAAAAAACTCTTACTGCAGACATAAACAACAATCCCCCTAAAGCGTTAATTGGTCCATTTGATTGCTCCCTCAAAAAAATTGATAATTAGTCCCGAATTTAATTTGAACGCTTATGAAAATTCATATTTTTAATTTCAAATGCAGCTTACTTATTTTAAGTATTTTTACATCAACCATTGCTGTATCCCAAACGACCGTCTCTAATGACAATTTTAATTCTAACTGGGGAATCATTTGGAATGATGGTGGTGGAGATTGTGTCAGAGTTAGTAGCTCTTCAATAGACGGAACTGGCGCCATTCAATTACGAGATGATAGTGGAGCGGCATCCTCAATGTACACTAACAATATTAATTTATCATCCTTCGGATCTGCATCGATCGATTTTAATTATAGAACACAGGGATTTTGGTGGGGTTTGGATTTTTTCGTTGAATATTCTTCTAACGGAGGGTCTACATGGGTGACAATTGGTAATTATGCCAATCCTGATATTTCGGATTACACTAATTATTCAGCGTCTTTAACCATTGCTAGCAGCAATTACACTTTCAATTCTACATCTCGCTTTCGCATCCGTTGTGATGCCAGTCAAGATAGCAATCAATTGTATATAGACAATGTCGTCATTAAAGGATATGCTCCCGCACCAGAAATGGACGTTAAAGGAAACGGATATTCTATTGTGGATGGAGATACCACTCCATGGCTAATAGATAATACGGACTATGGCAGTGCAAATGCTGGTATTATAATCACAAGAACATTTACGATTCATAATACAGGCACAGCAACATTAAATATTTCCGGTATCAGTTTATCCAATACTACAGATTATGATATTACGATCTCACCAGCTTCAACTGTGGCTGTAGATGGAAGTACAACCTTCGCAGTTCGATTTAGATCGCTCACTTTAGGGTTAAAATCCACTTCGGTCACAATCAACAATAATGATCCCAATGAGAATCCTTATAATTTTGTTATAAACGCGAAATCAGAACAAAACTTCTTTGATAGTGATGGCGACGGGGTGTTTGATAACGTCGATATAGATGACGACAACGACGGGATTTTAGATAGTGTTGAAGAATTGGCATGTAAAAATTCCTCTTTTTCTATTACCACTAACTATAAATTTCTAAATGAAACCTTTGGAACAGGAAACAGAACGCAAATCAATACAACTTATGATGCTATCACAACTTATAACTATGAAGACGGTACAGATGGTGGTAATGGAATCGATTTAAATGATGGAAAGTACACCGTTTATTATAGAGCGGCAAATGGTGATGGGATTAATCAAACTCCAAATGCAGAAGTGTCATCTTGGGCCGACCAATATTGGTACCTAGGAACTGACCATACACCTGGAGACACGAATGGTAGAATGGCAATGTTCAATGCTTCATATGAACCTGGCTTGTTTTATACAGCTTCTATTAAAGGCTCTCTTCCTAACGTGCCAGTAACCTACAGTTTCTGGGCTTTGAATCTTGATAGAACAGATGCACCAGGAATTGGTTCAAGATTACGTCCAAATATCAAAGTGGAATTTCGTGATGTTAATAACAACTTGTTAACTTCGATTACAACAGGAGATATTGCACCTACCACAGCTGGAAATTTGGATGGTGATTGGTATAATTTTTCTGCCTCCTTAACTTTTAACGTGAGTGAATTCAATGTGTATTTTATAAATAACGAAGTCGGCGGATTAGGTAATGACCTTGCCATTGATGATATAGAAATCACACAAACGCTTTGCGATACAGACAATGACGGTGTTGCCGATTTATTTGATTTGGATTCAGATAATGATGGTATTCCCGATGTAGTTGAAGCTGGTTTAGGTATTTTGAGTCAAGGAAAAGCGACATTGACTTATGCTTCAGGTTGGATTGACACCAATGGAAATGGCATGGATGATAGAGCTGAGGCTAACATTCCATTAGATTCAGATGGTGACGGCACTCCTAACTACCTTGATTTGGATAGTGATAACGATGCCATTTTTGACGTGGACGAATCCGGAGCAGGCAATTCCGCGAGTTCAACTTATCAAAACGGGGATGGTGATATAGATGGTGATGGTGTTGGTGATGGACCCGACACAGATGCCGTAAGAAAGAAGGATTTCAATTCCGATGGCACCGTTGAATATTTTACTGATGGAATTTTGAATATCTATGATTATAAAAACGGAAGCACACTAGCCGCTGCCTACGGAAATTCGAACCAAGGAATCGGCAATACTTATTTCGTGAAGGATACTGATAACGATGGTATCCCAGATTACATGGACATCACTTCTGACGGCTCAACATTTGATATTTCCCATACGCTTTATGCGCATCTAGATGGCAATAACAATGGTCGTGTAGATGGAAACTCCGATGCTGAAGGTGATGGTCTTTTAGATTTATTTGACACTGATGATACCGCTTTTGGTTCTCCTAGAGATTTGGACAGTAAACTGCATTTGTTTTTTGATGGACGAAATGATTATGCCCAGGATGTTTCAGTCATTAACGGATGGGGAGAAGCCACTATGATGACATGGATCAAAACCGACATTACTAACTCCGGAAATTCACGGATAATGGGGCAAAATCAATTTTATTTAGAATGGCAGTCTAGCAGAAAGGTTAAGGTGTATGCCAATGGGAATTTTTTGATATCGGACCGATTAACTCCGGGCAGATGGATACATATAGCCACTTCCTATAGCAGCTCAAGCGGATTATTGAAACTCTATATTAATGGAGAAGAAGTCAGAAGTTCTGCAATTTCGGGTTCCCTGCCAGCTGATGCCTCCTTGTTTACTTTGGCGAAAAATTCTGTAGCGAACAATTATTACTATAAAGGCTACCTTGATGAAGTAAGAGTATTTCAAAAAGCGTTATCTAGCAATGAGATCCAAAAGATGGTCTATCAAGAAATCCAGAATAACAGCGGTAACGTTAGAGGCGCGATTATTCCTCGTGACATCACTAATTATGTAAACTCAACAACCATCACACCTTTGACCTGGTCCTCTTTGAAACGCTATTACAAAATGGATACTTTTAAAGGTGATATTATCGACGATCTTACCACAGCAAGTGTTGATGTTAATTCTGGCCTAAAAATCTATAATAATAAATTAATTGAGTCTCAAAACGCACCTTTACCCTTTATTACAAACCAAAGTGGAGCTCTCGATGCTGCGGTTGATAAATCTGCCGACGGCGTCATCGGAACAGATGTTATAGATTATGATTGGTCGATTGTTCATGTGACGAATAAAGATGTCACGTGCAATGGAACTCAAAAACATTTAGGTTTAATGATCGATCAGTTCGATGCTAGCGCGTCACCTATTGAATATAAGGTTGATAACGATTCCGAATTAAATGTGAGTTGGTACTTAAAAATGGATGGAGACATCAATCTTCAAGGCGAATCTCAATTGGTTCAAGGGGATGATAGTCAGTTAGACCCAACCAGTAAAGGGAAATTGAAGAAATACCAACAAGGAACTGCTGACAAGTTCACATATAATTATTGGTCCTCTCCTGTTGGTGTTAGCAATATCACAACTAATAATAACAGCTATCGCGTAAGAGATATCATGAAGGATGGCGCTAATAATATTAATTGGTTGACCTCTGGTCACAACGGCACCAATACAAGTCCTATCGGAATTGCCGATTATTGGATTTGGAAATTTGCAAATCTTCCAGACAATTCCTATGCTTCTTGGCAACACGTTAGAAGTACAGGAACTATGCGGGCAGGTGAAGGCTTTACCATGAAAGGTCCAGGAACAGGCTCCATTTTAACAGAGCAAGAATATTTGTTTGACGGGAAACCTAATAATGGTGACATCGATCTTACCTTGAATGCTGGTAATGATTATTTAGTGGGCAACCCATATCCTTCTGCCATAGATGGTATACAGTTTATTCTGGATAACGGTAATACAATTGCAGGTAACGGAAGTACTTCTGGAACACTCTATTTCTGGGAACACTGGGGAGGTGGAAGTCACAATCTTGGCGATTACCAAGGTGGATATGCAACCTATAATCTTTCTGGAGGCACGCCATCGGCTTCTTTTGGCACAAACGATCCGGATGTTGCAACAGGTGGTAGTCCCACTAAAATTCCTGGACGCTATATTCCAGTGGGACAAGGATTCTTTGTTGTGGCTGAAGGTTCTGGAGGCACTATTAAATTTAGAAATAGTCAGCGAATATTTGTTCCAGAAGGATCGTCAAGCTCTGTCTATATTAGAAACGAGGATGGCACAACAGCAGTCAATTACAATCCGGATGGTGAAGACACACGTATGAAATTCAGAATTGGATTCAACTCGGTCAACACCATACACAGACAAATATTACTGACCGTTGACAGCAATGCAACTGACGGAATCGATTGGGGTTATGACGCAAGTTATATCGATACACAAATGGATGATATGTATTGGATGATTTCAGAGGAAAAATTCAATATTCAGGCCAGAGACACCATCACGAAAGCGACAGTTGTTCCTTTAGGTCTTCATTTGAGAAATGGAGGCGAAAGTAAAATAAGTATTGATCTTTTAGAAAATGTGCCAGGTGACGTTGAGATATTTCTACATGATAAATCATTAGATACCTACCATAATTTAAGACAAGATGACTATCGATTCAGTATTCCTGCTGGAACTTATCTGGATAGATTCGAAATTACATTCCATGAAGGTGAAGTGTTGAGCGTCGAGGATAATGATTATACAGCTTTGGAAGTTTATTATGCAAATACATCTGAACATTTGGTGCTTGTCAATCCAACGCTGCGAACCATAAAGAGTATTGAACTATTTAATATTTTAGGTCAGTCAGTCTATTTCAACAATAAAGTGGACATTGATGAATATTCTGAATACAAAGTGGAAAACCTAAATACTGGTACTTATATTATCAAATTGACAAATGAAAGTGGTACAACCTCCAAGAAGGTTTTAGTGAAATAAATTGTTTGAATTAAATTTAGCCTTAACCAAAAGCTCCCGAGACAATCGGGAGCTTTTTTTTATTTGAGTGCCTTGATGAGTTCTGAAAGTTCAAGTTGCTGCTGTTCACCAGAACCCATATTCTTTAATGTGAAAGTATTTGTTTGAAGTTCAGATTCACCCACCAAAATAACATTTGGAATGTTTCGTTTATTGGCATGATTCATCTGTTTTTTCATTTGCTTACCAGAAGTCACTTCGTCAGGATATAATTCGGTTTTTATGCCATTGGAACGTAATTCTTTGATGGCCTTCAAGCAAGTCAATGCTTCTTTTTCTCCAAAATTGATGAACAAAGCTTTCACCGAATTATTGATGGTTTCTGGAAACAAATCTAAAGCTTCCAATACCAGATAAATTCGGTCGAGACCAAAACTGATGCCAACACCGCTCATATCTTTCAATCCGAAGATTCCCGTAAGGTCGTCGTAACGTCCACCGCCTCCTATAGATCCCATGTCAACTCCTTTCGGTGCCGACACTTCATAAATAGCTCCTGTATAATAATTCAATCCACGTGCCAAGGTAACATCCAATTGTAAGCTTGCAGTTTTTAGACCTAATTCTGAAATGGCCTTATCGATGAATTCCAATTCTTCGATGCCTTTTTTACCTTGTTCAGATGTAGATAAAATGGATTTCAATTCTTCAATTTGAGAACTAAAACTTCCCGAGAGTTTGAATAGCGGTTGTAATTTATCAATCCCAGATTGTGGAATGCCTTTGCCCAACATTTCTTCCTTGACCTTCTCCTCGCCTATTTTGTCAAGTTTGTCTAAAGCAACTGTAAAATCAATTAATTTGTCTTGTGCGCCAATGACTTCTGCAATGCCTGATAAAATTTTACGATTGTTGATTTTAATAGTAACACCTTCCAATTTTAATGCTGAAAATACCGCATCATATAATTGCACAAACTCGACCTCTTGCCATAGTGAGGTCGAACCCACAACATCTGCATCACATTGATAAAATTCTCTAAAACGACCTTTTTGCGGACGGTCAGCTCTCCAAACTGGTTGTATTTGGTAACGCTTGAATGGAAATTCTATCTCGTTTTGGTGCTGGACGACGTATCTTGCGAATGGGACGGTCAAGTCGTAGCGGAGGGCTTTTTCACTAATTGAGATTGTGATTTTGTTGGAATCTTTTTGTGAATAGGCACTTTGATCGGCTTTGTTTAGAAAATCCCCAGAATTCAATATCTTAAAAATCAATCGATCCCCTTCCTCTCCATATTTTCCCATTAAAGTTTCAGAGTTCTCAAAACTTGGTGTTTCAATCGGTTGAAATCCGAACAGTTCAAATTGCGAACGAATCGTATCAAAAATATAATTTCGCTTTGCGACTTCTTCCGGATTAAAATCTCTTGTACCTTTTGGGATGCTTGGTTTTTGTGCCATATTTATTCCCCGCGAACGCGGGGATCTTTTGATTTAAACCTCAATAATTAGATTGATTGAGATAAAAACTATTTTACATTAATCTAACTTCCCACAAAAATATCACAATTTTAAAAGGCAAACCTAAGTTATTTCAAATTTATAGTAACTTTATATAGCTTTTATAGACTTACAGTACAATCAATCAAACGAAAAAAATAAAACTTCATGTTTTCATTATTTAGGGAAAATATCCGCATTGCCTTTGGTTCTATAAAATCGCAACTGCTTCGTACCATTTTAACCATTTTGATTATAAGTATTGGTATTATGGCTTTGGTAGGAATTTTAACCGCTGTGAATGCCATTGAAAACACACTTACGGGGAATTTTGCCTCTATGGGCTCTAATACATTTAACATTCAACGCTATGAGTTTACCACCCAACGCCAAAGTGGTAAGGAGGCCCAGAAAATAAATCCTGTGATAGCTTACCAAGAAGTAAAATCGTTTGAAGAAAACTACAATTTTCCATTTACGAAAACATCAATTTCCTTTGATGGTACGAGAACAGCTGAAGTAAAATTCGAAAACGTGAAAACAGACCCCGAAGTTAATGTGCTGGGTGTCAATGAAAATTATATACAAAATTCAGGCTTGGAAATCGAGAATGGCCGTGAACTGAATTATTTTGATGTTTTGAATAGCAATAATCTGTGCGTTATTGGTAGTGATCTTGTTAAATCAATTTTATCGGACGTCAATCCTGTTGGGCAAACCATCAGCATCAGAGGTGCAAAATTTAAGGTTATTGGTGTTTTAAAATCAAAAGGTTCGACTTTTGGAAATAATCAAGATTTGAGAGTTTTAATTCCGTTGCAAAAAGCACGATCCCTATTTACACAACCCAATATCAATTATAGCTTGAGCGTCAAAACGGACAATAAAGATATGCTTGAAGGTGCACAAGATGATGCAATTTTGACATTTAGAAACATACGAGGGCTCAATCCAATAGAAGAAAATAATTTTGGGATTGAGCGGAGTGATGATTTAATTAATCGGATTGGTACAATTACAGGCTATCTCTATTGGGCGGCATGGATTATTAGCATCATTACCATCACAGGTTCTTCTATTGCATTGATGAACATTCTGTTCGTTTCTGTCACTGAACGTACTCGCGAAATTGGAGTTAGAAAAGCGCTTGGAGCAAAAAGCAAAACGATTGCCATGCAATTTTTTATGGAAGCCATCATCATTGGGCAGATGGGAGGCATCGTTGGGATTTTTCTCGGCGTATTGATCGGTTATGTATTTGCCTCTTTTGCAGAATTTCAATTTACCATACCTTGGTTTGCGATGTTCAGCGCGTTTACAATCGCATTTATCGTGGCGATTGTTGCTGGTCTAATTCCTGCAGTGAAAGCTTCTAAATTGGATCCTGTGGAGTCTTTGAGATATGAGTAAAGATGTTAGATAGCGATGCTGTTAGACGTGAGACCGCTTCGCTTTTAGACAACTTTTGACTACTTTGCCACCAACTTCTCAAAATACCGAAACAAATCGCCTTTAGTAATCACGGCACCTTGTTGAATCAATTTGAATTTATCCAAAAGTTTATCTTCTGAATATGATTTTTGAGCGGTTAGAAACTCAACATCATCTGATAACAAATTTTCCCTGAACCATTCGAAACCTTCCGACGTTGTCAAATCAATGTCTTCATTTTTGAGTTTGAGGGCCATCAATTGCATAATGTCATCTTTCAAATGGAACAAATGCATCTGCTGTGGTGAAATATGTTCTAAATAAGTTACTTTACCCAAAACCCCTTCCCAAACCAAGTCGCTGAAGACATCCAATTCGTCTTCTGCCACCTCTGGCTTGTTTTGCTTGATTTCTGTCCATTCATCAGCTGTGATGGATTGTGTTGCCAAAAAATTGATGAACTCCTTATGCAATTCTTCAAATTGCTCTTTTGTAAGTCTAGTATATTTCATCGAAAATTTTACTTTATTTCCACGTTCTCGATCGAGAATTTTTTTTTAAAATGAAAAAGCCCCAAACAAGTTGAGGCTTTCTAAAAATGTATTTCAGGTATTAAGCTTCTGCTACAACCTCAAAAGTCATATCAACTGTTACAGCTCTGTGCAATCTGATGACGGCATCATACTGTCCTAAACGCTTGATGTTACCTCCATTGATAGAAATGAATTTTTTATCCACTTCAACACCAGCTTCTTTCAATGCGTTTGCTAAATCAATGTTAGAAACAGATCCGAATAATTTTGCACCAGGTGCAGCATTATCTCCCGCGTTTGCAGTGATCTTAATATCTAATGCTTTTATTGCTTCTGCTGTTTTTTCAGCTTCATCAATTACTTTTTTGTCTTTAAAAGCACGTTGCTTCAAGGTTTCAGCCAATACTTTTTTAGCAGAAGGCGTTGCCATGACAGCTTGCTTTTGTGGAATTAAAAAGTTTCTACCATAACCGTTCTTTACCGTTACAATATCGTCTTTAAATCCTAAATTTTCAACGTCTTGTTTTAATATAAGTTCCATAGTTATGTGTTTATTATTTTAATAAATCCGCTACGTAAGGCATCAACGCAAGGTGACGTGCTCTTTTTACTGCAACAGATACTTTTCTTTGGTATTTTAAGGAAGTTCCAGTTAAACGTCTTGGTAACAATTTACCTTGCTCGTTTACAAAACCTAATAACCAATCTGCGTCTTTGTAATCAACATACTTAATACCTGATTTTTTGAATCGGCAGTATTTTTTTGTCTTGCTCGTGTCAATGTTCAATGGCGTTAGATACCTGATCTCACCATCTTTCTTTCCTTTTGCTTGTTGTTCTATTGATGACATAATTACGCTTTTTGTTTCATTTTAGTTCTTCTTCTTTCAGCCCAAGAGATTGCATGTTTATCCAACTTCACAGTTAAATAACGCATAAAACGCTCGTCACGTCTGAACTCGACTTCTAACGGATTGATGACTTCACCATCTACAGTGAACTCAAATAAATGGTAAAAACCACTTTTTTTGTTTTGGATTGGGTAAGCTAATTTTTTCAAGCCCCAATCTTCTTTGGATATCATCTTTGCTCCTCGAGATGTAAGAAAATCTTCGTATTTCTCTACTGTTTCCTTTATCTGAATGTCAGATAAAACGGGATTTAAGATGAAAACAGTTTCATAATGATTCATAAAAATTGTATTTATATTTAAATTTGGGTGCAAAAATACACATAAAATCCAACATGGCAATATTTTCGTATCTAAAATAGAGAAAATAAGCTAAATGTTAATCTTTTGTTAAAATCCACAGTTTACCGATGTTTTTTGGTTTTTATCCGAATTTTTCGTACTATTGTCGATACTTAACCTAATAAACAATAATGTTATGACCTTAAACTGTGTAGTAGTTGATGATTCTGCGATACAACGATTATCGATAGTGAAGCTGATTGAAAACCATTCTTCACTAAATTTAATCGCAGAATACAGTAGTGCTTTAGAGACCAAAAATGGCCTAAACACGCACAAGGTGGATCTTATCTTCCTAGATATTGAAATGCCTGTACTTAACGGATTCGAATTACTTGACGTGCTCAACAATAAACCCCAAATTATTTTTGTGACTGGAAAGACCGAATATGCGTTTAAAGCATTTAATTATGATGCGACCGATTATCTTCAAAAGCCTATTACCAGAGAACGTTTTAACGTTGCCGTTGAAAAAGCTGTTGAACAACACAAATTAAAACTTGATTTTAATGAAACTGATGGCGAACACATCTTCGTAAAGAGCAACCTTAAAAAACGTAAAGTCTATATTAAGGACATCAAATGGATCGAAGCACTTGGTGATTATGTGAAATTAGTAACCGAAGAAAATAGCCTTGTTGTTCTTTCTACAATGAAAGCTTTTGAAAGTGAATTGCCAGAAGGTAAATTCTTGAGAATACACAAATCATATATTGTCAATCTTGACAAAGTGGATCGTTTCAACAGCAAAAATGTAGAAGTTGGCGCTTATGAAATACCATTGAGTCGTAACAAAAAATCGGATTTGGTTGAAGCATTGAACAACATTTAAAAACATTACTTTTTATAAATAAAAATCCTGCGGCACAGCGGGATTTTTTATTTCAAAGAACTTCAAATTAATAATTGTCCACATTTACAATTACTCTGATCGGTCTAAAATCCTTCACGCTCATAAAGCTATTGTTGATTTTAGAAATGACCTCTTTCGTTTTTGGCAAGGATTGTTGCGGTGGAATTTTAACTAATATATTGATTAAATATTGATTTCGTATTCTCGAAACAGGTGGGAATTCTGGCCCTAGAACATTATTTTTAAATGTTTGACGCAATGATTTTGCAAACCAATCTGCGCCAACGCTTACTTTGTTATAGTCTTTATGTTTTAATGTGATTTTTATCAAACGGAAAATCGGGGGATATTTATAATTGCGTCGTTCGTCCATCTGCTCTTTATACATTTCTGCATAGTTGGTGGTGGACACTTGTTGCAATATGCGATGGTATGGATTGTAGGTTTGAATCAAAACTTTGCCTCTTTTGTCCGTTCGACCTGCCCTACCTGAAACTTGCAACATCAATTGAAAACTGCGCTCGTGTGCCCTAAAATCTGGAAAATTTAGCATATTGTCCGCATTCATAATACCGACAAGTTTTACATTTCTAAAATCCAAACCTTTGGTTAGCATTTGCGTCCCAACCAAAATATCTACTTCTTGCTGTTCGAATGCTGTGATGATTTTTTCATAACCGTATTTACCACGAGTTGTATCCAAATCCATTCTGGCAACCTTATGATCGGGAAACAGCACTTTGACCTCCTCCTCTATTTGTTCGGTTCCGAAACCTTTGCTGTCCAATTCATTGCTGCCACAAGCTTGACAATTTTGCAGCATTACAGTATTATAACCACAATAATGACAACGAAGCTGATTGCGATATTGATGATAGGTCAAACTGACGTCACAATTGGGACATTGTGGTGAATGTCCACAGGTATTGCATTCTACAATAGGTGAAAAACCTCTTCTGTTCTGAAACAATATAATTTGATGACCATCATTCAACGTTTCAGTCATTTCCTCCTCCATTCGGTTACTAAAATGACCTTTCATGCGTTTTCGCTTGTACTTATCTGCCAAATCCACCAATTCAATTTCCGGCATTAAGACCTCATTAAATCGGTAATTGATTTCTACCAATCCATATTTATTTTGTTGAGTATTATAATAGCTTTCCAAACTTGGTGTGGCCGAGCCCAAAAGTGTTTTACTTTTGAATAAGTGTGCCAATACAATTGCCGCATCGCGAGCATGATAACGAGGCGCTGGATCAAATTGTTTGAAAGAAGTCTCATGTTCTTCATCTACGATAATCAATCCTAAATTTTGAAAGGGAAGAAAAATGGACGAACGCGCTCCTAAAATAATCTGTGCTTTTGATTCATGGTTCAATACATTATACCAAACCTCAACGCGTTCATGAGATGAATATTTGGAGTGAAATACAGCTACTTTTTCTCCAAAATAGGTTTGTAATCTTGTAACCAATTGTGTGGTCAGCGCAATTTCCGGAAGTAAATACAACACTTGTTTTCCTTTGGCGATGACGTCTTCAATCAATTTTACATAAACTTCAGTTTTTCCCGAGGATGTCACACCATGCAATAGTGTGACATTTTGAGTATCAAACGATGTTTTGATATCTTCCAACGCTTTTTCCTGATGTACATTCAACTGTTTTGAAGCTTCATTATCATCACCTGAATATTCAACTCGATCTTTTTGAAGATGGTATTCTTCGAGAATACCTTTGTCAATAAGAGTTTTAATAATGGTTTTGGACGCATCACTTTCATCGGCCAAATCTGATACCTTTATAGGTTTTTTGGTTTGTGCAGAAATGGAAAAAAGCGTCATCACAACATCCCGCTGCTTTGGCGCATTGCTCAAATCTTCCATCAGAAATTGCAATTTTTCCTGTGACGTATATGCAGTATGCAATTTGACGAAACGAACCAATTTGGGTTTGTACTTTTCATACACTTCCTCTTGAATGGAAATAGCGTCTCGTTCGAGCAATCGCTTGATAACTGGAAGAACTGTTTTTTTATCCAGAATTCCCATAATCTCCTGAATCTTAAGTGATGTTTGATGATGCAAGGCTTCATAGACCAAAAATTCGTCGTCTTTTAAATCTGTATCATTTAAAGTGATGTCATTGTTCTTACTAATGACAGTTTCACTTTCGAGTATAAATGCACTTGGTAAGGCAGCTCGCATCACTTCGCCGAGCGTACACATATAATAATCGGCAATCCATTCCCAATGTTTGATCTGCTTTTGAGTGACCACAGGAATTTCATCCAAAATCTGATGAATATCTTTTGCTTCATACACCAAAGGTTCCTGATTATGTATGGAATGCACAATGGCTGTGTAAATTTTTGATTTTCCAAACGGAACAGCGACGCGCATACCAATTTGAAGGAAACCAGCTTCCCCTTCAGTTATACTGTAAGTGAAGGATTTCTCAATGGGAATAGGCAGTATGACGTTTATAAAATGTAGCATTGGTTTTGGTTAATTGGTATCCCGTTTCCAATATTGCGTCGAATAAAAAAGAGCGATATAACCTCTCACTTGCAAGGTGTTTGTATCTTCAAGCTTCAAGCGGCATGTGTAAGTCTTGCCATCTTGAGGATCGGTGATTGTGCCTTCTTTATAAGTGTTTGTTTCAACTTCACTCATATTTTTAATGATATTCAGACCTAAAATCGGCTTATTATAATCATCGCCTTTGCAGTATTTACAAGGAAGGTCGCGCTTTGTTTTGTCAAATATTTCAATGATTTTTCCAAAGACTTTTCCATCGCGTTCATAAATTTTGACAATCGATTTTTCTTCTCCCGTTTTATCATCAACAGTTCTCCAATTGCCAAGAATACTTTGAGCTTGAATCGTGACACCTAAAAATATTAAAGCAAACGTAATATAATATTTAGCTTTCATCATTTTTTAAATTTTGTTTTTTTAAAAGTCGTATGGTCGCATTCAATTCGAATCCTAGCAGTAAAATATTTGAATTCAACCATAAATAGAATAACAAAATTAATAAGGCACCAATAGAACCATAGAGCTCGTTATAGGTTGAAAAATAGGTCACATAAATTCCGAATAAGTATGAAAAAACCATTATCAGAATCGTGGTAAGTAATGCTCCTGATGAAAAGAACTTGGAATGTTTACCTTCTTTGGTTCCGAAATAATATAATGTTGCGGTCGCAATATAAGTCATAAGTACAAAGAAGACATATTTTGTAGCTGCTGCCATAAATTTCCCTTCCCTATAGGTCTCATAACCTTGCCTATCCAACCAATACTCAAATCGCTGTACGACATAAATTTGGAAATATCCCAACACGGCAATCGTTACAATGAGCAAAAACACAAGTATCAAAGCCACTCCGATAGAAAACATGTATTGCTTGACCATACTACGAGTCAATTGCTGATGGTATGAACTTTCAAAACCTGAAAACAAGGCACTAATGCCATTTGCCATAAGGAATAAGGCTAATAAAAATACGGTCGAAATCAATCCTGTATTTCCATCCGTATAGATATTCTGGAAAATATTTTCGAAAAAGAAATCGGACGTTTGAGGTGGTAGCAACGAATCAAGGAATTTCCTGAATTGAAGCTCAAAATCTTCTATTGGGATATATGGTATTATTATAATGATGAACAACAAAAAAGGAAAAATAGCCGTAAAAAAGCTAAAAGCAATGGCACTCGCTCTTGAAGTTACAGCCCCTTTAATAATACCTTTTCCGTATAATCTTAAAAATGCATATAACGTTAATCCTTCTAATGCGGGTAATTGAATATGTTTTAAAAAGCGAATGATATATTTGATGACGGGCATTTTTTCAAGCCTGTCTTCGATTTCGTCTTCAATATTTTCTCCCGCTTCTTCGGCCATTTACTACACTGCTTTTAAACTTAAATCCATATTGTAAACAGAATGTGTTAAAGCTCCAGATGAGATAAAATCTACCCCGCATTCAGCATATTGGCGTGCAGTTTTTTCATTGATGCCACCACTGGATTCGGTTAGACATCGGTCGCCTATCATCTCCACAGCTTTTCTAGTGTCTTCAAAGTCGAAGTTATCTATCAAAATTCGATAAATACCTTCTGTCTTTAAAATTTCAGCGATTTCATCAAGATTTCTTGCTTCAACGATAATTTTCAAGTCCTTGTCCGTGTCTTGAAGGTATTGTTTTGTTTTAGTGATCGCTTTCGTAATACCACCAGCAAAATCGATATGATTGTCTTTTAACATAATCATGTCATAAAGCGCAAACCGATGATTTTCGCCACCCCCAATTTTTACAGCCCATTTTTCCAAAGCTCTGATTCCTGGTGTTGTTTTTCTTGTATCGAGAATTTGAGTGTTCGTTCCGTAAAGTAGGTCCACAAAAACGCGCGTTTTGGTAGCGATGGCACTCATGCGTTGCATAGCATTAAGGACCAAACGTTCCGCTTTTAAGATGGATTGTGATGAACCTTCCACATAAAACACAATGTCGCCATATTTCACTTTTGAGCCATCTTCAATGAGAGTTTCAATTTTAAGGTCTGTATCGACATACTGAAACACTTGTTTTCCAAACTCAACACCAGCAATAATGCCTTCATCCTTCACTAAAAGTTTAGCTTTCCCTATTGCATCAGCTGGTATGCATGCCAATGAACTATGGTCGCCATCACCCACGTCTTCACGAATGGCATTTGCAATAATCAGGTCTATTTCTTTTTGGAATTGTTCTTGAGAAATCATTTGAATATTTTTTTATTGTAAAAATACAATTGATTTTTGATTTGTGAATTTGAATCACGATTATAAATCCCAAAAAACCGTTGCATTTTAACTTTTTTACTATTTTTAAAAAATAAATATGACATATGAAAACCCAAATTTTTGCCTACCTATTCCTATTTAACATTTACGTTTGTTATTCACAGGACGAAATGTATGTTGATGAAGGTATGCAAATTATAGATTCTGCATCCTATCTGAATAAGTGTAATGAAGTTGGTCTAAAATGCTTACAATATCAAACGGATTCTATTACTGTTAATAAGGTATTGAACAAATACAGTTTTGGAAAACTAAAACCATCTGAATATGAGCAATTAAGAAAACTGCTCGCTAAAGATTCAAAAAAAGAAATTCTGCCTAATCAAATTTTGATAGTGAAATATCTTGACAGCTTGAGAAGTTATCAAACCATGAAAAGAAACTATGATGATCATGTAAAAATGCATGCTTCTGAAATTACTTCAGTGAAACAACGCAAAACAGTTCATAGTCCATACAATGTCAAAACCTACACTAGCAACTTAAAAAAATGGATAAAGACTTCTAATAAATGTATCAAAAAATTTGAGAAAAAAACGCCTGCTTCTGTTCATTATGTCTATAATGACGATCAAGGTGTGCTTAACAATTATGATGAATTTGAACTTACAAAAGATCGAAGTATCTTTAGAACCACCTTTTTCAAAATCGTGTACAATTATAATTTGCTAATACTAAAACCCGACGGTGAATATTTTTTAAGTGGCAGTCATTTTGATGATAAAAGTGTTAAGGAATTGATAGAAAACGAAGACTGGAGCGAACCAAAATCGGATCTGCAAGCCACTATGGATATGTATAAAATAAATGGATTCGGCATATTTAAGAGTCATAATCCTCGAAACCACAAAGTGCACTGCTTCTAATGAACATCAAACTCCTGGCCATCGGTAAAACCGACAATAAAGAACTGCAATCATTAATAGAGGATTACCAAAAACGATTGGGATTTTATATCAAATTTGAGTTTGAAATCATTCCGGATTTAAAAAAAGTCAAGAATTTGAGTGAGGACCAACAAAAACAAAAAGAAGGCGAGCTCATTTTGAACAAACTCAACGCAACGGATGTTTTAATTCTGTTGGATGAAAATGGAAAACAATTGGATTCCGTAGGATTTTCCAATTATTTACAAAAACACATGAATTCCGGAATCAAACAACTGGTCTTTGTGATTGGTGGGCCTTACGGTTTTTCACAAGATGTTTACAATAAAGCCCAAGGAAAAGTATCATTTTCAAAAATGACTTTCTCCCATCAAATGATACGTCTGTTTGTGATTGAGCAATTGTATCGCGCTTTTACCATATTAAAAAATGAGCCCTATCATCATCGATAAATGTAATGTATGTTTTAAGTTTTCGTCTGAATAGTACTTAAAACTTTTTCCATGAAAATATTTATAGGGTCGCTCTTCGTAGTCTTTACAATATCTCAAAGCTTTTCTCAAGGTATCATTGATGGCTTTTATCGTGGCAAAGGCAATGGAACTGCTGTTCTTGGCTTTGGATTTGAAGATCAAAAGAGCTATTTTGCCGGAAAGACCGAAGTTGATTTATCGCGAAGTCTTTTTTATGGAAATCTATTTAGCTCATATGGTATCTCTGAAAATTTGGATGCACAAATAAGCATTCCATACTTAATAAGTGATGACAACAGAGATTTTCAAGATATAGGGATTTTCTTAAAGTATCGTTTTTACACTAACGGAAACATTCAATTGAGCTTTGGAACTGGTTTTTCTACACCTTTGAGCAATTATGCCATAGGTGACTTGAATGATTTAGGACAGCAAGCTACGATTATACAAACCCGTATTATGTTGCACTCTCAATTCGCCAACAATTGGTTTGGAACTATACAAAGTGGTTTTTCATACAAGTTTGACGAAGTTCCAAACAGTCTTCCTTTTAGTCTCAAGGTTGGAAAAGCAACCTCCAAATGGTATTATGATGCATTTTACGAGTACCAATATTCATTCGGAGGTAATGATTATTTGGGCAGTCCAAGACCACAGAATTTCCGAGAATTCGGTGTTGATTACCATAAATTAGGCAGTACTGTTTTTAAAAAACTATCCGAAAATTTTGGAGCCTATTTTAATTTGTCATACTTGTTAGAAGGACGGAACACGTTTCAAGGAGCTTCCTACGGGCTTGGATTCACCTATGATTTCTAACAATACCCTAATATGTTTTATAGGATTCTTTACGTTTTTTCAATTGTTTTTCTAGATCACTGATAGTTTCCTTGACCGCCATTTCATAATTCTTTTTATTTGATGACGCAAATAAACGAGGTCCAGGTAGGCTCAAGCGAATATTGCAGATTTTATTGTCTACAGGTTCATTAGTATCTTCCTTAAAAAACACTTCGGCACTCACTATAAATTCGTATTTGTTTGCCAATTTGTCCAATTTTTCCTTGGCGTGTTCTGATAACCATTCGCTGGCATCGATATCTACATATTGAAAATTTACTGTCATAGTTCTTGATTTTTATGTGATGTAAGATACCATATTCTAGTTAAAAGAGCCTTTCCAAATTTCTTAAAATATCTATAAATGTTTTGAAACTAATCAAGTCCTAAACTTTTAATATAGGCTTCATTATTGGAAGGTCTTCCTAAAAATTCCTCCACTGCGACATTAATATCTTTCTGGCTACCGTTGGCAAGAATCAGTTTTCTATACTTAACCCCTGTTGGTTGGTCTCTCAATCCATTGGTTTCAAAAACAGTGAACATATCTTGGGCATAGACTTCTGACCATAGATAACCGTAATAATAGGTTGGGTGTGTGTTGATATGAATCCAACTGGCTTGTGGATGTGTGCCTTCAAT
Organism: Aquaticitalea sp.; assembly: GCA_051252455.1. Taxonomy (GTDB): domain Bacteria; phylum Bacteroidota; class Bacteroidia; order Flavobacteriales; family Flavobacteriaceae; genus JBPOFM01. The sequence goes on from JBPOFM010000004.1 coordinate 20,217, forward strand.
GTGATTAGACATGACACCCATTTGCGTGTCAATATCTCTCCATAACTGATCGCCGTCCAATGGTGTTTTTGGATTGTATTTATCATATAAATTCATATCATAAATAACTTTTCTCAAGGATCCTTGAGCGAATAAGCCTGATGAAACATTTTTAGCCTTTACCATATTATCAAACTGTTCTTTTGGTAATACTTCTCCAGTTTTATAATGTTTTGCAAAAGAGCTTAAGATATCGTAATCCCAAATCCAATTTTCAAAAATTTGCGACATGGCTTCGCCAAAATCAGCCTTCGTATCTGCCTGAATTGCGTATTCACCTTCATACGCCATCGCATTCATGATGTGACCAAATTCGTGAAAAAGTGTGTTCAATTCGCCATGACTCAATAAGGAAGGCATGTTTTCGGTAGGACGCGTAAAATTCCCCAAAAGCATTGACACTGGAACTTCGTATCCATCAGCAGTCATTTTTCCAGGTGATAAAGGCACGCCATAAAACCAAGATTCTTTGTTTGGTCTTGGATATAAATCTAAATAAAAACGACCTTTAAGTTTGGCACCATCATGAACTTCATACACTTCAACCTCTTCGTGCCAGACAGAGGCATTTTCTATTTTTTTAAATTCCAAGCCCAATAATTCCTGATAAATATCCATCATTCCAGCCAAACATTCATTCATGGGAAGATATTCACGAATCTTTTCATTGTCAACTTGATATTCGTTTTTAAGGATTTGATTGTTGTAATAACTCACATCCCAAGGATTCAGCGGTGCATCGGTTGTGGCATTGGATTCTTTATTTCGCATGGCTTTTAGAATCTCTACATCTTTAAGAGCCTTTTCTTTTGATTCAGCTACCAAACCATCGATAAATTTCCAGACTGTTTCTGGGTTTTTCGCCATTTTGGTCACCAAATTATAATCTGCAAACGATTTGTAGCCCATCAATTGTCCTAACTCATAACGCTTTTCGACCAATTGGTTCAGAATTTCCAAATTTTTATCCGCACCTCTATTAGAGTATAATGTCGTGAATTCTTTACGTGTTTTTTCTTGTGTGGCATTTTGCATCACTGGACCATTGGTCGCAGAAATTACGGGGATTTCATAACTGTTTTCACCTGTTTTGTACTTTTCTTTAAAGCTTTCAGGTAAGCCCTCCACACCTGTTACATCGAGTTTTAAGCTAGAATCAGCTGAATTCATATTGGTTGAATATTGCGCAGACAGATCGGTGATTTCGGCTTTTAAGGCCTTAAAACGCTCAAGTTTGTCGGCATCTAAATTAACACCAGACTGATTAAAATTAACGATGATATCGTCAACTAAACGCTTTTTGTGACCTTCCAACTTTTTATAATCTTCTGATGCAGCGAATTTCTCAAATTGGCGAAACAATTCTTTATCAGATGTAAGAACCGTATTTAAAGAATCTACTTTTTGTGAATATTCCAACCCTTTGGTCCTTGTCAACGAGTCTGTGGAAGACCAATACAACATAAAGGAGTTGTTGTTGGCTTTGTTTAAATCGTTATATACATTATCAAATGCTTCGAAAGTATTTTCTAAAGTTGGATTCTTTTCACTTTTGATGGTCTCAATCTTTTGTGTGGCTTTATCTATGACAAAACTCACATAGGTTTCAATCGACTCGCCAGTAACATTGGCATAATCAAACGATTCATTTAATGAAACATTGAAAGGATTATCGGCAGGAAGCTCAAGCGTATTTGTCTCTTCTTTTTTAGCACAATTCATAAATAAAAGCAAGGAAAGTGAATAATAGATTGTTTTCATCGAAAGGAATTTAGTAGTCACAAATATACTATTCCTCTTTTACTTTCTTCCTTTTTAAGTAAAGTAGAGATCTTTATTTGGAATATTTTCGTTCATCTTTCCAAATCAGAGTTTTTGATATCCCACTGGAAAAATCTGGACATTTCCCGTCGCCTCTTCCTGTCATTCCTCCATCAGGTGCGCAAACAATTTCGCATTTCTCATTATATAACTTGCTAAATTGATCGCAACATGCAGCGTTAAAATAGTAAAATATGTTCCCTTCGCTTTCCCATTTCCAAACTTCGGCTGGCGGATTTTGAACTGGTTGCGACTTTAGTGACTCAACTTTTTCAGAAATGCAACTTGGTTGTTCCGATTTTTGTTGAGTTGGTTTACAGGAAAAAAGGCTTATTAATATTAGAAGGATGTACATATGGTTTGTTTTCATTTGTTTTGACGTGAATGTTAATTGAGATTTACGAGATAGTTGGTGTTGAATTAAGGAAGGTTCATTTAACATCAAGATATGGTCAGTTTCAATTGACTATATCGACTGTTAAACGAAGTTAGTTTATTTTTTGGTGTAAATCGATAATCGTACATTTGATATTCATTAACTTTTGACAAAATGCAACTCGTTTTCGCTACCAACAATCTCAATAAATTAAAGGAAGTTCAATCATTAATTCCGTCTCACATTAAGCTTTTGAGTTTGGCAGATATTGGCTGTTATGAAGACATCCCCGAAACTCAAGAAACGATTGAAGGTAATGCTGTTCAAAAGGCAAAATATCTAAAACAAACCTATGGTTACGATTGTTTTGCAGACGACACAGGTTTAGAAGTGGAAGCCTTAATTGGAGAACCTGGAGTGTATTCTGCGCGTTATGCCGGTGAACAACGCAATGCGGATGATAACATGGAAAAACTGTTAACCAATTTGAAAGTGCATCAAAACAGAAAGGCACAATTTAAAACGGTCATCGCTCTACATCTCGATGGAACACTGCACACCTTCACTGGAATTTGCATAGGTGAAATTACGCATAAAAGACAGGGCAACAAAGGATTTGGTTACGACCCCATATTCAAGGCAGAAAATCATAATAAGACATTTGCTGAAATAAGCCTTCAAGAAAAAAACGACATTGGACATCGTGGCATAGCTGTCAAACAACTCGTAGCATTTTTATCTAAAGAATACTAAAAAATATCCATTTGATGTAACAACTTCAAATGTTCTGCGTCCTATTACCCGTAAATCCTGTATCTTGCATATAGGTAAAAAGTTTTTAGTTGCATGATTTTGTATAATAAGTTTCGACTTAAAAAACCCATCAAACTCAAAACCAAACATCTTGATTATTAAACCTTGAACACATCAGCTTAATGCAATCTATAAACCAACTGGCGGACAACGTCATTCACATTAGAGAAATCGTTCGTAATTTTCAAATGGGTCAGGAAACGGTCTATGTTTTAAAAGGGATTGACCTAGACATCCAACGTGGCGAATACGTTGCCATCATGGGACCTTCTGGTTCTGGAAAATCCACTCTAATGAATCTGTTAGGATGTTTGGACACGCCAACTTCAGGAAAATATATTTTGAATGGTGCTGATGTCAGTGAAATGAGCGATGATCAGTTGGCAGAAATTAGGAATAAGGAAATCGGGTTTGTGTTTCAAACCTTTAATTTACTACCAAGAACAACGGCTTTGGACAATGTCGCGTTACCTATGATTTATGCAGGTGCTTCCAAAAGCGATCGAAATGCACGCGCAGCAGAAGTTTTAACTAGTGTTGGGCTTGCAGACCGAATGGACCACAAACCTAACGAACTTTCGGGCGGCCAACGTCAGCGTGTCGCGGTTGGTAGAGCTTTGGTAAACAAACCGTCCATCATACTCGCCGATGAGCCCACAGGAAATCTCGATTCTAAAACCTCTTTGGAAATCATGCAATTATTCGATGAAATTCATCAAGCAGGAAATACGGTGATCATCGTGACACATGAAGAAGATGTCGCCGAGCGTGCAAAACGTGTGATTCGATTGAGAGATGGTGTTATTGAGAGTGATACTTTGAATTAGTGGTCAGTGTTCAGTGTTCAGTGTTCAGTGGTCAGTGTTCAGTGGTCAGTGTTCAGTGTTCAGTGTTCAGTGTTCAGTGTTCAGTGTTCAGTAAACAAAACTTACAGTTTACGCTTTGTAAAAGTTTTTTGTGAATTAATTTCTGGATTTGCTACTTCTTCGAGCTTTCAACTTATAACGCCTAGCTCCTAACCTTTAAAGTCCATTCAAAATTAAATGTGGATACTTCCATTCCTTCTGAATTTTTTCCAACGGATTTCATCCAGACAGTTTGTCCTTCACCTGTAGAAATTGCCTTTTCAATTGCTTCATCAACCAAATGGCCATCAACACATTCAAATATGATGCGCCCCGTTGCTTTTTTCGTAAAAGATGCGTTATTGTTTGCAACGAGCATCGATATTTTTTTTCCGCTACTTCTGATTTTTGACATGACTATAGCTCCAGTTGTCAACTCCGCTGCCATGCCTTGTACTGCCCAAAACATCGAGTTAAATGGGTTTTGATTAAACCAACGATGTTTCACAGTCACCACACACCTATCGACTTCTAAAATTTTAGCTCTTACACCACAAAAATAAGCGGAGGGTAATTTGAACATTAAAAAACTATTGAGTTTACTGGGAGAAATGGTCATCCTGAATCTTTATTTCCGCTAAAATATCAAATTAAAACCATATTTCAATTTGTTAAATTTATGTTAAAATACACTACTATGGTTTGCATAGTACCTTCTTTTGGATATATATTTGCATAAGAAACTATTATATACTTTTCGAATCATGCTAGACAACCATCAAAAAAACATCGCAACATTCATCCATTTATCTACATTTTCAAGATTTCTGATTCCATTTGGAAATTTCATTGGACCAATCGTTCTTTGGACTACCAACAAGGATAAATCCAACTTTATCGATGCACATGGCAAACAGGCCATTAATTTTCAAATCAGCATTTTACTATATGCCGTGATTCTAGGAACGATTAGTATTCCTTTTTTCATATTTAATATGTTTGACGGCATCAACCTTATCGATTTTAATGGTTTCAATGACTTCCACATCAATATTGGTAAGCCTTCTCCTCTACTCTATATTGGTGGTGGACTTGGAGCCATTGCGATCATCGGGTTCATATTAGAACTTGTTTTTATTGTGAAAGCCAGTTTAAAAGCACGCGATGGAGAATTATTTCAATATCCAATTACTATCAATTTTTTAAAATAAAATTTCATCAATTGTGCCGATGGCACGATCAATCATCAAATCATCAATCAAAAAATGAACAGTTTCAAATTATTTAATCAGATTAGAATATGAAGATAGAAAACACGAAAGCACAAATGCGAAAAGGTGTTCTGGAATACTGCATACTTTCGGTCCTCAAGGATGAGGATGCTTATGTTGCAGAGATTCTTGAAACACTTAAAGACGCTAAAATGCTTGTGGTAGAAGGCACCATTTATCCTTTACTTACACGACTTAAAAATGCAGGGCTTCTTAATTATCGCTGGGAAGAATCAACATCAGGACCTCCTCGTAAATATTATGGATTAACAGAAACAGGTAAATTGTTTCTCAAAGAATTGAATACCACTTGGAGTGAATTACAAAACGCAGTCAATTTAGTAACCAGAACAAAAAAACCAAACAATGAATAAGACAGTCAACATAAATTTAGCAGGTATATTTTTTCATATCGATGAAGATGCGTATCTAAAATTGCAACGCTATCTTGACGCGATCAAACGTTCATTTACCGATTCTCAAGGACGCTCGGAAATCATTGCCGACATTGAGGCTCGTATTTCTGAATTATTCGGCGAACGTGTAAAACATGACAAACAAGTCATCGGCGTTAAGGAAGTCGACGAGGTGATCACCATTATGGGACAACCAGAAGATTACCTTGTGGACGACGAAATCTTTGAAGATGAACCACAACCGTCATATAAATCTTCAAAAGAATCTAATTATTCCAAAAAATTATATAGAGATACCGACAACTCCTATATCGCCGGTGTCGCGTCTGGTTTAGGGCATTATCTTGGTATAGATGCTATGTGGGTACGACTTTTATGGATTTTATTGACACTCGGTTCTGGTGGAACTTTTGTACTGATCTATGTACTTTTTTGGGTGTTGGTGCCAGAAGCTTTGACGACGTCAGAAAAACTGACCATGAAAGGAGAGCCTGTAAACATCAGCAACATTGAAAAAAAAATCAAGGACGGATTTGATAATGTCTCACAAAATGTCTCGGATGCCGTAAAAAATATCGATCTACCAAAACAAAGCAATCGTATTAAATCATCGTCAAAATCATTTTTTGACACAATTGGAGACATCATCATGTTTTTTCTTAAAATTGTGTCCAAGTTTATTGGCATCATTTTAATGATTGTTGGTGCGAGCACACTTATCATGTTAATCATAGCCTTGTTTTCAGTAGGTGTTGCCGACGTCATTAACATTCCTGGTATTGACTTTTTCAATGCAGCAAATGCGGCTGACATACCGGTTTGGCTAATGTCTTTCTTATTGTTTTTTGCAGTTGGAATTCCTTTTTTCTTCGTCTTTTATTTGGGCTTGAAAATATTAGTCAACAATTTAAAATCGATTGGTAACATTGCGAAATTCTCTCTTTTCGGACTTTGGCTAATGGCCATCATCGGATTGGCGTTCGTAGGGGTCAAGCAAGCCAGCGAATTTTCTGAAGAAGCAAGCGTAGTTCAAAGAGAACAGCTCAACATTCCTGCTAATGACACACTTTTTATAAGTATGAAAGGTAATCCTTTGTACAGCAAACAATTTGGAAGACACAGCAACACATTGAAGCCTGTCTACAATGAAAATGATCAAAAACTACTTTATAGAACTGATGTCAGATTAATTATAAAACCCACAAGAGATTCAGTAGCAAGTATTAGTATCGATAAAAACTCAAGAGGCAATAGTTATAAGAATGCCAAAATGCGAGCTGAGAAGATTGATTACAATTATAGGGTTAATGGAAACAGACTCGATTTGGATGGTTTTTTAACGACGGCTTTTGAAAACAAATTTAGAGATCAGCAAGTGGAAGTGATTGTGTACGTGCCAGAAGGAACGATTCTTTTTGCAGATGAAAACACCAACTCATTTCAAGGGAGGTATCACTATACTTATAGTACTAATTATGATGATGCGGATATAAATACGGTTATAAACAACAATGGTAAAATCCTTCAATATGGAAACAAAGGGCATTATTTCAGGGTTTTGAATGATGAATTAGAATGCTTGAATTGTTGGGATGACGAAGAGTTTAAAATGAAAATCGACCTTAATGACGACGATTCCGAATTTATAATGGATGAAGATGGATTGCGTATTAAAAATGACAGTACATCCATTGAAATAAATAAAAACGGCGTCAAGTCTAACAGCGAAAGTGTACGAGTTAATATTGACAAAAACGGAATTGAAATCACTTCCGACGATAATTAACAGTTCATCATCAATAATCAACAGTTCAGATAGTGCAATTCGTTAAACACAATTAAGCATTGGATATTTGTACCATCATCAATCAAAAAATGAAACAGTTACACTTTGATATCCTTATTGCAGTGTTTGTCTTGGGCTTCATCAACCCGATCAGCGCTCAAGTAACGAACGAGTCAGAACTTTTAGAAATTATTAAACAACATGATAGTTTAATCTTTACTGTTGGTTTTAATACTTGTGATATGAGTCAATTTGAAAAATTGTTGACTGATGATATTCAGTTTTACCATGATAAAGGTGGCGTGATGAATTCAAAAGAGGAATTCATAAAAAGCATAAAAAATGGTATTTGTCAAAAAGAGAATCCCTATAAATCAAGACGAGAATTGATAGAAGGCAGTTTAGAAGTGTATACACTTTATGATAACGGCGAGTTATATGGAGCAATTCAAAACGGAGAACATCAATTTTATGAAGGTTTTGAGGGCAAGGAAAAGTCCCGAAGCCGAGCCAAATTTTCTCATCTATGGCTTTTACAAGACAAGGAATGGAAATTAAAAACAGTTTTCAGCTTTGATCATCAATTATAAACCAATCATCAAAAATCAATCAAAATGACAGCAGTAATCAAATTAGTAATCGCAACAATGATAGGACTTTTATTCACGTCCTGTAGTATGAATTTTGGAGTCAGAGGCAACGGAATTGTCCAGACAACAGAAAGAACCGTAAATGGAACGTTTGACGAGATTCAAATAAGTCGTGGTCTCGATGTGTATCTCACACAGAGTGATTTACAAACCATTAGTATCCAAGCCGATGAAAACCTTCACGACATCATCAAAACAGAAATTGAAGGTAATGTATTGAAAATCTATGCAGATGAAAACATAAGTTATTCCGAAGCACAAAAAGTCATGGTGAGTTTTAACAATATTTCAAGAATTTCAGCAGCTAGTGGAAGTGATGTGTATTCTACCAACACTTTTAATCTAGAATCTTTAAAATTGGAAGGTGCTAGTGGCAGCGACATGACTTTAGATCTCAACACGCAAACGATTGACTGCAATTCGTCAAGTGGAAGTGATTTGAAATTATCCGGAACGACCGTCAATTTTGTTGCAGACGCATCGAGTGGCAGCGATATTAATGCTGGTAACTTAAAAGCAGAAACATCTCGTGTAAATGCCTCCAGCGGAGCAGACATCACAGTAAATACGTCTAAAGAATTACAAGCAAGCGCCTCTAGTGGTGGTGACATAAAATATCTTGGAAATCCAGAAAAAATTGAAAAAACAGATGGCGTTTCTGGCAGTATTAACGAAGGTTAAACTCCAGAAACATTAACTACTCTACTTGTTTTTTGAGAACCATTTCAGGCGCTATTTAAAGTTTGGGATGGTTTTTGTTTATATTTGTTTGAATAACATTAAATTTATAAAATGAATAAATTCATTTTTACATTGCTATTAATTTTTGCCTGTGTTTCATTTACATCTGCTCAAGATGATGAAAAAATCAAAGGCGATAGAAATGTAACAATCAAACAAACCTACATCGATCCCTTCAACAAAATTATTGTTGGCGAGGATTTTTCAGTAGAAATTATTTATAATAGTAAACCTTCCGTTGAAATTGAAACTGATGAGAATCTGCATCAGTATATTGAATTTGGTGTCAATGCTGGGGTATTGACTTTTAAGACGACAAAAAAGATCACATCTAGTAAAAAAATGAACATTAAGGTCAATTATGGGGATGGACTTGAAAGTATTGAAACTCTGGAAGATGGTGAAATTCGGTCCTTAACTTCTTTAGAATTGGCAAACACTAACTTGAAAACATCTGGATCTTCGAAAGCCTATTTAAATATAAGAACTGCAAAATTTGACTATACAAGTTCAGATAAAGCACGTTCAAAACTAAACGTTGACGCCACAACTTCCACATTGGTTTTAGGAGACAATTGTAAAGTCGAAGCGTTACTCAACACAAAAACTGCCAAAATTGATCTTTATCAAAAAGCAAATTTAAATATTGAAGGTGTTGCAGAAGACATTCATGTACGTGGGGATTTATCTTCAAGTTTTAATGGAAAAGAATTTGCGGCCAACAACTGTAATCTGGTCGTGGAAGGAAATAGCAGTGCAACAGTTCGTGTCAAAACTGACTTGATTGTTGAATTATCCGGAGGCAGTGAAGTCTATTTATACGGAAGTCCAAAGATAACACTCAATAAGTTTTTGGGATCTTCAAAACTGCAGAAAAAAGAAAATTAAAGAACGAAATCGTTCAAATTTATAGGGCCCAAAGTTGGAAATGACACATCCAACTTTGGGCTTTTTTCTTATATAAATAACTTAAATCTTAATTCCGTAAATTTGAGAGATAAACTCAAAATGATTCAAATGAAAAAATTGATACTGTTATTTGTTGTGCTGATTTCGATGTTGGCCTGTAAAGACGAAACTAAAAAGGAAGCCAATAATGACGCTCATAAAGCTGAAGCACAAGCTTTTTTAGATGAGTACACAGAAACGTTTGTGAAACTCTATTATGATTCTGCCTTGGCTGAATGGGATGCTAATACACATATTGTTGCTGGCGACTCTACAAATGCTAAAAATGTACAAAAAGCCAATGAAGCCTATGCAAAATTCACTGGAAGTACCGAAGTGATTGAAAAAACAAAGAAGTTTTTAGAAGACAGAGACAAATTGGATATCGTTCAAGTGCGCCAATTGAATACCATTCTGTATGCCGCTGCCAATAATCCTGAAACGGTTTCCGATCTTGTAAAGGAACGTATCGCAGCAGAAAATGCACAAAATGAAATGCTTTTTGGATATGACTTCAAAGTCGATGGAAAATCACTTTCCACAGGAGATATTGACGAAATCTTAAGGGTTTCTAAAAACGAAAACGAACGCTTAAAAAATTGGGCGGCTTCCAAAGAAGTCGGAAAACCATTAAAAGATGGATTAGAAAATTTAAGAAATCTTCGTAATAAAACTGTTGGCGCTTTGGGTTATGATGATTATTTCTCTTATCAAGTATCCGATTATGGAATGAGCCGTCAGGAAATGCTAGAGGAAATGAATCAGATGGTAGAAGAAGTTTGGCCTTTATACAGAGAATTACATACTTGGGCCCGTTATGAATTGGCAAAAAAATACAATGCCAAGGAAGTGCCAGATCACATTCCTGCGCATTGGTTGCCAAACCGTTGGGGACAAGATTGGAGCGCTTTAGTGAATGTTGAAGGTTTAGATATTGATGCTGCTTTAAAAAATAAGGAACCAGAATGGATTGTAAAAGAAGGAGAGAACTTTTACAAAAGCATAGGTTTCAATCCGTTGCCTGCAAGTTTTTATGAAAAATCGAGCATGTATCCATTACCAGCAGATGCAACTTACAAAAAAAACAACCACGCTTCTGCATGGCACATGAATTTAGAAAATGATTTACGTTGTTTAATGAGTGTGGAAGCGAATGCTGATTATTACGAAACCATTCATCATGAGTTGGGACACATTTATTATTATCAAGCCTATACGAATCCAGATGTACCGCCATTATTACGTGGGGGAGCCAATCGTGGGTTCCATGAAGCGATTGGTAGCTTATTAGGTCTTGCCGCCATGCAGAAACCGTTTTTAGCAGAAAAAGGATTGGTGGATGCCAATGTTCAAATAGATGAGACACAGAATTTACTGAAAGAGGCTTTAAACTACGTCGTATTTTTGCCGTTCTCTGCGGGTGTGATGACAGAATTTGAAAACGCACTCTATGCAGAAAATTTACCAAAGGATCAATTCAATGAGAAATGGTGGGCCTTGGCCAAGAAATACCAAGGTATGGTGCCTCCAACTGACAGAGGGGAAGAATTTAACGACGCAGCTTCCAAAACACATATCAACAATGATGCTGCTCAATATTATGATTATGCGATTTCATACATTTTATTGTTCCAAATCCATGATCATATTGCTAAGAATATTTTAAAGCAAGATCCACATGCGACTAATTATTATGGAAGTAAGGAAGTTGGTAGTTTCTTGAAAGGAATTTTACAAACTGGTGCCAATAACGACTGGAGAGAATTGATGAAAGAAAGCGTTGGTAGCGGCATGAGCGCAAAGCCTATGCTTGAGTATTTTGAGCCATTGATGGCATATTTGAAGGAACAGAATAAAGGCAGAACTTATACCTTGTCTGAAAACTTTTAGACCACTTTCTATCACCTTATCAATTCATTAACAGTTAGAAAGAAATGAAAAAAGTGTCTAAAGTTAAACTTTAGGCACTTTTAGTTTTTAAATCATTGTCATTTACTTAATTATAAGTAGAAGTATGCACTTCATAAGATGAATCTTTGGCCGCCAAATAACGCTCCGCATCCAATGCTGCCATACAACCTGTTCCAGCAGCCGTAATTGCTTGTCTATACACGTGGTCAGCGGCATCGCCAGAAACAAAAACACCGTCAACATTTGTTTTTGAAGACCCAGCTACATTAATGATGTATCCAGTTCTATCAAGTTTTAAAAAATCTTTAAAAATATCCGTATTAGGCTTATGTCCGATAGCAACAAAAAATCCGGTTGCGGGAATTTCATGAACCTTATTAGTGACATTGTTTTTAACTCTGACACCAGTTACGACTTGTCCATCACCCAATACTTCCTCTGTTTCGGTATTGAATAGAATTTCAATGTTTTTTGTGTTTTTAACTCTTGCTTGCATGATTTGTGAGGCTCTAAACTCATCACGTCTTACCAACATTGTTACTTTCTTACATAAATTTGATAGATAATGTGCTTCTTCACAGGCGCTATCACCTGCACCAACAATAACAACTTCTTGATTTTTATAGAAAAAACCATCACAAATAGCGCAGGCAGAAACACCGCCTCCCAGTTTTAAATACTTTTGTTCTGAATCCAATCCTAAATACATAGCAGATGCTCCTGTAGATATGATGACTGTTTGTGCATGAATTTCAGTAGTTTCATTAACCCAAACTTTATGAATGTCACCAGAAAAATCGACTTTGGTTACCCAACCGTCTCTTACATCCGTTCCGAATCGCTCCGCCTGTTGCTGTAGCTCTATCATCATTTCTGGACCTGTGATGCCATCTGGATAGCCTGGAAAATTTTCAACATCATTTGTAGTAGTTAATTGTCCGCCCGGTTGCGTTCCCTGATATAACACTGGAAACATATTGGCTCTAGCAGCATAAATGGCCGCAGTATATCCTGCAGGACCTGAACCTATTATAAGACATTTTACTTTTTCGATTGTATCTGACATATTTCGTTTTGATTTTATTAATGCAAAATTAGAATTTTTGACTTAAAATCAACTTTTAAGTTATCAAAAGTTATTATGTAAGTATTACTTTTTATAATACCATCATAAAAGTATTTTTCATATATTTAATTCTAGAAAATTGATTCTTTTTCTCTTTTTAAATTGCTGTAAAACAGATGTTTAAACTTGTGACTTTTATCAATTTTTTATTGCAAAATCGAAACTTAATCAAAAAATTCTAATGGGCGTGATTTCAACAAACGAAAATGAAATAAAATTATATTACAGTTCTGAAAATTCTTTAGGAAAACAGACGAATGCATATGTAGATGCTTCCGAAAAGAAAATTTTAGCCATTGATATCTCCAAAACCAAAGTCACTGGAACGCAGTGGATAGAACTAGCACGAAATCTTGGTGTCGGAGTCGACCAATTAATTGATAAAAAACATCCAGATTTTGAGCAAAATTATGGGGAAAATGTGAATATGGAGGAAGAAGACTGGTTAAAGGTTCTTGATAAAATGCCAGTAACCCTCACCTATCCTATCGCCATTGTAGGTAAAAAATATGTGCAGCTAAAAGGACCTGCTGATTTTGTAAAGTATATGAAGACGGAAGGTGAAAACATAGATGAACAAAATCCTAATTAAAGTTATACAAAAAAGGATCGTCAATTTGACGATCCTTTTTTGTTTATAATTTTGTTTTGCTACATTAATCTACAGCATCTTCAACAGCATCTCCTACATCATCTGCAGCATCTTCTATTTTATCACCTGTGGATTCGGTATCTCTACAACTTGTAAAAGTTGTCAATGCAGTACCCATTGTGAACAATACTGCGAAAGTTAACATGATTTTTCTCATAATATTGGTTTTAATTATTAGTTAAATGATTTAAATAATTTTATTTTATTTACTTTTTTAAACCACCTCGTAATAAAGATAGTATAAAAAGTACTATAAATATAAAAAATATAATTTTAGCGATTCCGGCTGCTGCTCCAGCAATTCCACCAAAACCTAAAATAGCTGCTATTATTGCAATAACAACAAATGTGATAGTCCATCGTAACATAATATTGAGTTTTATTGTTTGTATATCAAATGTAAAGGATTTACCGAGGTGTTGCTTGCTTTATCCAATTTGAAGTTAACTCAAATGACCACGTCATTATCGTAAATTTGTTTCGAAACAGGATTTGATAAAAGTTCGAGAGAATGATGTGAGGAAATCAAGTTTTTCAAGTCGTTATATTTTAAAGATTTGTTGAGATACTCCATTTGGTCTCTAGCATCAAAAATAACTGGTTTATAGGGCAACATATTGGGGATTCGCCTCATGGAGTTTTTTGTTTTACTCACCAATATGGATGTAGTGATAAATCCATCTCCCAACTGATTGTAGACTCCGGCAACTCCAAATGGTCTATGATCTTTTAAATGCACATGGTGTGGATACATTTTACCATCGTGTAAGGCAGATGTATAAAAGCCAGTGATTACAATGATACATCTTCTATAATCTAAAGCTTCAGAATACAAATCGTTATGTGGATCCAAGTGTTCTACATTAATGTTAAGTGTGTTAGTAAGATTTTGAAAAACTTTCCAATTATCTTCTAACTCTGATGGCAACAATCCCCAAATTCCATAACTCAATTTGTCTGGATTTTCCATTGTGATCATAGATAGGATAGATTCCTCGAGGCCATTTATAACTGTAGAAGGACGATAAAGATTTGGGTACTCAAATTTTAAATTGAATTCTTTTTCTATATTTTCTAAAGTCGCGGTATTTGATAACTTATAAAACATTACACATTCATTTATTACTACACTCTAAGAAAAGAAAACATCAGCATCGCATTTAGCTTGATTGATGAAATTCATAACGCATTCAACAGTCGCTGTGAAACTTTAACATGGAATGAAAAAAGGATGTCTTTTACAAGACATCCTTACCAACATAATATTGAAATACTAAATAAATAATGGATTAATTAACTTAAATCTTCCAATCTTTTTATGTTGGATAATCCTTTTTCGATCGTGTTTTTTTGTTGCAATAAAATTTCTTTAGTTGAAACTGGCAAGGTTGTTTCCTCTAAAACCTCACGATACTCTTCTACAGAAGCTTTTTCACCTCTAATTGCTTCCTCTAACATTGACTCATCTTCATCAGCTGAAAACCAAGATTTAACTTCCATCCAGGTTCTGTGTGCTGCACCTGTGACACTTCCGCCTTTATCTGGCTCCTGTCCAAAACTCTTAAGCTCTGACTTAAGTTGATGACCAAAATCATAACGCTCTTGTGCTTTATTGCCAAAGTAGGATTTCAATCCTGCATGTTTTGCATTTTCTGATGCTTTTTTAAACCCTTTTTCAGCATCGTATGTTTTCTCTAATAAATCATTTAATCGATTTCCAACTGTATCTGTGTATTGACTCATAATGTAAAATTTTAATTAATATTTATTTTTAAATACCTCATGGTATCATCCAAATTTATGTCAATAAACCAATAATATATATTGCGAAAGGAATGAATTTTAACTCATTTAAAAACCTTCTAAAAATTTAACAAGTAATTGGAATTTAAGTTGTTAAAAAAAAGAAACCCCAATGATTGAGATCATTGAGGCTCTTAACTAACCAACCAGTGTAAAGAGTCCTTTTTCATACTCTTTTGTATAACGTAAATTTAAAACCATTGAACAAGAGTTGTGATCTTTATCAAAATTATTATTGACTGTATTCAGAAAATATTGAAAAAACAACTTTCCAAATACTAAATTCGCTCTGAAAGGCGAACTTGAAAAAACAGATTTTAGATAGATAAATATTACTTATTTTTCTACTTTTATTTATTAAATATTTCAACAAATTACTATCAAGCAATTACGACTAATGATTGAAATTAATATTCTGGCAAACACTGCGGAAGACGCATTAAGTCAGATGCAGGCACAATTGGGTGGAATGGTCACGGAAAAATACGGTGAATTTGTTCTTGAGTTTGACAGCCATGTAGGTCAGGGAACCGTGAAGTGCTTGACCTTTGATTGGGGTGTTAGCTTAATGGAATTTGATGCTATTTTCCATAAAGAGTTGGTTTTTATTGATAATAACTCTAATTATAATCCCATTCATTTTTCCTATGTATCTAAAGGGCAATTTCAACATCGGTTTTGCAATGCCGAAGAATTCACAATCATTGAGCAATATCATGCAGCCATTATTGTAGGTTCTGCAAATTTAAAGCATATGACCATCATCCCAAAAGGACGTCATATTGTGTTAAATAATATTCGTGTCATAAGACAAGAGTACAGAAAAAAAAGGCTGAACAATGTAGAACAATTAAATGAGCGCTTGTATAAAGTCTTTGTGGATGATAACAATCTCGACACTTTTACTTTTTATAGCCCCATTAATTTAACAATGGACTGTCATGTCAACGAGATTAGATCCACAATCGCTGAAGGCATGTCTCGAATTCTTCATATTGAAGGTGAGGTATATCAGCTGTTGTCGATGCATATCGCCTTGCAAGATAAACATGACAATAATGATATGATTCCTCACAACTTGCTACAAGTGGAGTTAAAAATGATTAAGAATTTAAGCGAGCAGATTATTAAAATTCCTGAAAACAATTATTCTTTAGAGCAACTTTCCAATCTGTCAG
Organism: Aquaticitalea sp.; assembly: GCA_051252455.1. Lineage (GTDB taxonomy): Bacteria > Bacteroidota > Bacteroidia > Flavobacteriales > Flavobacteriaceae > JBPOFM01. The sequence continues at coordinate 36,593 of JBPOFM010000004.1, forward strand.
GATTGTCGCAATCCAAATTACAAGAAGGGTTTAAATTTATATACAAAAGAACCGTTACAGAATATATACGCCACATTCGATTAGAACATGCATGCGTGTTAATGGAGACGACCAATTTAAATATTTCGCAAATCGTGTATACTATAGGTTTTACTAGCAGAAGTTATTTTTCTAAAATTTTCAGGGAAAAGTATGGCGTGACACCCCATGAATTTAGAAAACAATCAATCGATATTACTGGTGATGCTAATTAGTTCATAGGTCTTATTTTTAAATACTTTATCTTTACACTAACAACGAGTTATATCAACCAATATCACTAATCTTCAAATAAATAAATAAGCCATTATTATTGTGCTCGTAAAAGCGTTCAAGTTTCATGAAAGAAATCAATATAACCGCAAAAAGTACTAAAGATAGTATCAAAAAAATACAAGCTCATATTGGAGGTGAGATCTCTGAACGTTTTGGTCTATATACTTTAGACATAGATAACGACATTGCCAAGGGATGCATTCGTTTTATGACTTTTGATTGGGGTATCAACTTAATAGAACATAATATCATCTATTATGAAGATATTTTGCTCGTTTCGAATACCTCCAAATTCAATCCGCTTTATTTCATATACTGCTCCGACGGTTATTTAAGTCATCGTTTTCAATATGAAAAAGAGTTTCAAAAAGTAGATGAATTTCACTCAAGCATATTAACGACCAAACAAGATGTGGATCACCAAATGCTATTCCCAGAAGGAGTGCATTTGATTATTAATATTATCGGGATCGAAAGAAAGGAGTTTTTAAAGAAACGGCTGAACTATGTGTCCGAATTAAACAGTACTCTGCACAAAATATTTGTCGATGAAAATAATGAGCAAGAGTACGCATTTCATGGACCGATAGACCTCAAAATGGAGGATCACGTTAAAAAATTAAGGTATATTTCTAACAAAACCATCTCTGAAGCCTTAAAAATTGAAGGTTCGCTCTATCAACTTTTGTCCATGCATATAACAAGGCATGAAAAATTTCAAAAGGGCGATATCATACCAGATTGTTTATCGAAAAGAGAACTAAAAACGATTCGTCGTTCTGCGAAAAAAATTATTGATGATCCAGCCATCAGCTATTCTTTGGATCAGCTGTCAACGAACACAGGCCTATCACAAGCTAAATTACAAGATGGGTACAAATTTTTATACGGAAGGACTGTAACCGAATACATCAGACATATAAGATTGGAAACGGCTAGAGATTTGATGGATTCGACTGATCTTAATATTTCGCAAATAGTATACACGATTGGATTTACCAGTCGCAGTTATTTCTCAAAAATTTTTAAGGAAAAGTACGGAATGACTCCGATGGAGTTGAAAAAACAAATTGTAAGTACGGTAGTCAGTGAAGTTTAGTCGTTATTTTTAAACATCTTTTTTACGAGCATGAAGACACCGTATTTACCTGCAAACTTTGCAGCAGACGTTACCCAGTTAAGAGGTTTAAAGCCATCAATAAATTCGGATTTTTTTATTTTCAATTTCTCCAAACCGATCTGACGTTCGATTTGTAAACGCTGAAGTTCATACTCAATTTCTTCGAATGACTCGTACTTTCTCATACTTAAGAGTTAAAAAATTTACTGCCCATTTTGGCGATTATTAACCTATTGAAAATTCCTCGTTGCCAGTACAATACTACTCCAATTAAGAAGAAGAACGCTGCAACAATTACATAACCCAAAGCGACATTATCTACCCACTTACCAATAGCCAGAGCCGCTGCGACAGATAAAAAAATCAAACCTATAAATAATAATCCTCCGATAGCCAAGGTTTTGGCCACCATACTGATTGACACCGTCAGTTGTTGAAAAATCTTTAACTTAAAATATTCTTTTGTGTCATCGATATACTTCTCACCAATATCTGAAGCATCACTGGATGTATTACTTATAGATTCGAAAATATTATTCATACCTAGTTATGATATAGAAATTATGCTTTTTGGAATTTTTTGTTTTTCTCTTTCAATTCAGCTAATTTTTTTTCAAGTGTTGAGATGACGTCATCAGCTTTATGACTAGAATCGGAAACAATGTCTTCCATTTTTTCATCAAGTGTCATTTTTTTTGTCGCAACCGTATCAACCACTCTGTTTTTCAAATCTGATGCACGATTTGCAATATTATCTTTTGCAGCCAATGCACTTTCTGTCAACCTATCTTTAGCGGCTAAAGTTTCATCCGCAATTCTTTGTCTTGTGTGGATCCCTTTATCTGGCGCGAACAATATTCCTAGTGTTGCTCCGATTGCAGTTCCTGCCAAAATTCCTATTAACGTGTTTGTACTACTGTTATTTCCCATGATTTATTTTTTTTAAATTAATCGTTATTCCAAAATTACACTTATAGCTAGCAAGAAACTGTCTCAAATAAATAAAAAATTGACTCCATTGGATACTTTTAATATAAGTTAAAAATTTAGGTGTATGGACTAACCAACTTTTTTTTATAAAACTAAATTGAACTCGAATTCTTTACATTAAAATGTATTTAAAAGAAATTAAGATGTCTAAAGTAAAAACAACAAATCCGTATACCAATAAAGTCCTTAAAGAATATGACTTGCATACTCCAAATGAAATAGAAAAAATTCTAATGAAGTCGGAAACTTGTTTTAAAAAATGGAAAAAGACAACAATAAAAGAACGTTGTCGGTTGTTAGAAAATGTCTCTCAAATACTTGAAGATGACAAACAATCGTATGCCGAGCAAATAACTCTCGAAATGGGCAAACCGATTAATGAAAGCATAGCTGAAATACAAAAATGCGCAACTCTATGTGATTTTTATGCCGCCAACTCCGATAATTTTCTTGCTGATGAATTAATTGAGACAGATGCACACGAGAGTTTCATTAGCTATGATCCTCTAGGTGTGATTTTAGGTGTGATGCCTTGGAATTATCCTTTTTGGCAAGTATTACGTTTTGCCGTACCAACATTGACGGCAGGTAATACAGTTATTTTAAAGCATGCTTCAAATGTTGCAGGTTGCTCCCTCATGCTCCAGGATTTGTTTGAAAAAGCGGGCTATCCTGAAGGATGCTTCCAGGCAATATTTGCAGATCATGATCAAATCGAAAGATTATTAGAACACGAAAACATTAAGGCTGTATCATTGACCGGTAGTGAAAAAGCGGGAAGATCGATAGCAGAAATAGCGGGTAAAAATTTAAAAAAATGTGTTCTAGAATTGGGTGGCAATAACGCCTGTATAGTTTTGGATGACGCCGATTTAGACGCTCATTTTGACACCATTTTTAAGGCACGAATGCAAAATACTGGTCAGAGTTGTATCGCTGCCAAACGTTTTATTGTCACAGACGGCATTTATAATGATTTCATCAAACGATTCAAAAAAAGCACGAAGTCCTTAAAATTTGGTGATCCCATGGACAATTCAACAACCATTGGAACACTAGCAAGAGAAGATTTAGCCGATATTCTAAAAAAACAAGTCGATGCATCCATAAAGAATGGTGCTAAACTCACTGTGGGTAACACAAAGAATAAAGCTTATTTTGAACCGACTGTTCTTGAGGCAGTAAAACCAGGAATGCCGGTATTTGATGACGAAACATTCGGCCCGATAGCTGCAGTGATCAAAGCGAAAAGCATTGAGGAAGCATTCGTGTTGGCTGCGGACACAAAATTTGGCCTTGGAACCATGGTTTTTACAAAAGACATAGATACAGCTCAACAATGTATAGACGACATCCAAGATGGAGCCTTTTTTATCAACGATCTCGTGAAATCGGATGCGAGACTTCCATTTGGAGGGACAAAGGCTTCAGGTTATGGTCGTGAACTTTCTAAAGAAGGAATTCATGAGTTTGTAAATAAAAAAACCGTATACATAAAAAAATAATCAACTTACAAAAAATCAACATTATGCCATTTATAAAAGAAGACGAAGAAAAAACGAGAAATTATATATTTCAAAAAGATAGCAAAACGCTGTCAACGACAGTGTTTGTTGTAATTGTGTTATTTATACTCATTGGTGGCGTTGTAGCCTCAGGTTTATACTTTGAGTGGTTTTAATTAGTCGTCAAAGAAGAAAAATTCTCATGTTTTTTTTGTAAATTAGAGGTAATCAAATTAACAGAAAAACACTTTCTCATGAAATCTCCACTCTTATTATTATGTTGTATGATCCTGCTGGTAGCTTGTAAAAATGACAAAAATTACGACGCATATCCAGTGACCGATCCTAATGAGCCTTCACCAATAACCTTGGAAGGCGCATGGGAATTAGATGGTTTTTATAATTATGTCAATAACAAAGTGGTAGATTCATTCAATACAAGAGAAGGCTATAGACAGGTGAAGATCTACACGCCAACCAAGGTTATGTGGAGTAAGCACGTGCCCACTGATTCTACAGAATGGTTTGGCTATGGAAGTTACAGTATTGAAGAAAATAATCTGAAGGAGACTTTAGATTATGGTTCTGAAATGATGAGCAAAATAATAGAGGAGCGGAAGGAATTCATATATGAGTTGGATTTAAAAAACAATAGATTCAGTCAAATTGAGATTGATGAAGAAGGCAATCGCATTTATTCTGAAAATTATAGACGTATTGAATAAAGAAGATTAAAAAAAAATCCGAACTGAAGTTCGGATTTTTTTATCAATATGTTCGGTGTTTTTACTGAATTTCAACAACTTCTAGATCAAAAATCAGACTTTGCCCTGCCAATGGGTGGTTTCCGTCTATTACGATATGGTCATCTTTCACATCAACCACTCTAAACTGATGCTCTCTTCCATCTTCACCTTTCGACGCTAATCCCATTCCTATCTCTGGTTTTACATCTTGTGGCAATTGTTCATTCTTCACTTCATGGAATAATTCTTTTTGAATATCTCCATACGCTTCTTCTTTGGCGATTTCTACTGTTTTCTTTTCATTCACTTTCATATCAATGATCGCATTTTCAAAACCAGGAATTAACATACCTTGTCCAATAGTCACCTCTAACGGCTCACGTTCTAGTGAACTATCAAAGATTTGTCCGTTAGTTAGTTTTCCTGTGTAATGTACTTTCACTGTATCATTTTCTTTTACTTGACTCATAATGTGTGTTTTTATTTACTAAATATATTGCAAAACTATTATTAATAAAGTGAACACCAAGACATAATAGCAATAACTGGGCCGAATTAAGAAAGGTTTAACGTTCACGGATGAAAACAAAAAAGCCGAACGATTAAGTTCAGCTCTTTGTAGTCGGGGTGGCAGGATTCGAACCTGCGACCTCCGCGTCCCAAACGCGGCGCGATAACCGGGCTACGCTACACCCCGATTTGGTTATCTAATTTTCGATTCCTGAAAATCGAGGTGCAAATATATGTCTTTTCTTTAAACTGTAATATTATTATTTATTAAATTTAAAGATTAAAACCCATTTATGATGATTTCAAAAATTCTATACATCCTTCCTATTGCCTTATTAAGTTTAAGCAGCTGCGCTCAAGACAAAAATCCTGTCAACACCAATCATGATCATGAAGTGATTGTGCCAGAATTAAACATTCCTTGGGGATTTGCTTTTTTACCTGACAATTCGATGTTGATCAATGAAAAGGAAGGAAAAATGATTCATTTCAAAGATGGAAAGAAAACCACTATCCAAGGGCTTCCGGAAATTTATAATAGAGGTCAAGGTGGGTTAATGGACATTGCTCTTCATCCTAATTATAAAGAAAACGGATGGATTTACATAACTTATGCCTCTTCTGAAGGTGAAGGAGACGGCGGCAATACGGCATTAATGAGAGCTAAATTGCAAGACAATCAGTTAGTAGAAAAAGAAGTGCTTTATAAAGCAACTCCTAACACAACTAAAGGTCAACATTTTGGATCACGTATTGTATTCGACAATCAAGGATTTCTATATTTTACGATTGGCGAACGAGGTGAACGTGACGTCAACCCACAAGACATTACTCGCGATGGTGGAAAAGTATATCGATTAAAAGACGATGGAAGCATTCCAGAAGATAACCCTTTTGTCAACGAACCGAATGCAAAAAAGGCGATATACACTTATGGTAATCGTAACCCGCAAGGAATGGTTTTACATCCAACCACGGGTGTGATTTGGACACACGAACATGGTCCGCGTGGTGGTGACGAGATCAATATTGTTAAAAAAGGTGCTAATTATGGATGGCCAGTCATCAGTTATGGTATTAATTATATAGGCACAAAATTTACTGACAAAACTTCGCAAGAAGGTATGGAGCAACCCTTACACTATTGGGATCCATCGATTGCTCCAAGCGGCATGGCTTTTATATCTAGCGACGTCTATCCAAACTGGAAAGGCGATTTATTAGTTGGCTCATTAAAGTTCGAGTATGTAGATAAGTGTGTCTTAAAGGATGGTAAAGTTGTAAAAGAAGAACGACTGTTAGATGGTTTGGGACGTGTCAGAAGCATAGAACAAGGACCTGATGGTTACATCTATGTAGGTATTGAAAATGTAGGGATTGTAAAAATAATCCCTAAAAAATAATGAAACGCATGACAATTACATTCCTTATGTTGCTATTAAGCCTATTTTCATGCAACGACGTAAAGACTGAACAAAATCCCGAATTAAAGAAAAGTATCGAGCGTGGTACGATTGTGTATGAGGATTTCTGCATGCAATGTCATTTACCAAATGGCAAAGGGGTTTCCAAAGCATTTCCACCTTTGGATAATTCTGATTATTTGATGAACAAGCGAGAAGAAAGCATCATGGCAATTAAATACGGTTTATCAGGAAAAATTATAGTCAATGGTGAGACTTATAATACAGCAATGGCTGCTTTAGGCTTGTCCGATACTGAAGTTGCAGACGTCATGAATTATATCACAAACTCTTGGAGTAATAAAAACACTAAAATGATAACTGTTGAAGAAGTTTCAAAAATTCAACCTTAAAATTCTTTTATAATTGGCTAAATTTGCCATTTAAAAAACGTAAAGAAAATTATGCTTGTTATAGGAATTGCTGGGGGCACGGGCTGTGGAAAGACAACTGTTGTCAATCAAATTTTAAACGAATTGCCTGAAGGAGAAGTAGGTGTCATTTCTCAAGATTCTTATTACAAAGACACGTCTCATTTAAGTTACGAAGAACGTGTAAAGATCAATTTTGATCATCCACGATCGATTGATTTCGAATTACTTGAGAGTCATCTTGCTGACCTTAGAAATGGAAAAGAAGTGCAGCAACCTGTCTATTCCTTCATCAAACACAACCGAACTGGCGACACCATTTTAACACGTCCTCGAAAAGTGATCATTGTGGAAGGTATTTTAATTTTGACACATCCTGAATTGCGTGAACTGTTTGATATCAAAATCTTTGTGCATGCTGATAGTGATGAGCGCCTTATTAGACGACTCAAACGAGACATCACCGAACGTGGTCGCGACCTTGATGAAGTGCTTTCCCGCTATCAAAACACCTTGAAGCCTATGCATCAGCAATTTATAGAGCCCACAAAGGAGTTTGCAGATATAATTATTCCAAACAATAAGTACAATACCGTTGCCATCGATATCGTTAAAACTATCATCAACCAGCGATTGGTATAATATGAACATGAACTCAAAATATCTCAAGCCTTTCAAAAATCTCTACATTCTTATTTTTGTAGTGTTTGTGGTATGGATGTTGTTTTTTGATGCCAATTCATGGCTTATTCATAGAGAACTGAACGCAGATATGGACGATTTGCAAATTGAAAAGGAATACTATCAGAAAGAAATCGAAAAAGATAACAAAGCGATCAAGGAATTAAGTACCGAGGAAGGAACGGAAAAGTTAGCTCGTGAGAAATACTACATGAAGAAGGAAAACGAAGATATTTATATCATCGAATACGAGGACAGCATTAAAACCGAAAAAAAAGATGAGTAAACCATTATTCAACGATTTTCAAGACGTGTCATCAAAACAATGGAAACAATTAATCCAAGCGGACCTTAAAGGTGCGGATTACAATGATACTCTTATTTGGAAAACCAACGAAGGCATCAATGTTAAGCCATTTTATCATGCAGATGAGTTTGAATCATTTCCAAAGACATCCAACACCAAAGCGACCGAATGGAAAATTTGCCAGACCATCTTCGTCGCCAACGTAGAGAAATCCAATGAAAAGGCTATTAATGCCATTGAGCGTGGTGCCGAAAGCATTAAATTCATCTTACCTTCAGAGGAAATAATCATCAAGGATTTACTGGTAAATATCAATTTGACAACCACCAAAATCTATTTCGAATTCCAATTTCTTTCGTCTGAATTTGTCAAGCAATTCAATTTTTTCCCTTCGAAAGAACACATTGTCGTTCAAACTGACATTATTGGCAATCTCGCAAAATCAGGAAATTGGTTTACAAATCTAAAAGACGATCATACTCAATTCGAGTGGATTGTTGAAAACACCAACGCATTTACTATCAATGCTAATTTATACCAAAATGCTGGCGCCAACATGGTGCAACAATTAGGGTATGCCCTAGCCCATGCCAACGAATATCTAAATCATTTAGACCACATTCTTGATAGTGATGCAAAGCAAACACTGCAGGTTACTTTCAACGTGGCTGTCGGTACCAATTATTTTCTTGAAATTGCAAAGCTACGAGCCTTGAGACAGCTTTGGAATACCTTGGCATCAGAATATAGTGTCAATACGGATTGTCAAATTTTTGTCATCCCTACAAAACGCAACAAAACGCTTTACGATTATAACACCAACATGCTTCGAACTACAACGGAATGTATGAGTGCTGTTCTGGGAGGTGCTAACACTATTTGCAATTTAACTTACGATGCAATCTATCATAAGGATAACGAATTTGGTGAACGCATTGCACGCAATCAATTGTTGGTCTTAAGGCATGAAAGCTATTTCGATGCTGTTGATAACCCTTCAGATGGTGCTTATTATATTGAGAGTCTGACCAAACAGTTATCTGAAAAAGCCCTGTCTCTATTTAAGGATATTGAAGCCAATGGTGGTTTTTTACATCAATTGAAAGAAGGGTTGATTCAAAAGAAAATTAAAGAAAGTGCCACTAAAGAGCAAGAGCAATTCAACAAGGGAGAAATTATTTTATTAGGAACAAACAAACATCCAAATAAAAATGACAGAATGAAAGAGGAATTGGAATTGTTTCCCTTCGTCAAGATAAATCCTATCAAAACATTGATTGAGCCAATTATAGAGAAAAGACTCTCTGAAATAGTTGAACAAGAACGTTTGAAAAATGAACAATGAACAACTCATTGTCTTTACTAGTCACTATCATTTTAAGTTGCCTTGCTTTCACAGGCTGCAATAACAACAGTAAAGCGAGTGGGTTTCAGTTGAAAGGAGAATATTATTATTCTGAATATGCGAATATCAGTTATTTTTTGCCTGAAGGTTTTAGTACCTTTATTCTAGACAACGAAGAAACTTATTACAATCAATTAAGAACAATACAAAATGATTCTTTGAGAAAGATATTGCAAACAGATTATGTTGATAGAAGAATTATGCCCCTTTCTAATAATTTTCAGTATTTATATAAAGAAGACACCTTAAATTATACTAATTTGTTTATTAATGAATTAGACTATTTTAGGCTCACTGACAAAAGTTATGAAGCGTTTCAATTCGGTAGAACTACAGCAGTAAATACTGTCACATCTATCAATGATTCAATAGATTTGGTTGTAACAAAAGATGTGTTTGTCAATAAAAGTCATTATCAAAAACTTATTAATAAAGGATATTTGAAAAAAGCCAAAGACACTGTTTTTTGGGAGGATTATATCATATCAAAGTTCGGTAAAACCTTTACCTTAAGGGTTGAGTCCACCCTTCCTGTAAATTATGAAGGTTATATGGTGCATCTTAAACATGGAGATCAACGCAATAAACTTTTTGAGTAAATATTAAAGAATGGAACACTTAAGGTACTATATAGATTATACCGCCAAAATCATGGAAGCCATAGGCGTATTAACGATATTTTGCGGTGCAATCTATTCTTTTTTTATCTTCTTTAAAGCTATTAGAAAGCACAACGAGAATCCGTATGTGCAATTCAGACAGATGTTGGGAAAATCAATATTGTTGGGCCTTGAGATACTCATAGCCGCAGATATTATGGCCACTGTGGTAACGGATCCCACTTTGAGAAGTGTTGCCATATTAGGTATTGTTGTCCTCATCCGAACCTTTTTAAGTTTATCATTACAGGTAGAATTAGAAGGCAAATTCCCTTGGCAGAAAAACAAATCATCTTAAGAAACATGCGTAAAAACCTCCAACATATCACTTTAAATAACAACAAATCAAGGATCAAGAATAAAGATTCTAGAACATTTAACACCGCTGAAGGTATCGATGTGCAATCAAAATACTCGAGCGATGACCTCAAAAATGTTGAGCACCTCAACTTCAACGCTGGCATTGCGCCCAACTTACGTGGCCCGTACTCTACGATGTATGTACGCAGACCTTGGACCATTCGTCAATACGCTGGGTTTTCCACGGCTGAAGAGAGCAATGCTTTTTACAGACGCAACTTGGAGGCAGGGCAAAAAGGTTTGTCGGTAGCGTTTGATTTAGCAACGCATCGAGGATACGACTCTGATCATGAACGTGTGGTCGGTGATGTTGGAAAAGCAGGTGTGGCCATAGATTCGGTGGAAGACATGAAGATTTTATTTGACCAAATTCCGTTGGATAAAATGTCCGTTTCCATGACCATGAATGGTGCCGTGTTGCCAATTATGGCATTTTATATTGTGGCTGCCGAAGAACAAGGTGTCAAGTTAGAAGATTTGGCCGGGACGATACAAAATGATATTTTGAAAGAATTCATGGTGCGGAATACCTACATCTACCCTCCGACTCCTTCAATGAAAATCATTTCTGATATTTTTGAGTATACGAGTCAAAACATGCCAAAATTCAATAGCATCAGCATTTCTGGCTATCATATGCAAGAAGCCGGAGCTACCTGTGATATTGAATTGGCTTACACCTTGGCAGATGGTCTGGAATACATCAGAAAAGGGCTCGAAGCAGGTATGGACATTGACACGTTTGCACCACGTCTCTCATTTTTCTGGGCGATTGGCATGAATCATTTTATGGAAATCGCCAAGATGCGTGCCGCTAGAATGCTGTGGGCTAAATTGGTGAAACAGTTCCATCCAAAAGATGTCAAATCATTATCGTTACGTACGCATTGCCAAACCTCGGGATGGAGTTTAACGGAACAAGATCCTTTCAACAATGTTGCTAGAACTACTATTGAAGCAGCAGCAGCCGCCTTTGGAGGCACTCAAAGTTTACATACCAATGCTTTGGATGAAGCGATTGCCTTACCAACAGATTTTTCTGCACGCATTGCACGTAACACGCAAATCTATTTGCAACAGGAAACAGGGATCACCAAGACTGTAGATCCTTGGGCTGGCAGTTATTATGTTGAGAAATTGACACATGATATCGCACAGAAAGCATGGGGATTGATTGAAGAAGTTGAAGAACTTGGCGGAATGACCAAAGCCATTGAATCTGGCATTCCTAAAATTCGAATTGAAGAAGCTGCCGCACGAAAGCAGGCGCGAATCGATTCCAATCAAGATATTATTGTTGGTGTCAATAAATATCGTTTGGCACAGGAAGACCCTATTTCTACTTTGGAAGTGGATAATCAAACGGTTAGAAATTCACAGATTGAGCGTCTAAATCGAATTAAATCTGAAAGGAATTCTGAAAAAGTAAAGGACTCCTTATCAAAATTGACAGAGGCAGCAAAATATTCCTTAAATTCGAAACATGACTCTGATGATGTTTCCAGTTCAGATTCAGATGGTTCCCGCCTTCGTGGGAATAAAAATTTATTAGCTTTAGCTGTAGAAGCGGCAAGAGAGCGAGCTACATTGGGTGAAATCAGTGATGCCCTTGAAGTTGCATTCGGACGCTATAAAGCACAAATCAAATCCTTTTCAGGCGTGTATAGTAAAGAAATTAAAGATGATGCTTCCTTCCAAAAAGCTAGAGAATTGGCAGACAGGTTTGCCGAACAAGAAGGTCGTCGCCCTCGTATCATGATTGCCAAAATGGGACAGGATGGTCACGATAGAGGTGCTAAAGTCGTGGCAACCGGTTACGCAGACGTTGGCTTTGATGTGGATATTGGTCCGCTTTTTCAAACGCCGAAGGAAGCTGCCAAACAAGCCGTTGAAAATGACGTACATATTCTCGGTGTTTCCTCTTTAGCGGCAGGCCATAAGACCTTAGTGCCACAGGTCATTGAAGAACTTAAAAACTACGGACGAGACGATATCATGGTGATCGTTGGTGGTGTGATTCCTAAACAGGATTACCAGTATTTGTTTGATGCCGGCGCAGTAGCCGTCTTTGGTCCTGGTACTAAAATCAGTGATGCAGCGATACAGATTTTGGAGATTTTGGTGGATTGATTCTTTAATTCTTCGACAGATCGTTCCATTCATTAATTATTTATAGCTATTTTGTCATGGGTAGAATGCGTTACTACGCCAACGATTACACCTATTTCAAAATGGATAAATCCATTCCATGACGTGGAACATACCTCTATTCCACGGTTAAAACCCTGGGCTATTCAACAAAAAAATATTGAATTGTACCCCATATATATTTTAATCGCAGGGTTAAAATCCTAGGCTTTTTATAAAAAAAAATAATAAATTTATAGTATGTTTTATTGCCCATAACAATAACCCACGGTTTTAACCGTGGGTTACACACTCAAAAGCGTACCAACCAACCGTTTTAACGGTTTGAAATAAATAATGATGTCACATTCATACAACAGAATATGGATTCACGCCATTTGGGCCACCAAAGAACGGGCACCAATAATCAATAAAGACATCGAACCGATAGTCCATAAAATGATTTCCGACCAATTACGTGAATTGGGCTGTCCGTTAAGAATTATTAACGGCATGCCAGACCATATCCACTGTTTATTCCTTTTAGACTCCCAAAAATCAATTGCGGAGGTTATCAAACAAATTAAAGGCAGCAGTTCTCACACTATAAATCAAAGTAACCTATTGAAACAAAAATTTGCTTGGCAAACGGGCTATGCTGCTTTTTCTGTATCGGAATCAGTTGCCGGCAGAGTTTATCATTATATAAAGAATCAAAAGACACATCATGGAAATAAAACGTTTGAAGCAGAATTCAATGGCTTCCTGAAAATCAACGGTCTGCGCCCAGAATAGCTTTATAGACGCCATTCTTTTAAAATGGATTTATAGATTCACAGTTTTGATTCCATAAGATTATCACAGTATATCCTTTCTCAGATACATTCAATTTCAACTTTGATTCATTTGGTTGTTAAAAATTATTGCTATCTTTTCATATGCTTTATATTTCACACGTGTGACATCAGATATTCAATCCTACCACAATTCTTTAGCCACAGACGACCGAGCCATCTGTGATTCGTTATTTCAAATCATCAACAAAACCTTATCAAATGCCGAACATAAAATCTGGTACAAACACCCTGTTTGGTTTCTCGATGGCAACCCAATTGTTGGTTACCATAAATTGAAAGACAGTGTGCGATTGATGTTTTGGAGTGGACAGAGTTTTGATGAACCTAACCTAACTCCCGATAGTAGTTTTAAGGCAGCCACAATACGTTACATCGATGTTGACCAAATCGATACTAGAGACCTAAAACGTTGGCTTGAAAAGTCCAAGAGTATCCAATGGGACTATAAGAATATCGTGCAGCGTAAGGGTGAATTAATTCGACTGAAATAACTACAACACCACAGCACCCAAATACGTACTCACCGCATATTTACTGCCAGTAGCCGTGCCAAAGCTTGCCCAGCATTGCGCTTCCAAACTGATATAATACGAAGGATATACAATATCTGCGTGACCAACCTCGCGACTTGCCACATTCTTAAAAACCTCAAACTGATTCAGCGTGGGCAGATACATCACGAATAATAGGGTGTCTGAAGTATTTGCCATCGCCTGCCCACTGTCGTTGATCCATTGTAGGCGGAGGGTTTCGTTGGATGCTACCTGCAGGTTTGGGTCGGTCAATCCACGTAAGCTACCTGCGCTGATGAGCACTTTTGGATAGATAATGTCCCAAATGCTGCCGTTTATTTGCATGGCTTCTTTTAAATGATAGGATTTTGCAGACTCAAAGCCATTTTTATCTGATGGGAATGCCCTAAATGTCTTGGTCATTAAGGGCGAAATTGGATTCAAAAATGTTAAGGCATCTTTAAATTTTCGGCGTTGCAAAAGTTGCGCTTCGGTTGCCGGTTTGGAGGGTTTTTCGGGTGCGGAACGCAAGACTTCCATACCTCGCCATTTATAACCCACAACGGGTCCAAGTTTTCCTGAAAAGCCACCAAGTGGGCCATCGCTATAGGTTGCCATAGATTCAAAACAATGCCATAAGTGTCATTGCAATAACGAATATAGATGTTAAACTACTGATATGCAATAGGGTTATATATATTTTTTGATTTTGAAAGTAGTCTTGTTCGGGACTTGTTCGGGAATCCTTCGGGTTTTCTTCGTAAATGGTGGGTTTTTCTCGAACAAATCTCGAACAAAACCCGATGAATACTGGTATTAAGCCAGAGGCAGTTTTATGGTATTCGCAATGATTTATTATAAAGACCACATGCTTTGATCGGATAGATTCAAAGTAAAAACACACACAATTTCATCCCCTGAAATAATGTGACGTAAATCATCGAATAAATTGACAAGCGATGGAATTCAAATGGAATTAAAATTATATTTGCCGCCATAAAATGTCATGTCCCCAAATATGAAAAAAGTCCTCCTACTGCTACTTATTATTTTTACTTCAAATACGATTGAAGCACAGTTCATTAAAGAAAAAGCGATCAATGCCCAAATAGGGTATGGCTTAAGTACCCCCTATTATAGCCTTACAGACACTAGTGATGATGGTTTCTTTTTTCAAGGTGAATTGGTATTGAAAGCCTATTCGTGGTTGGACCTCCGGCCGTACGCTGGGATCATCTTAACGAGTTCAAATGGAAAAGATATTAATGACAATCCCACGTTTGAAAAAGCGACCAATAGAGCTGCTCTCATAGGTGGCAAAGCTCGTGTTCGGGCACCCATCCCTTGGGTAGCGCCATATATTGAACTTGGTATTGGCGCTTCCATCGGGAAATTTGAAACGTTTACCTATTATACCAACATTGAAAAATCTGGCTTGATATATCATATCCCTTTCTCGTTGGGACTGGAATTGGGTCGAGAACATAACGTGGATTTAGGTTTTACATACTGCTTTCAACCCAGTGTTGAACAGTTTACGGGCGCCTTTGCATTGGGTATTACAGTCCCTTTGAAATAGGTTGCAAATGAACCTTTAAAATCGGTTGATAACCTAGCCAAAACAACCTCAAAATATTTCCCTTTTTGATATACATTTGCAAGGATAAAACTACCAAGTCCTATCCCTCATACCTGCAATGAAACATCTTAATAAAGAACTTTTTTCACTCATCCTGATTGTTATGTCGGGTATTCTCATTTTGGGGCTTGCCGTGGGAATTGTTTACTTCATTGATACCTTGTTTAGTCTTCATTATGGTATTTTGTATATCATTGGATATATTGCGTTAACTCTCGGTGCGCATATCGCCGGAAAACGTACAAATGATAAGCGCTTTAAACGTTTAAAGCGAATTCTATTATTGCCGTTTACGCTTTTGATTGGGTTCTTGTCTGTAGCGATGCCTTACTTTGTGTTGCAGATTCACCTATTTGTCTATTTGTTTTTTTCAGCCATTATTCCAATTTTATGTTATCGAATTGATCGAATGACGCATCTTTTGGATTTAAAAATCACGACACATATTTACCTCATCGTTACATTAAGTGTTATTATGGCTACACTGATGAACAAACAGATGAAGCAATTGACCTATCGGTTTTCTCCCATGCAGTTATATAGTAACCATATTTCAAAGCGGTTTGAATTCAATCAATTGACGGAGTACTTTCTATCGGAGCACACCATTAAGTTTGTCATTTACTTTTCTTATTTTTTATATCTGTTGATTTTTAATTTGTTCACGTTTCAAGAACATAGTGTTTATTCCAGTCCACTGATGGATCGAGCTGTTTTGCAATCTTTCATTACGTTTTTGGCTTTGGAACGTCTTTTATCCAACTTAAAGGAACTTGATTTTAAACCTTCGGAAATGCTAAAGCTGCTACTAACCTCCATGACAGGTTCTGACAAAGTAGACCACACTAAAATGAAATGATAGGATTGCCCAAATGTGTCTTTTATGAGTATATTTATGACCACATAAATTTCTGATTGATGAACGCATTTCAAAACCTTACTGGTCTCTTTTTTATTTCCATGCTATGTATGAGTTGCAAGGACAAAAAACCACTACTGACTTACGACATCGAACCCACCACGAAAGTGGAAATGGTCACTAACTATGGAACGATGGTCTTGGAACTTTCCAACGAAACGCCTCTGCATCGCGATAATTTCATCAAACTAGTAAATGAAAAAGCGTATGATAGTCTTTTGTTTCATCGGGTGATTGAAGATTTTATGATTCAAGGTGGTGATCCAGAAAGTCGGAATGCTTTGAAAGATTCCATGTTGGGTGAAGGTGATTTAGGCTATACCGTTAAATCTGAATTCAGTCCAGATTTATTCCATAAAAAAGGCGCGTTGGCGACTGCTAGAGAAGACAATCAAGATCGGGCTTCTAGTGGCATTCAATTCTTTATTGTACAGGGAAAAGTTTACAATGATAGCCTTTTAGATAAAGCAGAGGCTACGATCAATAACCGTCTAGCGAGATATCACGTTATCAATGACGATACCTATAAACATCTTTGGGATTCGTTACAAAATGCCGTAAAGGTTAAAAACGAAGCAGCCATTTCACAGTTTAGCGACCAAATTGATACCATTGCAAACACGTATCAACAATTTGAAAGGTATGAGATTCCACAATCACATCGTGAGGTTTACAAAACCATTGGAGGCACTCCCACTTTAGATCAGAATTATACCGTTTTTGGTGAAGTCATTAAAGGAATTGAAATTGTAGATTCCATTGCTGCGACCAAAACAAACAAAAACGATCGCCCCGTGAAAGATGTCAGGATCCTATCGGTACGACTCATTAAATAACAATCCATCACAACCAAAAAGAACATGACAACCATAGTTGAAGTCAACCATTCGCCCTTACACGGTAAAGGTGTTTTTGCAAAACGAGATATCAAAAAAGGTGAAATTATTGTAGAGAGCCACATGGCGTTAATTCACGTTAATGAGAATTTACCCGAAGTTTTGGCGACACTTCAATTTCCTTGGACGGAAGACTATGATGCCATTTGTATTAGCGATGTTGGCAGTTTTTTTAATCATTCGAGCCAGTCTAGCGCTGAAATAGTCGATCGTGATTTCACAAACTTGACACAAACATTTGCCGCTAAAACAGATATTCTAAAGGGTGAAGAAATTACCATTTATTATAATGATGCGTTTGATAAGTTCATTAAGGATTAAAATCTTCTAAACCAGAAGCTTTTAACCATAAAACCCACTAACGTTTATCAGTGGGTTTTTAGTCAGACTCAATGATCTATTAATCCATTTTATCTTCTTTGTTCTTGATCTCTGGATTATCAAAATCGCCACCATTGACCACAGTCCACTTTTCAAAGTCCTTGAAATACTGTTGAATGACTTTATTGACATCAGCAACTGTCAGTGATTTCACTTTAGCTTCAATATTCTTTTGGAAATCCATATCTCTATCATAGTACATATTATTTCCTATGGTTCCTGCTAATTCATTGTCTTTGGCACGAGACACATTCTGTTCCTGTACCCAACCGTTCACAACGTTTGTGAGTTCTTCTTCTGTAATTCCGTCTTTAATAAAACGTGCAATTTCCTCTTTGAAGCCTTGTTGAACTTTCAAAGCATTCTCTGGATTATAAATGGCGTACACATACATGGATGAGTTTTTGTCCTCCTTATCGCCATCGACCCCTACATTTCCTCCAGCACCATAACTCACACCATCTTGTTGACGTAAACGACCAGCAATACGAGAGTTCAAAAAGCCTCCACCAAAAATTTCGCCCGCTACTTGCAATGCGGCATAATCGTCATCATACTGACTTGCCTCAAAAGACAAAATACCCAAAGTAAAGGCGTTCTTTTTGTCTGGTGTTTGCATTTGTTCATTCGCAGGATTATTTAATTTAAAGGGCGTTGCAATCTCTGTATATGGTTTGTTGTTCTTGAAACTAGCGTATTCCTTTTCAAAATAGGCCTTTAAAGCAGCTTCATCCATATTTCCAATAGCCACAACAGATGCATTATCAGAAATACCATAAAAATCTTTATAATATGCTTTGATCGCATCTACGGTCACAGCATTGATCGCAGCAACCTCTTCATCATAAGTCATGGTATAATTAGGATGCCCTTTTGGATAATCGTTATTCAGCAATCTAATTTGTCGTGACACTACCGACTGTGGTTCAGATTTGTTCTCTTCTAAACTTGCCAAATCTTGGGTTTTTAACTTCTCAAGTTCAGTGGCATCAAAAGTTGGATTCTTCAACATATCAGTCATCAACGCCAGGGTTGGCATCAAATCCTTCTGCGTACTGCTGACGTAGGCATATACACGTCCATTGTTTCCATTGAAATACACAGACGATTTTAGGGCGCTCAATTTATCTTCAATATCTTGTCTTGAATTGGTCTTTGTGCCTTTGTTTAGCATTCTCGCTGTATATGTGGCCACTTTTCCTTTGTTCATCAATTGATCCACATTTCCTGTGCGCATCGTAAAGTTGACGTTAACGGTCTCACCACGATTATCTTTTTTGATGAAACCATACTCGATCTTACTAGTCTCAAGAGTACCCGTTTGTAAAGTTTTTTGGATGTTATCGTATGACACGTCAAATGCTTCACCCGCATTAAGCGCTTCTTTTCCTTTATAATTTGATACCAAATCTGTGACACCTTCTGTATGTTCAATATCCACACGTATAGGTGTTGCCGTGGGCATAAAGTTACCAACAGTTCTATTGGTATTGATCAAATAGCGCTGAATGGCTGCATTCACTTTTTCAGCAGTCATCGCTTCCATACGGTCACGATAGATAAACGCCAGTCGCCAGTCGCCAGCACCGATAAATTCACTCATAAAAGTGCCTAAGTAAGATGAATTCCTAAAGATCTGGTCAATTTGTTTGGCCACATTGGCTTTTGCTCGCGTTACTTCTTCTTCAGTCACCGGATTTTGTGCCAGACCATCTAGAGTTGACAACAAGGTTTTTTCAGCTTCCGCCAAAGACTTATCCGAAGGCACATCTACATTGATATATAAAAAAGAAGGCTCTTTAGTAAAAGGTGTAAACGACCAAATTCCAGACGATTTTTTACCATCTACCAACGCCTTATACAAACGTCCCGAAGGTTCATTCGTCAAAATTTCTTCTGCAATTGCTAATGCAGCGGCATCTTCGTGAGAGCCTGCCGGTGTATGATACATGGCAGAAACAATCTGTAAGTCTCCTACCCTGCTCAAGGCTACACGTTTTTCACCATCTTGTGCTGGCTCAATGGTTGGATTGTCACGCAATGGAGTCTCTGGATTTTTGATTCCAGCAAACTTTTTCTCAATTAAAGCGAGCGTTTTATCGGTGTCAAATTTACCCGTTACCATCAAGATGGCATTATCTGGTCGGTAGTATTTTTTATAAAATGCTTGTAGGTTTTCGATTGGCACACGCTCAATATCTGAACGATTTCCAATAGTTGACTTCCCATAGTTATGCCATAAGAAACCAGCACTGATTACTTTTTCCATCAATACACGAGTAGGTGAGTTTTCACCACTTTCAAACTCATTACGAACCACAGAGAATTCTGATTCTAAATCTTTTTTTGCGATATAAGAATTGACCATTCGGTCTGCTTCCAAATCCAATGCCCAATCTAGATTTTCATCAGTAGCATTAAAAGTTTCAAAATAATTAGTACGATCGTACCATGTGGTTCCATTTGGTCTTGCCCCATGTGAAGATAATTCTTCAGGAATGTTTGGATGGTTTGGCGTGCCTTTAAAAACCATGTGCTCCAATAAATGGGCCATGCCTTTTTCGCCGTAGCCTTCATGACGTGAACCCACCATATAGGTAATATTCACCGTAATTGTTTGTGCCGAATTATCTGGAAACAATAATACTTTCAAACCATTGTCAAGAGAATATTCTGTAATTCCTTCGACACTGGCTACTTGTTTCACCTGCGCTTCCGAGGTAGAAATGAAAGCTACAAATAACATGAGGGATAAGGATAATTGGAATAATTGATTAATTTTTTTCATTGAGATATGTTTAATTGATTGACTATAAAGATACTATATGCCTCTAAAAAAAGTTACATAATGGGAGAATTTTTTACATAAGACGGCGATTTTGCGAATTGAAAAAGCACTCAATTCATCGCTAAAATCGGATATGAGGTATGAATTGGTCGATTACAGTTGATAAAATGAAGGCTAGTCATTATATTTATACTTGATAATTTAAGACACTATATATTATGAATTATAAACAAGTCATTATGACAGTTTTCCTAACCGTTATGCTATCCGCTTGCAATAGCACAAAAAACACAACTAATGAAGCTGCCGCAAGCGAAAATGATATTTATGGCCATACTTGGGAATTAGAATACATCACAGGCACCCGAATTGCGTTTGACGGCCTTTTCCCAGACCAAAAACCATATCTAAATTTTGATAAGGAGCGCAAAATGGTTACAGGCAGCGGTGGATGCAACGGTTATTCAGCCGATTTTGAATTAAAGGGTACGTCTCTTGAATTTGGTGACAAAGGTATCACCACCCTGATGCATTGTGGGGATGGTGAACCGCAATTCTTAAAAATGCTCGAAAAGGTAGATGCTTATAAGATCGATAGTGACGGAAAGCTGAATCTTTTAATGAACGATCTACCGATAATGCGGTTTAACAAAAAATAATACCAATTAAAAACACTTATATGATGAAAAAAGTAACGATTTTATTATTGATTTCCATGACTGTTATGGGATGCAAGGACAATCAGAAAAAAGACACAAAGATGCCTTCTGAAGACGTTAATGAAAGTACGATGACTAAAGCTAATGATACTGTCGATCGACTCGAGCTAGGATGTTATGAATACAAAACTGACGGAAATAACGTGAAATTGGAAGTCACAAAGATTGAAGGAGATGCCGTTACGGCAAACCTATTGTATGCCTATGCAGAAAAGGATAAAAATGAAGGGACATTTCATGGATTTATAAATGGTGACAAACTTATGGGTCAATATAAATTTATGTCTGAAGGCAAAGAAAGCGTAAGAGATGTAGCCTTTAAGGTTGAAAAGGAACAATTGGTTGAGGGATTTGGCGATCTTGACGAAGGTGGCACTAAATTTAAAGATACCACCAACCTGTCTTACAGCATTACGACACCTTGGAAAAAAACTGCATGTGAGTAATGGGTTGTATGATTGAGTTCTCTTTGGATTGATATACAATTAACTGATAAACAAAGAAAATAATTACATC
Organism: Aquaticitalea sp.; assembly: GCA_051252455.1. Taxonomy (GTDB): domain Bacteria; phylum Bacteroidota; class Bacteroidia; order Flavobacteriales; family Flavobacteriaceae; genus JBPOFM01. The sequence continues at coordinate 58,379 of JBPOFM010000004.1, forward strand.
GAACAAGCTGGCATTAGCAATTACCCAATCGCGTGCTGCGGACTATCAGGAACTGGCGAATCTTGCTGCTTACTTTGTGCTTGACTTCTCTGCGTATGTGAAGTGCGAAGTTATTACCGCAAATGGTAGCGAATGGCTTAAAGGCGCTACTCAATTCAATCTTTTGGATCAGATTCCTGAGAGTATGTCGGATCAATTGGAAGCTATTCGGAGAAGAAGAGAACATGGATTTTAGGCGCAGTTTGCAGTCAAAGTATTCAGTAATTTCAGAACAAGTGTACTTTTAGTTTCTGTATAATTTACAATTCATGTATTTCAACTTCCAGCTTCCGACTTCTCGCCTCTAACTTCCTGCTTTGTTAACAAGTTCCATTTTTTAAACTCACAAATAATCGTACTTTTACGGTCTTAAAAAATCAAACCAATTAATGGGTAAAATCATTGCAATTGCCAATCAAAAAGGAGGCGTAGGAAAGACTACCACTTCAGTCAATTTAGCGGCATCCTTGGGTGTTTTAGAAAAAAAAGTGTTACTTATTGACGCTGATCCTCAAGCTAATGCATCATCGGGTCTTGGCGTTGATGTCGAGAATGTAGAAATAGGTTCATATCAATTGATTGAGCATTCAGCTTCTGCCGAAGAAAGCATTATAAAAACAACTGCACCAAACGTGGATATCATTCCAGCACATATCGATTTGGTAGCCATTGAAATAGAATTGGTAGATAAAGAAGAACGTGAGTACATGCTCAAAAAAGCAATCACACATTTAAAATCTTCTTACGATTATATCCTTATTGACTGCGCACCTTCGTTAGGATTACTGACATTGAACGCTTTAACAGCTGCAGATTCTGTGATTATTCCTATTCAATGCGAATATTTTGCTTTAGAAGGTCTCGGGAAATTGCTTAACACCATCAAAAGCGTACAACGTATCCATAATCCAAATTTAGATATCGAAGGCATGCTGTTGACGATGTACGATTCTCGATTACGTTTGTCCAATCAAGTGGTTGAAGAAGTCCAGAAACACTTTACGAACATGGTTTTCGAAACAATCATTCAACGTAATGTACGCTTAAGTGAAGCACCTAGTTATGGCGAAAGCATCATCAATTATGATGTGAGCAGCAAAGGTGCGTCCAATTATTTGAGTTTGGCAAAGGAAATCATCAAAAAACAGGGTAACTAATGGCAAAAGCAACTCAAAAACAAGCACTTGGTAGAGGTTTATCAGCACTTTTAAAAGATCCTACAAACGATATTAAATCGGTTCAGGACAAAAATGCAGATCAGGTAATCGGGAATATTGTCGAGCTTGAGTTAGATGTAATTGACATCAATCCGTTTCAACCTCGTACGAATTTCAATGAGGAAACTTTAAGAGAATTGGCATCATCCATTAAGGAATTAGGTGTCATTCAACCAATTACTGTTCGAAAATTAGATTTTAATAAATACCAGTTAGTTTCGGGCGAGCGTCGTTTTAGAGCTTCCAAATTAATTGGACTTGAAACCATTCCTGCATACATACGTATTGCAAACGATCAGGAATCTTTAGAGATGGCCTTGGTTGAAAATATTCAACGTCAAGATTTAGACCCTATTGAGATTGCTTTATCATACCAACGTTTGATCGACGAAATCAACTTGACACAGGAACAGATGAGCGAACGCGTTGGTAAAAAACGGTCCACGATAGCCAATTATTTAAGGTTGTTGAAGTTAGATCCAATCATCCAAACTGGTATGAGAGATGGATTTATTTCCATGGGACATGGTCGCGCCATCATCAATATTGACGATCAAGGTAGTCAGTTGGATATCTATGAAAAAATAATCAGTGACAAGCTTTCGGTTAGAGATACGGAAGCATTGGTAAAAAACTACCAAGGCACGAACGAAGTTACTGTTCCTAAAAAATCAGATTCAGAAGAAGTTCCAAAATTCATAAAAAAAGGCGTCAGGGAATTTTCAGAATACTTTGGACACAAAATTAGCGTTAAGGTCAGTAAGAATGGCAAAGGAAGCATTACAATTCCTTTTCATTCTGAAGAAGATTTTAATCGTATTAAAAAATTAGTTCAAAGTGCTAAATAAACTTGTCCATACCCTATTTTGCTGCCTCATATCTTTTGTTTGCTTTTCGCAAATTGAAAACGACAGCATTCGAGAAATAATTCCCAAAGAATTAGTAGTTACAGAAGAAATCCTCACAGAATCCCTAGAAATAGATCCTTTAACACCTGCAAAAGCAGCATTTTACTCTGCAATTCTTCCTGGTTTGGGTCAAGTTTACAACAAAAAGTATTGGAAAGTTCCTATCGCTGTTGGTGGCATCGCTGCAGGAATTTATTTTTATCAGCACAACGACAAGCAGTACGACCGTTACCGTGATGCCTACAAACGTCGACTGGCAGGTTACGATGATGATGAATTTCAAAACGTGACCTTGGACGGTCTTCAACGAGCACAAAAAACCTTAAAGCAAAACAAAGAATTATCACTACTGATCACCTTTGGTATCTATGCTCTAAATATCATCGATGCCAACGTGGATGCCCATTTGCTACAATATAATGTAGATGAAAATCTTGCTTTGAAACCACATTTTCAATATAATGAACAAGAAAATGCGACCGATTTAGGTCTCACTTTAAACTTTAAATTTTAGACCATGGATATTGCTTTACTTGGATATGGGAAAATGGGAAAAGTGATTGAAGGCATCGCGTTACAACGAGGTCATTCGATCGTTTTAAAAGTTACCAGTCAAGATAAAGAATATTCACTTGCAGGTGTTGATGTTGCCATCGATTTTAGTACTCCTGACTCTGCAGTTGACAATATTACTAAATGCATGAACAATTCTGTTCCCGTAATTTCAGGCACCACGGGTTGGTTAGATAATTATGACCAAATGGTCGATTTATGCACTGAAAAAAACGGAACTTTTTTATACGCTTCGAACTTCAGCCTTGGAGTCAATATTTTCTTTGAGTTAAATAAAACACTCTCAAAATTGATGAGTGGGCAACCTCACTATAAAATAGGTATCGAAGAGATCCATCATACGCAAAAATTAGACGCTCCAAGTGGCACGGCTATTACTTTGGCAAATGACATTATCGAACAATCTGAATATAATAACTGGACATTAGAAGTTCCAAAATCTGATGAAATTGGTATCGTAGCAAAGCGAATTGAAAGCGTTCCTGGAACGCATGAGATTTCATATGATTCCAGCGTTGATAACATCAAAATAAGCCACACAGCCTATAGTAGAGAAGGTTTTGCTTTGGGAGCCGTTATTGCTTCGGAATGGATATTTGGTAAAAAAGGCGTATTTACCATGAAAGATGTGTTAAACATAGGTTAACTTACTAGCGTTTTTCAATTAAGGATTTATGATTTACGATATATTTGTTAAATAATATTATTAAGAGAAAGTTCTTTACGACTAACAACTAAACAACATACAATGACATTCACACAATGGTTTATCTTTTTCTTGATCGTTCAAGTTATACACGGGCTTGGCACTTGGAAACTTTATATAAAAGCTGGACGACAAGCGTGGGAAGCATTTATACCAGTTTATAATTCGGTCATTTTAATGAAGATCATCAACAGACCATGGTGGTGGACTATTTTACTTTTTGTACCGATTGTCAATCTGATCATGTTCCCTGTTGTTTGGGTGGAAACGGCAAGAAGTTTTGGCAAGAACACACTTGTTGACACTATACTTTCGGTTGCGACTTTTGGACTTTATATTTATTACATCAATTATGTTTTGGATGTTGAACATGTTAAAGATCGATCTCTTCATCCTAAATCAGCTGCTGGCGACTGGATCAGTTCTATTTTGTTCGCCATTGTTGCCGCAACTATCGTTCATACGTATTTCATTCAACCGTTTACAATCCCAACATCGTCATTAGAAAAAACGTTATTAGTTGGCGATTTCTTATTTGTAAGTAAATTACATTATGGACCCAGAATCCCAATGACTACTATCGCAGCTCCCATGGTTCATGATACCATTCCTGTTTTAAAAACAAAATCCTATTTGCCCAATCCACAGTTACCATACATGAGACTTCCAGGATTTCAAGATATAGAACAAAATGATATTGTCGTATTTAATTGGCCTGTCGACACGATGTTGAACATGTATCATACTGATAAGTATTATTATAAACCGATCGATAAAAAGACAAATTACGTAAAACGTTGCGTAGGACTTCCTGGAGATTCTCTATCGATAAAAGATGGTTATGTTTATATCAATGGGAAGCAAAATCAATTGCCAGACAGAGCAAGAGTGCAGTTTTCTTATGACATTGTATTTAAAGGTCAATTTTCATCCAATGAAGAAGTTTACGGTCTCTTAAATCGTTATGATATTACAGATGGGATTGGTTTTGACCAATCAACGGATACCTATTTTGTGTTTGCCGCGACTGATGAAGCCATGAATCGTTTGAAAAATCATCCAAACGTGGCAAGCGTCACGGTAAGAAAAGATTCTTTAAATCAGAAAGATGCTCAAATTTTCCCTAAAGATCCAGCCTATTTTTGGAACAATGATCATTTTGGACCCTTATATATTCCAAAAGCTGGAGCCACTGTTGATTTAAATTTAGACGTGTTACCTCTATATAAGCGAGCCATTACTGAATATGAAGGTCACAAACTTTCTGTGAATGGAAATCAGATAAGTATTGATGGAAAAGTTGCAACTTCCTTCACATTTACCAAAGATTACTACTGGATGATGGGAGACAATCGTCATAACTCGCAAGATTCCAGATATTGGGGCTTTGTCCCTTTTGATCATGTAGTTGGCAAACCTGTTTTGGTCTGGATGAGCTGGAATGGTAAAAGTCCGCGCTGGGAGCGTTTTTTCACAACAGTTGGTGGTACCGGAAAAGCGGTTTCTTATTTGATTCCTGCATTGATCGTTGGGGTATTATTGTTTGGTTTTAATGCTTGGAGAAAGAAACGGAAAGCGAATCAATAAGTTGAACACCGTTTTAGTATATCCAACCTATTTTCCTAGTATTGCAAGCTTCGTGGCCATTGCAAATGCCGAACAAGTAACTTTTGAAGTTTGCGACAATTACCAAAAACAAACGTACAGGAATCGCATGTTTATTTACGATGCGAATGGAAGATTACCATTGACCATTCCTGTGGTTTATTCTCAAAAAAACCGGCAACTCTATCAGGACATATTAATTGCCGATGATGAAAATTGGCAAGAACAGCATTGGAAATCAATTCAATCAGCTTATAGCAGTTCTCCTTTCTTCGAGTTTTATGAACATGACTTTTTACCTTTATATACAGAGAAGTTCCAAAATTTGATGGTGTTTAATTTCAGATGTTTAGAAGTGATTTATGATTGCTTGGAATTACCGTTTGATTTTGAAACTACCAAAACTTTCGAGAAACACCCAGAAAATAGTTTGGATTATCGATCCCTTGCTGATAATCGAAAGGAGTTAGATCAAAATTTTAAGCCGTATGTACAAGTCTTTGATGACAAACACGGCTTCCTTCCAAATTTGAGCGTTTTGGATCTGATTTGTAATGAAGGTCCAAACTCCCTACTTTATTTGGAAGCACAAAAATTGTCAATATGATGTTACAACCAATTGTTCATTATGCAATTCATTTTGGGTTGCCATTAGTTGTCGCTTTATTATTCTTCAAATCAAATTGGAAAAAAGCATATCTCATTATGCTTTTGGGAATGCTCATCGATCTCGATCATCTGTTGGCCACACCAATTTTTGACCCAAACCGATGCAGTATAAATTTTCATCCGCTTCACACCTACTATGCGCTCGTTATCTATATCTTTTTGACTTTATTTAAAAAAACCAGATGGATTGGTCTCGGTTTAGTGATACATATCCTTGCGGATTTTGTTGACTGCGCATTGATGAATTCTTAATAGTTCAAAAAACTCATAGTCTAGTAGAACTACTTTATTTTCAGACGGCTCAAGATTGGATAATGGTCAGACAGCTGTGTATCAAATGTTTTAAAACTGTTGATTTCAAATGCAGTATCGACCAATATAAAGTCAATTCTGACCGGGAAAAACTTAAAGTTAAAGGTTTTTCCAAAACCATTTCCAGCTTCTACAAAGGCATCCTGCAAATCGCCTTTAATTTCTTTGTAAACGTATGAATAGGCTGTGTTGTTCAAATCACCACAAACGATCACTTTGTACTTGCATTCGTTTTTATGCTTTAAAAACAACTCTGTTTGATCCTGTTGCATGGTAAATGTCTTGCTCACACTCTTAAATAAGTTCTCGGAGCTTTCTTTTGACAATGCATCTCCATTGGCATCGATTTTCATAGATTGCAAATGCACATTATATACACGCATGGTATCTTTTCCGTGGACGATATCAATAAAAATAGCATTGTTATAAGTTTCTGGGAATTCAATTGAACCAGAATTGACAATCGGAAATTTAGACAAAATGGCTTGACCATTCTTTACTTTATCGCCTGAAATCATCTCAAATTTATGATAGCCTTCAAACTTGATTTTTTCATCACGACGATATTCTTGTAAACTTAATATATCGGGTTGTTTCTCGTTTATAAAATCAACAATTTTCTGATCGACCCCATCGTCAGGAATCCACTTGAACACATTGAACAATCGTACATTATAATTCATCACCGAAATATTTTCTGTGTCTTCAATATGCTTGGAAGCCGAAAACTTATAAAGTGATGATAGATATGTATAACCGATGAGAAGTACAATCAGAGATAATAGTAATTGTTTTTTTATTTTGAAAAGCCAATAGATTACAAATAAAATATTGAGAATGATCAGGAAAGGAACTGTAAGGCTCAATACAGATAAAAAGGCAAACTTTTTCGGTTCAAAATAAGGTAGAATATAGGAAAGCAATAACAAGATGGCTGCGATGCTGTTAAAGAAAAACATTAATTTATCGAACCACTTCAACTGCTTCATAAGGTATTACTCCTTTCCTACTTTAAACAAAAATTCCTTTTCTTCCTTGGTAAGACTTTCATAGCCACTTTTACCAATTTTATCAAGAATAAGATCGATTTGTTTCTGTTTATTAAACTCTTTAAATTCCTTTTTATTATGACCTGCAACGCTATTAGATTTGCTTTTATAAACTGTTTTTAAGGGACCGCGCGGCTTTGTTTTGAACATATTTGCAATCCAATCCATCAAACGCTGAAAACCTGTACCGATATCTGTTCCCTTTTCCAATTGATTAGCATACACATAGCCCAGCAAACTTCCGCCTAGGTGCGCAATATTTCCGCCTTGATTTGAGCTAAAGAGTCCAATAATGTCAATAACAACAACGGCAATACCAATATACATCAACTTGACATTCCAAAATGCCAAACGCACTTCGGTTTGAGGCATATAAGCACAAATAAAAATCAACAAAGCTCTTACACCTGCAGAAGCTCCAACTAAACCAGTGACGCTATATAAAATCCCAGATGGAATCACATTATAAACAAGCAAAAAGCTCAAACCTCCAAAAATAATTCCTAGAAAATAGATACTTAAGGCCATTTTAGGTTTAAACAGATTCAATACGATTCGAGAGACAATATATAAAACCAATAGATTGAATAGAATATGAAAAAAACCATAATGAATGAAACCATATGTAAAAATGGTCCATGGTTTCTGGAGGAAATCAAAAAAATCTGATGGCAACTTAAACCAATAGAAAGCATCGTCAACACTCAATATCTTGGTCATTAAAAATCCAATGATATACACAACAATGTTGATGACTATAATGATCTCAAGTGCATTAAGCCTGGTTAATTTATATTGTATGTCTTTGACGATTGATGCCATTTAATTCCAGCGGTATTTATCCTTTTCGTTTTTCTTCCAAAACCACATTATTATAAATCCTGTTAAGGCGCCACCGACGTGAGCCATGTAGGCCGTATTGCTTGGACTAAAAAAAGATTGACCAGAAAGAGCAGATATAATATCCAAAATAATAATACCAGGAATGAAATATTTAGCCTTAATCGGAATTGGAAGAAAGATCATCATTAGTTTTGCTTCCGGATTCATCATTCCAAATGCTGCCAAAATCCCCATAATACATCCTGATGCTCCAACCATGCGAGCACTTGACGCCATATTCATTTCAAATAATCCACTGAATGAGTTGACATCGATTGGATTGGTATAATTATACTCTGTTAAAATAGGAATTAATTTGTTCTCAAATATGGCAGGCTTTATGTAATCACCTTCAATGGCGTTGATATTAATTATTTTATGTATCAATTCGCTACTCATATTTAAATCGGAAATAGTATTATAAGCTGAATAATAGTCATAATAGTAATATCCAAGTTGAAATAAAACAGCACCAAGCCCAGCAGAGATATAGATAAACAAGAACTTTTTACTGCCCAACTGTTGTTCAACTGCTGTTCCGAACATCCATAGGGCGAACATATTGAATAAAATATGCATCACACCTCCATGCATAAACATGTGAGTAAATATTTGCCAAGGTTGAAATAGATTATTATATGGAAAATATAAGGAAAACCATTTGTAAAACAATCCATTACCAATGGTCATCGTACCAATAAACATTAAGACATTAATAATAAGCAAGTGCTTTACTGTATCCGTAATTCCAATTCCTCTCATGGTGATTTTATAAGTCTAAATTACATAAATTTTTTGTCCAATTCTTCTACATTCAATGTGATGAAGGTAGCTCTGTTGTTTGGTGAAACAGATGGTTCTTTGCAAGCAAAAAGCGAATTGACCAAATGTTCTTGTTCCGTATTATTCAACGACTGACCTGTTTTGATGGCCAAACTTTTTGCCATCGATTTTGCCAATAAATCTGTTGCACTAAAATGACTATCTGGCACTTCTTGTTCTACATCACTTATCAATTGCTCAAAAATTATGGACACTTCACTGTCTGGAACATTTACAGGAAGTCCCGTAATATCAATGCCATCTTTGGTGAACTTTGAAAATACAAAACCTGTTGCTTCCAAGTTCTCTCTTACTTGTTCCAAAATTGTGAGTTCATTTGATGAGAAATGCAGTTGCAATGGAAACAACAATTGTTGACTCACTGCTTCTTTAATCGTCATGCTTTTCAACAACCCTTCGTATAAAATACGCTGATGTGCCCTATGTTGATCAATGAGCAACATTCCAGATTTTACGGTACTAACAATATATTTATTATGAAGTTGATAGGTTTTTTGGACCTTATCAATCGAAGCATCATTTATAAAAATTGAACCTGATTGCTCTTCGCTTTCAAATTCAACTTGACTAAAATCATGTTCAGAACGTGTGCCTTTTGATTCCAAACCGACATACAAACTATCCCAAGTGTTCGAAGCTTGTTTTTTGAAAACCGTGGATTGTTTCCCAGAAGTATATTGTTCTACAAAAGGATTGAAATTCCTGTCCACCTCCACAGTCGGCGTTGGTGCATTTTTATCTTTAAAATTATAAGGTGTATCTAGATTGGTATCGTAGTCAAAATCTAATGCTGGAACAATATTGAATTGACCCAAACTATGCTTAACAGACGAACGCAAAATAGCATAGAGCGTATGTTCGTCATCAAATTTGATTTCCGTTTTGGTAGGATGAATATTGATGTCAATCGATTTGGGATCAACCGTTAAATTTAAAAAATAGGACGGCTGATTGCCATCCCGTAATAATCCGTCGTAAGCGGAATTGATGGCATGGTTGAGATAAGCACTTTTTATATACCGATTGTTTACGAAAAAGAATTGTTCTGATCGTGATTTCTTGGAAAACTCTGGTTTGCCCACAAAACCTGAAATGGTCAAAACTTCGGTGGATTCTTCAACAGGCACCAATTTCTCATTCGTTTTTCCTCCAAAAATATTGACGATACGTTGGCGCACTTTACTTTCTGGAAGATGGAACACCTCACTACCATTGTGATACATCGAAAAAGAAATAGTGGGATGTGTTAAGGCAACGCGATGAAATTCATCAATAATATGACGTGTTTCTACTGTATTGGATTTCAAAAAGTTCCGACGTGCAGGAATATTAAAAAATAAATGCTTGACAGAAATTGAGCTTCCCTTTGGTGTCACAACGACATTTTGAGCCGTGACATCACTCCCTTCGATGGTTATATGAGTTCCCAGTTCGTCGTGCTCTTGCTTTGTTTTTAATTCGACATGTGCAATGGCGGCAATACTGGCCAATGCTTCGCCTCGAAAACCTTTGGTATTCAAACTAAAAAGATCTTCAGCAGATTTTATTTTTGATGTGGCATGTCTTTCAAAACTCAAGCGGGCATCTGTAACGCTCATTCCCTTGCCATTGTCAATGACCTGTATCAAAGTTTTACCAGCGTCTTTAATGATGAGTTTGATGATGGTCGCATCGGCATCAATTGCATTTTCTAACAATTCCTTAACCACAGAGGCAGGTCTTTGAACGACTTCACCAGCCGCAATCTGGTTTGCAACATGGTCCGGTAACAGTTGAATGATGTCTGCCATTAGCCTTTAGGAAGAAATATAGACAAATCGAATCCTATAATTAATAAAAAAATTAAGACTAAAATTCCAGCAATAATGTAGATACGCCGATTCACGGATTTGTCCGCTGTCTTGTAATCTTGTACTGCATTTTCAAATTTTCCTTTCAGATTAGTTTTCCCTACAGTAGTTCGAAATTCATCAAACTTGTGTTTTATTTCATAAGGATTACCATCACCTTCGTAAAAACGTGGCGTATAATTAAATTTTTTGTTGCTGCGTGTACTGAAAATTCCCATAATTTCTAATTTTTATAGTGGTCTAATACATACCAAAGTACAATTATCATACCTAAAATAAGGAGCCAAATGATTAACGTTGAAGACGATTTGCCCTTACGTTTCGACAAATGTTTAGTTGTTTGCCTTTTAGATTGCAATTGCTGCCTAACCTGACTTTCGTCATCCTTAAGATGTTTAGGCGTATAACTGAAACGTTTGTTTTTGCGCTGCTTGAATAAACTCACTAATAAAATCTTCTACTAGTCAAATGTACAGAAATTGTCAGGAAAAAAGGCCTTTGGATTCCCAAAAATTGTTAACAAAGAATATCATGCTTTGCAGTGAGGTAGATTGAATTGATATGAAAATTCAATAACGTATAAGAGAAATCAAGAATTCTTGCGAAGTTCTGCCATTTTAATTGCAGCCACAGCAGCTTCTACACCTTTATTGCCATGTTTCCCGCCTGAACGATCAATAGCTTGCCGCATTGTATTATCCGTCAATAAACAAAATATAACAGGTGTTTCATGAAGAACATTCAAATCTTTGATTCCTTGAGAGACGGCTTCACAGACAAAGTCAAAATGTTTGGTATCACCTTGAATCACGCTTCCAATGATTATGACAGCATCAACTTCTTGTTGTTGCATCTTTTTACCACCATAAATCAATTCAAAACTTCCAGGAACCGACCAATGTTTGATATTTTTTTCTAATGCGCCATGCTCAATCAATGTGTCAAAAGCGCCTTTGAACAAATTATCCGTGATGTTTGCATTCCATTCTGAAACAACAATCCCAAACCGAAAGTCCTTCGCATTTGGGATTGTAGCTTTATCGTAAGCCGATAAATTTTGATTTTTTGTAGCCATATTACAAGCTTGCCTCGGCTCTACCAATGAATACATCAATGTTTGATGCTTCAGTCGACGTAGAAAAATCTTCTTTAATTTTTTTATAATTATCCAATGCTTTTTGAGTTTCACCCAATTTAAGAGCAACGTTTGCTGCTTTAAACAAGTACATCGGAGTTGTATAATCGTTGGTATTCATAGATGCTGCTTTGTTATAGTATTCCAAAGCCTCTTTTGGCTGATTCAATTGAATGAATGCATCTCCAATACCACCTTTGGCAATAGGTCCTAACATCATATCATCACTTGAAAATTCCTCTAAATATTTCACCGCATTTTGATAATCCTTAAGATTTAAATAAGCCATACCTGCATAATAATTAGCAAGATTTGCAGCGGGTGTTCCACTGTATTCTTTAGCAATATCAACCATTCCATACTTTCCTTCACCCCCTTTGATAGCTAAATTGTAAAGTGAATCTTTTGCAGTACTACTAACCGCTTGGTCAAAATACTGTTGTGCTTGAAACATTTCATTCATAGCTTCACTAGCTTTTGGCTCTGCAACAAATTTGTTATATCCCAAATATCCCAAAACCAATAATGCGATCCCTCCAACAGCGATCAGAATATAGTTTTGATTTTTAACAGCCCATTCTTCTGTTTTAGAAGCGCTATCATCTAATGTGTTAAAAACTTCAGCAGTTGTTGAATTTTGCTCTAAAGCATCATCTTTTTCCTCTTTGGTTTTTGGTTTATAACCTCTCTTTTTATACGTTGCCATTTATTCTCTATTTGTGCGCCGCAAAAATAAAATTTTTATTGGTATTTAAAAGGTAAATTATTTGTTATTTTTCAATAATTTGCAGTTTCCTTTGATAAAAGGCCAATTAAAAATCCGCATTACTGACAGTTTCAATGATATTAAACACACTTTCATTACTGAATTACAAAAATTTTGAGAGCCAGACCTTCACTTTTGATACTAAAATAAATTGTTTTGTCGGGCCAAATGGCGTAGGAAAGACGAATGTTTTAGATGCTATATACCATTTGGCTTTCGGAAAAAGTTATTTTAATCCAATTTCGTCCCAAAACATTAAACATGATGAAGAGTTTTTTGTGGTCGATGGTGTGTTTGAAAAAGACGAAAGGGTTGAAAAAATCGTAGTTTCCTTAAAAAAAGGGCAGAAAAAACTGATCAAGAGGAATGGGAAAGCCTATGAAAAATTTAGTGATCATATTGGGTTTATTCCATTGGTTATTATTTCGCCAGCAGATAGAGATTTGATTATAGAAGGCAGCGAAACGCGGCGTAAATTTATTGACAGTGTCATTTCGCAAAGTGATAAGTCATACCTTAATAATCTTCTCAACTACAATAAGGTTTTAGCACAGCGTAATGCGCTTTTGAAATATTTTGCCTTAAATAATACGTTTAACAATCAGACGCTTCAAGTCTATAACGAGCAATTGAATACATATGGCTCCGAAATTTTTAAAACCAGAAAATCATTTTTAGAAACCTTCATACCTATTTTTAAATTGCGATATAATGCCATCAGCAACCATCAAGAAGAAGTGCATTTGAGCTATAAAAGTGATTTATTTGATGATGATTTACTAACACTTCTAAATCTTAACATCAACAAGGACAAAGTGTTACAATACACAAGTATGGGCATACATAAAGATGATTTGAATTTTGAAATATCGGAATTTCCCATTAAGAAATTCGGTAGCCAAGGTCAGCAGAAATCATTTTTAGTCGCTTTGAAATTGGCACAATTTGACTTTATAAAGCAGCAAAGTGGTGTGCCTCCAATTTTGCTTTTGGATGATATTTTTGATAAATTAGATGAAAATCGCGTCGCACAGATTATTGAATTGGTCGATAATGAACACTTTGGCCAATTATTTATAAGTGATACGCATGCGGAACGGACTGAAGAGATTGTGAAACAGGTACATCAATCCTATAAATTATTTAAGTTGTGAAGAACATTGCTTTCATTTTAATCTCGATGATGGTTTTCGGTTGTTCCAATAACCCAGAAAGCTATATCGATCACCTCAATGGCTATTGGGAAATTGATGAAGTAACGATGCCTGACGGTTCTAAGCGTGACTATAATTTTAATGATACGATTGATTTTATTGAGGTAACTGATAGTATGACGGGGTTTAGAAAAAAACTTAAACCGAATTTTGATGGAAGTTATTTGACTTCTGATGATTCCGAAAGTTTAAAAATTGTCATAGAAAACGATAGTTTAAACGTATATTATAAAACATCCTATGCTGAATGGAAAGAAACTGTTTTAGATGCCAATGACAAACAACTCATCATTTTAAATTCGAATAGAATTCGCTATGTTTATAAACGATTTGACCCAATAGTTATTGAATGACCAAAACGCAAAAATTCCAACTTCCCAAAATTATAAATCGTAAATTTAAAAATGGCCAAACGTCACAACGAAAATCAATCCATCAGTGATATTATCAAAGAATTTGTTGATACCAATCACTTGCAAACTGGCCTGGATAAGGTCAATGTAAAGGAAGCTTGGGCGAATATGATGGGTAACGGTGTCAATAACTACACAACTGCTGTTCAATTAGAGCGTGATACGTTGTATGTCCAATTGAGTTCGAGTGTGCTACGTGAGGAATTGAGTTATGGCAAGGAAAAGATAATCGCCATGCTGAATGAATCTATAGGAAAAGATGTGATTAAGAAATTAGTTCTACGCTAATAGTATTGCTCTAAACTATCTGTTAAATTAATCAACTAATAAATGAGAGTCAATTCAATAATTCCTTTGCTTTTACCTTAAATCGATATAAATACTTTTAATTATCGAATTCCGTCGATGTGTAATCAATTCGATTTCAGCACCATAAAAACCTGTTGTTTTATGGATTGCGTTATTATTTGTTGTAAGAAAATCAACGTTTTATATTGTTGTTAATTTTTATGGCATTATATTTGTCTTAACAATTATAATTAATTTAATATTTATTACAATGAGTAAAGGAACAGTAAAGTTTTTCAATGATGCCAAAGGATTTGGTTTTATTGTTGAAGAAGGAAACAACAAAGAACATTTTGTTCACATTTCTGGATTGATTGACGAAATTCGCGAAGGCGATGAAGTTGAATTCGATCTAACCGAAGGAAAAAAAGGATTAAACGCAGTAAACGTCAAAGTAATTTAACATATACGCAAAAACTTTTTTAAAACTAAAAACCTGCAACTCGCGCTGCAGGTTTTTTTTATTGAATTTTTCCAATATTTTATTGTCTAATCAATTTAATAACGCTTTTGCCATCCTTCGATGTTAAGCTCATAAAATAAACTCCAGATGCGAACGCGGTGATATCAATGGTCTGCTCATCTTGCATCGAAGTCAAATCAATCGATGAGATCAAACGACCATTCATGTCGTATACTTCAGCCTTCGTTAATTCCACAGGCTTGATCTTTTTAATTGTAAACAAGCCATTTGATGGATTCGGGAAAATTTTCACTCCATCGTCTATAAAATTTGAGTCTCCTACAGATAATGTAGCTGAACAATTATAAACAACCAGTTCGTCTATATACCAACCATCATTACCGTTGCAGCCATCAGTGCCCAGTTCAAATCTGAATTGAATTGTCGAATTTGCCGTAACTCCTAAAGCGGACAAATCAATTACACTTTGACCCCAAGAACCGGTCAACGAACCTTCATCCGTTCCTGTAAACGCAAATTGTCCTTGCAATGGATTGTCATTTCCTTGACCAGAAGTATTCAAAGACCCGTTATATGGATTTTGTGTAAAAGCAGTGACTGGAACGATACTCCAACTTCCCCCATTCACACTGTATTTGATGTTACCACCATCGTATAAATTCTCGGTGGCTACATAATGGTTAAATGCCATGTCAAATGTTCCGGTAGTAATATTAGGTATTGAAATTACAGGACTTTCTAAACGAATAATCCCATTTTCAAGATCTGATGTACAGTTCCCATTAACAGGATCAACCCCAAAGATTGCATTTCCTTCTCTTCCACCTGGTAAAGACGAACTAACAACCCAATCCCTTGGTTGCCAAGTTGATACATTGGATGGTAATTGCTCCAAGTTCCAGTTACCAATTCCCGACTCCCAATCTTCATAAAATAATGGGTTAGAGGATGCAGCTTCACATAATGCAGGTGATATACTCAAAATAGGTTGATATCCGCAGGTGTCAGGGTTAATTCTTAATTCAACTGCTAACAACGCTCTTGTCAAATCTTGACAATCAGCTAAAGTAATGGTCTGAAAGGAAACACCAGCAGGAGTATTGGATGTTGAAATTCCTTGTAGACTTAAACCTACTAAATCAGCACATGCCGCTTCGAGAGCGTCCGCAAGATTATCAAAATCACTTGTTTGAGTCAAGTATACGGATTGTGCTCTCCAAAAAATATGAGCTGCTTTCAAAAACCCAATCCCATTAATTACTTGTCCGTTATAAGTTCCACCATCAACCAAGAGTGCATAAGCGTGGTTTGGAACACCAGAATTTATATGGACACCTCCAGAATCAAAAGTCCCACAAGAGTACCGTGTATCTGTTAATTTAGCTGGATCTCCATTACAATTAGGATTCCATAAATCTCTTATGGCGCCTCCAAATGCAGAAGCATCTTCTCCTATTTTCCAACGAGCCGAATTACATGCTGCTGTTGTTCTGATAGCTAAATTTTCTCCGGTATCTTCGTAGTTATTCAAAAGGTCAATGGTTTCTCCCCATATATCAGAAAACGATTCATTGATGGCTCCTGACTGATAGGCATAAATCAATCCACTTGTGTATTGTGTGTATGCGTGACCCCATTCATGAGCAATGACGTCGTCCGATGCCGTACCATTGCAATAGTTAGCAGTAAAACCATTCCAATTAGCATTGGGGCACGAGATATTTGGATTGTTATTTATAGTGCGCATCGTAATATCTGCACCATTATAAGATACATATCCAAATGTGTTTTTGAAAAAATTATATACATGGCCAGAAGCTTCTACTTCATTTTGCTGCCAAATGGTAAGAGCTCCCGGAAATGCATCACCCTCTTCCCAAACTAAATTGCTGGTGGTGCCTTCATACACCTTTCT
The DNA here is from genome assembly GCA_051252455.1 of Aquaticitalea sp. GTDB lineage: Bacteria > Bacteroidota > Bacteroidia > Flavobacteriales > Flavobacteriaceae > JBPOFM01. The sequence continues at coordinate 75,247 of JBPOFM010000004.1, forward strand.
GTCAAGTGCATGCGCCATACCCGTGAATTGTTCTACAATTTCGCCAGTGTGAGCATCAACATAAATAAATTCTCTAACATCAAGTTTATTTACCACTTCAACTTCATAAACTAAATAGTTCGCAGTTACATGTCCTTGTACAAGACCTTTGGCAAATACATATAAGGTATTGTTGTGAATCAATAGAGGCTCACCAGAACCATTCAAACCTTGCTCGTTCACTAAAGCTAAAGCAATTTCTGCTGCTCGGCCTGAACCTAAAGATGGACTTGAATTTAATTTAGAAATTCCAGATACATAAGTTCCATTAATAGATGTCAATTTACTATTTGCACTAAAATGAAAACGCAATTGACCGTCAAATACTGGTACACCGTTGTAGACTTGTTTTAAAATCACATTTTGCAAACCGTAATTATCGGTTTTTACTTCGTTAACTATTAAGGTTTCCTCAATTGATTGAATGTCATAAATCGCCTTATAGGATTGCAAAAACGAAAATGCTTTTTGTTCAAGTGTTACTCCACTTAAGGACAATGTATTTCCAACAGGAAACCTTACAAATTCCGCAAGTCCTGTTTGGTCATTTACGCTAATTGAAGCATTTGTTAGTGATTTTAATTTTTCAATTGTTTTTTGGGTTTCTTGTGCAGTCGCAAAAAAGCTAAAGAGCAGAGAGCATACTAAAATCGTAATAATTCTTTTCATAGGATTTGAAATTTTAGGGGTAAAGATAATAAAATTTAATAGTCGAGAAATTGTGAAAAAACTAACACAAAAAAGAAAGCCCACAACGAAACGTGTGGGCTTTTTCAACTATTTTAGAATGAATTAAAATTGCTCTCTTCCAGAGAAATGAAATGCACTTTCGATTGCAGCATTTTCGTCGCTATCACTTCCGTGCACAGCATTTTCGCCAATAGAGGCTGCATATAATTTACGAATTGTACCTTCTGCCGCGTCTGCTGGATTAGTCGCACCAATAAGTGTTCTGAAATCATCAACCGCATTTTCTTTTTCCAAAATGGCAGCGACAATTGGTCCTCGTGTCATGTACTCAACCAATTCACCATAAAATGGTCTTTCGCTATGCACTGCATAAAATGCTTTTGCATCTTCGGTGGTCATGTGTGTCAATTTTAATGCGACGATTCTAAAGCCTGAAGCATTGATTTTTTCAAGTATTGCACCAACGTGTCCTTTTTCAACAGCGTCTGGCTTAAGCATTGTAAATGTTCTATTTGTTGCCATTTTTATTTTTATTTATTCAGATTATAATCTTTTTCTCCCTTAAGTTTTTCTTCAAAATTTTTTAAGAATCACTCTTAATTTTGTGCAAAAGTAATGTATTTCTCAATAAAAACAAGACTATACAATACTAAAAATTGTATCTTCGCCACCTATGACGCAACAGGATATTTCCCAAATAAAAGACCTGCTTTCTTCGCCAAAGCGTATTGTAATTGTACCGCATAAAAATCCAGATGGCGATGCAATCGGGTCTAGTTTAGGTCTATTTCATTACCTTATGAAGGATGATCACGATATCAAAATTATAGCACCAAATGATTATCCCGATTTCTTAAAATGGATGCCTCAAGATCATGAGATACTTAAATTTGAATCACAAAAAGATGTATCTATCTCTCTCATCGAATCGGCAGACATTATTTTCACTTTAGATTTTAATGCGCTTCATCGAATTGGCGATATGGAGATACCCATTAACAATTCCAAAGGCATCAAAATAATGATTGATCACCATCAACAACCGGATGATTATGCTCAATTCATGTATTCAGATGTTAGCATGTCTTCCACTTGCGAGATGATCTACAATTTTATTGATATGTTGGAGGATTCGGATCGTATCGACAAAGACATTGCGACTTGTCTTTATACAGGTATTATGACAGACACTGGTTCTTTTCGATTCCCATCAACTACTGGTAAAACGCATATTGTAATTGCCAATCTTTTAGAAAAAGGTGCAAATAATGCGGCGATTCACAACGCTATTTATGATACAAATAGCCCTGAAAGATTGCAATTACTAGGTTGTGCTTTGCAAAATCTGAAAGTGATCCCACAATTAAGAACGGCTTACATAACCTTATCCCAAGAGGATTTAAATAACTTTAATTTTAAAAAAGGAGATACTGAAGGCTTCGTCAATTATGGCTTAAGTATAGAAAATATTATTTTTGCAGTGATTTTTATCGAACACAAACAAGAAGGTATCGTAAAAATATCCTTGCGAAGTAAAGGCAGTTTTTCGGTAAATGAATTTGCAAGGGCACATTACAATGGTGGTGGACACACCAACGCTGCTGGAGGTAAAAGTGATTTGAATTTAAGCGATACTGTTGATAATTTTATTACTATCTTGCAAAGCTATAAAAATGCCCTAAAAGTATGATACGACCTATAATCATATTGCTACTCTTCGCAACATTGATGAGCTGTAAATCTCCTGATGCCAGAACGCCCATTTCTCATCAAACCGGTTCATTTATAAATGCCTCTGTAGAACGAAATATCAAACTCAATAAAAAGGAAAAGGAACGAATTGAACGCATTATTAAAGCCGATTCAATAAGTGAATATATCGCTTCCGAAAGCGGATTTTGGTACACATACGAAACAAAAGTTGAGCAGGATACCATACAAGCAGGTTTTGGAGACGTAGTCAATTTTGATTACAATGTCAAAACCCTAAATGGTCAAACCATCTATTCTGATGAAGATATTAAACCAAGAAATTATATGATGGATAAGGAAGAATTGTTTACTGGACTTCGTGAGGGATTAAAACTCATGAAACCGGGAGAAACAGTTACTTTCCTCTTTCCGTCACAAAAAGCATACGGTTACTATGGAGACACTAATAGAATTGGTACGAGTGTACCTTTAATGTGTGAAGTGACCGTAAATTCAATAACTAAAACTTTAAACGATTAAACATTATGAAATTGATGACAAGAACAATTCAATTTTTATTGCTATTTGTATTACTTACAGCAGCAGCATGCCAGGACAAACATCCTGATTTAAAAGAAGGCTTGTATGCCGAATTCGTAACCAATAAAGGCACCATGGTTGCACAACTTTATTATGACAAAGTTCCTGTAACGGTTGCTAATTTTGTGGCTTTGGCTGAAGGCAACCACCCAATGGTTAAAGAAGAATTCAAAGGGAAAAAATATTATAATGGTCTGACCTTTCATCGTGTGATGGACAAATTTATGATTCAGGGTGGAGATCCAACCGCTACCGGCTCTGGCGACTCTGGCTATAAATTCCCTGACGAATTTGATACATCATTAAAGCACGACAAACCGGGAATTTTGTCTATGGCAAATCCAGGACCAAATGCAAACGGTAGCCAGTTTTTCATCACAGAAGTTCCAGTTCCACATTTAGATAATCGTCACGCGGTTTTTGGCGAATTGGTTGTAGGCTTGGAAATTCAGGATTCTATTTCGAATGTGAAAGTTGGTCCAGGAAGCAAACCTGTTGACGACGTTATAATCACTGAAGTCAATATAATTCGAAAAGGTTCAGCTGCTAAAGCTTTTGATGCCCCTAAAGTATTTACGGAGGAGATGCCGTTGATTTCTCAAAGACAAGAAGAAGCGAAAGAGAAAGCTAAAGCTCTTGCAATGGAAAAATCCAAAGCAGCGCAGGCTACGTTCTTGAAAAACAACGAAAATTTAGAAGGTCGAGTCAAAAATTTACCTTCCGGAGTTTCTATGATCTTTACACATGAAGGGGATGGTGTAAAACCCGCACCAACTGATCAAGCCTTAATTAACTGTGCTGGATATTTTGAAAGTGGTGAATTATTTTGGACAACTTGGAAAGACGTTGCTGAAAAAAATGGTAAACTAGATCCACAAATGGTGCAACGCGATGGCTACAAACCATTTCCAATGATTTATAATGAAAGCGCAGGTTTAGTCCCAGGCTTTAGAGAAGCGATGTTGAATATGAAAGTTGGCGACAGAGCAAGAGTCTTTATTCCTTCCTTTTTAGGATATGGCGAAGCTGCCAGAGGTCCAATACCAGCCAATACCAATCTTATTTTCGATATAGAAATTGCCGGTATTGTGGGACAATAATATTTCAATACTTAAACGAAAAATGCCTTTCAGATGTGAAAGGCATTTTTTTTTATAAATAATATTCCATTTTACCGATAGTTATCAATTTACTTTTTCGGTATGTTCTTCAAAATCTCCAAGACAAATTTCCAGTACTTCTGAACGGAAGAAATTTGCGTTCTCTCATCTGGTGAATGCGCTCCTTTGATATTTGGTCCAAAACTAATCATATCCATTTCCGGATAATTCTGTCCGAGAATACCACATTCCAAGCCTGCATGGCAAGCGGCAACATGCGCTTCCTTACCATTCATTTCGGTATATAATTTTGACATCACCTTTAAAATCGCAGAATCCATATTAGGTTTCCATCCAGGATAATCACCTCCAAATTCCACTTCGCAACCAGTCAATTCGAAAGTTGCTCGCAGCATATTGGCCAAATCCCATTTTGAACTTTCCACTGATGAGCGTGTCAAGCAACCTATTTTGATATCGCCATTTTTAACCTCAACTCTGGCAATGTTATTTGAAGTTTCAACAAGATCTGGTATCTCAGCACTCATACGATACACACCATTGCATGCTGCATAAATCGCACGCGTCAAACCTTCCTGAACTCCTAAATCCATAATGTGTTTTGGATTGTCGGTTTGAGAGACTTCAATGACTAAATTTGGCTCCATTGTTTTAAGCTCTGTTTTGATGGCATCAGCTAGTTCTTGCATTTCTAATTCAAATGCTTCTTCATTCATGGCATCAATAGCGACGATTGCATTACTTTCTCTTGGAATGGCATTTCGTAAGCTTCCACCATCAATTTCTGAAATTCGCATCCCAAAGTTTTCAAAGCCATCAAACAACAGACGATTCATCAATTTGTTAGCATTTCCTAAACCTTTATGGATGTCCATCCCTGAGTGGCCACCGCTCAGTCCTTTCACTGTAATTTTATAGCCAACTTTAAATTCAGGTGTTTCTTCTTCCTTATAACTTCTTCTTGCCGTAACGTCCACACCACCAGCACAGCCAACTCCTATTTCGTCATCTTCCTCTGTGTCTAAATTCAATAGGATTTCACCATTCAATAAACCTCCTTCCAAGCCCATTGCACCTGTCATTCCTGTTTCTTCATCAATTGTGAATAAAGCTTCAATTGCTGGGTGTTCAATGTCCTTACTTTCCAAAATCGCCATAATCGTAGCAACTCCCAAACCGTTATCCGCACCAAGGGTAGTGCCTTTGGCTCTCACCCAATCACCATCGATATACATTTCGATGCCTTGCGTATCAAAATCGAAGTTGGTGTCATTGTTTTTTTGATGTACCATATCTAAATGTGATTGCATCACGATCGCTTTTCTATCTTCCATGCCTTTAGTGGCTGGTTTTTTGATGATAACGTTACCAACTTTATCTTCAATGGTTTCCAAACCTAAATTTTTTCCAAAATCCTTCATAAATGCAATGACGCGTTCTTCCTTTTTAGATGGTCTTGGGACCGCATTTAAATCTGCAAATTTGTTCCAAAGGGATTTTGGTTGTAACTCTCTTATTTCTGAATTCATGATATCAATTTTAAGTTTCACAAAGGTACATATTCGTATAACTTATCTAAAACAATTTTCTATTTTTGATTTATGCGAAAACACCTCAAGCTATTTCTAGCACTCTCATTAATACTACAAATTGTGCTGATAAAAATATTGGCTCAATTTCCAGAATTTGTTGAGCGGTTTTATACGTATGGATTGTATCAATTTATCTCAAAATCCATGCGCTTTGTATTTGGCTGGATTCCTTTTTCGGTTGGTGATTTACTTTATACAATCGCAATTATATACGTTATCAGGTGGTTATATCTTAATAAAAATCGAATTATAAAAGACACAAAGAATTATATATTAGATGTATTATCGGCCGTTTCCATAGGTTATTTTGCATTTCACATCCTATGGGCTTTCAACTATTATCGTCTGCCTTTACATCAATCACTCCAAATAGAAAATGATTACAATACGGAACAACTTGTCAAATTCACAGAACAATTGATTGAAAAGTCAAATGCCGTCCATGAACAAATCACTCATGATGATTCCTTAATTGTTACAGTACCATATTCGAAAAAAGAATTGATTGAGATGACTCCTAAAGGCTATGTCGAGTTATCGAAGGAATTTCCACATCTGTCCTATCATCCAGTGAGTCTCAAGCGCTCCATTTACAGTTTACCTCTAACTTATATGGGATTTAGTGGTTATTTAAATCCTTTCACAAATGAGGCTCAAATTGACGGATTGATTCCTTCTTACAAATATCCAACGACTTGTAGCCACGAAATTGCACATCAATTCGGTTACGCAGCAGAAAACGAGGCCAATTTCATTGGATCCATGGCTGCCATGCATCATGAGGATATCTATTTTAATTATTCTGGATATACATTTGCCTTGGCGCATTGTCTCAACGATTTATTTCTCCGAGATCCACAAAAGCATTCAGAATTAATTCAACGTGTCAATATCGGAATCTTTAAAAATTATGACGAGGCGCGTCAATTTTGGGAAGATTATCAAAATCCTACAGAAGTATTTTTTAAAAACACGTATAGTGGATTTCTAAAAGCCAATAATCAATCAGGCGGCATTGAAACTTATAATTATGTGGTGGCGCTTTTGGTGAATTATTATGAAGTGAATCCTCTTTAACTATTGAAGATCTTTTGTTTCTTCTTTATGAGTTTAGGAGTTTAGTTGCAATCGTAATTCGTAATTAATTACTATCTTTAAAATTCTTAAAATTTCAACCTTACCATATAATGAATAGAGCTTATTTAACTATTGTCACTCTTTTGTTAAGTGTGACCATATGTGCACAGGATTATTTTCCAAAAAATGATGGTGTTATTGCAAAAAACACGAATTATATGGCATTTACCAATGTCAAAATTCACATTACTCCTACTCAAATTATTGAAAAAGGAACACTGCTAATTAAAGATGGAAAAGTGGTGGCAAGCGGAGCTTCTGTGACGATTCCTAAAAACGCAACGGTTGTTGATGTTTCCGGCAAAAGTATTTATCCTTCCTTTATTGATATGTATTCAGATTTTGGCGTTGAAAAACCAAAGCGTGAAGGTACTGGAAGACGAAGTCCTCAATATGAAGCTGGGAGATCAGGTTATTACTGGAATGATCATGTGATGCCTGAAAATAATGCGATTGAAAAATTCAAATATGATTCCAAACAAGCAGAAGAATTTATTAAGGCTGGTTTTGGCGTTGTCAATACACATATCCAAGATGGTATTGCAAGAGGAACAGGAACCTTGATTGCTCTTAATAATGAAGGTGGCGACGACATGCGTGTCTTGGATGCAAAATCCGGTCAGTACTTTTCTTTTAAAAAAAGTAATACATCAAACCAATCGTACCCAAGTTCAATTATGGGAAGTATGGCGCTGTTGAGACAGCTCTATTATGATGCAGATTGGTATGCAAAAGGCAATATCAAAACAAAGGATTTATCAATTGAAGCGCTCAATAACAACAAAAGTCTCGTACAGATTTTTGAAGCTGGAAGTCGAATGAATGATTTGAGAGCCGATAAAGTTGGTGATTTATTTAACATGCAATACATCATTTTAGGTGGTGGCGACGAGTTTGAACGCATCGACGAAATTAAAGCTATGAATGCGCCGATGATTATTCCTATCAATTTTCCAGATGCTTATGATGTTGAAAATGCCTATTTGGCGGAAAGTTTATCCTTAAACGATTTACGTGGATGGAACCAAAAGCCAACAAATCCAAAGATTTTAGCAGATAACAATGTCACATTTGCGCTAACAACACACGACCTTAAAAAGACCAAAGATTTTGGAGATAATGTGATGAAAGCCATCAAATTTGGACTTTCCAAACAAAAAGCTTTAGAAGCATTGACAACTGTTCCTGCCCAATTACTTGGGAAATCAGATAAAATTGGTTCACTTAAAAATGGTATGCAAGCTAATTTCCTAATTACTTCTGGCGATATTTTTGATGAAAAAACAGTCCTTTATGAAAACTGGGTTCAAGGAACCAAAAATGTAATTGAAGATATTGGAAAAAAAGACATTCGTGGTAATTATAAATTTAACTTGGCTGGAGAGTCTTACGAGATGAAAATCAGTGGTGAGTTGAGCAAATTAAAATCTGAAGTCACATCTAACGAAAAAACAAGAGGATCAAAAATTGCTTACACCGATGATTGGGTGAACCTTGCATTGACTTCTCAAGATTCTACAAAGCAAGAATTCATCAGAATTGTTGCAAAAGTAGATGATAACAAAAACCTCAATGGGAAAGCCATGTTCCCGACCGGAATGGAAACATCTTTTTTCGGTAATTACAAGGAAACTCCAACAGACGACAAAAAATCTGAAGACAAAGATAAAGAGGAAGAAAAAGCAGAAAAAGTATCGTCGCTTACTTACCCTAATAAGGCATTCGGATTTAAAGAACTTCCAAAAGCGGAAACCTTGTTATTTAAAAACGCAACTGTTTGGACCAATGAACAAGATGGCGTTTTAGAAAATACCGATGTGCTTATCAGAAATGGAAAGATTTCTCAAATTGGACAAAACATATCCGATGGGAGTGCACAAGTAATTGATGCTTCAGGCAAACATATCACAGCCGGAATCATCGACGAACACTCGCATATTGCAGCTTCTTCAATCAATGAAGGTGGACAAAATTCATCATCAGAAGTATCGATTGAAGATGTCATTGATGAATCTGATATCGACATTTATCGCAATCTTGCGGGAGGTGTTACTTCGATTCAAATATTACATGGTTCGGCCAATCCAATTGGCGGGCGTTCAGCTATTGTTAAATTGAAATGGGGCGAATCTGCTAACAACCTCATCTATAACAACAGTCCTAAATTTATCAAATTCGCATTAGGAGAAAATGTCAAACAAAGTAATTGGGGCGATACCGAAACCAATCGTTTTCCACAAACCAGAATGGGTGTTGAACAAGTGTACATCGATTATTTCACCCGTGCCAAAGAGTATGATGCCTTAAAGAAAAGTGGAAAACCATTCCGAAAAGATATCGAAATGGAAACGCTTGCCGAAATTTTGAACAAAGAACGATTCATCAGTTGTCATTCCTATGTTCAAAGTGAAATCAATATGTTGATGAAAGTCGCAGAGCAATTCAACTTTAATATCAACACCTTTACACATATTCTAGAAGGTTACAAACTTGCAGACAAAATGGTAGAACACGGTGTTGGCGGCTCTACTTTTAGCGATTGGTGGGCATATAAATATGAGGTGAATGATGCGATTCCTTACAACGCAGCGATCATGCACAATGCCGGTGTAACTGTTGCCATCAATAGCGATGATGGCGAAATGTCCAGACGTTTGAATCAGGAAGCAGCAAAAAGCATCAAATATGGTGGAATCAGTGAAGAAGATGCTTGGAAATTCGTCACTTTGAATCCAGCTAAGCTACTTCATATCGATGATCGCGTTGGAAGTCTGAAGGTCGGTAAAGATGCTGACGTGGTTCTTTGGAGTGATCATCCCTTGTCGATTTATGCGAAAGCTGAAAAAACCATTATTGAAGGTGTCACTTATTTTGATTTGAAACGTGATGAACAAATGAGAGATGCCAACAAAAAAGAAAAGAGTGAACTTATCAACGATATGCTTCAAGCGAAAAACAAAGGTTTAAAGACACAACCAGTTAAAAAAACAGAAAAAGAATTGATGCATTGTGACTCGGAATAGTTTACAGTGTTCAGTGCTTCTAAAATTAATTGCAATTAAAATGAAAAAAATAAAACTAATACTTCTATCTCTTTTGTGTTCTTCGATTGGTTTGGCACAACAAACACCAGCACCAAAACAAAACAAAACCATCGCCATTGTTGGAGCAACAGCACATATCGGCAATGGAAATCAAATAAAAAGTAGTCTTATCATTTTAAAAGATGGTAAAATCGAATCTGTGATGGATGCTACAATGTCGAAAATTGATATCTCTAAAATGGAAACGATTAATGCGGAAGGCAAACATGTCTATCCAGGATTTATTGTGCCTAATTCTACTTTGGGGCTAGTTGAAATCGATGCCGTTCGTGCCACTAATGACGATGGAGAAATTGGAGGCATGATTCCGCATGTCAGAAGTCTCATTGCTTATAATGCAGAATCAAAAATAGTAGAATCCATGCGGCCAAATGGTGTGCTTTTAGGACAAATAACTCCACGAGGCGGACGCATTTCGGGCACGTCTTCCATCGTACAGTTTGATGCATGGAATTGGGAAGATGCTGCGGTTAAAACTGATGATGGTATTCACATGAATTGGCCTAGCAGTTTTACAAGAGGTCGTTGGTGGCTGGGTGAAGATCCGGGTTTAAAATTAAACGAAAAATATAGTGAGCAAATTACAGAGGTAACGTCATTTTTAAATGAAACCAAATCTTATGTTGAAGGTGATAAAAACCCTGTAAACTTGCCATTCAGAGCGACACAAGGCTTATTTGATGGTTCTAAAAAACTCTATATTCATGTTGATGATGAAAAGGGAATTATTGATGCGATCACCTTTTCAAAAAACAACAAAATTAAATCGCTGGTGATTGTTGGTGGTGCTGAAGCTTACAAAGTGGCTGACCTTTTAAAACAAAACGACATTCCTGTGCTGTTACAACGTATTCATTCTCGTCCAAGCAGTGAAGATGATGATTATGATTTACCATTTAAAATGGCAAAACTATTAGTAGACAAAGGTGTTTTGGTAGCACTGGAAACAAGCGGACAAATGGAGCGTATGAACTCTAGAAATCTACCTTTTTACGCTGGAACAACTGCTGCCTACGGATTGACCAAAGAACAAGCTTTGCAACTAATTACCTTAAACACAGCAAAAATATTAGGAATTGATGCTGAATATGGCTCACTGGAAGCCGGTAAAAGTGCTACTTTATTCATCAGTGAAGGTGATGCGCTAGACATGCGAACCAATCAGTTGACTCATGCTTTTATCGATGGTCGTTCGGTGAGTCTAGAAACACACCAAACCGAGTTATGGCATCGCTACGAAGATAAATTCAAGGATCAGAATTAACCATAAAAAAAGCGAACCAATTGGTTCGCTTTTTTTATGTTGGGACTTTATTATTGTATCGCTTCTCCGCCTTCTGGCATCATATACATGCGTAAATCCATTTTATCTTTTGTCAAACTGATATTACTGAATTTCTGCTCTTTTTTGACTGTTGTAGGCACATTATTTTCGACATTATACCAAGTCATTGTTTCTGGAAGCAATAAGCTATCCACTTCCTGCCAAGCTGAATAATTGATGTAAGACCACTTGTCACTCGTTCCATTTTTACCAAAGGTTACCGTATAACTCAACCAAGCCATTTTATTGGTAGCTTCATCATAATACAACACATACTCATCATCTGGTGACTCACCTACTCCACTATTGTATGAAATTTTAATCCCAGGATACGTTTTACCTTCAAAGGTTAAAGGATCAGCATCAGAATAGATAATACCATCATCTGCCAATACAAACGGCATCGCATAGAAATAGAACATCAAATTGTAATAAAACTTTGGATTACCTTCATATTTGGTCGTTCCTGAAGATTTTGTCCAAACGCTTTCACCATCAAAACCAATGGTGTGCTTTGGCATTTCAATCAACGAGTAACGTTCCTTCAGATCTGTAGTTGTGATTTCGTAACCATCAGGCTTTTCCATCGAAAACTCTAAAGTTCGCATCTCTTTCCAAGTATCCAATCCACCGTGCGCATCAAAGATTTTAGTCAGATTTTCTGGGATTTTTGGTTTTTCTGCATCTTTAGGAGTTTCCATTTGCTCCTCCTTTGGTTGTTGTGGTTCTGCATTTTTGTCTTTACATGAAATAATTGATATCAATAATACCAACAATACTGTGAGTTTTTTCATATTTAAGAATTTTGGTTTGAATGGTTTGACGAAGTTCATTTTATAAAATTACATAAAAAAAGCTTCAGACAATACCAGAAGCTTTTCAAATTTAAAAATTGAAACTATTAATTGACGATTAATTTCTTAACCGTTTCATTCATTCCTGTATTTAATTTCACAAAATATAATCCACTTTCAAAAGCCGATAAATTTAACTGAAGCCTACTTTCATTTGAGAATGAATTACTTAAGATCGTTTTTCCCTGGATGTCGTAAATTATTACAGAGCCATTCGCCATAGAACTGAACTGTAACGACACCGAATTATTCGCAGGGTTTGGATATAAAGTAAAGTTAGAGGATTGAAAGTCATCGACTGAAAGTGTTTCAACAAATTCAGTATTGAACACATTGGTCGTAATTGCAGCATTAAAATCAAAATAGATATCTGCAACATTTGGGATGATGTCTCCAACGGCATAACCTGTTTGTGGTTTGATTTTGAAATATACGAATCCATTGCTACCTTCCGCATCCATACTTTCGCTTGGAAGATTGATATCATCAAATTGCCAAATGAATTCATTTCCTGTTCCGGTCACTACATTGTCATGACTCGAAAGTAACATTTCAAACGTCATCACGTCCAATTGCGCATCCAATACATCTTCGATTCTTATATTGATTGCTTCAGCCGTTCCAACATTTTGAAACCGAATCAAATAATATAGAAATTCATCAGATACGGAAAAATCATCATAAACAATCTTTGGACCATGTGATTCATTAATGTCGTTAGGATCATAAGAACCGATAACTGTTTGCGTAAGTGATGACGTATTATTAACAGCATACAAATCGGACTCCGGTGTTATGTATGTGGCCACATTGGTAACGAGTGTTCCTAATGTGATTGAAGTTGGACTGTAGAGCGAGATAAAAATTTCTTCTATTTCAGTCGGTAAAAGATCTACAAAATCAATAGAAATCCCTCCAGCAATCGGTGTCACCGTATAATTGGAATTTATGGAAGTCACCGAATTGAATTGCAACTGTGCATCATACAGATATTCTACTGTTCCGGAAGAGATGGTTACATTACCAAGGTTTTGGAGCGTAATCATGTTGGTATAGTTGAATCCTGGTCGTGGTGATGTCGATGGATTGTAAAGATAAACAGCCAAATCTTGACAACTATCGGCCGCGATAACTGGAAATTCAACATTGACAACACTCCCAGAACTTGCGGCAATGTCGTCAAATGAAGACAAATCAACCGAGTAACAACCTGCATTGCCATTATTTAAAGTGTATGTGATATCATAACTATCGGTAACGTTTTGACTATATAATATAAATTGTCCTGTTGAAGAACTCACAACTCGCGTGATACCATCGTTATTGATTTCATAGGTAAAATACCCATTTGTGAAATTGTTTTCATCGGTATCGAATATTGAATTCTCATTGATATCCAAAAAGGCATTCACAATGACCTGTCCAACATCACTACAATCAATCGCCTGCAATTCCAAGGTTACGAATGCAGCGCAACCACCATTGGGGCCTTCAACTCGCACATAAATAATCTGTGGGTTTACATAATTTGTAAACGGTGATATCAACGGATTAATACTAGCGTTTGCATCCATCTGCGTTAAATGAAACGTCACATAACCATTGGTCATGCCATCGGTAATTTCAGCCACTTTGCTCTCTAAATCAAATTCCGCAAAACCATCACCATTGGTGTCACAGGCTTGTAAAGGTGTTGGTTGGATAGCTGTCGGAGCAGGTTGCAAAATCAGATCAAAAAACGTAGTTGATTGGCATCCGATTATCAAATCCGTAACTATAACTTCAAATGTTGACGTGTTAAATCCAACATTAAAACCTGTAGGATTTACAATGATTATTCCATTAAAATAAAAATCGACTGAAAAATCATTTGGACTTTGACCATTGAGAATTTCTGGTATCAATTGTGTTAAGTCAAAGACTTCTGTGCCATCATCATTAGAATCACAAACGATCACAAGTGAAGGTTGGTTTATAACTGGCGAAAGAACAACGGAAAGATTAAACACAGTGGTATCAAAATTACCAGAACTAGTTTCAGTAAGCCTGACATAGATGGCTTGTGGGTTCGAAGTGTTTGTATAAGCTGTCGCGTTTGTAATACCATTAGTACCACTATTGGCATTTGTTTGAGATGTATGATACGAAATACTATACTCATTGGGGCTTTGGGAACCCAAAATTTGCTGTTGATTAACTGTGAGATCAAAAATTGCGATGCCATCATTTTGGCCAAAGACATCGCATACAACAATATCACCAGCCTGATTGGCAACTTGTGATAAAAGTTGAGTTGAAATAAATAACAATAAGAAAGTTGAGAGTAGTTTTAATTTCATAAGATTGGTTTAAAAATTAGAATAATGAGATTTCGAGTTAAGAAAATCTGTTTCAATGATATAACAAGTTTCATATGCAAATTCCTACTTAATGCTTTGATTTTTTGATTCAACTAGAAGATTGCAGCATAATATCTTAAATTTGAACCGACAAATTAATGCAATTACGTGAATAAAGAAATAACTAGCATCCAAAATTCCTATATCAAGGAATTATTTCAACTTAAGGAAAAGTCGCGCGACCGCAAAAAGTCGGGATTGTTTTTAATTGAAGGTGAGCGTGAAATCAGCTTGGCAATCAAAGGCAATTATGAAATTGAAACTATTTTATATAATGCTGATGTATCTTCAGAAGAAAACACTTTTAAACTCCTCAACGATTCAACTTCTCGACCAGAATTCATCCGAATTTCAAAGGAGGTCTATCAAAAACTGGCACACCGTGCCACCACTGAAGGTGTTCTGGCGGTAGCTAAAGTTAAACTTCACGAACTCAAAAACGTACAATTCCAAAGAAAGAACCCACTGATTTTAGTAGCCGAAGCACCCGAAAAACCCGGAAACATCGGAGCTTTATTGCGTACCGCGGATGCGGCAAATGTGGATGCGGTCATCGTTGCTAATCCGAAAACAGACTTGTACAATCCAAATATCATTCGCTCTAGTGTAGGCTGTTTATTCACCAATCAAATTGCCACTGGAACGACCTCTGAAATCATTGCATTCTTAAAAGAAAACAACATCCAAATTTACTGCGCAGCCTTGCAAGCATCCGTTGATTATCACACACAGGATTTCACTAAACCTACAGCTATTGTGGTTGGTACGGAGGCAACTGGTTTAAGTGATGAATGGTTGCAACATGCTACCCAAAATATAATCATTCCAATGCAAGGAGAAATTGATAGTATGAACGTCTCTGTTGCCGCGGGAATCCTTATTTTTGAGGCGAAAAGACAACGAAATTTTAAATAATACGCACGCACAGTCACAAAGGCGCAAAGTCTTCTCCCAACATTTGGACCGAAGACTGAAGTCTGCAGACTGAATACTAAATACATGACAGCCACAACCCTATTTTATCTCATTATCGCCACTATCATCATCGATTTTATTGTTGACAAAGTGTTGGATGCCCTGAATGCCAAACGTTATAACGACCCAATTCCGAACGAATTAAAGGATGTCTATGATGAAGCCGAATACAAAAAATCTCAAGCTTATAAAGCGACCAACTATAAATTTGGACTTCTTACTTCTTCATTTTCAATAGTATTGACTTTAAGCTTTTTATTGCTTGACGGATTTGAATATGTCGATACTATTGCCAGAAGCTATAGCGATCATCCCATCATCATTGCCTTAATTTTCTTTGGTATTATTATGTTGGGAAGTGATATCATCACCACACCCTTCGCCTATTATAGAACATTTGTGATTGAAGAACGCTTCGGGTTTAATAAAACAACCAAGAAAACCTTTGTGTTGGATAAGTTGAAAGGCTTATTGATGATGGCCATCGTTGGCGGTGGAATTCTATCGTTGATCATTTGGTTTTATCAATTCGCTGGCGAGCATTTTTGGCTCTATGCCTGGGGACTTGTAACGGTGTTTACCATTTTCATGAATATGTTTTATGCGAAATTGATTGTGCCCATTTTCAACAAGCAAACACCTTTGGAAGAAGGCAGTTTGCGTGATAAAATTTCAGAATATGCACAAACAGTCGGATTTCAATTGGATAAGATTTTCGTAATCGATGGGTCTAAACGTAGTACCAAAGCAAATGCCTATTTTTCAGGTTTTGGAAGTGAAAAACGCGTGACCTTATATGATACGCTGGTGAATGATTTAGAGGAAGAAGAAATAGTTGCAGTGCTGGCACATGAAGTTGGACATTATAAAAAGAAACATATCATCTTCAATTTGATTGCTTCCATTCTATTGACCGGGTTGACACTTTTTATTTTATCCATATTTATTTCAAACCCATTATTATCTAATGCATTGGGAGTTGAAATACCCAGTTTTCATGTTGGGTTGATTGCCTTCGGACTCCTCTACTCGCCTATTTCAGAAATTACTGGTTTTATCATGAACCATTTCTCACGAAAATTTGAATACCAAGCGGATGATTATGCAAAATCAACTTATGCTGGACAACCGTTGATTACTTCCTTAAAGAAGATGTCCAAGAACAGTTTGAGTAACTTGACGCCGCATCCTGCTTATGTTTGGGTACATTATTCACATCCTACTTTATTGCAACGGGTTCAGAATCTGAAAAAATAAAGGCGAATAATTGATATAAAATAAGATTGAAAAATCTATACACAAATGAAATCAGTGTTTACATCCCGCACTTACGTTATGGTATTCATAACCGTATGGTTGTCCACCATTGGGTATTCCCAAAAAAATGTTGACCATCAAAGCTTGCTTTGGACACGTTATCAATTAAAACTTAAATTTAATCCCCATTGGTCTGCCTCACAGCAGTTTGAAGAGCGAACATATTGGTTTCCTTGGCGTCAACATCAGTTTCTGTCGCGTACCACGGCGCACTACCAATTGAGCAAGGATTGGACGATTGGTACAGGAGTTGCTTATTTCCGCCAAGCACTTCCGCAGGATGCTCATAAAGACATCAATTACACACAACCTGAAGTTCGTCCACATTTGGAAATTGCTTATACACATGAACTTGTGCAAGACTTCAATCTAAATCATCGCTTTGGGACAGAGCTGCGCTATTTTAAACAAGAAAACGAAGACCTGCGATTTGGCAATTATCGACTGCGCTACAAATTGGAATTGCAATATCAGCTAAAAAAGCAGATCACCTTAAAAGCCTATGATGAAGTTTTTGTCAACTTTGGGAAAACTATTGATAACAACACCTTTGACCAAAATAGAGTTGGTGCCGGCATACAGTATATGCCACAGAAAAACTTTGGTTTTGAGCTGGGCTACATCAACTGGTATCAGAAACGTGCATCAGGCATTGATTTTTATGAAAGGAACATCGTAAGACTCACCATTCATCATACTTTAGACCTTTATACTTCAAAAAAAATCATTACCAACTGATACAAGTGACAGAAAAGCCTCCACTATTTAAGTTTTGGGGTAGTCTTGTTCGAGTGTTCTTCGGGAATCCTTCGAGATTTCTTCGGAAATACAGGGGTGCTCTCGAAGGATTCCCGAAGGATTCCCGATAAATGCTCGAAAAATGGTAGTAGTGGTTTTAAGGAATTCGCAATAAATTACAATTTCACCACCTTAAAAGGTAAAACCAAATTTCATCCCTCCCCAAGCAGCTGAACCGAGGGTCGAAATCTCTTTTGTAATCAAACTTCGGGAAAACTCAACGTAAAGCGTACGAGTTTGTAAAATCAAACCATAGTCCAATTGCGCTGTAAAACGCTCGATATCTCCATTGGAAATGGTGTAAGGACTGTTTTGATTGAACACACCTCCTTGGAGCGTGGCGTCATAGCCAATCACATTAACAGTGGGTTGCGAATAGAAATAGAATACAAATCCTTTTTTGGTGCTTGTAAATGGCGAATTAACAATACCGATAGTCGTATTAAAACCGAGCGATACATTGGTAAACAGTGTTCCTAATTGTACTGACGACCCTCCTTGAAGCGTGAACAGCTCTCGATATTTCAGCAATTGTTTCTCATAACTCACCCGATAGTTGAGCACCACATCATTTTTAATTTGGTTATGCCAGCCCAAAGGTTCTTTATTCCCAGTTGCTTTATGGATGCCCGCTTGCATCTCTTCACCAAAAGTGCCAGGTCCTATCAATCCAAGGCTTAACGAGGAAACTAGGCGTGACGTATGAATGGTATCTGTCGCCACCACAAAGCTTTTGAGAATAATAGCAGCCGCAAATGGACGGTCGCCTACTTGGATTTCAGGAACCTCATAATGATTTGGCGTGTAACCTATATGTTCAATTGCCAAGCCGTATTTTGTCGCTGATTCTTTAGGAACAAACAACACAAGATTTAGTGGGTTTTTTTCGAATGAAGATAACACCAATTCAAAATTATAACCTTGCGTATAATTCTCATCGGTTGCAGCGAAATAGTCGTTTTCGTAATTGAAACGAAAATAACTGTCGCTTTGAACGTCTCGAAATGAAATGGTGTGGTCTATTTTCTGACCGAAAAGAAAAGTCGGTAACAGGAATAGGATAATTGTATATTTTGTCATATTTTATTTACGTAAGAATGGGTTGGGATGGTTTTTGATAGGTTTTGATATATAATTCGACATTTAATTCGACGACTTTGATATTGTAGAGAAAATGATCGAATTTCGTTTCATCAGCGATGTTAGATATATACGTCGTTTTAATTTTTACTTTTTTCCAATATGAACTAATATGAAATATATTGTTACAATTTTACTAACCCTATTTGTTAATTTGAATATAATGAGCCAAGAAGACAAAATACAAGTGCAATGCGACCCGATTACTGGACTATGTGAAATTCCCGATTTTGAAGTTGAAGCAAAAAAAACGGATTGGAATGATGACGAGGAACTCTACTACATTGGAGACCCCATGTGTAGTTGGTGCTGGGGAATTTCTCCGCAAACAAATGCCCTTCAACGATATGCAACGCAAGAAAATATAAAATTCAATCTTATCATGGGCGGATTACGGCCAGGTGGTGGTCAGGCTTGGGATAAATCCTTTAAGAACTATCTAGAACATCATTGGAAAGAAGTTAATAAAATGAGCGGTCAGCCCTTTAATTTCTCGCTATTTGAGATGGAGGAATTTAATTATGATACAGAGCCCGGCTGCCGAGCAGTTGTAACAGCAAAAACTATTGCTCCTGAAAAAACCTTGGCGTTTTACGAGTTGGTACAATACTATTTTTATGCCGCAGCCAAAGACCCTAAACAATTGGACTTCTATAAACCCATTTGCGAAAAGCTTGATATTGATTATAAAGAATTTAGCGAGAAATTTACATCAGATGCTATGAAAGCAGCTACCGAAGCAGACTTCACCAAAAGCAGAGAACTCGGCGTGCGCGGATTTCCTACGATTATTTATAGAAAAAAGGATAAACTATATACTATTGCCAGAGGTTACACAGAATTTGAAGACCTTAAAAAATCGATAATAAAGTTGCAAAATAAATAGACAAAAATCCTTCATTAAAATATCTGTAAATCTTCGAATTTCTAAAATGACAAATCAAAACAGAAATACCTATCGTATTTTACGTCGTGAAGCGAAGGATTATGGCACATCTTGAACTGTTATAGAATGGGACCGCTCCATAAAACGTGTAGAACCTACCTCAACTTCTCACTCAAATACTTCCAATAACGCTTTGGCACATGTCGAACATGTAATTTCATATTCTTTCTTGATGGAATATTGGTGCTTTCAAAATAATCTTGCCACAACGTTTGAAATTCCAACTCTTCATCTGCGAAGAACTCTTTGGAAGTTTTCGTGGCATCAAAATCATCTGGCAACGTTAAATTGATAATATCAACCTTTTCCAGATCATAATATAATCCATAATTGCGTTTGAGATCGTAAATAATCCATTTTTGGTCGGCATATCGGCGTTTAAAATGTTTTGAAATCAAAGGAAGTACATCAAAATCGGGCTCGATGTTTGCGAAATACAATCCGTCTTTAGTCAATTTAAAACGAACAAAAGCTTCCATACGATGCTTTTCCCGTCCGACACTTTTGGCAATTTGTGTAACTTTCAACACATCTTTATTAGCGAAATCTGTATCAATTGGTAGCTTACTTGCCAATGCATATTGAATATAGCGTAGCAGCAAATTTTCAACTTCAGGCTGCTCACTTAAAAAAGCATAATACAAACGAAAACTGCCTGTGGATGAGGATTTCTTCTTGATACCCTTCCAAACACGATCGGCCTTTTCGACATCTGTCAAAATCTCTTCCCTATTTCCAAATAACAATTCCTGAACTATATATTTTGGCTGAATATTCACATTCATCATTTTCAAATCATAGACTTGAAAAACGCAGGTCAGAAACCCATCGAAGGTGCCGTCATAAACCAATGTGTGTTCTTGAGTCACCAACATCTATCCAAACAAATTTAATTGCGGACTCAATACTTTCTGATACTTACTGGTGGAGTTTTGAAGGATAAGTGATTTCAATTGGGGGCCAGTCAAGTCGCGACGCTCAAAATCTCTTGATTCACAGATAAGGAAATATTTAGCTCGGTTCAGGGCAACTCCCATCCTCTTTAAGTGCTCCCAATTGAGATTTCGGAATTTCCGAGCTTCAATTATTTTATAGACTGATTTCATTCCCAGACCAGGCACTCGCGCTAACATCATTTTATCTGCCTTATTCACATCAATCGGGAAATGTTCGAGATTTCGTAAGGCCCATCCTAATTTGGGATCGACTTCTAAATCGAGATTCTGATGCTCATTGTTCAAAATTTCATGCACTTGAAATCCGTAAAAACGCATTAACCAATCCGTTTGATACAACCGATTTTCACGAAGCATAGGAACGTCTGTCCCAATTTGAGGCAAGCGTGTATCATAACTTATTGGAATATATCCTGAATAATAAACACGTTTCAAATTAAAGTTCTTATAGAAATAATTAGACGTCCACATAATTTGTTGGTCAGTTTCACCGCTGGCTCCGATAATCATTTGAGTGCTTTGACCAGCTGGTGCAAACTTCGGTGTGCTTTTGATGAGTTTCTTTTCCGATTTATATTGAATAATTTCGTTCTTCACTTTTTCCATCGGTTTGATAAAGTCGGCACGGTTCTTTTCTGGTGCAAGAAGTTTTAAACCAGCTTCCGTTGGAATTTCAATGTTGACACTCAATCTATCGGCATACAAACCTGCTTCTTTCATCAACTCATCGGAAGCTCCTGGTATGGATTTTAAATGGATATACCCATTAAAATTCTCTTCTAAACGTAACTTTTTCGCCACGGCGACCAATCGTTCCATCGTATAATCCGCACTTTTGAAAATACCTGAACTCAAGAACAAACCTTCAATATAATTTCGACGGTAGAAATTGATAGTTAAATCCACCACTTCCTGAACTTGGAAAGCTGCTCTTTTGATATCATTACTCTTTCGAGTGACACAGTAAGCGCAATCGAAAATGCAGTAATTGGTCAGTAAAATTTTCAATAGAGAAACACAACGACCATCTTCCGTATACGAATGACAGATTCCCATACCTGTGGCATCGCCAAGGCCTTTATTTGTGTTTGCCCGCTTGCTTCCACTCGATGCACAGGACACATCGTATTTGGCGGCATCTGCAAGTATTTTAAGTTTTTCCTGGGTACGTTCGAAGGACATTGATAGGTGTTTATTGATAATCTGATTTTGGAACTAACGTCTTTATTATTATATACAAAAATCGACACAAAGAATGTGCCGATTTTTCATTCAGTTTAAGTTTATACTATTTATGCCTTTGCTTTTCTATTAAGTCTATCTTCCGCCATATCGTTCAAAGTACTGTCGGCATTATATTCTTGATCTAATGTTTTCTGTAATTCTTTAGCAATGTCGCCATGACCTAATTCTTTGGCATACCGAACTGCTGTTCCATATCCAGAAATCTCATAATGCTCCACACGTTGTGCACATGCAATCAACCCAGCGTCTTTGACTTCTTTGTCAGCATCTTCTTTAATCATGCCATCGCATTCTTCAATCAAACCTTCCATTGCTTTACATTTGGTGCTGGTAGGGTTGAGATCCAACTTTTCACAGATAGAATGGATTCTACTAAAGTGAACTTTAGTTTCTTCTAAATGGTCGGAAAACGCTTTCTGTAATTTCTTATCAGATGCAGCTTTGACCATATTAGGCAGGGCTTCCGTTAGTTGCTTTTCAGCAGAATATAAATCTTTAATTTCGTGTTCGAATAAATCTTGTAGTGTTTTCATTTTGAAGGTTTTTTATTAAACTTATGGCCTAAATTACTATCAAACAACGACAAGGATTGACTGTAAAAATTTTTAGTTTAACACTAATCAAATTCTCCTTTTTTCATGTTAATTTTATAATAACACTAACATGGAACCGGATAATTTTTATTATACTGAGGGTGCTATGAAACTTACAATCATATTAATGCTATTTATGTCTACAATTACTGCTTACACACAACAAACCATTCCCGATTCCATAGAAAAAGAAGCTAAAGCTGCTTTAGATTATTATCCTCAACTAAAAGATGCTGCCATAGACATTCGCTTTAAAAAAAATATAAAGAAATCTACCATGCAGGCAAGACCTAAATTTAGTAGTTTTTTTAAGAGTAAAAAAAATCGTGAATATGTCATTCTGATTAGTGAGAAGTTTAAAATCTCCGATAAAGAATTCTCAACCAAAGATATTCCATCGGATATTTTAGTAGGGTGGATAGGTCATGAATTGGGCCATATTATGGATTATCAAAATAGAAGTAAATTGAACTTGATATGGTTTGGTTTAAAATATATACTATCGGACACACACATTGTGGAAGCTGAGCGAGCAGCAGACACGTTTGCGGTTGATCAAGGTATGGAATCCTATATTTTGAAAACGAAAGATTTCATTTTAAATCATGCCGAAATAACGCCATCGTACAAATTGCGAATCGAAAAGTATTACCTGTCTCCAGAAGAAATCATGGATATTGTTAATAAACGTGACGGTGTGGTGCCGGAAAGCGCTACATCTGTGAAGTGACAAACGCTTCCCATTGTTGGAATTTTTCCTCATTCATCACACGTTCCATTTTCACTTGCCCCCCTTTTTTCTTATTGGCAGCATTCCATTCGTAAAAGATGGCTGGTGGAATCAATTCTACCTTTACACCTTTGAGCGCTTTGCCTCTGGCTACTTTGTAGTTTTTGTTGGCATCCTTTAAAAAACCATCCAAGGCATTTGCGACAGCTTCAGAATCTAGACTATCCTCATTGCCGATATACCAGCAATGATAAAATTCATCATCTTCACAGCGCTTGGCACAAATTGTGTATTCAGGAATTGTAGTGGAGAATTTTTCTTCCAACTTCTGCATGGCATCGTCCATTTTATTGACTGACAATTGCGATCCGACAGTATTTAAGAAAAACTTCGTACGACCGGTTATTTTAATTTCAGCACGTTCTACGTCAGTAAATTCTATGGTATCTCCAATTTCATAACGCCAAGCGCCACTGACCGTACTTATAATCAGTACATACTCCTGATTCTGTTCTACCTCTTTCAACATGACTGAAGGGGCATCTTTAACCAATGAACCATCTTCCTGGATGTATTCTGGTTTGAACGGAACAAATTCAAAATAAATGCCGTTATCAGTCACCAAACGCATAGCATCGGTATCTGGTCTTGCTTGAAAAGCAATAAATCCTTCGGAAGCTAAATAGGTATCAATAACTGTAATGGGATGTCCCATCAATGCATTAAAACTCTTTTCATACGGACTGAAGGCAACGCCTCCCGATGTATAAACTTCGAGGTTTGGCCATATTTCATGAATATGATTCAGATTATGGTAAGAAATAACTTTTTGTAACATCAACTCAATCCATGACGGAATTCCGCTGATGGCACCGATATCCCAGTTTCGAGCATTTTCGGCGATGCGCTGTACACGCTCATCCCAATCATCTATTTTTGCAATATCTTCACCTGGCTTATAATATCCTTTAAACCAAAACGGGATATTGCTTGCAGTAATTCCGCTAATCTCACCCTCTAAATGATTGTTGTTTTTTTGCAGATCAGTAGAGCTACCAAGCATCATTATTTCTTTCTCAAAAAAATCAGCGTCAAAATCAAATTGACTTAATGACAACACCTGATTGATTCCTGCCTGTTTGATGGCGTCAATCATGTCATCCGTTACGGGAATTCGTTTGCTGCTTTTACCAGTTGTTCCAGAACTCAAAGCGAAGTAAGATGGATGTCCAGGCCAAGTAACATTATCTGCGCCTTCTTGAAAACGATACCACCATTCCTCATTTATTTTATTATAATCAAAATACGGAACGGAGTGAGAAAATGATTGCGCGATATCTTCGGACTCAAGAATTGATTGGAAGTCGTAATGTATTCCAAATTCTGTGTCTTTCGCTTTTGTAAGCAAATCGATCAAAACTTTTTCTTGCGCCTCTGCATGATTCAGTTCTGAAGTAAAGGAATCTTTAATATCAATAAATCCCTTAATAATATTTCCAAGGATGGCCATTCGGTACGTGGTTTTATTTTAAATCAAATAGGGTTATGCTGCCATTTTCCTACATTCTTCGGCGCATTTTCTGCAAGATTCTGCACATCTTTTGCAATGTTCATGTTCGTGTTCTTCGCATTGAGAAGCACACCAATCGCAAATTTCAGCACACAATCTACAATACTCTTTCGCATGGTCGCTATCTGCGGTCATAAACTTAATACTTGCCAAACAAGCATCAATGCATTCGACACAACAAACCGGACAGTCGTTCATGCTTTTTTGTCCAGCCATTTTAACAAGGCAATTTTGACAGTCAATTAAACACTGTTGACAAGCTTCTATACATTTTTGATATAAAGTATTCATAATATGTTTTTAGTGCAAGTTCTCTATTTCTTAAGCCATCCGCTATTTCAAATAAGAAAAGCTTTGACTCTTTTGATACAAATTGATCACAATAAATAGTTGATTGTAAAATTTTATATAACTTCACACAAAAACTAACCCTCACATGATATTTAAGCGTTTTTTAATTGGTTTTGGAATTATGGCCGTAATCTTTACTCTGATACCCTTAATCCCTTCAGATTATTGGTGGATACGTATGTTTGATTTTCCACTCATACAATTGACTGCCATTACGCTTTTTGCCATCCTTATGTATTATATCAAATTCAATCGTCGGCAACAGAAAGACATCCTGTTTATGCTGCTTTTAATGGGATGTTTCATTTTTCAGTTTTCTAAATTAATCCCTTACACGCCTTTTCATTCGAAAGAAGTTTTGGATTCTACAAAAAATGACAAAAAATTGCGCTTAAAATTGTTAACGGCAAACGTTCTTCAAAAAAATGAAAATAATGATATTCTAATTGATGTCGTCAAAAAATTGGATGCGGACATCCTGGTTTTTACTGAAGCAAACACGGAATGGCGAGAGGCAATTGTCAAAAATCTCACTTCAGAATATAAATACAAATTGGAATTGCCACTTGATAATACATATGGTATTCTGATGTATTCGAAATTTGAGCTCGTTGATCCTGAAATTAAATTTCAAGTCACTGATACGATTCCTTCGATTCACAGCAAAGTGCGATTGGCATCTGGCGATTTAATTCAGTTATACGCCATCCACCCAACGCCTCCCATGCCGCAGGAAAATCCATTATCGACTGATAGAGATGCCGAGATGATGCTAACCTCCCGTTTGGCTCGAAATTCAAAAATTCCTGTCATCGTAATTGGCGATTTCAATGACATTCCGTGGTCGTCGCCTTCTACAATTTTTCAGCACACAAGTGAATTATTGGACGTTAGGGTTGGACGTGGCTTTTACAATTCGTTTAATGCAGATGAGTTTTTATTGCGTTGGCCGCTTGACCATGTTTATGTATCTGCAGAATTCCGCTTGAACACCATGGAAATATGCCAAAGTATCGATTCTGACCACTTTCCATATTATGTAGAATTAAGCTATGAACCAGACGGCGCAAATGAGCAATTGCCAGAACCGATTACTGAAAAGGAATTGGAAAATGCGGAAGAGCAATTGCGAAAATTAGAAAAAAAAATATCTAAACAGAACTAATTTATATGTAACCTTGACTTCATGTCACATGCGTTTTTTTGACGATTGGAAGATATATTAAAAAGGAAAACACAATTACATAAAGAAAAACACAGGCTTAATAATTGATTTTACGAGCAAAGAAAAATATCTTCAAGGCAGCTAATTATTAACACTAGAGAATTGCCAATTATCTTAAAAACAGGTATCTTCACTCATTCAAAACAGCAGTTCACTCAATATAACTTTTATGCTGCTGTTTTATGAAATAGATTTGAAGAAACAAAAAATAAATAATCATGAAAACTCAACCCGCATTAATACGAACAAAGACTGTTAACTTTTCAGTTTTTTTTACATTCATAATTTTTTCTTGCCTTACCTTGATGACAATTCAAGCGCAATCGCAAAACACAACTTCAACAGAAATAGCACAAAATGAACGTGTTATCAAAGGCATCATCAAGGATGGAAATGGTCCATTGGAAAGTGCAAGTGTCATTTTAAAAGGTACAAAAACAGGAACCACTACTAACAGTAAAGGTGAATTTACATTTCCAACACCATTAAAAACTGGAGACGTTTTGTTGATCAGCTTTTTGGGTTTTGAAACTCAAGAGACACGGATTAAGGAGAGTACTACTTTTTTAAATTTGACCTTAACGGAAGAATTAATCGAATTTGTGGGAGCATTGAATTCTGACAAACCATACAAATCCAAACGATCCAACTAATAAGTGCCGATCTATAGTTTTGATGCAATGAAAAGAATTCTTTTCTTATGTCTTTTCAGTATTGCAATCCAATCCAATGCACAAAGATCTGATTTTGGTGGAATTGATTTTCATAAAGCAGATAGTATGGCATTGGAATGTAAAAATTTAGGGCTTCAAAATTTGCCTGAATTAGCGCAGCAATTGACTTCAAATTTAGAGACTGATGTTGAAAAATTCAGAGCTATTTACAAATGGGTATGTAGTAACATAGCCAATGATTATAGCATGTATTCCAAAAACATGCGAAAAAGACGTCGCTTTAAATCTGACACTTTAAAACTACAAGCATGGAATGAAGAGTTTCGGCAGATTTCGTTTCGAAAGATGCTAAAACAGCAAAAAACGATTTGCACGGGTTATGCATATCTTGTTAAAAAATTGTCTGAATCGGCAAATATTAACTGCGAAACTGTACATGGTTTTGCCAGAACAAGTACCATTAATATTGAAACATTAGATGTACCAAACCACTCATGGAACGTCGTCCAATTAAATGGTAAATGGTATCTCTGTGACCCAACTTGGGCAAGCGGGATCCCAAATCCGACGACATCTCAATTTGAATTTAGTTACAATGATGGTTTCTTTTTAACAAATCCAAAATTGTTTGCAACCAATCATTTTCCGGTCGAGGCGAAATGGATGCTTATAGACAACTCAATTCCAACCTTTGAAAATTTTCTAGAAGCACCAATAATTTATGGAAAAGCGTACGATCACACGATCATTAACGTTCTGCCGAAAACACTTCATAACTTCATAAGGAAAAATGACATTGTCTCATTTAAATATGAACTTCAAAAAACCATTAAACCTGAAACCATTAATTTCTTGATTGACAACGGAATTGACAGCAAAAAAAACCTGCCTAAATCCATCACGATTAAGGATGAATTCCTTATTGTGGACTACAAATTTGAAACAACTGGCTTTTTCGATGTACACCTCTATATTGGAACGGATTTGATTTACACCTACACTTTTGATGTGAAAAAATGAGTCCAAAAATTTACCCAAAAAAACAATTGCCAATTAATATTCTTTATCTTACTTTTAGTTTATGACAGAAGTAGAGTTAGAAAAAGAAAATGCAGAAATTGCCAAGGCGTACAAGAAACTACTTAAAGTAAGTTACCAGACCCTCACACCAGAAGACAAAAAGCTCATCCGAAGTGCTTTTGATGTTGCAGTTGACGCGCACAAAGACCAACGTCGCAAATCTGGGGAAGCATATATTTTCCATCCCATTGCTGTGGCTACGCTCGTGGCTTCGGAAATCGGATTGGATGCGACCTGTATTGCCGCTGCCTTACTCCATGATGTTGTTGAGGATAATCCAAATTATTCATTAGAAGATATTGAGCGTCTGTTCGGTAAAACCATTGCCAGAATTGTCGATGGATTGACCAAAATCTCTTCATTAAGTAAAGACACTGATGTTTCTACACAAGCAGAAAACTTCAGAAAAATGCTGTTGACTTTGAATGATGATGTGCGTGTTATCATCATAAAAATTGCAGATCGTCTTCACAACATGCAAACAATGGATAGCATGCGACCTGACAAACAGGTTAAAATTGCCTCTGAAACATTATACATTTATGCACCATTAGCACACAGAATAGGTCTCTATAACATAAAGACTGAACTTGAAGATTTAGGTCTAAAATACACCGAGCCTGATGTTTACAATGATATCCACGCTAAAATCAAAGACAGTAAGGAAGAACAAGATCTCTATATTAAAGATTTTTCGAAAGTCATTGTGGATTCCTTGGATAATGAAGGACTGAATTATAATATAAAAGGACGTCCAAAATCCATCTATTCTATTCGCAGAAAGATGATGAAACAAGGCGTATCTTTCGATGAAGTCTATGATAAGTTCGCCGTGCGAATTATATATAAATCGGATTTGGCGAATGAAAAGTTTTTAGCTTGGAAAATATATTCCATCGTTACAGACCATTTCATTCCTAACCCAATCCGTTTGCGTGATTGGATCTCATCACCTAAATCAACTGGTTATGAAGCTTTGCATATCACAGTCATGGGACCAAAAGGGCGTTGGGTAGAAGTGCAAATCCGTAGCGAGCGCATGAACGAGATAGCCGAAAAGGGGTATGCGGCACACTATAAATACAAACAAGGCAACGCAGAAGATGCATTGGATACTTGGATTGACAAACTTCAGGAAGCTTTGGAAAGCAACGAAACCAATGCGGTGGATTTTGTGGAGCAATTTAAACTCAATTTATATTCGAAAGAAATATTCGTCTTTTCACCCAAAGGTGATTTAAAATCATTGCCAAAAGGTGCAACACCTCTCGATTTTGCTTTCAGCATACATACTGAAATTGGAATGAAAACACGAGGTGCCAAAGTGAACGGTAAATTAGTACCATTGAGTCATGAGCTTCAAAGTGGTGATCAGGTAGAAATTCTGACGGCCGAAAATGCTAGACCAAACCCAAACTGGCTAGATTACGCAACCACTGCCAGAGCCCGAAGTAAGATAAAATCCTCCCTCAAGGATGAGAAAAAAGATGTTGCCGAAGACGGCAAAGAAATTTTACGTCGTAAACTCAAGCAACTCAAAATAGCTTTAGATGAAAAGTCCATCAACGAGATGGTGGTTCATTTTAAACTAAAAACGAGTCTTGATTTATTTTACAGAGTTGGAGTTGGTACAATTGACAACTCAATGCTAAAGGAGTATGCAAATTCTCGCAGCAATGCCTTTATGAGCTACATTAAGAGTAAAATCCGTAAACCAACAGTTGCTCTTGATATTGATAAAGATGAGATTACCGCCAAATACGACATGCTTGTTTTTGGCAAAGAAGAAGAAAAATTGGATTATAAAATATCAGCATGTTGCAATCCTATTCCAGGGGATGATGTGTTTGGTTTCTTAACTATAAATGAAGGTATAAAAATCCATAAAAAAAATTGTCCTAATGCAGTGAGCCTACAGTCTAATTATGCCTATCGGATCATGCAGGCCAAATGGATTGACTCTTCACAACAGGATTTTACAGCTCAAATCACCTTGTCGGGAATTGACAATCTTGGTTTGGTCAATCATATTACCAATGTTATTTCTTCTCACATGCACGTGAACATGAAAAGTATTAGTTTTGAAAGTGACGATGGTATCTTTTCAGGAAAAATAAACGTTGTGGTCAAAAACAGTACGATGCTCAAAAAACTGATGGACAATCTTAAAAAAATTAACGGTATAGATAAGGTGACAAGAGTTTAAAAACCGTAAATTTGCACCGAAGTTTCGAGATACACTATGAGTCTAAAAACAGAACAAAATAATCAGGAAATCGTAAAAAATGTCTTTACAAAATTTCTGGGAGACAAAGGTCATCGGAAAACTCCGGAACGTTATGCTATCCTACAGGAAATTTACGATAGTGAGGAGCATTTTGATATTGAATCTTTATATATCAAGATGAAAAACAAGAATTATCGCGTAAGTCGGGCTACGCTTTACAATACCATAGAATTACTTCTTGAATGCGCTTTAGTGAGAAAACATCAATTCGGACAGAATCAAGCACATTACGAGAAATCGTACTTTGACAAACAGCATGACCATGTGATCCTGACAGATACTGGAGAGGTTATCGAATTTTGCGATCCTAGAATCCAAATCATCAAAAAAACGATTGAGGAAGTCTTTGACATTTCCATCACCAATCACTCACTCTATTTTTACGGAACGAAAAACAAACAACCAAATTAATTTTATAGAATGGCAGTAGATTTACTACTTGGACTACAATGGGGCGATGAAGGCAAAGGAAAAATTGTCGATGTATTGACCTCCAAATACAATATTATTGCACGTTTTCAAGGTGGGCCAAATGCAGGTCATACGTTAGTTTTTAACGGGAAAAAGCATGTGCTGCATACCATTCCTTCAGGAATTTTTCATGAAGACAAAATAAATCTTGTTGGTAATGGCGTTGTCATTGATCCTGTGATTTTCAATAAGGAATTAGACAAACTTGAAGAGCAAAATGTTGACTTTAGAAAATCATTGTTGATTTCACGAAAAGCACATATTATTTTACCAACCCATCGTCTTCTTGATGCTGCAAGTGAAGCATCTAAAGGAAAGGCAAAAATTGGCTCAACCTTAAAAGGGATTGGACCAACATATATGGACAAAACTGGTAGAAACGGCATTCGTGTTGGAGATATCGAATTAGCAGATTGGAAAGATAAATATCGTGCCTTGGCAGATAAGCATGAAGCGATGATTGCTTTCTATAATGTTGATGTTCAGTATGATTTACAAGAATTGGAAACCGAATTCTTCAAATCAATTGAAGTATTGAAATCTTTAAAATTCATCGATTCAGAAGAATATTTACATCAAGCACAAAAAAAAGGTGAATCCATTTTGGCAGAAGGTGCTCAAGGTTCCTTGTTGGATATCGATTTTGGAACCTATCCGTTTGTAACTTCCTCAAACACAACTGCAGCAGGGGCTTGTACAGGTTTGGGAATTGCTCCGAATAAAATCGGCGAAGTTTTTGGAATTTTCAAGGCTTACACTACGAGAGTTGGATCAGGACCCTTTCCTACAGAATTATTTGACGAAGATGGTGAAACCATGGGTCGAGTTGGTAACGAATTTGGCGCAACAACAGGACGTGCGCGTCGCTGTGGCTGGTTAGACCTTGTGGCATTACGATATGCATGTCAAGTCAATGGTGTTACACAATTGATCATGATGAAAGGTGACGTACTTTCTGGGTTTAAGACCTTAAAAGTATGCACAGCATACAAATATAAAGGCGAAACTATTCACCATTTGCCATTCAATATAGAAGCAGAAAACCTCTCTCCTATTTATACAGAGATGAAAGGTTGGCAAGCCGACTTAACTGAAATGACCGAAGCATCACAAATGCCGAAACCATTGATGGATTATATCGAATATCTTGAAAAAGAATTGGAAATCCCGATTACAATTGTTTCTGTTGGTCCAGACAGGAAGCAGACAATCGTCAGATAAATAATAGTTTTTTTTGCGCAGTCGATCCCTTGCAAAGGGTTATCTCCTGCGCTCGATGATACAAAAACCAACTGTTAAAACTTTTGTTAACTAACATTAGTACTTAAATTTAAAAGTTATTTTTGAAAACAAATCCATGACATCTTGAAAACATTCCATTACGTTTTTCTTCTTGTATTTAATTTGTGTTTCACGATAACCATTTCTGCACAAACATCAAAAAAGATACGCATTGAATATGCGCCCTTTGCCAATTCAGATTCATTAAGAGGTCCTGGTGTTACTGTCTTCACAAGAGATAATATGCAGCAAGTTCATTTTGCACACGAAGGAATTGATATGTGGTGCGATAAAGCTGTTTATTACGAAAAAGAAGATTTCATAGAAGCTTTCAGTAATGTGGTCATGAAGCAAGGCGATACTGTCAATATGAATGCCAAATATGTTGAATATAGTGGAAAAACACAATTGGCGTTTGCTAGTGGTGACGTGGTTTTGACAGAACCAAAATCAACCTTAACAACAGATACACTTCATTTTGATAAGGTAAAACAGCAGGCTTTCTACAATACTGGAGGAAAAGTGGTACGTGATTCCTCTGGCACAATCACCAGCCGGATTGGCCGCTATTACATGGATAGCAAAAAATATCAATTCGTGAATGATGTTGTTTTGGTAAATCCAGAATATACGCTTAATACCAACCAATTAGATTTTTATTCTGTGAATGGCCATGCCTATTTATATGGACCATCTACTATTGTTGGTGAAACAAGTACCATTTATTGTGAACGTGGTTTCTACGATACTGAAAAAGACACAGGTTATTTTGTTAAAAAATCCAGAATCGATTATGAAAGTCGCATCATAGAAGGTGATAGCATGTATTTTGATCGAAACAAGGATTTTGCCTCTGCAACCAACAATATAAAAATTACAGACACAATTAATAATAGTGTTGCCAAAGGTCACTATGCGGAAGTTTGGAAAGCAAAGGATTCTGTTTTTATAACGAAACGAGCTCTAGTGATCACAGTTCAAGAACGCGATTCTCTATATATGCATAGTGATACCATTCGAGTCAATGGTCCTCCAGAAAGCAGAATTACAAGAGCTTATTACAATGCAAAATTATTTAAAAGTGATATGAGCGGCAAGGCAGATTCCATTCATGCCGATCATAAGACAGGACTGACGCGTTTGATAAATTTAGCACGCTTTTCTTCCACAGATGCTTTTACTTCTAAACGAAATCCGGTATTATGGAATGTTGGCAACCAAATGACTGGCGACACGATTCACCTGATTTCAAATCCTGAAACCGAGCAATTGGATTCGTTATTGGTGTTTAACAATGCTTTCATTGTGAGCAAGGATACATTAGGCGATGGTTATAGTCAAACTAAAGGTCAACGTTTAATTGGACTTTTCAGGGACAATGAATTGTACAATGTGGACATCCTCAAAAATGCTGAAGTCATTTATTTTATGAGAGATGACAAAAATGAATTGATTGGTATCAACAAGTCAAAATCTGGAAGTATTAATATGCAGATTGAGAACAGTGAAATTGTCGAGACCAGATTCATAAATCAAGTGGATGGTGATATTTATCCAGAATCGGAATTTCCCGAGAATGCGAGAAAATTAAGAGGTTTTGTTTGGCGTGATGAGGAGCGACCCTTAAGTGTCGAAGATTTATTCAAAGACGATCCTCCTTTAGTGTTGCCAATAATCAGAGGATTGGACGCCTACGTACCGCAAGAAGAATTTTTCGACGAAGAACTTTTGCAACGTGTAGAAGATGCATCACCAAAAGATGCCAAAGAGGATGAAGTCCAAAAAGCGTCAAGAAACATTCCTGACGAAATCATAAAAAAATCAGATTCTACAAAAGCTGCAGCCAAAACGCCACTAAAGCAAGTGATGAAAAAAGGAAATTAATGTCAGAGGATTTTTTAAAATATCAAGCACAAACAACTCCGCATCCATTAGCTATGGAGATTTCCCATGCGGAAGGCTCCTATATTTACGATACCAATAATAAACCTCACCTTGACTTTGTTGCTGGCGTTTCTGCCTGTACTTTAGGCCATAACCATCCAAAAGTGATTGCAGCGATCATAAATCAATTGGATAAATACATGCACGTCATGGTATATGGTGAATATATCCAGGAACCAGCTGTAGAATTGACAAAACTTTTAGCAAAACACCTTCCTGAATCGTTGGAAACCACGTATTTGACAAATTCTGGTACAGAAGCCATTGAAGGAGCGCTAAAATTAGCAAGAAGAGCGACTGGAAGAAGTCAAATCATTGCCGCAAAACACGCGTATCATGGCAATACCATGGGTTCGATGAGCGTCATGGGTTACGAAGAGCGCAAACAAGCCTTTCGTCCATTAGTACCAGATGTCCATTTTATCAGTTTTAATGACTGTGAGGCGATTCAACAAATCACAAGAAAAACAGCGGCCGTTATTTTGGAAACCATTCAAGGTGGCGCTGGTTTTATTGAACCAAAATCAAATTATCTCTCAAAAGTTAGAACGCGTTGTGACGAAGTTGGCGCCTTATTGATTTTAGATGAAGTTCAACCGGGCATTGGTCGCACAGGCAAGTTATTTGGATTTGAGCACTATCATTGCGTTCCAGATATTCTTGTCACTGGGAAAGGTCTTGGAGGCGGAATGCCAATTGGTGCATTCACAGCGTCTCGAGGCATGATGTCTACTTTAAAGGATCATCCAAAACTCGGGCATATCACCACGTTTGGTGGTCATCCCGTAATTGCAGCCGCTGCTTTGGCAACTCTAAAAGAAGTGACCGAAAGCAATCTGATGCGAGAAGCTGTAAAAAAAGAACAACTATTTCGTCAACATTTAAAGCATCCACTCATTAAAGAAATTCGTGGTAAAGGCTTAATGTTAGCCGCCATATTACCTTCTGCGGAAATTGTTAACGAGGTGATTTTAAAATGTCAAAATGAAGGATTGATCTTATTTTGGTTACTTTTTGAACCGAAAGCCATCCGTATAACGCCGCCTTTGACCATTTCCAACGACGAAATCCTTTCAGGATGTGATATAATTCTGTCCGTTTTGGATAAGATTTCAGACAAAAACAAACGCAAAAAATAGATCCTAACAGACTGTTTACCAGTTTTAAAATTTATTCTACTTCAATTTAAAATTCAACTGTTAACTAATTTGTTGAAAACATTAAGCTTGAAACCTTGAGTTTCCTAATGATAACTGTACATTTATTTCAGCAAACCTTTACAACTGCTTATGGAGTTCAGTCAACGTGACGACAACACTAATCAATCTCTGACAAAATTTGAATCAATGCTTAAAACTAATGGTGTTTTATTCTTTGATTCGGGTGAATTCGAAAACATCATTTATCATTATTTAGAAATCGGTAAGATTCCTCTTGCTAAAAAAGCCATCAAAATGGGCTTGGAACAGCATCCGACATCTGTGAATCTTAAATTGTTTCAAGTGGAAATTTATGTGTTGGAAGACAAGTTGCAACTTGCTGACAAACTTCTAGATGCTTTATATCTATTAGAACCGACAAACGAAGAAATCTACATCCAAAAAGCGAGTATTCTGTCCAAACGGGACGAGCATCAAAAAGCAATTGACACTTTGATGATTGCACTCAAAATGATTCAAGAGGAAGATGATGAAGCCGATTTATATGCCCTAATAGGTATGGAATATTTGTTCTTGGATCAATTTGAAAATGCAAAAAACTATTTCATCAAATGCTTGAACCTTGATAATGAAGATTATTCCGCACTTTATAATATCATTTATTGTTTCGACTTTTTAGATTTAAATGATGAAGCGGTGGATTTCTTGAATCATTATTTAGACAACAATCCATATAGTGAGGTCGCGTGGCATCAGTTGGGACGTCAGCATTATGCCTTGAAGGATTATACGAAATCGTTGGCTGCTTTTGAATTTGCAATTATTTCAGATGATACTTTTGTAGGCGCTTATCTTGAAAAAGGTAAAGTGCTCGAAAAACAGAAGAAATATGTTGAGGCCATTGAAAATTACAAGATTACTCTGGCACTTGAAGATCCTACTTCCTTTGCTTTGCTGAGAATTGGTAATTGTTATGAGAAATTGGGCGACTATGACGCTGCAGTGCAATACTTTTACAAAACAGTTCATGAAGATCCTTTACTGGATAAAGGTTGGATTGCGATTACCAAGTTTTATTGTGGAAGAAAAAATTTTCAGAAAGCACTTTATTACATCAATAAAGCGATTAATATTGATCAGGATAATGTGTCTTATTGGAAATTATATGCACAAATCAACAATCGTATGCATTTTCTAGAGGAGGCCGAACGCGGGTATAAAAAAACCTTGGATCTAGGTAACTACGAATTAGATACGTGGTTATCGCGCGGTGATATATTAATAAAGTTAGGAGAATGTGAAGCCGCTGCTCTTAATTTGATTCAAGCTGCTGAATTCTATCCAGAAACTGCTGAAATCGAATATCGTCTTGCAGGAATTTATTTCACACTTTTAGAACCTGAAAAAGGAACGTATCATTTAAAAAACGGCTTATTGCTAAATTCTGAATTTGACTTTATCATTGAAGAGTTATTCCCAAGGGTTGCAAAACAAAAAAAGATCAAGGATTTTATATCCAACTCCAAGAAAGCTTCCAAATAAAAACGAGTTTAGTCTGTTCACTTTATTCAAAACTGTTAACTATCCAATTTACAACAGTTAGATAAAAAACAGTTCATAATTTAGTTTCTGACTAAAAAACTCTTTCAAAAACACATACCTTTAACCCTCTATTTTAAAGTTATCTATGCGAAGAAATTTAAAAGATTATGCCATCGTCTCTTTGAAAGGTATGGCAATGGGAGCTGCAGATGCAGTTCCAGGCGTTTCAGGTGGTACCATTGCACTCATTTCTGGTATTTATGAAGAATTGATCGAGACGATAAGCGGCGTCAACCTCTCCTTATTTACAACCTTGAGAAAGCAAGGATTTGGAGAATTCTGGAAACAATTGAACGGTAATTTCTTGATAGCTCTTTTTACAGGAATCCTGATCAGTTTTGTGTCCTTTATGCGATTGGCAAAATACCTCATTGAAAACCATCCAATTTTAATCTGGTCTTTCTTTTTTGGATTGATCGTTGCCAGTGTTTATTTTGTGGGCAAACAAATCAAAAAATGGACACTAGTTACTGTGGTGGTTTTTCTTTTAGGCGCTCTATTTGCCTATTATATTTCCCAATTGCCATCAATGGCTGACTCTAACAGTTCCATTTTTCTATTTTTTGCTGGTGCCTTGGCCATTTGCGCGATGATACTTCCCGGAATTTCAGGCGCATTTATTCTAGTGATTCTCGGCGCCTACAAAACTTTGAGCGATGCACTTAATGACTTCGATTTCAAAAAAATTGCCATTTTTGCTGCAGGCGCTTTAGTTGGAATCTTGAGCTTCAGTCATGTTTTAAAATGGTTATTTAAAAACTATCCCAATATCACCCTGGCTGTATTGACTGGCTTTATTTTTGGATCGCTCAATAAGATTTGGCCATGGAAAAAAGTACTGACCTGGCGGAAAGATTCAGCTGGTATCGACATCCCGTTAGTGGAAAAAAGCATTTCACCTTTTAGTTATGATGGAGATCCACAATTAGTTTTTGCAATTTGTCTAATGTTCGTTGGATTTTTGACTATTTTCATACTAGAAAAATTGGGAAACAAAAAGGAGTAACATGCAAAGCACCCGAACTTTTACGGATCGATTATTTTTGGTCATCAAAGGCCTAGGCATGGGTGCAGCTAATAAAGTTCCAGGTGTATCTGGCGGTGTTGTGGCTTTCGTAGCGGGGTTTTATGAAGAATTTATTTACTCCCTTCAAAAAATCAACAAAACTGCACTTAAACTACTTTTTAATGGTCGTTTCAAATCGTTCTACCAATATATCAATGGTCGTTTTTTGAGTCTGTTGTTCTTAGGGATGATTGTCAGTTATTTCAGCGTTTCAAAACTACTTGACTATTTTTTAAAACATTATGAATTATACGTATGGAGCTTGTTTTTCGGAATGATCGTTGGCTCGATTTATTACATCCAAAAGGAATTTCGAGAATGGAATTACAAGACTATATTGTCCTTTGCTATAGGAATTAGTATTGGAGTTGGCATAAGTTTTTTGGATCCTGCAAAGGAGAACGACAATCTATGGTTCGTTTTTTTCTGTGGAATCATAAGTGTTTCAGGCATGACATTGCCTGGTTTCTCCGGTTCGTTCATTCTTATTATTCTTGGAAATTATGTTCTTTTATTGGTGGATTCCGTCAATGCGCTTTCGGATACATTTTATGAAGTGATTGTTGGCAACTTCGATTTTATACACAACGCTGCGCGCATTAGACTCCTCAAGGTCTTGGCTGTATTCACACTTGGGTCTGTCGTTGGTTTGGTCACTTTTTCACATATTCTCACCTATATTTTAAAACATCATAAAAGCGTTACAATTGCCACAATTATCGGATTTATTGTCGGAAGTTTGGGTGTTGTCTGGCCATGGAAACACACCATTTATAATTTGTCGGAACAGGGTGAATTCTTATATGATTCCAAAGGATCTAAAATTATTTCAAATTATGAACGCTATATTCCACATCTCAATAGTGAAACGTATCTTGCAATTGTTTATATTGCAGTAGGAATCGTCGTCGTACTAGCTTTAGAATGGTATGGACAAAAATCGCGTCAATCAGTTGCCTAACTTTGGTCTTATAGGGAAAAATATTTCATATTCCTTTTCAAAAACGCACTTCGGGGCCAAATTTGAAAATGATGAGCTAGATTATTCCTATGACAATTTTGATATTGAGGATATATCACAATTTCCCACAGTCATAAACAACCATCCTGAATTATTGGGTCTGAATGTTACCATTCCTTATAAAGAAAGCATCATGCTTTATATGGATGAATTGGATCCTATCGCGCAAGAAATTGGAGCTGTCAATACCATCAAAATTGAGAGCTCCGGAATCCTAAAGGGATTTAACACTGACTACTATGGCTTTCAGAACTCACTACAACCTTTATTAACTCCTAGTCATCAGAGAGCATTGATATTGGGAACAGGTGGCGCTTCAAAAGGTGTTGCTTTCGGTTTAAAAAACCTCAATATTCCATTTGATTTTGTTTCAAGAAAGTCTTCTGGCACCGCAAAATATACTTACGAAAATCTATCAGAACGCATTATTGCCTCTTATCAAATTATTATCAACTGTACGCCAATTGGCACACATCCAAATGTGAATGAATGTCCTGAAATTCCATATGATGGCATTACACGAGGACATCTACTCTACGACCTCATCTACAATCCTATTCAAACTAAATTTCTTATTTGTGGCGAAATAAAGGGCGCTACCACCAGTAATGGATTCAAGATGCTCGAACTGCAAGCCGAGAAATCCTGGGATATTTGGTGTATGGCCTAAAAGTCCCAAAAGCCGTTTTTACTTTGTATTCTAATGAGTTGTTAGTATCTTTAACCCTTATTGATAAATTGAACCAAAACATTGTAACAATGTCAGAGAATGATAACCTGCATAACGCAGATGGAAAAAAGGAAGTAGATGCTTCAGAAATAAAGAAACAAGCCGAAGCAACAATAGAGGAAACAACGCCAAATGAAGAAGCAACGGTGATTGATAATGAAGTTGAAGCCTCCACAAAAAGCGATGAAACCCTCGAATCTGCCGTTACCGACACAGAATCTGAACAACAACCATCGGAAA
Source organism: Aquaticitalea sp. (assembly GCA_051252455.1). GTDB lineage: Bacteria > Bacteroidota > Bacteroidia > Flavobacteriales > Flavobacteriaceae > JBPOFM01. The sequence continues at coordinate 115,201 of JBPOFM010000004.1, forward strand.
CTTCCGAAAAATCATCTACATCGTCCGAAACAGACATCAGCAGTGAAGACACTGTTGAAGAACAAACGGATGAAGACACAATTGAAACCGATGCAGTTGTGGCTCCTAAAAAGCCGAAAGATCATGTCGAAGAAATTGACGATGCCAATGCGGAAGATGCAGAAGATGCGGACAACATGGATCGACATGCTTTGGAGGAAAAAGATTATCATGCCATGTCAATGGATCAGTTAGTTGATGAATTTGAACATCTATTAAAAACTAATAAAGTTCAAACCATTAAATCGCATGTAGATGATATCAAATCTGAATTCAATGCGAAATTCTCCGAAATTCTTGAAGAAAAAAAGGAAGAATTTATAGCTGAAGGTGGCAGCGAAATTGATTTTTATTACTCCAGTCCTGTAAAAAAACGCTTTAGTTCAACCTATAACGATTATAGAAAGAATCTAAATGCCTACTATAAAACATTAGAAACAAACCTTAAATCTAATCTTGAAAACAGGCTTCAAATTATTGAAGAAATCAAAGGTTTGATCAATGTTGAAGAGAATATCAATACGACGTACAAACATTTCAAGGATTTACAGGAACAATGGCGCAATGCGGGCCCCATTCCAAGAGATAAATACAATAATGCTTGGAATAGCTATCATCACCACGTAGAGATTTTCTATGACTTCTTGCATCTAAATCGCGATTTACGCGATATGGACTTTAAACACAACCTAGAACAAAAGTTAAAAATAATTGACAGAGCCGAAGAATTGGCGCAAGATGACAATAGCAACCGCGCTTTTCGAGAACTGCAAGTGCTCCATAAAATGTGGAAGGAAGATTTAGGACCTGTAGATAGAGAACAACGAGAAGTTATCTGGGAACGATTCAGTAATTCCACCAAAACTATTCACGACAAACGTCAAGCTTACTTTGCCAATATGGACCAAGTTCATGAAGATAATCTGGTAAAGAAGGAAGAAATCATTTCTAAAATTGATGAAGTCGCGAAAGACGAAGCGAACTCACATCAGGCATGGCAGAAAAAAATCAAAAAAATAGAAGCGCTTCGTAAAGACTTCTTCAATGCTGGCAAAGTACCACAAAAAGTAAATGAAGCTACTTGGTCTAAATTCAAGGCAGTAGTAAGAACTTTTAATCGTAAAAAGAACGGATTTTATAAAAATCTCAAGAAAGATCAATATGATAATCTTCAGAAAAAATTAGACTTAATCAAAATCGCTGAAGACAACAAAGACAGTAAAGAATTTGAAACTGTAACGCCATTGATGAAAAAGATTCAGGCGGAATGGAAAAATATCGGTCATGTCCCAAGAAAAGATAGTGACAAAATTTGGAACCGTTTTAAGGCTGCCTGCAACCATTATTTCGATCAAGTACATGCGGAACGTAAAGCTGAAAATCAAGAGCAATTTGACGCTTTTGATAAGAAAGTCAAACTTTTGGATGAAATGAAAGAATTCAAATTGAGCGGCTCGCCAGAAGAAAATGTTGAATCCATCAAAAGTAAAATTGAAGAGTGGAAAGCACTCGGTCAAGTGCCACAAAACAAACGTTTTATCGAAGGAAAATTCAATAAAACAATTGACGGCCTTTTCAGCAGTTTAAAAATGGACAAAACAGAAGTGGAGATGATCAAATTTGAGAACAAACTTGAGAATTTGGCACAACCGGATGACACACGTCTATTAGATAACGAACACAACTTTATTCGTAAAAAAATAGATGAAGCCAAAAGCGAAATTAACCAACTGGAAAATAATTTACAGTTTTTCTCAAATGTAGATGAAACCAATCCTTTGGTTAAAAGTGTGTTGAAAAACATCGAAGGTCATAAAGACAATCTGGCTGTTTGGGAGGAGAAGTTAAAGAAGATCAAGGAGTTGTATTGAAAGATTTCGGAGTGGAAATTTTAAAATTCTATTAATCTTATTTAATTGCGGTTATACAAGTGTTAGGGATAATTCAGTTAAATTACCCAAAGAACACACTTGACTTTGTCAAAAAAAACAGTACCTTCGCTATCACAAGTTCTTTACTTAATGTTAATCCATTCGAATTATAATAAAAAGAACATTAAGTAAAGAACTTGTGATAGTAAAAACAAAGTAAAGAGCAGGAAGCAAACTATAGTTTTGCTTCCTGCTCTTTACTTATTATACTAATATTTAGTGTTATAATCAAACTCTTCCTTATAGCTATACTCAATTATTATTTTGTCACAATTATTTACTATATTTGTGACAGACTTAATATTAAAAAATGGCTCTATCTATTGAAAAACAAGTAAAAAAGGCTATTACTAATTATAAAACGGGGAAAATTTTTTTCCCGTCTGATTTTTCAAAAATCGGTTCTTCTACTGCCGTAAGACAAGCCTTAAATAGATTAGAAGATGATAAATTCCTTTTGCGATTAGCTCATGGAATTTATTTATATCCTAAAAAGCATCCTACTTTTGGTATTTTATATCCAACTATTGAGGAAATTGCTATTGCAATTGCGAAAAGAGATAAAGCTAGAATAATCCCTACAGGTATTCAAGCTCTTAATAAACTAGGATTATCTACACAAGTTCCAATGAACATCGTATATCTAACTGATGGTTCTTCAAGATCAATAAAAATTAATAATGGTAGTATAAAATTCAAAAAAGCTTCCCCAAAACTACTTTCAGTAAAAAGTGACAAAATCATACTAATCATTCAAGCCCTAAAAGAATTAGGGCAAGAAAATATAAGTTCAAAAATTAAAGGAAAAATAGAACAGTTATTATTTACTGTTGATAAAGAGCTAGTAAGACACGATGTTAAACTGGCACCACAATGGATTGCAAAAATATTTAAGGAATTGATTAAATTATAAGTTATGGAAGAATGGTTTAAACTATCCGAAGAAGATAGAAGAATTGCTATAAACCAAGTAAGCTCAAAAACTGGATTACTGCCTGTCGCTGTAGAAAAAGATTTATGGGTTATGATAGCACTACAAGCCATATTCTCAACAGAAATAGCCAAACATCTAGTTTTCAAAGGAGGAACTTCCTTAAGTAAAGCTTGGGGAATAATAGAACGATTTTCGGAAGATATTGATTTAGCAATAGATAGATCTTTTTTTGATTTTAAAGGCGATTTGACTCGAAGCCAAGTCAAAAACTTAAGAAAAGCTTCTTGTAAATATGTCGACGAAAAGTTTCCCGAAATCCTTAAAAAAGCTCTTTTAGATAACGGAGTAAGTGAGTTCAAATTAAGTGTGACAGAATTTGAAGAATCTGACACAGACCCATTAGCTTTAGAGTTAAGGTATAATTCATTAGTAGAAAAACAGGACTATCTTCAACCGAGAATCTTGATTGAAATTAGTTCTCGATCACTAATTGAGCCATATGAAAATAAAGAATTGTCATCCGTAATAAGTGAAATTTATCCAGATCAAAAATTTATTGACAAACCTGTAATTATACCTACTGTTACGCCGACCAGAACTTTGATTGAAAAAATGTTTTTATTACATGAAGAATTTCAAAAACCAAAAAATAGAAAAATAAGAAGTGAGCGAATGACAAGACACTTGTATGACATTTCTAGACTTATGGAAACTGAATATCTGGAAAAAGCTATAGAAGACAAAGAATTGTACGATACAATTATAGCTCATCGAAATAAACTAACTAAAGTTTCTTGGGTAGATTATGATACACATAAGTATAAAACATTAAATTTCATTCCACCAGCTGAAGTTATTGATGAATATGAAAAGGACTATTTGGCTATGAAAGAAAGTATGTTTTACGGAAAAACGGAGTCGTTTGAGAATCTTATTAAAAAATTAAAAGAATTGAACGATAGAATTAATAATATTAAGTAAAACTATCTCTAACAACGTGTATAAATAATTGCTTGGTTTTAGACAATTTACGAAAGTACTCGCGGCTTTTCTATTCAGTAATTATTTGCTAAATTAGGTACTTAAACACGCAACCAATCATACAAAACGTTGTAAGCCATTTTGACCCGTCCTGAAAAAACCCTCAAAACATCTCCAAAAATCAAATCCTATCCGCCTGTTGGTGGATAGGATTTTGACCCCTAACTAAACTAAATTTTTAATCTTAACTATTACCGCTTAAAATAAAATTAAGATTACCTACTTATGATTATGAAACTAAAGTTAGTTTCAATATATCATATATACGGTTCGCCCAACAGTTTTGGATTACCACAAGGAAAAAAAATTACACTTTTTTTGCTTCCTCCCAAAAAATATCCATTTCTGCCAAGGTCATATCCGACAATTTCTTATTGATTTCCGAAGCTTTAGCCTCTAGATATTGGAATCTTTTTATGAATTTTTTATTGGTGCGTTCCAAAGCATTTTCTGGATTTATTTTTAAAAATCGCGCATAGTTGATTAAAGAAAATAACACGTCACCAAATTCACTTTCCATTTTATCTCTATTGCCAGCATCCGATTCTGCTTTAAACTCCTGTAACTCCTCCACTACTTTTTCCCAAACTTGATGTGGTTCTTCCCAGTCAAAACCGACACCAGCCACTTTATCTTGAATACGATTGGCCTTTACCATCGCTGGCAAACTCCTTGGAACTCCTTGTAAAACGCTTGTCTTCCCTTTTTCCTTGAGCTTTATTTGTTCCCAATTACGTTTGACATCTTCTTCATTTTCTACTTTGACATCACCATAAATATGTGGGTGACGCTCAATCAATTTATCCGAAATACCATTACAGACATCAGCAATATCGAAATCTTTGGTCTCACTCCCAATTCTAGCATAAAATACAATATGCAATAATAAATCGCCCAATTCCTTTCTGACTTCGTCCAAATCGTTGTCCAATATGGCATCTCCTAGCTCGTATACTTCTTCAATGGTCAAATGTCGAAGAGATTCCATGGTTTGTTTCCTGTCCCATGGACATTGCTCGCGCAATTCATCCATAATGATGAGCAATCGTTCAAATGCTTTTAAGTGTTGGGTTTTATCTGTCATAATCTCGATTTATACTTCAAAAATACGATTATTGTAAATGTTCATATATAGTTATCTTGAAGTTTCTGTGAACATTATATGATCTTGATTTTTAACTTAAAATCAAAATGTCAGTTCGAGTGTTTTGAATCAAGGATTACAAACACTTGATTCAAAATGCATCGAGAACCAATTGACTATGTGTTGAAAGTTATTGATACATTTTAGGCTCTATTTTCGTAAAAACAGAGCCTAAAATATTCGAACCGATACATTTTTTAATTTATTCTGGAAATTTATTCCTCTTCAGAAGCAGCTTTCACTTCTTCTTTTTTCTCATCCAATGCACTCAACATATCATGCTTCTGAAGCAAATTATACCATTGGACTATTTTTTTGATATCGCTTGGATAGACACGATCTTCATCATAATCTGGAAGTACTTCAAAGAAATACTCTTCTAGTACATTTTTATCATCTTTATGACTGATTGAAGTTTCTTTTCCATCTTCCTTTGTTCGGATTTTTTTGAAAACCTCACGCAATGGCAACTCTTCCTGCAATGTATAGACAGCTATCTCGCTCAAAATACTGACGTTGCTGTGTGCATTGACAGTGATTCGTTTGTTATCTAATAACGATTCGGCAACAAATCCGTTTCGTGTTGGTGTTACAACTTTATAAAGGCCTGGTTTTCCAGAAATGGAAAGAATTTTATCTAAACTCATAAATTTTTATTTTTTCAAGTGAACAAATATAAAAGTTTGCTCTATTTGAACTTAATTTTTAACGTTTCTTTTTCATATCAGGAAAACGCATTCTGTACTCTACGTCAATTTTTCCTTTTGAAATATTTCCTAAACGTCCTTTGATCAAACGTTTTTTTAATGCAGATAATTTATCGGTGAACAACACACCTTCGATGTGGTCGTATTCATGCTGAATAACACGTGCAATCAATCCATCGAACTTTTCAGTTTTTGTAATGAAGTTTTCGTCTTGATATTGAATGGTGATTTCTGGTTTTCTAAAAACATCTTCCCTTACATCTGGAATACTCAGACAGCCTTCATTAAATGCCCATTCATCACCTGCTTCTTCAAGAATTTGGGCATTAATAAACGTACGCTTAAAATTTTTGAGTTCGTCCTGCTCCTCTTTTGTAAAATCATCATCTTCAGAAAAAGGGCTTGTGTCTACCAAAAACAGTCGAATTGCAAGACCAATTTGTGGTGCCGCCAAACCAACTCCAAACGCACCATACATGGTTTCGTACATGTTTGAAATCAGCTCATCTAGTTTTGGATACTCTTTAGAAATATCTTCAGCTTTCTTTCTTAAAACGGCATCACCATAGGCGACAATCGGTAAAATCATAGATTCTTAATTTTAATGTGCAAAAGTACAAATTTGATTAGGAATTTAGTTTATTCACTTTAAAATCTTGCGAAACTATTGATGTGAAGACATGTAGCTCTGAAGGATGATGGTTGCACTGATTTCGTCCACTAGAGCCTTGTTTCGTCGTTGACCTTTTGAAAGGCCACTATCAATCATGGTTTGAAAAGCCATTTTTGAGGTAAACCGTTCATCTACCCTTTTGATGGGAATTTTTGGAAACGATTTAGTAAGTTTATCTATAAACGGAAGAATAGCCGCTTCACTTTCGGAAACTTCATTATTCATTTGTTTAGGTGCTCCTATAATGAATAGTTCAACATTTTCTTCGGTGGTGTATTTTTTTAAGAATGACAATAAATTTTTCGTTTCTACAGTCGTTAGCCCAGAAGCGATTATCTGAAGTTCATCAGTAATTGCAATGCCTGTGCGTTTAGTTCCATAATCAATTGCTAAAAGTCTTGCCATAATTGCAAAGTTAGAACTTATATAAAACCTACCATATTTTTTATGCTTGAATTTAATAAAACCAATTATAGACTTATCTTTGTGGAAACTGAAAATTCACACATGAAACAACTCATCCAAAATATAGAAAACGCTTGGGAAGACCGTTCCCTTTTAACCAATGATGTCACTATTGAAAGCATTCGAAATGTCATCGATTTATTGGATGCTGGGACACTTCGAGTTGCAGAACCAAATCCAGATGTCACGGGAGGATGGCAAGTGAACGAATGGGTCAAAAAAGCGGTGGTCATGTATTTTCCGATTCAAAAAATGGAAACCCTGGAAGCTGGAATATTTGAATATCATGATAAAATTCCTTTAAAAAGGGATTATGCAAACAAAGGAATTCGTGTCGTACCAAATGCAGTAGCTCGTCATGGAGCTTATATTTCCAGTGGCGTGATTTTGATGCCCAGTTATGTGAATATTGGTGCCTATGTGGATGAAGGAACTATGGTGGACACATGGGCAACTGTTGGAAGTTGTGCACAGATTGGTAAAAATGTGCATTTGTCTGGTGGTGTTGGTATTGGTGGCGTTTTGGAACCACTACAAGCTGCTCCGGTAATTATTGAAGATGGTGCATTTATTGGGTCACGTTGTATTGTTGTGGAAGGCGTTCGAGTTGAAAAAGAAGCCGTATTAGGTGCGAATGTCGTTCTAACCATGAGCACCAAAATTATTGATGTGACTGGAGATGAACCCGTTGAAACAAAAGGTATTGTTCCTGCACGTTCTGTCGTGATTCCTGGGAGTTATACTAAAAAATTTCCTGCTGGCGAATATCAAGTGCCCTGTGCTTTAATCATAGGGAAACGAAAAGAAAGTACAAACAAAAAAACATCTCTCAATGATGCGTTGAGGGAGTATAATGTGGCTGTGTAATTTAATGTGCGTTACATTATTAACTAAAGACTGAAAACTGAAGCCTCACAATCAAACCTTCAACTTTCGCCCGGCTCTACGAATTTTCTTTCTATCAATTTTGCGTTGAAAATTACGACTATACTTTAGCATTAAATCATGTGTTTCGTCATAACTTTTTTGATACAATTTGGCATAGCTTTCTGCCATGATTTTGATCATCGTTTTAGACAACCATAAACGACGAAAATTATGCATTCGTTTATCAAAATCCATAGTTTCAAACACCATTCTATTCAAATCGATCAGATAAAAATCGTATTGTGCATTATCTTTTTTTACGACAAGCGTATTTCCAGGTGAATGGTCATAAAAATTGACATTATTTTCATGTAATTTAAAAGTGAACTCCGTAAACTGTTGTAAAATATGGACTCGATCAGGAAATTTTGGCTGATGTATCAACACCCTAAAATCGAAATCGTAATCGATATGTTGACTAACATAATAACTGTTCTGAAGTCCAGAAGCTGAAAATTCTTCTATATAAGCAATTGGAAAAGGTGTTAATATATCTGCATCCAGCAATTTTGAAGCATACTCAAACGAACGTTTAGATTTCGATTTTCTTATATATTTATAGATAATTGAATTGAAAGCATTCGGCTTTTTGAAGGACTTGATATTCACTTTCTCACCATCAAGATTAAAACTTTTGATCACGTTGCGTTCGCCATCCATGACCGTCTGTCCTTTCTCTCTAAATTGGGAAATAAAACCCAAAATCTGTGATTTTTTAGTCTCGTATCTTGGATGAAAATGTACAACCTGTTTTGTTTCGCTCATATATTTTCAAATATATGTCAATTGATATTTTAATAAAAGTAGAAATTATAATACTTTGCAATGCTTAATAGGGTTTTTATTATTGTCACTCCAATGGAGTGATAAATAATTATTAATAAAAAACATTAAATGAGATTTCTGCATTTGCAGGAAGTGGAATGAAAAAAATACTGATCATACAGAATAAACGAATTGGTGATGTGCTTTTAGCATCATTAATTGCGACCAATATGAAACAAGTATATCCTGAATCTGTCATTGATTATATGGTGTATGATTACACGATTGGTGTGATCGAAAACAATCCGAATATTCAAAATATTATAGAAATCAATGAGAAGGAATTGAAAAAAATTCCAAATCTTATCAAAATGGCTATTCAGATCAGAAAAGCCCAATATGACATCATTTTTGATCCTTATGCGAAGTTTCAAAGTCGATTGATTTCGCTTTTATCAAACGCGCCAATGCGAATCAGTTATAAAAAGCGCGATAAAGATTTGATGTTGCCATTTTATACGCACACGGTTAATTTTTTAAAAGAAAAAAGCAGGACTTGTGGGAAAGCCATCGAAGACCGAGTCAATTTGACTACTTCCGTATTTGATATAAAAAACCCAAGCTACAAGCCAAAAATCTATCTTACAGAAGCCGAAAAAAATTACAGCAAATTACAATGGTATGATAAACCTGTGATTATGTTTGGTGTTTTGGGAAGTACGCCGCAAAAATCAATGCCATATAGTTTTATCATCGAGCTTGTTGATTTCATTACGGAAACATATGATGTCTATGTACTTTTTAACTATGCGCCACATCAAAAGGAGGATGCTTTAGAAATATATAGTTCTTGTAAAAACAAAGACAAAATCATCATTGATATTTATGAAGACAGTATCAGAGGTTTTATTCAATTAATGAATAAATGCACTCTATTGGTCGGCAATGAAGGCGGGGTTGTACACATTTCAAAAGCTTTGGACAAACCGACTTTCACCATTTTTTCTCCTTATGTAATGAAGGAATCTTGGGCGAGTTTTGAGGATGGTGTGAAACACACATCGATACATCTGTTGGATGTGCATCCCGATTTATTTTCTGAAGACAGAGAGGTTCGACGAAAAATTGAAGCAGATCCTACTTTTATGTACAATCAGTTAACGCCAAACATCATTATTCCAAAATTAGCTTCCTTTCTTAACCATTATTTAAATAAAAGATAGCATGAATATCATCGATAAATTTCATAATTGGAGAAGAAAACTACGTTGGAATAGACAATATAGGAACGGTCGCTGGGAAAAGTTAAAGGGAGACAAAGAAGTCATAAGATATCAACAGATTATTGATGACATTGAACAATTTGGCTCGGCCAATCCAAGTATTTTAGACTTGGGCTGCGGCGAAGGCATTTTATGTGATCGAATGAAAAACGAATCATACTCCTATTTTTTAGGAATGGATTTTTCGTCGGTTTCTATAAAAAACGCCAATGCCTTAAATCTAGGCAATGCAGATTTTATTTGTGCTAACGTGCATAATTTCCAACCTGAACAAACGTTTGATGTTATTATTTTCAATGAAGTTTTTTATTACATTCACGATACCGAACGACAGAATGTGTTGAATAGAATGCTTGCTAGTTTGAATGAGAACGGCATCATAATCGTTTCCATTTTTAGAGAAGGAGGTGGTTGTTGGAATTATTTTGAAAATTTGAAACAACTGTCCTTTAAGCAGGTAATGATTGATAAGACTGATAGCGACAAAACCTATTGGAAAATAGGAACTTACAGCAAATAATCATTTCTGTAAAATTCCAAAATCGGTCCAGGTTTTTTTAGCTCTTTTGGTTTTTTTTCTGATACTTTTGTTCAATTCTGTATCTTCAGAATTAGCATAACCTCTTTCGTGATCGAGATGCACACAAATGGCGCTATACCTTATTTGGATTGGCGCAATACCATTATTCATCAATCGTTCTCCTAACTCCCTGTCTTCGCCTCCATAGCGCATGCGTTCATCAAAACCATTGACTGCAAGTATATCTATTTTAAATCCGGAAGCATTCATACCATCCCAAGTTGCCTTTGTTGGTGTGAAACTATTTAGCATTTTTTCCTTGATGCCTTTTGAAGTTAATTTGTTTAATTTAAACGATTTTTCCAATCCGTTTTGGAGAAGCCATTCCTTTTTAAAACAATTCTGGTTGATAATATCCTCTTCCGTAATCATTTGGGAAATGGACATGGGCAATTTGAAATAACCACCAGATAGAAAATGATTGTTTTTTTTTAACGCTAAATGCGTTTCCACGAAATCATTTCTGGGAATGCAGTCGCCATCCGTAAAAATCAGATAGTCGCTTTGGGAAGCTAGAATTGCTTTGTTGAGAATTTTTGTTTTCTGAAAGCCGTTATCATCATGCCAGATATGCTGAACTTTAAATTTGGATGTGCCTTGAAAACGTTCTATTAGATTTTTTGTCTCGTCTTTCGAACCATCATCTGCTATAATAATATCAAAATTGACATGAGTTTGTTGCTCATAACCGGTTAAGACCTTTTGCAACCATTTGGGCTGATTATAAGTGCTGATAATGACGGAAGTTGTAGTTGAAGACACGAGAAAATTACTTTTTAATGATTCCGTAATCTGTCCATTTTTTATTCTCTTTTTTTACCTCTTTTCGAATGTTCAAGTTTCTTTCAAGCGATTCTTTGGTCTTGTATCCACGTGCATGATCGAGATGCAAACAAATAGCCTGATGGCGAATTTGCTTCGTTTTGATTCCATAATTCTCCAAGCGTTCGCCCAATTCTCTATCAGGTCCGCCGTATTGCATACGTTCGTCATAACCGTTGATAGCGATTAAATCTTTTTTCCAGGCAGATGAATTACAGTTATTAAAAGTGGCTCCTGTAGGTGTCACAAAATCCAGAAAAGTCGCCAATGTATTACCTGCTGACAATTTCAAGGCTTGTTTACTTCCCAAATCATCTTGTTTCTTCAACCATTTGACATCAAAACAGTTTCCATTATCAATGGCTTCCTGATCAATTTTTTCACTTAAAGTCATATTCAATTTGCAATAACCTCCAGATAAATAAAATCCTTCTTCTGCAAATTTTGCGTGTACAGCCAAGAAATCTTTACGAGGAATACAGTCGCCGTCGGTAAATAAAACATAATCAAAAGCACACTCTGTAATAGCGATATTAAGGATGCGCTGTCTACGATAACCTTCGTCTTCATGCCAAATATGGCGCAATGGCACAGGATAATCTTTTTGAAAAGATTCAATCAATTCTCTTGTGGTATCTCTGGAACCATCATCTGCCACAATCACTTCATAATTGTCATAATCCTGATGTTTGTAGCCTTCCAAAACCTTGCGAAGCCAGTCTTCAGAATTATATGTGCTTATGATAACGGAAATCTCTAAATTATTCATGCCTTTACAGTTATTTCAATTGCAAATTTAAGGATATAATAGCAAATAACATCCCATACCGATTGTGGATGCCTTTTTCTATTAAATTGACTAATTTTGCGTCAGATTCATCTACATGAAAACCTTAAGTGTCATCATACCAACTTACAATGAAGAAGACTGTCTTTACAGGGCTTTGTATTCTGTAAAATTTGCAGATGAAATTATAGTGGTGGATTCTTTTAGTACTGACAGAACAGTTGCCATTGCTAAACAATTCAGTTGTAAAATCGTAGAGCGGCAATTTGATAATTTTTCCGCTCAAAAAAATTATGCATTACAATTTGCCACGAAAGAATGGGTTTTGTTTTTGGATGCTGATGAACGCATTACAACCAATTTAAAGCAAGAAATTCAGGAAGTTATGCAAACTGGGAAACATACAGGTTATAAACTTAACTTCCCTCATTTCTTCATGAATCGTTTTTTGTACCATCACAGTAGCAATGTGACACGATTGGTCGTTAGAGAGAAAAGTCATTTTGAAGGCAGTGTCCACGAAAAATTGATTGTTGACGGGAGTATCGGCAAACTGAAAAATCCGGTGTTACATTATACCTACAAAGGACTTGAGCACTATATTCAAAAACGTGATGTGTATGCTTGGTTTCAAGCAGAACAATTACATGCGAAGGGAAAAAAAGCAACTTATTTACAGCTTGTTTTTAAGCCATTCTTTAGGTTTTTTAGTAGCTATATTTTGAAACGTGGTTTCTTGGATGGTGTTCCAGGATTGGCCATTTCTGGGATCAATGCGTATGGTGTATTTTCTCGATATGCGAAGTTAATGTTGATTCAGAAGGGTTTAAAATAAACTCAATTTCCCGTATCTTAATTTCAGCTTGAATCGTTTTAATGAGTCTTCTCCTTTAATATCAATGCGCTGTACTTCATAATTGTTTTTAAATGGAAATGAATTGACTCGATTTCCAATGCGCAAGCCGTAAGTGATTTGGTTGTTTTGAAGACATTTGAAAAATTCAGTTTGTTCAGGATTTTTACGTGGATACTTTCCATAAGGATATGCCAAAATCGCGTTTACAGGTAATTGATGCTTCTCTATGAAATCAAAACAAGCTCCAAAATCTGAATCGACTTCCTCAATTGACATCTCTTTGTAATTGTGATGATTAAAGGAATGCAGACCTAATTCAATAATCCTTTCCTCCAGAGATTTCAACTGCTCTACTGACATGATTTTTTCGGAATCACTATTCCAAGAATCAACGCCATCAACAAACTTAAAAGGGATAAAAAATGTAGCTTTCAAATTGTATTTTTTCAGCAAAGGATAGGCGAATTCTAATTGATTCACATACACATCATCAAAAGTAATGATAACAGATTTTTTAGGCAAAGGATGATTTGAATCAAAATCTTGAAGTTCCGAAAAATGAAATGTTTGGTAACCTTCGTTGACTAAATATTCAAACTGTTTTTCTAATGAATGTTCAGAAATGGTCAAGCCATGAGAATCGCTTTGGTTCTTGCTGACATTATGATACATTAAAATTGGTAATCGAGACATTTCTAAAAATTGAACCTTCAAATCGTTCTACTTACATTTTTTATGCGGTTATAAAGCTTTAAAAAATGAGTTTCACTACTTTTGTTCACAAATCTACATAATTTTATCTCTATTAAATGATTAGTGCGCTTGCCATAACTCACAATGAAGAAGAACATATCGAGCGCTTTATCAAAAGCCTCTCGTTTGCTGATGAAATCATTATTGTAGATTCCCATAGCACTGATAACACGGTAAAATTGGCTGAACAACATAATGCCAAGGTTTATTTGCGAGATTTGGACAATTTCTCTTCTCAAAAGAGTTTTGCCATCGAAAAAGCGTCCCATGATTGGATTGTGTTTTTTGATTTGGATGAAATTATTTCGAAGCAATTGGCTTCTGAAATTCAAACAAGAATTTCAAATTCATCCGATATATCTGCATTTAAAGTAAAACGAAATTTTTACTTTATGGGAAAACACATAAAATATAGTGGATTTCAAAATGATGGCGTAGTACGAGTGTTCAAAAAATCAGAATGCAATTATGGCACTAATTTGGTGCATGAAACTTTGGAAGTCCAAGGCAAGACAGAGCTTCTAAAGAATACCTCCGATCATTATTCGTATAGGAATTTTGATGATTACAACCAAAAATTGACACGCTACAGCAAGTTGCAAGCTGATATGTTGTATCAAAAAAAAATGAGACCTAAATTTTATCATTTTATAGCTCGTCCTTTTTGGCGCTTATTTCATCAGTATATCATAAAACTTGGTTTTTTGGATGGAAAGAAAGGTTTTATATTGGCGTATTTGAGTGCGTTTGCCGTTTTTAAACGCTATTTATTTTTGTGGACCAAATACAGAAACATTGAGTAAATGAAACAGGTTTTTTTAGAATCTCATAATATCAAAAATCAGCATTTTGGTTTTGGACAGTTTAATTATCATTTGATTAAAGGTCTTTACAATGCGAATATCCAGGATTTTAAGATGACCCTTCATGCCAAAGATGTGGAACCTTTGAAGGCAGAATTTGGAGATTATTTCAATTATAAAAATTATTATTCCCTTCGACGTTATCCGTTATTTCAGATTCGAAAAAAATACGATGTTTGGCATTCGTTAAATCAAAATATAAAGATTGAACCTCATCACGACATTCCTTACCTTTTGACGGTTCATGATGTTAATTTTATTGATGAAATTTCAAACGATGCCAACCATGAAGTAAATGTTAGATTTCAAGCAAAATTGAATCGAAGCAACGCGATTACGTATATTTCGGAATTCGCCAAACTATCCACACATCAGCATTTCAAAGTTCCAGATGTTCCAGAATATGTGATCTATAACGGAAACCCGATACGAAATATAACACTTCCAGCAAATCATGAACCTAAAAAAATTTCCAAACGTCCTTTTTTGTTTAGTATCGGCGAATTTACACCACGTAAAAACTTCCATACCTTGGTAGAGATGCTGACTCATCTACCTGACTTTGACTTGGTATTGTCTGGAAATAATTTGACAGAATATGCCCAAGGAAAGCTCGCGGAGACAATTAAAAAAAATAAACTCGAAAACCGAGTATTAATCAAGGGGAAAATCGATGATGCAGACAAGCAATTTTATCTCCAAAACTGTGAAGCATTTGTGTTCCCATCACTTCGTGAGGGCTTTGGAATTCCGCCAATTGAAGCCATGCGATTTGGCAAACCTGTATTTCTTTCAAATAATACATCTTTGCCAGAAATTGGCGGAAAAGATGCGATTTATTGGAATCATTATGAGTCAGAATACATGGCAGATATCTTGAAAAAAGGTTTAAAGGCTTTCAAGGAAAATAAGGTTGAATTATCAGCAAAATTAGTGACACATGCCCAAAGCTTTGATTGGGATAAAGCAGCACTTCAATACAGCGAGGTTTATCGGTCTTTGCTGCTGTAATTCATCTTTTGGAGCTGCTTCAAGGAAAATGACAATGGCGCACCTTTATAAACAATTGTAAACAACTGCCAATTACTTTTGCTTGTCAGTGTTTTCGGGAGTAATTTCAAAATGATAATAAGTTGAAGTAACTTATATTTCATAAATGAATAGTGTTTTCTATACGTGTACAATCTTGAAATCATCAGTTCCCTTTTCATCAAAGGATTTTGCTTTACCGTTGCACTGACATGATGTTTAAAGCCAGTCTGTGGCACAATAAAACTCTTTAAATTATTATTAGAAAGTCGAAGACAAAGATCCATTTCCTCAAAATAAAGGAACAAATTGGTATCGAAACCACCGATAAGCGCGAAAGATTCAGCTCTAAAAAACATAAAACAGCCTTGTAAAGCTTCTACTTCAAAATTTTCTTTATAAGGTAATTGCTTTCGTTTTGGCGTTCCATTTTTACGTTGCTTTTCGATAAAACTTCTACCAAAAAGTTCTTTACGCAAACCTTGAAAGTAGTCAAAACCGATAACAGGCTCTAAATTCATACTGTATTGATGCGGCGAACAGACTCCAACATTTGCATTCTTTTCCAAAAACTGAATCAACGATGTAAAACAATCTTCATAAAACTCAACATCATTGTTTATAAAAGCCACATATGTTCCTGTAGCAAATTGATTGCCCAACATATTGCCACCTCCGAAACCTAGATTGATGTTACTTCTAACTATCTTAAGAATGATTTCGGAATCTTTAAAATCCTTCTCTAATTCAAAAATATTATCCTTTGAAGAATTATTGTCAACAATAATAATTTCGTATGAATATGTCTTTGGAAAAAAGTCAGTTAAAGTCGTCAGAAACTTTCTCGTTAACTGGAGATTATTATAATTGACCGTTATGATAGATACATCTACTTTAATCATAAACTTCTTCAGAATTAGTGTTTCGTTTCTTCATATAAATTCGAGACATAGTTTTCAAAGTGATGTTGAAAATAAAAATCGTAGCCATTTGACGACGTTGGGTACACAACCGGAAATTCCGAGTAAGCCTCTAATAACCGATTGACTTTCAATCCTTCTGCCAATGCATAAGCAAAGGTTTGGTTGCTGATATAGAATCTACATGCTTTTATGATTTGTGCCATCTCCATGAAATCCTTTACATCATAAAATTCCATATTTGGAACTTGTTGCTTAATGTCGTCATATTCTTGTTTGGTACCAAGAAATAGTAAATCGTTATAATTATTTAAAAATGAATAATCAATAAAGACATTTCTTGCACGGAATGTTCTAACCACAACAATTTTGTTTTTGATTGTATCATGTGGAGAAACTTTCAAATATGGTAATGACATATCCAATTGTTTGCCTATAATATGAATATACCATCTGAAAGAGTGAAATTGTGTTGAAAAAGGAAACTCTCTAAAAATATCAAGGTCCACATCGATTGTTTCATTTTTCAAAATTTTTACAGTAGTGAGATATGGTTGAGCTTTCAACAAGGTTTCCAACATGCCATATGATCTTTCCGTGATCATGACATTGCCGCTCGGATGCTTAAAGTATTTACCATCATATATCCTGCCTAGATTGACATAAAGATGGCATTTTTTTGTTTTGGATAATTCTTGAATAAGTGGCAGCGCGTAAATTAAATCACCCAAATGTCCTGAATGGGAAAAATTTAATTCATCTTTAGAATCCACTACCTCACTAATTTTTTTCAGTTTATTAATCAAGTCTGGCTTTAAACGTGCCTTTCTTTTACTCTCTCGCATTTCATTCCGAATCTGCAAATATTTGGCCTTATTTGCAAACCGATACCAAACTTTGATTAATTCATTTTTCATCATCACAATTTACAAACAAAATATCGAATCCAATTTACCGTAAACGTGCTCTTTCGACAAGGTCTTACTATAAAAATCCCTTGCTAACTTACTTTGTAAGGCATAAAAATCGGAATCGTTTAATAATCTTTCAATAAATTCTCTAAATTCATTAGCGGAATTTGTAACCAAGCACCCATTTTTTGTTTTATTGAGCAATCCGTCCACACCTCGTTCATTACAAACAACAGGAATACTGTGTGATAAAGCCTCAACGACTTTTATTTTCAAACCTGTACCGCTAAACATTGGACACAAACTAATTCTACTTCTATTGTAAATGTCTGTTAGATTTTCGACATATTCCAGCTTTGTGAGGTTCACAAAATCCGGCACTTCCTCGCAAATCTTTCCAACAACAGTAATACTTAAAGATTTTGACAAATTAGGATACACATTTTCAAAAAACCATGTTGCACCTTTTCGGTTATGTTCATTATTACTCGCCACATAAATAATATCAATGTCTTTTGGAACGTTTTCCGATTTAGCTGCCTCCAAAGTATGAGGGATTAAATCCACTGTAGACGTCAAGAATTGTTCATATATATATTTTTCATCCGACGAAATGGCCCATATTCTATCTGCGATATCGAGAAGCTTCATTTCGGTACTGATATATGTGCCCAAATCGAATTTTCTCTTATTTTTAAATTGAGAAGTCAACAGATCATGTGTGTCCACTAATATCTTGGCCTTTTTCAAATAAGGATTGTCCTTTACCAACACCACCCAGCAAGAATAGGAAATAATGATAAAATCGTATGAATTATTTTTTAAAATCGAGTTAAAAACGTTTTGTTGATTGACACCTCTACGATCAAAAGCTTTGAGTGTATCGCTTAACATTCGAGGTAATGAAATTTTCAATAAATAATTGATCCCAGAATTTTTAGAGCGTGGCAATAGAAACCCTTTAGTAACAAGTTTGTCTGCTTCAAGTTGGGCAATTTCAACATGGTCAAAAGTAGAACTGGTTTCTCCTACAAAATCTAAATATATATTCTTGTTTTTGAAATATTCCAAAAGTGATAAAGCCCTTCGATTATTTCCTTGGCTATAATCGAGTGGATTGTTAGGATAAAAATAAAGTACTTTCATTGTCATTAATTTGATTTCGTGAAAAGAGTTTTGCTAATTGCAAAGTACATACGATACCATACATTATTTGTTCTGAAAACTTGTACCTCAGAACTTAATTGTCGTAAGATTCCAAGGCTAGTAATTTTCTTGTTTTTGTGATTGACATAAGGATACAAAACTTCAACTCCTTGCCTTTGCAACTTTTCGATGAGGTCCGATTTTCGATCATCAGACAATAAAACATAGACTTTATGACCTTTATTGGTAAGTTCATTTAAAGCAGCTAGATTCGAATCACTCAACACATCCTCACCAAATAAATAACTATTACCTTCATAAAGCTTATTCAAAAACTTTTCTTTTGAAACCTTCCTTCTTTTCGGGGCTTTGACAAATTTTGAAGAAGTCAGGACATGTGACCATTTCTTTTGAAATTTCTCTTTATTCAAATCGATTAATCGTTGTTTCTTACTATCTTTCTCCTGTCCATAGGAGATACTTTCGAAATGAATGAGTTTTGCAAAAGGTTGATAATAAATGTTCAGTCCAAAATCATATTGCAATTGCATACACAGATCAGTCTCCTCATAATATGCTGGAAGAAAAGTTTCATCTAGCTGTACTAACTTACCATCTGGAAACAATCGTCTAAATAGAAGGCAATAGCCAGAGCAATAATCGACAGGTTTTAAATAATGATACTTTGGATCGCTTGGTAAACGTTCTCTTCCCATATTTGTGGCAGTTCCGTCATTGAACAACAATGATCCCGCTTCCAAAACCACTCCTGATGGATGAATGGCCATAGAACCCACAGCACCAACCTCGGGCTGTTCATCGAAAACAGCGAGCAATTCTTTCAGAAAATCAGGAAAAACAACGACATCATTATTTAGAAGTAAAATAAATTCTCCATTGGCTTTAATGAGTCCGTTATTGACATTTCTTAAAAACCCAAGATTCTCAGGATTATGTATGGTGATAAGTCCCTCAATATTCGAAAGATATTTCAATGTGTCGTCTGTACTCTTGTCATTAATAACAATCACTTCAATATCAATATTTTGACAGGTTTGTTGTATAGAATAAAGACAGTTTAGAGTGTATTGAAGTTGATTGTAAACTGGAATAATTATAGAGACAACTGGCTTTGAAGTTGATCTGAATCGTATGGGCTGCTCATCAAAGAACGCTATCGGATAAAATTCATAAAGCTGCTTGTCGATCTCCATAAAATACTAGATACATAAGATTTCATTCTCAAAAATGAGTATCTTGCCAAAGATAATTTTTCAAATTTAATAACAATGGATTACAACAACAAACCTGACGGCTATTATAAAAATATACGACACGAAATGTTGGCATATCTACCTAACAGTGCCAAACGTGTATTAGACGTCGGTTGCGGTGAGGGTACATTTGCGCATGCCATTAAAGATAAGAATACAGCAGAAGTTTGGGGAATCGAACTGATGCCAGATGCCGGAGATGAAGCAAAAAAAGTATTGGATAAGGTATTTGTAGGTCCATGTGAGGATTTTATTGAAGATCTTCCTGATAATTATTTTGATGCTATATATTTCAATGATGTTTTGGAACATTTATTAGATCCATATACAGTTTTAGAGATTATAAAGAACAAACTTACCGACAATGGTGTTGTCATAAGCTCCATTCCCAATTTTAGGTATTACAGGGTTTTTAGGGAAATATACTTCAAGGAAGATTTTCAATACAGAGAAGATGGTGTAATGGACAAAACACACCTTCGATTCTTTACAAAAAAGAGTATTCAACGTATGTATGAAGATTTGGGTTATGAAATAGTTTCACACGTTGGAATCAATGGCGAAAAATCCAGCAAACCCTATTTCTATAATATCCCAAGGTTATTTAAAGGAATGGACATGAAACATTTACAATATGCTACAGTAGCTAAAAAAGCCTAAAGTGTCGTGCAAAAAGAAATCAACACTGCGATATCAACCCTAAAAGAAGGCGGTCTCATCCTCTACCCGACTGACACTGTTTGGGGCATCGGTTGCGATGCTACAAACATAGAGGCAGTTAAGAAAATTTTTAAGCTCAAACAGCGTGAAGACAGCAAGGCATTGATCTGTTTGGTGGCTGATGATAGAATGTTGAAAAAATACGTTAAAAAAATTCCTGAAGCTGCTTTTGATATTTTAGACATTACCGATGAACCAATCACAATTATTTATGATGAACCACAAAATTTGGCCGAAAATCTAATTGCTTCAGACCACACCATCGCCATCAGAATTCCAAATGATGATTTTTGTTTTCAGTTATTACGTCGATTTAATGGTGCCATCGTTTCAACATCCGCAAATATTACAGGTGAATCAACCCCTAATTCCTTCAAAGAAATCAGTCCGGACATTTTAAAAGGTGTGGACTATGTCGTAAATTTGCATCGAGAAAAAATCAACAGCAAACCATCTTCAATCATTAAGTTGGGAAATAATGGCGAAGTGAAAATTATTCGAAAATAAACACTTGAAATTCCAACGTACTTTATCGCAATTAATTGGAATTTAATTTTTAATGAAACAAGCTTTACAACATCCAATTTTTAAATTCATTTCTCAATCTGCTAAAGAACTGAAGGTAGATAGTTACGTCATTGGTGGTTTTGTACGGGATTTTATTTTGAAACGAGGCTCGGCAAAAGATATTGATATTGTTGCTATTGGCAGTGGTATCGAATTGGCAAAGCAAGTCGCTAAAAACCTTCACGGGAATCCAAAAGTTCAGATTTTTAAAACTTACGGTACAGCAATGCTTCGTTATGACGACATTGAAGTAGAATTCGTAGGCGCTCGAAAAGAATCCTATAATGAAGACAGTCGGAATCCAATGGTCGAAAATGGTACTCTGGAAGATGACCAAAACCGTCGCGATTTCACGATTAATGCCTTAGCGATTGATTTAAGCGAGGACAAATATGGAAATCTGCTAGATCCGTTTGATGGCATTCAAGATTTGAAAGACAAAATCATACGCACACCTCTAAATCCTGATATCACTTTTAGTGACGATCCCTTACGCATGATGCGCGCCATTCGATTTGCAACACAGTTCGGCTTTACTATAGAAAATGAATCCCTCGAAGCAATAATCAGAAATAAGGATCGCATAAAAATCATTACCAACGAGCGCATTATTGTTGAGTTGAATAAAATTCTCGAAAGCAGCAAACCATCCATTGGGTTTTTGCTACTTGAAAAAACTGGTTTGTTGACTTACATTTTACCCGAATTGACCGCCTTAAAAGGGATTGATGAAGTCGAAGGCCAGACACATAAAGATAATTTCTACCATACACTGGAAGTTGTAGACAATATTTCAAAAAACACGGATGATGTCTGGTTACGTTGGGCTGCTTTATTGCACGATATTGGTAAAGCACCCACAAAAAAATTTAGCAAAAAAGCAGGTTGGACCTTTCATGCGCATGAATTTGAAGGTGCCAAGATGGTGTATCATTTGTTCAAGCGTTTAAAAATGCCATTGAATGACAAAATGAAATTTGTCCAAAAAATGGTGTTTATGAGTTCACGTCCCATTGCATTGTCTGATGATGACGTTACAGATTCTGCGGTAAGACGTTTGGTGTTTGATGCTGGTAATTATGTAGAGGATTTAATGACTTTATGCGAAGCAGACATTACAACAAAGAATCCGAAAAAATTTAACAAATACCATAACAATTTTCAATTGGTCCGCCAGAAAATTGTGGAAGTGGAAGAGCGCGATCAAATCCGAAATTTCCAACCTCCAATCTCTGGAGAGGATATAATGAAGACCTTTAATATAAAGCCATCCAAGGAAATTGGAATTATTAAAGAATTCATCAAGGAAGCCATACTTGAAGGCGACATTCCCAACGAGTTTGATGCTGCTTTTAAATTGATGCTAAAGGAAGGAAAACGTTTAGGTTTGAAAAATACTGATAGTAAATCATAAACTCCTTCTAAATTGCCACAATTAAAAACCCATCCACTTAAGGATTTTTTCGAAGTCACTTAATTCCTCTGTCGATGTGGTCTTTTCATCTTCAAATCGAATCAGAAATACACCAAAATTAGAAGGCGTTTTTTGAGCTTTTTCATTGTGCAATGGTTTTTCAAACTCCGTTGAATTCATGGAGAAAATGATTTTTTTGGATGCATTAACAATTCCAGAAGCGAATACTTTATTCCTGTTCTCAACATCGTAGATTTGATAAGTTTCTCCTTGAGAGATGTCGTAATTAGAGAAATCTACCTCCACATCATGTCCGCTTTTATTGAAAAGCGAAAGGGAATAGGTCTTGGATATGTGTCTCAACTCTGAAATACTCAAAATCGGCCTCAAATCAAATTCTTTAATGTGTTGCCATTGGCTGTCCATATCTAGGTTATAGGTGGATTGCCAAAATTTTAAATTACGGTTGGTGTTGTGAATCCTAAATGCAGCATTTTTCTTTGTGAAGTATAAATTGTTATTTAGGTTCCAATCCTTGGAGTACTGCATTTCACTCGAGCTTAAAATAACATAGCCACCATACACAATGTTATCGATAAGATTTATAGATTTTACGTGCAATATTCGTAACGCATTATTCCTTCCCAAAATGATATTGTCCTTCACCGTAATATCTTCAGCAGGAGTATTGTCTACATAACCTATGGTCAACGAAGGAGCGTCTCCATTTACTTCATTATTTAGATAATCTGTGTTGTGGTAAAAGACATTGTTCAGAATCTGAATGTTTTTTGCCATATTGATGCCGTTCCTATCATCTGTCGCTACAATCACATTATCATAATGATTTCCCGATGGTCCCCCACTATTAAAAATGATATTGCCTTCTAATTTAATATTTTTTACATATTCAAAAGCAGCCTTTCGACCAGCAGACCACACCTCAATACCTTTATAATAATTAGAGAAAATGACATTGTTCTTAATTAACCGCGTCTTGTCACTCTTGTTCTGAACATAGATTCCTTCTCCTATGCCCTTTCCATTTTGGGCAATATAACCATTATGATAGATCATGCAGTTTTCTATGATTGTACCACTCGCATGCTTCCACGAACCAATTCCTAAACCAGGATTGTTATGAATGATAAGGTTATAAAATCGGCAATTCTCCCCACCTGTATGGGAAATTCCGGCACAAATAGCAAAATTTTTATCATTGGCATCTCTAGAGAAATCTCCTAACCAAGTAATTTCAAAATCTCTAAAGATAACTTGATTACCTCTGACGTTCAAAACACCGTTTAGTTTCGAGTCCACATTTCCATTCAAAACTACTTTTTCTTCATTGTAAGGAGCTACTGTGATATACTTATCTTCCTTTGTACTTTGTATGGATGATAAAAAGCGTCCTTTATAAATACCTCCATGTAACCAAATCGTATCATCACCATTGACAACTTCCGGCTTTTGGCTCAATGCTGTTTGCAAATCCCAAGGATTATTAATGCTTCCATTACCAGAAGATTTACCGTTGGTAGTGACATGAAATTCTCGTTGTGCATGAATATGTATGCACAACAAACAGAAAATGATTTGTAAAAATATATGTTTCATGAAGTCAGTTTTGCAATTAGTGTGCCAATGGAAAAGTTTTTGATAGAAACAGAATATTATATAAATGCTATTTCTTAATCCGTTTTTAAAAAAATTAATATAACAGATGGATTATGTGTCAAATCCTTTTTTCAAAACCATTTTACCTTCAATAGGTTTTAGCAACCAAGCAACACCTTATAAACAATACTTTTTCTTATTAAAAATTATGTTTAGATTAAAAGAGCAATCTCAAAATAGCGGAACATTTTATTTCGAATTGCATAAAATAAAAATCAAATACTATTTCATTTCTTATAAACATGTGGGTTTTTACGAATACCTTTCTTAAATATCTTTCTTATAAACATTCTCAAATTGGCATCTACGTCTAAAACAATATTTGTGAACGTATCTTCTGGTCTGCCTCTAAATTTTGTTACATGAAATTTATCAGTATTTTTTAGTGGCAAATCGCTAAAATAATAGTTAGAGATGCAGCATCTATTTCCATCCGTGATGACTTTATTTACTGAATGCCACGATCGATCATGAGTCGCCATGACAATTAAGCGATTAAATTTGCTTTCAATTAAAATCGGGTTTTTTTTCGGTCCTTCTGGCCATAACTCCAAATGTCCGCCATTTTCCGTTTCCCAATGAGGTGTTACATAATACAAGAGGTTGAGCACTCGCCATCGTTGGCGTTCAGCATCATGGGAATTATCTAAATGTGGATGTAAAAAATTATCTTTCGCCATTAAGGATAGACCTCCAGCATAGAGAGATTCATCAGCATATAACGATTCTATATTGCAAATTTCACCAATGATCTTTACAATTTCGGGTTTTTGAAATGCATAAATCACTTGTTCTAGCAACGCATCATGTTTGTCCATTTGAGCAGATACATGTTTGAATTCGCGCAAACTTTTCAAACAGCGCATTTCAGAAGGTTGTGGAAACACGTCAAAGCACTTTAAGGCCAACTCTTCTGGCAATAAATTATCGATAACAAAATAACCAATTTGCGGTTCGGAATTATGATAGGTCACTTTTAGTTTAGAACGTTCGCTATCTAACCTCGAATGAATTAATGCCGATATATTTTCGGAGCTTGAATCCGCCATACCTTTTGATTTTAATGAATGCAATTTAAATCATTTAGTTGGAGCATACCATGCTATGTTTAAAATAGATTATGAACGCTATAACTAATTTTTATGATACTTTTTTTAGGATATACTTGCCAAATCCTAAAATATAAAAAAATGGTTTCAATAGGAAAAAACTTAAATTGGTTTTAAGTTCTATCTCTTCCCTATACAACTGCCAATCGAATTTTTTTGAAATACCTTCACCTCCACAAAGTGCGATGGTTTGTTCTACAATTTTCACTTTTAGATTTCTTTTATATAGTTTTAAGTTTAAATCATAGTCCGACAATATTGGGTATTTCAAGTCATACTTTAAATGTTCAAAAATTGATCGCTTATAAAATATAGCTTGATGATGCGGTGCATTTCTTATCCAAAGATTCAGAGACCATGGAGAAAACCAGATTTGCTTTTTCTTTAGTAATTTTGAATTATTAACACTACAGTCATATTGAATCTTTCCAATTATGAGTGATATTTCTTCATCAAATTTTGAATCAAATAGAAGTCTTAATGTTTGATTTTCGTATAACCTATCGTCAGACCCCATAAAATAAACCCATTTACCTCGAGACAAAGAAATTCCTTTGTTCATCGCATCATATACCCCTTGGTCAGCCTCACTAATAAAGTGAAAAGGTTCTTTTAAAGTTTGTAGAAATTCAACAGTTCCATCAGTAGATTCCGCATCTATCACGAATACCTCATAATCTTTAAAAGACTGATTTTTAATACTGCCAATACATCCCTGGAGTAACTCCAGATTATTAAAAGTAGGAATGATAATGGATACTTGTACCATAAGGAGGAAACAATGACGCTTCTATGTCATGAACAAAGCTACAAAATAAGTTGTTATGCCATGACGCTAAATGATATGTAAAAGTTTCTATATCTTTGGATGATGTTTTACCAACATTCTTAATGGAGCCGTATTTTTCAATCATCATTCCACTTTTCAACAAAGAAGAGTCCATCAAAAACACATTGCAAAGTGTGGTTGAGCAAACCTTCAAAAATTTTGAAATCATCATTGTGAATGATGGCTCTACCGACAATAGTCTTAAAGTTGCGAAATCTTTTGTGGATGAGAGCATCGAGATTTTCAGTATTAAAAACCATGGGGTTTCATATGCCAGAAACTACGGAATTTCAAAATCCAACTCAAAATACATCGCATTTTTGGACGCCGATGACAAGTGGTTTCCCAATCATTTAGCCGATCTAAAAAACTTAATTGAAAAGTACCCAGATTGTGGCTTGTATGCCACAGGATATGAAAGTGTGTTTTATGGGAAAACTGAAATTAAGGCTAAATACATAGATTTAGATGAGAATTTCTCGGGAATCGTCAAAGATTTCTTTCACCATAGTCTAGTCAACCAAATTGCTTGGACATCGGCAGTCGTTATACCAAAACAGATTTTGGAAAGATATGGTGGTTTTGATGCATCCATGAAAGCGGGCGAAGACACCGACTTATGGACACGAATTGCGTTACAGGAAAACGTTGCCTATGACTCCAAAACAAGTGCTCAAAAAATAATGACGCCGTCAACAAACCACTTATCGAAAACGCATCATGTATTGGATAGGATGCGTCTTTTAAATAAGTTTGAAGCACAAGAAAAAACGAATACTAGTTTTAAAAAATATATGGACTATAATCGCTACTCCATTGCCATTGAGAGAAAAATGGCTGGCGATTTGGATAACTTCAAGAGAATAAAAAAAGATATTCATCTTCAAAACCTCAACAAAAAACAACAATTCCTTATTGCCTTACCGGGATTTCTTCTAACATCTTTAAAAAGATTGCAAAGTTTCCTTTTAAAACATAAGATTTATCTTTCAGCTTACCGTTGATAAATAGCTATTGTAATCTCGAATGTAATCGTCCTCATCGAACACATCTGACGCTAATACCAAACATACAGAGCCAGAAGAAAAACCTTGCAGTTCACGCCAGATTCCAGTAGGAATCAACAAACCTTCATCTGGTCGATTGAGTAGGACTGTTTTTTCGTCCTTTCCATCTTTCAAAATCACCTCAAAACTTCCACTTACAGCAATCAAAAACTCTAATTGCTCTTTGTGTGCATGACCACCTCGATAGGCGCCACTTGGTACGTCATATAAATAATAGACGCGTTTAATAGCGTACGGAACACATTCCTTTTCAATGACAGAAAGGTTGCCACGAGGATCCACTATTTTTGGAATCTTAATGATTTGAAGGTCTTCTATTTTTGAACTCATGTTACCTCTTTTTTTAATCTTTTATAGTTTTTAATCGCTGTATGCCCAACATTGAATTTAGTTGTTATTTCACTCAAGGTAATCAGTCTATGTCTTAAAAGATAAAATAACAATTTAAAAATGTAAATGTAAGCCGCGTTTCCGTAGAATTTGTAATTCAAAGCACTTCTTGCAAAAATAAGCCGATCGGATGCAACATCACTGCTCGAAGTTTGTGGTGGATGAATAGTGATAAATTCTGGAACGAAAAATAGCTTTAATTGTGTATGATTCTGTAATTCTCTTAAAAAAATATGGTTCTCACTATCCTGAAAGGTGGCGCCCAATCCAAAGTTCTCGTCGAAGCGTATAGAACCATTCACAATTGATGATCTTCGAAATGAAAGCTCAATGGATAGCACATATTTACTGAAACTACCTAATTTGCCAATTTGTTTTGGATAGTCGTAGAATGCCTTATTTTCGGTAGTAAGGGTTTTAAATGTGATAATATCAGCCACTTCTAATTTTTGATATGCTTCAATAATAGGATTCTCAAAACCTTTCAAATAGACCACATCATCATCCGCCAGTAGACAGATGTCTCCAACCGCATTAGCAATAGCTAGGTTGCGACTTTTACTTAATCCTTTTTCATAAGAATTAAGGACTCTGATATTTGGGTCATCCGATATCAAAATTTGTTCTTCCGAAGTCTGATTTATAATTAGAATCCGATAAACGTGCAGTTCGTTGTTCTGAAACATTACATCCAAAAAATCCAAAGAAGTTCTATGGAGCGTGGACACCAATATTTCTAGCTGAAGGTCTGCCGATTCCGATTTGTTCATTTAAACATTTATATTTGACAAACAAATGTATTAAATTACGGGTGAAACATTCATTATAATTTGTGCAACAAATACAGGTTTTGTCAAGGATGTTAAACGTCCTACTAAAACAAATTCTAAAACAGATGAGAATACTTTTAATTGGTGAGTTCAGCCGATTGCACAATTCTTTGAAAGAAGGGCTAGTAGCTTTGGGACATGAAGTTGTTCTGGTGGGTAGTGGTGACCAATTCAAAAAATATCCTGTGGATTTAAATATTGAAAGTTCATTTTTTAATAAGGGACTTCCATTATTCATTCGGAAAATCATTTTTAAGTTCAGTAAAATTGATATTGCTCATTCGGAAACGGCCTATCGCTTTAAGAAGTTTTTAGCGATACTTAATGATTTTGACATCATACAGCTCATTAATGAAGATGCGCTTGAAGTTCGTCCAACATTACAAATACCTTTACTAGAAAAACTAATTGAACAGAACGGTAAAATGTTTTTGTTATGTTGTGGTGATGATTACATTTCAACAGATTATAACTTACAGAACAAATTGGCCTATTCTGTTTTGACTCCTTATCTAAAGGATAAAAGTTTAAAAAAGGAATTCGACTATTCACTAAAGTATGTCACGGAGCCTTATAAAAAACTTCATGAGTTTATCTATAAAAACAGTGAAGGCGTCATCGCAACTGATATGGATTATCATATCCCTTTACAGAATCACGAGCATTATCTCGGCATGATTCCTAATCCAATAAATATCGATTTATTAAAACCTATACTACTGTCGATTGATTCAAAAATTGTAATTTTCCATGGAATCAATAAATTATCATCCACAAAGAAAGGTAGTCCTATTATTGAAAAAGCTTTGGCAATTGTCAAGCAAAAATATTCTGAAAAAATCGTGATTAAAACAACGTACAGCCTTCCTTACGAAGAATACATTAAAATTTATAATTCGGCCCATATCGTTATGGATCAAGTATATGGTTTTGACCAAGGTTATAATGCGTTAGAAGCCATGGCAAAAGGCAAAGTGGTTTTTACTGGAGCCGAACAGGAATGGTTGGACTATTATAATTTAGAAGCTGACACAGTTGCAATTAATGCCTTACCTGATGCAGAAAAAATTGCTGAAAAGTTGGAATGGCTAATTTTGAATCCTGAAAAAATCTTGGAAATTTCGAAAAATGCGCGTGCTTTTATTGAGAGAGAACATGACTATAAGAAGGTTGCTGAAACTTATTTAAATGTGTGGAATTCTAAACAGTAGGTGATTTTTCCTCTGGTAATTTACCAAAGAGTGTCTTCCAAAAAATTAATAACATCATAATTAAATAAAACACATAATCTACAAAATGAGCAATTGTAGCACCTTTGGCACCATATAAATCAATAAAATATATACTTGCCAAATACAAAATCAGAATAGACAACGCCTCCGTAATGATGTAATACCAGAACATCTTTTTTGCGAGAAACTGATATGCAATGACGATAGAGAATACTTTTAGGAAATCTCCTAACAACTGCCAAAAGAAGAGGCTTTCCATCTCGGCAAATTCTGAAGACAATACAATTCGTATTATAAAAGATCTCAAAAAGTAGATGATGATCAGCCCCAAACCAAAAATGGGCATGACCGTTTTATAAAAACTGAATACTTCTTTTCTAAATTCTCTTTTGGTATCGATTTCTGAAAATCGTGGTAATAAATACAACGTCAGTAATGTACTCACAAACATAAGATAGTAGCGAGAAATACGATTCATAGCTTCCCATAACCCTGCATCTTCCATGCTCTGTGTGTCTCTAATATAATTTCTTATTGCGACTGTAACCAACGGCAAAATTAATGCTGTGAACAAGGCCATTACGGAATAGGTGCTTAATTTTTTGAAGATTCCAAACTCAATTTTTTTCCATTGAATCAATTGGAAAATGCGCTTTTCGTTGTAAACAAATACAAGCGTTACTAAAAATATCAGTGATTCCGCAATTGCAACAGCAATCAAGGCTCCTTTTAATTGAAGTTGCCAAATAAGAAATAACGTAATGACCATCCCTAGCAACTGTGCAAAAATATTGATATAAAGTATTTTTTTGAATTGTGACAGTCCGTTTATGACAGCTAATAAAAACGCATTTATCGCATACAATGGTAGCGCCATAGCCAAAATTTGAATGACATACGCATAATCCTTTTCTGCAGTAAAAAGTAAATTGTTAAGATGCTGTGCATCAAAATAACAATATAATGACACTAGGATCGTAGCAAATATTCCAACATAGAACGCTGTGGAAATAGTTTTTGAAAGCTCAATGGTTTTATTTTTAAATTCGGAGACATATTTTATAATGCCGTTCGAAAAACCAAGCGTAGAAAAAGATTGTACTGAACTTAAAAAATCCCGTAAATTACCTACCAGCGCCATACCTTCAGCTCCAATAAATATAGCTATGGCTTTTGAAGTTAAAAAACCAGAAATAATTCGAATCAAAATTGACACCGAATTAATGGAGGCGATTTTGATCAATAGATTCTTTCTGATATCTTGGATGAAAAGCTTCAAATAGGCACTTCTAATATTGTGTTAAATGTAATGATATATCTCCTATTCCAATTCGTTATCAGGAATGACACCAAATAATGAGCTACTGAACAATAATAAAACAACACCATAAAACAACACGTAACTCACAAAATGTCCCATGACGGCTCCTTTCACACCAAACATATCAATGAGGTAAACACTTGAAAGATACATCATAAACACCAAAAATATTTCGATGATGACAAAGTGCCAAAACATGCGTTTGGCTAAAAATTGATAAGCGATGACCACGGAAATAACCTTAACAAAATCACCTAACAATTGCCATAAAAACAAATCTTCTGTCGGTTGGAACGCTTCTGAAAAGACCAAAGGAACAATATAAGAACGTAAAAGATAGATCACAATTAAGCCAGCGGCAAAATAGGGAACAATTGTTTTATAAAAATTAAATACCTCTTTCCTGAACTCTGATTTGCTTTCTATTTCACTGAAACGCGGTAAAAAATAAAGACTCATCATCGACATAATAAACATGAGATAATAGTCAGAAATTCGATTCATCGCTTCCCAATAACCAGCCTCCTTAATACCAACCGCTTCAATGATGTAATTACGAATAAAAATGGAAACCAACGGAATGGAAACAGCAGTCACTAATGCCATAACAGCAAAAGGACCGAATTTCTTAAGCACTCTAAAATTGACGTTGGATAAGCGTATGGAGGAAAACAAGCTTCTCTGATTCATGATGGCTACAAGCGTCATAAGAAGCAATAATGAAGGTGTAATTACGGCTGCAACTAGAGCGCCATCAATTTTGCTTTGGTAAATCAACAATAAGGTAATACCTAAACCCAGTAACTGTCCAATAATATTAACAACAAGCAACATACGGTATTTTGAAAACCCATTAAGAATTGCAAAACACAACATATTCACTGAATAGAAAGGCAAAGTCAATGCTAAAATCCTAATGACGTAAGCATAGTTGAAATTTTCGGAAAATAAATAATTATTGATGAAGTTGGCATTGAAATAGCAGATAAATGCCACCATTATGGTAGAAACAAAACCTAAATAATGCGCTGTTGAAATGGTTTTACTTAATTCTTTAGCATCGTCCTTGACCTCGGCTATATATTTTACCAAACCGTTATAAAAGCCAGATACAGCAGTGGCATGCACAGCACTCAAGAAATTCCGCAAGTTGCCTATCAGCGCCATTCCTTCAACCCCAACCAGTACAGCAATGGCTTTCGAAGTCAAAATACCTGCAATAATCCGTGTTAATACAGTTGCATTATTCAAGTAAGCTACCTTAAATAAAACGTTGTTGTCAATATACTTTTGAAATTTCCCCAATCAATAATTATTTAGGACATCGATAACTGTAGTTACTTCATCTTCAGTCATGACTGGACTTATGGGAATACTCACAACTGATTTATGAATTCGTTCTGTAATAGGAAATGATAAATTGTTATAAGATAACATGGCTTTCTGTTGATGCGGTGGAATTGGATAGTGAACCAACCAACCAATAGAATTTGCATCCAAATACGCAGTGAAAGCATCTCTATCGTTTACCCTGACTAAAAAAACATGAAAAACATGATTTTTGGATCCGTCATAAAATGGCAACTTAATCTTTTCATTTTTAATTTCCGAGAGGTAGCGCTTGGCAATATCCTGGCGTAATTGATTATCAGCATCCAACTTCTTCAACTTCAGATTTAAAAAAGCAGCCTGAATTTCATCTAAGCGACTATTGACACCCACGATATCATTGACATATTTTTTGGAACTGCCGTAATTACGCATTAGTTTGATGCAATTCGCAAGCGTCTCATCGTTGGTTGTGACTGCACCTCCATCACCCAAACAGCCCAAATTTTTACTCGGATAAAAACTGAAAGCAGCGGCATGCGACAAATTTCCAGCTTTAGTTAATTCTGAACCTAGATTTGCGCCATGAGCTTGGGCGGCATCTTCAATGACTAATATATTCCGTGCTTTTGCAATTTTATTGATGGCTTTCATATCAGCCAATTGACCATATAAGTGGACTACTAAAATCGCTTTTGTGCTCGAGGTTACGTATTTTTCTATTTCAGTTGATGAAATATTAAAGGTGTGTTCGTCAGGTTCTACCAAAATAGGTTTTAAACCAGCTTGGATGACCGCCAGCATAGTTGCAATGTACGTATTTGCAGGAACGATCACCTCGTCGTTCGGTTGCAGTTTACCCAGTTGAATGAAGGCCTTAAAAATCAGCACAAGTGCATCCAAACCATTGGCTGTTCCGACACAATGATTTGTGCCACAGTAGTTGGCAAAATCTGTTTCAAAAATCTCGACCTCTCTACCTAAAATGTAGTGCCCAGAATCCAAGAACTTTTGGAAGGTCTCTTGGAACTGTGGTTCAAACCGAGCATTGATTTTATGTAAGTCTAAAAATTTGATCATTTTATCTTCATCTTATAAAAATCTTGAATATATACTGAACACCCTAATTCCTCTTTCTGTTTAAGCAATCCTTTGTTATAACCCAATTCATTTGATTCATAAACTGTTCCCATCGAAAAATAACGCATTCCTTCCGATTTGAATTGCTCGATCAATGTCATAAACAAAAACTCTAATGCTCTCAACTTTTCACCCTTTAAAGTTGTTGCTCCATATTGTGATTTAACCACGTTTTTTGTTTTGAATAGCGTTATTCCCGCCACAATTTCATCTTCAAACAGAACATCGAATTGTAGAATATTATTGGGGAATTTACTGTTTAACAGCTCAATTTCTTCCAAACTATGTACTGGTTTGGTCTGATATTTTTCCTTTAATCGTGGTTCCAACACATCATTCCAGAATTCACCGAAGTTGGTTGTCGCTCTGATTTTGAGTCCAGCATTTTGAGATTTTTTGAAATGTTTAAGTTTTGTTTTATGAAAATTGATGGGCTTCTGCAAATCAATCACTAAAACCATATCTCTTTTATCCAAATTCGCATTATTAGCGAATAATAGATAAGCTAATTCGTTGGAAGCTGGTTCAGAATAAAAGTCAGGAATGAGTTTTAGATGTATTTGATAAACATCTAATTCTTTTAAATGTGCAATTATGGCATCAAAAATTTCCTTGACATCATCAAAAGAGTTGTGATCTATAGCTAAACCTCCATAAGTTAAGCCTTGGTGAGAGTAGATTTCATTCCCAACTTTATTAGCAGGCAGAAGTGCCATAAGTTTTTCATCTTTGAAAACCATTAGCGAAAAGTCCTCAAAACGATCTTGATGGTACTCCATAAAATCGCGATGGAATAAAAATGTGGCGTTTTTGGAAGTTGATACAAAATCATTCCACAATGCCGTATAGATCGGAGAGTATTTAATAATCTTAAATTCATTCATTATCCAAAAATATAATTAAAATGAATTAAAAAATTATTTTCTACCATTATAATAAGACATTACAACTTTCTCTAATGAATTAATTGTCTTTTTGACTCTCTTTATTGACTTTCATACGGCAAAAATATTACATTACGATTTTCATCTATCACTTTGTAATTAACAGCTTTACCATTTTCAAAAAACGGTATAAAACTAATGTTCTCCTGTTGATCTTTTAAAAATATGTCATTCTTACTCAAACTGTAGAAAATGTTTCTAAACAGATTAACGTTTGTTTTAAAGTTCAATCCTTCAGGATCTATTTTTTTTGGCCATTTGATGCTTAAAATGCTACTGAAAGATGAAATGGTCTCTTCGCTACTTAACTGTCTTTCATTAATTTCACTGGTATAATCCAAACCAACATAACCACCATGATCTGCAACGATGACAATCATGGCATTTTCATCATATTTAAGAATGGTAGTTATTAAACTTTTTAACCAACTATTTGCATCATTCAATCGGTCTAGATAGTCCATTTTTTCTTTTGTATCACCATGAGACCATCGTTTGCTGTGTGCTATATGCGCAGGAATCGTTTTCTCAATAAAGAAAAAATTTGTGGCTGTTGTTAAGGTATCCAGAGTGATCGTAAAGTCAGAAAGTAAATCAACACCCTCAAGGTCACCAGCATTAAAATAATAAACGTCGTCTAGTGGTACATTGGTATAATCAAAAAATAGATCACGTCGGTTTGACAGAAAATAAGTGTTATCTGTTATGAGATAGGATTGATATTGATTGTTTTTAAGAATTTTCAAAACATTATTCTCATTGCCTATAATCACATTATTTGCGTTATGGGTCTTTAATGTACTCGGATTTGTATTGCTATAATAATGATGTTTCATAGCGAACATCGAAGAATTTGATGTGAGGGTAGAATAGTAGTTGCTTCTAAAATTTTCATGATCTTTAAAATCATGATTAGAAAGCCAAGCCTCAAATTCGGAATTGTCATACTCATAAGGTGGCCTTTTCAAATCAACGCTATTCACGTAGCCATCTGGTTGAATAACAAAAATATTCGGTCGATCGATTAATTTCGCCTCAAGCATTTCTTTTGAAACTTTATCCCAATCGTCGTTGTTTTGTTTAAGAGCAAATATCATTTTTGGAGTCAGCGTTACAAGGCTTATTATGGCAAGCATTAATTGAATAATCACAACCTTCTTTAAATGTTTATGGATGACAAAACCTATAATGATTGCGATAATTAACAACACGACTGACATTTCTTTTCTCAAATGAAAAATTATCCGAACAAGTAACATGGAGAAAACACTTAAATTGATGATGCTCAAATAAGAAGAACTGAAAAAATTGAAAGGTTTTATTTTGACCATTATACTTGCAATGTAAATAAGAGCAAGAGGAAGCAAAAAACATAACACTGCCAGCATCAAACATTGCGTAGACGAATCGGCCATTGACAGATTGCCATTGTAAAAATGCAAGAATGGATACAGTCCGGAAGCAAACGCGACTAAAAACATATTGTTTTTAGGAATTCTTAAATATTCGGACAAGGTCTTTTTCAACTTTATTTTCTTTTTAGTAGATACATAGTGCGCTTGGAATCCTTGATTTCTATTTTTTCAATTAGATTGAAGAGGTCAAAATACGCGGTCTCAAAATTGGCCTTATTATAAAAATCGAAATGATTTTTGAATTCCGCCTTGCTATTCAATAAGCGTTGTACCCATGAATCCTCACGGTCAGGAAACTCAATTATCAAATCTTTTGAAAACATCGCAAAAAAATGTGCCGAGCGCTCAAAAGGAATATTTCCTGATAAGGAAATATGATGAATTACCGCTAAAGCCAGTGTAACGTCTGG
The DNA here is from genome assembly GCA_051252455.1 of Aquaticitalea sp. Classification (GTDB taxonomy): domain Bacteria; phylum Bacteroidota; class Bacteroidia; order Flavobacteriales; family Flavobacteriaceae; genus JBPOFM01. The sequence continues at coordinate 151,445 of JBPOFM010000004.1, forward strand.
CTCAAAATGTGAAATACGATCCAAAAAAGAAAGTCGTTCAGTATTTTCAAAGCCAATAGCTGCGGATGGATTCAGGACATCTAAAACGAAAGGTGTTATAAATGTTTCTTTTTGGTTTCTAATTGTTTGATAATTTAAATCGATTGCATTTGGGTCGATATCACAAACTAGTGCATGATCTATTGGTAAAGATATTTTTCTTACAAAAGTGCCATCATTTCCTCCAACATCAATCAATGTTTTGGCCTTTGATTGTTCAATCCATCCATTTATAATCACGGCTTTTTGTTGAAAAGCGTCACTGGAATAATTGATTTTGTCGTAATAATCACCCCATTCAGTATGCTCTTTTAACTTTAAATTCTTTATGAAATTATATAGACTTTCAATAATTTTCAATTGTGCTTTTTTAGTTAAGCTATACGTTTTCGACGCCTCCAGATTATCTTCATTATGCTTATCTTCAAACTTGGCCAATAAATGGATATTCGAATATAATGTCGGACTGAATTTTGTTTTGAAAGGTAGCATCGACGCCAGCATTTGTAATGGAATTCCATCGATAAAGTTGCTCATCAACTTTAGTGATTGCGAACCATGATAATGTGCCAAAATTAAAGGCCCCAAAAAGTGCATGATAAATTGTTTATAGGCACGCCATGGTGAATTCTCTGAATAGATATCGAACGACAAGGTGTCTATAAAAACAGCCTTCCCCTTAAAAAAGGTTACATTGAAAGCCGAAGCGTCTTTGAGCGAAAACTGATGGTCCAAACAATACTTTTGAAGTTTTAAAGTCAATAATGCTGCTTCTTTGTATTGGTTGAAACTCCATTCGTAAGGGTAAGTGATAAATGGGATTTGTTCTGGTTGAAGAACGATTTCGGAATCTGAAGCCGATACTTCTTTATGGGGAACTAATAGGCCTATTTTAAACAATTTCTCATAAAATTGAGCATTTTTTAAGCTGTTATAGACCTCAAAATATTTTGGGAAAATTTTTCTTTTAATGATTCCTTCATCTAAAAAGACATATCCTGATGGATCTCTAAATGATGAATTGTGTTGGTTATTCACCACCAATTTTTTTATCAGTGTCTAAATCAGGTTCGGAAACATCGATGTCGTCAAATAAACTATTGGAATCTTCTTTAACCATTCCAAAGAATAATTTAATCTTATATAGGAGGTTTTTCGAGAACAAAACGACTCCAGCCACTGCAGCAACAACCGCTTGGATTATCATTGCGCCTAAACCTGGATCAAAATATAGTAAATACATCGTTCTTTTTTTTGTAAAGATAATAAAGTTAATGCTTATAATAAAGAAGCAAACCGAATAAACAAAAAAAAGGAACCCATTTTGGATTCCCTTTCATTTATATAATTTGCAAGACTTACATAGCCTTACCTCTTTTACGTTCTACTTCTGTCAATAATATTTTACGCAAACGAATGTGATTTGGCGTAACCTCAACATACTCATCTTTTTGAATATATTCCAAAGCTTCTTCCAACGAAAACTTAATAGCTGGAATAATTCGGGCTTTATCATCAGCACCTGATGAACGTACGTTACTTAACTTTTTAGTTTTTGTAACGTTCACAGCCATATCATCACCACGAGAATTTTCTCCAATGACCTGACCTTCGTAAATATCTTCACCTGGATCTACGAAAAACTTACCTCTATCTTGTAATTTATCAATAGAATAAGGAATGGCCTGCCCTTTTTCCATAGATACCAAAGAACCATTCTGTCTTTCAGGAATTCCACCCTTCATTGGTTGGTATTCTTTAAAACGGTGTGTCATAATCGCCTCACCAGCCGTTGCAGTCAATAAGTTGTTACGTAATCCAATAATACCTCTTGAAGGAATAAGAAATTTACAAACCATACGTTCGCCTTTGGCTTCCATGCTTAACATTTCACCTTTTCTCACAGATACCATTTCAATGGCTCTTCCAGACACAGTTTCTGGTAAATCAATGGTCATTTCTTCAACTGGCTCACATTTTACGCCATCAATTTCTTTGACGATGACTTGTGGTTGTCCAATTTGAAGCTCGTAACCTTCACGACGCATAGTTTCAATCAAAACCGATAAATGCAAGACACCACGACCAAAGACCATGAATTTATCTGCACTATCCGTTTCCTGCATGCGCAAGGCTAAATTTTTCTCTAATTCTTTTGTCAAACGGTCTTTGATGTGACGAGAGGTGACAAATTTTCCATCTTTCCCGAAGAAAGGTGAATCATTAATCGTAAACAACATGCTCATTGTTGGCTCATCAATCGCGATGGTTTTTAAACCTTCTGGATTTTCATAATCAGCAATAGTATCACCAATATCAAAGCCATCCAATCCTACCAAAGCACAAATATCACCGGCTTGAACTTCCTCTACTTTCTTACGACCTAGTCCTTCAAAAACGTGTAATTCCTTAATTTTTGACTTAACGATACGTCCATCCCGTTTTACCAATGAAATATTCATACCCGTTTTTAAGATACCTCTTTGTAAACGTCCGATCGCGATACGACCTGTAAACGATGAGAAATCCAAAGAAGTAATTAACATTTGTGTAGTTCCTTCTTCAATTTTTGGTGAAGGAATATGCTCAAGAACCATATCCAATAATGGTTCAATATTTTCAGTTTCATTTTTCCAATCGTCACTCATCCAATTGTTTTTGGCTGAACCATAAACCGTTGGAAAATCTAACTGCCACTCTTCTGCACCCAATTCGAACATCAAGTCAAAAACAGCTTCATGGACTTCTTCTGGTGTACAGTTTTCTTTATCGACTTTATTGATGACGACGCAAGGTTTCAAACCTAAATCGATCGCTTTACCAAGTACGAAGCGAGTCTGTGGCATTGGACCTTCAAAAGCATCCACCAACAATAACACACCATCAGCCATGTTTAGAACACGCTCTACTTCTCCTCCAAAATCCGCGTGACCAGGTGTATCAATGATATTAATTTTTGTGTCTTTGTAAATAACAGAAACGTTTTTAGAAGTAATCGTGATACCTCTTTCTCGTTCTAAATCGTTGTTATCTAGAATTAAATCGCCTGTGTTTTCATTTTCACGAAATAATTGACAGTGGTACATGATTTTGTCCACCAAGGTTGTTTTACCGTGATCAACGTGTGCAATGATTGCAATATTTTTGATTTTAGCCATAATGATGCCTTATTTTAAGCGTGCAAAGGTAGGTTAAATTCCTTTGTAATTAGCAACTTATAATAGAAATATTGTGTTTGGATTTTGATGGCTTAATAACATATCATGATTCAAAAAAAAAATTCATAATCAACTAAATATCAGTCTTTAAGATTATTATGGACTGACAAGCACTTACAGTATAGCGCGTTAATTTTATGTTATAGTTTAAAATGATAATAATTTTAGTAACTAACTTTCGTTTTAATAATGATTGATAGTAAATAGCCATTCCCACCAACCAGTTTAACCATTTGGCGATTTTACGTTTGTAACCTTAAAAAGTTTTACAGATGCAAATGATTAACAAGTTATCGAAATTCATTCCCTACTTCTATTTTTTAGCAGTGATTATATATTGGTTCACCGATATCAATAGAAGCGATGGGATCACAGCTTATCCGATTTTATTATTTGGACTGCCTTTTTTATGGCAATTGATCAAACCAAATGAAAAACTTAATTTTTCACTAGGTATGGTTTTCGTTTGTCTTTCCTCTTATATGATTTTGGCATATTTATTTGATATTCTGCACATTGTCAACCTTTCTTACCAAACGAAACGCTTTTTAATTTTAGGAGGGTTTTTCGTTGTAGGTAATTTTGTGATGGCACTTTGGATGATACGTAATAGTATTAAGAAGGTTTTTTAAAGAAGACATGAGATCGTTACGCTGTTAAAAACAAGACGTAAGACTGATTTGTTTAATTATACGGACTTTCCACTTCCTAGGTAATTTTCCTTAACTTTGCAGTCTTAAATTTGTATACAAATGACTCTCAACGACGTTCCGAAATTAAAGCATACCAATTCTAAAAATTTCTTTTTATTAGCTGGACCTTGTGCTATTGAAGGTGAAGAAATGGCGCTCCGTATTGCCGAAAAAATAGTCGGCATTACAGACAAACTTCAGATTCCTTATGTTTTTAAAGGTAGCTTTAAGAAAGCAAACAGAAGTCGTATTGATAGCTTTACTGGCATTGGTGATGAAAAGGCATTAAAAATCCTTCAGAAAGTATCACAGACATTCGACATTCCGACAGTTACGGATATTCATGAAAATTCTGACGCTCAAATGGCGGCAGAATATGTGGATGTATTGCAGATTCCAGCTTTTTTAGTGCGACAGACAGACTTGGTGATTGCCGCTGCAGAAACTGGTAAAGTTGTGAACTTGAAAAAAGGACAATTTATGAGTCCTGAATCGATGAAACACGCTGTTCAAAAAGTGAAAGATGCTGGAAATAATAAAGCATGGATCACAGATAGAGGAACAATGTTTGGATATCAAGATATGATTGTCGATTTTAGAGGCATCCCAACCATGCGCCAATATGCACCAACAGTTTTGGACGTGACACATTCATTACAACAACCAAATCAAACTTCTGGTGTGACAGGCGGAAGACCAGACATGATTGAAACTATCGCAAGAGCCGGAGTTGTCAATAATGTCGATGGACTGTTTATCGAAACGCATTTTGACCCAGCCAATGCCAAAAGTGATGGCGCCAATATGTTGCATCTCGATTATTTCGAAAAGCTAATGATCAATTTAGTGGCGATACGTAAGACAGCTAGCAGTTTGCAGTAGGCAGTCGCAGTCGCAGTCGCAGTCGCAGTCGCAGTCGCATAAAAATGTAAAATCATTCGTGTAGTCGTGACATAAAAATTCAATTTCACCTTTAAAAATTCATTATGGACGTAGATATTAGACCAGCAACATTAGAAGATATTCCTTATATCACTTCCATTTTTAGAGATACAATTGTTCATATCAATTCTAAAGATTATTCCGATAAGCAAATTAAGGTTTGGTCTTCTGGCGCAAATGATATCGAGAAATGGGAAGACCGAATTAAAAATGCCTATTTCATAGTAGCAGTAAATAGAGACACCATTGTTGGTTTTGCCTATTTGATTAAGGGATACTATTTTGACGGCTTATTCGTTCACAAAGATTTTCAACATAAAGGCGTTGGTACTCATTTGATGCGCATTATTGAGTCTAAAGTTATTTCGGAAGGGTTTGAAATCATCAAATCTGATGTTAGCAAAACGGCATTACCTTTTTTTGAAAATTCTTTTTACGATGTTGAGAAAAAGCAGTTGAAGAACTACAAGGGGATGAACTTCGAAAACTATTTAGTCTCAAAGGAATTATAATCACTTAAAAAATGATTTGTTTTTATATGTTTCAACTTCTTTCAAAATCATAACAAAGACATCATCCTCTATTTCTTCCAAGGTTTTGTAGCGTAAGGATTTAATCACTTTTCTATTTTCACTTATCAAGTATTTGTCAAACTTTGAGGACAAATGTGCTGAATGCCAGAATGCGACATCTACATAATCTTTTGCTTGCCGTAAGTAACAAAATGGTCGCGTTCCGAAATAATAACAAGGCATTCGCCATTTGTATCTTAAATCGATTTCAGGAAAGGTATGCTCAATCAGAATCTGAACATGCATCAAAATTGATTTGAATGGTTCTTCCTGGTTTAATATGTATTCTTCGGCTGGTTTCATAATTTAGTTCCTAGCTCCTCACAAATTTAACAAACTTTTATCTTGCAACACTCAAGAATAAAATTAACTTTGTATTTCAAAGTACTTTTATATGGAGTCAAAAGATTATTTAAAAGACATCAGCGAGATTAAGAATTTGATGAACAAATCATCTCGCTTTATTTCCTTGAGTGGATTGTCGGGTATTCTAGCCGGCGTTTATGCACTCATAGGAGCGGCAATTGCTTATTGGTTGGTTATGGAATACAGCTTTGGAAAACTATTTCTAGATGGGAAGATTTATAATCTAGTAATGCTGGATTTATTTTTGATTGCCTTTTTTAGCGTGGTCACAGGAATTTATCTCACCACACAAAAAGCCAAAAAACATGGTGCGAAAATCTGGGATGCCACATCACGACGTCTAGTGGTTAATTTTTTAATTCCGTTGATTGCAGGTGGCCTGTATATTTTAATCATCCTAAACAATCAGAAATATGGACAAACAGGTGCACTCATGCTGATTTTTTATGGCTTGGCTCTGGTTAATGCTTCTAAATATAGTATTGGAGATATTCGTTATCTTGGGTATATTGAGATTGTTCTAGGACTAGGAGCTGCACTCTATCCAGGATTGGGGTTTTGGTTTTGGGTTCTTGGATTTGGAATAATGCATATTATTTATGGTACTTGGATGCATTTCAAGTATGATGTTAAGAAAAATCAAGATTGAATGATATCTCGCAGAGGCGCAAAGTCGTGAAATTTGAAACTACAGAAACTCGGAAACAAAGAAAGTGAGCATCATAAACAACATCAATAAAGTCTTCGACCACAGAATCAGATTGGGCATCATGTCTATTTTGATGGTGAATGAATATGCTGATTTTAATACGCTTAAAGAATTATTGGATGTCACCGACGGAAACCTCGCTAGTCATGCAAAAGCTTTAGAAGCTGCAGAATATATTGAGGTTGAAAAGCAATTCATCGGTCGTAAACCAAACACACGCTACTCTACCACAAAATTAGGTCGAGCAGAATTTAGCAAACATATTGAAGCACTCGAAAAATTAATCAATAATCAGTAAGTCAAATTTTTTTATCAATCTACTTTGAAATACAAAGTACTTTAAAAACTTAATTATGAAAACATTCACAACCATTATCGCATCCCTCCTTTTTAGCACTTTATTTTATGATCAGAATATCGGACTGAATTTATTACTGTTCAGCATTTTGACCGTTGTCGTTTTAGGACTTTCAAATCGTGACAAAATCAGGAACAAATCTATACTCCTTCAACTTGGTCTGTATCTTATGACTGCAGTACTCGTGTTTTTTAACCATTCCGAACTCTCCATATTCGCCAATTGCATTGCGTTTTTCACATTGGTTGGTTCTTTTTCTGAATCTGATTCATCCATATATGTCAAATGGTTGAATGGACTTTATACCAGCATCGCAGGAATTTTTCATAGGAATTTCGAAGCAAGTACAAAAGATGCACAGCTTGAAGAAAAACAGCAGATTGATGCTTTGCACACTGCGAAATTAATTGTCATTCCTTTAGTCGTTATCGTCCTATTTGTGCTACTCTACAAAAACGGAAACCCTTTTTTCAACAACATTATTTCCAAAATCAATTTTGATTTCATCAATATTCAATGGATTCTCTTTTGTGTTTTGGGCTATTATCTTTTCAGTAATATCATCATTCCGGTTCAAGTGGAGCCTGCAACCAATGTGGACCTAAAAACCAGAAACGACCTCAAGCAATCAGAACCTTTGTTGGTAGAAAACCTGAAAAAAGAAAAGCAATTGGGAACCATCCTCATGGTGCTCTTGAATGTATTGATAGTTTTTTACATCATTTCAGACATCGCCTATCTGACTTCAAATGATAATTTTGCGGCTTCTGTTTTGTCGGAGCAAGTTCATAGTGGCATTAATGCACTCATTGCCTCCATTATTTTTGCAATCATCATCATTCTTTATTTTTTCAGAGGCAATCTTAATTTTTTTGAAGGAAATAAAACACTTAAAAGTCTTTCATACACATGGATTTTCTTGAATGCATTTTTGGTAATTCTAATCGTCGTCAAGAACAATCAATATGTGGATTTGTTTGGGCTCACCTATAAAAGAATCGGTGTGTATATGTATTTGATGATGACCATGGTTGGTCTTCTTACGACTTTCTTAAAAGTCTTCAACATTCAGAATTTATGGTTTCTTTTCAGAAAAAATGTTCAAGTTGCATTTGCGCTACTTATAATTTCAAGTTTTGTCGATTGGGATTATCAAATCACAGATTATAATCTCAAACATGCTGAATCTATTGATATAAATTACCTCATCGACCTATCCGATAACAATGCTTTTTTGCTCCAAGAACGAAAAGATAACACGGCTATGACCTCTAACCAGTATAATCGCATTCAAAATAAATATGACAACTATGTCGAAGAGTTAACCAATAATACATGGCAAGAATGGACCTATGACCAATTTAAAGTCACTCAAAAAAGAACAGCGCATGAACCTACCAAGTAATTTGGCGAAATCATCCTTATTGGCAACAGCTATATTTTGGATTATTGGTGGTGTGGAAGAATTTAATTCCATATCATTGATTTCAATCATCTTTCTGTCTTATATCCCGATTTTCATTAGTTGTTTGATAGCTATTGTTGGTACGATTTGTCCGATTTTTTGGCTGACAGAAACAGGTTCCTTTGGCAAGCAGGATGTTTTCAAAATGTACTTTCCATATTACTGCATTATATGTTTCAGTCTTTGCTGTTATGGAATTTATTCAATTTCAATTGAACCTATTTTTATTGGTTTTTTCATTTCCGCATTTATAACAACCATGCAATCCTGGATTTGGTTTGCTAAAGAGCCGTCGGTATGAAAAAATTAAGAAAAAAACTGATTGAATGGCTTTTTGACATATCTCAAAAGGTGTATACACATATGTTCAAAAACCATGAGCCATGGGGAATTTACAGAGCAGAATTATTGATCTATCCCGACCATACACTTGGTAGACATCTCGGCCTGTTTTTAGAAAAGAATAATTTTGAATTGATTGCAAAAGTTGAGCGACATGATGCCTATCATACTCTAACTGGTTATGGGACTTTGGTTGAAGATGAAATTGCCTTACAATGCCTTTGTTTTGGCAACGGAAAACACAGTCCATATCTGTATGGAGCAATAATTTTGGGGATTATAATTTTACCCGATTATATAAAATATTATTATCAATCGTATAAAATAGGACAAGATGCAAACGCCTTTCATCACTTTGACTACAAAGAATTGTTAAATGTGAATATTCATGACTTTAGAAGTGCTATATTTTCCAATGCACAATTAAATTTTTTAATCAAAGTATAAAATGAAATACATAAAAATCTTTCTCTTAATAGGTGTCTTCTTGGGTATAGCCACAATTTTAACCAGTTTTTGGGTTGATTTTAAGGCAAGTGGAAAAACGTACGATGATGTAATGCAAATTCCAGAGAATAAAGTTGGACTTGTTTTAGGCACTGCCAAAACGTTGGTAAACGGTCAAACAAATTTATACTATACCTATCGAATTAATGCTGCTGTGACATTATATAAAGCTGGTAAAATTAAATATATCCTCATTAGTGGCGACAATGGTAGTGAAACATATGATGAACCGTCGGACTTCAAGGCTGATCTCATCAAAAAAGGAATACCAGAAGAGCGCATATTTCTAGATTATGCAGGTTTTAGGACTTTAGATTCTGTGATTAGAGCCAAGGAGATTTTTGGGCAAACCTCCTTCACCATTATTTCGCAGAAATTTCATAATGAAAGGGCCATTTATTTAGCTCAAAACAATGGGATCGAAGCAGTCGCATTCAATGCAAAAGATATTACAGGAAGGTATGGACTTAAAACCCGGTTACGAGAGTATTTGGCAAGAGTGAATGCATCCATGGATGTCGTTTTCAATAAGGATCCAAAATTTCTTGGTAAAAAAATTGAGATTAAATGAAATATCATCTGACATTTCACAAAGGGTATTTTATAGCTTTTGTATTGATTTTCGCAACAGAGGTACTCATTGCCATTTTTCTAAAAGACGGCTTTATCAGACATAGTTTTGGTGATTACTTAGCAATCATCCTCGTCTATTGTTTTTTTAAAACTTTCATTAAAGAAAATTGTACTCAAATCGCAGTAGTGTCGCTAATTATTGCCTTTACCATTGAATTTTTACAGCTGACCAACTTTTTAGAATTATTTAATCTACAAGACATCGCGCTTGCTCGAATCGTTTTGGGCAGCACTTTTAGTGTGAGTGATTTAATCGCTTATGCGCTCGGTTTTATCACAATTTTAATTTATGAACGTTATGGAAACTCTTAAAACACTAATCATATCCCGATATAAAATCATATCCATACTTACGGTTTCTATGACCTTAAGTATCGTATTGTTAATGATTCGGATGAAACTTAATCAGTCCTTTTTTTATTTGTTTCTGGTTTGGAATTTATTTTTGGCGATTATTCCTTATGCGATTACGACGTATTTATGCACGAAGAACAAAATTTCTAAATGGAGCTTGCTCTTTTATTTTTGCATATGGTTGTTATTTTTACCCAACGCTCCTTATATCATCACGGATTTGTTGCACTTGAGGCACAGCGACCGCTATTTGATGTGGCTGGATGTTTTGGTTGTTATCTCGTTTGCTTACAATGGATTGATTTTATTTTTTCTTTCGCTTTCTGATATGGAAACGATTTTAAAACCATTTATTGGAGAGAAAAAACGCTTTTTCTTAACGTTAGTTGTCTTTTTTCTAACGGGTTTTGGAATCTATCTAGGAAGATTTTTACGTTACAATTCATGGGAAATCGCGCAAAGTCCATTCGCTTTATTTGATGATATTATGCATATCGTTTTTTATCCTACTGCCAATTTGCAAGCTTGGATATTCACTCTGACGTTCGGTGCTTTTTTGAGTGTTGGGTTTTGGATGTTTAAGGCGATGTCATCTAAACCATAGCGTTGTTATTTTCCATCGACAAAACCCTGGAGATATTTGAAACGCTCTGTAAGTTTTCCGTTTTGTGTGATTTTGGCTCGCTTGAGAATGCCACGTTCATCGTTGTTGAAGAAGGCAGGAATGACGCTTTCTAAAAACATGTCGCCGAATCCTTCGCTGGCATCTTTTGGTAATTCGCAAGGTAAATTGTCCACAGCCATGACTGTGATGGCGTTGGGTGCATCGAAAGCGACTTCTTTTTCCGTTTTGGCATCGTAACCGTAAAATGGGTCGGCTATGGTGGAAGCTCTTAAGGTTGAGGCGACGGGACCGTCGACGTCGCAACTGATGTCTGCAACGAGATTGATATTGAAATCTTTTGATTTGGCATCCTTTCTCGTAAAAAGGTAAGGTGCATTGTTGCCATAAAAGTGACCTGCGATGAACATATCAGTTTCTTTGGCGTAGGGCATGAAATTACTTTCGTAGCCTGTTGGGTCTCTATAAAATTGGTGCTTGTCTCCTACTTTGCCATCTTTGCGTTTGTTGTATTCCATGACATCGACCATGCAGTAAACCTGTTCTGTGAATTTTGATGTGAGATACAAGGCGTCGCTGACTTCCTTGATGTTTAAATGGTCGAGGATTTCTTGGGCGCCTAGGGCTACTTTACCTGTTCCCGATAATAGGATTTTTATGTTTGGGAGTTGGATTTTGTCAAGTTCTGCTTTTACTTCGGTTAAGTCTTTTAGAGATTCGACTTTTGGCAGGCTAAAGAGGTTATCTCTTAATCCTAATGCTCGAAATGCGTTGTAGGCGCCTACCAAACCTGCGTAGCGACCGAAGCCTATTAAACGTGCACCACTTTTTTTGACGATGGTTTCGTGGTCATACATCTCGATGTTTTTTTCTAATATGGCTTTTAGCAACTTTCGGTTGTAGGGCTGTTTTTTGATGGTGTGCGAGAAGAAGAAGTATTTTTTGTTGGGTATTAGGTTGTCTAACGGTACTTCTTTGACGCCTATCATGATGTCGGCATCGGAGACGTCGTCGGTGACGGTGAATCCGGCGTTGCGGTAGGCTTCATCTGGGAAGACCCGGATGTCGCTGGACTCGACCAGGAATTCGGCTTGTGGGAATTGTAATTGGGCTTCGGCAAGCTTTTCTGGTGAGAATACGACGCGACGGTCTGGTGGGTTTTTGCGTTCTTTGATGATGGCGAATTTCATGTTTTGGTATCTGGTATTTGGTATCTTGTATATGGTGTTTACGAAAGTATGATGATTTGGAAGTCTGCGCAACTAATAATGTAAAATTGTTTAGTTGGCTCTGCTGACTTCGGATTCGGATTTTAGGACGTGGTTGCCGTCGTCTTGTTTGATGTAGAGTGCTTTGTCGCCTTTCTTGCCGTTGCGGGTGACTTTTGTGCCCTTAATGGTTTTGGTAATTTTTTCTGTGTGGGTCTCGATGACTTTGCCTGTTGCGGTGCCGTTGCCCCAGTTCCATGTTACTTTTGTTCCTTTTTTTATCATTGTTTTTGCTTTCAATTTAAGGAAATATTGACAGATTGTCTTGTAATGGGCTTAAAAAATTATGGAATGGATTTTGCAATTAGTTTTATGGATTTGCAAGGTTAGATGAAACTTTTTGGTAACTTTGCGCTTGCGTTAAGGATTGCAGCGGTATCCTTTTGCCTTTTCGGCAAAAGATATAGCGGAAAGCCTGACCCTTTTTAGGGTAACGCCCAAAAATTTATTATTTTAATACTTGGGGTCGACTGGTTTTGACAGCGAGATTTATTAGATGGTAAGCACGTCGTGTAATGAAATTGAAACACGTAAAAGACTATTTCAAACTTTTAAACGGCGAGAATAACTACGCTTTAGCTGCATAATCTGAATTATAGTAAGATTGCGCTTATTCCTACTAGGTAGGAAGGCTAAATGTCTCTTGAAAGCCCTGGTCAGCGGCGGTCAGTCTAGAGACATCGTAAATGTTGACATAGATTAGGTAGCGCTTTGATGCCTTTTTGAAACTAAAGAAGATAAGGGGTAAGTGGGTTGTCTTTAACCAGCTTGCACTCGAAAAAACAAGAAAAGAATAAACGTGTAGAAAGCCCTTTGGTAACTTGTTTGGACGAGAGTTCGATTCTCTCCGACTCCACTTAAAGGGTATCAAAACCCACCAAAAACCCTGTAATCGTATGATTTACAGGGTTTTTCATTGGATTAATGTAACGAGTAAAACCTAAACAACGGACTATTTTTTATCTTGGTGCAATTGATTAACAGGACTTATTTGTAAAAAATGTCATGATTTACGTTTCTTGTCTTCACACTATATTGATTACCAGGATTAGTGAAAAGCTTTTTTTATAACTGCCACAGACACTCCTAATAATTTTTTTATAATAGGATCCAATTGTGCTTCATCTCCTTCAAAATGACAGGTTAGCTGCATATGAGTGACACTTTCTCCTATTTTTAAAGCCAAAGCCGACGAAGATGTTTCCAACTCATAAAAAGGTCCGAGTGGTTTTGCACCTGATTCTGGAGGTCCATCGTTATAGGCGTTAATCACATCGCCCTCAAAAGGTTTATCCTGAATTTCCCACATTGAATTGACATAATCCGTTGTGTGATCAGGTTTGTTATATTTTACAATTGTTAATATACAATTTTCAGAATCATAAGATCCCAAAATATTTTTAGCTCGCATAGGCGATAATCCAATTTTACTGCGATGTGTTCCATCACCTTTAAAAAAAATACACTTTTCTTTGATTACCAATCGATTGGATGGAACTTTACTAAAATAAGCATCATTTACCACCTCACCCAAAATAGATTTTTCACCATGAACATAGGGAATTAAAATAGTGGTTTGCGGCGAATGGTTGTACATTCCCAACATCCAAATAGAGAGCAAACCTGTTTCCTTGCTCCAATCGAAATCTCCCAAATTTGTCATGGTATTTGTGGATTGATAAGCAACTGTTTTAATAGATTCGGTAAGTGAATCTAATCCCAATACTTTTTGAATATCATGTTTTGATAGAATCGCAACTTCACGCTGAATACCCATATCAAAACTGAAACCTGAATAATTGGTTAATGAGGCTACCTTTGTAAATACAGCTTTATTTGATGATATACTTTTCACCTCAAAAGGTTCTAAATCTATAAGTTTAGGGGCATACCAATCATCTAAAATAAATTCTGTTCCTTCTTTAAAAAATATAGAATATTGACCACCTTCGGGTCCCAACCAAAAGCGTTCTTCACCTCCAAACACATTGATATGCTCCAAGGTGTCTTTTGATTTGAACAATTCTTTATTAATCCAACCGTAACTTCTTCCGTTGGTTCCAAAAGCACTGCTTGTCATCACTCGACCTTGCAATGCTGCTGAAATAGCAACCTTTGAGTTGTTTGATTCATGCGACAGTTCAATGATGTCTATATAATCTTTCATAAAGACAACATCATCGGCATAAGTATTCGAGGTCTTATTGGTAAGAATCATTTTATGTGAAGTGATTTTTTCAGTATTCTTTTGCGTTTCAGATTTCACTTTTACGATTTAGGAGCACTTAATTATTATGGAAAAAGTTGGAGAAAGCTGTCTTGATTTTTATCAAAAGATGGTATTTTTAATTAACCAATAATTAAAATGTTTTTTGAAGGACGTAAGTTTAATCCTTTAGCATTTCAGGTGTTGCAACGGTTCTAAAGCCTAAATGTTCTAAAGACGAATCTCTGCTGGTTCCCATCCTTGAAGAGATTCGGTAGCTTGCACAATAAGAGTCGCTACACAGAAAAGAGCCTCCTTTTGTGATTTTTTCTTCTACATAAGGATTGTTTGGGTTATATGCTTTAGCCGCTCCTTTCGGGTTTATAGAAGGTTGTTTTTGAGCAACCAATTCTGCATAATACTCTAAATTATACCAATCGCTAGTCCATTCCCAGACATTTCCGGCCATATCAAATAATCCGTAACCGTTTGATGGATATGATTTTACAGGTGCGCGAAACTCATAACCATCTTCTTTATTGTTATTAAGTGGAAATTCACCTTCCCAAGTGTTTGCCATTTTTGAAAGTTGAGACTTGTCATCGCCCCAGAAAAATATGGCGTTTTCTTTTCCTCCTTGAGCTGCATACTCCCATTCTGCTTCTGTTGGCAAACGTCTATTTGCCCATTCACAATAAGCAACGGCATCTTCATAAGACACTTGAACTACTGGATAATTTTCCTTTCCAACAATGCTACTCCCTTTTCCATTAGGATGTTTCCAGCTGGCACCTATAGTCCAGTGCCACCATTGTGAGAAGTCATATAGATTTGGAACGGATGATTTGTTTTTTTGAAGGTCATCGAACCTGCTTGTAATATGGAATCGTGTGGTTTTGGTGTACCTTGCGGCACTTGTTTTTTCATTTCTTCCCAATCCACATCTTTTTCAGCAGTTGTAACATATCCTGTAGCCTTTACAAATTCTGTAAATTGGGAATTTGTTACTTCTGTGATATCCATAAAAAAACCATCTAATTTAACTTCATGCCTTGGTTTTTCGTGAGCCATTGCCATATTGTCTTTCGAAACAGCGCCTTGCGAAAATGTACCACCTGCAATCCATACCATCCCTTCAGGGATTGAGTCCGGAACTTTTTCGGGCTGTTGAGGTTCAACCGTTTCTGATTCGTTGTTTGAAATTTCTGTAGTATCAACTTTCGTTTCATTTTTGCATGAAACAATTATTAAAGAGAATATTATGACTTGAAAAAAAATTACTTTTGAATTCATTTTAATACTATTGGACGACGTGAAAAATCATAAACTGGAGTGTAATTTACTAAAAGATTTCTTTAAAATACTTCTAATATTTCATTCTTATGGAAAATCCCTTTTGCTTTAATTGAATATTTAAATTAATTCAGATTAAAAGAAATAGCTATAAATCGGTTGAGCAAAAAGTAGGATTATAACATGTAAAGCCTACGAATTTTGCCTATAAATTTGTCAAGGATTATTGTTACGCAATCCCACTTTGGACAGATCGAGTGGTACAATACCCATTTCTAGTGCTGGTGAACCAGGTTGCAGTCTAAAATCACCGTTTTCAGGATCCACAAACATGGGGTCTACCGCTTTACTGTGTACATCCACACCATCCTTTTGGTTCTTTTCAAGAAGTTCTAATCCTTTGTTCACATCTGGTTTGCAGAAATAAATATTGTAATCGGTATCCGCATCTTTAGCGCGAGCAATCACCCTACCTCGACGATCTTCGGAGCTGCCTTCCTTACCTGGAGGCAATTCATCAATAAATGTGTCTGACGCTGATAATGAGTAGAAAATATTTCTTTTAATGGTACCTCCTGTCAACGGCCCTTCTCTAACAGATAGATAATACCCACGTGGCGGCGCAATAATATTGGCCACTATATTATTCTCTACTTTATTATCGAGTTTGGTAAGAATTCCTTGGGAGGTCGCTTTATAAATCAGATTTTCCGTGATAAATGTTCCTGTTTGCCCTCCATCTGTCCGTATGGCTGCTTGCATAATCATATCTGCCGTCATGTGGTGAATATAATTACGACGAATATGATTTCCCTTTCCAGATCCACGAATGTAAATGGCATTACCATCTCCTAGGCGCTGCATTGAGTGATGAATTTCGTTGTATTCGATAACATTATCTTTTGTATGCAGATATGGCAAAACATCTTCCAATGTAACGTCTTTTGAAAATTCGGGAAGTTCATATCGACGCAGGGTACGTAATAATTCACGTCCATTTCCTTTTTTTGCAAAGAAATCTGTCATGCAACCCGAAAGAATAATCGCCGTATAATCGGTATGGTGTATTAGGTTGTTTGCAATTTTATTTTCACCACTTTGCCACAGAAAGATACCTGGTGAATGCCAATAAATTTCCCCAATATGATGAATATTGTTATTAAACACGGTGTTCTTTTTATTTACATTTTTAGTTCCAGGGCCATAACCTGCCAGCACTATTCCAGCACCTCCCATGTGTTCAATATGGTTGCTTGAAATTGTGTTATTCATTCCATGGAGATCCACACGAATTGCTCCACTACCACTATGTAAAAAGTGACTTTGCTCAATAATGCAGTTTTCGGTGCCTCTAAAACGAACCAACGCATTTACCTTATCGTACATGTCCCAATCGTGTTGTAGACCTGCATCTTCTGGTGTTAATGTATAACGTTCACCATGCTTGAAGGTCAATCCTTTAAAATGAAGATTACGCACTGGAATATCTGTGGCTTTCTTCTCATTTATTTTCCCTTCAACACGTATAAGTTCCAAAAGTTGTGGTGCATACACGGTAGACTCATTTCTTGGCCACAAATACACTTTGCCTTCTTTCGTATTGAGCACCCATTCCCCTTCTTCATCCAAAGCTTCCAAAACATTCTCAACCCACGCATTCTCTGTTTTAGGTAGAAAATGGAGCCTGTTCATTGCGTAGGTAGCGTCAATGGAGGTGGTCGCTGTATTTGTTTTTTCATTCACAGATTTCAACGGCAGCATATTCACAATCCATGCATGGTGTGGTCTTACCTTTATTTCCACATCTGTTGCATTTGACCAATTTTTTATAAAGCCATCAGGAAATTGAAGTCGATCTCTGCCATTCTTGCCGTCACCTGTAATTATTCCTGCTGATTGCGCTCGAGGCAACATCCCTTCCTCATCATATAGTGTCAAAAATTTGTCTGAAACATTCGCCACCATGATATGACCTTTAGCTGCGTCAGGCAATCCTGGAAGTTCATTGGTCACTTTTTCCCATGCATTGATTTGCTTCCCGGAACTAAATATGGGTTTTTCACTTGGATAAGCTGCATAAGTGATTGTAAATTCATCTTTTCCTGAATCCTCTAAACCAAATACAACTGTTTTACTTAATTGGTAAAATCCATCGCGAATAAGCACCACAATATCTTTTGAGTTGTTCTTTTTAAATTCACGAACGGCATTTTTAGCTTGCTCCAAAGTTGCAAATGGACCATCTGTACCTTCCGCATTCGGACTTTCCAAGGTTCCTGACCATTTATCAGAGCCTTTTATGGATACGAAAAAATCTGCATTGGATTCGCTTGTTTTTTGAGCCATGCAACATGTACATCCAATTATCAAGGTTAGAAATAGTATTAATTGTGTTTTCATCAGATTTTATTTTTTAATCTATTAGTTAGTTTTTTGAATAATCCTAAAGGAAAATATCCATCTATAACATTAGTGTCACTTCCTCTTTCTTGTTGTTGGTATCCATTCAAACCAATTGAGATTAAATAGATTTTCAGCTTCACCGACGTAACATAGATAAAGTGTATGGATTCCTCGAATTCCGTTTATAGTTGTTGAAAGGGTTTTATAGTTTTCCCATCCACCAGTTGAACTTACAGGTATGCTGCCTACAATTGTTCCTTTAGAATCATTTAAACGCAAAACAATAGTTCCTCCATCGTTTGGAGTCGAAATCCTTATGCGAAAAGAAAATGGATCAGCACTATTACCAAAATCGATATCGGTATAACTCGTCCAATCACCGTTAGAAATTGCACCAAGTCCTTGAGTTTTTTTACCATCTTTCTGGTCTTCTACTTTAATTCCGAACTGTTCTGCAAAGGCTTCCGCTTGATGTCGAATGCTACCATCTTCTGTAGGTATGGTCTTTTTTCCTTTAGCAAACACATTTTTTCTTTTACGCTCGGGATAAGAAGGTATTGTGATTTCCACACCTTGATCAAGCGTGTAAACAATAGGTTCTATAGTGCCATCCTCACGAAAATTCATTTTATCAAAGCAAACTGAGCGCTTATATCGACTACCATGGTTTACATCTCCACGATGATAAAAAAGGTACCATTGATTATTAAACTCAATGGCTGACGTGTGGTTTGGAGATTCAGGAGAATTTGGTGCTAATTCACCATTAAAATCCGCATATTCGGGTAAAGGCGAATCTGCCATCCAATATTTAGTGACACCACCTACTCTTGCGATGAAATAGTAAATCCCTTCACGTTTAAAAACATGGACTGCTTCATTTACTTTTTCTTCACTTAAGCGAATCCAAGGCCCATCCAATTCTACCATATTATCTTTTAATTTGGCTCCCATAATATGCGAACCTTGCTCACCCAAATCTACCCAGTGATCATTACCATAAATATAAGCTTGCCCATCCTCATCTACGAACACCGTTGGATCAAAAATAGTAGTAAACTCATTGGTTACCGCAGATTCCCAAGGTCCTATTGGAGAACGACTTTTTGCTACACCAACATAGGTTATATCACTAGGAAAGTACCAGTAATACCAACCATTTTTATAGGCGGCATCAGGAGCATTCATATTTGATTGCGCATACTCAAATCCTTTGTTTAGTTGAGGATCAAGTGAGACTCCATGATTAATCCAAGTTTTCATATCAGATGACTCAAGAATTACATAATCCTTCATCGATTCATAATTAACCGCATCGGGTTGGTCATGCGAACAGTAAACATAAACCTTGCCTTCGAAAACCTCAGCAGCGGGATCACATACATAAAGAAAATTAGAATCAGAATCTTTAAGGATCGGGTTTTGTGAAAAGCCCAACTGGACGACCAATAAAGTAAAGCTGAATAGTATGATTTTAATTTTTTCCATAAACATTTTAGAGAGAGTTTTTATAACTCCAAATTATTCTTCTCTCAAAAAATCAGTCTGTACCCATGGAGTGGTAATGGCATCATTCTTTTGAGCTTCACCAGGTGTACTCCTGCCTTCGTTAATTTGCATTATCAACATTCCTTTTAGTTCCTTTACTTTTTCAGGATATTTTTCTGCAAGATTTACCTGCTCTCCAATATCAGACTTCAAATTATACAGGATATTTTCGGGAAGTTTCTTCTCTAATATTTCCGGTTTTCCGTGGTGGTCTATTCCTGAATTTGGAGATACAATCAATTTCCAATCGCCTTTTCGTATGGCGAAAATTCCTTCTTTACTGTGATGTATCGCTGTTTCCCTTTGATAACCTGACTGTTGCATAAGCAAAGGCATCATACTATAACTGTCTTCCGCTTCAGAATCTTTTAACTTATAATCGACAAGATCTGCACAAGTAGCCATAAAATCGGTCGTACAGATTATTGCATCTGAAATTGTATTGGCTTTGATCTTTGCAGGCCATTTCACTAGAAAAGGTACACGATGGCCACCTTCTAAATAACTCCCTTTTGAGCCACTATAAATGTAATTTGGATTATGACCTTTCGCCGTTAGTGCGGGAAAATTTGCATTAGAGGCGCAACCATTATCGCTGGTAAAAATTATAAGAGTGTTCTCTTCAATTCCGCTTTCCCTAACGGTTTTAAATAGTTCGCCCATTAAATCATCAATCATGATCACAAAATCGGCATACGGATTAATGTTACTTTTTCCTGCCCAAGGTTCAATAGGAAGAATTGGATTGTGAGGTGCTGGCAATGGAAGATAAAGGAAGAATGGTGCATCGTCCTTTGATTTTTCTTTGATGTACGAATTAGCTTTATCTACCAAAACAGGCAATACCTGTTCATGATCAAAATCATCAGAAATAGCACCTTTTATCCAAGTACTATATGGGGCATCCTTTGTCCTTTTCTTGGATGATAAATTATTTGGAATTTGAACAACCCTATCATTTTCAATATAAACATAAGGAGGCATATTTAGGGATGCGGAAATGGCGTAAGAATAGTCAAAACCGACATCTAAAACACCTCTTTTAAGTGGTTTTGAATAGTCCAATTTATCAACATCCAATCGTTCTTTACTATTTGAAAAATAATCAAATTCTTGAGCACCACCTTTCATAGACCAATTCAATCCTAAATGCCATTTACCGATGTTCCCGGTTTGATAGCCGTGATCTTTCAATAGTTGTGCCACCGTAAATCTATCCTCTTTTATCAACATTGGAGAATTCCCTCGGAGTACAAATTCCTTTAATGGAGTTCTCCAATTATAACGTCCCGTTAAAATACCATATCTGGTAGGCGTACAAACTGAAGACGATGTATGCGCATCGTTAAATTTCATGCCCTCTCGACCCATTTGATCCAAATGAGGCGTATTTATTTTACTGTTTTCATTGTAAATGCTCAAATCACCTATCCCTAAATCATCGGCTAAAATGTAAATAATATTCGGACGTTTAGTTTCAGTCGATTCGGATTGTGAGAATCCATCAAGCACTGAAATAATTATCATTAGAAAAAGCGCTATACTTTTTAATTGAGGCTTGTTGTTCTGTATTGCATTTTTAGACATCATCAAAACTGATTAATTGTTTGAGTTCAAACTTTTTATTCTGAAACCATTCACAATTTTACCTGGTAGACTTTTTGGAAGTTCAATAATGAGTGCCTCATCAGTACGTGTCCATTTAATTTTTTCGGTGCTGCCCATCAACTCAATACTACCAATTTCACCATCAAGCATTCCATTATTCGCCAAATTTTTTATTACAATATTCTCTGTTGGTGGCTCCAAAACAAAAGCGTAGAGCACACCATTTTTAGTAGTAAACCGAATATCCTCTTGCGAATAGCGGTTATGGTTTTCTCCTTGACGTCCGTCCTTAATCTCTAACGGTCCTTCTCCGAAAGTTTTCCATGGACGAGAGCCATAGATGCCATCTCCATTTATTTTTAGAAAATCTCCAAAAGCTGTGAGGTAGCCAATCTGCTTTTCTGGAATTGTTCCATCGCCGCGAAGACCAATATTGAGCATCACAATGCCATTTTTACTTATGGCATCAACAGCATTACTGACCATTACAGGCACACTCATTTCATTAATTGAGTTTTTATTATAAAACCAATCTCCCGAAAGATCTGTCGCCCATAACCAAGGTTCTGGCTTAATTTCTCCGGCGGCACCTCTTTCTAAATTATAAGTAAAAGCAGTACGGTCCAATGTTTTATCTTTTAAAGAAAGTACAACCGTTTGCTCACCGCTGTTTTCTTTCAAATCTCGATTTAAATAATCAGAAAAAAGTTTCACACCAAGTCCTTTGCCTGGACCTATTTTTGGAAATGGTGCATCGTTATTAAACATATCTGGATCATATTTTTCAATAATCTCCCAGCATCGCGCATACCAATGTGCATTCCAACTGTCTTGCGATGCATATTCTTTTGAATCATAATCCATGTTGAAAAGTTTCCATTCCAAAGTGCCTTCTTCTTGGTATTTACGAGCTGGACGCCACCAACCTGGTGACCAATATAGATGGGTTGAAACTCCAAATTTTAAACCATGCTTATTGGCAGCCATTTTCCATTCGCCCAAAATATCGCGCTTTGGCCCCATATCGACGGAATTCCATGGATGTGACGAATCATACATATCAAAATTATCATGATGGGTTGCCACAGGCATGATAAAACGCGCCCCATTCTCTTTAACGAAGGCAACTAAAGCATCGGGATCCCATTTTTCACCTTTAAACAAAGGAATGAGTTTTTCGTATCCAAATTCCTCTAAAGGACCATATTTTTTAATATGCCATTCCGATAATTCTTGTGCCATTTTTTTTCCACCACCATACATATTTCGACCATACCAAGATCCATCAAGTGGACGATCTTCATCTACGGCAGAAGGGATTCCCCAATGAAACCATACGCCTAACTTACCATCCTGTAACCATTGCGGAACGTGATAGTTTGCGGCCATTGATTCCCAGTTTGGGTCAATTGTTCCAATCGTTTCGGATTCTTCTACTTGTCCAAAAACATGCATTTGAAACAAGACCAATGTGACCACTAAAGATTGATGAATATATTTCATAACCGCCTCTATTCTTGATGCATTAAAATCTGCAGAAAACAATTTGTCATATCTACGATTCCTACAGATTCTAATGGATTCCTATTACATGTTGTTTTTAATAACCCTCATTTTGTTCCCAACCATTGATACTGTTTAGGTTCATTTCAGATTCAGGAATTGGTAATAACCATTCGCGATCTGGCCATGGAGCAGTTCCGTAATCGGGATTAAGTTCAATATCCGTCGCAGAACCTTGTTCACTTCCCCAAACGGTAATTAAATCCATTTCCATTTCTCTAAAACCATCGGTTCTAATTAAATCGAAACGCCTTTTTACCTCTGCATGCAACTCTAGGCGACGCTCTTTAAGTACTGCTGTTCTAAACTCATCTTGACCCAAACCAGACAAGCTTGGTAAGCCTGCCCTATTTCTAATCTGATTTAAGGCATCAAATGCCGCGGCTGTTGGACCATTCGCCTCATTTTCTGCTTCAGCAAAAATTAATAATGCATCTGCATATCTGTACAAAATGAAATTATTGCCTGTACGTGTGAAAGCTACATCTCCCGTTCCATCATCTGTGAAAAAGCTCATATCCATGTATTTTCTAAATTGAGGTTGTGACAAAAATGGTCTGCCATCAGAAGCGGTATATCTCGTAAGAATTCCCCAATCCCTTCTTTCATCTCCTTCTTCATCAAATGCATCATACAAATCGGGAGACACCAAAAGAACTCCTCCATTGGTTGTTCCACCAGTCCAACCCATCTCTACGATGGTCAAATCAATTCCTTCACTAGCCAAAGGCATATCATTGTTCCCTGCTCCCCAATAGAATCTACCATTGACTCTATTTACACATTCCCTTGAAAGAAAAGATCCTAAACCTCCGAGATTTGTTGAACCCAATTCGAACATAGACTCCACTGAATAAGGCCTTTCACCGAGCCATGGCACACCACAAGCTGGAGTGATATTTTGACCATCCACAACAGCTTCAGTAATCAATGAATGTGGCGAGAAATCTAAAACCTCTTTAGCTTTGGCGCTTGCCAATGCCCAATTTGATGCATCACCTTGCACCTTTTCACCTTGCGAAGTTCTTCTCCATCCAGCACGCGTTAAATACACATCTGCCAGTATAACTTTTGCCGACCATTTAGTAAGTCGTCCATAATGCAAGGCGTCTGCCCCAAATTCCTCTGCAAATTGTAAATCTGGAATAATGATCTGATTGTATACTTCTTCTACACTAGAACGAGGCAAATTATAATCTTCTTCTGTGGTCACCGAATTGACAACTAAAGGCATATCTCCCCAAGTTCTAACCAACTGAAAATAACAAAAGGCTCTTAAGGCATGTGCTTCTGCAATGATGGCATTTTTACCATCTTCATCCATATCAACTTGAGGCACATACTTTATGATATCATTCGCTCTAGAAATCCCTACCCAAAGGCCTTGATATTGGTCATTATTCTCTAACCATTCATCGATAGATGTAACCTGATGTGTGGCCCAATTGGGATAGAACCTTCTATTGATTACATCGTCTGTGGCCAAATCTATCTGTGGCCAATAGCGACCATAAAGCGACCTTGCTGCTCCATCGTGTAAAGCTTTGTACATCCCGTCGGCAGCCGTACGTGCATCCGATTCCGTTTTGTAAAAATTGGATATGGATACCAATGTTCTTGGTTCTTCATCTAAATAATCTTGACAAGATATTGAGACTATAGAGATTAAGAACAAACCTATTAAAAGTGATTTTTTCATAATGTTCTGTTTTATATTATTGTTTCTTAAAATTGTAAATTTAATCCCATGCTAATGGTTCTTACCGCAGGATAAACACCAGTATCATGGCCTATTGCTAAATTATTTCTACCAAATGTACTTACGTCTGGATTAAAGCCTGAATAATCTGAAAAGGTGTAAAGGTTACTTCCAGAAGCATACACTCTTAAAGACGAAATCCCTAACTTTTCGTTGACATCGGCTGGTAATGTAAAACCAATAGTAACATTTTGGATTCTAATAAAAGACGCATCTTCTACATAACGATCGCTGAATAAGAAATCGCCGCCGCCAGAACTTCTAACTTTAGGTAAATCAGCACTTTGATTCTCTGGTGTCCAAGCTCCTGCAACCATTTCCAATTGTTGCCCATCGGCAAAAGTCAAGAGATTAAAGTTAAGAATATTTGCTATCTCATGACCAAATTGACCATCCAAAAAGAAGCTAAAATCAACATTTCCAAATTTGAAAGTATTGTTTAAGCCAATCATAAAATCTGGTTGAGCGTTTCCTATAGTCTGTCTATCTTCGTTATCTATGATATTATCTCCATTTAAATTTTGATATAACTGCTCACCTGGTCGATACAACGATTCATTTTGAGGAATTGATCCGTCTCCACGAGGAATGTATGTAAATGTTGCCAATCTGTCAGAGTTGTAAAGAGCAACTTGTTGTTCGTATGTCAGCCCTTGAAATTCTTCAAAATCACTAAATTGTGTGATGCCTGAAGTTTGCCAGCCATAGAAGGTTCCAATTGCCTGTCCATTGATTAATCTCTGTGTTCCGCCAGATACACGACCGTTCACTTCACTGCCTGCATTTATATAATCTGTAACCAAACCACCTATTTTTGATTTACCTGCGGAGAAGGTCGCGTTGACATCCCAAGTAACTTTTGGTGTACTAATGACTTTTGCGCCTACCGTCAATTCAAAACCTTCTGAATCTATTTCACCATAATTTAATGAATAAATACTTTGTCCTGATTGCGCAACGACTTCATTATTAGCAAACAAAAGATCTTCTGTTTTTTTCTTATAATAATCTGCTGTTATGGTAAGTCTGTTTTTAAACAACCCTAAATCTAAACCTACATCGAATTGACGTGTGGTCTCCCATTTCAAATTCACGTTCGGAATCTGTGTTGAGAAATATACTGGATTAACAGCCTCTCCACCAGATCCATCTCCAACCACAAACTGGTCTGGACTTAAAACTGCTAAAGATTTATATTCACTAATAGCTTGATTTCCTGTTAAACCATAACTTACACGAATTTTAGCATCTGAAATAGCATCGATGTCCCTGATAAATTTTTCTTTAGAAAGTTTGTATGCAACAGCTCCTGCAGGAAAAAATGCATATTTATTATTTTCAGCAAATTTTGAAGATCCATCGTAACGTCCTGTCAGCGTAAATAAAAATTTATTGTTAAAGGAATAATTGACCCTACCAAAATAAGAGAGAAGTTTAGAATCTGTATAACCCACAATATCTGGTTCTGACGTTTCGGCTAAACCTATATTATACCAAGTAAGTAGATCATTGGCAAAACCATAGTTTGATGTTCTGATGGATTCAGCTTCTCTCCATTCTGCTGATTGTCCTAATACAATATTGAAATTGTTTTTACCTAATTTTTTAACGATATTCAGTTGATTGGTGATGGTACCACTAGTGAATTTGGCATCACTGGTTCTAGCCCAACCTCTTCTGTTGTTAGCAGGATTATCAATGATGTTTTCCAAATTATTTTGGTAAAAACGCTGATTGGAAATTCGATTTTGATATGTAAAAGTTGATTTAAAAGACATCGCTTCACTTAAATTCAAATCGGCATATAGACTTCCCAACATTTGATATTGCTTGGTGTTCCAATCGTTATTATTCAGAAAGGATAACGGTGTTATTTGATTAATATCTTCATCGCCTTCAACTTCATCACCATCTTGTATTAAAATCTCTGATGGATTTGAAAGCAGTGCTCTTCTAATGATACTTGAAGTACCTCTAGTAGTGAAATTAGAAGTTGAAGTTGCCTGTGTATCTGTATCGACATAAGAATATGTGATTCTTGTCCCAACTTTTAAATTGTTATTAACATTTGCATCCAAGTTAAGTCTGGTCTGAATACGTTTGAAATTGGTCTTCTCAATAATTCCCGTGTTTTTAAGTAAATTATTCGATAGCAAGTAGCGCACATCTTTGTTACCGCCACTAAAGCTCACATTGGTATTGGACGTGGTCGCTGGTCTTAATAAAATGCTTAACCAATCTTGTGTAGGAAGTTCTCCAGCTAGTGCCTGGTTCAATATCATTTCGTCGGCAATTGGCTCACCTCCGTTTACACGAGCTTCATATCTACTGATCCAATATTGGTTGGCATCCATAACATCTATGCCTCTAGGTATAGATCCGATCGCGTATTCTTGAGACATTGTAACAATTCCTTTTCCCTCAACACCTTGTTTGGTCGTAATCAAAACGACCCCATTGGAGGCACGAGAACCATAGATGGCAGTTGCAGAGGCATCTTTGAGTATTTCAATGGATTCGATATCCGCAGGATTGATTAAAGATAAAGGACTAAGGTAAGAACCACCTGTTGAATCGGAATTTAAATCTGTCTCGCTTTCATTTTCCATCGGAATGCCATCAATAACATATAGCGGTTGACTGCTTGAAATGGTACTGATTCCTCTAATATTAATAGATGCACCTGCACCTGGTGTACCTGAATTTTGATTTACAATAACGCCAGCCGCTCTTCCAGCCAATGCCTGATCTAGAGCTATCGTTCCTGTTTTGGTCAATTCATCAGATTTTATCGAAGACACAGAGCCTGTTAAGTCACTCTTTTTGACCGTTCCGTAACCTACGACAATCACTTCGTCCAAGGTTTCATCGGATCTGTTTAAGGTGACATCTAACGTGTCGTCATCTGTAACCGTAAGATTTCTGGATTCGGTGCCCAAATAAGAAAACGAAATGACATCACCCGTCTCAGCCTTAATCGAATAGTGGCCATCAAAATCAGTTACCGCGCCAATGTTTTTTGCTTTAACAAATAAGGTAGCGCCCACCAAAGGTTCACCTGAATCATCAGTTACCGTACCATTAATTGTTCTATCTTGAGAAAAGGCAGACATGGATAGCATGATAATAAATACTGTTAAAATTTGTTTCATAATTATTGATTTTTAATATTTGTTAATTGGTAAGTTCTCTTTTAAAAATAGTGGTGTACTCTTCATACCCATTGTATTTTACACCTTCTCTTTGCCAATGGTTCAATTGTTCATCATATAGTTTTCTCAACTTATCCAATTGCGATTGGTATTCACCTTGATGCGCTAGATTTTTCATTTCATACGGATCATTGACAATATCAAACAGTTCTTCCGTTGGCTTAATACCCAGCGTATCATCTCTATAGAACCAGTAAATATATTTGTACTGCTCGTCCATAACCGTTAAGCAATGGGTGGCTTTTGGTCCCCAAACTTGGACAATAGGAAGTGATGTTCTTACTTGAATATTCGGATTTTCTACAATGGGACGTAAACTTTTACCATCATAATTGGAAGGAACTTTTACACCAGCATAATCAAGAATGGTTGCTGTAATATCCACATTCCCAGATAAGGATGCCGTTTTGCTCCCGACTTGGATTTTATTGTTTCTAGGATCTACAATGATAAGTGGCGTTCTTGCACCTTCTTCATAAGGCAACACTTTAGAACCCAAACCGTGAGATCCATTAAAATATCCATTATCTGAAGAAAATATAATAATGGTATTATCATCTATTTTCAATCGTTTCAGTTCTTCCAATACCATTCCAATTGAATAATCAACACCATAAATAAGCTGATGGTATTTTCTTAAGGCTTCCTGATAGGTTTCTTCTTTATCATAGCCCCATTCTTCAAATCTTGGGTACTGACGTCCCATTTTGGATTGTTCAGCTAAATGTTTTCCGGCTTCACGGCCATAATTTGGAAGTTTATCAAATACTACATCTTTATAGATATCATCAAACATTGGGTCTGGCTCAACAGGTCTATGAGGTGCTTTAAAATAGACACTCATACAAAATGGTTCGTTACTTTTCACAGACTCCTTCATAAAATCGATGGTCGCAGCGCCATAGGCACGTGTACTGTGCGGATATTCTTCTGCATATTTTGCCATGGATAGATTTTCGGCCGTTTTATAAGAAGTTTGATGCGGACTCCCTGCCCAAAAGTCAAAATTCTTTTTCGCCACTTCTCCCTCTTGCTTCCAACCGCCATTCGTATCGGACACTGAAAAGCCAAACTTGCCAGCAAAACCAACTTTATAACCAGCTTCCCGAAGTAATACTGGATACGACGTAGACCACTGTTTGGTACCTAATGAGCCATGGTCAAAATTACAGCCTGTTTTATATTCATAAAGACCAGTCATTACGTTAGCTCTACTTGCCATACAAATGGCGGTCGTATTATAATGACGTTTGAACAACACGCCATTATCTGCCAAACCATCAATATTGGGTGTTTTCACCACATTATTTCCATAGCTTTTGTGAGAATCGTACGATTGATCATCCGTAAAAAAGAAAATAATATTTGGCTTTTTCTCTTCTACTTTTAGGTCTGTTTTTTCTTTTTGGGCATTGCAGGATTGCAAGCTTGAAAAGCCAAATATTATAGACACAATGACCACATGTCCATATATCATTTTTTTATTGATCCTATTTAGACTCATATTCTTTAAATTTAGCGTTAATCACTTCCGTTGATGGACATTCAACCGGCGTTATATTTAGGGCATTTGCGATTACTTGTGCCACTTCAATCCCTTGCAACCTTGAACCTTCTGCTTTGTAATGCACGTCTCCTGGTTTATTTGCAAATTCCTTTAAAACCGGAACTGAAAATGTATATAAATCATTCACGATGATTTCAGGATATCCTTTCATCACTTGCAGAGCTACTTCGTTGTATTTTATGGCATCTCCTGTCACTCTTCCCGGCTCTCCTACTGGCACTGGTGTGGTGGTTGCAAAAATCAATTTAGCATTTGGATAGGTTTCTTTCAAATACTGAATATTATCGTTAAGGTTTTTTTCATATACTTCTATAGAAGATACTTGTGTACCGTCCACTTTATTGAGTTCCTTCCCGTGTAAATATTTTAAATCGTGTAAGCCAACATTAAAATGAATCACATCCCATTCAAAATTCCATCCATCTTTTAAAAATGGTTGAAACATAGTATGTCTCAATTTCTCCATTCGCTCCATAAACTCATTACTCGATTGTCCGTTTATGTGCAAACGATACACGCAAGCCTTTCCTTTTAATGATTCCCTAACATATTCTGTATAACCAATGGAAATAGAATCGCCGTAAATAAAAATCTTTGGCAATGCAGCCACTGGTTCTATGTATCTAAATTGATATCTTGTTTTAGTAAATTTTCCTAAACTTTCCCAAGCTTTTAAGCACGCATCACATGTTGAATCCAACACCTGACTTAAGATTCTCATTGGAAACAAGGATGCGAGGCCGAAAGCCGAAATCATTTTTATGGATTGTCTTCTACTCGTTGCCATTACCTACTTTAATTTAATTTTAAGTGCGTACCCATTTGCATCTGCCTTCTGACCTTTCAAATCGACCTCCAAACCTTTGCTGGTTTGTTTCCATGAAATTTCTGAAGTAGCACCCAACATTTCAACCTCTTTTACTTCTACATCGTTTTCGTAAGCAAGACATTTTATAAGCACTTTACTTTCTGGATATTGAAATGCAATTGCATAAATGCTGTTCTCTTTTTGAGTAAACCAAAAATCTTGTGATGTAAACTCTGTAACAAAGCCATGTTTTTCCCTATCACCAGTACCATCCATGTTTAATTTGGTTGGACCTTCATGAGTTACGTTCCATTTGCGAGTGTTGTAAATAGCCTCACCATTCACATCTAACCATTTCCCTACAGTCAATAAATTATCGATGGATTGTTGAGGAACTTCACCAGAAGCCTTTGGCCCAATATTCAACATGTAGTTTCCTCCTTTACTTACTATTTCAGTAAGCCAAAACAATAGTTCCTTCGGAGATTTCCAGTCGTTATCGTACGATTTGTAACCCCAAGAATTATTAGTGGTACCAACGGTTTGCCAAGGCTTTGTGATGGCCAAATGGTCTTTAGGGATTTTGTTATCGCCAGGAATGTCAAAATCACCCAATCCATTGCCTACCCTTGAATTGACCAACATCTTCGGCTGTAAATCGTATGCTATTTCATAAAATTTAAAGCTTTCTTCAGGTGTTACGTAATGTGGATAATCATACCACAACGTCGTCATATTTGGGAATTTTGTTAGAATTTCCTTTACCTGCGGATAGGCTTTATTTTCTAAATATTCAGTAAACGTATTTGGGCTTGGGTCCCAAGTATTTACGCCTGCTTTCCGTTTCACCCTATCGTGTATTTCGCCTCCAGAAGCTAAATATTCTGAAAGTCCGCAATCATTGCCATCCATCCAATCGATGTTATGCGAATAATATAAACCGAAATCGATGCCATATTTTTGGCAAGCATCGTATAATTCTTGTACAATATCTTTAGGATATGGACTTGCATCTGTGATATCATAATCGCTCACTTTGGAGTCATACATCGCAAAACCATCATGATGCTTGGAGGTAATCACCAAATATTTCATCCCTGCATCCTTGGCTAATTTTGCAACAGCATCCGCGTCAAAATCTGTTGGGTTAAATTGAGGTGCCAATGCGGCATATTCTTCTCTCGGAATTTGAGCTCCAAATTGAATCCACTCTGCAACTTTTGGCCCTCTCAACTCTTCCATTTTTTTACCTTTCCAGATACCGCCAGGAATTGAATATAAACCCCAATGAATAAACATGCCGTATTTTGCATCATTAAAAGCCTCTTTGGATTCTGCTTTTGATGCATTCATCTGTTCGTAAGAAACTGGCTTTTGAGCTTTGCAGCCCATTGTGCCCAAAATCAATGCGAACAGTGCTATTTTTATTCTTTGTGTCATTTACTTATTTTTTGTTGCTTAAAATTGGCTTCAACTTTCGTACTAACAGGATTAATCTTTTAACTTTTTCTTGCCTTTTTTATCGCTCTTATTCTTAACTGGTTTCTCCGCCTTTTTTCTGACTATTGAAAGACATGATGCTCTTGGTTCTGTAGGTAAGGATGCTTTCCAATCATTGACAAGCTTCAATAATTCAGTCGCTTTTTCAGGATTTTTCGCTGCAAGATCGTTGTCTTCTTTCCAATCATTTTTGATATTGAACAACTCAAATTGATCTCCCGTGACATCAACGACCAATTTCCAATCGCCGTCTCTAACGCCGAGTGTTGGCCACGTATAATCATTGCTTGAACCACCTCTCCATTCCCAAAAAATAGGTTTGGTTCTGTCAAACCCTTTACCTCTAAATGCAGACATTATACTTTCACCATCAGGTTGGTAGTCTTTTGGCATGCTTATTCCTGCTGCTTCAAAGAAGGTCGGTAGTAAATCGACTGCCGTTACTGCCGACATATTGTTTACCACGCCATCTGGTATCACTTTCGGCCATTTTGCTACAAAGGGCACTCTAATACCACCAGAAAATAGCGATCGTTTTTGTCCTTTTAACCCTCCGGTTTCACCGACAGAGTAATATTTGCCAAGTCCTTCTTCATCGTTTTCTTTGTGGATTTTGTCGGTACCTTCCCATTCAGGACCGTTATCCGTAGAAAAGACCACTAAAGTATTTTCATCTAGGCCCAATTCTTTCAACAGCTTCATAATCCTTCCGACAGCCTCATCACCTTCGGCTATGACAGAAGCATACACTTGTTTTTTATCATCCAATCCATCGAATTTTTTCATAAATCTTTCCTGCGGATAGTGTGCAGTATGCGCTTCATGTAACCATAAATTAATAAAGAAGGGTTTATCTTTATTCCTTTTGATGAAGTCTTCGGCATAATCAACACCTACAGAACCTGCTTTTGGAATGTCAATGGTTTTTGATCCGTTGAACGTTGCATATTCATCGTACCCATATTCACTTTCCTTTGGCGCATCTTTTGCTGACCAACCCAAATGCCACTTTCCAAAATGCGCTGTGACATAACCTGCCTTCTGAAATTCCTTTGGAAAAGACATCCCATTAGGATCCATCCAATCTGGCATGCCTCTTTTTTCATGAGCTTTCCACCCTTGAAAATGTTGATGAATACTTTGTCTAGCTGGAAATTGACCTGTCATTACTGCCACACGGCTAGGGGAACACACCGGGCTGTCCACAGTAAAATCTGCAAAATCCATCCCTTCACTAATCATTTGATCAATATTTGGTGTTTCAATCCAAGTACTTCCATGAGCACTGATATCACCATAACCCCAATCATCAGCGAAAATAAAAATGATGTTAGGCTTTTGCTCGTTTGACTGCGCTTGCACACCAATTCCAATCAATGAAATAATGTAGAATGCGGCTAGAAATAATTGTTTTTTTATCATCAGTTATTTTATAAATGCAGTTATTTTTTTATTAATTTTTTAAAAACTGTTCTTCCGTCCATTGTTTGAACTTTTACGATGTATACCCCTTGATTTAAGTTCGAAACATTTAGTTCTTCGTTTCCATTGTAATCCACCTTTACACGTTTACCAGACAGATTATAAACTTCCGTTTTTAACGGTTTAATATTTAAAAACACCTTGTTTTGTGCCGGATTCGGAAATAATCTAACTTGATCATCCTCTTCAAATGTTGGATCTGAAATTGAGAGTGAATTTGCATCAAAAAACACAGTCACAGTAATCCCTTCAACAGACCATTTGTTTGTAGCAGACGTGTTGCCTGTACCTACAGAAAATTCGATGATATCACTCATGAACGATTCTTGCTCCAAATCGAGGCTTTCAGTTTGATTGGCCGACCTTCCTGGATTTGAAATAATCGTGCCAACTTCAAGTGAAACAAAATCGTTTGTAGATTGTGAGTTTACGATAGTGATCGATTTAAAAATTGAGCCGACCTCATCCAATGTAGTAGATCCTCCATTTGCATTAAAGTCAATAATTTGAATATTGTTGATACTTTCTACCCATTCGTTATCACTTCCTGTAAATATGTCATCACTATTAGCGTCTGTACCATCTCCCAAACCCCAAGAGTTTAGTGTTGACGTACCACCAGAAATTCCTGAAATCACCGCTTTATCACTTGGAGGTGTCACATCAATTGACACTCTAAAAGTGGCTAATCCATCAGGAGCTGTTTGAAGTTCCGAATACATGACAGCAACCGTGTTGATGCCATAATTGGTTGTTTCATCAGCTTTAATTTGTACATCAAGTGCAATTGGTTCTGGTATAAAGTTTTCAAACACCTGTAATTCCACAGTTCTATCCGTCGAACCTAATGCATCACTAACCTGAAGGTCAAATTCATGAACAGTATCAATAGTTTCAGTAGGTGTGCCGCTCATGGTCCACTCACCAGGTGATGACTCTATAATGGTCAACCAAGCTGGAAAGGCATTTAAAGCAATAAGAGCTGTGATGATATCGCCTTCTGGATCCCAAAAGTCATACCCTTCAATCAATGTGTGAGCATAAGGAATTCCGCTATAGGCAGGAGGTAAAATTGTGGCTTGTCTTGCCCAATTTGGCGCACCTGGCGATTGATACACTTTCAAATGACTATCCGTAAGTGCTAACTGATTAAGCGCATATGGTTGAAGCGTAAGGATTGGTGCGTTTTCTAGATTTGTTCGCACCAATGGTGTTCCCCAAGTGATAGCGCCTCCATTCACAATGCCTTCACTGGTCCATTCTACAAATTGCTCGTCCGTCAGACAAGGCGTTGAACCTGCATTCCAGGACGTACTGCTCTGTTTTGGAAAAAAATGCCCAACTACATTATCGTTCCAAGGCCTGGTATCAGTCGTTGCAAAAGGCAATCCATTAGTGTCACTCATGTATTCACAGATTGCAAAATTTCTGGTGTACAAGATTTCTGGCACGACCATATTACCTGCACCCCCAAAAGGATGACCAAAGGTATAATCATCAAAATAGGTCGCCGTGGCAAATGGAGCTGCATCTGTACCAACGCTATTGTTAAATGAAATGGCTGCATTCGGATTTCCTGCATGACAGGCATCAGCAAACGCTTGATAGATCCGTTGAACCTCCAAAAGTCCACTAGCGGCATCATCTCCGCATTCTTCCATAATATTATCGGCAGAATCAAAACACCATGCATCAATTAAATCACCATATCGAACTGCGTATTCCTTGAGAATAAACTCGGCATAACTGAACATATATTTTCGATCTTCAAAATCACCAGCATTCAAATATGGATGATTGATAATAAAACTCTGTACATCAGTATTTGTATCGCAATATTCTTTCCATCGTGCTGAAAGTTCAGGATAATCGTCTGGAATACTTTCTGGAATTCTGGCCAATAAATTATAGGAATTGACATAAATTTCCGTTTTTAGACCCACTGCCTTCAGTGCCTTTAACCATCGCATCAACGGATCGTCCACGGCTTCTCTTGGCACCACTAGATTAATTGGATTGCCATCAGAATCGACATCGCCTTCCCATAAGCTTTCAATAATAGCGTTTGGCCCTGTATGAACAGGAGAAAATATATTTGGACTTGTCAACGCAACTTGTACATAGTCAATCGTTCTGATGTTATCAATTTGTGCAATAAAATCATCAATAGACACCCCTTCGATATTACCATTATAATTTCTCTCTGGCAACCATAGCGCACCCCAAGCCCCTTTCATCCATTCGGCTCTTAAACCTTGATTAGGATCTGGCACTTGCGCTTTTAGGCTGTTGATCGTTATAAAAACAATCATTACAGTCAAAGAAATTTTAATATGATTTATCATTACCAAAAGTGTTTTTTCTATGGATTAAAAGATTGTCAAAAACTTATTTTACAATTAATCTACTAGTGGCCACCTGTCCTACTTCAGATTCTAGTTTAACGATGTATAAACCAGCATCAATTCCGGACACTTCTAAAGCATCAGTTGCAGAAAATGTTTTTACAATTTTGCCTGTAATATCGATAACTCTCAAGGTTTTAAATTCTCTGTTCACTGAAAATGTTTGATCTACTATTGTTGGATAAATTGAGAACTTATTGATGCCATCTACCTCGGCCACAGAAAGATTAGGATCGGTTGTAAAAGTGTAAGACACATTCGTTCCAATAATCTGATATGCATTTTGAAAATTTGTAGTTGCATTTGCCAATGTGATAGTACTTACATTTTCAGCGTCTCCAAGAGTAAACGAAGTTCCGGCTAGGTTTGCAAATGCCACACCAAATTCAATGGTTTCTGTAGCTCCAACTAATTGTCCCAAATCAAAAGTTCCTGAATTTGATGCTCCATCAACTGTGATTCTAGGGTTGTCATTGGCACCATTAGCTGCTCTAACTGTCAAAGCGTGAAAATGCAGATCTGATATTGCTGCTGCTGTATAGCCAGTACCATTCGCATTAAAGTCTACAAGAGTTATTCCATTTATGGTAGCTGATTCTTCATAGTTTCCATCGAACGTGGTGGTTTCATTGTCAGTAACACTGTTACCAATTCCCCATCGTCTTTGAGCACTACTGCCTACGAAGGTTCCATTTCCTCCTGGAGTAATGGTCGCCTGAATTTTAAAGGTTGTACCTTCTAATGTTAGTTCGTCAGAAATAATATCCACAGTGCCGGGAGCATAATCGGTACTTTCGAGCGTTCTTAAATTTACTTGGTATTCTGTTGCAACTTGTGCAGTAGCCATTGAAGAGCCCAATGCTAAAGCTAATATCGCCAAAGCATTTCTAATTCCATTAATTGTGTAATTTGTTTTCATAATATGAGATTTTATTGATTAATATGATTTGTTATTTATACTTGAGAATAAAGTCAACTGTTGTTTTTGTGATAACTTCGAGTGTTGGATCGATATCGCCTCCTGCTTTTCGCCAGTTATGGCCTGCATTTTTTACGATAAAAATTTCGACATTCGCACCGATACTATCGGCATGCTTTTTCATGTGATATGCATGCGCTACAGGAATCGTGGTATCATTATCGGCAGCCATCATAAATAAAGGAGGACTGTTTTTGGTGACGTAAAAAATAGGACTCATTTCTTTATACATCGCCTGTATTTTAGATGGATTCGATTCTTTTTTTGTAATTCTAGAACTGAAGCGATCTGTTTCTTTTGATGGATCATCGGTTTCGAATAGTTCCTTTATCGTAAAATCCGATGGTCCATACCAAGACACTCCCGCTATAACTTTGTATGGATTTCCAAAGAGATCTTTATCACCTTTAAAATCATTTGGATCTGCCAGCGTAATCATTTGAGCAATTTGCCCCCCAGCGGAATCTCCCAACACATACACTTGATTCTTATTAAGCTGCAATGCGTCACTATTTTTTGAGAGGTACCGCAGTGCGTCCATAGCATCGATAACGCAATCGCGCATGAGGACATTTTTATGACGAGTAAGGCGGTAATTGATGGAAACTACGGCAAATCCTTGCGCAACAAATTCCATAAATGGATCTTCCATAGGCGATTTAACAATGTTTTCTTTACTACCGTTAAACCATCCACCACCATGTGTGTACAGCATAATTGGATAGCTGCCACTTTCTGGTTTTTCCGTCGGATAATAAATATCCAAGTATAAATCTTCTTCTTTTGTTGTTTTGTACTTAATATTTAATTTGATCTCTCCTTTCGTTTTCAAATATGGAATTTCAAATTTTGAAAATTCTTCAAGCGTAAGTTTTCCATTGGAATCGCTATCATGTTTACTTATTAATTTCCAAATCTGATTTAGTTCCTGTTTATCGAGAAGGCCATCCTTATTACTATCAAGTTTGGAAAACTCAATTTTGGAATCAATTTTAGAACCCGCTTCCATGACCTGCGCCGAAAGTTGCCCACATAATAGCACACTAAAAACTAGCACAATAAATGTGAAACAATTTCTAATTTGAAAAGATATTTTGTTCATTTGAATGGATCTAATGAATGTTCTTATTTACATTTGCTTTTAGCCTCTTTTTCAAAACTCATGACTTCTTGTTTGGACTTGCCAGTTAAATCCGCAACATTTTTATAATAGGTCTGATTCACTGTTTTTGCTTGCTTTTTTCCTTCTTCTTTTGAAATTTCTGATGATTTGATTTTTTTCTTGATAGCAGAACTTTGCTCTAATCGCGCTGTTAAGAGATCATTCAATTTCGCTTTGCTGTCGTCGGACAATTTAAATGTAATAGCAGCCATTTCTAGATAGCAATCATTGTCATTTGCTTTTGCTTTTTTGTTTTGTGATGTTGCGGAAACCGTTATTAACAGGACTGCCACCAGTGTTATGATTTTTTTCATTTTATTGTATTTCTTAATTGTTATTCTTTTTTACATTGATATAAAAAGCATTTGTCAATTCTCCGCTTTCCATTTCAAACCAGGCTAATAATTCGGTTTTTCCTTGTTCAACGGTAACATCTATATCCGCAGATGGTGTTGTATTATCGACATCTACAGCAATTTCTTTATCACCAATTTTAACAAATGCTTTTTTAAATTTCATTGCCTTTCCTCTAATTCTGGGATCTCTCGTAGCCGTTTCAGGAATTTCATCTAAAATTTCGGCACCCAAAGACATTCCGCTTTCTGCAGGCCAGCGTCTTAATTTGAACGTATAAGCGCCAGGTTTCACAAAATTTACAAAGAATGGAGCTGGTTTCATTGGCTCACCTTCTCGAATCAACCTTTGATTCCATGGTGGGAAATAATCTATAGTTCGTGCATCATGACAGGTTATGACCTCTTCTTCATCAACACCCAAATCTATGGTTGAATATTTAACTTCTTTGATGACACTTTCCCACCACGATTCGTAAAATGCATTCATGTTAGCTACTCTTTCCGGATGCTGGTCTGCCACATTATTTTTTTGTCCTGGATCATTGGCCGTGTTGTATAATTCGGTGCCATTAACCAATCTCCAGTCACCATCCATAACAGAACTGTTCTTTCCTTTTTCTGGCCAAGAAATTCGTTGTGTATCAGTCACCAAATAGCGATCCTTTATAGGTGTATCGTTGGTTAAATAGGCACTGATATCTGTACCGTCCATGACCTTGTCGGAGGTATAAGGAATGTTCGCTAGCGTTGTTAGGGTTGGTAATAAATCGACGTGAGCCGTTAAATCTGCTAATGATTTACCTGTATTTAATTTTCCATTTGGCCATCTAATGATAAAAGGCACACGGTGTCCGCCGTCATACTCGCTGGCTTTTGTTCCACGCATATTGGCATTGTAACCATGTACCGCACCTGTTTCCTTGTCAACTTTATAACCATTTGATGTTCCATTATCTGTAGTAAAAATGACAATGGTGTTATCGGCTATTTGTAATTCATCCAATTTTTTCAATAATCTGGCAAAATTGTCATCGATGTTGGTGATCATGCCATAAAAACGCTTTTGAGTTTCAAGCAAACTATCTTCATCTTTATACATGTCGTAATATTCTTGCGGCACATTGAATGGCGAATGGGGAGCGTTTAAACTCAAATAACATAAAAATGGACTGTCTTTTTTAGCCTCCACAAACTTGATGGCTTCATCAAACCAAACATCTGTGCAGTAACCTTCTGTTTTTTCTGGTTGACCGTTTCTTAAGTAGGTACCATCAAAATAATCGTTGTTCCAATAATCTGGAGTTTGACCGATACCACCGCCACCATGGTAGAATGCTTCTTCAAAACCTCTATCATTTGGCGTGAACGGGTGATTATCTCCTAAATGCCATTTTCCAAACATTCCAGTTTTATAGCCATTATTTTTAAATACATCAGCAAGAGTTACTTCTTCTCTATTCAACAAAGAAGCTCCCATAATCGTGTGCCAAACACCATTACGGTTACAGTTTCTTCCTGTAAGAAGACCTGCTCTCGTTGGTGCACATGTAGTACCAACATGATAATTGGTAAGACTTACTGATTGCGTTGCAAATTGATCGATTGTTGGCGTTTTGATGATTGAATTACCATTATGACCGACATCTCCATATCCTTGATCATCCGTAATGACAATAATGATATTAGGTTGTTTTGGAGTTTCCTTTTTGTCTTGCGTTTTTGTTTTGCAAGACATAAAAACAGACAACAAAGCAATCAATCCTATATATGTATTTATTTTTTTCATCCGATTTGATTCTACTTTTGGCATTTGATATCCTATTATTGAATTGGTTTAATGATTATTGATTTTAAACTGGAAGTTTCGGCATCTCCCCTCACCAAGGAAACCGTCACCGTGTGTTTTCCTGCGGTCTTAAATTCTATAATTCCCATTGGGTACGCATTGTATTTTTCGGTTGCAGCCTGTTCGTTTTGAACCATAATACCTTCATCTGTAATTGTTCTCCAAACCAAACGATCGACTCCTTTATAATTTAAATCTAGATAGTAATAGCCAGGCTCCAATACATTAATGTCCCAAAACACGGTTGCATTTTGTTCCCAATTGGAGACTTGTGTTGTTTTTTTCCATTCTCCAAATTTCTCCATCCATCGGATTGATTTTTTCTTCGCGCCAGTAACTGTAGCAAAATCAGTCAGTATCGAGGTTTCAATGTTTGGGTAAATACCATGCGTCTGATCGGCTTTTGGTTCGTTTTTCAACCTAACTTCGATCACTGTCACTAGAGCGTCCGGTTTTTTATAAGGAACTTCAAAAATAATCCAATCATTTTCTTTCTTAAAATTCAATGTCTTCCCCTTGTTAGTTCCAACAATACTTGCAGAAGCTATTTCGCTCTGTAATCCTGGCAAATAGAGTTTCCCATCTTGTGGCCAGTCAAATACGGACAAGAATAATGAATTCTCATGGGTCGTAACATCGCCCCAAGGCAGTGCATGTCCCCACGGAGAACTTCCTGCATCATAAACAACTTGAGGATATTCCTTAATCCATTCACCTGCCTGTTCAAGAAACTTTGCACCAATTTCTGGAACAACACCATCGCCATTCGGACCTACATTGAATAAGTAAGTTCCACCTCTTCCCACGGTTGAAATTAATCTGTGCAATATTTCTTTAGGACTTTTAAAATTGTTATCGTACCATGCGAAAGACCATGAATCGTTGTTAGTATCGCAGCTCTCCCATAAAACATCTAAATTCACAGGTGGCACTTCCATATCTCCATGACTCACATAATCACCCATGCCGTGACCAACACGACTGCTCATCATAGCATTTGGTTGTAATTCCCTAACCATATCTGCCAATTCTATCACATATTCCTTTGGCATTCCACCAGGTGTATCAAACCATACAAAATCAATATCACCATAATTGGTACAGATTTCCTTTACTTGAGGTTTACATTTGTTATAGAAATATTCTTTAAATGTGGCCTCACTACCATCAGCATTGGTTGTCGGTCCGTTGGCACCACCAGGCGTTGTCCAATCTTGATAATGTGAATAATAAAACCCAAATCCTAAACCTAATTCATGACAGGCTGCAGACAATTCCTTCATTGGATCACGACCAAACGGTGTGGCATCTACAATATCGAAATCACTTACTTTGGTATCGAACATCGCAAAGCCTTCATGATGCTTACTTGTAATGATGATATATTTCATTCCTGCATCTTTTGCCAATTGTGCAATTGCTTTGGCATCAAATTTTGATGGATTAAAGTGTTTTGCTACTCTTTTATAATCTTCAGGCGCAATATTGGCAACTTTAGGGTTCATCAGCCATTCGCCTATTCCGTAATACGTTTTGCCATCCCACTTTCCAGCTAAATCAGAATACAAACCCCAATGAATGAACATACCGAAATTGCTTTGGTCAAAAAACTTGCCTTTACCCTCTCTTATGTCAGCATTCGCTGTTGAAGCTTCTCCCCACATTTCATCCATGCCTTCTTGAACTTTTTCCGGTTTTTGAGCGAAGCCATACATTGCAAAAAGCAATGAAGCTAAAATGGATACAACCTGATTTCTATTTGGTAATATATATGTCATCTTTAAATGTGTAGTGCGCTTTAATACTATTTGAATTCAGTGTTTAGATAATGTTAAATGTGCATTTATAATTATCAATCCAAACGTTCATTTTATTTGTTCGCATTAATCTGTCAATTCAGTTAATTTATATTTAGAATATCAAATAGATAATATTTAACTTTCATAAATACGAATCTTACAACAAAATCCTTTTAAAAATGCGAAATCCAGTATTTTTAGTGGATATACAAATATGCATTTATACACTTTAATAGGATTGCTCGTGTCGTGCTTTTTGTTGCTTATTTCAATCAAGTTGATTTGAGCAACGAACTTTCCTTATATGATAGGGGTTTTAAAAATTCTATTTGCTCTAATCAACCATCAATTGTGAATAAAATTCTGAATTTATTAGGGGTAAATTGAGTAGAATTGAAAATTAAGAACTCGAATTTGCTTTATTCTTACTGATTCTAAAAGAATTTATGAATTTCGTATAACAAGTAAGCGTTACTTTTAGGTGAAATATTTGTTAATTTTCAACCCGTAAGCCAATTTTGGATCTATCTA
Source organism: Aquaticitalea sp. (assembly GCA_051252455.1). Lineage (GTDB taxonomy): Bacteria > Bacteroidota > Bacteroidia > Flavobacteriales > Flavobacteriaceae > JBPOFM01. The sequence goes on from JBPOFM010000004.1 coordinate 193,559, forward strand.
TCTGAAGAATTCCCATTTTAATGGCGGGAGAATCTGGCTTAAATCTGAAATCACCATCTTCTGGATTCATAAACATGGGATCGGCTGCTAGACTATTTGCATCTACTCCATCCTTTTGAGATTTTTTCAGTCGTTCTTTAGCTATACTGATATCTGCTTTACAGAAGTAAATGTTAAGGTCGGAATCTACATCTTTGATTCGTGCTGGCACTCTACCTCGACTATCTTCACCAACCAATCCTTTTCCGGCAGAAGGTTCAGTTATGAACGTACACGTATCGGACGTTGAATAAAAAATGTTTCGTTTATTGGTAGCGCCTATTGAAGGGCCCTCAACCAATTTTAGATAGACACCTCCTGGCGGAATAATATCTGCGATAATGTTGTTTTCAAATCGGTTGTTCAATTTTAAAGTCATGCCTTGCGATCTGCATTTATAGATCAGATTTTCTGAAATTAAGACATCCATTTGCCCACCGTCCGTTCTAATGGCACTTTGTTTGCCTGTTTTTGCTACCATGTCATGAATGTAATTTTGCCGAATTACATTGCCAGATCCAGCAGCACGGATGTAAATGCCATTTCCATCTCCCAACTTATTCATTACATTATGGATTTCATTGTATTCTATACTATTGTTTCGGCTATGCCAATAGGGGCGAACATCCTCGGGTGTTAGGTCATTTGCTTTTGGCAATTTACCTATTTCATGCCAACGTATTGCTCTTGACTGTTCACGTTTGTTCGAATGGTCAAAAAAACGAATGACGCAACCCGAAACTATCAAACCGCAGTAATTCGTATCATGGATTAGATTATTGGCCACCCGGTTGTCTCCACTATTCCATAGAAAAATCCCTGGTGATTGCCAATAAATTTCTCCAACATGGTGCACATTGTTATTATAGACTGTATTCTTTTTATTGACATCTTTTGTCCCAGGACCATAACCGCACAATAGAATTCCACCGCCTCCCATGTATTCAATGTGATTATTGGATATGGTGTTATTAATTCCATGCAAGTCTACACGAATGGCACCACTTCCGCTATGCAGAAAATGACATTTTTCAATCACACAATTTTCCGTGCCTCGAAAACGGACCATGGCATTATTCTTATCGAGCATATCCCAATCGTGCTGTAAGCCAGCGTCATCTTCCGTCAAGGTATAGCGTTCACCATGTTTGAAAGTCAATCCGCGAAACTGAAGATTTCGCACGGGAACATCTGTTGGACCTTTAAAATCAATTTTTCCTTCTACTCGGATAAATTCCAACAAGGTTGGTGCCATAACTTTTGATTCGTTTCGTGGCCATAGATATACCTTTCTTTCTTTTGTATTGAGCACCCATTCACCTTGCTTATCAAGTTCCTCTATGACATTTTCTACCCAACATCCTTTTTTGGTCATGGCATAGGTAGCATCAATTGCGGTAATGGCAACACCTTTTTTTTCATCTACAGACGTTAGAGGCAGCATATTGACTATCCATTCGCGCGTTGGACGCACCAAAATTTCTACATCCTCAATATTTGACCAATTTTTCAACTTTCCTTTTGGGAAATAGAGTTTTTTCTTATTGCTTCCCTCTAATGGCATAAAACGTTCAGATTGTGCACGTGGCAACATGCCTTCATCATCATATAAGGTTAAAAATTTATTAGATATATTGGCCATCCAAATATGTCCCACTGCTTCCTTGGGCAAACCTGGAATTGGTTCCGTCACTTTTTGCCAACCCATAATTTCTTGGCCAGAACTAAATATCGGTGTCTCTCCAGGATAGGCTTCATAGGAAATCGTGGCGGTTCCCTCTCCTGAATCCTCCAAACCAAATACGACAGTCTCTTTGAGTTGATAAACACCACCCCGAATTTGAACCACAATGTTTTCAGATTTCGTTTTTTTCAATGTCCGTACCGCATCACGCGCACGCGCAAGTGTTGCAAAAGGGCCATCCGTACCTTCTGAATTGGGATTTTCCAATGTTCCAGACCAATCGTCAGAACCTTGAGTTGACACGTAAAAATCAGGATTTTTTTTTGTACTAATTTCCGAACTACTGCATGCATAGCCAATGAAAAGCGTTAGCATTAAAATCAATTGTTGTTTCATATTATTTCATTTTCTAACTAATGCCAGGTGATTTTAGCTTTTCTGCTTTCTGTATTGAGCCATACACTGGCATGTTCAAACTCTCGTGTGAACTCCCAGTCTTCTGGCGTTGTTCTATTGTATCCGCTTTTTGGAGCTCCAAGGGGCTTTTGCAATTCTGGATAATTCACCAATGGGCCAGTGGACAATTGCCATCCCCAACTATACATAAAATAGGAATAGGGCTGTGCTCCAATCAAGTAACATGCCAAGGCGAATTCTAATTTCTCTTGAGAATATGTTGGCATTTCGTTTGCGGGCTTAAGATTGCCCCGACCTGCGCCCTCCACACCTAGTCGAAATACTGATATTTTCCCTTCTTTAGCATTTTTCAACATATCATCCCATTCGTTCAGCAAATTTTCTTTACTCGACCTGATAGTTGCATAGTTTTCAAACATAACAGCGTCGCAAACGGGATACACATACGTGGCATCCTTATTATTGGCATTATTTCCCAATAATATTTTATCTGTCCCCATTTTATTCTTAAGTGCGGCCATCATGGCTCCCATGGCTTTTTCTATGTCTTGTTGCTTTTCTTGACGAAAGCGGCTGTTTCCATGCATTTGGTCAATAAACACACCGTCGCAACCAGATTCTTTAACACCTTTGACCACGGTATCTACCCACCACTCACGGAATTCTGGATTTAAAACGTCAAAACAGAACGCTCCATAATGTTCGTATAGCTCACCAGTTTTTGGATTGGTGAGCAAAAATTGTTTCAGGTCAGGATAATCCTCTATGGCTTCTTCCGTAAAGTTTTTACTGTATGATGTATTTGGCCAAGCATATGCGGAATTGAAGTAAAACAAAATCTTTGCATCAGGGTTAATTTTTTTGAAAGCTGCTGCTTCGTGTTTGGCTCCCAACTCTGCGGCACCGAGTTCAGCTTTTCCATGTGATTTTTCTATACATAAAAAATCGGTTCGGGCTGCTATAAATTCCACCTCATCCTGTGACAGCAGGCGTTTCTTATCTTGAAACATAAAATACAATGGTGCTGTATCCCAACTAAATTTTGGAAAGAACTCCTTTGGCACAAAGCTACTTCCATCACTTATAATAAAAGACTCCTCGACATTAGTGTGTGTAACATTTTGAGCTTTCATAGTTACGACAACAGCCGTATTTAGAAAAGCTAAAATTGAAAACATACATAAAATCGAATTAATTTTCATAATGATATATTTAAACGATTTTAATTATTTGAAAAACTAAAATTTGAACCATTCTATTTCTTAATTAAAACGACCTCATCCCAGTATCCCGCACCTTTAAAATCGGACGATACCAAACAACGTAATTCTACTTTGGAAAAAGTACCACTGTTAAATTCACTTTTGAACTCGACCCATTCCCCGATTTTAGTTCGAGCGTTGAGTTCAAATTTAAAGATGTCGTCAAAGCTACCATTGGTATCAAAAATCACTTTTCCTTTGGTGCCAGAATCTACTCTTAATTTAATTTTGAGTTCATAATTGGTGTCTGGGGTTAATTCTATAAGTTGGGTCAGCGGCTTCGCATCGCCGTTTCCTTTAAATTGCAATGCATAATAGCCATTCGCTGTATCATCCAAGACTCTTTGGTATAATTCTGAAGATTTGCCAATCCAATACTTCAATTGTTCTTGGGTTGCCAGCTCAAATGATGCATTTTTCACTAGATTTTCAACTGTAACTTTTGTAATTTTCAAGGATGTAATGGCAGCGCAACCTATAGCATTCAAATCAATTCGATTTTCTTCAAATACCCAAGCTTTTCCTTTAAAATTATCTTTTTCAAAGGCTTCCACTTTATAGCCTTTTGGAATTTCAATGGATGAAATCTCATTAGGTTGGACACCTTGTTTTATCAAATCAGCCTGATTGTAATCACCAACAGACAAACGCCCCGTCATCCCATTAAAATTGACAGCCTTATGAAATGTAGGCAATGAAACACCTAAAGTTTGGTTTACCATTTGAATAGTACCATCCTCATTAAAATAAATAGGGTCAAAACATATAGAACGATTGGGCCCGATGCCTCCCGACAAGTTTCCATTATGATAAAATAAATACCATTGATTTTTAAATTCCACCACAGAGCCATGAGTAGTAATCACATCTGTACTTTTCAAGAAGACTTCGTTATGTTCCCAAGGTCCAAGCGGATTTTTGCTCATTGCATAGCGCATTTTATTGAATTTCGGAAAATCATCTGGGTAAATCAAATAATACATATCATTACGTTTGAAAACAAAAGGGCCTTCACGAAGACCATCGAGACCTTCCTGTTTCATGAGTTGTCCATCAATTTCCATCATATTTTCTTTAAGCTTCACCGCATAACACTCATTATGTCCAGCGACATATAAATAGGCCTGATTGTCATCGTCAATAAAAACGCAGGGATCGATAAGAGAAGGCAACTCTTTAATGTAGCCCTGTAATTTAAAATCTGAAGCTGGTTTAGAACTTGTCGCGACCCCAATTTTCCATGTTGATTTAAAATCAGTGCCGCTTGGATGGGGAAAATAGTAATAATAGGTGCCATCTTTATAAGCACAATCTGGAGCCCACATAAATCCGCCTTCAGTCCGTCCCCAATCCACTTGACGCGAATGAAGTATCTCTCCGTGGTCTTCCCAAGTAATCATATCATCTGTTGAAAACACATGATATCCATCCATGGTTTTATAACCTCTCGCTGGCGCATTATCTGTGGAGGGATAGACATACAAACGCCCATCATTCCAAACATGTGCTGAAGGATCTGCCGTAAACATGTGACTGACAATTGGGTTTGAACGTCTATCTTGTGCATGACATTGTAAGCTTCCAAAGATTAAAAATGCAAAAACTAAAATGACATATTTCAAATTCATAAGGTTGCTTTTATTTCTATCTCTTTTTGCTCACGGACCACTTTAAAAATCAACGAAGATGCTGATAAGCCTTCCATGAGCGTCAGAAATTGCTTTTCATTGGTTATTTTTTTTCCATTAACGGATAAAATAAGGTCCCCCTCCATCAAGCCAATTTTTGCTACTTGGGAATTTTGCGGTACTTTTTTAAATGCAATTCCTCCTTCCTCCTTTGATACGCCATAGGCTGAAAATTCCATGCCACTTAAACCACTTATAGATGCTCCCATCCAAGTGGTGTCCTTAATCTTCTTTTTAGTTCGGTCTTTCATTTTAAGTTCCTCCGAAATACCCAATGCGGGAATTTCTGGTGTTTTAGCGATGGCTTTAAGCGACGGTTTTTTTACTCCAAATTGATCCATAGGGAAATTTTTAAAACCAATATCAAAAGCAGGTGAACCTTCTTGAACTCTAAAATCTCCATTTGCAGGATCGATGAATTTAGGATCAGCCACTATGGAGTGTTCATCCCAACCATAGTCTTGTGTCAAGTCGGCATTATAAAGAAGGTTGCTATCAACACGTTTTCCTGTTTTATTGGGTTTGGGGACATTCACACCTTGATAGACAAACATGAAAATATTGGAAAAAACCTCATCTTCACTATTTTCATACCACACATGTGGATGAAAAGTATTATTCACTGTGATATTATTCCAAGCACGTCTTCTATAGCCTTCACGAAGCTTTAAACCTCCTGCCAACATTAAATTATTATAGATATCATAGTTGGTAGAACCGTCATCCAAATCGATATCCCAACCATGGTCGCAACGCCAACGACTATTGCGAATGACGGTTGTTTTGATAGCATCGGCAAATGGCAACTCGGGATATTTTTCGATATCAAAGTTTTTGAGACGCCAATACCTATCTCGTCCCCAAGAATTAAAAGACCCATGATCGTGGGTTTCCAATACCGTATTAAAGACATCGCAACGCTCAATTAGATGTCCACCAAAAGCGCCGTCGCCAATGTTGATTCCAGAACGTGCGCAATCGTAAATAGAACAATCTCTTATGGTGATTTCCATCGCCATGGTAATCTGAACACCTGCAGGCTGACGTTCTACTGTTCCTATATTGTGAATTAAACAATCTTCAACTATTCCTTTAGTTGGATAATTTTCTGTTTTAGGACCAGGTGTAGTATCAATTTTTGAGATTTCGTTTTTCTCACCATATTCAAACAACGGATTTTGTAAAGCGTTTGGATCGCCCACAAAACAGACACCGCTGGCTCCAGCATCATGAATGTGACAGCCTTTAATTAAGGTTTGACGATTATACATATTTACAAAAATGGCATTGCCTCCAACTTGATCGAATTCACAATCTCGAATTTGAACATTTTCAGTACCTGTGAGCATGAATGCTCCTCCTCTAAAAATTGTCCAGTCAGAGCGAACCATTGGTTCTTTGGTTTCCATAAAGGTTCTAGCCGTCTGTGTCACAACAAATCCTTGTAGCGTAATATGTGTAACAGGATGTTCTAAAGAACCCTGAAAATCTATCAACTGTTTTAAACGTACGACCTCAACTTTAGCTTTTTCAAGGTCTGTTGCGGCTTCTGGCTTATAATATAAAGTCTGTGATTCTTCATCATGAAACCATTCTCCTACAGCATCCAATTCTTCAAAAATATTTTCTACCATCCGATATTCTTCATGCATTCCTAATTGACGGTTGTTTTGCCAGCCACCCTCATACGCGACATTTCCAACCGAATCTTTACCAGTAATTTGATAATGATAACCTCCCCAACGCTTGGAATGCATGGCATGTATGTAACCTCCTTTAGGATTTTTCCAATTAGCTACGCGCTCTTTTGAAAACGCATCGGCTGCATAACCTTGGTAGGCTTCTGTAATCTTATTGGCATCGTAATTAGGATAACGTGCCATGCGCTGATTTGAACCGTTTACAAACACCTGATCGATATGAAAATCTTCCGGGGTTTTGGCTTGAAATATGCCATCACGATAGGATTTCCATACCAATTCCAGCTTTAATCCGCCACTTAAAACAGCTTCACCTTCGTTTTTTGCACGATATATAATTGGAAACTTTTCAGTACCTGAATCTTCTGGTTTGAAAATTATGGTTTCAGGTAAATAATAAACTCCATCATCAAAATAAACAGTAACCGCTTGCTTCCCCGCAAATGTTCGGGTTTTGAGTTGCGCAGCTGCAAAGGTTTCCAATGGCTTGTTTTTAGTGCCAGTATTCGAATCCGCCCCATTTGGACTCACGTATAGTTCTACGGATTGTGCTAACATCAAAACGCTTGTGAGTAAAAAATAAACTAAAAGAAATAGATGTCGCTTCATTAATTATTTTGGATTTATTTCTCTATTGGTAAAAGTTGTACACTTAAAATATTAGGTATATCATCAGTAAAATCAGATGTTACCTCCAGTGTTAGCGTTTGCACGCCTACCGTTTTGATTTCTACGCTTCCTAAAATAGCTACTGAACACTTCATTTCTGTTGCCATTCTATTATTATTATAACGCTCATGTTCCATTAACTTATTTTCGACTGATTGTCCGGCAACGGTAGCACGCATGCTTCCATCTTTTTTCCATGTATGCTCTTCTTTTACACTACTAATGAGGGCAACTTTGTATGTTCCTGGTGTTAACATTCTAAAATCCCATCGTAATGCCTGACCTTCCTTTTCAAGTCCTACGGTCATTCCTCTTGCTGGCATAATGCCTTTCCCTTTTTTTAAGACCGTGAATATTCTTTGGTCTAATGGGCGCAATGATTTGTTGGGCACGAATTCTTGATCGTGAATGGTAGCTCTAAACGCATCTAAAATGACGATACCATCCTGTTGTTGTAAAAATGTCTGATCCATCATTGGAGCTCCCTTTAACTTTAAAGCTATCACAGACACGTAAGGATCTGGTGCAGTTTTAGGTACTTTAATTGAAATTATATTGGTTCCAGCTGCGGCATCATAATTCGATTCATAAGTAAGCGAGTTGCCATTTGCTAAAAGAGACGCATGGTCTATGCTATTATTGAGTCCGTATAATTTGAAAACGCCATCTTTTGGCCACTGGATGACATTCAAATATAAAGTCGTTAGATCTTGTTCCGTTCGTTGTGTGATGGAGCCCCAGTTAAATTCATAAGGATATGGACCTGCTGTTGTTCCGTAAATGGCTTTTCCATTTTTTTTGAGCCATTCACCCATAATTTTAAGCCTGGATTGTGATTCCTCTGGAATGACACCTTTGCTATCTGGTCCAACATTTAATAGATAATTCCCACCATTACCAGCGATATCTATGAGTTTTCCTAGCATTGTAGCAGCGGACTTCCAATTCGTGTCACTTTTCTCAAAATGCCAATTATCGTTCATGGTCTGAGCAGATTCAAAATCTACGCCAATGTTTCCTGAAGGCGTCATATTATCTCCCATGGATAGGTAATTCACATACTCTAAAGCATCATCATCACCTAATCGGCTATTGGAAATTGCGCCATAAGCATTAAGTAAATCGACCATTTCTTGTTGTCCCAACAATCGTTTTTTATTTGGGTTTCTAAAACCCGCAGAACCATCAAACCAAAATAATTTAGGTTGATAATTTTCACATAATTCCTTGATTTGGCCATACATATAATCCATGTAGTTAGTAATATCGGCATTTGGGTTAGGATTAAAATGAAAGCCTTGACGGTTGCTATAAGCCGCATCATATTCCGGGTGATGCCAATCGGCAATCGAGTAATAAAATCCAAGTTCGATTCCTGCTTCTTTGCAGGCGTTTGCTAATTCTCCTACTATATCTCGTTTAAATGGCGTAGCGTCCATGACATCCCAATCGGTTAGTTTAGAATCCCATTTACAGAAACCATCATGATGCTTCGTAGTAAAAACGATATATTTCATACCAGCATCTTTGGCAATCCGCACCCATTCTTTAGCATCAAAATCAACGGGATTGAAATTTTTAACCGATGTCTCGTAGCGTTCAGTTTTATTCAATCCCTCTTCCAAAAAATCTTCGGATGTAGAAGCTCCAAAATGAATGAACATGCCAAACCTTGCCTCGCGGAACCACCCCATTAATTCATCATCCGAAGAATTGGATTTTTTTTCCTTTTGAGCTGACAACAAGCTTGTTAAAAGAAAAAAAAGTGAGAGAAGGAAGTAATGGTATCTACTTTTCATTTTTTCAATATCTATTTGTTAGTATTTTCAGGTGCCCAATTAGGAATTCCAGACTCCTTTATTTGTTTGTAATATCGTTTTGCGAGGGGTTGATCTTCTGGCTCTACTTTTGGCAGGCCTTCATTTACCATGAGAGGCTTGGTTTTCTCCCACCATTGATCATAAGCCTCTCGTAATTGCGCAATGACTTCAGGATGATTTGCTGCAACATCATTCTCTTCAGACGGATCGTTTGGAATATTAAAGAGTTCCTTATTATTGTCAAAACGCCATTGTTGGGTTCTAATCGCGGCTTTTTGATATTTTGCTTCTTCTCGTTTGCCTTCAGGCCATCGCCCACAATGGATAAAAAGTTCCCTATCTTTCCATGCCGCATCGGGATTCTCTAAAAGCGGCACTAAAGATCGACCACTTAACTCTTGCATATTTTCAGGCAGAGTGACTCCAGCGATATCGGAAAATGTTTGGTATAAATCAATGTGTGAAACAAGCTGATTGATGTCAACTCCGTTTCCCAATTTACCTTTCCAATACCAAAAAGCAGGTACGTGCGTACCACCTTCAAATGGCGAATTTTTGCCACCTCTTAAATTGGCATTAAAATGAGATACTTTTTCTCCGTTAAGACTTCCACTTAAATGTGTTGCGCCATTGTCTGTCATGAAAATAACCAATGTGTTTTCCAAAGCATTCCAAGATTCCAATTTTTGCATCATTATGCCAAAATTCTCATCGATATTTTCAATCATACCGTAGCGGCCAGCAGTTCCATCGTCATATCCTAAATCTAAAAAGCGTTTTTTATATTTTTCAGGTGCTACTAAAGGAGCGTGTGGCGCATTCAAAGCCACGTATGCGAAATAAGGTTGTTGGCTATGATTTTTCCTTTTTATCCAAGCTAACGCTGCATCAAAAAATACGTCCGTACAAAAGCCTTTAGTTTTAACAATGGTATCGTTATGAAGCAACACATTATCAAAATATAAGTTGTCTTCGTTAGGAGGAAAATCGCCATAACGGGTTTGTCCAATTCCACCTGCACCATGCATCAAAACTTCATTAAAACCTCGGTTTGTAGGAAGATATTCCTCTTCATCACCCAAATGCCATTTCCCGAAAAGTCCAGTTTCATAACCTGCCGACTGCAGAGCTTGTGGCATGGTATAAACATTCAAGGCCATACGCTCTCGTTGTAAAATAGTGTGTGTGACCCCAACTTCAAACGGACGATTGCCACTCATAATCGCAGCCCTTGTTGGTGCGCAAGTGGGGCTCACTTGAAAATCAGTAAATCGCGTTGAATTTTTATAGAATTCGTCGATATGAGGCGTTTTCAAAACTTGGTTTCCCATGCAAGCTAAATCACCCATCCCCTGATCATCTGTCATGACCAAGATGATATTTGGTTTACTGTTTTTAAGTGGGTTGTTTTGGGCAATTACACAATTAGCCAACAGCATTATAATTACAGCAAAAAAAAGTTCTTTATTTTTCATTATTCATAATTTATACTAACAATTATCCCAAATATGCAATCATTTAGTCAAAAACGCTATGCTCATATCATTCTTAATATTACTGAATTCAACCATTCTCGCACGAAACGGTACAATTTCCGATATAAATGGAAGCTCGTTAGGACAGAAATCAAAATAATTATTCTTTTTTAACAAATTCCGAAGGAGAAACGCCGTGGATTTTCTTGAAAGTAGAAGAGAAGTAAGACTTCGATTCTATCCCAATTTCGAACATGATATCCGTAGCAGATAAGGTTTTATTTGCAGTTAATAATTGTGCTGCTTTCTGTAAGCGAAAATTTCTCAAATACACATTGGGAGCCTGACCTGTAAGCTCTTTCAATTTCCTATAAAAATGAGACGTGCTCATGCCAATGTAAGAAGCTAACTCTTCAACTCCAAATGCGGAATTGGCCATATTTTCCTCTATAGAAACATTAATTTTTTCTAAAAACTGTTTATCTTTAGAAGAAGTCAATAAAGAATCTTTCGGAATAGAACTATTTCGTGTAAAATGGGCAAAAATGCGCTGCTTGTTTTCTATTAAGGTTTTTACCCTAACTTCTAAATATTTTATTGAAAAAGGTTTCACAATATAGTCATCCGCACCTAATTCCAATCCTTTTATTTCCTTAACATCATCACCCATTGCAGTTAAAAGAATCACTGGAATATGGCAGAATTCAACGCTGGATTTAATCTTTTCGCAAAGGTCATAACCATTTAGTTTTGGCATCATCACATCACTTATGACTAATTGTGGCGGGTTCTCCTGTATCTTATGCAATCCTTCTTCACCATCAGCAGCGACTATAACATTATACTTGCTCTTAAAAGATTCTTGTAGAAAAGAGCGCACATCTTGTTCGTCATCAATTACTAATATGGTCGGTCGTAATATGTCTAGAGTTTCATCTTGAGAACTATCTAATTCCGCAGGCAACCAATCTGTTACTAACTGCTTATATTTATTCAATTCACCTTCTTCTAGATAATTTCCTTTGTCGATAACAGGAAGCTCAATTCTGAATGAGGTTTTTTTATTAAGTTCACTTGTGACTTCAATTGAACCTTGCATTAATTCAATCAACGATTTACAGAGTGCCAAGCCAATGCCAGTACCACTCCAATCATTTTTTTCATCGACGCCACGATAATATCGGTCAAATATCCTGTCTATTTTATCTGAAGGAATACCATCACTCGTATTTATGACTTGAATAAAAAGATGTTCCTTACCATCGACTTCCGTGAATCCCGCTTCAATATTGACCTCCCTATTCAAGTTGGAATATTTCACAGCATTAGAAAACAAGTTTAAAATGACTCGTTCTGTTTTATTGGTATCTAATGAAATCAGCTTGTTTGGTTCATCTATTTTATAATAAAAATTCAGAAGCGTTTTTTGCGAATATTCTTCAAAAGCCTCCATTAATGGATACATAAAATCTCCTAAAGTAATTTTAGAATAGTTTAATTCTAGATGGCCTGTTTCGGCTTTTCTGTACGAAATAAGTTGATCGATCAATCGCTGTAATCTTGAGATATTGTTCTGGATGATAGAGAAGTATTTCTGATTTCCTGCATCTTTATTTTGCTCCGCAATTTTTTCGAGGGGACCAATGATTAACGAGAGTGGCGTTTTAAAATCGTGGGAAATATTGGTAAAGAATCGCAATTTTGCTTGATTCATATCACGAACTCTTTCCTTATCCAATTGTTCGAATTTCAATTTTTGATTTAATTTTTCAACTTTGACCAAATATTTAAATACTGCAAAGGTTATGAGTATGATCATTGCAATCCATAGTGCTATGCTCCACCAACGTGCATACCAAGGTGCTAAAACCGTGATAGTAAAACTCTCAACCTTTGATGTCCATACGCCATCTCCATTGGCTCCCTTATATAAAAAATCATAAGTACCTGGGCTTAAATTAGTGTAGGTTGCTGTTGCCTTCCCCGCATCAATTTCAATCCAGTCGGCATTGACACCTTCTAATTTGTAGGCTAATTTGTTTTTATTTGGCGTTGCACTGTGCTGTACAATAATATCTAAAGAGAGATTCCTGCTATTGTTATCCACAACGAGCTCTTTAGTGTCAGAAATGGAGCGCTCTAAAACAATTTTATTATTAATTTTATTTCCGACGACAATTGGCTGATTGTTTATTTTTAAGCGGGAGATTAAAATTTTGGGAGTAATTGTATTTTTATTGATTTCGCTCGGGTTAAAAACTGTCAAACCACCTACACCACCCATCAACATGGTACCATTTCTGGTTTTTAAATAAGCGGATTGACGAAAATTATTACTTAAAATCCCATTATTGACGTCATAAAAATCGAAGGTCTCTTTTATCTGATCAAAACGGCCAATTCCCATGTCGGTGCTTAACCATAATTGCTCATTATCATCCTCCAATATTCCATAAATCGCTTCGTCACGCAAACCATCTTTTTTATGGTAGCCTTTAATTTCAAAAGGTTCACCTAAATCGTTCAATTTAATTTTCATTAAACCACCGCCAAAAGTTCCAATCCAAATATCATTATTCAGACTTTTATGAATGGAAAACACACGGTTATTGCTTAATTTTAAACCATTAGTATCAGGTTCTGTAGATATGTGATTTTTCACCAACCATTCATCATTATCATTCGCTACTCGGTAGACCCCATGAATAGTTGCAAACCACAAATTCCCAAAATCGTCTTTTAAATATTCATTGATTTGGTTGTTTGATCCCATATCGAACAAAGGCTTACCGGCTATCAAAGGTTCGTTATTTAGAATGGCATTCCATGGATTATCAACCATTACAATTTTAGAACCGCCTAAAATAATTTGGTCGTCATTCATTTGTTCAATAAGCCGATAAAAAATTGGGTTCACGAGTTTCCCCTCTACAATTATTTGTATGGTTTTAAGGTTGTCATTTTTTTCATCATACAGATAAAGTCCGTCGCTAGTACTGATCCACCAATACCCTTTCTGGTCTTGATATAGTCGCAAAACCCATTGGTCTTTTAACATGTTTAATTGATTTCCGAGGCGATTAAAATGAATCTGATTGACGGTTTTTATATCTAATTTTTCTTCGGTTCTGCTAATCGTACTTTCAAAAAAAGATATCCAGATTTTGCCATCGGCAGCTTCAGTGATATCCGTGATTAGATTGCTTGACAACGAAGTATTGTCATAAGGATTGTGTGCGTAATTCTGGAAAGGCTTTTGATTTTTATCGAATTTATTCAATCCACCTTGTGCTGTTCCTATCCATAAAACCCCAAATGTATCCTCAAAAAAACAGTTGATTCTGTTACTTGTTAAACCATTATTATATTTTGAATCAAACTTGAAGGATATAAATTTAGATTTATTCGCATCATAACAGACGATACCATTCTTTCTTGTGCCAATCCATAATTTTTTCTCGTCATCTAAATAGAGTGATAAAATATCGTATTCAGCTTCGGAATTTATATAATCAGGTGTGAAATATGAACCAACCGTAAGCAACCGACCGTTCTCTTGAAAAGTTTGATAAAGCCCTGAATTTGTTCCAATCCATAATGAATTATCAATTTTGATTATTTTTTTTATGTTATTTATATTCTTATCTAGCTGCAGCTCTAAAATGCCAACCGTATAATTTGTGTTTTCGTTAAAATCAACTTTGTAAATTTTGTCATTGGTGGCTACTAACAATTCAGAATCTGAATAAAACTCAATATCTGTAATCGTATTTTGACCTAAAGCTTTTTCTAGATTAATCTCTGTGATTTTGTCAACTTGCTCTAGATTATTAGCACCAGCATAATAAACGTCTATCTTATTTCCATTACCTACAAAAACTCGGTTTTTAGAATCCTCCTTGATACAGGTTGCCTTTTTAGTTGATTCTTTTAATGGTAGAAATAATTCTTTATCTGTTAAATAAATGGTTATTCCTTCTCTTGTGGCAATCCAAACTCGACCTTTAGAATCACTTAAAAGATGTGATACATAATTGTTTATTAAAGACTGAACATTTTCATGATTATGATAATAATATTCAAATGAATAGCCATCATAACGGACTAAACCATTAGGCGTTCCCACCCATAAATAACCATTAGAATCAGCAATGATAGCGTTGACGGTATTTTGATTGAACCCCTGTTCGCTATTAAATGACTCTATCCTTTGATTACTGGACTGAACACTTGCAGTTTGAGCAAAACCAAAAACCATTGATAAAAATGCCAACAGAAATATTAATCTTACTTTCATATCATATTACTCATTAAAATCTAAAACTTTTTGAAGTTAGTTGATAAACGAATCTCTATAGCATTCGGTTATTACAACCAAAAGAAGAACAGAATGGTTAACGTATCATGATTTATCACTTACCCAAATTCCAACATTAAAAGATAAACATTCTAATCAGAATTTACTACTGAAAAATAAACTTTAAGAAGATATCGAGACTTGGACCATTTAGAATCAGCATTGCATCGTTTTCAATAACTTGCTGATTACTTCTGACAATTCTATTGGTATTTAGAGATTATATGATCAGGAAAATCTTCAGTTTTTTCACAGCAGATTTGTTCCATGACTTGTTGCAATTCCGTTTTTAAAAGTGAAATCGTGTGATCACCACCTGCCTTTCCTAAAGCAGCTACGCCATACATAAAAGAGCGCCCTAAAAACGTAAATTCCGCACCACTTGCCAAAGTTCTGGCAATATCAGGTCCCGAACGCAGACCACTGTCCATCATTACCTTGATGTCCTTTCCATATTTTTCAGCAATTCTAGTTAATGGCTTAATGGCAGATTCACCCGCGTCCAGTTGTCTTCCACCATGGTTGGAAACGATGATTCCATCCAAACCTAAAGCAATTGCTTTTTCAGCATCCGCTTCATTCGCAACACCTTTAATCACAAGTTTACCTTTCCACATATCTCGGATTGGTTTAATTTTTTCTTCATTTAATCTGCCAGAAAAGGTCTGATCCATAAATTTACCCAATTGTTTTAAATCCAATACTTTTGGCATGTAAGGTTTTAAAGTTGCAAAATTGGGTTGACCATATCTCAATGTGTTCATTGCCCATTCTGGCCGTCCTAAAACTTGAAGGATGTTTGCAATAGACATTTTAGGTGGCATTGCCAATCCATTTCTAATATCCCTAGGACGGAATCCAAACGTCGGGACATCTGATAGAATGACTAAAACTGGACATTCAGCAGCTTCCGCTCGTTTTATGATATCATCTCTTAATCTATTTTCGGTAGGATGATAGAGTTGAAACCATGCTTTGCCTTCCGTAATTTCAGCGGCTCTTTCAATACTTGTTGTTGTTACGGTACTTAATATAAAAGGTATATTATGCTCAAAGGCTGCCTTGGCTAAAATTTCAGGGGCATTGGGCCACATTAAACCTTGCAAACCTATTGGTGCTATCCCAAAAGGAGCATCATAAGTATGCCCAAATAATTCGGTTTTCATGCTAGAACCCGTATGCTTGCTCAAATAATATGGAAGCAATTCTACATCTCTAATTTCAGCCGTATTTTTATGAAGGTTCACATCTTCATTACAACCACCATCTAAATACTCAAATGCAAATTTTGGAATTTTTTGCTTTGCTTTAGTACGTAAATCTTCTATGGAAGGATACTTTGTATTAATTATGATTTCTTTTTTTTGCATCGCCATCTTTTAGAGAATCGTTTTATCAATGAAACCTGTTTGTTTGTTTAATTAATCTGCGTGAACTTTGAGCGTTCTATAGCCATAAAATGCTATAAAACAGAAGCAAATAAAAGGCAAAATAAAAGAGGCATTCACAGCAGCAAAGGTGCCTACAGTTTCCTCATCAATAATCAATCCTTGTAAGATGGGCATCAAGGCGCCACCGACAATTGCCATTACCAATCCCGCTGCACCGAGAGTCGAATCTTCTTCGCTTAAACCATTAAGTGCGATTCCATAAATTGTAGGGAACATTAATGACATAAATGCGGACGTCGCTACTAATAAGTAAAGTCCCATCATACCTTCAATAAGTATCACACCAAGTGTCGTTGCCATAGCACATAGTGCAAATATCATTAATAACTTTTTTGCGTTTACATATTTCATTAAAAAAGTGCTGATAAATCTACCTGATAAAAAGATAACCATTGCTACGATGTTATAATTCTGTGCTGTTGCTTTAGAAATACCTAAATTATCAGCATACTGAATGATAAATGTCCAACACATAATCTGTGCAGCGACATAGAACAATTGTGCTAACACACCTTCCCGATATTTACCATTTTTAAATAATCGCTTAAAAGAATCTGCAGCCGAACCCGTTTGTTCCGTTTTAGCGCGCTTTGGCATTTTTGCAATTGCAATAATAATGAACATTAAAATAACCACAGCGCCAAGAATAACATATGGGTTTCTAATAATCGCTAAATCATGTGTTCTAATGATTGCTTTTTGAGCTTCATCGAGCGTGGTAAAAATCAATTCTCCCATCTCATTTCTTTTATCAGAATCTAAAGCGGCAAGAATGAATTTTGAAGCTACAAACATTCCTAAAAGTGATCCAATGGGATTAAAGGCCTGGGCCAAGTTTAAGCGTTGTGTTGCTGTACGTTCATCTCCCATCGATAAGATATAGGGATTTGCTGTTGTTTCTAAAAATGCCAACCCAAAGGTCAAAATATAAAGTGAACCTAAAAAGAGTCCGAAAACCTCAAATTGTGCTGCTGGATAAAACAATAGTGCTCCAAAAGCATATAGTGAAAGTCCTAATAAAATACCTTTTTTATAGCTATATTTTCTAACAAAAAGCGCTGCAGGAATCGCCATGGTAGCATAACCTCCATAAAATGCAAACTGAACCAATGCGGCTTTTGCATTAGAAATCTCCATGACCGTTTTAAAAGCGGCGACCATGGGATTTGTAATGTCATTTGCAAAACCCCATAAAGCGAACAAGGAAGTAATTAATATAAAAGGAACTAAAACCTCTTTGGAAACTACGGGTACTTTTTCTATGCTTTTCATTCTTTAGCTTTATTGGTTAAATACTTCCTTTTAAAAAAAAAGCATACTATTTTTAAATGAGTTCCATTTATTATAGTATGCTGTTGCTACTAATCAAGTTCTTAATGCTTCACTTTTATCGGTATTGAGCATATATTACTTTAGTCTGTAAATATTCTTCCATTCCATGTTTTCCGTCAGCACCACCAATTCCAGATTTTTTCCATCCTGCATGGAATCCTTGAATGGCTTCAAAATGCTCTCTATTGACATAAGTTTCTCCGTATTCCAATTGGTCACAGGCATGCATCACTTTATTGATGTTTTCAGAAAAAATAGACGATGTTAAGCCATATTCACTATCATTTGCCATTGCGATTGCTTCATCTAAAGTTCCAAACTTCATTACAGGTAATACTGGTCCAAAAACTTCTTCTTGAATGATTTGCATATTTTGTGTCACGTTGGTCAATAAGGTTGGTTGGTAAAAGTATCCTTTATCAAAATTTGTTGAACGACCTCCGCCCAGTACAACTTCGGCGCCTTCTTTTTTAGCGTATTCCACCATTTCCGCAACTTTATCATATTGCGCTTTGGACACCATACTACTCATATCTGGGTTGTTATCAGAGAATGCATCTTCTACTTTCAACTCACTCATCTTCTTTGTTACTTTAGCCAAAAACTCATCGTAGATGGAATCTTCTACATATACACGTTCTGCACAGTTACAAACTTGTCCGCTATAAATAATTCTGGAAGACACAACAGCATTTACAGCAAGGTCCAAATTAGCATCAGCACACACAATCGCAGGTGCTTTTCCTCCAAGTTCCAACGATACTTTCGTAAGGTTTTTTGAAGCAGCCTCCATTACTTTTTGTCCCGCAAGCACACTACCTGTTAAACTGATAATTCCTGTAATTGGATTGGTTGTTAATGCATTTCCAACTACGGGTCCTGTACCGCAGACCACATTTAAAACGCCAGCTGGAAGCTTTATTTTTTCAATAAATTTTATGAATTCCATTATCGTATTGGGCGCAATACAACTTGGCTTCAGGACACAAGTATTACCAGTGACCAATGAAGGTGCAATTTTACGAGCTGCTACAAAAAACGGAAAGTTCCATGGGCAAATACCAACAGCAACCCCAATAGGTGCTTTGTGTAAATAGATATGCTCTTTCTTTCTGTCACTTTGAATAATTTCTCCTTCAATTCGTCTCGCCCATCCTGCGTTGTAATCAAAATAATCTGCAGTCACATCAATCTCCACTTGAGCCAAACCAATAACTTTAGCTTGTTCACTAGCCAATGTTTCTGCCAAGAATACTCTATTCTCACGAATTACATCCGCCATTTTATGTAAATATCCAGCGCGTTCAACGGCGGTAAGCGACTTCCATGCATGCTGTGATGCTTTAGCTGCTTCCAAAGCGTTATTTGCATCAGTCACAGAACCTTTGGGTATCAGTGACAAAACCTCTTCGGTACATGGGTTTAAAACTTCTGTAGTTTCTGTGGAAGTTGATTTCACGAACTTCCCATTGATGTATTGATCAAATTGTTTCATAATTAGTCTTTTTAAATATTTTAGCTTGATTTTTTCTAAAAAAAATATTGCTTTTTTTTAAAAAAATACTGTTTCAGAACAAAGTAAAACCGTTCATCTACAAAATTGCTAAATAAAAAAAGAAAACTATTTATCTATAATATGCTACTTTATGTATAATTTAAACATTGACCATTGACATATAGATTTTAGAAGAGGTCACTTCGAAACAATATCAGGACGTGTATCTTCCTGATTTGTAAAGAGCCGGTGAAATACCCGTTATGGATTTAAAAACTCTTGAGAAGTGATAGCGATCTGAAAAGCCAAGTTTAAAAGAGATACTTTCAATAGTGTCATTTGTGTATTCGAAAATTTCACAGGCTTTCGCTATTTTTCGATTTTGAATGAATTTGTGCAAGGTGATATTCATTTCTTCCTTAAACAATCTCGCAAAAGAATTGGGCGCCATGCTCACAATTTCAGCCAATTCTGAATTGCTCAATTTTTCTTCAATATTGGCTTCAATAAAGCGATGCGCCGTCAACACACGATCGTCAATGATAATTGTTTTCCACAACTCCGGCCCAATATTAGAAATGGCTTCTTTTACAAAGGACTGCAACTTCAAATTAAAAGTGAGTTTAAAATCATGGTTTTCAATCTTTAACCGCTCTGTAAGATACATTAAACGCTCTTTGAGATGGTTGGTCAATTCAACTTTGAAAATTCCAGGTGTGACATTATCAAAAGGCGCTCCTAAATTAAAATGAGTGAAGAAATGTAAGAGATATTTCTTTTCGTAATAGGTTTCATTATGAGTTTCTGATAAATTCTTTCCTGATACATGAATTCCCGAATCATGCTTATGATGTTTAGAATACTTTGTGGAAAATGAGGTAAAAGGTGAAATTATATACAAATAATCGGGCTCCATAGCATAGATGGTTTCCTGAAGCGCCAATTCTCCACCTTCATTTTTATTCCAATAAATTCGCCAAAATGGATAGACCATATCATGGCAATCCCATAAACTCAAATACCAATATCTACAGCACAACAATTTTAAATTGACATCTATAAAATTTTGTTTCTTGTTTGACGGATCTCCTAACTCAATCTTGTTTACAAATTTCGCCATAGACACCTATGTTTAAATTATACACAAATATACAGATTTTAAATATTTCTTTTTTTGCGGTGTATTATAACTTTACACTTCAAGAATAATTAAAAAAAATCTTTTTATGAGCGCTATTAAACTTCCTGTTGAAGTACAAAAAGAACTAGATAAAATCTCAACAGTTGCCGGCTATTTATGGCAACGCGAATGGGCTGAACGGAATGCCGGAAATATTTCTATGAACTTAACTTCTTATTTCAATATTGAAGATTTAAAAGGTATGGGTACTGAAAGACCCTTTGATTTCCCAAAAGGATCCGCTGGTTTCGTGCTTTTCATCACTGGTACCGGTTGCTATTTAAGAGATTTAGTAGATAAAATTGAAAATGTTTCTTGTATTCTTTTAATCAATGATGATGCCACTGGCTATTCAATTGTTTGGGGTGGAAAGAGAGATAACTTCGGACCAACTTGTGAGTTGATTTCACATTCTAGCATTCATTTGTTTAACAGCATTCACCATCCAGAGAATTTAGCTGTTGTTCACACACATCCTATAGAGTTGATTTGCATGAGTCATCACGAATTATTTAATGATGAAGAAGAATTAAACAGACAAATTTGGATGATGTGTCCAGAGGTAAAAGTATTCGTTCCTAAAGGAATTCACTGCACACCGTATGCTTTATCGAGCACTGCGGCTTTGGCTGAAGTAACTATGGAAGCTTTTAAAACCAGAAACGTTTCCTTATGGGAAAAACATGGCGCAACCGCAACGGCTCCAGATGTGATGCAAGCTTGGGACTTTCTAGATGTAGCAAACAAAGGAGCTAAAATGTTAATGTTATGTTGGGCTTCAGGTTTTAAACCTGCAGGATTATCTGATGCACAATTAACAGAATTAGAGCAATTTACATAAAATACTAAACGAATTATAATGAATAGATTAATAGGCAGATTACCAAAAATAGGAATTCGTCCCGTAATTGACGGACGCGAACTTGGCGTAAGAGAATCTTTAGAGGTTCAATGCATGGATATGGCAAAAGCCGCCGCAAAACTGATTGAAAGCAACTTACGTTTCCCTAGTGGCGAAAAAGTAGAATGCGTTATCGCAGATACCACAATTGGTGGCGTTGCTGATGCAGCTGCTTGTGCCGATAAATTCAAAAGAGAAGGAGTTGAAGTCTCTTTGACAGTTACGCCTTGCTGGTGTTACGGTACTGAAGTTATGGATACCGACACTTTAATGCCCAAAGCTGTTTGGGGCTTTAATGGGACAGAGAGACCTGGTGCCGTTTATTTAGCTGCAGCATTGGCTGGTTATTCTCAAAAAGGATTACCTGCTTTTGGAATTTATGGTAGAGAAGTCCAGGACTCTGGAGATATGACCATCCCAAAAGATGTTGAAGAAAAATTATTGCGTTTTGCAAGAGCTGCTTTAGCTGTTGCACAAATGAAAGGTAAATCGTATTTATCCATTGGCTACAGTTCTATGGGTATTGCTGGTTCTATGGTTGATGTTAATTTCTTACAAGATTATTTCGGAGTTCGTGCAGAATTTGTAGAATCTGTAGAATTATTACGTAGAATGGACGAAGGTATTTACGATAAAGATGAATACAAAAAAGCTTTAGCTTGGACGAAAGAGAACTGTGAAGAAGGAAAAGATTGGAACAATCCTGAAGCTCAAAAATCTGCTGAAGTAAAAGATAAAGAATGGGAAAAAGTGGTTAAGATGACCCTTATCAGTCGCGATTTGATGATTGGAAACCCAAAGTTGAAGAAAATGGGTTTTGTGGAAGAATCCAAAGGCAGAAATGCCATTATGGGAGGTTTTCAAGGGCAACGTCAATGGACAGATTATCAGCCAAATGCCGATTTTATGGAGTCCATTTTAAATTCCTCTTTCGATTGGAACGGGATCCGACAAGCCTATGTTTTCGCTACAGAAAACGATTGTTTGAATGCGGTTTCCATGCTATTCGGACATTTATTGACCAATACAGCACAAATATTCTCGGATGTAAGAACGTATTGGAGTCCAGAATCTGTAGAACGTGTTACTGGCAAAAAATTAACTGGTATTGCCAAAGATGGAATTATTCACTTAATCAATTCTGGTTCGACAACGTTAGATGCTACGGCGCAGCAATCGGACAAAGATGGTAATCCAACCATGAAACCTTATTGGGATATTTCTGAAGAGGAAGTTCAAAAATGTTTGGACAACACCAAATGGCCTGCTGCAATTGGTGAATATTTTAGAGGTGGAGGATTTTCTTCTCAATTCAAAACCAAAGGCACGATGCCATTGACCATGTGTAGAATTAATTTGGTAAAAGGTATTGGACCAGTTTTACAAATTGTGGAAGGCTGGAGCGTGGAGTTACCAGAAGACATTCATACTGTATTAGACGAGAGAACAAATCCAACATGGCCTACCACTTGGTTCGTGCCAAGAGTTACTGGAGAAGGCTTCTTTAAAGACGCGTATACGGTCATGGCAAAATGGGGCGCAAATCATGGTGCCATTTCTGTCGGACATATTGGTGCCGATTTAATTTCATTGGCATCCTTATTAAGGATTCCTGTGAATATGCACAATGTCTCTGATAACGATGTGTTCCGTCCAAGTGCATGGTCTGCATTTGGGGAGAACCTAGAATCAGCAGATTATAAAGCTTGTGCTACTTATGGTCCACTTTATGGGTTTAAATCATAAAAAATGAAGTAAACGAAATAGGAATCCTTAAAATTTGAGTTAGTCGTTAAATGCTTTGTTGATTCCTTACAGAATTACTTTAATAAACTTCCCCTTCATCTACTAAAAGGGGAAGTTTTTATCATATAATATTTTTAAGAGATGAAAAAGGTTATAGCAGTTTTTGACATGGGCAAAACAAATAAAAAATTATTTTTATTTGATAAAGATTTCAACGTCGTATATACAAATTCCATTCGTTTTGAAGAGTGTGTGGACGATGATGATTATCCATGTGATGATATTGAAGCCATAGAACATTGGATGCATAGCGAAATTAAAACCATTCAAGAAAGAAACGAATTCACCATAAAAGCGATTAACTTTTCTACTCATGGCGCTACATTGGTTTATTTAGATGAACAAGGAAAAAGAATTACGCCGCTTTACAATTATTTGAAACCTTTGGAGATTGATTTTACACCATTTTACGAAGCTAATGGTGGTATCGAAGAATTCTCTAGAAAAACGGCATCACCTGCTTACGGCATGTTGAATTCAGGCTTACAGATGTATTGGTTAAAACAAAGTAAACCTCACTATTGGAATAAAGTAAAAACCATTTTACACTATCCACAATATTTGAGTTATCTATTTTCAAATAAAATCACAGCTGATTTTACTTCGGTAGGAGCACATACAGCCATTTGGGACTTTGACACTATGCAATACCATGACTGGTTGGCAAAAGAAAACATTTCATTACCGGAACCTAAACCAGGAAAAAATGCCGCTTTCTCAATGGTCAACGGGCAAGAAATCGCCATAGGCAAAGGATTGCACGATAGTTCTTCGTCCATCATTCCGCTATTGGAAGATCAGGATAATTCTACCAAGGAATTTATTTTATTGTCAACAGGGACTTGGATTATTTGCATGAATCCATTCAGCAAAGAAACATTAACGCGCAATCAATTGAAAAATGACTGCCTATGTTTTATGACACCTGATAAAAAACAAATAAAATCATCGATGCAGTTTTTAGGTCGCATCCATGAAGTAAATGCCATAGCCTTAAGTGAACATTTTGGAGTTGAAAAAAATCATTATTTAGAATTAACTCTGAATAAAAAACTATGTTCAGAAATCCTATCTAAAAATAAGCACCTATTTTTTCCAGAGACTATTGCAGAAGACTTCAAAGGCGATTTAGGACAACTCAAAATTTTTGAGAGATATGAAGACGCCTATTACCAACTTATTTTTGAAATTTCACAACGCGTTCACGAAGGTATAAAACGTATTTTAGATTCAGATAACAATCTTAAAGATGTTTATATCTCTGGTGGATTTAATAGAAATGACATTTTTGTTGAATATCTAAATCAAATGATGCCAGAACAAAAAATCCAATTTCCAGAAGGCAAAAACGCAAGTGCATTGGGAGCAGCATTATTGATGAAAGATTATTTGAATTCTTAAAACTAAATTTTCAGATTGGCTAACTTAAAAAAGTTATCTATTATTTGATTTTGTTTGTTACGACTAAAAAGTTAAAATTTGTGCCATTGTAGGTTAAGAGATGGTTGTAGATTAAAATACTAAACTTGTCAATTAATTGAAATACCTTGCTTATCGCAAAATAAAGTTTAAATAGTTTTAATCTAAATTGATTTTTAACCAACAAACCAAACGTTAAACTTTGTTAAATCGAGACCAATTCGGTGTCCTCAAAATCACCACCTTTTGGAAGCCCTATAAACACTAGAAAGTTGAAAATTTGGTCGTTGTCTCCGACTCCACTTAATGGGTATCAAAATCCACCAAAAACCCTGTAATCGTATGATTTACAGGGTTTTTAATTGGATTAATGTAACGAGTAAAACCTAAACAACGGACTATTTTTTATCTAGGGCAATTGATCAATAGGACTTATTTGTAAAAAATGTCATGATTTACGATTCTAGTCTTCACACTATTTAGTTTACTACGATTAGTGAAATGCTTTTTTTATAGCTGCCACAGACACTCCAAATAAATGTTCTATAACAGGATTCAATTGTGCTTCATCTCCTTCAAAATGACAGGTTAGCTGAATATGAGTGATACTTTCACCTGATTTTAAAGCGAAGGCTGACGAAGATGTTTCCAATTCATAAAAAGGTCCAAGAGGTTTTGCGCCTGCTTCAGGTTCTCCATCGTTATAAGCGTTAATCACATCGCCTTCAAAAGGTTTGTCTTGAATTTCCCACATGGAATTGACATAATCCGTTACGTTAACCGGTTTATTATATTTTACAATGGTTAAGATTCCATTTTCTGAATCGTAGGAACCAGCAATGTTTTTAGCTCGCATTGGTGATAATCCTATTTTATTGCGATATTTGCCATCACCACTAAAATAGATGACGCTTTCCTTTACCACCAATCGATTGGATGGAACTTTACCAAAATAGGTATCATTGACCACCTTTCCCAATTCAGATGCATCGCCATCAACATAAGGAATTATAATGGTGGTATGAGGCGAATGGTTGAACATTCCTAGAAGCCAAATCGAAAGTAAGCCCGTATCTTTTTTCCAGTCCGATTTTCCGATATTGCTCAATGTGTTTGTTGTTTGATAAGCGACGCTCTTAACCTCATCAGTTAGTGAATCTAAACCCAACTCTTTTTGAATTTCCGGATTGGAAAGTATTGACACTTCGCGCTCAATACCTATTTCAAATGTGAAGCCAGAATAATTTGTCAATGCCCCTTCTTTTGTAAAAACAGCATTCTTTGACGTGACAGATTTTAAATTAAAGGGTTCTAAATCGATAAGCTTAGAGGCATACCAGTCATCTAAAGTAAATTCTGTTCCTTCTTTAAAAAATATGGAGTATTGACCACCTTCGGGTCCCAACCAAAAGCGTTCTTCTCCGCCAAAAACGTGGATGCGTTCTAATATTTCTTTGGAATGGAATAGGTCTTTATTAATCCAACCGTAACTTCGTCCATTGTCTCCAAAAGCACTGCTGGTCATCACTCGATTTTGCAATGCTGCTGAAATAGCAACCTTTGAGTTGTTTGATTCGTGCGACAGTTCAATGATGTCTATATAATCTTTCATAAAGACAACATCATCGGCATAAGTATTCGAGGTCTTATTGGTAAGAATCATTTTATGTGAAGTGATTTTGTCAGTATTCTTTTGCGTTTCAGATTTCACTTTTACGATTTAGGAGCACTTTATTATTATGGAAATATTTGGAGAAAACTGTCTTGATTTTTATCAATAGATGGTACTTTTAATTAACCAATAATTAAAATGTTTTTTGAAGGATGTATGTTTAATCCTTCAGCATTTCAGGTGTTGCAACGGTCCTAAAGCCTAAATGTTCTAAAGACGAATCTCTGCTGGTTCCCATCCTTGAAGAGATTCGGTAGCTTGCACAATAGGAGTCGCTACACAGAAAGGAGCCTCCTTTTGTGATTTTTTCTTCTACATAGGGGTTGTTTGGGTTATAAGCTTTTTCAGCACCATTTGGATTTACAATAGGTTGCTCTATAGAAGCTAATTCATTATAATAGTTGGTGTTATACCAATCTCCTGTCCATTCCCAAACATTCCCAGCCATATCAAACAATCCGTAACCGTTTGCAGGATATGATTTTACAGGTGCACGAAACTCATAACCATCTTCTTTAGTGTTATTAAGTGGAAATTCTCCTTCCCAAGTGTTCGCCATTTTTAAAAGTTGAGATTTGTCATCTCCCCAGAAAAATATGGCGTTTTCTTTTCCTCCTTGAGCTGCATACTCCCATTCTGCTTCTGTTGGCAAACGTCTATTTGCCCATTCACAATAAGCAACGGCATCTTCATAAGACACTTGAACTACTGGATAATTTTCCTTTCCAACAATGCTACTCCCTTTTCCATTAGGATGTTTCCAGCTGGCACCTATAGTCCAGTGCCACCATTGTGAGAAGTCATATAGATTTGGAACGGATGATTTGTTTTTTTGAAGGTCATCGAACCTGCTTGTAATATGGAATCGTGTGGTTTTGGTGTACCTTGCGGCACTTGTTTTTTCATTTCTTCCCAATCCACATCTTTTTCAGCTGTTGTAACATATCCTGTAGCCTTTACAAATTCTGCAAATTGGGCGTTTGTTACTTCTGTGATATCCATAAAAAAACCATCTAATTTAACTTCATGTCTTGGTTTTTCGTGAGCCATTGCCATATTGTCTTTTAAAGCAGCGCCTTGTGAAAATGTACCGCCTGCAATCCAAACCATCCCTTCGGGGATTGAGTCCGGAACTTTTTCGGGCTTTTGAATTTCATCAGTTACAGCTTTATTACTTGTAACTTTCGTCTCATTCTTACAAGAAACAATCATTAAAAATGCTATGATGGCCTGAAATTTTAGGAGTCTTAAATTCATTGAAATGTAGGTTAAACATTAGGAAAATTATTAAACGGAGTGTAATTTACTAAAAGAATTATTTCAAAATACCGTCCATTTTCTATAGTTGTGAAGTAGTGGAAAAAAAATCAATCCTTTACGTATAACGTCACCACGACCATGAAAGAAGCGCGATCATATTCAGATTAGAATTAACGACTGCTACTTGATAATGGTTCCTATTTACAAAAAGTGACTTTACTCCCTAATGCAGCTTTCGGAGCCTGTAAAATGAATCAACGCATTTGCCTTATTGTACATGTCCCAATCGTTTGTAGACCTGTATCTTCTGAAGCCTGTCCATTGCATAGGAAAAATATTGAACTTAATTTACTCGAGACCATTTCGGTGACCTTTAAAAATCACACCTTCGGAAATCCTTTAAACACTGTAAAGTTGAAATTTTTTCGTTGTCTTAAAATCCACCTTTTAAGTTCTTAACCATTTATAAATTTGTTGTTAAGGTTTTTGTTTTAAAATACAACAACAAAATTGGTTTCTAAACTAGACCTTTGATCAATATTTGATCATTCAACCACTGTTAACATCAAGTGGTTTTCGGTGGTTGAATCACCTCCAACGAAAACCTGGAACTTCCCTGGTTCCACTTCCCATTTTTTATTTGCAGTATAAAATTGAAGGGTTTGAGAATCGATTGTAAAAGATATTGTTTTGGTTTCGCCTGCCTTTAACAATGTTTTTTCGAATCCTTTTAATTCTTTAATAGGTCTCACTAAACTGCCAACTAAATCACGTATATAAAATTGCACGACCTCTTCTCCATCTCTAATCCCGGAATTAGTGACCTCAACGGTAATTTCAACCTGACCATTCGTTGTCATTTTATCGCTGCTCAATTTCAGGTTATCATAAATAAAGGTAGTATAACTTAAACCGTAACCAAACGGATACAATGCCGTGTTTGG
Source organism: Aquaticitalea sp. (assembly GCA_051252455.1). Lineage (GTDB taxonomy): Bacteria > Bacteroidota > Bacteroidia > Flavobacteriales > Flavobacteriaceae > JBPOFM01. Next base: position 222,130 of record JBPOFM010000004.1, read on the forward strand.
TACATCGCGATATGCCGAAAATGTGACATGATTTGGACTGTAAGGCCTTCCCGTGTTTTTCTGATTGTAATATAATGGTGCCTGTCCCACATGTCGCGGGAAGGACATTGGGAGTTTACCAGCAGGATTATAGTTGCCAAAAACAACGTCAGAAATGGCATTGCCTGATTCTGATCCTAAATGCCAACACTCTAAAATAGCGGGTGCAATCTCCGACGCCCGAGTAATATCCATGGGGCGTCCATTCATCAAAATAATGACAATATTTTTGTTGACTTTGTAAATGGCTTCCAACAATTCGTTTTGTAATCCTAAAAAACCAATGTTTGCCTGACTGCGCCCTTCTCCTGTTTGGTAGGCATTCTCTCCTATGGCAAGCAACACAACTTCAGCCTTTTTTGCCGCTTGAACAGCGGCAGGAATTCCTGATCGATCTGTTTCATTAAATTTCAAAGGATGGAGAAATTGGTTGGCACCTTTTTCCAACGTTGGAAGTGTCAATTGCACACCTTGTTCGTAATATATTTTTGTGTTTTTATCTAAAGCATTGGTTATGCCCTCCAATAATGAAACCGCCGAATTATGAGTTCCTTTGGCGCGCCAATTTCCAAGTGGAGAATCTTTATCATTGGCCAATGGTCCAATAATCGCGATACTCTTTATGTCTTTTTTTAATGGAAGGATGTTCGTTTCATTTTTCAATAATACGATAGATTTTTTTGCGGCATCTCTTGCTATGGCCAAATGTTCATCGGTGAAAATTTCATTCGCTTCTCTATCTACGTTGCAATATTTATAAGGGTCGTCAAAAAGTCCCAGTTGGAACTTAACTTTCAAGACACGCCTCACAGCATCGTTAAGCTGGTCTATTGTGATTTTATTTTCTGTCAAGAGTGTTTCCAAATGAGCTTCATAGGCATACGATTCCATATCCATATCGCTTCCTGCATTTAGGGCCATTTGAGCGGCTTGTTTTTTGTCGGTTGCATAACCGTGTGCAATCATTTCACCGATGGAACCCCAATCTGAAACTATAAAGCCATTCCATTGCCATTCACCTTTGAGGATATCACGTTGCAGGATTTTGTGTCCTGTAGAGGGAATCCCATCCAAATCGTTGAAAGCGTTCATGAAGGTGGCAACTCCTGCTTCTGCTGCAGCCTTGAATGGCGGCAAAATTGTGTTATGCAATTCGTGCTCGCCAATATTGACCGTATTATAATCGCGTCCAGCTTCTGCAAATCCATAACCTGCAAAATGCTTGGCACACGCAGCAATGGTATGTTCATTTGATAAATCATTTCCTTGAAAACCTTTGATGCGTGCGACTCCCACCTGTGAGTTAAAATAAGGATCCTCCCCTGCACCTTCCATCACCCTTCCCCATCGTGCATCTCTTGAAACATCCACCATAGGTGCAAATGTCCAGTTAAGTCCTGCTGCAGAGGCTTCTTTAGCTGCAATGGCGGCGGACTGCTTCATGAGTTCTAAATCCCAACTGGCACTCTCTCCCAATGGAATTGGAAATATGGTTTTGTAACCGTGTATGACATCATAACCGAAAATCAAAGGGATTTTGAGTCTGGAATGTTCCATCACCAGTTTTTGCGTTTCTTTGACTGCTGCGACGGATGTCACGTTCAACATAGAACCTACTTCACCTTTTTTTAATTTTTCGAGTTTGTGTTGGTCACCTTTGGATGAAGATGGTCCCGTCACATCCCAACCACCGCTATATTGCACCAATTGTCCTATCTTTTCATTGAGACGCATCAATGCCAATACAGAGTCTACTTTTTGCTCTATTAATTGGGCCTCGCTTGGTTGTTGTTTAGCTGAAGGGACCGCAGTTACATTTAAGAGCAAAAAAAGTAATGACAATTTTAATGCGACAATGGTGATGTAAAAGATATTATTTCGGAATTTCATAGTGTGAAATTTATTTCAAGGTATACTTAACAAATACGGGAAAATGATCGGATGGATACTTAAAATCGATAGAGCTTGACAAGACTGCGTATTTGTCTATAGTCAAATTGGATGCTTTGGATACCATAATGTAATCGATACGGCGCGTGACAGGTTCATTATATTTGAAGGCATTGAAGGTGCCCTTTGGCCCAAACTTAAGAAGCGCCTCATCTTTTGAATCGATCATAGTTTCTTTTAGGTTTGTGATTACCTCGCTGTTTGGTTCGACGTTAAAATCGCCCGTGAGGAACACTGGAAGGTTTTTTACATTGACTTGTTCCATTTTTGAAAGAATCAACTTCATGCCTTCTTTTTGCGCTTCGCCTCCTACATGGTCTAAATGGGTATTGAAAACCCAAAATTGTTTACCGCCTTCAATTAATGTGAATAATCCGTAGGTACAAATTCTTGGATACGCCGCATCCCATCCTTTTGATAATTCATCAGGTGTTTCGGAGAGCCAGAACGTATTTACATTTTCAACTTTTAGTTTCTTTGTATTATAAAATATGGCGGAATATTCCCCTTTATCGTCTCCATCGCGGCCATTACCAATAGATTTATAGTCTTGGAGGGCTGCGCCTAAATCTTTCATTTGATTGGGCCGCGCTTCTTGCACACCCATAATATCCGGATTTAAAAACAAAACCTGTGACGTTAAAAAATTGCTTCTGTTTTGCCAGGCGTTTTCGCCATCAGAAGCGACATCGAGGCGAATGTTATAAGTCATGACGCTTAAATCTTGGCTTTTACAACCCATCACACTAAAGGTCATCAACACTACTGCAACAAGGATTTTTTTCATATTAATTCTGTTTTTGGTACACTCTTACGTAATCTATCACGAATTGCTGTGGAAAGATACTATCATCAATACCTTTTCTTCCGCCGAGCATGCCTCCGATAGCTAGATTCATCTTCAAATGGAAATCTTGGTCAAAGGGCCATTCGTCCGTCGTTTTGTGCTCATTTGTAATGTGATTATATACGGTATCGTCTAAAATAAAATCCATCGATTCAGGCGTCCATTCGAGTACAAACAGATGAAATGTTTCCGATGGATTATCAATCTTGATGTTTTTACCTTTTTGAGTTCCTCTCATGTGATTGTAGGCTTTGGTATGGATGGTTCCAAATATGGAATCTGGCTCAAAACCAACATATTCCATGATATCAATTTCTCCACATTCTGGCCATCCAACTTCATCGTAATTTTCGCCTATCATCCATAGAGCAGGCCACACACCATTTCCTGATGGCAATTTTGCTCTAATCTCTATGCGTCCGTAGGTCCATTGTGCATTATTTTTGGTCGTGATGCTACCAGAGGTATAATTAGCAGTTTCTGTATTTTTCTTCCATCCTTTTTCATCCTTGGAAACAAACAACTCATTTTTAGCTTTGGATTTGTGAGCCTCAAGAATTAAAAAACCATCTTCTACTCTTACATTTTTTAAACTATCAGAATAATACTGTGCCTCTTGATTTCGCTTAAGGCCATATTCATAAGCCCATTTGGTGGAATCGATTCTGCCAGAGTAATTGAATTCATCATTCCATACTAATTTCCAATTGTCATCGGATTGATTTTTTCTGCTGCGCTCAAAAACCAGTTCAGGCTCATTGGTGGTAATGTAATCAAATCCTTTTGCAAGAAACCAATCTATGTCCGAAGACTTATCGACCGTCCAAGTATTAAGAATCAATCCTAATTTCTTTGAATCTTCAATCCACTGTGGATTCTTTTTTATTTTATAGTCCAAATAATCCAAACCATCAATCGAATCTTCTTTGAGTTTTTTGGGTGCCTTGGATCCATCTAAATACAATGTTTTTGCCGAGGCATCGCTCGCTTCAATTTGTTTCAATACGTCATAACTAAAACTGATATAGCATAAAATATAGGGTTCTGCCTTCACCTCTTTGACCAGTGCTATGACCTTTTCTGTAATCAATTTATTACGACCTGCTTTTTTTGAGGGCTTAATTTCAAGCACCAATCCTGTTGAGGGATTATCTGTGATACCAGCAAGGAGATAGTCCCTTAATGTTGGCAATGACTCACCATTGGAGAGTTTTAATTTTGAAAGTTCGGCGTATGTAGATTCTTCCACAAGAAGATCGTTGTAGTCGGCATCGTGGGTCACTATCAAGATGTTGTCTGAAGTCATTCTGACATCGAATTCTGAACCAGTACAACCTAATTCAATAGCATGTTTTAGTGCGGCAATGGAATTTTCGGGAAGATTTTTAGTTTTCCACGCTCCGCGGTGGGCGATCACTACGTTGTCTGCAAATTCAATTTTCTTATGCTCCGTTGAGGAATTACAAGAGGTGATGCTGCATATGGTTAATACAAAACATGCCAAATGCATCATTTGTAGAGAAGGGATTTTATTTTTCAAACTTTTGTGGTTATTTAAAATTAAGAAAAAGGGACAAGAAACCTTGCCCCTAATTACAAAAGTAAAGTGGCTAACTTAAATGCCATTAATAGCCGTCATTCTGGGGATAACTCGAACCTAATAAATCTAAATCAATTTGTGCGATGGGAAAATTGATATACCATGGTCTCCAATTTTCTCTAGGATCTTTTGAACCCAAATTTGCTGGAAAAAATTCTCCATCCCCTGCATAATTTGTTATTTGAAAATCGATGACCTGCTGTCCCATTCTTTTTAATGTGAACCAACGCTGACCTTCAAAAGCAAGCTCTCGAGCACGTTCATCCAAAATAGCCTGTTGATCTACCGTTGCAATTGGAGCTGCATTTGCTCGGGTTCTAACTGCATTAATATATGGAAGTGCTTCACCGACACTTCCCATTCTCATGAACGCTTCTGCAGCAATTAAATAAGTTTCCGCCAATCTATAAACCATAATATTGCTTCTGTTTAAATAAGAATCGGGATTATCATCATCTTGTGCAAATTTGATACAAGATGGATGAAGTCGTTGGTAATAATTTTGGTATGTAGAGCTTGGATTATTTAAATCTGTTATTGGTTGATAAATGGTGATTTCTTCCCCAATATCAGGACCAGAAGTATAATAATATTTTAATCTGAAATAAGTGTCATCATCTCTTGTATCGTTCGGGTCCTCCGCAAGAAGATTTAAGAGATATAAGTTAGGTAAAACTCTGGAGAAACCTCTACCACCTTGTTCTATATTGGCTTCGATACCAGAAATTTGAAAATATTGAGTTACATAATTGGCATTTATCATGGTGTCGTCTCCTCCACCCAATAGGCCATCTTTAGCTTGTACAACAAACAATGATTCTGAATGATTTCTTTCGCCTGCAAACACATCTGCAGTACTTGCCACTAAACTATGAGGACCTTCATTGATCAATGAAACTGCTTGGTTTTTGGCCTCTTCCCAATTACCTTGCCACATCGCCACCTTCGCTTTTACATGTTTTGCCGTTCCCTTGGTAACACGCCCAAACGTATCTGTCCATTCCAAATTTTCTATTGCGAAATTTAGATCGCTATTTAAAAGAGCAAAAATTTCATCATCCGAAGATCTGTCATTAATCACATCAAATGCATTCTCAACCGTTACTGTTTCGGTTGAGATATAAATATTATTGAACATTCTATATAAGTAGAAGTATGAATTTGCTCTAAAGAATTTAGCTTCGGCAATGATTTGATTTCTTGAATCTTCATCAATATCTTCGATGACTTCTGCCGCATTGATAATTGCGGTTGCCTTATTGGTAATGTTATAAAAATGCTTCCAGAATAAAGTAGACACAAAATTTGCTCCCTGATCCACTGGAGAGACTCCTCTTTCGTATCGACCCATTAATCCTGTGTATCCTGTTCTGCTAAATGCCAAATCACTTCTAGACGACATCAAAACCGAACCCATAAAATCCTCTATGTTGCGGTCATATCGATCTCTATTGAATTTGTAAAGACTTACAACGCCAGATTTAAGCCCATCTTCCGTGGTATAAATATAGCTTGAATCAATCAGTGTACTCGGTTGTTCTTCCAGATACTCCTCACAAGAAGAGACAACGAAGAATAGTGCTATTGAAAGAAGAACACTACCTTTTAGGTTAGAATAAAAAAACGTGGTTTTCATAATTATATTTTTTTTAAAATTAAAATTTAGCTCTTACACCGAAGGTAAAACTCCTTGCGTCTGGATACCCGGTGTCGGCGTTAGAAAAGGTATCTCGGATGTTGACCTCCGGACTGTAACCTATATAATCTGTATCCGTGAATAAATTGGTACCAGTCACATAAAATCTCAATTGGCTTATACCCAATTGTTCATTGACGGCATCTGATAATGTATAGCCCAAACTGACGGTTCTTAATCTAATATAAGAGGCATCCTTCACGGCCAACGAATTCAAATAAAGTGGTGTTGAATCGAAATTAGGTCTTGGGAATGTTGTGGAAGGATTCTCTGGTGTATAATAATCAACTTTAACACCATTTAATTTTCCTGATAAGGTTCCCCCGTTGTTAAAGTCAGACAAAAATGGATTTACTTTCGTTGCGCCTTCAACCACATAAAAATCAACAAATAAATCAAACCCTTTATAAGCTATATTAGTTGAAAACGAACCAAACCAATCTGGATTAGGATCTGTAAACACTCGATCTTCTTGAGTGATTTTACCATCTGGAATACCTGTTTCGTTTCCGTTTTCATCGACACCATTCGTATCTGCAATCCTGATGTCACCAGGACCTAAATTTTCTTGTGGAAGTGCAGAATCAGGACTGGCCTGAGGCGCATTTTCAAAATCGTCTCCCTCTTGCCATATACCATCAAATTGATATTGGTAAATAGCTCCAGCCGCCTGACCAACGTAATAGTTGAATTGATCATCCGCTAATACTGGGTTTCCGTCACCATCATTATAGAGTGAAAGTATCTCATTTTTGTTGTTGGACCAGTTAGTTGAAACGGACCATTTTAAATCATCGGTATTAATAATATTTGCAGTTAAATTAACTTCGATACCGGTATTCTGAAGTTCACCTCCATTGAAATAAGTAGAAGTATAACCCGAAATTGCTGGGACAGGTCTTCTAAGGAATAAGTCTGTGGTTCTCTTATCATACCAGTTGATGTTTCCAACTAAAAGCCTTTTAAATACTGAAAAATCCAAACCTGCATTCGCTGTTGTCACCCTTTCAAATTGCAAATTTACGTTAGGTAAAATTGTTGTAGGTGAATATCCTGAAAAAGATTCCCCATCGAAAATGTAGTTTTGTCCTTCAGCAGTAAAGAGAGATCTAAATGGAGCACGTGGTTTATTCAAAAGAGAACCATAACTAACTCTAAGCTTCAACTCCTGAATGGTATTTACATTTTTTAAAAAACCTTCTTGGTGTATTTTCCAAGCAATGGAACCCCCACCGTTATAACCCCACTTATTACCTTCTGCATTAGCCGAAGCGGCATCTGCCCTGAACGTCGCATTAAATAGATATTTATCAAACCAGTTATAACGTACCCTTGCCATACCAGATGTTAATCTATTAGGAATTTGGTCGCGTTCTACAATTACATTTCCGGTAGCGTTTGTAATCCCATTATAACCATTGCTCTCATTAGTAAAGCCATCTGCTTGAGTAAAAGTTCTGGTGAATAAATCTTCTTGTGCCGCATGCACCAATGTCACATTTAGCTCATTGTTCTCATTAAACGCCTTATCATAAGTTAAAATATTTTCTATCAGATAAGATTCAGTCAATTGATTATCAATCCTAGCAACACCATTTACATCATCGCCTCCAGAACTCAATGAAGACTGATATTGGCCTCTTTCTGAAGTTCTTCTAGTTAAGTTTGCTTTTAATTGATATTGTAAATTTTTTGAGATTTGCCATGTCGGAGTTACGTTAACCACAAAATCATTTCCCTTTTCGTCATTATCCTGTTCTCTTAAGTTAAATATTGGGTTGATAGGTGAAGATTCTTCTCCGCTTGGAAACTGCGTAAGATTTCCATTGTCATCATAAGCTCTCCCTAATGGCGAGAATGTTATTATGTTAACATTAGCTGCTCTTTCAATATCATCATTTAAAATATTTATATCAAAATTGACCGACCATTTATCACTGATTTTTTGATCTACATTTAAACGTAAGGTCTTACGAACATATTTTGAAGTAGGAATGAGACCATCTTCCTGAAAATAATTGATGCTACCAAAAACTTTGGTCACATCCGTCCCACCACTTAAACTGATGGACTGACTGTTTACCATTCCGTTACTTACTAAAGCATCCTCCCAATCTACAAATTCATTATTTGCGATGGATTCTAACTCAAGTTCTGAAAAGATATCTTCATCATTTGGATATACATCGTCAGCAGTGTTTGTTCTAACCGCCTCTCGTTTCAATTGCGCAAATTCTTGGCCGCTATAAACGTCAAAATTTCGCTCAATGGATTTCGTAGTTAAATATCCATGGTAACTAACAGTCATTTTACCAACTTTTCCACGCTTCGTAGTAATCAAAACCACACCGTTGGCACCTCTAGATCCATAAATGGCTTGAGCTGATGCGTCCTTAAGAAATTCAACGGACTCAATATCATCAGAATCAATGTCTTCAATACCACCATCCCTGATGATTCCATCAACGACATATACAGCATTGACAGCTCCCTCAATAGAACTTTGACCTCTAAAAATGATATCTGAAGTACCACCTGGTCTCAACGTACCTCCTCCCACATTTACTTGTAATCCGGCGATTCTACCTCTCAACATTTCATTGACATCTGACGTAGGAGAAAGAATGGCCTCTTCAATATCTACTGAAGCAACTGCATTGACAATATCGCTTTTCTTTTGTGTACCATATCCCACAACTATGACCTCATCCAGTTGACTTGCATCTTCTTTTAAACTGACAGATGAAAAATTGGATTGAACAGGTAACTCAACAGTTGTATAACCTATATAGGAGATCACAATTGTTGTTGCGGTAGAACTAACTTCAATTGTAAAATTTCCGTCAAAATCGGTCGAAACACCATTAGCAGTGCCCTTAACTAAAACGGTGGCACCGGGTAGTGGCATATTGTCTGCCGCAGAAACGACCTTTCCTTTTAATGTGGATTGCGCTTGTACCAATTGAAAGCTACATAGTAGCAAAATGGCGAAACACATTCCGATTTTTTGATTAATTAGTTTTAAAGTCATAAAGTTTTGATTTTTCGTTAAAATTATGAATCACTTCAAATTGGTGTTTTATGTGAATATTATGTTTCTGTAAATTTAACTTCGAAAAATTGATAATATGACAATTACTACCACGATAAAAAACGAACATCGCAATTAGACACACTAAATCGGGGGTTTAATTTGACGTGAATCTCTGACAGATACTTGTGTTAGCGGCTTCAAAAAAAATTAACTAAAAATTAAGAAATCACAGTTCTTTTTTTTGCTTGTCGTGGTAATGTTGAGGTGAAAAATGCGCTTGTCGTGGTGTTAGAACTTTAAGATATAATCAACAAGACCATCGTCATGCTCTAGATTCAAACGTTTTCGCAGGCGATAGCGTTTGGTTTCAACACTTTTTACAGAGATATTTAGTAGTGGTGCGATTTCTTTGGAAGAAAGGTTCAATCTTAAGTAGGCACAAAACCTCAAATCGTTGGGTGTTAAGTCTGGATGCGCTGATTTTATTTTATCTAAAAAGTCCTTATCTGCGTTATTAAAGGCTTGTTTAAAGAATTTCCAGTCTTTTGTCGTATTCATATTTGTATCTATGAGATCTATCGCACTTCTGTTGTCGTTTTTTTGTTCCGTTTTCTTCAATTCCTTTTTGATTTTACCCAGAACTTCATTTTTCTTAATAATACTCATCGTAGAGATTGCTAGTTCTCTATTTTTACTTTCAATATCTTGATTGAGCTTTTCGTTTTTTATTTGCATGATGGTCTGCTCATTCTCCAATTGTTTATGTTTGAGCATTTTGCTATAGTAGCGCTTATAAGCTCTGTGGGTTAATATTCCCATTGTTAGCAGAAATAAGACGTATAGGAAAATGGCCAAATTTGACAAATACCATGGCCTACGAACAACAAACTTATAAGAACTGGTATTTTGTGATATTTCATTGCCTATTTTGGCTCGTACTTTAAAATTGTAATCTCCGAATGAGAGATTCTCGAAACTAATTCTTGTCGAATTACTCCATTTGCTCCATCTATTTGAGAAACCTTCCAACTGATATTGATATTTGACCTCTAAATATTTGTCATACTCTGGTACAGAATATTTAAAGGTGATATTTCCCTTTTTATAGTCTAATTGAGCTTCTTTATTGAGGTCATATCCTGTGGTTTTATCAGATAAATCGGCTACAGTTATCTCGTTAAGATGGATGATGTAATTGTTTTTGTCTTGAATTCGTGACAGATCAACAGTGATATAACCATTTGATGTTCCCAACAAATAGGTTTGGTCTTCAATCAAACTGATGTTTTCATAACCCAAAACACCTTTTCGAAGATTTAACGGAATTGGAATCTCATGTATTTTCGGCTTGTTAGTAATGTTGTCAGTTGAAACATATCGAATATTATTGCCTGAAAAGGCCCATAATTTATTTGCGCCATCGTTAACCAATTTTCCTGAACTATATGGTTCACGATTGAGCAGTCCGCTTAAAATTGAATCTTTTTTAAAGGAACTGGAATTTTCATCATATTTAAAAATGCCTTTTTCCGAGGCATGTAGAATATCATCTTTATAGGAAACCAAACTCGAATTCTTACTTAACAGCAAGTTCTTTTCCAGCGTTACCGATTCCACTTTTGATAGACTATCATTCAGTTTTAATTTAAAGACACCTTTATATTCATGACTAACCCAAATTTCATGCTCATCATTCAATTCAAAATAGCGAGCTGAATTGTTGAATCCTTCAATTTTATTCCGAACTTTCCAAATACCATTGATTTTTTCCAAAACATAAAGTCCATCATAGTTTCCTTTTATCAACATGTCCGATTTCTGACGTATGGGTTTGAATGCCCAAGTACCTAATGTGTTATTGATATGTGTGGCATTTTCACCCTCAACTACAAAGGTTCCTAAATGATGTCCACAGAACAAAGTTTCATTATTATAAACAAACAATTCCCAAACCTGACCCGAAGTTCCTTTTATAAATTTAAAATCAGAATTGACATCCTCCAATTTTCTACAGAACAATCCTTGATTGGTCCCTATATAGAGGTAATCCCTGAAAACCTGTGATGTATAAACAGTTCCGACAATGCCTTCATAATCAAAAAAAGTTCGGATTGGTGAGGTTACATTTATACAATCAATCCCATTGTCCAAACCAACCCAAAGATTATGGGCCCGATCCTCAAACAACGAAAGCACCGTGTTATTGCTCAATCCTGTTTTTTGTGTGATGTTATATTTTAATGTGCCTTCTTTTGTCAAATGCAGAATGCCGTTCGAAATGGTTCCCAAAACGAAACTACCATCAGACAATTGGATACAACTGAAAACACTTGTTGATTTTACATCGCTATTTGCAGGAATATCCCAAGGTATTAAAGTGCCGTTTTCATAGCGATAAAATCCTGAATTTCTTGTAACTAGAATGAGGGCGTCTTTATCAAAAAACATGTTGATGACTCTGCCAGATGCGATGATGGAATCTGCAATTATCAATCTTGGTTGTCCTTCCTCAATGCGATATACACCTTCATTGGCGACATGATAATAAATGTGACTTTCAATTTTGAATAATTTGTATATGAGGTTTTTTGAAGGAATGGTCCTGAATTGTTCGGTCTTTGTATTATAAAAATAAAGTGCTTTGTTGGATTGAAACAATACCCATTCATTGTGAGGTATAATGTTCCAAATTTGCTCGTCTTCCAAGGTTTTATTGCCCAGATTTGAAATGAGAGAGGTATAGTCTAAATTTCCAAAATTGTTTTTTTTCCAGTAACCAAAATCAGCATAGCAACCTGTATAGATTCTGTCTTCAATGACTTTGACAGCTCTAAAAATGGTATTGTTTGGGGATGTGTAAGTTTTCCAATTGGCACCGTTGAATTCTAAAAGTCCTCTATTGTTTGCAACATATATATAATTATTGGTCGCTTGGGAAATCATCCAATTCTGATTGTCGGCGCCATAATCTTCTGTTGTATATATATTAATTGGTGGCAACTCTTGCCCGAATAATGAACAAGATACGGACAGCAACAAAAGAAATTTTAGATATTTCATCCTTTTATCAGAGATGTTTGAGTCAACATACGTAAAGATAGTTTTAGAAAATGAGTATACAAAATGAAGTTTTATTCATATTATAATATGTCGAAATAGGAGTTTAAGTATACTTTCGAAAAATGCATCCATAACAGTAACTTAATGAATTATGACAAGGCCATCATCAAAAAAGATGCTAACGAAGCGCCAACAACAGGCGCCAACACTGGAATCCAAGAGTAACCCCAATCACTATTGGCTTTATTTTTAATTGGTAAAATGGCATGCATGATTCGTGGCCCTAAATCTCTTGCTGGATTAATGGCGTACCCTGTTGTGCCTCCCAACGACAGACCAATCGACCACACCAAAAATGCTACAGGCAATGCGCCCAAAGAGCCCAAACCAATTACTGTTTCTGTGTCATTTATAGAGGCATCGGTAAAGTAAAGTATGGTAAATATCAAAAGGAAAGTGCCAATTGCTTCACTAAAAAAGTTCGTAAATGTATTTCTTATAGCGGGAGCTGTACAAAATACTGCCTTTTTTGTGTCCGCATCTTCGGTAACATCAAAATGACTTTTGTACATCAACCAAACGGTTGTAGAACCCAACATCGCGCCTATCATTTGAGCCAACACATACAGAGGAACCTCTTCCCAAGGGAATTTGCCAGCCACGGCCAACCCAATACTTACAGCAGGATTGATGTGCGCTCCGCTGTACGGACCCGTAATCACCACTGCTACATAAACCGCCAAGGCCCAACCTGTTGTGATTACAATCCAGCCACTGTTATTGCCAATTGTTTTATTCAACACAACATTTGCAACGACGCCTCCTCCCAAAAGAATTAATACTGCTGTTCCTATGATTTCTGCTATAAATGGTGTCATGGTGGTCTGATGTTTGTGGTTTGTCGTTTGATGTTCGCTATTCGTTGTTCGTATTTAAAAAACTAAAATCTTTTGTCCTTTTTATTTAAGTTTTGACCAATATTCAAGAGCATCGATGGCTCTGTACCAGCCTTTAATTCCGCTGGCAATTTCTGTTCTTTCTTGCTTCGGTTCGAATGTTTTATCCGTTTGCCAAATGGCTTCGATTTCTTCCGGGCTTTCCCAATATCCAACGGCTAAACCGGCTAAAAAGGCGGCTCCCATCGCAGTCGTCTCCACTACTTTCGGACGGACTGTTATTGTGTTCAACACATCCGACTGGAATTGCATCAACATATTGTTCACCGTTGCGCCACCATCAACACGCAATTCTTTAATTGAAATTCCCGAATCAGCTTCCATTGCTTTTAGAATGTCCATCGTTTGATACGCTATTGCTTCCAACGATGCTCGCGCAATATGTGCGTCCGTCGTACCACGCGTCATTCCAAACATCGTTCCTTGAGCATGCTGATTCCAATGCGGTGCGCCCAAACCGGAAAAAGCAGGGACGAAATACAATCCTTCTGAACTGTCAACTGATTGTGCCAATTTTTCGACCTCTATAGAAGTTCTTATTATTTTTAATCCGTCGCGCAACCATTGCACCACTGCGCCTGCGATAAAAATACTTCCCTCAAACGCATAAGATGTTTTTCCTCCGATTTTCCAGGCAACCGTTGTTAACAGGTTGTTTTTCGAAACCACAGGTTTTTCTCCAATGTTCATCAACATAAAACAACCTGTTCCATAGGTGTTTTTGACCATTCCTGGCTTTGTACACATTTGTCCAAATAAAGCGGCTTGTTGGTCGCCTGCAATACCAGCGATTGGAATTTTAGTGTCATAAAATGTGGATTTGGTATGGCCATAAACTTCACTCGACTGTTTAACCTTTGGCAACATACTTTTAGGGATGGTCAACAAATCAAGCAAATCATCATCCCAATCCATGGTGTTAATATTGAACATTAAAGTTCTAGAAGCGTTTGAAACATCTGTGATATGTTGTTCACCTTTTGTGAAATTCCAGACGAGCCAAGTATCAATTGTACCTAAAAGAAGTTCTCCGTTTTCGGCTTTTTTTCTTGCGCCTTCAACATTATCGAGAATCCATTTTACTTTGGTTCCAGAAAAATAGGAATCGATAACCAAGCCTGTTTTCTCTTTTATTTCATCATACTTCCCTTGACTTTTCAGTTCATCACAATAAGTGGCAGTTCTTTTATCTTGCCAGACGATGGCATTGTAAATAGGCTGTCCTGTCTTTTTATCCCAGACTACAACGGTTTCACGCTGATTGGTAATGCCGATGGCTGCAATATTTTCAGCATTCAAACCTTTTTTGGCGATTGCTTCGGCGGCAACTCCGGTCTGTGTGGACCATATTTCAAGTGGGTCGTGCTCTACCCAACCTGGTTTTGGAAAATGTTGCGTGAATTCTTTTTGGGCAACAGACACAATGTTTCCTTTTTTATCAAATATCAGTGCTCTAGAACTTGTGGTCCCTTGGTCTAACGCCAGTATATATTTTTCCATAATCTTATTATTTTATTGGAAGAAATTCATTTTTCGGTCTCTTAAAAATATGATTTTACCATCATGTCAACACATATTGATTTGCAATTTCCACAAAATCCTTTATTTGCTGTTGTTGCCAATTTTCGTCCTTCGCTAGTTCGATAGCAAGTAGATTAGCTACAATTGGCGCAATCTCAATGGCTGCCTTGGCATCTAAAAATAGGATGCGCACACGTCTGGCCAATATATCCTCAACGGTTCTTGCCATTTCGTTGCGGACAGCCCAAACTACTTCCGCTTTGAGGAATTCCAACCTAGGATGCAATTTCTCGCCGAGTTCGGGAGATTCTTTTATCAGCTCCTGAATCGCAGCTTTATCAGTTCCATAGATATACATGTGATTGCTTCGGTCAGTTTGTCCATTGGCGCCATGAATCAAAATATCTTTCGTTGTGCACGGCATACTTTTGAGTTTACGTAAGACGATGGCTCGATTGACGGTATCCTGTGCCATCTTTCTATAAGTGGTCCACTTTCCTCCTGTAATCGTTATTAATTCAGATTCAGAAACTATAATCTTATGGCTTCTTGATATTTCTTTCGTGGACTCCGAGTCATCTTTTGGAGCCGCCAGCGGTCTTAATCCAGCATATATGGTTAAAACATCCTGTCGATGCACTTTTTTATGAAGATATCTGTTAGCAGTTGAAATAATAAAATCAATTTCTCTATCGAGCGGTTTCGGTTCCATGCTGTGTGTGTCCAACAGAGTGTCCGTCGTTCCAACGATGACTCTATTATGCCAAGGAACCAAGAATAGCACGCGGCCATCATCTGTTTTTGGTATCATTATAGCATCGTCTCCCGGCAAAAAGGATTTGTCCAAAACCAAATGAATCCCTTGACTTGGGCGCACGATATTTTTAGCCTCTGCATTATCCATTTTTAGAACTTCGTCCGTAAAAACACCGGTGGCATTTATCACACATGTAGATTGAATTTTATACTCTACATTTGTCTCTGTGTCTTTCGCTACGACCCCATTTACCATTCCGCCTTCGTTTTTGAGCAATTGCTTCACTTGAAAATGGTTAAGCAATGTCGCCCCATGTTCAATGGCAGTTTGCGCAATGTTAATTGCCAATCGTGAATCATCAAATTGACCGTCATGATATACAACACCTCCATTGAGTTTTTTCGTCTTTATTGTGGACAACCGAGACATCGTTTCTTTTCTAGAAATATGGGTGGATGTACCGAAACTTAATTTACCAGATAAAAAATCATACACTTTCATTCCGACAGTGTAAAAAATTCGGTCCCAAACTTTATAATTAGGAATAATGAATGATTGATTTGAAACCAAATGTGGTGCGTTTTGTAACATCAATCCTCGCTCATATAGAGCTTCCTTCACCAAATCGACGTTCCCTTGAGCTAAATATCTAACACCGCCATGCACTAATTTTGTACTTCTGCTAGAAGTGCCCTTTGCATAATCCACTTGTTCCAACAAAAGCGTTTTATAGCCTCGAGCCGCAGAATCCAATGCAATTCCAAGTCCTGAAGCACCACCACCGATGACAAGGACATCCCAATTGCGATTGGATTTTAATTGATTAATCAGAGTTTCTCGTCTGAACATTAGAGTATGGTTTTATTTCGATAAGTTTCAAATATATAAATAATAATTATAAATGAAGCAAAATGAAACTATATAATTCATATTATAAATTTTTAAGTTAAAAAATGGTTTCGTTTTATTTCATTTACATATATTTGTAAGGCACTATGAATAGACATCGCACTATATTAGAGAGGTTAAACAAGCATAAACATCTAGAAGTTCTGGATTTATGCAAAGAGCTGGATGTCTCTGCCGTAACCATTCGTAAGGATTTAAAATTATTGGAAGAGAAAGGGCTGCTATTTCGCACGCACGGCGGCGCCTCTATAGAAAATCCGTATATCATAGAGCGTTCCGTTATTGACAAAGAGAAAATATATATTGAAGAAAAAAATGGAATTGCTCAAATGGCAGCAAGTCGAATTGTTGAAAATGATTCTATATTAATCGCTTCTGGCACCACTGTTCAAGCGCTGTCTAAATTCATTGAGGCGAAAAACAAGTTGACAGTTATCACCTCTTCACTTCATGTGGTTTTACATCTGATCAAAAATAAGAACATTGAGATTTTACAGCTTGGGGGTTATGTGCGTCATAGTTCAGCTTCCGTTATTGGCAATTATGCAGAATACGTGTTGAAAAACGTGTCCTGTAGCAAACTGTTTTTGGGCGTTGATGGGATTGATTTGGAATATGGATTGTCCACCACCAATCTGGAAGAGGCCGAATTGAATAAAAAAATGTTGAATGCAGCACAGAAAGTCATTGTCTTAGCCGATTCTTCAAAATTCGGAAAGAAAAGTTTCGCACGAATATGTGATTTATCACAAGTTGATGAAATCATTACTGATTCGGGAATTCCCAATGCGACGAAAAAAAAGCTAGAAGAAAAAGATATCAAAGTGACCATTGTTGGTTAACTCTAAATTATTTAAGTCATGAAACAGTTCCTAATATGTATCGGGTTGACGATTTTAATATCTTGCCATTCCGCAAAAGATACCACAGACTCTACTAAAATAAATGAGAAGCCAAATATCCTTTTAATCATCGTTGATGACCAAGGTTATGCAGATTTTTCTCCTTTTGACGCGCATGACACGACCGTTTCCACTCCAAACATCACGCGATTGGGAAAAGCAGGAACTGTTTACACGCAAGCTTATGTGACAGCTCCTGTTTGTAGTCCATCGCGCGCAGGTTTAATTACTGGGAAAAATCAATTTCGATGGGATAAACCCGCGAGTTGGGGACCAGGACTTCCAGATGATGTAAAAACCTTACCGGAATATCTTAAGGACGCTGGTTACCACACTGCCAAAATAGGGAAGAATGATTTGGGAAGAAATTTTCATAAAAATGATGTTCGAGAATATCCCTTGAATCATGGTTTTGATGAATTTTTAGGATTTTCTGCCCATGCCCATGATTATTGGTTAAATTCTCAAGCCATCAAAGATAGAACGCCAGACCCTTTTGGGACGAGTGCTTTGCTGGGGCCACTAATGCATAATATGGGAGAAAAGAGTTACGAAGAAGGTTATCTAACTGAAATCCTCACGGATGAGAGTATTGAATACATCAAACGTAAACACGAAAAGCCATTCTTTTTAACGCTCTCTTATAATGCGGTGCATCATTTAATTCATGAAGTGCCAAAAAGATATTTGGACAAATATGATGTTAAGGAAATAGCGAATTATGATCCGGATAGTTCGATTGCATTTGAGAAACATAAAGCAGGTACTTATTCAGCCTATTACGATAAATACTCTCGCGTCGGCGCCATCAACACTGAAGATTTGCGAAACTACTATTTGGCAAATCTAAATTGCCTGGATGATAATATAGGTCGTGTTTTGGATGCTTTGAAAGAAACCGGAAACGACAAAAATACTGTGATTGTATTCATTTCAGACAATGGCGGATCTCCACTTACTGGCTCTAACAATGCGCCATTGACAGGAGGTAAATACTCACTTTGGGAAGGCGGTATTCGTGTTCCTTTGGCAATCAGTTGGCCAGGTAAAATTGCAGCCAATAAGGTGGAAAATAGCTATGTGTCTGCCACAGATATTTTACCTACTTTGACAAAAATCGCTGGAGTTACTGTTACTGATAAAACTATTGATGGAATCGACCTTTTAAAACCACAGGATGATCGACTATTAGTCTGGAAATGGCAAAAGACTTGGGCCGTCCGTAAAGGAAACTGGAAATTGACCAATGCCAAAGAAAATCATTGGAAGAGCGAACCATCAGCACAATACATTGCTCCTATTCGGGATGATTTGACATTGAAATTATTTAATGTTGAAAAAGATCCAGGTGAGCGATTGGATGTTTCTAAAGATCACCCGGAAATAGCGAAAGAACTTGAAGACGCTTATCAGAATTGGTGTGATATGAATATTCAAAAATAATCATAGGGTTTAGTGATTTTCATTTTATTTGTAGACTGAATGGGGAATGGCGCTTCGGAATGAATGATTTATTTAAGTAATACTATTATATGAATTCCAATCAAACAACATCTGATCAGGATATTTCGATCACCTTGCCGATTCGGATTGGTTTTGCGGCTATTGAAACCTTTTTGAGGAAAAAATATGTTGGCACTGTTATCAGTAAAAAAGAAACGAATGGCAAGGACGCCAACTATTTTAAAATTCAGGATCTACGTCTAGACAATTGTGAGACGGAGCCGTACAATCTGCAACTGACGCTCCAATTACAAACACTCACTGTTTTATTTTATAAGAAAGATATTGAAGTGACGGTTTTGGCGTCATTGAAGCTGGATGTTGAGACGCAAAAGTTGTATGTACATGCTTATAAGATAGACAGTAGTGGTGACAATTGGATTGCGAATAGCATCTTGAAATCTGTTTTGAACACATTTGTCTATAAAAAAATCATCAATTCGTTGAGCTTTGATTTAATGCCCATATTGAAGGAGAAAATCGAAGATATAAACACCAAGTTGGCGGCAGAGTTGAAAGCTTCCAAAAATATTTCAATTCTGGGTACCATCGATAGCTTTACGATTGGTCATTTTGAAATTAAAGAGGATGTGATTTGGGTGTTTATCCATACGCAAGGGTGGTGTGTCATTGCTATTGAGGATTTGGAGTTTTAGGGTGTTGTTTTGAGGCTCTGTAAGTGTTGATGGGATAAATAGCTGATGGTAATAGTTTTTCTGTTTGGATTTGAGCGAATGATTTGATGTTTTATTGATTTGTTTTTATCGATTGTGACCTTCTTGGCTTTGTGGTGGGGAGGGCTTTTTGTTTTGTGGGGTTTGTGGGTTTGTTGTTTGGAATTTCGTCTGTGACATTGGGTTGGAACACCGAGAGACCTCGCAATATATACGAGCGACCTGACAGTTTATACGAGTGACCTCACATTGTTTACGAGCGAGCTGATCATTTATTCGAGTGACCTGAAAGTGTTATTGAGTGAGTTGAAAATCTATTTGGGAGACCTGACATTATCTTCGAGTGACCTTGCGATTTATATTAGTGACCTGACAGTATTGCCGAGTGACCTCAAAATGTGTCTGAGAGGTTTGAAAATGACACTGAGGGGTTGTGTGGTTTCCTACTCCACTAAAGCTTCGTATGACGCGCTCTTTTACGGGAATTGTTCTTCATCGATAAAGCTTCAAAGGGCAATAAAAAAAATCCCATTTCCTTTACAGAAAATGGGATTTAAAATTTATGAAATAAAACTTGTTTAGAGTTTAATCAGGTTTTTGAATTTGATGTGGCGCACTTCTCTGTATTCTGGGCTGCTGAAGCCAAATACCGCTTTTACGTACTCCTTGACGGCAATGGCGATGTCTACCATCCCCGTTATTGGATTGTAGAGAATCTTGTTGCGGCGGGTACGTGCCTTGGTCAACTTTGATTTTGCCTTTGCGACCTCGGAGTTGATGTCTTTGAGCGCTAGGAGAAATGCCCTTAACTCTACAATGGTTAAATCTTCTGCCGATGGGCTGTACAGCGGCTCTAACTCGCAGACGCCAATGAGTCCATCGAAGTGGTTAAAGCGCTGTGCGAAGGAGGTCTGTGCGGAACTGATTTCTTTATCGGTAGAGTTCGGGTCAACCTTTTTGATCTTTCTGCCCTGGATCTTATTATTATAGGATGCTGCCTTTTTTATGGTTTTTTTGCTGGCTCCACAGGAGCGCAGTTCGCCCATCATTCGGGTGGCTGTCTTGAGCATACGATTGTATAGTTCTTGACGCTGATCTAACAAACGCTTGAGGGTGTTGAACATGGTATTCACATCTGCCATGGATTGCATTGCATCTTGCAACACTTGATTGAGGTGCACTAGTTGCAGTAATGTATTGCTCGGTGCGAATAGCGTACCCAACTCTGCGACCACTGCAATCTCTAAATCGAAATTGAATACGTTGTTTGCGTTACCATCTTCGTTGAAGGGCTTTTTAGGAACTGCTTTTTCGGCCGTCTCGGTTTTGAGCTCTTGGCGACGGTTGGGAAGCTTTTTGGTTTCTTTTATTGCATTTAATGCAATTTGATTATTCTGTTTAAATTTTTCGGCAAGACCTTCGAACTCACCTTTGACTTTGGATTTGACTACTTTGGTCATAATTTTAAATTTTAGGTCAACCGTAATTGGTTGAATGTTACAGTGCAAATATAGCTGGTTGGACCATACGTAGAACATCGATAAAATGCTTATTATTATCGTTTAGGTGTATTTAATAGGATAAAGTGTATCATTTATTCGATGAAATACCAATAAATATCGGCGTTTGACGGGGATTGAGAGGTTGATGCTTTATTGGGATAATTTCGATGAAATACACAAAATATTAACAATAATTTGTAAAAAATAGGTCTTGAAACTGAAAATTTAGTGATGATTTCACGGGTTTTAAATGTTTAAAAATGGATTTTTTCAGATTATGTTGATTTATCCTATAAAACATCAACTGGTCGTTGATTGTAGAATCGCCTCTTTCGACCGCTTGAAAATCGTCTGGCTAAAATGTTACAGAGTAATTGGATTTTCACATAAAGCATAATATGTAGCACCTTAAAAAACAAATAGTTAAAGTATGTTAAGATACGCAATAACGATAATCTAAACATTATTTGAGTTAGTATAAAGTGGTTACTTCCAATATATTTGTTACATAACATTAAAACGAAAAATTATGAAAACTCTAAAAACTATTATTGCCGTGTGCATGCTTTTTGCAACGGTTGGAGCTACCGCTCAAAATGACAAACACAAAGAATTGATGGCAGATGCCCAAAAGGCCAAAGCGACCTTGACGAAAGCAGATACCGGACTTAGTGCACATTTTGATAGCGCTGCGGGCTACGTTATTTTTCCAAACGTTGGGAAAGGTGGTTTGATTATTGGTGGTGCCAGTGGAAATGGTGTTTTATATGAAAACGGAACTGCCATGGGTATGGCCAATCTTAAAAAATTGAACATTGGACTTCAAGCTGGTGGACAAGCGGTGATTGAAGTTATATTCTTCGAAACGGAAGCAGCATTGATGAAATTTAAAGAAGGTAATTTTGAATTTTCAGCAGAAGCTTCTGCGGTGATTGCTGAAGAAGGAAAATCGAAGGATGCCAATTATAATGAAGGTGTGATGGTATTTGCATTACCGAAAGCCGGTTTAATGGCGGACGCTTCTGTTGGTGGACAAAAATTTGGATATACGCCTTTCGCTCAATAAGCATATAGGAATTAGAATATTTGAAAAAAAAAGGTTGGCAATTTGCCAACCTTTTTAATTTAGTTTTAACTCAAAGCCTTTGAATTTCCATTGGGTGATGCCCCCTTCTAAATCATAGATTTTGATGAATCCGGCATCTTGAAGTTTTTTAGCACATTGGGCACTTCTTCCTCCACCCTTGCAATATAAGATGACAGGTTTGGTTTTATCCAATTTTGAAACATCTGCATCAAATGTTGGAGAATTGAAATCAATATTTTGAGAATGTTCTATGTAACCTTCTGCGTATTCTTCAGGTGTTCTCACATCAACCAGTTGCACATCTTTTTGATCTACAAGCGTTTTCATTTCTTCTGGAGTCACTAATTTAATTTCTCCCTTGTTCGGACTCTCTTGGCATCCTGTTGCTATCAACAACATGACCATACCTAAAATAAACATCAATTTTTTCATTCGTCTATATTTTTTATTAAAGCACTACTCTACGTCCCCGCGCCATTGATTAAATCCACCTACTAAATTGTAGGCATTCTCAAAACCTAATTTATTCATCACCGAACAGGCCTGTCCGCTGCGTCCACCTGACCTACAATACACATAATAATTCTTGGTTTTATCTAAAGCCTCCACTTCATCTATGAACTCTTGACCTTTATATATGTCAATATGTAGGGCGTTGGGAATTTTTCCTTCGTTTACTTCTTCTTGTGTGCGCACGTCCAGAATGACTGCATTGTCGTCCTTTTCAAGCTGTTCTGTCCAATCTTGTTGTGATAAATCTGCCATATCTTTAATCAATAATTATGCAAATTTAACATTTCCTTATGATAATGACGAAAAAAAATCCGAAGTGTTGCACTTCGGATTGTTAAATTTTATGTTAGATGTTGGATATTAGACTTTAGATGTTCTTAAACTTTGATTGAACAACCTATGGCTCTTGTTTCTTTTTCTTTGATTTCTTTTCCAGATAATAAGGCATCCACTGCATCTTCAACATATTTTGTTTGAACGGCGCTTGCATCTTGATGATTGTCATCAATGGCACCAATGTATTTTACAATGTTACCTTTGTCTGTTTTCTCAAGTAAATAGACATGAGGCGTTTTTGTAGCACCGTATTGTGGATAGATTTTTTGACCTTTATCCATTAAATAAGGAAAAGTGAATCCTTTTTCTTTGGCTCTGATTTTCATTGCTTCCATGTTATCTCCTGGTTTTACTTCAGGATTATTCGGCATAATCGCAATGACAGGATACCCTTTGGATGCATATTTTTTGTTTAAGGCTTCAATTCGATCCTCATAAGCGACGGCATACGGACAGGTATTACATGTAAAAATGACGATGAAGCCTTTTGCCTCTTTATAGTTGGACAAAGACACCATTTTGCCATCAATATTTGGAAGATTAAAATCGGTGGCTTTATCACCAATTTTATAACCAGTACTTGTGGTAAATGCTGAAGCGATTACGATGGCAATTACAGCAATAAAAGTTTTTAAGGTATACATATATATTATTTTATAAATTGTTTGACTTCAGTTTCTAATTCGTCAAAGGTAAATGATCTCTCATAAAATTGACGTTTGCTTTTATTGATAATGAGCGTCGCAGGAATGGATCCAGACCAATCTTCGCTCACTTTTGGAATCCATGTGTTTGCATCAGGATCGTCTAATGCTACCACCTTGGATTTTAAATTATGCTTTTTCATGAATGGCTTCAGGTTGGAATCGTATTTTTTAGGAAAATCGAGACTCACCAGAATAACTTCTACATTTTTATTTGAGTACTGTGAATTGAGTTGTTCAAAATAGGGCAATTCTTTAATACACGGAGCACACCAGGTGGCCCAAAAATTGACCACTAATGTCTTGTCAGACTTTGTTGATAAAAACTTTTGCAATCCGTCATAGTCAAAAACTTGCAATTCCGTTTGAGGGATGGACGCTTCTGATTCGAGTGCTGCAACGTCTGAAATGAACGCATTCTCATCGACCTTGTTCTTACAGGAAACGATGGATATGAGTAGAAAAAAGTATACTATTCGCATGATATAAAGATAAACATACGACGGAATACCATTTAAAGTTTAACAAAATTTTATTAAGCAAATAAATTGAAGGGACTTAATTATCCATACATTTGTATATACAATTGTTGTATATGAAAGAATTAGAAGACATCTTAAAAACGAGCGTACCTATCTCCTTACCAAAGCGGACAGTATTGAACATTTCGCATTCAAGTATCTGGATGAGAGATGAAATTGCATCTGTTTTAAAACCTTTTGATATTTCTATTGAACAGTTTAATGTCTTGAGAATTTTAAGAGGGCAAAAAGGGCAACCCACCAACCTTCAAGATATTCAAGATCGAATGATTAGTAAAATGAGCAACACGACCCGATTGGTCGACAAACTTATCCTGAAAGGGTATGTTGAACGTTTTACGTGTGAGGATAATAGAAGAAAGGTTGAAATTTTTATCACTAAAGAAGGATTAAAGGCCTTGAATGATATGGATCCGGTGATTGAAAAAACCGAGAAACAGATCACGTCGAAACTTTCTGAAGATGAACTAGAAACCTTGAATCAATTGTTGACCAAATTAAGAATGTAATAAAATCAAATATAAATCAATAAGATAAATTTTAAACTAAGAACACTATGAAAACAGCACTAATTTTAGCTATGGCCTTTACAGCAACAGCTTTTACAACTTCAGAAGATAAAAAAGTTGACGTTACGAACAGTAAAATCACGTGGACAGGACACAAAGTCACCGGACAGCACGACGGAACGCTGACGTTAAAAGAAGGCACGCTACAGTTCAATGACAATAAATTGGCTGGCGGGAGTTTTGTCATGGACATGACTTCACTTACTGTAACTGATCTTGAAGGTGACAGCAAAGGTAAATTGACTGGTCACTTAAAATCAGATGATTTCTTCAGTGTAGAAAAACATCCTGAATCAACTTTTGTGATTACTAAAGTAGAAGGAAAAGATGGTAAATATAAAGTGACAGGTGACTTGACCATCAAAGGAATTACAAATCCAGCAACCTTCGACATGATGGTTAAGGACAACAACACTGCAACTGCCAATTTGAAAGTTGACAGAACCAAATATGATATTAAATATGGTTCAGCAAGCTTTTTTGACGGTTTGAAAGACAAGGCCATCTATGATGATTTTGATCTAAATGTGACCTTAAAATTCTAACCCCTATAGAATTGGATTAATAGCAACATTTAGCAAAAGGATTCCTGCTTCGGCAGGAATCTTTTGTATTTTAAGTGTAATTAGTTTGCAAACTGAATTATCATTTCTATCTTTGTTTCAAATAAGAATCCCATTTTGATGGGAAATAAATATGAACATAATTTTAAACAATACTTGGTGGTGGTACTCTCGAAACTCAAACTTCGTGAACTAATCCTATAGTATATTTTAAATATAAATATCGAAAAGGCCTGTCATTCACGACAGGTCTTTTTTTATTAACATCATATGAAAACATTCAGTCTATACACCCATTACAAAAAAATCCTTGCAGACACCATTACGCCTGTAAGCATTTATCTTAAAATTCGGGATAAATTCCCAAATAGTATCCTTTTAGAAAGTAGTGATTACCATGCGAACGATAACAGTTTTTCATATATCTGTTGCAATCCGATTGCTTCCATTAAGGTTCAGAATGAAAAAATTACGGAATCGTTTCCAGATGGCAGCGCTTTAACTCAAACAATTCTGCCAGAAACGAATGTCACAGAGCACATTCATAAATTTACCAAACGATTTAAAATACAATCTGACGAAGAATTCAAATTTATAAATAATGGCATTTTTGGCTACATCGCGTATGATGCCGTGCGTTATTTTGAATCTATAGCGATTGCAAAGAAAGAAGGTCACCAAGACATTCCAGATATTTATTACGCTGTATACCAAAACATCATTGCCATCAATCATTTTAAAAATGAAGCGTATGTGTTTGCGCACTGCTTTGACACAGAAAATAATATTGATGAACTATTGCAATTGATAAAGTCGAAGAATTACGCCGCATTTAATTTTTCGACGGATGGTGACACGGTTTCAAATCTGTCAGACGACGATTACAAGCGCAATGTAGAGTTAGCAAAACAACATTGTCAGCGTGGTGATGTGTTCCAGTTGGTCTTGTCGAAAAAATTCTCACAGCATTTTAAAGGTGACGAATTTAATGTCTATCGAGCTTTGCGGAGCATCAACCCATCCCCTTACCTCTTCTATTTTGATTATGGTGATTTTAAGATATTTGGAAGTTCGCCCGAAGCACAGTTGATTGTCAATAAAGGAAAAGCAGAAATCCATCCGATAGCTGGTACTTTTAAGCGTACAGGAAATGACGAAAAAGATGCCGAACTGGCCAAAAAATTAGCAGTAGACGACAAAGAAAATGCTGAACATGTGATGTTGGTTGATCTGGCTCGTAACGATCTGAGCCGTCATGGCAGCAACGTCAAAGTGGAAAATTATAGAGAAGTTCAGTTCTTTTCACATGTTATCCATTTGGTCAGTAAAGTTACCGGAACAAAGGACAAAAACACAACCACCATGCAAGTGGTGGCTGACACCTTTCCGGCTGGGACATTGAGTGGCGCACCAAAGCACAAGGCAATGCAGCTTATAGAAACCTATGAGAAAACAAGTCGCGATTTTTACGGAGGCGCTATTGGTTTTATGGATTTTGAAGGCAATTTTAATCATGCGATTATGATTCGAACTTTTTTAAGCAAAAACCATCAATTGCATTGGCAGGCCGGCGCTGGAATCGTTTCAAAATCAAAACCAGAAGATGAATTACAGGAAGTTTATAATAAGCTAGGCGCGCTCACGAAAGCTATAGATATGGCAAAAGAAATATAAGATTGAGATTTTGGGCGTTACCCGAAAAGGGTCGGGCTTTCCGCTATATCTTTTTTATGAAAAACAAAAAAGGATGTCGCTGCAGTCCCTAACGCAAACAGAAGCATAACAAAACAAGTTTAACTAAAAAATTCCCGCATTTTTGGGGAGTATCATGAGAAAAGTATTAGTTATTGATAATTACGACAGTTTCACCTACAATCTTGTTCATTATTTGGAAGATTTAGGTTGCGATGTCACAGTTAGAAGAAACGATCAATTACATTTAGATGATGTGGAAGCATTTGAGAAAATAGTATTGTCTCCTGGCCCAGGAATTCCTGATGAAGCAGGCTTACTGAAAGCCATCATCAAACGTTATGCACCAACCAAAAGTATATTAGGTGTGTGTTTAGGGCAGCAAGCGATTGGTGAAGTATTTGGAGGTAAACTCATCAATTTGGATACTGTTTTTCATGGCGTAGCTACCAAAGTAACGCGTTGTGTAAATGATGAATCCTTATTTGACGGTTTAGATGAAACGATAGAAGTTGGGCGCTATCATTCGTGGGTTGTAGATGCTAATTTACCAGAAGTATTGGAAGCCACATCTTACGACGAAAATGGACAGGTGATGTCTTTGCGACACAGAGTGTTCGATGTGAAAGGTGTACAGTACCATCCGGAATCAGTATTAACACCTGATGGAAAAAAGATATTGGAAAATTGGATTAATGAATAGTGAGCAGTAAGCAGTCTTCAGTCGGCAGTAAAGCGCGTTCCGACTGAAGACTGAAGACTGGATACTGAATACCGAATACCGAATACTGAATACTGAATACTGAATACTAAAAAATGAAACATATACTAAACAGACTCATCAACCAAGAAAGCATCTCCAGCGAAGAAGCCAAACAAGTCTTGGTCAATATTTCGAAAGGTGATTATAACCAAAGTCAGATTGCATCGTTTCTGACGGTTTATATGATGCGAAGTATTACTATCGAAGAATTACAAGGTTTTAGAGATGCGCTTTTGGAATTGTGCATTCATGTGGATTTAGATGCTTATAACGGTATCGATTTATGCGGAACTGGCGGTGATGGAAAAAATACTTTTAATATCTCCACGCTCGCTTCATTTGTGACTGCTGGTGCTGGCGTTCATGTGACCAAGCATGGTAATTATGGCGTCTCCTCCGTTAGTGGCTCCTCCAATGTTTTGGAATATTTAGGTATCAAATTCAGCTCTGATGTTGACTTTCTAAAACGTAGTTTAGACCAGGCTGGGATTTGTATTATGCATGCACCCTTATTTCATCCTGCGATGAAAAATGTGGCACCCATCCGAAAGGATTTAGGCGTTAAGACGTTCTTTAATATGTTGGGGCCAATGGTAAACCCTGCGTTTCCAAAGAATCAGATGGTTGGTGTGTTTAGTCTAGAACTATTGCGATTGTATGGTTATCTCTATCAAAACACGGATAAGAATTACACCATCGTTCATGCGCTTGATGGCTACGATGAAATTTCTTTGACCGGTCAAGCTAAAATTATCAAAAATTCTTCGGAATTTATGATTGGTCCAGAACAGTTTGATTTGGAAACCTTAACTCAAGAATCGATACACGGTGGCGATACGATTGCCTCTGCCGCAACTATATTTACACATATTCTGGATGGTCATGGCACCAAGGCTCAAAATGATGTTGCTTGCGCGAATGCAGCGTTGGCAATAGATACCGTTATGCAAATTGGAGTTCAGGAGAGTTTTGAAATGGCGAAAGAGTCTTTGTTGAGTGGGAAAGCCAAGCAGAAATTTGAAACGCTAGTAGAATTGAGTAGAAAATAATCTTCAGTCCGCAGTCTTCAGTAAGCATTTAGACCTACTGAAGACTGTTGATTGAAAACTGAAGACTTAAAAAAAATGAATATATTAGACCATATCGTCGCTGACAAACGTAAAGAAGTCGATTTGAAGAAATCTTTGATTCCAATTTCACAATTAGAGCAATCGGTTTTATTTGAACGTAAAACAATTTCTCTGTCTGATAAGCTAAAAACTAGCACTACAGGCATCATTGCCGAACACAAAAGACGTTCACCATCAAAGTCAATCATTAATCAATCACTAAATGTATTTGACGTTGCTAAAGGTTATGAAAATGCAGGTGTTTGCGGTATGTCTGTTTTGACTGATGGAAAGTATTTTGGCGGTTCTTTGGATGATTTATTGGTCGCAAGAGCAAGTTGTGAGTTGTCTTTATTACGGAAAGAATTCATTATTGATGACTACCAAATTATTGAAGCCAAAGCGTATGGTGCTGATGCTATTTTGTTGATTGCAGCTATTCTCTCTAAAGCAGAAATAAAGCAATTTTCAGAATTGGCAAAAAGCATAAATCTAGATGTTTTACTGGAAGTTCACAATGAAGACGAATTGCATAAATCCATCATGCCAAGTCTTGATATGATAGGTGTGAATAATCGAAATTTGAAAACATTCGAGGTAAGTTTAGACATCAGTAAAGAATTAAGTTCCCTGATTCCAAATGACTTTGTAAAAGTGTCCGAAAGTGGTATCAGTTCAGTGACAGCCATTAAAGAATTACAACCCTTTGGCTATAAAGGTTTTTTGATTGGTGAAAATTTTATGAAAACAGAAAATGCTGGTAAGAGTGCCAAACAATTTATTAAAGAATTAGAATTATGAAGCTTAAAATTTGTGGCATGAAATACCAAGATAACATACTTGAAGTTGCTGAACTGCAACCAGATTATCTTGGATTTATTTTTTATGAACCATCCAGTCGGTTTTTTGATGGCATTATTCCGGAATTACCACAAACTATTAAAAAAGTAGGGGTTTTTGTAGATGAAAGAGTTGAAGTCATCTCTGATAAAATTGCAAAACACAACTTATCCGTTATTCAATTACATGGTCATGAATCACCCGAAATCTGTCGACTTTTGAGAACTACAGGCGTGAAAGTCATCAAAGTATTTTCTATAAAAGATGCATTTGATTTTTCAGTTTTGAAGGCTTACGAAGAGGTTTGCGATTATTTTTTATTTGACACCAAAGGTAAATTACCAGGTGGCAATGGATATACATTCAACTGGGACGTATTAAAAAATTATCCCAGTACAAAGCCCTACTTTTTAAGCGGTGGCATCGGACTGCAAGATATCAATTCGATTAAAGAATTCTTTCAAAGACCTGAATCTGACTATTGCTATGCGATTGATGTGAACAGTCAATTTGAGATTGAACCTGGATTGAAGGATGTGAGCAAATTAAATCGCTTTAAGGTAGAACTTTAGAGCATATTATAAACTTAAATCATGAGATTCCTGCCTTCGCAGGAATTAAGAATTATGACATACAATATCAACGAAAAAGGTTATTACGGAGAATTCGGAGGTGCATACATCCCAGAAATGCTCTATCCGAATGTGGAAGAATTACGTCAAAACTATTTGAAAGTGATGGCTGAACCTGAATTTCAAAAAGAGTTCAACGCACTGCTTAAAGATTATGTAGGACGACCATCACCGCTTTATTTCGCTAAACGATTGAGCGAAAAATACAATACTAAAATCTATCTCAAAAGGGAAGACCTCAACCATACAGGCGCACACAAAATCAACAATACGATTGGACAAATTTTGATGGCACAGCGTTTGGGAAAAAAACGCATCATTGCCGAAACTGGCGCTGGGCAACACGGTGTCGCCACGGCAACCGTCTGTGCCTTGATGGGATTGGAATGTATCGTCTATATGGGTGAAATTGACATTGCACGACAAGCCCCCAACGTCGCACGCATGAAAATGTTGGGAGCGAAAGTCATTCCAGCTTTATCGGGAAGTCGCACGTTGAAAGATGCTACGAATGAAGCCATACGCGATTGGATTAACAATCCTGTCGATACCCATTATATCATCGGAAGTGTTGTTGGGCCGCATCCTTATCCTGACATGGTCGCGCGCTTTCAGGCTGTGGTTTCCGAGGAAATTCAATGGCAATTAAAAGAAAAGGAAGGTAGAAAAAACCCTGATTACGTGGTGGCTTGTGTAGGTGGTGGCAGTAATGCGGCTGGTGCCTATTATCATTTTTTAGAGAATACAGATGTGAAATTAATCGCTGTGGAAGCGGCTGGTCACGGGGTGGATTCTGGTGAAAGTGCTGCTACTTCTGTTTTAGGAAAGGAAGGAATCATTCATGGTAGTAAAACCTTATTGATGCAGACGACAGATGGTCAAATTACGGAGCCTTATTCTATTTCTGCAGGCTTGGATTATCCTGGTGTCGGGCCAATGCATGCCCATTTATATAAAACCGGACGTGCAGAATTTATCGCTATCACGGACGATGAAGCTATGACTGCTGGATTAGAGTTATGCAAATTGGAAGGCATTATTCCTGCCATAGAAAGTTCGCATGCACTTGCTGTTTTTGAACAGAAGACTTTTGAACCAAATAATGTGGTGGTGGTCAGTTTATCGGGGCGTGGAGATAAGGATTTGGATACTTATATTAATCATTTCAAACTATAATTTGTGAACAGAATCAATCAAAAATTAAACGAAGACAAAAAACTCTTGTCCATATACTTCACAGCAGGTTATCCCCAATTGGACGACACGGTTACCATTATTCAAAATTTGGAGCAATCTGGTGTTGATATGATAGAAATTGGGTTACCATTTAGTGACCCGTTAGCGGATGGACCAACCATTCAAGCAAGTTCGACTCAGGCTTTAAAAAATGGTATGACATCCGAAGTTCTATTTGAGCAGTTGAAGGACATTCGAAAGACAGTGAGCATTCCCTTGATTATCATGGGCTATTTTAATCCGATGTTGCAATATGGTGTGGAAGCCTTCTGTCAAAAATGTGCAGAGATAGGTATTGATGGTTTGATTGTTCCTGATTTACCTGTGGATGTTTACAATGATGATTACAAAGCTATTTTCGAGAAACACGGTTTGATAAATGTATTTTTAATTACCCCTCAAACATCAGTTGAACGCATTCATTTCATTGATTCCATATCAAACGGATTTATATATATGGTGAGTAGCGCTAGTGTTACCGGAAGTTCTTCGGGCTTTGGGGACGCGCAGACCGATTATTTCAAACGTATTTCCGACATGACGTTGAAAAATCCTCAAATTATTGGATTTGGTATTTCCGATCATAAGACCTTTTCACAAGCTACGGAATTTGCCAAAGGTGCCATTATAGGAAGTGCTTTTATTAAACATTTGACAAGTAACAATTTAAAAACAATTCCTATATTTATCAATTCTATTCTTAACAAAGACTGATTTCTAAAATTCATGAAGTGGTATCATAAGGTTATTTTTGAAAATTACGCCAATTTCAAGGGAAGAGCCAGAAGGACGGAATATTGGATGTTCACTTTGATCCAAATAATCATTTTTATTCTGATGGGCCTCATTTTCTCAAACATTGATGACATATTCGCTTTTGATTTCACTCGTTATGTATTCTTAATTTACCTTGCTGCAACACTTTTGCCTTGGCTAGCATTAAATGCACGACGTTTACATGATGTGGGGAAAAGTGGAACTTTTTTCCTTATTAATTTTGTTCCTATTATCGGAAGGATTTGGTATATTATAGTCATGGCTTCTGAAGGTGAATTAAGCAGCAATAGATATGGCCTTAATCCAAAAAATCCAGTTTATGAAGAACTCAATGATATTGGAAAGATTACAATTGACTAAACCAATCTGGATTATATCTGTTTCATATCATAATAAGCTTTAAATATTATTTTTATTTTAAAAATGCATGCCCTTAAACATCGTTTTAATCGAACCCGAAATCCCAAATAACACGGGCAACATTGGTCGTTTAGCATTGGCTTCTGGGTCAAATTTGCATCTCGTGAAACCTTTTGGCTTCGAAATTGACGACAAGCGCCTCAAGCGTGCAGGACTTGATTATTGGCAACATCTCAATGTAATTTATTATGATAGCGTTGACCATTTTTTCGACCAGAATAAAAATGCAAACATGGTATTTCTATCCAGTCATGGGACAAAAAAACATTGGGACATTTCATACCAAGATAATATGTTTTTGATTTTTGGAAAGGAATCGGTTGGTTTGGCGAAATCTATCGTTCAACAACATCACAATATGCTGTTCAAAATTCCTCTCTTCAGCGACCATGTGCGCAGTCTAAATTTGGCCAATGCCGTTGGCATTGTGATCTATGAAGGTTTACGACAATTGGAGGTTTAACACTATTTAACCTATTAAGCACATTCTTTAAGATGGTTTTAATACTATTATAGTTCCAATTTTGTATCTTGGAATTGAATCACAAAAACACATTATTATGGGAATTATAGAAGATAAAAAGAAGTTCAATACAACCAAAGAACAAACAAATCCAACCAATCCGACAGGGAACAGAAATATTGAAACTAATAAAGTCGATATTGACAAAAAAACGATAAAAGGACAACAAAATAAAAAGTAGATTGTCTCTACTTTTTTGAAAAGACCTATTCTTTAATAGCTAAAGAGTAGGTCTTTTTGATGTATTATTTCCGCACGGTTCTAAATACTTATGACACTTTAAAGTATCTTTGACCAAAATAAGACTGCCAAATCAAACCTTCAATCCGTATAGTACCCAATATGAAAGAACCCATTGAAAACATAGAATTAAAATATCTAGACCTAGAAGATTATCAAGAACTTCAGGAAGCCATGCGTGCAGCCTATACCACGATGCCAGATTCAATTTGGGGTGAAAAACAAATTAAGGTTTTAATCGATAAATTTCCGGAAGGTCAAGTCGTCATCAAGATAAATGGGCAAATCGCCGGTTGTGCATTGTCTATCATTGTGGATTATAACACCTTTGATCATAATCACACCTACAAAGACATCACAGGCAATTACACTTTTAGGACGCACACTTCTATTGGTGACGTGCTTTATGGAATAGACGTGTTTATCAAACCAGAATTTAGAGGTTTGCGATTGGGCAGACGTCTGTACGATTACAGAAAAGAGCTGTGCGAGCGCCTAAACCTTCGTGGTGTGGCATTTGGCGGACGTATTCCCAATTACGGAAGGCATTCAGATGAATTGACGCCTCAGCAATACATAGATAAAGTTCGTAGAAAAGAAATTCACGACCCCGTTTTGAATTTTCAAATTTCGAATGATTTTCACCCTACTCGTATCTTAAAAAATTATTTGGAAGGCGACAAAGCTTCCAAGGATTATGCAGTCTTGTTGGAATGGGATAACATTTATTATGAAAAGGTAAATAAGAAAGCTTCCACCATTAAAAAAGTGGTACGTCTTGGCTTGGTGCAATGGCAGATGCGTCCTTATAAAGATTTGGACGAAGTCATGGAACAAGCGGAATTCTTTATCGACTCCGTTTCGGGTTATCGCAGTGATTTTGCTTTGTTTCCAGAGTTTTTCAATGCGCCTTTGATGGCAGATCATAACCATTTGTCGACACCAGAAGCCATTCGAGAACTTGCCAAATACACGGCAGAATTTGTACAACGCTTTTCAAAATTGGCCATCTCGTATAACATTAATATCATTACGGGAAGTATGCCAGAAATGGTGGGCGACCATCTCCATAATGTTGGCTATTTATGCCGTCGTGATGGAAGTACAGAACGTTATGAAAAATTACACGTCACACCAGACGAAGCCAAAGTTTGGGGTATGGTTGGCGGCAATCAAATCAAGGCCTTTGATACCGATTGTGGTAAAATAGGCATCTTGATTTGCTACGATTCCGAATTTCCAGAATTGAGCAGAATCCTTGCTGATGAAGGCATGGACATTTTGTTTGTTCCTTTTTTGACAGATACTCAAAATGGATTCTCGCGTGTGCGCCATTGTGCACAGGCAAGAGCCATTGAAAATGAATGCTACGTTGCCATTGCAGGTAGCGTCGGTAATTTACCCAAGGTTTCTAACATGGATATTCAATATGCCCAATCAATGGTATTTACACCTTGCGATTTTGCCTTTCCTACAGATGGTGTGAAAGCAGCCGCAACACAGAATACAGAAATGATTCTTATTGCAGATGTAGACATTGATTTGCTTCGCGAATTGAATCAATTTGGAAGTGTTAGAAATTTGAAGGATAGACGGAAGGATTTGTTTGAATTGAGGAAGAAGTAAAAAGTAAGAAGGTTAGAAAAGTATCAAAAGAAGTTGAATTAAAACTAAAGAGAGCACATGAAATATCATATCATTATAAATAGCGTCAAGACAGTTGAAGAACTTCAAGACGTATGGACAAATCAAGATTATATCGAATTATTGGACCGTTTCGGATTTCCCGATGCAAAGGATTCGAAGCCTGAAGAATTGAAGGATTTGCTTTTTATGGCGATTTCGGATTTTGAAGGGCCAGAAGCAGCAGCGATTCTATTGGATTATAAGTTGTCGGACGCACTCAATGAAGGTCAGATAGACCAAATGTCTCATGACATGCTTTTGGACAAAATTTCCGAAGAATACAGCGACATTTCATTACACCATGAACTTTACAATATCAATCAGTTGTTGTTTAAGGCTTACAACGGAACGTTCCCTAGTGCCAAAGCGACCATTGTTGAATTTGAAATTTCTCCCGACAAGGATATTGATAAAGAAGTGGTTCTTAAAGTGCTAGATAAAACTTTGGCAAAAAGCAGTGTCATCAAACGTTTGTTTTCCAATCATTTATCTGGGAAAGAAGCCTTTGATGAAGCCGAAAACATTGTGTGGAAATTGGAATCCAAAGGAAGCGGTTCTTACATCATGACCACTTCTGAATATTGGATGAGTCGTGATGAGTTTACGGAAGCAGAATTCGATGCAGAGATTGTGATGTATGAAGAGGATGAGGAAGATGATGACTAGGAGCTTTTAGCCTTTAGCACTTTGCCAAGCAAATAGCATATTGTCAATAAACTATTTTTCAACTGTTAGACCAATTAAAATTATGAGCAAATTATTTCGTTTTTTCTTTATTGCTGTGTGTTTTTTCACTGCAACGTTGCATTCGCAAAATGCCATGACAGAAGTCTCCAAATCTCCTTTGAATATTGGTGAGGTTGTCACTGTAAAATCCAAAATACTTTCTGAAGAACGGATTCTCAACATTTACCTTCCGGATGGTTATAAAGCGCAGGACACATTGAAATATCCTGTTCTCTATGTCTTGGACGGCACGATTAATGAGGATTTTCTTCACATTGTTGGTTTGACGCAGTTTTTTAATTTGCAATACACCATGCCAAAAACCATTGTGGTAGGCATCGCCAATATAGATAGAAAACGAGATTTCACCTTCCCTACTACTGACAAGTCCTTAAAAGCAGACTTTCCGACCACAGGAAGTTCTATTAAGTTCATCACCTTTTTAGAGAAGGAAGTGCAGCCTTATATTGAGAAGAATTATAGCACCACCGGCACAAAGATGATTATTGGTCAATCTTTAGGTGGTTTGTTGGCTACAGAAATTCTTTTGAAACGGACCGAATTATTCACACATTACTTTATCATCAGCCCAAGTTTATGGTGGGATAACGAATCGATGCTCAAAGAAGCCGAAGGTTATTTTAAAGCACAAAAAGACCAAGATTTATATGTCTATGTGTCTGTCGGCACCGAAGGGGAAATGATGGAAAGTGAAGCCACCAAACTTTCTGAAATCTTGAAACGCTCTTCCAAAAAGAAACTAAAAACTGACTTTAAGTTTTTGCCAGATGAAAATCACGCTTCCATTCTGCATCAGAGTTTGAATGAGGCGTTTAAGTTGTTGTGGGATTTGAAGACTTATGATTAAGCTATGACATTATCTTGAATTAGAATTTTAATTACTTATTATTAAACTAATTACGTAGAACTACGTTTTTGAATTCTCCTTTATTATAGCGTACTTGCTATCATTATAAGCTATTCTTTATTCAGTTTACACTTGGATCAATAGCATAAAAAAAAATGTATCTTACTCATATTATTAGCGCATTCATAAAAAAATGAGACACGTGTCAATCAATTTACTACTTAAGGAATGCGAGATATAAACAAACTAGAATATAGTATTTCTTTGAGAGAGAAAGGTTTTGCGTCTAACGAAATAAAAAAGAAACTTGAAGAGGAAGGTTTGGACGAGAACCAAATTCAGTATTATATAAAAAAATCTGATGAAATCTTTTTAAACGAATTAATCCATACTAAAAATTCTAGTTCTAGCGGAAAAACAAAAAATGGAATGAAGATTATTGCTTTGATGTTTAGTCTAGTCCTTTTGTCTATAGTATTTCTAGGTTACGCAACGATGGGTTTAATAGGTTTATTTATTATATGAAGTTTGATTGGTTATAGTTCGTTCAGAAAGTGATGAATAACGATGTAATCAATAGTGAAATAAAAACAGTCCTAAAGAAAAATAAAATTTATGATTCTAATCAATAAATGGTGGAAACGGCTATTAATTGGCATTCTTATTGGCGGAATGATTTCAGAAATCGCGAGCCTTCTAACTGATAGAAAAATTGAATTAAACGCTTTTATTATTGCGATAGTATTATACTTATTGTTGAGCGTGCTATATGGCGTGATTCAAAAGAATTAAATCCGCAGGACGTCTTACATGATTAAGTGCTTTTAGTTCCGTGATTATAGAAGGCTTTTTTTCATACCGATTTAGGATTCATACTATTATAATTTAAAGATCCAACAATTTGATTAAATTAGTACCTGGAACAAGCCTATTTATGACCACCAACGAATGCCTAAACTGTAATACAAATTTAGTAGACAACTATTGTTCAAGCTGCGGGCAGAAAGCGGATACGCGGCGAATATCGTTTAGGAATTTTGTCTTTAATGATATCTTGCATGGCACCTTTAGCATCGAAAGAGGAATGCTGTTTACTGCCAAACAAGCTTTATTGCGACCCGGAAGGGCTGCCTTGGATTATATTTCAGGAAAACGAAAACGCTATTACAATGTGTTTTTATTGGCCTTGGTGGTATTTGGATTGATTTTGTTTCTTCGGCATTTTTACGATGTACTGGCTAATGCTAAAGGTGATATTCAAACTTCTCCCGACCTGCCAAATGAGGCCAGTAAAAAATTGGACCAGCTCATTTCCGAAAAAAGCAAACTCTTCGTGTTTCTGTTCGTACCCATGTCAGCATTGGCAAGCTTTGTTTTATTCAGACGAAAAAAATTGAACTTGAGTGAGCATTTTATCCTGTCAGGAATGATGCTATTGGGAATATTGTTGATATCCGCTGCAGGAAATCTACTATTTTATTTTGATTTGTTAATGAACAGTAATTTTGTGGCGAACATTCTTGACTATGGTACGCCTACGGTGGCTATTCTATATATTGGTTATGGATACTGCAATGCCTTTGCTGATGATTATTCCCGCTGGGGAATGCTCTATAGAATTCCTTTATTCTTTTTACTGTTAGTTTTGCAGGCATATATAATCCTCTTCTTTGTTATCGGGTTTATCACGGATTGGAGGTTTGGGACGGTGACGGTTTCACCGTTTGGTTGATGACTGTTTATTAAGGATGCACTAAATTTATTAAGAGTGGTAGACAGTTTGAACTTATCTGGACTTTTTCAACATCTTCAAATACATCGTTTCAACTTTAGCCCTTGCCCAAGGTGTGCGTCGAAGGAATTTTAAACTAGATTTGATAGACGGATTATCCGTAAAACACTTAATCTTGATGATGGTACCCATATATTCCCAACCGTAATGAGTTTCTAGATCGGTGAGGATCTGTTCGAGTTTGATGCCGTGGAGAGGATTATTGGGTTGTGTATTCATATGCGCTGTCAACTATTGTTCTTGAATCAGTACTTTGATTTTAGTCGCCTTTTCGAAGTGGTCGAGTTGGTGCGTCTTAATCCACCATTGTGCAGCTTCCATCAATAGGTCTGGATTTGTGTTCTTATTCTCAAAAAATGCATAGAAGGATAGTCCTACGCTCGGACCTCTTGAAGCAATTTTAGCGTCACAGACTTGAATGATTTTATTTTTTAATTCAGCGGTCATGCTCACTTACAAATTCAGGTTTAAATTAGCTTCAACTTCGAGTTCAATTTCAATTTCATCTAGTCGTTATTACGTCCGCGATTTCTGTTTCGGTTTCTATTTCTATTGCCACTGTTTCCTGAATTTCCACTGGTGGAATTAGAAGATTTCGATCTAGAATTAGACGACTTTGATCGTTGATTCCGCTGGCGTCCTTGACCTTGTTTAATCGGTTCTGTAGAAGCGTTCGGATCGGGCTCAAACCCTTCTACAATCTCCATAGGAATTTTTTCACCTACCAATTTTTCAATATCACGTAAGAATGAGGTTTCGTCGGCACTCACTAAAGAGACCGCCTCACCACTTGCTCCTGCCCTACCTGTACGACCAATTCTGTGGACGTAATCTTCAGAGATGTTTGGCAATTCGAAATTGACCACATGTGGCAATAATGGAATGTCGAGACCACGCGCCGCAATGTCCGTCGCTACCAATACTCGAACAGTACCTTTTTTGAAACCGTCCAATGCTTTGGTTCGTGCGCCCTGACTCTTATTCCCATGAATGGGCATTGCAGAAATGTCACTACTGATTAATTTTTTTGTGAGCTTATTGGCACCATGCTTGGTTCTTGTAAATACCAAAACCTGCTCCCAGTTACCTTCGGTGATCAATTTGATCAACAAATCGGTTTTTAAATCTTTTGCCACACGATAGACTTTTTGGTCGATGGCATCAACTGTAGAATTCTCTGGCGTTGCTTCCACCAACACTGGATGGTGCAAAATATCATTGGCCAACGCTTTAATGTCTTTAGAAAAAGTGGCAGAAAACAATAAGTTCTGACGTTTTTCTGGCATCAACGCCATAATCTTTTTGATATCACGCAAAAAACCCATGTCCAACATACGATCTGCTTCGTCCAAAACCAAAATCTCAATACTCTTAAGAGACAAAACACCCTGACTATGCAAATCCAATAAACGTCCTGGAGTTGCTATTAAAATATCAACACCTTGGCGCAAATTGGCGACCTGTGGTTTCTGGTTGACTCCTCCAAACATGACCATACTTCGAATATCCAAAAACTCGCTATAATCCTTCACGCTTTGATGCACCTGTGCTGCAAGCTCTCTTGTAGGAGTAAGCACCAATGCACGAATTGGTCGTTGGCGCAATTGTTGTCCTTGCGATAAGATTTGGAGCATTGGCAAGGTAAATCCTGCTGTTTTTCCAGTTCCTGTCTGTGCGGACGCAAGAACATCTTTACGTTCTAATACTAATGGAATTGCTTTCTGTTGAATGGGTGACGGTTCTGTATAACCTTGTTTGCTGACAGCTTTAAGTAAAGCATCAGATAATCCTAATGAGTTAAATGACATATAAATTGTTTAGGCCACTGACTGGCGTTTGAGATAAACAACTTATTATGATGCTATCCCCTTATTAAAGGCGCAAAGATAGGCTTTATTTATTGTGTGACTCAAAATTAACGAGAATTGTGACACTGAGACTTATTTTAATAATTCCTCCAAAGCAGGCTGCAGATTAGCATACTCAAACTGAAATCCTTCTTCTTGAATCTTTTTTGAACATACACGTTGGCTTTCAAATAATAAAATATGCATTTCGCCCAATATAAGTTTCATAGCAAACTTTGGAATGTTCGGCAAAATCAAAGGTTTGTCAAGTGTCTTTGCAACTGCTTTCGTAAGATCCGTATTGGTCACTGCATTGGGAGCGACACCATTATAGATGCCTGCCAATTCGTTTTGCATTACGTACACGAAAATCTTTGCTAAATCAGTAATATGAATCCATGATTGCCATTGTGTGCCTTTTCCAAAAGGAGCACCAGCACCCAACTTTATGGGTTTCATCATCTCTGGCAACGCACCGCCATCTGCTGACAATACCAAACCGATTCTGACTTTAGAAACCATTAAATTTAACGTCTTAAATTGGTCTGCTTTAGATTCCCATTGTTCAACCACTTCACCAAGAAATGTATCTGATGCTTCAGGATACGTTTCATCATAATAATTGGTCAATGAATCAGGATAGAAACCGATTGCACTAGCACAAATCAAATGTTTAACTTGATGTTCAGTCTTTGACAGGGCATCCTCAAGCAGTTGAAGGGATTGCAATCTACTTTTCAAAATCGCCTTTTTATTGGAATCTGTCCAGCGTTGGGATATGGTAGCACCGGCCAAATTGATAATTGCGCTTACGTTCTGCAAACATTTTAGGTCAATTGTACCGCTTTTAGTATCCCACAAAAACCCTTTATAATTGGGCTTCGTTTCAATCTTGTCTTCCGAAGTGGTAAGATAATGTACTGAAAGATTCTGATTGTGGCATTGTTTTACAATCTCACTTCCTATCAATCCTGTCGCTCCTGTTATTAAAACTGTCATGTATTTTCCTTTTTTATAAAGTTAGCAAATAGCCTTACAATACACGCTGGCTTTAATTAAGGTTTAACAGAATTAAGGAATTTTTTGCTTTTGGCTAAATAATTGCTGCCTCGCCAATATTATACGCCAATTATTGATAAGCATGTGGGTCGTTACCTCGCCAAATGTCATACGCCATTTTCGGCTCTTAACATTTGATTAGGTCGAGAGCTTCCTTGCACGAAGCATTTCCCTTTTTCCGGGAGGGCCAGGCAGTTTCTCTACCATAAAACCGACAGCTATCATCGCACGTCGCACACTCCCTTTTGCGGAATAGGTGACAAGGACACCGTTCGGCGCTAGCGCATCGTACATTTTTTGAAAAATCTCTTCTGTCCATAATTCGGGTTGGACCCTGGCTCCAAAAGCGTCAAAATAGATGAGATCAAATTTATTTTTGTCGTCAATTTTTGAAAAGAACTTTTTTTGTTTTGTCAGCATAAATTGGGTTGTAATCGAATTTTTTTGTTCCCAAGGAATTTGATGGATAGTTTCAAATTCTTTAAATCTTTTGATGTCCAATAGCTCTGAATAATTCATCGCACGGATTTCTTCAGAAGAAATTGGATATGCTTCAACGCCCACGTACTCAATAGCGACAGTCTTTTTTTCAGCTTCCAGTAAAGTGATGAATGTGTTTAATCCTGTTCCGAAACCAATCTCTAATATTTGAATTG
Organism: Aquaticitalea sp.; assembly: GCA_051252455.1. Taxonomy (GTDB): domain Bacteria; phylum Bacteroidota; class Bacteroidia; order Flavobacteriales; family Flavobacteriaceae; genus JBPOFM01. Next base: position 264,260 of record JBPOFM010000004.1, read on the forward strand.
GATTTTTTTCTGCAAATGATTCCACAAAAAAAAGCAAACCATGTTTGATAAAAACGTGGTTTGCTTCTTGTATGGCGCCATGAACGGAATGATAATGTTCATCCAATTCTAGGACATGAATGGTTGTAGAACCATCTGCCGTTGTTATAATTTTACGTTGCACTTATTCCTTGATAAGTACGCCATCAGCCTCAAATGAAAATGTTTTCTTTGGCTCGGTAATAGCTTCAACTTCCTCTTTAGATTTTCCTGCATCTTCTGCATAATGACGTTGTTCATCAACAGGAACTTCATTTACATAAGCTTTCCCATTTAAAATGACTTCCTTTCCAGAAATATCCTTAGGCATAAAAAAGGCATAATCCTTAAATTTCACCATCGCTTCTTCACCATTATCCAAATTTAGAGTCATCCAACATCCTTTCGCTTGGCACACTTCAATGACTTTAGCAGTCATTTTTGTGTTTATAGTATCACCGACATTCATGGATTTGTATTTTTCTCCCATCTCTTTAGTGGTCATGACGTTCTCGTCATTTATTTTATCACCAAAAGAGGCATAAGCGATTTCTTCCTTTTCCAGTACTTCATTTTCAACTTCCTGTCCATTCGATTTACAAGAAACCATCATAAGCGCCAGACCTAAAACCATAAATGTATTTTTCATAATCTTTGTGTGTTTTTTAAACTTTAGCATCGCAAAGATACCAAATTTTTAAAAACGCCTTTGGGTTTTTTTAACTCGTTATTTTAATTACTTTTGCAAAAGAAACAAATTGAAAATGATAAAACCAGCAACCTACGAAATCGATATAGTTAAAGCAGGAACATCAAGACTTGACCAAGTCGATTTTGATAATCTTGTATTTGGCAGAACCTTTACAGACCACATGTTTTATTGTGATTATGTAGATGGCGAATGGCAACAGCCAAAAATCACACCTTATGGCCCTATGAGTATGGAGCCATCGGCGAGAGTCTTCCATTATGGGCAGGCGGTGTTTGAAGGAATGAAGGCGTATATCGACGATGATGGTAAAGCATTTTTATTCAGGCCAGAAGAAAATTTTGAACGAATCAATAAGTCTGCCGCAAGATTGGCAATTCCAGCTTTTCCAAAAGAATACTTTATGGACGGATTGACCACTTTGTTGAAGATGGACAAGAAATGGATCAAACCTGGTAAAGGGAATTCCTTATACATTAGACCTTTTGTGATTGCGACCGAGCCTGCCATTTCGGCTTCGCCTGCAAGCACGTATCGTTTTATGATTATTTGCTCTCCTGCAAAGGCCTATTATACAGGTGGTGTACGTGTTTTATTTGCAGAAAAATACAGTCGTTCGGCTAATGGAGGTGTTGGTTTCGCAAAAGCGGCCGGAAATTATGCAGCACAGTTCTACCCAACATCCTTAGCTCAAGCAAAAGGTTTTCAACAGATCATTTGGACCGATGCCAATACGCATGAAAATTTGGAAGAAGCAGGCACCATGAATATTTTCTTTAGAGTAAATGATACACTGATTACAGCGCCTACAAGTGATCGTATTTTGGATGGCGTCACCCGTAAAAGTGTGATTCAACTTGCTAAAGATAGTGAGGTGGACATTGAAGTTCGCCCTGTGAGCGTTAAAGAAATTAAAGAAGCGGCTAGAAATGGCTCCTTGAAAGAAATCTTTGGTGCAGGAACCGCAGCAGTGATCAGCCCAATCTCTGCATTTGAGCATGGTGGTGATATCTTTGAATTGGAAACCCAATCAGATTCTTATTCCTCATTGTTCAAGGAAAAAATGTTGAACATTCAACATAATCTTGCTGATGATCCTCATGGTTGGAGATTTGAAATATAATTTTCATCCGCAGCAATCAGTATTGAAAATTTAAAAAAAATCAGAATTCCAAATGTATTCAATCGGAATTCTGATTTTTGTCTATTTAAATATCAGCATTAGCTATTTAGAACTTCAAGGATATTGGGCTTAAAGTAGTTAGGTCCTTTCAGCACCTTTCCGTCTTCTCTATAGATAGGCTCGCCGTCGTCTCCAAGCTTACTCATATTGCTTCTTTGAATTTCGTTGAACACTTCTTCAATCTTATATTGCAAACCATGCTCGATAATAGTTCCGCACAAAATATAAAGCAGATCTCCCAACGCATCTGCAACTTCCACCAAATCACCATTTTTGGCCGCTTCAAGATACTCCTCATTCTCTTCGCGCATCAGTTCATAACGCAAAAGATTTTTCTCTAAACCAAGATCGGCTATTGGTGTTTCTCTATGACCAATTTTAAAGGCGGTGTGGAATGCCTTCACGGCTTCAATTTTGTCTTTCATTTTTTTTAATTTTACATAAACAGCAGCATCTCAAAAACCAGCATCCATTCTTATTCGTAGATACTCACGCAGTTACAAATTGCATCATTTTATATCTTTTGAATAGTTCAGTTTATAGCTAGAGTTTAATTATTTTTGCATAAAAATAGCTATATGTTTACAAATGGTCAATTGATTTTTGCGATATTATTCGCAATTGCGTTCATAGCTGCTTTGGTATATACCTACCGAAAAGACCTCAATCTTCACAAGAAATATTATAAAGGTAGTGTCTGGGTTTTGATTGCGTTTATTTCATTTATAATTTTTATTGCGTTTATTAAGTTCGCTTTTATCTAAAGATTTTTTGATTTAAGTGAACATATAGATGTTTATAAAACTCTTTTTATGAATACGCTATTTCTTCTCGCAGGTTTAATCCTTATTACTTTTCTTCTTTTGAAATTCAGTGTCAATAAAATCACTAAACACGATCTTGACTGATTTTGTAGCAACAATTAGTTAAGCTAATTTGGAGTAATCTGTCACATACCCAGTTCATTTATCGCTCATATTATTTCTACAAAGAAGGTTTTCAAAACCCTCGTTATGCTACTGAATAAATTTTGATTATGATTGGCTCAAAAATTCATTATATTTGAAGTAACTACAACATAATAACCCACGATTTAAATGAAATTTTTCAAATACGTTCTCTTTTTATTATTAATTGCCATAATTGGACTTTCAATCTATATTGCTGTGCAGCCTAATTCGTTTACGAAGTCTGCACAAACAACGATTAATGCGCCAGCAGAAGTTATTTACGCAACGCTTCTAGACAGCTCTACAACAGACAGGTCAGCATTTTGGAAGGAAAATGAAGTTTTGCAATCAACATCAATGACAGAACCATTTATAATACAAAAATATTTTTCGAGTAGTGATCTTCCGAATTCGGAATTATCATGGAAATTAACTCCAAAAGAAGATGGCACTACTGAAGTGATCAAAACCATAGATGCGAAAAAAATGTCCTTCCTATTTAAGGCTAAAAATGTTTTTTCTAGTAAAAGTGTGGATGGAATTGACGAACAACTAAATGCGGACCTTAAATTGTTAAAATCAGATGTCCTAAAAAGCATGGAGGTATACAGCATCAAAGTTGATGGCATCACTGAATATGGTGGTGGATTTTATATGTATAAAACGACCTCTGCGTCTGCAAGTAATATCAGCAATATGATGGGTAAACAATATGGTGAAATCATGAATTTTATGCACGACCATAATGTTCAAGCAGCTGGTATGCCATTTACTATATATAACGAAATGAATGACAATGGCAGTGTCATCATGAGCAATGCCATCCCAGTAAGGGACAAAGTGATTGTTGCGGAAGACAGTAATATCCTAAATGGTTATATTGAAAAAACGAGAGCTGTAAAGACAATACTTAAGGGAGATTACACAAATCTTGGCGAAGGCTGGAAAGCTGCCATGAAATACCTCAAGGACAACAAGCTTGAACAATCAGAACAACATCCATTCGAAATCTATGTTACCGATCCAGGAAATACCCCAAACCCTGCAAACTATATAACCGAAATCTACATTCCTATCAAGGAAACTGTAGTTGAGACTGAAGTCGAATAATGGTCAAACAATTACTTTTAGTCTTTGTGGGTGGAGGTATCGGATCGGTCTTGCGCTTCATCATTGGCAAATACCTTAACAGTGCAGAATCAGGTATTCCATACGGAACCTTTGCAGCAAACATCATTGGTAGTTTATTGATTGGAGTTATTTTAGGCTTGGCAGTGAAGCAAAATACGCTGACTGAAAATCAGATACTATTTTTGGCAACCGGATTTTGTGGTGGGTTTACTACCTTTTCAACCTTTGCCTACGAAAATCATCTTTTTCTAAAGTCAGGTGACTTTACAAGTTTTGCCATCTACACGATTGCAAGTTTTATTGTTGGTTTTTTGGCCGTTTTTGCTGGAATTTTCTTGGTAAAAGGATGACGGTAACGCAAGACCGATAACTCCAAACAGCAGACTGCCTAGCGAAGACTGGCTCTCACTTCTTGAATGCCTTCACCCCTGCTTTCACCTCTGCATCGATATAGTTGACTCTTGGTACGATTGGACAAGAATATTTTTCATTGTATGCGCAATAAGGATTGTATGCGGAATTAAAATCTATAACAACAGTTTCTCCTTCCGGAATCCGCATATCAATGTAGCGACCACCTCCATAACTTTCATCACCATTGGTATCATCTAAAAAAGGAAGGAATAAATAATCTTCAAATCCTTCTTTTTTCATTAAATCTTCTCCTTGATAGACATTAAGTTGATAGGTTTCCCCATTTATTTGAAAGGTCAAAACACCATAAATCCGTTCTCTGGAGAGACGACTCGTAGTTGTTTTCATTCCAAAAAATTCAGAATCAGGCGTTTCCTTCAAAGTCGCAGTCACTACATAAGTTGAATCATATTTAAAAAAATTCAGACCCGTAAACTTCTTTAAATCCTTGGCTTTCAAAGGTGATTTGGAAGCGTCTTTATATTCGGAATTAATTTCACGCTGAAACTCCGTTTCGCCTAATATGGTTGATTTGTCCTGTGCACAACTCATTAAAAATACGAGACCCAAACAGAATGAAAGTATTGTCTTCATAATAAATTCTTATTAAATACTGGTTCCAAAAATACAACTTTAACTTTTTTTCCCTAGCTTTGATGGACAATTTAAAAATAATTATGCACAACTGCATCGTCACATATATTCAAAAGAGAAACACTTCGTTAAGTGAACGGACTTGCTATATGTTATGATAATATGAAAATACATTTAATCAATATATAAAAGTCCGACGATAACGTCGGACTTTTTACTTTTATACCAACCAATCAAAATGAAAATATTCAACTATTTATACTACAACGTTGGCCACGCGTACATTGATACGTTTCGTGGCTTGTCTAAAGAAGTGTGGTGGCTTGCACTCATCACTCTTATCAATCGGGCTGGCACTATGGTGATTCCGTTTCTTTCTTTATACTTGACGACGAATCTCAAATTTACGCTGGATGATGTCGCATGGATTATGACTGCTTTTGGATTGGGCTCAATTGCTGGCTCGTGGCTTGGTGGAAAGTTAACGGATAAAATAGGCTATTATAAAGTCATGTCTTCTAGTTTGTTTTTAAGCGGTTTACTGTTCATCGGATTTCAATTTCTAAATACGTTCACAGGCATTTGCATAGGAATTTTTATCTTGATGACTGTAGCAGATATGTTCCGTCCAGCAATGTTTGTAGCACTAAACGCCTACAGCAAACCAGAAAACAAAACCCGAAGTGTAACGCTCATTCGTCTTGCCATCAACCTCGGATTTTCTGCAGGCCCAGCCCTTGGTGGTTTCATTATTACGACGATGAGTTATGGCGGTTTATTTTGGGTAGATGGTATTACTTGTATGATAGCCGCCATTGCTCTGTTGAATGTATTGCATCCGAAAAAATCCAAAGTACTCGACATGGAAGTCAATCCGAATCCAAAATCGGCATATACAGACAAACCGTTTATGATCTTTTTTGTGGCAATGATTATTTTTGGAGTGGTGTTCCTTCAATTTTTGTCCACTTTACCTTACTTTTATAAAGAAAGTGTTGGTTTAACGGAGTTTGAAATAGGATTATTAATGGCACTCAATGGGCTCCTCATTTTTGTGTTTGAAATGCCGCTCATCAAATGGTTAGAGGAAAAAGGCTATACAAAAGTAGGACTGATGATCTTCGGATTAATCCTAACAACTGTGAGTTATCTGTTTTTGATTGACACTCCAATGATTGCCTTGATTGTCATCAGTATGATCATTGTCACTTTTGGCGAAATGATTGTATTTCCATTTTCAAATGCTTTCTCTTTAAAACGTTCGAAACGTGGATTGCAGGGCGAATATATGGCGTTGTACAGCATTGCCTTTTCGATTTCACATGTCTTCGGACACAATCTTGGATTCCACTTTATTGATTCCTTCGGATTTGACAATACATGGATTTTAATGGCTGTTCTCGGAACCATCGGCATCATTTTATTGTATATTTTGAAAGATTTTATGAAAACCTCCAACGAGGAAAGTTAGATTTATGAGCGAACACAAACAAATAATTATCATTGGCGCAGGACCTATCGGGATTGCCTGTGCATTGGAATGTAAAAAAAGGAATTGGGATTATGTGGTGATCGAAAAAGGCACTTTGACCAATTCCCTTTACAATTATCCCAAAAATATGACCTTCTTTTCAACATCTGAAAAACTGGAGATTGATGACATTCCATTCATCAGTAATAATCCCAAGCCGACAAGAGATGAGGCATTGGAGTATTATAGGCGAGTGACAACTTCTAATAAGTTGAATATTCATTTATATGAAACAGTTCAGTCTATAGAAAAAGACGAGGATAATTTTAAAATCACCACGGACAAGACTGCATACGAATCCCAAAAAATCATCATCGCTTCGGGCTTTTATGACATCCCGAATCGTTTAAATGTCCCTGGCGAACAATTGCCGAAAGTCACACATTATTACAAAGAAGCACATGCTTACGCATTGCAAAATGTGATTGTGGTGGGCGCTAGCAATTCCTCGGTTGATGCCGCTCTAGAAATTTGGCGCAAAGGTGGGAAGGTAACCATGATAATCAGAGATAGTCAAATTGGCGAACGTGTCAAATATTGGGTACGACCAGACATCATCAATCGCATTGAAGAAGGGAGCATCAAAGCGTTTTATAATTCAGAAATCACAGAGATAAAGGAAACTGAAGTTACGCTACAAACACCTGATGGATCTAAAACACTTCCAAATGATTTTGTAGTGGCTTTGACTGGCTATCAACCTAATTTCGAATTTCTAAAAGACGCTGGTGTAACACTATCTGATGATAAATTAAAGCTGCCAAACTACAATCCAGAAACGATGGAAACCAACGTGGAAGGTTTATATTTAGCAGGTGTCATATGTGGTGGCATGGAAACGCATAAATGGTTTATCGAAAATTCAAGAGTCCATGCAAAATTAATTGCAAATCACTTGGAAAATATTAATTTCACGGTCTAAAAGAGTTAGGATATGGAACGCCCAGAACACCAAACACCTATTTATAAAAAAGTAAAGGAAATCGAATTATTGGTGGATTCCATCATCGAATTCGTAAGAGATTCAGACCTTCCCCTTGCGGACGATTTTGACCGTGAAAGTCTAAAGTCCGTATTAATAGATATGGAAGAAAACGCACATGAAATTCCTATGCTGGTTTCGGAAGCTTCGCTACCTGAAATGCCTTACGATTTTAGAATGGAAAACGCGGTGTTTGTAAAAAGTGCCGCCTTTGAATTGATAGAGTCTGCGCTCCATATTGAAAATTTGGGTTTTAAAGATATCGACTATCTCGACCTATTATATGATGAAATCGAAGTTCTGAGACTTTTATTTATCGATTGGATTAAAACTTTCGAGCTTTGGAAATACGACTGCGACGATTGGGGACTTTTCGAACCTGACGGAATTGAACTGATCCAAGAAGAACCATTGGAAGGACGCAATTTTGGAATCTTTGATGACGATGACGACGAGGATGATGATGACGATGATTTGGATTGATGAAATACAGTTGGCAGTGCCCTTAATTAATGTTAAGCTAAAAGCTAACTCCAAATGCCATCAACTCCCAACTACCTTAACGGTTTCACATCATTAAAACTTACCACATGCGACAACACAATCTGTGTTTTAGTTTCACCATAAATAATGAGTTGATCGATAAAAGATTCTAAATGCTTTTGATTTTTCAATACTACTTCCATCACAATATTTTCATTACCTGTGATTCGGTAGCAATTCAGAACTTCGTCGTAGGTTTTCACTTTATCAAGAAATGGTTTTAACATTCCCATAAAAGCACGGAGCGTTATAATAGCTTTCAATTGATACCCTGCTTCAATTGGCGAAATATGGGTATGATACCCTCTGATGATGCCTGCATCCTCCATCTTTTTGATACGCTCCGACACTGCTGGCGAACTAATGCCAACCTGCCTTCCGATTTCCGCATTCGACTGCCGCGCATTATTCTGTAAACATTTTAAAATGTTCCAGTTAAGATTGTCTATCTTCATTGAAGGAAATTTAACTATAAAAACTTAAATATTAAAGCAAATATACAATTTTGCCTTCATATCGAAAGTATTGTATGAAGTCTTCTTGCTATTTTTGGATTGCTATTATTTGACAGATTATGTACCACATCCCATCTCACCTATCTGACTTGCCGATTTATAAAAAGGCTATGGATATTATTATCCTATCACGGAGCATTTCTACCTATCTGAATCAAGATTTATGTTATTTGAAATCCGATGGAAGCGAAGATGCCAACATCTATTTTTCTGGTGATATAGTTCAACAATCTTCCTCATTGGCACCAGAAATTGTCAATGCCGAGTTGGAGCGCTATACTGATAACAAGCACAAACACATCGCTTCGTTGGAGCGTTTGACAAATTTATTATATAGCAACTGCAAACGCCTTGAGCGCTGTGATAGCAATGGTAAAGACTACTTGCCCATCTTGCGTAGTGAACTGCGTAAATTCAGAAGATTGCAGCATTCATGGATGATGACCTTATAGTCTAATGGCACATAGTGCAGTCTTGTTTATCCTTGATTTCGCCCACTAAATAACCGTCCTCATTCATTTTAAAGTCGCAGCAATCCATAAATCCTTGGGCTATCATCTTTCGACCTCTCTGAATTTGTGATTTTATAGTTGGCAATGGTAAATGTAATTGTTCTGCCACATCAGCCTGCTTTAAGCCCTTAATGTCTGAAAGGAACAAGGGGTCGCGGTATTTCTTCGGAAGACTTTTGATAATGCCTCGCAAACAATCTTCTTTTGTATGCTCAAGTTTTTGATCTTCAAATAGCATATCGCTATCCGACAATTCATATGTGAAGTTATTCGCCCTAAAATAATCCATCACTGTAAATCTTGCAATGGAGAATAACCATGATTTCACCCTGCCCTCATCATTCAACTGGTGTAATTTGGTATGTACTTTAATAAATGTCTCTTGAAGTAGATCATCAGTGACCGCAGCATCTTTTACTTTACTCAATATAAAGTGCTTCAGATCCTCTGCGTATAAATTCCAAATATGTTTTGTGTTCATGACTTGTAATAAGAAAAAGCGTCTAGGTTGGTATAAAATTACCAAAATAAACGCTTGTGTAATACCTATTTAGTGCAAGCTTAACAGTTGCAATTGCTGCAGGCACAGTTTTGGCAAGTGCAATTTTGACAATTCCCTTTTTGACAACCGTCGCAGTTGCATGTACATTCTGTATGATTCATAATAATTATTTTTAAGGTTCACATCATAGACGTGAAAACTTCAAAAAAGATGCATCATATTGAAATTATTTTCTATTCGAGACGAAATTAAGTACATCCTATCCGAATAAATACTAATAATGTACTTTACAATAGTTCACAATCTGGCTTTCGGCCTCATGGTACTTTTCTGATTTAATCGTGTTTAATAACCAGTCAAAGAAATTGGCAGACTGTCTTGAAAAATGATAAGGTAGTTTTGATTCCATAATCGTATCAATTAGATGAAACTTAAGTTGATAAATTGAGGGAGAGACAAATTTACGACCACCTTAAGCCACTGTCTTAATATTTTAGATGAGTTGCAATTTTAAATCTTCAACAGGCTGCTTAAAACAAATATCAACGACCAATGACCTAACTTTTCCATCATAAAAAACCGTACAATATGTTTTAAATCATCCTTTTATAGATACGGAAGAAACTGAAGAATTCGATATCAATTACCATCTAGCAAAACATCATTTTCTCCAAGATACAAAAGGAAGCAATAGAATTTTCACCCTAAATGGAAACTCAATAAAAATTAATAGAGTTATGATTTTTATTTTTAGGGCCAAACTTCTTATGTGGATAGTAATAGTTTTGTATAACAATTAAATATTAGCGTAACAATGACATTTTTAGGATATAATAGTCATTTTAATCGCTCATTAATTCACATATTATTATGGAACCAGCAATCGATAAACTTGAACTCTTCTTTAACTCTCTCTTTGCGATAACAGAGAAATCGCTTTTTCTGATTGTATGTTCAAGTATTGGAATATACATAGCAGTCATTCTCTACACACGCTTATTTGGCAAACGCAGTTTCTCAAAATTATCAAGTTTTGATTTTGCAATGACAGTAGCCGTGGGTTCCATGATCGCAACAACGGTGTTATCGGATTCTGTAAGTTTTGCAGATGGAGCTATCGGTTTACTTATGGTGTATGCCTTACAATTGATAGCAGCCTTCTTAAGGCGTTATAAGTGGTTTCGAGACCTTATAGACAACACTCCCACGCTGTTGATGGATGGGGATGTAATGTTGTGGGACAATATGAAATCTGTAAGAGTGACCGAGGGTGATATCCGATCGAAATTAAGAGAATCAAACGTCTCCGAACTTTCTGAAGTTAAGGCGGTCATATTTGAGACGACGGGAGACATCGTCGTGCTACATAAACAACACAACCGACCAATTGAAGATTGGATCATGGAAGATGTACAACGCTAATGAAAACTATTATAAATAAAAAACAACTTTAGTATGATTGCAGAAGCGGTAACTACGGTCGAACAGGAGTTCAGGGATTTTATCATCAAACGGAAACATCCATGTCTGATGGCAAATACGGTTTTTATGATGGATAATTACCATATCAAAACCTATAATGATATAACCTCTGATGCTGTTATTGAACCAATTTTATTAGATATTGAGGCCTATCTGGAACAATATGATTTTGAGTCCAATGAATTTGAATCGCTCATCATCTGTTTTAAAGACAATCATTTCAAAACAGAGACAGCATTTGAAACAGCCTTGTGGAATTTTTTGCAAAAATTGCATAACCATGATGATAAAGAATGGGATAAAAATGTCAGCAACAATCCAATGGATTCTAACTTTAGTTTCAGTCTCAAAGGAAAGGCTTTTTATATTGTTGGTCTCCACCCAAACAGTTCAAGAATGGCCCGCCAAGCGCCCTATTGCACGGTGGTTTTCAACTTGCATTGGCAGTTTGAGCGTTTAAGGGAAATGGGAACCTATCAGACCGTTAAAAAACGAATCCGTAGACGTGATAAAAAATTACAAGGAAATATCAATCCTGTGCTTCGCGACTTTGGAACAGATACAGAAACAAAACAGTATAGCGGACGAGAAGTTGAATCGACTTGGAAATGTCCTTTTCATTCCAAAACACAAAAACCATGAGCCATATCCATATCATATCCCCACAGTCTGGATCGGCCTTTGAACTTAACAAAGGTGACATCCTAACCGTCATTGACCCTATGGGACAGCAAGTGAGTGACATGGTCTTATTCAATAAACATGATAAGCGTGAAAAAATTTCCGCAGGTAAGAGCATGGATTTTGAGGAAACCATTCTCTTGACCAAAGGTAATTTCCTTTGGAGCAACCGGTCTCAAAAAATGATGAAAATTACAGAAGACCAGAATGGCCGCAACGACTTTCTCTTGGCACCCTGTAGCCCAGAAACGTTTCAAATTATGTATGACAACCCAGAATACCATCCCAGTTGTCTAGAAAATTTGCATCGCAATCTCTTGTCCTTCGGTATTGATAGAGATGAGATTCCTACAGCTTTCAACATTTTTATGAACGTTCAATTCAATACAAAAGGTAAATTAAAAGTCTTACCTCCTACCTCAAAACCTGGAGACATCATCCGCTTTAAAGCACACATGGATTTAATTGTAGGTCTTACAGCTTGTTCAGCGGAAGATAGCAACGGAGGCACATTCAAACCCATACATTACGTGGTGACCAATGAAGATGGTCACCTTATTGATAATTTATAACAAACCAAAACTCAAAAAACATGAAAAAAATACTGATGGTTCTTACCTCTCACGAAGAGATGATCAATACAGATAGCAAAACAGGTTTGTGGATAGGAGAATTTACCGATCCATATTACGAATTCAAGGACAAAGGCTACACCATAACTTTGGCCAGCCCAAAAGGTGGCGAAGTACCTATTGACCCTTTTAGCGAATTAACAGAGAATATAACTTCAAGCAACCGACGATTTGTCAAAGATGATTTTGCGCAACATGCATTAAAACACACACTCGAGCTAGAGGATATTTTATCTGAAGATTATGATGCACTTTTTTATCCAGGGGGTCATGGTCCAATGTTCGATCTTGCCAACAATCAAAAAAGCGCTGAATTGATATTGGAATTTCTAGATGATGCTAAACCTGTGGCGCTCGTATGTCATGGTCCGGCAGCGCTTATCAAAGTGGCAGATATCAATCCGTCCATTTTAAAGGGTGTACGTGTCACAGGATTTTCCAATGCCGAAGAAAAATTGGTATTCCGCTCCGATAACATTCCTTACACTCTAGAGGACAAACTGAAGTCGGTAGGTGCTGATTATCATAAAGCCATCATCCCGTTCAATTTGCATATAGAGCAAGATGGACTTATCATTACGGGTCAAAACCCATTGTCAGCAGGTCCTACAGCCAAGGCACTCATTGACATACTTGAGAGCACTCCAAATCAAACGGACACAGTCTAACACAGTCATTTACTTTTCCCAATATGGATAGTTTAACTTTTTTCATAGCATGGATTTCGTCAGTTACGGTAATGAGTGCCTTCAGTTCTTTATGGAGTGACGTCGCAGATCAAAATTTTCGAGAACACAACTTACTGTCTCATATCTTTACCAAGGGTACCCTTCCCACCTTTACCACTAAACAATGGATTGTGGGCTGGGCAATCCACTTTTTTTTTGGTGCTGTTTTCTTGCTGTGCTATGAAGTGTTATGGAATGTTACAGGCATCGTTCGTTCCGTGGTATGGAGTGTCGCTTTTGGCGTGATCATTGGTATCATTGGCGTACTCGGTTGGATACTCATGTTCAAATTTTGTAAAGACAGACCGCAGATACCATTCACACATTATTACTTTCACCTCGTACTTGCACATATTGTGTTCAGTTTGACAGCATACGGCGTTTATTATATTATGAATTGAAACAGTAATATAGTAATTGGCTCTATTCAATAAAAAGACCCATGACTTACATATGTAAATCATGGGTCTTTTTTAGTCCGCAAAAGGCCGTTTACAATGACTCATTTTGCTTAAATGGTCATTTTATTTTGTTGAATTCACCATCCAATTAATCCCAAATCGATCTGTGCAACGTCCAAAATAACCCCATTCTCGTTCTCTGAAGTTATGATGAACCTGCCCTCCTTTTGACAATTGGTCAAATACATCTTGTGCTTCATTTTTATCACCAACTTCGATACTCATGTGTATTTGGTTGCCATGATTAATGGGTGTATCAGGCGCCGCGTCATAGGCCATAAAGCGTACACCTTTCCCTTGAAGTTCCGCATGTTGCAGTTTTTGACGGTAAGACCCTGGTACGTCTATCTCTTTATCCTCATATGTTTGACGGTTTTTGACCTCGGCATTAAATAGGTCTCCATAAAATTTAAGTGCTTCTTGACAGTTGCCACTAAAGGCTAGATATGCTTGTACTTCCATAAGATATATTGTTTTGTTTTCACACAATTTACAATGGGATGGACTCATACCTTGACTGTAAAAAACTAAATGTTGGCTCAAATAATAGTGGGAAGAATGAACTCCCCACAAGACAGCCGTCACTGCCCACAGTACCTTTTCAGTCAATCTTCAATTCAATAAAGCAAATAGAAGTGTCATGCATCAGCTATATTTAATAAATCAAAAACTTTATATTATGAGCGACAAGAAAGAAGAAACAGACCGTAAAGAATCCAGCACCAAACATGCCAGAGGCAGTAAAAGCGTGCACAGCGAAAAAGATGATTCTACTAAAGATGGCTTCAAGCCAAACAAATCCAAAAAACAATAACTATGAGTGAAGACAAAAACAAACACAGAGGTTTTACCGAAGACAGTAAGTTAAACTTCACAGACGACAGCCTAGAAGGCAGATGGAGCAACATTCAAGCAGATTACCGTAAAAAATATCCAGAACTCGAAGACGAAGATGTAGCGAACACTAACGACTTTGATGATATGGTCAACCGTATTGCAAGACGTACGCAACGCAGCAAGCAAGATGTCGAAGACGACATCCGCGGATGGACATCCTAACATTTAATTTTCGCATATTCCAATGCACCATTAGATCAATTTTTAATAAGTGATAAACCACAACTCTCAAAAGTTGTGGTTTTTTGTTTTAGACCATAAAACGGACAAACCTTCATCCTCTGGACATTTAGAACAAATAATATTTCAACAGTATTTTATGTTAATTCACACCGTTATCTACAACAATTAACAAAATATATTAAAAATAATTTTAAACCCCTAAACCTCAACACCCACGCGGTCTTCGAACCGTTTTAACCTACATAAATTATACACTTTATCGAATAAAACATACCATTCATCCAAAATAAATTTGGAGATTAATTTTCTTTGATTTAATATTGCTTCAAATTATGACGCTTTAACCGCCTAGTCTTAAGAAGTATAAAGCATCATAATTCTCTTCAAGAAGAAAGTAGTTTATAAAATTTTTACCGAACCCTAATCGGATGCACGACACATGTACATCCGCAACACAAAACATGCGCCACCAACGCCACGATGCAAGCGTATGTATAAAACAACAAGTGGCCCCATATCAAAATATTAATGCTTATGATTGAATCAGTAGAGAAATCACTCGCCGCATCCAACGAAGTCTTCGCTTCCGTCAGGCCACAAGTGATTGAAATGTCCAACCCCGTAGCCGATACACCTCAACAGGAGCTTCCCCCTCCTCCAGTGCCCGCAACACGCAGCACATCAGAGGTAGGTATCGACAATACGATAGACAATGTCCAAATTCTTGGCGAGACGCTCACCATCTTCGGTGAAGAGTACGACCCATCCAACCCCCTGCTAACAGCGCAAGCCATTTTGGCAATGCACTCACAAGCAGTACTTGCAGAGTCCAAAGTGGACCTCAAGAACAATGAGAACAGTATCGATATCTATAGTCGACACGTAGCATTTGAAGGTAACGAAGCCTTTGTAACCCGTTTTATTAACCAATTGGAAGCCTGCGGCGCGTCAGAAGACATCGTCAATAAAGCACGCACCTTCGTTAATAAAACGCAAGGAAACAGCAGCAAGGGTAAGAAAAAGAAGGAGAGAGCGAACAAGAAAGGTGCTGATAACAAATTCATCAGCGACAGCCAACGTTCGTATCCACAATTGGCAGGGCATTTCCAAAACCTTGTTATTATTGCAGAAGGAGAACCATTGTACAACCCGTCTAAAGAAGATTTAAAGACGGCAAGCATGAGGTTACGCCTAGAAAAAATGGTGGAGGCCAACAAAAACTTCAACATTTCAGATGCCGCGCTAAAAATGGCACGTACAGAGCGAAAAATCCTGTTCAATACAAAACGAACAGGCTTGGTAGACACCTGTCTATTGGCTAAAAGCGAAGTCAAATCCACCTATGGCGCCACAAGCCCACAGTATTTTATGGTAAGTGGGTTGACATTTAAGCGCATCCCATAGTAACAGATACTTACTCTAATCGGCATAAGGAAGATGCCGTTAGAAAATTGAGTTAGTTTTATGAGCCACAAATTCTTTATAGAGTTTGTGGTTTTTTTTTACCACAAAGGCTGGAATCGAAGATTCACCGCACCTAATCACATGTACCCACAACCATTACCATTCATCTCCCAAAACCAACACTTTAACGTTTTTAAATTCAAAAGATCTTTCAGATTTAAAAAATTGCTATTTTTATAGAACTCTCCCTATAAATAAACATTAGAAGCTTATTAATTAGCTCATGAATTTCCTTTATCCAAAATTATGGAAAGGATATTTACTGAATAGAATTTGTAAATTAAATATTGTATTTAAAAATAATACTTATGGCAAAAAACAAATTTGAAATTGGTGATATTATCACATTAAAATCCCACCCTTTAGCATTTGAAAAAAGCGGCGAAATGGATATTTATGTAAGCCAAATTCCCCCATTTATGTGTATAAAAGAGGTTCACACTGAAAAGAAAAAAGAAATTTATAGCAGCGAAGCACCCGAAAAAAAAATTGCAGACAACGTTAAATATTTAGCTGTTTACTTCAATCAACACAGAATGATTTTTGAGGAAAGCTTTGTGTTCCATGATATGGTTATTCCAATTAAGGATATAATTTTTCACAACCAAAATGAAGAATTCAATGAAAACCACAAAAAGCTGATAGAAGAGACTATAGATTATAATGTTGCAAGTTATGAATTTGGTAAACGAGTTTTCTTTAAAACATATAAACTTGAAAAACGGAAAAAGTTTAAGAATGCTGGACACGATGTAAAATCAACTACCAAGACCGTTATGACGCATACCTCACCCGCATTCATTTTAAATGGATTTAAACATAATAATCAAAAATCAATATATAATTCAAAGAATGGTGAATTGCAGCGAAAATGTGCAGATGAATTATACAAGGTTTTATGGTATAATTCCTATCAAGAGAAATTTTCTGAAGAATACCTGCCTAAAGAATTTTTTACTGATGACGCCAGAATCTTTGAACATATTACGAAATCAAAATCAGAAAAAACGAACTAATATTATTAAAATAATTACATTTATAACAATTAGGAAGTTCTTTACATTTAAAAATGACGTCTACAGTACCGTGGTGAGTTAAGACTCCAATCAATCAGACCTTTAATTAAAGGGATAAATCATACGTAGATTGATATTATAGTAGTCCAGAAATAAGCACCTTCACCGGTGAACGCACTTATTTCTTGACAGCTGACTAGGGTCAATTCAATTATTAGACGACCTAAATCGCTTATTGTTACATTTGAGGTATCTGTATATTTCATAATTTCATGGCGAATTTGGTTTATAATTAGAATCAGTTCTAGAATCGTAAAAAATAAAAGTGAACCGAGAATTCGGTTAGTGGTACAACTAATTTGATTAGTGTTATGCATTTTTAGTTAATTAGCTTTGAGGACTTCCTTTTTTTTTGATCTATGACAATATCAACCTTAAATAAAAAAGATTGGTTTAAAGACCGGGGCTATCTCCATTTGACTAACCAAATAAAAAAGGGGGATAAAGAAAATGTGTATCGATATGTTTCAAATTCAGAAAAAGTACTTAAGCATAAGTTTACGCCCTTCATTTTAAAAGAAACAAAAAACAGACGTTATAGATTTTCAGAGGATTTAAAGAAGCGTTCTCATAAAGCGGTAGATGATAAAGGGCAATTCATTGCTAATACCAAGTTACGACCTATAATGTACGCCACACATATAGACTCACACATTTATTCTTATTACTCCCACAAAATCATACAGCCTAAATACGAAACACTTTTAAAATCTGACGCCGTTTTAGATAAATGTGTTACGGCCTATAGACAAATCATAAGTGATGACGGAGTTAGATTTAAATATAATGTTGATTTTGCAAAAGAAGTATTTGAAGAAATCAAACACAGAAAAGAATGCGCTGTTCTAGCATTTGATATCAAAAACTTCTTTCCTTCCTTAAACCATAACCAATTAAAAAAAATATGGAGTGACGTCTTAGGTACAAAAAGTTTGCCCAAAGACCACTATGCCGTTTTTAAGTCAATTACCAATTTTAGTTATTTTTATTACGATGATTTACGGCAACGACGCAAGGGCCATTTAGATGAAAAGAAAATAGCTCACCTTAAAAATAAAGGAAAATTTCAATTTTTTGAGAACTATCAAGATTTTAAGGAATCCGAAATTCAGGTGTATAAAAATCAGAAAAAAAAAGACGGAATAATTTCGGGAATACCACAAGGTTTACCCATTAGCGCGATGCTTGCTAATTTATATATGCTACCATTTGATAAAAACATAGTTGAGAAATTAGTGAAATCTAAAAATTGCTATTACAGAAGATATTCGGATGATTTGGTTGTGGTATGTGACATGGCAGATTTAGCAGAAGTAGAGAAAGTTGTGAATGAAGAAATGAATATGATAAAACTGACTATTTCCAAAGATAAAACCGAAAAATATAGATTCCAAACTGTAAACAATCATCTTAAATGCTTTAAAATAAAAAATGGACAACTCATATCAGAATCCTATCTTCAATATCTTGGGTTTGATTTTTATGGGTATAAAACTTTGATAAAATCTGCGAACGTATCTAGATTTTATCGTGAGATGAAAGAGAGCATTGCGATGAAGGATAAGCGTGTTGAGACCATACAAAAAAAACTCCTCACTAGTGAAGCGATAATTTACAAAAGAAAAATTTATAGACTTTACAGTTTTAAGGGAGTCAAATCACGGGAGCTACCAGCTTCTAAAATGATATATCAAAGAGGAAAGCTTATAAAAAAAGAATTCACTAGAAAATATAGAGGTAACTTTTTAAAATATGCTTATAGAGCATCTGATATTATGGAAGCGTCAGAAATCAGAACGCAATTAAGGAGACATATGATAATCTTAAAAAAATATATGAATCAATTCGGCTTCGATAATTTAAATTAACTGATATCTTCATAACCCAATACCACAAATTCCCAATCCATCCCCTCAACAGTAAAAACAACCCCCAAATTTCAAATAACCCTCCTCACCCTACACTTTTTTTAGAAACAGTAGAAGTATCAAATGGTAATCGATACGCCCCATCCTTCTTAAAACCTTTCAAAGGTTCAAAAGTTGTTCCATCCACCGGTTTCCATGCTTTCACATAATCGCCATCACGCAGAAAATCTGCTATTGGTAACCAACTACCAGATTGCATTCTATAATCGGCACGGGCTTCACGCTCCAATCCAGTTTCCGCATCCATAATGATGATGCGATACATTGCCGCCCTTGTTGGTTTCTTCTTCTCATTGTCAATATAACCATCTTGCATTTCCATAACTTATATTTTTCAAACAAAGTTAGCTCAAGTATCATGAAACCGTTGCCAACATTTGTAGCAACTTCCCAACACCCAAATCCCCGCTAGCGCTCGTTTGCAACGAGTGCCAGCAACAGTGAGCCATCACCACCCACCACGCCCCTACAAAGAGTCCCCATAAAATTTCACCCACTCCCTCCCAACCTTTACCCACAACCTCCATCCCCATTCGCACTCCCATGATCACCCATCGCACAGCCTAAATACTTTTTCGCACAGCCTAATTCTCCTTACGCAGAGCGTAATTATTTCATTGCACAGTCAAATACGCTTTCTGCACAGCATTAAGATGTTTACGCAGAGCCTTATTCCGTTTACGCAGAGCCATAATATTTTTACCCAGAGGCATGTTCTCCAACCCCAAAAAAAACCCCAAAAACCCACAACCACACCATAAATACCATCTTCTAGCAAACCTTTATGTCATAACATCTGTCCATATCCAATATCAATAAACACCCCAGACCAAAATTGCCCACACAATCTCCAAAACCAAACCATAAATTTCCTAAACCTAGGCTACTAACAGAAACAATACAATGAGCAAAACAAAACTTACAATCAGCAGTAACGGTACCATAAAGCAAAGTGCAATTTCAAAATTCAAGATGCCCATGCCCGAGTATGCTCTACAAGTCACAACCGTTTTAGCCATTAGCCCGTGTTGACTGCCTGCAAACAAACCATCCCATCGCGCACACCACATACACAATGCTCCCATCCTACGCGCATATCTTCAACCAATTTCGCAACAATAATTATGTATAATTACACACAAACAGTTTTCAAATTTTAATATTTAATTATCTTTACACTCCTAAATAACATTATGAAAAATACAATTCCCAAAACCCGAACGGGGATCGACGGCCTAGACGAGGTGACCGAGGGTGGCTTTCCTAAAGGACGTCCAACACTAATATGTGGCAGTGCAGGCTGCGGTAAAACATTATTCGGCATGCAATTTCTTGTCAAAGGAATTACAGAAGATAACGAACCAGGCGTCTTCATGAGTTTCGAAGAAACCACAAAAGATCTGACACAAAATGTGCAATCTCTTGGCTTCAACCTGGACCAAATGATTGCAGAAAAAAAATTGCGCATAGACCATGTGCATATCGAACGTTCAGAAATTGAAGAAACAGGCGAGTACGATTTAGAAGGCTTATTTGTGCGTCTCAATTATGCTATAGATAGCATCGGCGCCAAGCGTGTAGTGCTCGATACTATTGAATCACTCTTTGGAGGACTAGATAATTCGGCCATCCTTCGTTCAGAGTTGCGTAGGTTGTTTCAATGGCTAAAGGATAAAGGCGTGACCACCATCATTACAGGAGAGCGTGGAAATAATTCGCTCACACGACAGGGATTGGAAGAATATGTGTCCGATTGTGTGATTCTCCTAGACTTTCGTGTTATCGACCAGATCGCCACAAGACGTTTACGTATTGTAAAGTACAGAGGTTCTACGCATGGCACCAACGAATATCCTTTTCTTATTGATGAAAGCGGAATATCCGTCCTGCCCATCACCTCACTAAAACTTGAACATAAAACCTCTGATGAAATCGTTTCAACAGGGCTTCCTGCACTTGATGGTTTATTTGCACGTGGCGGCTACTTCAAAGGAAGTAGTACTCTTGTTTCTGGTTCAGCAGGTACCGCAAAAACAATTCTGGCAACCTACTTTGCATTAAGCAGTTGCAGAAGAAACGAATCTGTACTTTATTTTTCTTTTGAAGAATCTCCTGGGCAACTGATACGCAACATGAAATCTGTGGATATCAACATCGAGCAGTATGTGGATTCCAAATTGCTACACATCCATGCATCTCGACCTTCATTGCAAGGTCTGGAGATGCATCTGCTGTTATTGCATAAACTAATTAAAGAACACAAACCACTCACCGTCATTGTAGACCCTATAAGCAGTTTAGTAACTGTGGGCTCTGGCAGCGAAGTCCGCGCCATGTTGGTTCGTTTAATGGACATGCTAAAAGGGAGAGGCATCAGCGCCCTCTTTACATCGCTCACTCCCAAAGGTCAATCAGGTGTTGGCGTTACCGAAAATACCATCTCATCCCTAGCCGATACATGGATAAAATTGAGCAATAAAGAAAGTAATAGAGGAAGAGTTCGTAATTTAGTAGTGGTAAAATCTAGAGGAATGGGGCACAACAATGATGTTAGTGACTTCATTATTACAGATAAAGGAATAAAATTCCTAGATTCACATTCAGATCAAAAGAATATTGATTAACCATATGCAAGAATAATTAATGAAGACCGCAACTATGGCAAAAGAAGAATTAATCGAATTAAGATTGTATGTGGCAGGACAAACGCCCAAATCAATCCTTGCCCTCAAAAATATAACCAAGTATTGCAAAGAACATTTAGAAGGCAGGTACACCATTGAAGTCATTGACCTTTTAAAAAGTCCACAACTTGCAGAAGGTGATCAGATATTTGCCATACCGACGCTTGTCCGCAAATTCCCTGAACCCATACGCAAGATTATTGGCGATCTTTCAAACGAAGAAAAAGTATTGGTGGGCCTCAATATCCGATCACTTAACTTGAACAAATAAAGGTAGATGAAAGACATCCAACATATAAAACCCAAGACAGACGACACACTCGTGCTCAAATTATATGTTTCAGGCATGTCACAAAATTCAATGGAAGCCATAACAAATATAAAAAAGATATGTAATGAATCGCTCGTAGAGGATTATGAGTTGGAAATCATTGACCTTTATAAAAACCCAGAAGAAGCCAAAGAACACCAGATTATATTCAGTCCATCGCTCCTTAAAACTTCACCCTTACCAAAGAAAGTTTTAATAGGAACGTTTCGCGACACAGAAAAAGTAACTACCGCTTTGGGAATATCAATTAAAGAATAGATGGATTCAGTACAGGAAGCTAATTATATTCAAGAAATTGCCGAACTCAAAAATCGTTTAGAGGGAGCCGAGCAATTAATCGACGCTATCAAAGCAGGTGAAGTCGATGCATTTGCTGTTAACAATGACGATAAATCTGAAGTATTCACACTTCATAGTGGCGATTATGCCTATCGCGTTTTAGTAGAGAATTTTAGTGAAGGTGCCATCAACATTACAGATGATGGCTTAATAGTTTACAGTAATAAATACTTTCATGAATTGCTTCGTTCGCCGTATGACAATACAGTAGGTAAATCAATATACGATTTCATTCATCCAGACTCAACAGACACGTTCGCCGCTCTTTTAAAACAAGCACTCAAAGGAAAAAGTAAGGGAGAAATCAATTTGAAGGCAGGTCGAAAAAGCATTCCCGTCTATGTGTCACTCACCTCCTTATTCCCTAACCTACCCACAGTAGGAATCATTGTTACCGACTTGAGTGAAAAGAAAAACAATGAAAAAATATTGGCAGCAAAAAATTTAGAACTAGAGAATATCAATAGAGAACTTGCCTCCTTCAGTTATGTTGCCAGTCACGACTTAAAAGAACCTTTGAGAAAGATTCAAGCATTTAGCAAACGGATACTTGATACCGAAAATTTTTCTCAAAAAACGGATGATTATTTTCAGCGTATTATCTCAGCAGCAGAGCGAATGCAAAATCTGATTGAATCGTTGTTGCAATTTTCTAGAGCAAACACTACCGAATTGGCTTTTGAACCTTATGATTTGAACGAAATTGTAGAAGAAGCAAAAACATATCTTCAAGAAACCATCATTGAAACCCATACGGTCATTGAAACAGAAAACCTTCCGGTTATTGAGATAGTACCCGTTCAGTTTACACAACTTATAGCCAATGTACTAGACAATGCTATTAAATACAAACGTGCTGAAGTGCAGCCGCATATAAAAATCAGTGCCATTCATATGAACGGTAAAAAAATTGAACATCCGCTTGCCGATAAACAACAAAATTACCTTCAAATTAACATCATTGACAACGGAATAGGTTTTGAAAAAGAGTACGCAAACAAAATCTTTGAACTATTTCAAAGGCTTCATGGCATGAGCGAATATTCTGGTACTGGTATTGGTTTAGCCATTTGCAAGAAAATTGCTAGCAACCATAACGGATTCATAACGGCAGAAGGGTCACTAGGAACAGGTTCAACATTTAGAATATACATACCACATGAATAAAATATTTTTAATAGACGATGATGAAGATGATCAACTCTTTTTCCAAGAAGCTTTAGAATTAATAAATCCATCACTTCAATGCGATACCGCAGGCAATGGAAAAATTGCACTCGATAAATTGAAAGCAAGCGAGACAATGCCCGACCTAATATTTCTTGATCTCAACATGCCAGTCATGAATGGTCTCGAGTTACTCAGTCACATCAAAAATGATATAAAAATCAATAAAATTCCTATAGGAATTTTCACCACCTCTAACATTAATGAAGACGTGGAACTCACAAAAAAATTAGGAGCAAAATTCTTCATAACAAAGCCGAGTGACTTTAAACTTCTCTGCATTAAGCTCAAAAAATTATTGGCTGAAGATTTTACAACTGATAAGTTTATATCTATATAAACCCATTAAATTGGTTTCAGTTCGTATTAATACAAATAAAAGCTAGCCACAACATTTTTCAACAACTAACCATAATTTTACTCAACTTACAATAAATATATATGCTATGAGCAAAACAAAATTAACAATCAACAGCAACGGCTCTGTAAAAGTAGAGGGCGATTTCGAAATAGTAGACGCCCAAGGCAATCAATACGGACTACAAGGCCGAACTGTGCTAGGCATTTGTCGTTGTGGTCTTTCAGCAAACAAACCGTTTTGTGATGGCGCACACCGCAACCATTTTGAGCATGATGCAACGGCTTTTGATTTGCCTCCTATGAAAGTCAGATAAGTACGGACAGCATTTATCAACATAGCATTGTCAGTTCGAGTGATTCGATGAAGGAGAATCGTATCGAGAATTTCAGTTCCTCTATCATTTGTCAGTTGGCATGACTCTACAAAAGAAATTCATATCGAGAACCAAAATTATGCAATAGAGACAATGCCAGTTTAAAAATAGTTCTATTTTTAAAAGATGGAAGACCACTACATACTATTGGCCAGTTTAGGAATTGCAACGCTTATCATGGCGTGGCTACCGTCTCTATCAGAAAAAATAAAAGTAAGTTCCCCGATCATACTCTTGATGTTAGGAATTCTACTCTATTGGTTAGGCACACCCTTGGGTTGGGATGAATATCTGTGGAGCGATCATTCCATGATGGTCTTTTCAGAAGTGATTGTCATTATTTCTCTCATGGGCGCCGGCTTAAAAATAGGCGGTGAATATTCTTTTAAAGCCTGGAAACGTCCTTTATTACTCATAGGCATCACTATGCCACTGACCATGCTTGCGGCATACCTATTCGGGGTCTACTTTTTGGCATTGAGCATTCCAGCCTCGCTCCTATTGGCAGCCGTATTAGCACCTACCGATCCTGTACTCGCCTCCGATGTACAACTCGACGACCCAGAACGGGAAGATAAACTAAAAGACAAAGTTCGCTTTTCACTTACCGCCGAAGCCGGACTCAACGATGGTATGGCATTCCCCTTTACCTATATGGCAGTATTAGTGGCACAGGCTGGAAGTTTTGCCGCTTTCAATTTCACCAATTGGGTGTGGGACAAACTTCTATTAAAAATAATTATTGGTATCGCGGTAGGTATCGTTATAGGACGAGGTGTGGGTTACTTAATGACTTACCTCAACAAATGGGCAGGCATCAAAACCTATGATGGGTTTCTGGCACTGTCACTCACATTCGCAGTATATGGGATCTCCGAATTACTCCACGGCTATGGCTTTATGGCTGTATTTTTTGCAGGATTGAGCGTCAGATATTCAGAACATGTCAGCGGAAAACACAAACAAAAAATGCATGATTTCAGTCATGAGATTGAACGTCTACTAATCGTCGTTTGGATCCTTATTTTCGGAAGTACCATCATGAACGGTATTCTTGATGTGACCGACTGGAAAGGAATTCTTTTCAGCGCCCTGTTCGTATTGATCGTGCGCCCGCTTGCTGGACTTATCAGTTTTATTGGCATCAAGGATTCTTTCAAAAATAAATTGGCAATTAGTTTTCTGGGCATTCGTGGTGTGGGCTCTGTGTTCTACCTATCTTGGGCTTTCATTCAGACGGATACAATTGAAAACAAATTGGAACTGTACTCCATCGTCGCTTACATCATTTTGTTCTCCGTAATTTTACACGGACTTACGGCACCATCTATTATATATTACTTCAGAAAGCGCCGTAAAAAGCACCTTATTCAGGATTAAGTTTCTAAAATTCTTTATAACTATTTCTTGTTTTCACCTTAAAACTGAAGATGTATCAATTCGCAGCCTCATATTCTCCTCACTTCTCTTCTAGCATTTAAGTTAATCTTTCTCCCGATTCAAGTAGTCTTCATTTCGCTCCCTTCATATATTTAGTTAACCTTAATTAGCTTATCCTTTAACCACAAAGTAGTGATATCATTAACATAACAGGACCAACAAGTCCATATTACTCACGCTATGCATAGAACCATTGAAATCGCCGTTCCGTCCCGCATCACACAAGGCATCCTAAAAGAGATCGAAAAAAATGAACATGTTATTAATATAGTTGTGAATGAAGACGCCTCCATTAAACCAAAAGGAGATTCCTTAACTATACACGTATTAAATAAAGGTGCTGATGAGGTACTTAAAACTATTGAAAGACATAGCAAAGAGGTAGAGTATACCGTGATCACAACCGAAGCCGCAAGTTTTAATGACCCCGTAAAACAAAAACAAATCGATCAAGATGTGGACGAAGCCATTTGGGAAGAGCTTGAAACGGGCCTTCGCCACAATGGTCGCTTTACAGAAAATTTTGGGATTTTAATGTTTGTTGGCGGTATAATCGGCGCAGTAAGTATGGTGTCCAATATGCCTGATTTAGTCGTAGCCTTTATCGCAGCGTCCATCATTGCACCTGGGTTGGAGCCTGTGGCAAAAATCCCTTTGGGCATCATACTTAAAAAGAAGGAAGTCTTTTTCGCAGGTCTCAAAGCAACTGTCATTGGATATGGCTTGCTCATCACTGCATCAGCGTTAAGTTTTTGGGTCATGTTCGAGTTCGGCTCCATTACTAAAGAAACCTTTTTTGATAATAAGGCTACACAGAGTTTAATGAAATTTCAAACCCAGCATTTTCTTCTTTCATTAGCAGCCTCTGTTGCTAGTATCACCATGTATTTGTCTTATCGTCGTAATGTAATTGCAGGTCCCCTCATCGCCCTTATATTTATCCCTGCCACTGCAGCCGTTGGCATCGCTTTATTCCTGCACGAGTGGTCGTTTGCCTTTCTGTTTCTAAAACGTTTTCTTATAGATATCGGAATTTTTATTTCAGTAGGATTGGTCCTAATGACTTATAAACAGTTAAAGGTGCACAAAAGAGAACCGATTAGATAAACATAACATACGTGCAAAACATCCGTAAGGTTTCATTAATAAAATTTAGATCAAGAAATAGAATAGTGTTTTGAATCAGACATTGAATTCAATAAGTACATTCCTGAAGAAGCAATCAATACTCTTTTTCGAGAATTTGAAAAACTTTTTAAATCGTCGCCTTCGACTTACTATTTTTTCATACAGGAATCCCAAATCTACAACTTTTAGATTATGTGAAAACAAATTATGAAACAGGTATCTATCGGATAAATTGATGGTCACTGGTTTAAATAACATTGTATTGAGCATTCAATTGGATCAATTATTATCACATATCCAATGTACCAAGAATTAAACTATTTAAGACCTTCAAAAATTTAAGGGGTTCATGCCCGTATGTAAGTCATTCACAAAAATCCAGAAACAATTACAATTTTGATGCTTTGTGTAATGAGACCCGGCTTGGACAAGTAAAATTTATTTTAGAAAATTTTCAAAGAAAAGTACAAATGCACACCAAATGATACGTTCGCTTATGCAAGAGCCGTTATGGAAAATTGATCAAAAAGCATAAGTTTAAAACATTAATATGTTTTGGGTTAAATTATCTACTTTTTAAGGCAAAGCCAGTTTTCATATCTATTTACCTTTATTGTGGTCATGTGCATATGACTAATTATAAACAATAAAAAACTGAAAATATGAAAACTTTAGAAGATTTATTTGAACACCAATTAAAAGATTTGTACAGTGCAGAATCTCAATTGATAAAAGCACTCCCTAAAATGGTTAAAAATGCAAAAGATGACAAACTAAAAAATGCCTTTGAAGACCATTTGGAAGAAACAAAAAATCATAAATCGCGACTTGAGGATATTGGTAAAGAACTGAAAATAGACTTGAAAGGAGAAACCTGCAAAGCGATGAAAGGTCTTATCGAGGAAGCAGAAAGTTTTATTAAAGAAAAACCCGAAGATGACGTTTTAAATGCTGGTTTAATTGCTGAAGCCCAACGTGTAGAGCATTACGAAATTTCTGGTTATGGTACCGCCGTAAGATATGCTAAAGAATTGGGTCATGACAAAGTCGCTAAAAAGCTAAAAGAAACTTTGGATGAGGAATATGGAGCAGATGAGAAATTGAATAAAATGGCAGAAGGTCGATTAAATAAAAAAGCGATCAAATAATCTTTTTCTTTGATTAAAGTCCAACTAATTGTTAGTTGGACTTTTTTTATCTTAAGTTCCCGGATATTAATAATGCTCAAATGTATTTGAATTTATAGGAATTGATTCAAGAACAACCATCCCAATAATCAAAAGTCTCTTCTCAATAACAAACAAAAGGCAAAACAGGTTTATTGTTATTGAAGAAGCGTCACAATCATTTGAATATGCTAAATTGTAACTCTTAAAAGATGGTCTGTCAATGGGTTCACAAAAAATAAATCATTTAAAATAATACCTTCCTTAAATTGCCTTCATTAATTTCCTCCTTGACGCAAAATACATCCTACATACGCGCAAAATCAATATTGCGCCCAAGTATTTCAACCTGCCCTAAACACTTGATTTGATCCGACAAAACATTAAATACCGCTAAAAAGTAGTATGTGGGACAGTTGAAATACATAAGTAAATTTTTAAACATCATCAATCATTATCCACTCCAATTACATATTCCTGCGATACTGACCACCAACCTCAAACAAAGCCTCCGTAATCTGCCCAAGTGAGCAAACCTTACAGACCTCCATCAAGGCTGCAAAAATATTTTCATTGTTGATGGCTTTATGTTGCAAATCTTTCAACAAAGCATCCGTATCATGAACCTGATGTAAATGCTTCAAAGTAGCAATCTGAAACTGTTTTTCATCTTCTGTCGCACGTATCACCTCTTTAGGTTGTATGGTCGGCGACCCTGTACTACCCAAAAACGTATTCACCCCAATAATCGGAAACTCACCATTATGTTTCAAGGTTTCATAATACAGACTCTCTTCCTGTATCTTGCTACGTTGATACATGGTTTCCATAGCACCAAGCACACCACCACGTTCGGTAATACGGTCAAACTCTTTCAATACCGCATCTTCTACCAAGTCGGTCAATTCTTCAATAATAAACGCTCCTTGTATCGGATTCTCATTCTTCGCCAAGCCCAACTCCTTATTGATGATCAATTGAATGGCCATCGCACGTCTAACGGATTCTTCAGTTGGCGTAGTAATGGCTTCGTCATACGCATTGGTATGCAACGAATTACAATTATCATAAATCGCATACAAAGCCTGTAGAGTCGTACGGATATCATTAAAATCAATCTCTTGTGCATGCAAACTACGCCCAGAGGTCTGTATATGGTACTTTAACATTTGTGCACGTTCGTTGGCACCATATTTATTCTTCATGGCTTTCGCCCAAATTTTCCGAGCAACACGTCCAATAACCGCATATTCAGGGTCTATCCCGTTACTAAAAAAGAACGACAAGTTCGGTCCAAACTTATTGATGTCCATACCTCGCGATAAGTAATATTCAACGTAGGTAAAGCCATTAGAAAGCGTCAAGGCCAACTGCGTAATCGGGTTCGCACCAGCCTCCGCAATATGATACCCAGAGATAGACACCGAATAGAAATTACGAACGTTATTCTCAATGAAATATTCCTGCACATCACCCATCAAACGAAGCGCAAACTCCGTACTAAAGATACATGTGTTCTGCGCTTGATCTTCCTTTAAAATATCAGCTTGCACGGTGCCTCTCACTTGGGCAATCGTTTTTGTTTTGATATCTTCATAAATATCTTTTGGCAGCACTTGATCACCAGTAACGCCCAACAATCCAAGACCTAATCCATTATTTCCATCCGGTAAATTACCATTATAAGAAGGACGCACTTTATCTTTATAAAGTTGAGACACAATAGCCTCCACTTCTTTCTCCATACCATGCTCTTGAATATACAATTCGCACTGTTGGTCAATCGCAGCATTCATAAAAAAGCCCAACAACATGGGTGCTGGTCCATTAATGGTCATACTCACAGAGGTCATGGCGCTAGCCAAATCAAATCCTGAATATAACTTCTTCGCGTCATCCAAACAGCAGATACTCACCCCTGCATTTCCAATCTTCCCATAAACATCCGGTCGCAAATCAGGGTCATTCCCGTAAAGTGTTACACTATCGAATGCGGTGGACAAACGTTTTGCTGGCAACCCCATACTCACATAATGAAAACGTCTATTGGTACGCTCTGGCCCACCTTCACCCGCAAACATACGCGCAGGATCTTCACCAGTTCGTTTAAAAGGATACAACCCAGCCGTAAATGGGAACTCCCCAGGCACATTTTCCTGAAGTGTCCATCTTAAAATGTCGCCCCAAGCTTGATACTTCGGAAGCGCCACCTTCGGAAGCTGCGTATGCGACAACGATTCGGTATGCGTTTCAATTTTTATCTCTTTATCTCTTACCTTAAAGGAATAGATTGGGTCTTTATAACGGTTCACTTTTTCGTCCCAACCTGTAATCACTTCCCAATTGTAAGGGTCGAGGTTGAGTTTCACACGGTCAAATTCTCCAACCAATAATTTGATGAAATCATTATTTTCTTTTGATTCAATAGATTTTGAATCGATACCTGCCTTGTCTAATTGAGGAGTTGCACCAACTACTGATTCCAATGTCATATAAATACCGTATAACTTTTGAGCCACCTCAACTTGTTCATTCGCCGTCTTATCATATGAACGATTACTCTCGGCAATCTCTGATAAATAACGTGTTCTTGAAGGCGGTATCACAAAAATCTTTTCGCTCATCTCTTCCGATACATGAAAAGTTGATTTCAAATCGGCATCGGTCTTCTCGACGATTTTATCCATCACCTCTTTATACAAGGTGTTCATCCCAGGATCATTAAACTGCGACGCAATTGTTCCATAAACAGGCAACTGGTCTTGTGGTGTTTCCCAAAGATTGTTGTTACGCATGTATTGTTTTTTGACATCACGCAAGGCATCCAAGGAGCCACGTTTATCAAATTTATTGATCGCAACGAGGTCGGCAAAGTCCAACATGTCGATTTTCTCCAACTGTGTTGCTGCACCAAATTCTGGCGTCATCACATATAAAGACACATCACTATGCTCGATAATCTCGGTATCAGATTGACCGATTCCTGAAGTTTCGAGGATGATTAAATCGTATTCAGCAGCTTTCAATACCTCAATTGCTTCATGCACATATTTTGACAATGCCAAATTAGATAGACGAGTCGCCAAGCTGCGCATATACACACGAGGATTGTTGATCGCATTCATTCGGATTCTATCGCCTAAAAGCGCTCCACCGGTTTTTCTTTTGGATGGATCCACAGAAACAAGTCCGACGGTTTTCTTTGGAAAATCAATCAAAAAGCGACGTACGAGTTCATCCACTAAAGAGGATTTCCCTGCGCCACCCGTTCCTGTAATTCCGAGCACAGGTGTTTTAGACGTTTTATTTTTCTCATGAATGTTATCCAAAGCATCTTTCGCCACCTCCGGAAAATTTTCAGCAGAGGATATGACACGAGCAATATTCTTCGGGTTTTTATCTTGAAGATTTTTTGCTTCACCATTTAAAGAATCACCAATCGCATAATCGGAAGTCCTCACTAAGTCATTTATCATTCCCTGCAAACCCAATTCCCTACCATCATCAGGTGAATAGATTCTTGTGATGCCATATTCCATCAGCTCCTTAATCTCTTCCGGAAGAATCACTCCACCACCACCACCAAAAATCTTGATATGGCCTGCACCTTTCTCCTTCAACAAATCATACATATATTTAAAGTACTCATTGTGTCCGCCTTGATAAGAGGTCAACGCAATTGCATTGGCATCTTCCTGAATCGCAGTATTCACAACTTCCTCAACACTTCTATCGTGTCCCAAATGAATTACCTCTACCCCTGTCGATTGAATGATTCGACGCATGATATTTATGGCAGCATCGTGTCCATCAAATAGGGAGGCTGCTGTGACGATTCGTACTTTATGTTTTGGCTTATATGGTGCTTCTTGTTGCATGAGTATTGCTATTTCTTATTGATTTGCAAATTTAGTGAAATCACAGGGATTTATAAGGAATGAAAACATATTGACGATTAAATCCACTAAATGTGAATCAGCTATTGAATAATATTTTGTATCTTTAATAAACAAATGAACCTTTAAAAAACAATTTATTATGAAAAAAAATTACTTATTCTCTTTACTTGCATTTGCGTTTGCATTCTGTACTGCAAATGCGCAATTCGTGGACGACTTTGAGTCGTATCCATTAGGAACTTATCACGGAACGCACTGGTCTTCCTGGGGTGGTACAGCTGGTTCTGAAGACATTATTGTTTCTAGCAATTATGCATTTGACGGCACCAAATCCGGTTTAATCGGAGGCAGTACAACTCAAGATGCCATGTTGACATTGGGAAACAAAACAACTGGTCAATATTATTTGACATTTCAACTATATATTCCGACTGGAAAATCTGGTTATTTGAATTTTCAGGGGTTGACTTCTGCCAATGGTGGCGCTGGTGCTGGAGGTGCTGGAGTCTTTAATTCGCCGAACTTGATCTTTAACAACGTATTAAGTGTGGGAGGTTCAGCAGGAATGGGAGGCGCCTATCCAAATGTTGATGACTCTGCAGCTACTTACACTTGGAGCTATCCACAAAACACTTGGTTCACCGTATCTTTTGAGTTTAATGCAGATATGGCAACTTGGGAAATGACTGTTGACGGCACTTCACTCGGTGCGCAACCATTTGATGAGGATAGCGTAATTGGTGCAATCGATTTCTATTCCTTTGATACCAATAATGAAATGTACATTGACGCGATTCAATATGTCGATTTATTAAGTATTGATGAAAACAACTTGAATACTTTCAGCGTTTATCCAAACCCTGTAAGGGATGTGTTGCATATTTCAACAACAGCTACTGTAGATGTGATTGAAGTGTATGATGTATTGGGACACAAAGTTTTAACTCACGTACCAAATTCTGTAAGACCAGAAATAAATATGAGTGCACTGTCTTCGGGTACTTATTTTGTAAAGGCTAGTCAAGGAAATCAATTCAAAACTATTAAAATTATCAAATAAAACATAACTACTTTTGATGAAGACGAGACCATTCCTGAAGTTTGGTCTCGTTTTTGTTTGCTTTCAAAAGTCCTAGGATCATTTCAACGACTATGCTAATTGCATAACAGTTTCCTTAATGATTTTTCTTATTTTTGGACACTTAAATTAATAATCACTATGAAAAAATCATTGATTGCATTATTTACCATTTTCACACTACATTCATGTGCGGAATTACAAGGCGTAGTAGACTCACTTCCACAAAGTGGTGGCGTCTTAAGTAATACAGATATTGCTGCAGGATTGAGACAAGCTCTTGATTTTGGTATTGACAAACAAGTTAGTAAATTAACTCAAACCGATGGATTCTTTAAGAATGAATTGGTAAAGATTCTTTTGCCTGCGGAACTTCAAAAAGTTGACAAAGGTCTTCGTGACATTGGTTTAGGCAACCTTGCAGATGAAGGTTTAAAGGTATTGAATAGGGCTGCAGAAGATGCCGTTAAGGAAGCAACTCCAATCTTTGTAAATGCCGTAAAGGAAATAACATTTACCGATGCGAAAAACATTCTTTTAGGACAAGATGATGCTGCCACACAATATTTGACAAGCAAAACACAAACCGCATTATATGATAAGTTTCATCCAGTCATAAATAATTCGTTTGCAAAAGTGGGCGCAGATCAGATTTGGGCCAATCTCATCAATAAATACAACGCCATACCGTTCACCAACAACGTGAACCCTGACTTAACAGATTATGTAACGGCAGAAGCATTAAAAGGTGTGTACACGATGATTGCCGTTGAAGAAAAAGATATTAGAACCCAAGTATCGTCAAGGACTACAGACTTATTGCGAAAAGTTTTTGTGCTTCAGGATTAATTTGTTATCTGGTATCTTGACCCCTGAATACTGAATACTGAATACTGAATACTGAATACTGAATACTGGTAATTTGTAGTTTATTAATGGTATGCTAATGATTACGTAACATCGTTTTAAATATAAAAAATCATCTTTGCTACGCCAAAAAGATATATGTTTCATCTTTAATTTGGGTTAGCAAGAGTTAGTTTAAAATCAGCCCAGAACTTACGGGCTGATTTTTTTATGAATATATTCAATTTTTAACTTGCTCGTTAATAATATTTTAGATATATTTAAATATACAAACTCGTAGTGACGGATTTGATAAGTTTAGATTTTTGAAGTGATTAACATGAAATTTATTTTCCCCTTAATAGAACTCAATAACCAACCCTTAATAGCTATGACATCTGATGAAAACTTTGTCTGAAATAAAAGCGCATCAATTAAAACTACAAGCCCGCTACAAACAACTCATCGAACAGGCTTACAACTTTCGACAGACCGATTCTGCATTGAGTGATCTCTCGGAATTCAAAGCCATCAAACTTCTCAATAAACTCAACGAGCTTAACTTTTTGAACAGAGACACGTTACATCGTACGGCGAAATAAATTTTACCAATTATTTAACCATACTGCATAGACCATTTTATATCAAATGAGAGTATATATCATTTAATACGGATGGATTATGAGTACACATTTTTGTAAAGTCGGAAAAACAAAGCTTGGCCTCAATGGGGTTTTGAATATAAAAGAATTAGAACAACGGTATCAGAAATTTATTGAGGAAGCCTATAACGTTATCCAAACCGATGCTGGTTTGAGCGACTTCTTATATCACGAAGCAACAAAACTAAAGAAGACTATTTTGAATTTGAAGCAATCGTTCTCAAAGGATCTAGATGCAATGTTTTGAAATAGTCAAAGGCCTTGAGAAGTCGTGAGCCATACCAAGAAAAAGCTTCGCCGTCAACTACCAAAATTTTTGCATGGGGAAAATAGGTCCTCATCAATTCAATATGCTTTTCTTTGAATGGGTATGGCTCGCTGGATAGCAAGACCAAATCTGCTGATTCTATTGTGTTTTCTGACAACTCTACTTCTGGGTATCGATTTAAATGGGCATAATAATTCTCGAAATTATTTAGTTGTAGCATTTCATCAATAAAATTGTCTGTTGCAGCCACCATCCAAGGTTTTTTCCATATAAAATAGGCTGTTTTTAGAATTGGCTTGTTTTTCATGAATATATTGAACTCTGCGTACGTCGCTTGTATTTCTTCAATGAGATCTGATGCTTTTTTTTCTATTGAAAACAGACTTCCATACATCTCAATCAATTGTAAACAGTCTTCAATGCTGTAGATATCACTTATATGTACTGGAGCAATAGTTTCCAGTGCTTTAATCATTTCCTGCGTGTTTTCTTCTTTGTTACAAAGAATGATATCAGGCTTCAGAACTTTAATTTTGTCAAAATGTATTTCCTTTGTGCCACCGACGATCGTTTTTTCTTTTTTTAAATGGACAGGGTGCACACAGAATTTTGTGATCCCTACAATGAAAGATTCGAGACCTAAATCGCAGAGCAATTCGGTTTGCGAAGGTACCAAAGAAATGATTCGCTTTGGAATGGAATTTAATTGAATTTCTTTGTTAAGTTGGTCTTTCATTGGTTCATGCAAAAGTGTCGAGCTTTTTTCAAAATGAAGACGATACACTTAAATTTATTTTTAGAGTAAAAAGTGGGAAACTGCGACCATCAATTTAGTTCCGCTTACTCAAGATCAATGCCATTTCTTCTTGAAGTTCTTTGGCTTTTTTCGCTGCCGCTTCCGCAAAATCATCGTCTTTGGATGCATAGATGATCCCTCTAGAAGAATTGACCAATAAGCCAATATTTTTTGTCATTCCATATTTACAGACGTTTTGTAGACTTCCACCTTGTGCTCCCACGCCTGGAACTAACAGAAAACTATCTGGAATCAACTTTCTTATTTGTTTTAAATACGTCGCTTTGGTGGCCCCAACAACATACATCAAGTTTTTACTATTTTTCCAAGTCGTAGATGTTTTGATGACTTCTCTATAAAGAAAATTTCTGTTGACACGTTTCGTTTGGAAATCATATGCACCTTCATTAGACGTCAAAGCTAATAGAATAGTATGCTTTCCTTTAAACGACAAAAATGGCTCAACGGAATCCCTACCCATATATGGGGCAACCGTCACGCTATCAAAATTCAAATCTTCTAAAAAGGCCTTGGCATACATGCGACTCGTGTTACCGATATCGCCTCGTTTCGCATCGGCGATTGTAAAAATTTCTGGATGCAATACATTCAAATACATGATGGTTTTTTCCAATGCTTTCCAACCTTTCAATCCTTGGGCTTCATAAAAAGCGATATTTGGCTTGTAGGCAACAGCCAGATGGTGAGTGGCATCTATAATGGCCTTATTGAATGAAAATATTGGATCTTCGTCGTTCAATAAATGTTTAGGGATTTTTTCTAAATCGACATCCAATCCAATGCAGAGGAATGATTTTTTCTTTTTAATTTGAGAGATGAGCGCTTTGGTAGTCATAGGTCATAAAAAAAGCCTCAAAAAGAGGCTCGTTTGTTTTATAATAAATCTGTATTTGCTTTTAACAACTCTGTGTTTTCTGCTAACATTAATTCGTCAATTATCTTTTGGATGTCTCCATTCATTATATTACTTAAGTCGTATAGTGTCAAACCAATTCTATGATCTGTAACTCGTCCTTGTGAGTAATTATAAGTTCTGATTTTGGCACTTCTATCACCTGAAGACACCATACTTTTTCGTTTTTCAGAATCGGCAGCCATTTTCTTTTCCAACTCTCTCTCGTATAAACGCGAACGCAACACTTTTAAGGCTTTTTCAAGATTTTTATGTGATGACTTCTGATCTTGACAGCTTACGATCAAACCTGTTGGCTCATGATGCAATTTGATGGCAGAATAGGTCGTATTCACACTTTGTCCACCGGGACCTGTAGATGTGGTACGCTCGATTCGAACTTCAGTCATGTCTAATTCGTAGTCAAACTCTTCCGCTTCCGGAAGTACAATAACCGTTGCCGCACTAGTATGCACACGACCTTGCGTTTCCGTCTGTGGCACACGTTGCACACGATGTACACCCGCTTCAAATTTTAAAGTGCCATAAACATCTTCACCATTGACTTCAAGTATCATTTCTTTGTAGCCTCCAGATGTTCCTTCATTGAAATCTACAACTTCAATTTTCCAGCCTTTGCTCTCACAATATTTTGTGTACATTCGGTAAAGGTCGCCTGCAAAAATACTTGCTTCATCACCCCCTGTTCCTGCTCGAAGTTCCACAACTGCATTTTTGGCATCTTCAGGATTTTTAGGAATCAGCAAGAATCGGATGTTTTCTTCCATTTTCGGAATTTCCTCTTTCGCCTCTTCATATTGCATTTTGGCCATTTCGACCATTTCATCGTCGCCACCTTCATTGATGATATCTTCAGCTTCCTTTAAATTGTCTAAAAGTGTAGCATATTCCTGGCGTTTGTCAACCAAAACTTTGAGATCCTTATACTCTTTGTTAAGTGCTATATAACGTTTTTGGTCACTTATAATGTCTGGCTGAATAATCAAATCCGTGATCTCCACAAAACGTTGTTTTACTATATCTAATTTATCTAACATTTATCTTCTGAAATTGTGTCGCAAAAATACGATTATTTCTTTGAATCGAGCAAGATGCTTCTCTCTGGAAAATCGCAAAGAGGAAATTGAAATATTTTTCCTAAATAGTCGTTTTCTGATAATGATGCACCGTTTTGAAGCCATTTTACTGTTCTACAAACCCTTTGTCATTTGGTCGTTTGTCATTACTGTTATGTTGGTTTCCATCAGTTCGCTTATTGTTCCTATTCTCATCATTAAACTTACTTTGACTGTTTTTTTATGGTATTTCATGAAGGAAACTACGGCAAAGCGCAAGCTTATTTTTTATAAAAATATCGGTATCTCCGATTTACGCTTGTTCTCTACTCTTTATTTAATTGATATCTTTATTTCCATTCCAGTGATTTTATTGATTCAAGAATTTATATGATTTTAGAAGTTGACAATGTAGAACTATATTTTTCGAAAAAGAGAATTCTTAACGGGGTTTACCTCAAAGCTGAAACAGGAAAAGTCACGAGTGTTCTTGGTAGCAATGGATGCGGCAAAACAAGCCTTTTGTCTATAATTTTTGGATCACTTCAACCTAAATATAAATTAATACGGCTGAATGGTAAGCCGATTTTAAAACCGTTATATACCACCAATATTGTTTCCTATTTACCGCAACACGAGCTCTCACCTAACAATCTAAAAATTAAAACGCTGTTTAAATTCCTAAATGTGGATTGGTTCGAATTTAGTTCCCGCTTTGAAAATTTCTCATTTTTTTGGGATAGTAAAATAAATAATTTATCTGGTGGTGAGCGTCGGGTTTTAGAGACCTATCTGATTCTTAAAAGTGATAAGCAAATTGTACTTTTAGATGAACCGTTTTCACATATCGCACCTTTATATATTGAAAAATTGAAGAATTTGATTCAAGTCGAGAAACAAACTAAAGCAATCATTTTAACTGATCATTATTTTAAGGATGTAATGGAGGCAACGGATGATTTGTACCTTTTGAAAAATGGTTGTACACAACGTATTGAATCCGTCGAAGCACTTGAAGATTATAACTATCTAAATACAGGAATGGCGTTCTAAAAATCAACTACAACCCCGATTCCCAAGATTTGTTTCCACTGAATTTTTGCCCCTTCCATGTCAAATTCATCTTCAACTTCTGTCGAAACAATGGTTTTAACATCATTATCATATTTCAAATGTGAACCAAGGGACGCCTTCACGTATTGATTGACTTTAAAATTAAAAAGTACTTCCCAATCCACATCAATATTTCCAAAAGTATTCAAATAATCGGTATAGAAACTTGCTCTGCTTTTGATGGCGATATTTTCAAAAACTTCAGATTCAAATTCGTTGGTGAGAAGTATTCCTAACTCTGTTCTCATGCGTTGACCCTGCTTGAGAATATTTCCTTCAGCATCAACAATCGCTTTTTCAACACCAAAAGCTCCTGAATTTGAGAGTTCCTCATCCAAAACAAAAGTCGATTTGAACGTCAAAGGTGAAAAATATGTTGAGAATTTTTCAATATTTTTCCCATATTCAACGCCACCTCCTACAAACAGATATCCTGGTGCCATAAATTTCGAAATAGGATTGGAACGGTTGGGATAATTGTAGCCATTCGTAAATTGCGTCTTAAAGTTGAATCGTGCTGAAAAATACCAATTGCTCAAACTATCTTTCTGGAAACCCATTGTTGATATCAACTCCAATTCATCACTGGTTTTGCGAAGTTCTTGTTCTTGTTGTTTGTTAATGCCATAATTTACGATTCCTTTATTCTTCCATTTTAGAAGACCATAGGCATAGTTTAATGAAGATGTAAATCCTAAAAGAGCGGAAATGGAATTACTACCTCCAGCGCTCCAATTGACAAAAGTAACTTCGTTGATATCCAAACCAGCCCTGTTCTTGAAATCCCATTTCGGGATGCTATCACTGGTTTGTAGATTTAAAGAATCGGTTTGGGCATTTGCAACTTGAATGAAAAAGCAAAAGAAAATAACTAAAAAATACTTCATTTAAAATAATCTGGAAAACTTAAACATTTCAATATTCGAATGTCCCAAACTGACTTGCGATGGTTAGTTTCTTTTCACTAGAAGCTTCCACCCTTCCGACAATTTGAGCATCAACATTATAGGATTTAGAAATAGCAATGATATCTTCTGCAACTTCTTGAGGAACATACAATTCCATACGATGGCCACAATTGAATACCTGATACATTTCTTTCCAATCGGTTTTCGATTGTTCCTGAATCAGTTTAAACAACGGAGGAATTGAAAACATATTATCTTTTATGATGTGCAAATCATCAATAAAATGAAGAATTTTTGTTTGAGCCCCTCCACTGCAATGCACCATGCCATGGATCTGTGTTGAAGTGTATTTTGATAATATCTTTTTTATGATTGGTGCATAGGTACGTGTTGGAGACAGTACTAGTTTGCCAGCATCTATTGGTGAATCCTCGACAGAATCTGTTAGTTTTATGTTTCCAGAATAGACCAAATCCTTTGGGACTGATGCATCAAAACTTTCAGGATATTTTTCAGCTAAATAGTTGTGGAATACGTCATGTCTCGCAGACGTCAGACCATTACTTCCCATGCCTCCATTATATTCCTTTTCATAAGTTGCCTGTCCCGAAGAAGACAAACCGACAATTACATCACCAGCTTTAATATTTGCATTGTCAATAACTTCACTCCGTTTGATGCGTGCCGTGACAGTTGAATCTACAATAATGGTCCTTACCAAATCACCGACATCGGCAGTTTCCCCCCCTGTGGAGTGAATGGTCACACCAAAATTCTTTAATTCAGCTATCAAATCTTCGGTTCCATTGATGATTGCGGAAATGACTTCACCGGGAATCAGGTTTTTATTTCTGCCTATAGTAGAAGACAACATGATGTTGTCAGTCGCGCCAACGCATAATAAATCATCCACATTCATAATCAACGCATCCTGTGCGATTCCCCGCCAGACAGAAAGATTTCCTGTTTCCTTCCAATACATGTAGGCAAGAGACGATTTTGTACCTGCGCCATCAGCATGCATAATGAGACAATAAGCGTCATCATTTGATAAATAATCAGGAACAATCTTGCAAAAAGCCTGTGGAAACAAGCCTTTATCAATATTTTTAATGGCATTGTGCACGTCTTCCTTTGAAGCAGAAACTCCTCGCTGTGCATAGCGTTTACTTATATTTTCGCTCATAACTACAGTTATCTTGCAAAAATAGGAATAGTATATCAGTTATGGTAAACTTTTCGGTTCGATTTGATTGGATTCGATAATAGATTTTTCCCCTCTTCCGATTTTGTGCTTTGTATCTCTTCCTCTGAAGTAATAATTGAGGCCAAATCCAATTCTCCAATAGGTATCGTCGGAAGCGCCAGCGATTAATCCGTCGAGTTCGTCACTCATGACATGGTTATAGTTGGTATAAAATTTTAAACCAATACCATCTGACACTATGTACTCAATTCCGCCGCCTCCTTGAAATTTTATCGCAGTTTGATCAAAATAATTGGATGCATTGTAACCACCACCTGCAAATAGGAATGGAGAGAATTTGGAATGTGGAACTAATGTTGACTCTAAATTCAAATCAAAGGACATAAATCCTTCATTAAAAACGTCTACATACGCCAGATTAAATTTGTTATAACTAAAATTGACATTTAAATATGGGCTTAAATATCTTTTGTATCCAACGTGAAAATAAATCTCAAATTCAGGATCAACATGGTCTCCGTTCATCACAGAAGTCCCAACTCCAAAATCAACAGTGTTGTTACCACGAAGTTGATAAAATTTTGTTTTTGTTGTAATTAAGGAATCAGTAGTATTTTGAGCGAATAATCCTAAATGAATCATCACAATAAGAAAGAACAAGATGTTCTTGTAAGATTTTGCTATCATCTATTTAATATTAATTAAAACACTTTAAATCAGAACCGAGATTCAACCTATAGTGTTTAGGGGACGCCAATATAAAAAATTAATAAACAGACAATTATATTTTAACTAAATTAATTTTAATGCATAAAAAAAGACAAAAGAATTTTTGAACAAATCCTTTTGTCTTTCAAAGTATTCAGGAATAAAAAATTGAATATTTAATTTATAAAACCTAAATTTTATAAGTTTTAAGATACAATTAAGCCTGAAACACTTTCTCTACTTTAGCCGCTGTGTCTTGGGTCAATTTGTCTTTCGCAATTTTATTATTCTGCATTGAGAATAGGAGTGTAGCAAAAGCCAAAGCCGCAAGGCTAAGAAGTAATTTTTTCATTTTAATAAAGTATTGATTAATAGCACTACAAATTTAATACATTGCACAGCTACTCGCGATGCTTTAACGGGCTATTTTCAAACTTTTCGATTAGTTGTATAATTCTATTGTTGAAATACAGATTTCGGCCTTTTCATATACGTAGTATTACGTATAAAAAGTTAAGAATTAAACAATTTTGTATTAAAAAAGCCTCTGTTTTTTGAGGCTTCTTTAATTTTTTAATTCAAATTTATCTAGTAAAGAGTAATTCTCGATACTTTGTAAGTGGCCATAGCTCATCGTCGACCAATAATTCCAACTTATCGCAATGATAACGGATGTCGTCAAAAATGGGCTTTATTTTATGGCAATAGTCCAAAGCTTTTTTCTCTATGTCCTCAACAGTATTTGCTTTTTTTCGTTCATTGATCAGTTTAGTTACGTTGGAATTGATGGATTCTATATGTCCTGATATGTCTTCAATTAGATTCAATTGTTCTTTTGCGAATTTTTTGAAACCTGTACCATAAATTTCTTTTAAACCTTTTACATTCTCAATCAAAATATTTTGATATCTCACTGCAGTCGGAACAATATGGTTACGAGCAATATCACCAAGCACACGACCTTCAATCTGGATTCGTAAAACATATTCTTCCATTTCAATTTCATAGCGCGCTTCAGACTCTACTTTGTTCATAACACCTAGATCTTGAAATAAGCTCAATGATTTTTTAGACACTTTAGCCTTCAAAGCTTCTGGAGTCGTTCTGTTATTGCTCAAACCTCTTTTCTTCGCTTCCTTATGCCACTCATCACCATATCCATTTCCTTCAAAAAGAATGTTTTTGGATTTTTTTATATATTCTCTCAAAACATTAAAGACTGCATCATCCTTTTTCATGTCTTTTTTGTCAATCAAGGCATCTACTTCAGCTTTAAAATCGATTAATTGCTTGGCCACAATAGAATTCAGTACGGTCATGGCACTTGCACAATTCGCTTTAGAACCGACAGCGCGGAATTCAAATTTATTTCCTGTAAATGCAAATGGGGAGGTTCTGTTTCTATCTGTATTATCCAATAATACGTCTGGAATTTTACCGACGACATTTAATTTAAGGTCCGTTTTCTCTTCGGGAGATAATTTTCCATTGGTCACATTCTCCAAT
Source organism: Aquaticitalea sp. (assembly GCA_051252455.1). GTDB lineage: Bacteria > Bacteroidota > Bacteroidia > Flavobacteriales > Flavobacteriaceae > JBPOFM01. The sequence continues at coordinate 307,405 of JBPOFM010000004.1, forward strand.
TCATTTAAAACTCGTGTCAGTTGTTCTCCAATAAAAACAGAGATAATTGCAGGTGGTGCTTCATTGGCTCCCAAACGATGGTCATTACTTGCTGAAGCGATGGCTGCTCTTAATAATTCTTCATTATCATTAACGGCTTTTATAGTATTGATGAAAAAAGTCAAAAACTGCAGGTTGCTCATAGGTGTTTTTCCAGGCCCTAATAGATTAACACCTGTATCCGTACTCAAACTCCAATTGTTATGTTTCCCTGAACCATTGACACCTGCAAATGGTTTTTCATGAAATAATACTTTAAAGTTATGGCGATCAGCAATCTTGTCCATCACATCCATCAATAAAGAGTTGTGATCAACAGCCAGATTTGCTTCATCATAAATCGGAGCCAGTTCAAATTGATTTGGAGCCACTTCATTATGTCTCGTTTTTACAGGAATACCCAATAACATACATTCAGTTTCCAAATCTCTCATATATGCCAACGCCCTACTTGGAATTGATCCAAAATAGTGATCATCCAATTGTTGCCCCTTAGCTGGAGAATGACCAAGTAGCGTTCTGCCTGTCAAAACGATGTCGGGTCTAGAATTGGCCAAAGCACTATCAATCAAAAAGTACTCTTGTTCCCATCCTAGTGACGCATTTACTTTCTTGACGTTTTTATCAAAGTATTTACATACATCCACAGATGCTGAATCTACAGCCTGCAACGCTCGCAATAATGGTGTTTTGTAATCCAAGGCCTCACCAGTATAGGACACAAAAACCGTCGGAATACATAATGTTGTTCCATAAATAAAAGCGGGAGATGTAGGGTCCCAAGCTGTATAACCACGAGCTTCAAAGGTGTTTCTGATACCACCATTAGGGAAACTCGACGCATCTGGTTCTTGTTGTACCAATTGAGTGCCAGCGAATTTTTCAATTGCCAAAGCATTTCCGATGGTTTCAAAAAAGGCATCATGTTTTTCTGCGGTCGCACCCGTTAACGGTTGAAACCAATGGGTATAATGCGTCGCTCCTTTCGAGATTGCCCATTCTTTCATGCCCGTTGAAATGTGATCGGCGACAATACGGTCTATTTTTGTGCCTTTCTGATTGGCGTCCATCACACTGTTGTAAGCTTCCTTTGTCAAATATTGACGCATAGTCGCTTCATTGAACACGTTAGTTCCGAAGATTGCAGAACGGCGTTCCTTCTCTTCAATATGAATTGGTTTATGTTTTAATGATTCTTTAATTGCGTGAAAACGTAATGTTGACATATGGTTTGTTTATTTTTTAATTATTATGCCACAAAAATACGAAAATCATAATTAATAGTAAATACACCCTATTAAAATTAGGGTATCAATAAATTTTGACGATGATTCAGATGTTTTAACCCTATTTTTTTTGACCTGAACAAAAAAAATTCAATATTTGCGTTTCAATATTTAAACTTAGTACAGATGAGCAAATCTAAATTAGAATACATATGGCTGGATGGCTATTATCCAACACAAAACATGAGAAGCAAAACCAAAGTTGAGGAGAATTTCAGTGGCAAACTTGAAGATTGTCAAATCTGGTCTTTTGACGGAAGTTCCACACGCCAAGCGAAAGGCGGTTCTTCAGATTGTTTGTTGAAACCTGTTGCTATTTATCCAGATCCTGCTCGTAAGGACGGATTTTTAGTGATGACAGAAGTTCTAAATCCTGATGGCACACCACACGTATCTAACGGAAGAGCGACAATTGATGATGACGATAATGATTTCTGGTTTGGATTTGAGCAGGAGTATTTTATTATGGATTCAAAAACACTTTTACCGTTAGGCTTTCCTATTGGTGGTTATCCTGCTCCTCAAGGCATGTATTATTGTTCAGTAGGTGGACGTAACACACATGGTAGAAAATTAGTGGAACGCCATGCTGATTTATGTATCGAAGCTGGATTAAATTTTGAAGGCATTAATCAAGAGGTTGCTTCTGGTCAATGGGAATTTCAATTATTCGCAAAAGGGGCCAAAAAAGCTGGAGATGAAATTTGGGTCGCACGTTATTTATTGGATCGTTTGACAGAAGACTATGGATATTATATAGATTATCATCCAAAACCTTTAGGTAAAGACATGGATTGGAACGGGTCTGGTATGCACGCAAATTTCTCTAATGAAGTTTTAAGAACATGTGGTTCCAAGGAAACGTATGAAAAAATATGTGAAGCTTTCAGACCAGTTGTTGAGGAACACATTGCTGTCTATGGAGAATTTAACGATCAACGTTTGACCGGATTGCACGAAACTGCATCCATTCATGACTTTAGCTATGGTGTTTCCGATCGTGGTGCATCTATAAGAATTCCAATTATCACGGTTGAAAAAGGCTGGAAAGGCTGGTTGGAAGATCGTCGTCCAGCGTCTAATGGTGATCCTTATAAAATTGCAGGACGTATTGTTAAAACTGTAAAGTCGGCTAACATTTCTTAAATCAAAGTTTGTTCATAGAAATGGTGCTTATATCTTTAAGATGTAAGCACCTTTTCATTTGATTTAGATAAACATTTTAGACGTCTCCTGTAAACGCCAAGAAAATAAAAAGAGTGTAGGCAGCCAATAAAACAAAGCCTTTTATTCTGCCTATCTCAAATTTCTTTGGAATAAAAACTAAAGGAATCAATATGGCCGCAAATGCTAACATCCAAAAGATATCATTGGTTAAAATCTTCGGGCTATTTACAGCTATTGGTTGAATAATCGCGGTCAATCCCAAGACCGAAGCGATATTGAATATATTCGAGCCAATTAAATTTCCTAATGAAATTGCTTTTTCCTTTTTTAAAGCTGCAATAACAGAGGCTGCCAATTCCGGTACACTTGTCCCAATTGCGACCATGGTCACAGAAATGACACGTTCGCTCACTCCCATAGAAACTGCCATTTCCTTGGCCCCAAACACCAACCATTCACTACCAAAATAAAGTGCGGCAGCACCAATCAAAAGCCAAACAGTAATTTTAAATCCCGATGTCACCTGTAGTGCTTCATCCAAATCTTCGATATGCGTTTCTGGCTCATTTTTTGAACGATTTATTAAAATATAAAGGAAAATAACTAATGAAATCATTAATGCGATACCTTCCCAGCGGTTGAGAACGTCTCCGCTTTGCAGCATAAAATATAAAACAACCGACAACAGCATCATCATTGGCCAATTTAGCTTATAGAAATTTTTATCAATCGCCAGTGGTGAAATAATCGCAGTGATTCCCAAAACCAAACCAATGTTTGCAATATTAGAACCAATGACATTTCCTAAAGCTATATCTGAAGAACCATCAAGTGCTGCTTGGAGACTGACCAAAAGCTCTGGTGCTGATGTTGCAAATGACACCACAGTCATACCAATGACCAATTTGGAAATATTGAATTTAAATGATAACGCAACGGAGGAGCGCACTAAAAATTCTCCACCAACAACCAATAATATCAACCCTAAAACAACCCAAAATATACTCATAATTCAAAATTTGATGCGAAGATAAGATAAAATCAAATTGTAAATGAATCTCAATTTGAAAACGATTTGCCGCTAGACATACAAATCTGATAAAACAATTACGGTAATCGATATAACAAATGTGACGTTACGCAATTCGTCAAACTATATCAGTAGAGTGATACGAGTTTTTATAGGGACAATTACAATGGAGCCTAAAATGTCTTATATTTGAGGGTTGATTTATTCACATGGATGACATTCATAACAAGATGGCAATCAATAGATTCTTTAAATTAAATAATTATGAAAGGTTATAAAATTATTTTGGCATTTCCTTTGTTGACATTAATTTTTATCAATTCCAGCGTTGAGATAAGTGCTCAAAACGCATCTACGGATACCGATAAAGTAGAAATCGGTCAAAACATTTTGAAATATGTCATCACAAAAGACACAAAAGATAAACAACTAGATTTTATCAAAGAAAAAATGGCTAATCAAGAGGTCAGCATCGTGTATAAAGAGCTTAACAGAAACGACAGAAAAGAAATTATTGGAATTGCAATTGAATATGATTCTAAAAAAGGTTCAGGTGAATTTTTTGTGAATTCTAGTGACCCAATAAACGATATTGCTATTACGCTCAACGTTCACGAAAATAAGGTGACAATCGCACAAGCCATGAAAAATTTGAGTCAAAGTTTTGAGGTAAAAACCAAAAACGACGGAAGTAAAGCTCTACAAACAGAAGATAATGGCAACAATGTATTTGTGTACACCACAGATGACGAGGATGACAACGATGAAACGGTCACCGTTGTTGGTAAGGACGGTGAAAATCATGCGGTGAAAAAACAAAAGAATACCTATGTTTTTAAATCGGATACCGTTAAAAGCAGTAATGAGGCAGATGATGTTGTTTTTGTGAAAAAGAATAAGAACGACACTGTTTGGATAAAGCAGGACGTAAAAAATATTGTTTGGACAGATGATGATGGTAAGGATGTAGAAATTATTGCCGTAGAAAAAGGCAACAACATGAGAATTTTCAATAGCAACGGCACACAGCCTTTGATGCTATTGGACGGGAAAGAAATTTCAAGCAGCGAAATGTCCAATCTTAAATCAAGTGAGATTAAAAATGTGATTGTCCTGAAAGGCGATGAAGCCGTTAAAAAGTATGGTGAAAAAGGAAAAAATGATGTCATTTATATTACCACAAAAGATGATGCCTCACTTCATGGAGCCAATGAGACCATTGCTATCGGTGCGGAAACAATTGAAACTAAAAAAGAAACTGATTCCAAGAATGACCTTAATTCTTGGTCGATTAGTACTGAAGTGCAGGTGGAAGAGGGTTCATATGTGAGCGACACTGTTAAAAGCTACAACACCGCTATAATAACAAAAAACACGAATGATAAAATGCTTACAGTGCATAAAACGCAATTGAAATCAGAAGGTGTGACATTTGACTATTCAAAATTAAAAAGGAATACTAAAGGAGAGATCATTAAAATCAAAGTAGAATTATCAAACGGAAATGGTCAAAGCAAATCGGGAACATTTACTAATGACGATGGGATTTCTCAAATTTCGATGGGAATAAAAGATGGAAATCTGTTTATAGACTCAAGTGATAATTAAATTGACAGTAATAAAAGAAGCTCAAATCTACACGATTTGAGCTTCTTTATGAACAGTAATTTTCAGATACTTTATTTTACAATCAATTTTTTCGTCACTATTTTGCCTTCAGAAGCCATTTTCAAAATATACATACCACTTGGAAGATTCAAATCGATATAAGAACTTTGATCCATTTGATAACTTGTAAGTAATCGACCTTCTACTGAATAGACGTCGATTTCAGTTGCTTCTGTAATTCCTTTAAGATAAATTCGACCGTTTGTTGGATTTGGATATAAGTGAAGGGACAACTCCCCTATTTCATCAACTCCAAGAGGCTGATCCCATGGCTGACCGACCATATTTCCCCATATATATTCTACCAAATCCGGATAATCAATCAACGGATTTCTATTAATTTGCCACGTATAAATCACATTGTTTCGGTTCATTTCAAAATCGTCCGGCGGATCGTTTCTATGCCAATCCAATAAAGTGGCCAAATCCCCTAATTCGCCAACAGTTCCTTCTGGAAAACCATTCACGACCTGCAGCCCATTAAAACGCAATTCCATATACAAAACACTTCTCGCAACATCACCTTTAAAACCACCAAGTGTGCCTTCTGGCCCATTATATTGTCCATAATGTTGGTTATTCCGCGAGCTGTTTTCTGGTCCATCCGCAGCGCGTAATGCATGTGCATCTGAATTTCCATGTCTTAAAGAATCTGCTGTTGTGTTCCAAAAAATCTCCTTTCCATCAGCAATATCATCTAAATTAATACTGAAAAAATTACCTCGTGAACGCGGATAGGTATGCTCACGATTCCATTTTCCTGTACTGACTGAAGTCGTTTGGAAATCTAGTTTTGGTCGTCCTATTTCTTTGTAAACCAACCAAACTTCGTTACTATTTAAAGGGTTTTGGTCCGCTTCTTTCAAAATATCAATAATATCTGTGTAAGTTTGAGCTCTTACCACTCCCTCTTCCGCAATTATTTCTTGAATTGCTTGACGCAATGCAGTATCCGCCAACCCGTCAAGGCTTTCGTAATATTCATTAGGCTCTGTACTTGCAACTAGTCCATAGGTTGGGTTAATTGGCGTTCCATAACTCGCAACCGTAAAATCGTTGTCGACAACCCGGATACGCAAATTATTATTCAGAGAAGAAAAGGTAGGTGGAAAACCAGTCAATCGAATGGTCATGACTTCATCACCTTCATCAAAAGAGTCATCTACCAAATTGATGGTTGTGGTTGCCGTGTTTGAACCGTTTGGAATGGTGATCGTCAAATTTCCCGTAAAATCATCTGTTTCAAATGTTCCACTACTTAGACTAATGTTGAAATTAAGATCAGACGTCACATCTTGTTCTGTTGTAAAAATGATATCGAACGTGTCGCCTTCATCATACATCGTTTGAGTCAGGGTCATCAAAATACCATTCAAAACAATGCCACTTCCATCGTTGAGACGTCTCGGCGTTGGTGTTTGAACCAGATATCCCATGTCATTATTACCGTTATCCAGCTGAATCGAATTGGTGTTATTTCCAGCACCTTCATTTATAATTTGAATTGATGGATCGAATTCAGAAAAGATAGTGACCAATCCTTGACCATCAGAATCACTAGTTTGGTACAACAGTACGTCGATCAGGGTTTCATCGACATAAGCCAAAACGGGTTCTTCAAAATCTATTTCGTCCGCTTGATAGATTGCCACGGCATCTGCGCCATTTTGGATTAAATTGGGTGCTATCAAATATTGTGGAAAAGGGGTCACAGTCGAACTTCCCATGAGCAACAAACCATTGATATCGGTTTCAAACCCATCAAGATCAAATGCCAGATAACTCATGTTGCCACCAGAACTTGAGCCATTGAAAAACACAACCACGTAACCATCCAATGGAAAATTCGGTGTTTCAGATTTTAATTCCACGAATTCCATATCATCAATACCTGGCGTATCACAATCCAATTCGTTGATGCGGAGCACTTGACTTAAAGCCGATTGAGCGACTAAAAGAATAATAAAAGAAGTAATTATTTTTTTCATTGTGATTTTTTTTTCAAAGATAGGTAACGCAATTTAGACCTTTCAATATATGGTTTATTAAATCTTTAATTTAACATCTTGACACTTCTTTTCTTAACTTTACAAAATGAAAAAATCACTTTTCAAGTTGTTGGCAGAACTCAATAAAGCTATTCTCCCGAGCTATAGCAAGAGACAATTGGATTTATCCAAAGCCACGAAACTTCAAATGGCCATTATTGGTTGGCGTGTTTTTGTCACTAAAAACGCTTTAGATTGATCCATCTGACATTAATTCCCAAAGTTTAGCAACTTATTAACACAGAAATTTTACGCTTATACGGACTTTTAGCCTCTCATAAGAATGTCGTATTTTTGTGATTATTTTTTAGTGTCAAAAAGTCAATTACCCTACAGATGAAGTTTAAATTACTGTCTTTCTTATTCTTAATATTTACGTCCTTATCGTTACAATCACAAATCTTGAAACCGGTTAAATGGACGTCTTCTGTTGAAAAAATCTCGGATTCCGAATATACATTGATCGCAACGGCCTCCATCGATAAAGGTTGGCATCTCTATTCCCAGGAAGTTCCTGACGGTGGACCAATCGCAACACTTTTCACGTTCGAAACCACTTCAGATTTTGAATTAAACGGTGCGGTTTCTGAAGGAAAGGGAGAGACGGTTGATGACCCAATTTTCGGGATGAAAATCAAATTTTTTGATGGTGTCGTGGAATTTAAACAGCGCATCAAAGTACTTAACAAAGAACTTTCAATCGTGAAAGGTGAAGTTGAGTTTATGGCTTGTAATGACGAACAATGCACGCCTCCGAATTTTATCGATTTAGTTTTCGACTTCAATAATAAGGGGGAAGCATCAACCCAATTGGAATCGTCGCAGGTAGGAGGAATTAATTTTCAAGTATCTGAAAATGATGAAACCTCGAAAGCAGTTAAGGAAATAGAACAAGAAGAAAAGAAAGAAGAAAACAAAGGGCTATTTGCTATATTTTTCATTGCATTTTTATCTGGTTTTGCAGCTTTGCTAACACCTTGCGTATTTCCTATGATTCCAATGACCGTTAGCTTTTTCACCAAACAAAGTAAAAACAAAGCAATAGGAATTCGAAACGCCATCATTTATGGTATAAGCATTATCATAATTTATGTGCTTTTAGGAACTGCGGTTACAGCGATTTTTGGAGCTGACGCTTTAAATGCATTGGCAACCAATGTTTGGTTCAATATTATATTCTTTTTGTTACTGGTTGTATTTGCTTTGTCGTTTTTAGGGGCATTCGAAATTGTACTTCCCAATAAATGGGCAAATAAAGTGGACAGACAAGCAGATAGAGGCGGTATAATTGGGATTTTCTTTATGGCTTTGGCATTAGCAATTGTGTCATTTTCTTGTACCGGTCCTATAGTAGGCACATTATTAGTGGAAGCAGCTTCGAAAGGCGGAATTGCGCCAATAATCGGCATGCTCGGATTCTCTTTAGCGATCGCTTTACCATTTGCTTTATTTGCAGCATTTCCAGGTTGGTTAAATTCATTACCAAAATCTGGAGGCTGGTTAAATACGGTTAAGGTTTTTTTAGGATTTTTAGAATTGGCTTTGGCCTTCAAATTTCTGTCACAAGCCGATTTGGTCTTGCAATTACATATTTTAGAACGTGAAGTTTTCATTGCCATTTGGATTGCGATTTTTGGCACCTTGGCACTCTATCTCCTTGGAAAAATCAAATTACCGCATGATTCGCCTCTAACACATATTTCTGTAGGTCGTTTGAGTTTGGGATTAGTGGCTCTTGCATTTACAATTTATATGATCCCTGGTTTATGGGGAGCACCTTTAAAATTAATCAGTGCATTTCCTCCACCGTTAGATTACGCTGAATCCCCTTACGGAGTTGGAAATTCTAAAGTTGGTGGCGGTGTGATGTCAAATGGGAACGAGGAACTACCTGATGGAGCACATCTTTTGGCACCTCACCAAATTTTAGCATTCAACGATTACGAAAAAGGATTAGCATATGCTAAAAAAGTAGGGAAACCTGTCATGCTCGATTTTACGGGTTGGGCGTGTGTGAATTGCCGAAAAATGGAACAAAATGTTTGGGTGGACGATCAAGTTCTTAACAGTCTCAAGAATGAAGTCGTACTTATTTCATTATATGTTGACGACAAAAGAAGTTTGGAAGCTGATGAAATTACAGAATCACAATTAAGACCGGGTAAAAAACTCAAATATATTGGACAAAAATGGAGCGAATTCCAAACCCTTCGTTATAAAACAAATACCCAACCATTCTATGTGTTAATGGGTCATGACGAACAAAATCTTAATGAGCCTGTAGGATACACCCCAGATGCCGATGATTATTATGCATGGATGAAGGAGGGTATTGAAGGTTTTAATAAAAAGTGATAGTTCATTGAGGCTGAATATTGTAAAATAAAAAAAGCAAGCTACTTAAATAGCTTGCTTTTTTCTTGTGACCTCGACTGGATTCAAACCAGTAACCTCTTGAGCCGTAATCAAGTGCGCTATTCAGTTGCGCCACGAGGCCG
>JBPOFM010000005.1:0-300779 GCA_051252455.1 Aquaticitalea sp.
TTGTTTTGGTGAACTTTAAAGATACGAGACTCGCTGCTTTTTCATGGATGCTATAATTAATTGCTTTGGCAAGTGCTTATTTAGAAAATTCCTTCGGAATTTTCTCGCGTTCGTTTTTGTTTACTAAATTAGTTGCTCAAACACGCAACGACCCATACACAAAAACGTTGTGCATAATACCAACAAAATTTCCCCGTTATAAAAATAAAAATCTATGAAAAATCTAACCTTTATCTTATTAATCGCAATTACATTTAGTTCTTGTTCATCTGACAATGAACCTTCTATCCAAAATTCAAATTCATTGGATTTTACCGAAGTAATGTCTTATCAAGTTGATACTTTGGATATGGATATAATCAGTGATGTTAGCACAAATTCTTTATTCATAACTTCTTCAAATGAAGATGTTTGGCCTGAACAATTTGAAAGAGTTATAAAATATAATTTGTCAAACTCTACTCAATCTGAAATAATCCACGATGATGATACTGAAAGCAGACAAATTGAAATTGTAAACAATACAATTTATTCATTCTCATATATAAGTACCATTAAATATGATTTAAACCTTTCAAATATAAATGATATAAATTATTATAGTGGGTTAAGTTACTCAAAAGCAACAAAGTATAATAACGACATAATCATACTCTCTGGAGAAAGGTGTCATGATTGTACAGATATGCCTTTAAAACTTTTTGACACAAATAGTGAGACTTTTAATGAGTTATCTGTTTTCCCTAATGGCATTAGAATGCATGCTGATGGTTCAGTACTTAACGATAAGCTTTATATGTTTGGTGGTACTGACTTAACAACTATTTATAACGAATTAAACATTTACGATATAACAAATGATATTTGGAGTCAAGAAACTCTTCCTTATGGAATTTATGAATCATTTACCTCAATATATAATGATACAATATTTGTTGGAGGAAATAAGGAGTCTGATAATAGCAGTGCATTTATAGGAATCTATGATACAACTACCAATTTATATAGTGAATTAACTACGTCACTGAATTTAGATAATATCACCATAAGAGGGATAACTATTTTAAACGATGAAATCTTTGTAGCTTATATTGATTTGGTATCACCTATGCCTGATTTAATGACCGTAAAAGTTGTAAAAGCCTCACTACTTTAATAAAAGTACTATGCACAACAATGTGTATAGCTCATTGCGGCTGAATTCCTAATCGGAATTCATTGCAATTTGCTATCTTTCGGTTACGGCAGAAAATCATAGCTGATTTTCCGCAACGAGCCATACACAAACACGTTGTGCATAATATGAAAAAAATGAAATTCTTACTTATTACAGTGTTATTAATTGGACTAACAACAAGTGCACAGGAATTAACTTGTGCGGATTTTAAAGTTGGAACTTTCTTCATTCCTACGAGTGATGAAATGAAAAAATATACAGTCACCACGAACGACACAATAAATGAATGGACAGCCGAAAGAGACCTTTCGATTAACAGATATATTGTTGTTCGAGAAAAAAACACTCAAACCGAATGGAAAAACGGAATTGATAATGATATTCCCGAATATGAAATACTTGAATGGATTGACGACTGTACCTACCGATTAACTTACGACGAATCAAAAGCGGAATTGGATGACGGAAAAAAATGGGTAAATGAAAATAATGGAATTGTTGTTTCTAAAGTTAAAATTGAAGGAAAATGTATGTTTTATGATGCAACAATGACAACAAACGAAGGCCAAAAAATTTCACAAGAAGGAATAATTTGCGTGGAATAAATTCTATGCACAACACCGTATATAAGCTATGGCTTGGTCAGTCCACACTTTGAAAATCCTACGGATTTCATAAAGCCAGTTTTATCAGGAAAGCTCTGTGACGAGACACGCCATAGCCAATACACAACAACATTGTGCAACATTGAAAAAAACATCGAATATTGAAATTTAAAATCGGATTGTCATTATTTTTTATCGGAGCATTTTTCTTTTTTTGGTTTTTAGGACCAATAATTACCAATAAGCTAAAAATCGGACTTCAAAAAAGAAACCCGAAATTGGTTGAGAAATCATCTGGAATTTTCAAATTCTATAATTATTTCCTCAAAGCCTTTTCAATATTTTGCCTAATATATATTATTCTGATTTGGACAGGTTTTGTGACAATCCCAAATGAATAACAAATGTAATAATATGGAAATTAAATATTGTTGGAGATGCAAAATGGAAATTCCAATGTTGGACAAAAACGAATTCGCAATCGCTTCTAAATTATATTCCGAGGGATTTAAAATTGCAAAAGCGAACAGACAAGAAAGATTTAAAAATTTGTTGGATTATTATAAAAATTTGTCTGGATTTGACGAAACTGAACCAAATGCAATAATGCACCATTCACTCGACCAAATTGGGCCTGATTGTGAAAATTGCAGAAAACCATATCGAACACCAAAAGCAAAATTATGTGCGGAATGTGGAAATAAAAGAAAAATTGATGAATAACAACGTTGCACAACACCGCGTATAAGCCATTGCTTGGCCATCGCTCATCCGGAAAATTCTTGGGAGTTTTCCAGCGCAGTTTTGTACATTTAATGGTTTGTACCAAAACACGCCACATCTCATATATATCAACCGTGGGCACCAAACCAAAAAAAACAAAACTTATGAAATTCAAATTGATAAGAAAAAGCACACAAAATTCAGTATATATTTCAATCATCTCTTTAGGCATCTTATGTTTTTCTTGCAAGGAGTCGCCTAACGCTTCAATAAGCACAGAAAGTGATCTAATAATGAAAATTAATGCCGTTCAAGAACAAGTGATGGCACAAGGTAATATGACAGAAGAAGAGGAACAGGCTTTATTGAGTTTATGTAGCATCGTATCGCATGATGACGGTATGGCAATTTATACTAGTGACGATAGCATACTACTAAAAGATGTAGAAATTGCCCCAGTGTATAATGGTTGTGAAGATCTCTCTATGGAAGCAACAAGAGCATGTTTTAATAATAAAGTATCCACATTTATAAAGCGTGAGTTTAACTCGAGTGTATCTAAAGATTTAAATCTTTCAGAACCAAAACAGGTAGAGGCATTTTTTATTATCGACGAAAACGGCAATCTCACTGGCATGAAAGTTAGAGATTCAGAAGTAACCATTCAAGCAGAAATCTTAAGAGTGTTTAGAAAAATGCCTGTCATGAAACCTGCTACTCACCATGGCGAAAGTGTTTCCGTATTATGTTCCCTCATTGTAACGTATGGAAATGAAATCGAAGTCGATATAGTTTACATTCCTGAAAGACCAAATGATTAAAAGTTGAATCCCTAATTATAGCAGACTAAAAAAGCGAGTTGCAAGCACTTATCTGCAATCGCCCCCAATCCACCAAAAGTATTCCCAGCCCTAACAAAGGTTATCCGTACCCTAACAGTTATACTTTGTCGTCTAACAAAGATTATCTTCTGCCAACACATAGTGATATCATGACAACCAACAGTACTTTCATGACAACCAATGGTTATTTCATGTCAAACACTTGTACTTTGTAGCCTAACAGTTGTTATCTGTGGGCTAACAGTTGTTATCTGTAGTCTAACAGTTGTTATCTGTGGGCTAACAGTTGTTATCTGTAGTCTAACAGTTGTAATGTGTAGTCTCGAAAAACGCTTCAAAACCCCAGTAAAACCTCAAAAACACCCCAAAATACACCTCAAAAAACACAACAAAAAAATCCTCCGCCCAACAACCAATAACCACCAACCAAAAACAGCAACCAACAACTAAAAACCAGCAACCAAAAACCACAGTTATCAGATACTTATTAACGAAAACGTTTGAGTTTTCATAGTACTGTTAAATAAACCGCAATTGAATGATAAATCTAACTTTAGTTTATTAGTTTTACTTACTCTAACTAAAAAATACATGTCAAAAAGCATACAAAAAATAGGGGTCATGACCTCTGGAGGTGACTCTCCAGGAATGAATGCCGCCATCCGTTCAGTGGTAAGAACATGTGCTTATCACAATATAGAATGCGTGGGGATCTATCGAGGTTATGAAGGTATGATCGAAGGCGATTTCAAATCAATGGATGCACGTAGTGTCAAAGGCATCATCAATAAAGGTGGAACGGTTCTCAAATCCGCACGTTCAAAACAATTCCGTACTGCAGAAGGAAGAAAATTAGCGCACGATAAGCTTGTAGAAGCCAATATAGATGCCCTAGTCCTTATAGGTGGCGACGGAACGTTCAACGGTGGTCTACTTTTCAACCAAGAATACAATTTCCCAGTCATGGGAATCCCTGGAACCATAGATAACGATATTTACGGCACATCACACACCCTTGGTTTTGATACCGCATTAAATACAGTTGTCGATTGCATTGACAAAATCAGAGATACCGCAAGTTCACACAATCGCCTCTTCTTTGTAGAAGTAATGGGTCGAGATGTGGGACATATTGCGCTAAATGCAGGTGTTGGAGCAGGAGCGGAAGAAATCCTTATCCCAGAAGAAGATTTGGGATTAGATCGCTTATTAGAGTCCTTGCATCGCAGTAAACAATCTGGTAAATCATCAAGTATCGTCGTCGTTGCCGAAGGTGATAAAATAGGAAAAAATGTTTTCGAGCTTAAAGATTATGTAGAAGAAAACATGGACGAATATGATGTTCGAGTTTCGGTTTTGGGCCACATGCAACGAGGAGGTTCGCCATCCTGTTTTGACCGTGTGCTAGCGAGTCGTATGGGAGTAAAAGCCGTAGAAAGCTTATTGGATGGTAAAACAAACTATATGGTCGGGCTAATGAACGATGTCATCACCTTAACACCATTGGAACAAGCCGTCAAAGGAAAATCGAAAATAAATAAGGAATTATTAAGAGTGTCAGACATCATGACAACCTAAAAGCCAAGAGCCAAAGGCAAAGAGCCAAAAACAGAAAATTAAAAACAAAAAAACATGTCAAAATTAAAATTAGGAATCAACGGATTCGGTAGAATAGGAAGAATTGTATTTAGAGCAACACTTAACAAACCAGGTGTAGATGTCGTAGCAATCAACGATTTGTTGGAAGTGGACCATTTAGCCTATTTGTTAGAGTACGATTCAGTTCACGGAAGGTTCCAAGGAAAAATTGAAGTTAAAGATGGCCATTTAGTGGTTGATGGAAAAACCATTCGTGTCACTGCAGAAAGAGATCCAAAAAACTTGAAGTGGGATGAAGTAGGAGCAGACGTCGTCGCTGATTGTACAGGTATTTTCACCACATTAGAATCTGCACAATCTCATATCGATGCAGGAGCGAAGAAAGTAGTGATCTCTGCACCAAGTAAGGATGCACCAATGTTTGTTATGGGAGTTAATCATAAAGAAGCAAAAGCATCTGACAATATTGTCTCAAATGCATCTTGTACTACGAACTGTTTAGCACCAATGGCTAAAATCGTTGATGACAACTTCGGACTAGAAGAAGGGTTGATGACAACTGTTCACGCAACAACGGCAAGTCAATTAACCGTTGACGGACCAACCAAAAAAGATTTCAGAGGTGGAAGAAGTGCTTTATTGAACATCATCCCAGCATCCACTGGCGCTGCAAAGGCAGTAGGAAAAGTAATTCCAAAGTTGGATGGTATCTTAACAGGAATGGCGTTCCGAGTACCAACTGCTGACGTCTCTGTTGTAGATTTAACATTTAGAACTAAAAAAGAAACTTCTATTGAAGAGATTAAAAAAGCATTCAAAACAGCAGCTGAAGGCGACTATAAAGGAGTTGTAGGTTACACTGAAGATTTTGTAGTTTCACAAGATTTCGTAGGTGAGACAAGAACTTGTGTGTTTGATGCAGATTCAGCGATCGAATTGAATTCAAGATTCTTTAAAATTGTTGGTTGGTATGACAATGAGTTTGCATATTCTACTAAATTAGTTGAGTTAGCACAACACGTACATTCTTTATAATAAATAATCACATTCCGCATCCGTTTGCCTATATTTATATAGTATCAAATGAATGCGGAATTTTTTAGCTAAAAGCATATGATTTTAATTGTTGATAGTGGTTCTACAAAAGCCGATTGGATTTCAGTAGATAACAATGGCAAGCGACTTCTTGAGAAAATCAGGACCAAAGGTCTAAACCCTGAAATCCTCAAAGAAAAGAAACTATACAAAATCATTAGAAATAGTGATGAATTGATGGCGCAAAAACGTGATGTCACACACGTTTTCTTTTATGGAGCTGGCTGTGGAACAGAAAACCCGAAATTGATGCTTAAGAAAGTGTTGGAAGATATTTTCGTCAATGCTGAAGTTGAGGTCACCGAAGATACAATGGCTGCCGTAAGAGCTTCCTTAAATCATGATGATGAAGCCGCAGTGGTCTGTATTTTAGGCACAGGCTCTAATTGTAGCTATTATGATGGCACACATTTGCACCAAAAAGTAACCTCTTTAGGATATACCTTGATGGATGATGCCTCCGGAAATTATTATGGAAAGCAATTGATTCGCGATTACTATTTCAATCACATGCCAGAAGCCATCCGTGTGTCTTTTGCAGAAAAGTTCAACATGGATGCCGATTATGTAAAATATAATCTATACAAGCAACCAAGTCCTAATGCATATTTAGCAAGCTTTGCAGAATTTATGTTCCTAAATAAAGACTCGGCCTACGTTCAACACATGATTAAAGAGGGTGTCAGACTGTTTGCAAAAAACATGATTCTTCAATTTAAAAATGAAATAGAAAAAGTGCCTGTTCATTTTGCAGGGTCCATTGCCTTTTTCTCGCAAAATGAAATCAGAGAAGTTGGTGAAGAGATGGGGTTTAAGGCTGGCAATTTTGTACGTCGTCCTATTGAAGGATTAGTAGAGTATCATACAAGACGATTATAATCGATTCGAGTTATTTCTTTTGCGGATAGGGTTATAGTGATGTTTTTTTTGTAACTAATTTAGTAACATTCAAAACACAACTTCATGAAAGCGATTATTTTACTCGGAACCCTAAAACTATCAGGTTTATCCAATACAGAAACCTTATCGGAATTTCTAATTGATCATTTCAAAAAGGAAAAGGTTTCCTGTGAAGTCATCAAACTCATCGAACACAACATCCCTTCTGGAACTTACAGTGATATGGGAAAAGGAGATGATTGGCCAGGCATTCTAAAAAAAATCCTTAAAGCGGATATCATTATTTTTGCAACTCCAATTTGGTGGAACAATCAATCATCAGAAATGCAACGGGTCATCGAACGTCTTGACGAACTGCACGATGAAATCATGGATGGCAAACCTTCAAAACTGAAAGGAAAAGTCGGTGGCATTGTCATCACTGGAGATTCCGATGGTGCGCAACATGTCATTTCAAATTTAAGTAACTTCTTCAACGCTGTTGGACTCATGCTACCTCCACATGCGACACTTTCTGTATTGTGGGAAGGTCAGGCCAAAGGCGAGAAGACTACTAAAAAAGCACTCATAGAAAAATATGAAGAGGATTATTCAGATACCGCTAAAACAATGGTCAGTCAATTGATTGCCTATTCAAAAAAATAAAGGCATAAGTGTCTTTTTCTTGACAATTATTTTACTGCAATCATACTAATTTCCACATTCACAAACTTTGGCAAATTAGCAACTTCGACAGTTTCACGAGCAGGAGCAGTGTCGCTATTAAAATAAGTTGCATACACATCATTGATTTGACCGAAATTGTTCATGTCGCTAATAAAAATAGAGCTTTTTACGACATTTTCAAATGTCATGTCAGCAGCATCAAGAACAGCTTTCATGTTTTCCATGACCTGTTTGGTTTCCGTTTTAATGTCAGACAAAATCAATTCCCCACTTTCTGGGTCAATTGCAATTTGCCCTGAAGTAAACAACATATTCCCTGTTAAAACTGCTTGATTATAAGGTCCTATTGGAGCCGGAGCTTTTGAAGTATGGATGATTTTTTTCATATAAGTATATTTTAACGGTTAAAATAAAGAAATTAATTGGTAAGTTCCAACAGCCAACAGCCTTCTACAACTGCCTATCCGGACGATTTCGTTGATCGTACTTAAGATCTTTCAACAAGTTAGATTTGATTCCGATGAAGAAACTCCACGACGCACGATCACTAAAAGGAATCCAACTAAAATTCATTCTCCAACTTAAGAGATCCCGTTCAAAACGTAACTGCGTATAAGTAAATCCTTGATTCTTAAAATCGTAACCAGAAGACGCGCCTAAAGTCCAGCGAGGCGCAATATCCACATCTCCAGAAAACATCAACGAGTGAGATGAAATGGTGTTTTCACGCGTATTATTGGAATAGTTGGCGGCATATTGCAAACGAAGACTCCAAGGTATTTTGTAATTATAGAGCTCACTTAATTCCACTTCGTCATCATCGTCATCGTCATTAGTCAAACGCTGATCGGCAAAATCTTGAGGCTTACCAAATAAATCATCCGAACGTCCACCACTCAAAAGCGATTCTTGTTCTTCGCGCGCATCCAAGCCATCTCGTTCTTCTGGATTGCCAGAAAAAGTAGCATTGGACAGGGAATACGAAACGTTGACGTTGGCAGAAGTCATCCGGAACAAACTACCACCATTACTAACGTTAAAAGTATTTACTTTTCGATTATTATTATCTAAAGCGTAAGGGTCTAAAACCATTCCAAAGTTGATGCTCATCTTACTGTCAAGAATCTGGGTTCCTCCAGACACTCTCAATGGGCTCCATTGCAACGAATCGCCAGCAAAATTGTAAGAGGTTGAAAAATTCAAGTTGTCTAAAATCTTGATTTTTTTGGCTTCAGTTTCAGTTGAGTCTTTTGGTCTCACCTTCATTTCAAAGTTATTTGCCAAGGAGATTCCCATCGAACTGGAAAACGTATTAGTTGGACTACCAAAAATAGAGTTTTGAAAGCGCGTATATTCATCAGTTGTGAACGTGCCATCAGCATCTATATATTCAAACGTATCATAGTACTCGTCGAATGCAGGATTGATGTTATAACTAATAGAAGGTCTCATCACGTGACGAATCGCCTGAATTTTAGGGTCTTTTCCAGGTTTTCTGAAATCGAACATGCCATAGACCGTTGTACCAACACTTGTGCTAAAATTATAAGTCCTAAAACTGTCAAAACCATTGAGATCTTCCGTTATGACTTCATCTTCTTCAGCATCGTAATAGCGTCTAATGGTATTGAAAGTCCAATTTTCATCAAAATTGGTAGATGCACTAACACTAAAATAATTAAATACCTTAAAGTTCGTAGTAAGTGGAATGCTATGCTTGACACCCATCAAGGCATCATCAAACATTTCTTTTTTAAAGAATAGAGAATCGGTAGTCTGAATTCTGTTTTCTGCTCTGATGTTATATTGAAAGTTGATATTCTCAATAATACCTTTCTTTGTGCCAATGGATGGCTCAAACGGATATATACGACTTACACTACCTTGAAATGTCGGTAAAGTCATATCAATTTGTTGCGTTTGTGTATTTTGTGAATGTGTGGCAGTAACACTATAATTGATGCTTGGTTCTGTGTCAAATGTTTTTGAATAGGAAATGGAGGATGACAAGGTGTTGTTCAAAAAGTTCGACTGATTGATCTGGTTGATGGATTCCTGATAATAGGTACTGCTTCCAAGATTCACAGAAGCCGAAAATCTAGAACTTGGACTAGCTTTGGTATCTTGGGAATGTGACCAACGTAAATTATACACAGAGGTTTTTGAGTAATCAGGAAAACCACGCTCACTATTTATTAAATTTTCGTAACGAAATCCTACATTCCCACTGAAGCGATATCTCAATGCATACTGCGATTCCAATCGTAATCCATAACTGCCATTTGTATAATAATCACCCATAACCGCCAAATCGACATAATCACTGATGGCGAAATAGTATCCACCATTTTGAAGAAAATAACCTCTATTACTTTCCTGTCCTGGCGAAGGCATGATAATTCCAGAGGTTTGCTTATTGGTCATTGGAAAATACGCAAACGGCAAGCCAACAGGAGTAGGGACATTATAAATGTACATGTTGGTAAACCCTACCACTACTTTTTTTCCAGGTACAATTTTAGCTTTTCGCATCCTAAAATAGTATTCAGGATCTTCGCGATTTTCGGACGTAGTAAATTTTCCTTCTTTTAAGAAGTAAACCGAATCATTTTCTTTTTTCGTTAGTTCAGCATCAATATAACCGCCGCTTTGTTCTGTACGCGAATTGAAAATCAGTGCCTTCTTAGTTTCTGTATTAAAAATAATGGAATCAGGTTCCACTACATTTGAACCTTGTGTAAATACAGGTTTTTGGGTATAAACACCGGCCGAATCTTTCAGACGTCCCGCGTATACTAGATTTTTACTATAATCAATCACAATGATCCCTGATTTGATTTCCATATCCTGATACAAAACTTCGGCCTCGTTATAGAGGTAAATCTTTTGTTCACGTTGGTTCATTGAGACATAGTCCGTCGCTTTATACTTCACGATGCTTTCTAGGAAATCTTTCTTTTTTGGTATAGAATCGGATTGAATGGAATCATTCTCTTTTAAGTTAATAGGTAAACTTCTTAAAGAATCCATCGTCATTACCACACTATCCCGTTCAGTTGATTTAATCGGTTCCGTCGTTTTTGGCAAATCTTGGGCAACTCCTAAAGTGTTAATAAGCACTGTAAAACTTAAGGTAAAAAGTATGTGGAGTTTGTTTGTACGCAATGCTTTTAGGTGTATTTTTGTAAAAGTATGGCTCGGTTTTTGAAATGCCAAAATTACATATATTTTTTTGGGATTGTCCAATATAAATCTAAAATTAAAATAAACCGAGATTATTAGCCGTTAGAACACTTATGAGAACGAACACCTTATCTACAATCGTATTGACCTCCTTCATATTTATATGTTTTTTAACATCCACAAATGCACAAAAACATAAAAATAAATTTGTCGTGGTACTTGATGCTGGTCATGGGGGCGAAGATCCTGGGAATCGAGGTAATGGGTTTTATGAGAAGGAGATTGCACTAAATATTATATTGGAGGTTGGAAAAGAACTAGAAAAAAATCCCAAAATTCAGGTTATTTACACACGAAAGACAGATGTTTTCGTTACCTTGAGAGGTCGTGCAGCCATTGCCAACAACGCGGATGCCGATTTATTTGTTTCTGTGCATTGCAATGCGCATAATTCTGCTGCAAATGGCACTGAAACTTTTGTATTGGGGCTTCATGCGAACCAGCGTAACTTTGAGGTTGCCAAAAGAGAGAACGAAGTGATTTTTCTTGAGGACGATCATGAATCACATTACGATGGTTTTGATCCCAACTCACCTGAATCATTCATGGCAATGACTTTGATGCAAGAAGATTATTTAGATCAAAGTACGCAGTTGGCAAAATTTGTACAAGACAATTTCACACATAAATTGAAGCGAAATAATCGAGGCGTCAAACAAGCAGGGTTTTGGGTGTTGCATAACACATATATGCCAAGTATATTGATTGAAACAGGTTTTTTGACTTACAAACCAGAAGGCGCATACCTGAATTCAAATAAAGGCCAAAATGAAATGTCTGATGCGATCTACAAGGCAATTATAGATTATAAAAAGATTCTAGATCAAAATGTCGGTGAAAATATCTATTCGGAGCCCGCGACACCAATGGTTGTAACTGAAAATGCCCCAATTGAGAAAGCAGAAATTCCTTCCGTCGAACAAATTTATAATAATATTGTATTCAAAGTTCAGTTGGCAGCAAGTTCTACCAAATTAGATCCAAAACCAAATAATTTTAATGGTTTGTCTGACATTTCGCGAGAAAAAGAAGGGAAATTGTTTAAATATTTTTATGGCTATACCTCTGATTATAATAAGGTGAAAAAACTTCAAGAAGAGGCTCAAAAAAATGGATATCCTTCCTGTTTTGTAGTGGCTTACAAAGATGGTAAACGCATAG
Source organism: Aquaticitalea sp. (assembly GCA_051252455.1). Taxonomy (GTDB): domain Bacteria; phylum Bacteroidota; class Bacteroidia; order Flavobacteriales; family Flavobacteriaceae; genus JBPOFM01. The sequence goes on from JBPOFM010000005.1 coordinate 12,012, forward strand.
ACCTTAATGACGCGCTTAAAACAACTGCAAATTAAAATCATTCTTACTATATTTATTGCTAATTTTGTGCGCAACTAAATCGTTTGAACATTGAAAATTTCAAGAGAAGTAAAAACCGCAATATTGGTGATTTCAGGAATCGTTTTAATGATTTTCCTGTTCAATTACCTCAAAGGCATCAATATTTTAGATAGCAATGCCGAATATCATACCACATTCGATTATAATGCATTGGACACTTCTGCTCCAGTGACCATTAAGGGGAATAAAATCGGAAAAATCGTAGGTATAGAATATGATACCAAAACGGGTAAAACCGTTGTTACCATTTCTGTTGAAGATGATATTAAATTTTCCACGAACAGCAAGATAAAACTGTACGAGACCGGCCTTATGGGAGGTAATGGTTTGGCAATTGTACCAGAGCCAGGCGACCAAATGGCAAAAAGTGGGGATTATTTAGAATCAACTGTGGAGGCAGGTCTTATTAGAAGTTTGACCGAAAATTTTTCAGGTATTAGCAGCACATTAGGAACGACTATGGAATCGGCTGATACGCTAATGGTCAATCTAAACCGTTTGGTTGTGGATGAATCTGAAGAAGGATTGAAGCAAATGATTGCTGAAATGAATAAAACTGTAGCATCCTTCAACAGACTTTCCAATAGTATAAACTCATTGGTTTCAAAGAATGATGCAGAACTTTCTTCAGCTATTAAGAATTTCAATCAAGTGAGCTCTGATCTAGCTGTGATGAGTGCAGATCTCAAAGACGTAAAGCTTTCAGAATCCGTAGCCCAATTGGAAAACACATTGCAAAGTGTCAATTCATTGATGGCTGATGTCAAAAACGGGAATGGAACGCTTGGAAAACTGATGACTGACGACAAATTGTATACTAATCTTGAAGGTGCGTCAAAACAGATGGAACAATTACTTTTAGACTTCAAGCTGAATCCTAAACGATATGTTCATTTTTCAGTCTTTGGAAAAAAGCCACCAAAATTTGATGCAGAAGGAAACATTATAGAAGACGAAAAGACACAACCAGACCAGAACTAAAATAGACCAATGAATTACATTCCAAACATTCTTTTTGCCATCGCGCTTATCGCAGGTCTAGGATATTTTGCAAAAAATGTAAAGAAACTTGTCCGTAACATAAAGCTGGGTCATGATGTAGATACGAGTGACCATACGTCACAACGCTGGAAAAACATGGCAATGATAGCTCTTGGACAATCAAAAATGGTGAAACGACCAATTGCAGGGCTTTTGCACGTCGTTGTTTATGTAGGTTTCGTAATCATAAATATTGAAGTGCTCGAAATCATAATTGATGGCCTGTTCGGAACACACAGAATATTTTCTACGGTCTTACCTGAATCTTTATATGGATTTCTAATTGGAAGTTTTGAGATTCTGGCAGCGCTTGTCTTTATTTCTGTTGTCATATTTTGGATTAGGAGAAATATCATCAAAATCAAACGTTTTTGGGCCAATGAAATGACTGCATGGCCAAAGAATGATGCCAATTACATCCTGTATTTTGAAATGGTGTTAATGATGTTATTTTTAACTATGAATGCGACTGATGTCGATTTTCAGGCGATGAGTAACGGTAATATCATCAGTCAATATATGATGTCTTGGTTTGGAAACACCTCCACAGAAACTTTGCACATTATTGAACGTACAGCGTGGTGGCTTCATATTCTAGGCATCTTGGTGTTTCTGAATTATCTCTATTTTTCCAAGCATTTGCATATTTTGTTGGCATTCCCAAATACGTATTATGGTAAAGTGAGACCAAAAGGTCAATTTGACAATAATGAGGCCGTTACCAAAGAGGTGAAAATGATGATGGATCCTAATGTTGATCCATTCACACCGGTACCAGAAGGAGCAGAAACTGCCGTACCGGCAAAATTTGGAGCTAGTGATGTTCAAGATTTAAGTTGGGTACAATTGCTAAATGCATATACTTGTACGGAATGTGGTCGTTGTACGGATGAATGTCCGGCTAATAAAACAGGTAAAAAATTATCACCTCGAAAAATTATGATGGACACTCGTGACCGTCTTGTAGAAGTAGGTAATAACATGGACACGAATAATGGTGAATTTAAAGATGATGGCAAGCAATTGTTAGACGATTACATTACTCGTGAAGAACTTTGGGCCTGCACAACGTGTAATGCTTGTGTGGAAGCCTGTCCTGTGAGTATTGATCCTTTGTCCATTATTATGGAAATGCGTCGCTATTTGGTTATGGAGCAAAGTGCCGCACCGATGGAGTTGAATAATATGATGACCAACGTCGAGAATAATGGAGCGCCATGGCCTTACAATCAGATGGATAGATTGAATTGGAAAAACGAGTAGAGGTTTGAGTTGGAAAAAAAAAGTATAGTAGTTTAGTCATTCAACTTCTAAACTCCTAAACCTCAAACTCATAAACTTAAACTCATAAACTTAAACTCATAAACTTAAATAATGAGCGAACAACTTATAGTGCCTACAATGGCAGAATTCATGGCTCAAGGCAAAAAACCAGAAGTGTTATTTTGGGTTGGATGTGCTGGAAGTTTTGATGATAGAGCAAAAAAGATAACAAAAGCATTCGTACGTATTCTAAATAAAGCAAATGTAGAATTTGCAGTGCTTGGAACCGAAGAAAGCTGTACTGGTGATCCTGCAAAACGTTCTGGCAATGAGTTTTTGTTCCAGATGCAGGCGGTGACCAACATTGAAGTGATGAATGCTTACGAGATAAAAAAGATCGTAACAACCTGTCCTCATTGTTTCAATACCATTAAAAATGAATATCCAGGATTAGGTGGTACCTATGAGGTGATGCACCATACACAATTTCTTAAAACCTTATTGGACGAAGGTCGATTGACTATCGAAGGTGGACAATTCAAAGGAAAACGTATCACATTCCATGATCCTTGCTATTTAGGTCGTGCAAACAACATATATGAAGCACCAAGAGATTTGATCCGTAAGTTGGATGCTGAATTGGTCGAAATGAAATCTTGCAAATCACGTGGTTTGTGCTGCGGCGCAGGTGGTGCTCAAATGTTTAAAGAACCAGAAAAAGGCGATAAGGACATCAATGTGAAACGAACCGAACAAGCAATTGAAGTAAAACCACAAATTATTGCTGCAGGCTGTCCATTCTGTAATACAATGATGACCGATGGGGTAAAAGCGACCAATACAGAGGGTGAAATTGCCGTGATGGATATTGCAGAGCTAATTGCCAATGCACAGGATTTATAATCTTTATGATATGGTTCTAAATTCTAAAATATCAAAGAAGAGATTTATCATTGCAGGGATTATAACAGGATTGATTGGAGGAGGAATTATGTCATTATATGATCTTTATAATGAAGAATCCTTTTCAATTATTAAATTTTTAATATTCTTTTTTATATTCGGATTTTTAAATAGTTATTTGCAATATAAGGCCTTAAAGAATGTAGAAGAGAGCAATGATCAAGCGTTCAAAAATGATCAATTTTAATTCAATAAGTTTCCAATGTCTTGCATATTATACGCATTAATCTTTGATCAGATGATCACAAGCATAACAATAAGTCATCCATCTAAAAAATCAAATAGCTTTGCATATAGTACCGACTCAACTATAAAGTTTTAGCAATGGCTAACGATATTTTTTTATTAAATATTTCTGGACAAGATAAACCAGGATTGACTTCAGGTTTAACTAACGTCCTCTCACATTACGATGCCAAAGTTTTAGACATTGGTCAAGCCAATATTCATGATACCTTATCTTTAGGTTTTTTGTTTGAAGTAGAATCCGGTGACAAATCATCTGCTGTTTTGAAAGATCTGCTTTTTAAAGCCTATGAGCTTGATGTAACAGCCAAATTCACTCCGATATCTTCAGATGATTATGAAAAATGGGTTGACAACCAAGGTAAGGATCGTTATATCGTGACAATTTTAGGTCAAAAATTAACGGCTGAACAAATTTCTAAAGTCACGGAAGTCATTTCAGATAAAAACTTAAACATTGATGCCATCAAACGTTTAACAGGACGTTTATCATTAGTGAAAACCGATGAATATCCAAGAGCTTGCATCCAATTATCCATAAGAGGAAAAATTGATGACAAAGCTGAATTCACCAAGAAATTCATGCAGATATCCCAAGATTTAGATGTAGATATCGCGTTTCAAGAAGATAACATCTACAGAAGAAATAGACGTTTGGTATGTTTTGATATGGATTCAACTTTGATTCAGGCGGAAGTCATAGACAAGTTAGCGGAATTAGCTGGCGTCGGTGATGAAGTAAAGGCTATTACAGAATCTGCCATGCAAGGTGAAATCGAATTCAATGAAAGTTTTATACGCCGAATGAAACTTTTAAAAGGTTTGAGTGAAGACGTATTGCATGATGTGGCTGTGAATTTGCCAATGACCAAAGGTGTTAAACGATTAATTGATGCGTTAAAAAAATATGGTTATAAAACAGCGATTTTATCTGGTGGCTTCACCTATTTTGGAAATTATCTGCAAAAAGAATTAGGAATCGATTATGTCTATGCCAACGAATTGGAAATCATAGATGGTAAACTCACAGGAAACTATATTGGTGAGATTATCGACGGCAATAAAAAGGCTGAATATTTGAAAGAAATTGCGAAAAGAGAAGGGATTGATATCAGCCAAACGATTGCTGTTGGTGATGGCGCGAATGATTTACCAATGCTGAATTTAGCCGGATTGGGAATCGCTTTTCATGCGAAGCCTAAAGTTAAAAATAGTGCACAAAGTGCAATCTCGAGTATTGGGTTGGATGGTGTTTTGTATCTACTGGGTTACCACGATAAGCATATTGATTTAATCGAGGTCTAAATTTATATTAGAAGATGCCTTCGCATGTTCATTTATTTTTTTCATGCACATACTAACTTCAAAAGTTAATTGAGGTATACAAAAAAAACAAATCTATGTACATCAACTCACAAATAAGTACGGATACGATACCAAAAATTGAATCTGTAGAGTTTCAGTCAGTATCAAAAAATTATCTAAAGTTGCTTGTTATTAGAATATTGATTTTCTATATCGCCGTAATGATCCTTTTGATATCCACCATTTTCATAGAACAGTTGAAAATTGACTCATTTCTTCAATGGCTTACTTTTGGAGGCGCAACCATAATTGTCGTTTTGCTATTAACATTGTCGATTTATGGATTTTCGAAAAGAAAATATGCCTTAAGAACCCATGATATCTTATACTCTCAAGGGGTTCTCGTCAATAAACTGACGACGGTCGCTTACGCTAGAATTCAGCATATTGAAGTTTCGAGCAGTCTTTTTGAACGTAAGTTACACTTGGCAACCTTAAGGATCTATACGGCTGGAGATTCAGGCAGTGATCTCGTTATTAAAGGGTTAAAAGAGTCGGAAGCCCATAAAATAAATTCATATTTATCAGCAAGAATGAATGGCGAGTTTTGATTTTTATAGTCCGACGAAACAATCTATTAAGGGAATCATCATTATTTTCGGACTTGATGCCTTTAACTTTTTAAAAAAAACGTTTGCCCTATTTTTACTTCTAATTTTCAAATTTGTGAAAACCGGAAATTTTTTCGGATTTGGCATCTATACCTTTGTGCTTGTCGTCGTAGTTTTCCTCATTGGATTACTTTCGATTGCTTATTTAAAGTATAAAAATTTTATTTTCCATATTGATAAGGAAGAGTTCCATCTCAACAAAGGGATTCTTAAAAAAGAGATGATTAGAATTCCGAAGTCTAAAATTCAGAATGTTTATATAAAACAGAATGTGCTCCAACAACTCATTGATGTTGTGTCGTTGACGATTGAAACTGCTGGAGATGAGTCTTCTGAAGTAGAAATTAATGCTTTGGATAGGTCGAATGCCATCTTATTAAAAAATGAATTGCTTTCTGTCGATACCCAAATAATTGAAGAAAAAAATGACTCCTATCCGACAGTTTATTTCGCAGTTTCCATCAAAAAATTGATTTTGGAAGGTATTAGCCAAAACCATTTTAAGAGCCTGATCCTTCTCATCTTTTTTCTATCAGGTTTATATTCTCAATTCAGTGATATCATTCACAACATGGAATTGGACGATCACTTTGGTGAGTGGTTTCAAATGGACGAAAGCTCTTTATTCTATTTTATGATATTAAATAGCGTGTTTTTTTTGCTGCTGATGATGACGGCTTTCATAATTTCATTGGGCAAGTCTGTCATTGTTAATTACGACCTGAAGGTTATTGAACTAAATAATACATTAGAAATATCTAAAGGATTATTTAATAAAGTTTCACTAAACTTAATACCAAGAAGAATTCAAAGTATAAAGATTACGAACAACCGATTGAAACGTTACTTTGGTCTCAATACCTTATTCGTCAGCCAGGCAATGGCTGACAAAAAACAGAAACAAAGTTTGTCCATCATTGGGCTAGGGAAGGAACAGGTTGATTATTTGACCACAAAGATATATCCAACTTATGAGAGCGTTTCTGAAAAACTCAAACCAGAGAGTTATTTCAAACGCGTCAAAGCGATACGAGGCATTGTGATTATTTTAATTCTGAATCTAATTGCAGTTTCATTGTTAGATTATAGACTACTTTTAGTTAATTTGATACTTATTCCTATTGTTTATGTCTATACAAACCGTACTTTTTTGAAATCTTACTACCAACTTGACGACTCATATCTAACTCTTGGCGACGGATTTATAGAAACCAACACAAATATATTAGAGTTACACAAAATCCAATCGGTAGAATGGTCTCAAAGTATATTTCAGAAAAGAAGAAATATAGCATCCTTAAAAATATTTACAGCGTCGAGCAAATTAACGATTCCATATATAAATGAAGACAGAGCCAAAGCTGTAATGGATTTTATTATTTTTAGAGTGACTTCAAATCAAAAAAATTGGATGTAAAATTGTAATTTTGAAATTATAAAAGAAGTAGTAAATGTTAGTAGATTTTAGCACATTACCAGAAGAATCAAGAATTTGGATTTACCAAGCCAATCGCTCATTTTCAGAGGATGAATTGACAGAAATAAAATCAAAATTAGACATCTTTATAGAAAACTGGACTGCACATGGAAGTGATTTGCAATCTGGCTATGAGATTAAATATAAACGTTTTATAATTATTGCCTTAAATCAAGACTTAAATAAGGCTACGGGCTGTTCTATAGATGCATCTGTCCATTTTATACAACAATTGGAGAAAGATTATAATGTCGATTTAATGGACAAAATGAATGTGTCCTATAAACAAGGAGATTTTATCGCCTACAAATCCCTCTTGGATTTTAAAAAAATGGCTAAAGACAAAGCGGTTTCAAAAAACACCATTGTATTTAATAATTTGGTGACCAATATTGCAGAACTGAATGAAAATTGGGAAGTGCCTGCAGGTGAAAGTTGGCATTCAAGATTTGTTAAATAAAATGTCACTAAAGCTATTGCCAATTATGGATTAGTAACTCATTTTTAGCACCCAAATTTGGACAAATCTACAACTCACGCCATAATAACGACAGTCTATTAATAACCTTCTTTATAAAACTATCTTAAACTTCTATTCTCTTCCTCCCAAATATACTATTTTGGCATAATTTTTAGTTGTAAACAATAGTATCCCGTAAGCTCACTCATATATGCGAATAATAATTTCCCTATTTTTTTTAATTTTAATGGCAAGCGCTTCATTTGCGCAAGACACACCCAATCCATTAGTGTCAAAAGATGTTGCAAAACAGCAAAAATGGGTGGATAGCATATATAATAAGTTGACGCTTCAAGAAAAAATCGGTCAACTTTTTATGGTTCAAGTGTATTCTGAAAAGAAAAATTTGGATAAACGCAAAGTTGTTGACCTCATTTTAAATCAGCATATTGGTGGAATTATTTATACCAATGGCGATCCAGTAAGTCAGGCGAAACTTAACAACGAACTGCAGGCAGCGGCGAAAATTCCATTATTGATAGGCATGGATGCGGAATGGGGCTTAAGCATGCGATTGGATTCAACCTATGCCTTTCCCTGGAATATGACCCTAGGAGCCATCCAAGATGACAAACTCGTTGAACAAACTGGGAAATATATTGGAGAACACTGTCGGCGTCTCGGTGTGCATTTTAATTTTGCACCTGATGTAGATATCAACACCAATCCAAAAAATCCAATCATTGGAAATCGTTCTTTTGGAGAAGACAGAGACAATGTGACCAACAAGGCCTCTGCTTTTATGAGAGGAATGCATTCCGCAGGAGTTTTATCAAGTGCAAAGCATTTTCCTGGGCACGGAGATACCGAATCGGATTCACATCATACATTACCTACAATTAGTTTTGATAAAAAACGCATCGATTCCATCGAACTATATCCTTACAGTCGATTGATACAAGAAGGTGTATCTAGTGTGATGGTTGCACATCTCAATGTGCCAAGTTTAGAGCCACAAAACGGTGTTCCCTCATCCTTATCTTCCACGATAATACAGGGGATTTTGAAAGAAAGACTCAAATTTAAAGGACTCATTTTTACAGATGCATTAGCAATGAAAGGTGTGGCGAATTATAAGGAAACGGCAGAAGTTGATTTGGCTGCATTTATCGCTGGGAATGATATTTTGTTAATGTCGGACAGTGTTGAAAAAGGAGCTGCAAAACTCACAGAAGCCTTTAATAAAAATGAAATCACCGAAGAACGACTAGCACACTCTGTCAAGAAGATTTTGATGGCTAAATATAAAGTTGGTTTAAGTTCATACACACCAGTCGGAACTGCTAACTTGGTGAATGATTTAAACCGTCTCAAAGATGATTTGCTTTACGAAGAGTTGATGGAGAATGCGATTACTGTCACACGCAGCAAGAATGAAATTTTACCACTTCGCCATTTGGAAACTCGTAAAATTGCCTATGTAAAATTTGGTGATGACGATGGGTCTGCATTTTTGGATGAATTAAAGAAATATACAAAGGTTCACGAGATCAAAGCCGATAAATTGGATGAGATGATCACATCGCTTCAACAATACAATACGATAATTATAGGGTTACATCGTTCCAATGCCAATCCTTGGAAAAAATACAATTTTACTGCAGAAGAATTAGTGTGGCTTTACGAAATAGCGCGAACAAATACCGTCATTTTAGATGTTTTTACGATGCCTTATGCCTTGTCAGATTTACGAAGTATTGAAAATATTGAAGGCATTGTGATGAGTTATCAAAATAGTGAAATTGCACAACGCAAGTCAGCCCAGCTAATTTTTGGAGCGATTCCTTCCAAAGGACATTTACCCGTGTCGTCGGGAGAAAACTTTAAAGTTGGTGATGGCATTACATTTCCATCGATTTTATCTTTGAGCTATGGACTTCCAGAGCGTGTTGGGATGGATTCCAAAAAATTGAAAAAATTGGATTCCATGGCATTATTGGCAATCGACCATAAAACAACACCTGGTTTACAATTATTGGTAGCGAGAAAAGGAAAAGTTGTGTACAATAAATCTTTTGGAACACATGTATATGGCGAAAATGAACAGGTAAAATCAAATGATATCTATGATGTCGCGTCCTTGACAAAAATATTGGCAACTCTACCGATGATTATGGAATTGGAAGATAAAGGAGTTATTACCATCAATTCAAAGTTAGGGCAGTTGCTTCCAAGTTTTAGGGATTCCAATAAAAAGAATATCACTCTTAAGGAATTGCTTTCACATTATGCTCGCCTCAAACCATGGGTTCCTTTTTATGTGGCGACGTTAGATTCGGCTACGAAAAAACCTAGTGCTGAATTTTATCGTCGAAAGTTTAGTGAAAATTACAGTATTAAGGTCGCAGAAGAAATATACCTGCAAAAAGATTATCCAGATACTATCATGAAGCTTATTGAAGATAGTGATCTTTTGTCTTCACAGCGTTATAAGTATAGTGATTTGGGTTATTATATCTTAAAAAAATATATTGAGAAACATTACAGCACACCTTTAGACGAATTGGTACAGACACATTTTTACGAATCTTTAGGAGCAAATCTCACCACCTATAATCCCGCTAACATTTTTACCAATAACAATATTGTTCCATCAGAAGAGGATACTTATTATCGATTCCAAAGGGTTCAAGGGTATGTTCACGATATGGGAGCTGCTATGCAAGGTGGTGTTGGTGGACACGCAGGAATTTTCAGCAATGCGAATGATGTTGCGAAAATTATGCAAATGTACTTACAAAAGGGATTTTATGGTGGAAAACGATACTTTAAACCAGAAACTTTGGATACTTTTAATACCTGCTATTACTGTGGTAACGGAAACCGACGTGGATTGGGGTTTGATAAACCGCAATCGGGAGGTGGAGGTTCTACATTTGATGGAGTATCCAGAAAGAGCTTTGGTCATACAGGTTTTACAGGAACAATGGCTTGGGCAGATCCCGATAAAGAAATTGTATATGTGTTTTTATCAAACAGAACTTATCCAGATGCAAATAATAACTCGTTGCTCAAGGAAAATATCAGAACAGAAATACAGCGCTTAATTTATGAAGCGATTATTGAATAAAAGAAATTATGAGAATAGGAATTGTATGTTATCCAACATTTGGAGGAAGTGGAGTCGTAGCGACGGAGTTAGGTTTGGCATTATCCAAACGGGGTCATGAGATTCACTTTATAACGTACAGTCAACCCGTACGTTTGGACTTGTTGGGCAGTAATGTTCATTATCATGAAGTCAATGTTCCGGAATATCCGTTGTTTCTATATCAACCATACGAACTTGCATTATCAAGTAAATTGGTGGATATGGTAAAATTGCATGACATTGAAATTTTACACGTTCATTATGCTATTCCACATGCCTATGCAGCCTATATGGCAAAAAAGATGCTGCAAGAGGAAGGAATTTATGTGCCCATAGTAACGACGCTTCACGGCACAGATATTACATTGGTTGGAAGTCATCCATTTTATAAACCAGCCGTCACATTTAGCATCAATAAATCGGATGCTGTAACCTCCGTTTCACAAAGTTTAAAAGAAGATACCATTCGTCTTTTTGAAATTAAAAGAGAAATTGATGTTGTTTCCAATTTTATTGATTTAACAAGATATAAGTCCGATTTTACTGATTGTCAAAGAGGTTTGATGGCTAATGAAGATGAAAAAATCATTACACATATAAGTAATTTTAGAAAGGTCAAGCAAATTCCTGATGTTATCAATATATTCTATAATATACAAAAGGAATTGCCAGCCAAATTGATGATGGTTGGTGAAGGTCCAGAAAAAGAAGGAGCCGAACGACTATGCAGAAAATTAGGTATAATGGACAAGGTGGTTTTCTTTGGAAACAGCAATGAAATTGACAAAATATTGTGTTTTAGCGATTTGTTCCTATTACCATCTTTAACAGAGAGTTTTGGACTCGCGGCGTTGGAAGCCATGGCATCGGGAGTCCCCGTGATTTCCAGCAATACAGGAGGAATTCCTGAAGTAAATATTGAAGGGGTTTCAGGCTTTCTGAGTGATGTGAATGCTATTGACGAGATGTCAAAAAACGCTATTTACATTTTAAGCGATGATGAGCGCTTGCAAAAATTCAAGGCTGATGCAAAACAAGCAGCAAAAAAATTCGATATTCATACAGTCGTTCCTCAATATGAAGCCATTTATCAACGAACCTTAAACCAATGTTTATTGTTAAAATAGTGGTATCTTTATTTTAAATTTTTAGATAACTTAATTTAAGAATCAAGAAATCTTTAAAAATCCAAGATTTAAAACCCCACCCATGCAAAAATTAGAGGTCAACTCCCTACCTGTTAATGAAGTCTTAAGCGATTTATCCAAAATACTCGACCTTCCATATGAAACTAATTGCAGAGAGCACAAGTTAATCCTTACAGGAGAGGTAGGTGAAGGTTACATCAAGGCGATGATGTTAGAATCTGGTTTGGGTATCATAGAGTATAATTGCATGTTCAATATAGATATTGAGCTTCATTTTGTTAAAGATTCTGTTCATCCTTTAAAATTTTTATATTGTACAGAAGGCCATTTCAATCATCGATTTGCAGATACGGAAGGAGTTCATAACTTAGAGCAGTTCCAACAAGCTATTGTAGCCAGTAAAGGTAATAACGGTCATATTATTTCATTTAAAAAAGATGTCCATTTAAATCTCTATAGTTTGGAGATGGATCGTCAAGAATTTATGATTTGGGACGAGTGTTCTGCTGTATTGGTAGAGCATGAATTGAATGCTATTTTTGGAGATGTTGAAGCTGAAAACGTATTTTATCACGAAGGTTACTATAGTTTAGAATTGGCCGATGTTTTTAACGAAATAAAACATTTTGATGACAACTACTTTTTAAAAACCATTTTTATGATCAGTAGTGGTTATGAACTTTTAGGCAAACAGATTTTACAATATCAAGATGACCTTCATAATCCCGAGGATAGGCACTTGTTGCGGCAAAATGAGGTTTCAAGTGTTCATGCGGCCGTAAAATTTATTAACGAAACCATTGAAAGATCAAGTACTATCGAGACTATCGCGAATAAAGTCGGTCTATCTGAAGCAAAACTGCAACACGGTTTTAAGTATTTGTATAACAACACTATCAATGGTTATATCAATGATGTACGTCTAAATTTAGCTGCAGACATGTTAAGATCCAGTGACTTAAATATTTCTGAAATCGTCTACAAAATTGGGTTGACCAGTAGAAGTTACTTTTCAAAAGTTTTTAAAGAAACTTATAGTTGTACGCCAACTGAATATAGAGAGAAATCCAAAACTCATTAATGTAAATAAAAAAACCACCCATTTCAGGTGGTTTTCATCTATAATCATATGGTGATTAAAATTGATATCTGATACCAATTCCAATATCAAAGTCTAAATTATCATCACGAAAATCGCTGTTACTTAAACCAAACTCTGGTCGAAAATCAAGAGAAATCATTAAGGGGATATCAAAGTTGTACTCAATCCCGACATCTCCTGCCAAAAAAGCGAATGTATAATTTTCATCAACATCAAAATTCCCATTTCCATTGTTGAACTTGTAATTATAACTATAAGAAGCTAAACCTGCTCCTGGGCCAGCATACCAGTTAAAACCACCATCAATGTTCCATACCCAGTGATACAATCCTACTAACTTGAATCCATCATAATTCTTGCCGTTTCTAATTCCTAAATCGAATTCTAAACGGTTGTTATCGCCTCCTATAGCTCTTTGATAGGACACTTCAGCTCCAAATCCATCACTATCTCCTAAACGAAGTCCAATTGCATTTTCTGAAATTTCTTGAGCATTCATAACTACAGTGAAACCTATAAAGGCAACTGCCATTAGCATTAATTTTTTCATAAAATTGAGTTTTTAAGTTTTAACAAAAATACGCCATAAACAATCTGTATCGTTTAAAATATAACGTCAAACTTCTGTTAATATTGATTTATAAGATTTAAATTTATGACGAAATTAAAATTTATCAATCATCTCTATTAACTTGAACGCTACAAATAGTAACACAATTTTGTCCCAACTAGATTTGAAATTAAAAGGCGAGTTGCTTTTTGACGATTTAACAAAGGCTATTTATGCAACTGACGCCTCCGTTTATAGGAAATTGCCATTGGCAGTTGCTTACCCAAAGGATAAAGAAGACATCAAGTCATTAATCGCGTTTGCACAGCAAAATAACACGTCCTTGATTCCAAGAACTGCAGGCACATCTTTAGCCGGTCAATGCGTAGGGGACGGTATTGTGGTTGACGTCTCCAAATATTTTACACGAATTATAAATATTAATGAGAAGAAAAAAACGGTCACCGTTCAGCCTGGCGTGGTTCGTGACGAATTAAACACTTACGTCAAACCTTTCGAACTTTTTTTTGGCCCCAATACGTCCACATCCAATCGCTGCATGATAGGAGGTATGGTTGGGAATAATTCTTCCGGAACAACCTCCATTCAATATGGAGTTACCAGAGATAAGGTGTTAGAATTGCACACCGTTTTAAGTGATGGCAGTGAGGTAATTTTTAAGGATTTGACTGCTGAAGAATTTAAACAGAAAACGAAACTAGACACATTAGAAGGTTCTATCTATAAATTGATTTATGAAGAGTTACACTCGGAAATAGTTCAAAATCAAATTAAAGACAATTTTCCAAAACCTGAAATCCATCGTCGCAATACAGGCTATGCGATTGATGAATTGTTACAGTCGAGTGTTTTTTCATCTGGTCCTGAACCTTTCAATATGTGCAAATTGCTTGCTGGAAGTGAAGGAACATTGGCTTTCACCACACAGATAACCTTACAGTTAGATGATCTGCAACCAGAAACAAGCATGATGGTCGCGGCTCACTTTGAAAGTATTGAGCAATGCTTAAATAGTGTTGAATTAGTGATGAAACACAATCTCTATTCTTGTGAGATGATGGATAAAACCATTTTGGATTGTACGAAACAAAATAAAACACAATATGAAAATCGCAAATTTATAATCGACGATCCGAAAGCTATTTTAATGTGCGAAGTCAGAGCCATCTCATTAGAAGAAGCACAAATGTTGACGGTCAAACTGGTTGAAGCGATTCAAAATTCAAATTTGAGTTATGCATTTCCTGTATTGATTGGTGATGATATAGATAAAGCTGTTGAGCTTCGTAAGGCAGGTTTAGGTCTCCTTGGTAATATGATTGGTGATGAAAAATCAGCTGCCTGCATTGAAGATACAGCTGTTGCTTTGCCAGATTTGGCGAATTACATCAGTGATTTTACGCAATTGATGAAAACGCATCACCAAAAAGCGATTTACTACGCTCACGCTGGTGCAGGGGAGTTGCATTTACGTCCGATTCTGAATTTAAAAACAAGTAAGGGTGTTAGCGATTTTAGAAAAATAACCACTGATGTGGCAATTCTGGTAAAAAAATATCAAGGTTCCATGAGTGGCGAACATGGCGACGGAATTGTAAGAGGAGAATTCATTCCATTGATGATTGGTGAAGCCAATTATCAAATTTTGAAACGTATAAAATCTGTTTTTGATCCTTCCAATATCTTCAATCCTGGTAAAATTGTGGACGCATTCCCAATGGATGAAAATTTACGTTACGGAATAGATAGAATCGAGCCTCAAATAGAAACTTTGCTCGATTTTTCAGATTCATTAGGTATTTTGCGTGAAGCAGAGAAGTGTAATGGATCAGGTGATTGCAGAAAATTACCGGAATTTGGAGGCACTATGTGTCCGAGTTATCGCGCCACACGAAATGAAAAAGATACGACAAGAGCAAGAGCCAATGCACTTCGTGAATTTTTAACGAATTCGGATAAAGCGAACAAATTTGATCATAGCGAGTTAAAAGAAGTATTCGATCTATGCTTAAGTTGTAAAGCCTGTTCAACGGAATGCCCAAGTAGTGTAGATGTTGCGAGTTTGAAAGCCGAGTTTCAATATCAATATCAAAAAACGAATGGCATCAGTCTACGGACTAAATTGTTTGCGTTTAACAATACGTTTAATGGTTATGGAAGTCATTTCGTAGGTCTTACGAATTTTGTTTTTAGAAACAAATTTACGGCTTCAATTCTTAAATCCGCATTTGGTATCGCAAAGGAAAGGACGCTGCTCTTTATTTCAAATAAAAGTTTAGATAATTATATACAAACAGCTAACAACCAGGTTTCTGAAAAAAATTATATTAAGAGTGTATATTTCTTTAATGATGAATTTACCAACTATTTGGATACCGAAATTGGAGTTGACGCTCTTCTACTATTGGAGGCTTTAAACTATGAGGTAAAACACATCAATCATAGTGAATCTGGTCGCGCATACGTGTCAAAAGGCTTATTGGAACACGCCAAAAAATTCAGCAATGACAATGTCAATCTATTCAAATCCTTGATTACAAAAGAAACTCCGTTAATTGGAATCGAGCCTTCAGCTATCTTAACCTTTACAGATGAATATCCTAAATTAGCAGATGATAAGGCTTCAGCAAAGCAAATTGCAGCCAATACCTTTCTAATAGAAGAATTTATTCAACAAGAAATTAAGCTAGGTAATATTAAAGCGTCTCAATTTACCAAAGAAGCACAATCCATCAATTTTCATGGACATTGTCATCAAAAAGCCATGCGAAATCAAGCGTCTAGTTTTGACATTTTAAATTTACCTGAAAATTACAAGGTTACGATTATTCCTAGCGGATGCTGTGGAATGGCAGGAAGTTTTGGATACGAAAAAGAACATTATGAAGTAAGCATGCAAATTGGTGAGCAAACCTTGTTTCCTGCAGTGCACAATGCTTCAGCCGAAACGATTATTTCTGCGAATGGAACAAGCTGCAGACATCAAATCAAAGATGGAACACAACGTGAAGCCTTGCACCCAATCACGATTTTAAGACGTGCTTTAGTTTAAATTTGTATTTATTTGGGTTGAATAATGGTTATTGCAGCAATTAAATCTTTTAGCTCGACGTCGTCCATCGTTTTGATATCTTCATCTGCAAAAAAAGGAGAAAGCTTGTCATGGTTATAATTATATATTTTCCAGCGCTTGAATTGATATTCTAAAGCTGTGAAATTCTCAATCCAATCACCCGAATTGAGATACATGGTTTTTCCATGTCTATTTTCTTTAATAAGCATTTTTGGTTGATGAATATGACCACATATGACATAGTCATATCCGTTTTCAATTGCTAAATCTGACGCAACATCTTCAAAATTATTAATATAACGTACGGCGCCTTTCACACTATTTTTAATTTTTTTTGAAAGTGAATACTTTTCTTTACCCATTTTTGTAAGACACCAATTGATCATTCGGTTTAATAAAATCAGCATATCATAACCGTAACCACCAAGTTTGGCAAGCCATTTTGCGTTTTGAATGGACACGTCAAACACGTCTCCGTGAAAAAACCAAGCTCTTTTACCATCTAATTCTAAAACAATTTTGTCCACAATCGAAATATTTCCTAATTGTGTCCCACTAAATTTACGCAACATTTCATCATGATTGCCAGTGATGTAAATGATTTCTACACCATCGGAAGCCATATCTAGGAGTTTCTTTAACACACGCAAATGCGCTTTTGGAAAATACCGCTTGCTGAATTGCCAAATATCAATAATATCACCATTAAGAATTAACTTTTTAGGCTGAATGCTGTTGAGATAAGTGAGTAATTGTTTTGCATGACAACCATACGTTCCTAAGTGTACGTCAGAGATGACCGCAATTTCTACTTTTCGTTTTAATTTCAAGGGTTCAGAATTCGGAATTATATCTTGACACAAATAAAAGGTTTCAAGATTAACTTATCCTTAAGTATCAATTAATTAACTGTGAGGTTTGTGTTACGGTAACGTTATCATAACCTAGAAAGAAACATCAGCTTTTCCAAAATCAATTTTTCTATGTCTAATTTTACGATTACATTTACGTACTAGGGAGAAAAACCTAACAACAACCTTAAACTATTGATCCTAACATGGCAGGAAATTCATTTGGAACTTTATTTAAATTGTCCACTTTTGGCGAATCACATGGTCCGGCAATCGGAGGCGTAATTGATGGCTGTCCAGCAGGAATCGTGTTGGATTTGCAAGCAGTTGAATCTGAAATGAATCGTCGAAAACCAGGACAGTCAGACATTGTCACCCAACGTAAAGAACCGGACTCGGTAGAATTTCTTTCCGGAATTTTTGAAGGTCAAACCACAGGAACACCGATTGGCTTCACTATTAAAAACACCAATCAGAAATCGAAGGATTATTCGCATATTAAAGATGTGTATCGACCTAGTCATGCGGATTTTACCTATGAAAAAAAATATGGTGTTCGTGATTATCGTGGAGGAGGACGCAGTTCGGCGCGTGAAACAGCTTGCAGAGTGGTGGCTGGTGCCATTGCCAAACAAGTCTTAAAGGGCATAAAGATTCATGCCTATACTTCGTCTGTGGGGGATTTGTTTTTAGAGAAGCCCTATCAAGATTTGGACTTTACTAAAATTGAAAGTAATGCTATTCGTTGTCCTGATGAAACGATTGCAAATCAAATGATTGAAAAAATAAAACAAATCAAAAAAGAAGGAGATACTATAGGAGGAACGATCACTTGCGTCATTCAAAATGTCCCGATTGGTTTGGGTGAGCCGGTTTTTGATAAACTTCATGCAGAACTTGGTAAAGCTATGCTTTCAATTAATGCCGTGAAAGGTTTTGAATATGGTAGTGGTTTCTGTGGCGCTAAAATGAAGGGAAGTGAACATAACGATCAATTCAATGCCGATGGCACAACTAAAACAAACCTGTCTGGAGGCATTCAAGGAGGAATAAGTAACGGAATGGATATTTACTTTAGAGTGGCCTTTAAACCCGTCGCAACCATCATCCAAAAGCAAAATACATTAGACAACCAAGGAAATATTGTGGAGATGCAAGGCAAGGGACGTCATGATCCTTGCGTCGTACCAAGAGCTGTACCAATTGTGGAAGCTATGGCTGCTTTGGTTTTAGCGGATTTTTGGTTGTTCAATAAACTTAATAATCGATGAAGCGCATAATTTATATTTTTCTATTTTTTTGTGGATTTGGTGTCTTCGGTCAAAATTTAACTTGCGAGGATTTTAGAAATGGCACATTCTCGGCTTCGGTTGATAACGCCATGAATATTGAATATGAAATCATAAGAAATGGCAATATTCAGATTGAAACCTTATTAAAAATTCCTCAAGAAATTTTAGATTCAGGTTTTCCTACGGATTCTAAAAAGGTAAAAATCGAATGGCTTACTGAATGTTCATATATTTTAAAAGCAGATGATTCGGATGGAGAACTATACGAATTCGCCAAAATTTTAAATGATTCAGGAGGCGTTTTGACAGAATTGGTCAAAATTGAAGGCAATTGCTTTCATTATAAATCAACGGTATCCATAGAAGATGAAGTCTTCATATCCTATGGTAAAATTTGCAAGATGAATGAGTTTTAACCATAAAATCCTGTACTTGATTAAATTCGTTTATTATTACATTTTAGAATATGAAAAAATTAGCACTACATTGGAAAATATTAATCGGAATGACACTTGGTGTCGTTTGGGCACTTTTATCAAGTTCTCTGGGTTGGAGCACTTTCACAATCAATTGGATTGATCCCTTTGGCACTATTTTTATAAACCTATTGAAACTAATTGCAGTACCATTAGTACTTTTCTCAATTATTAGCGGTGTTGCCAATATCGGAGATCCAAAAAGTTTGGGGAGAATGGGAGGAAAGACCTTGTTGATTTATTTGGTCACCACTATTTTCGCCATTTCATTGGGATTAATTTTGGTAAACACGATTAAACCTGGAAAACTTATTGACCATCAAAGCCGAATTGATAATCGAATCAGTTATGAAATATGGGCCGATTCACAAGGGCATGAAATAAAAGATGGCGTTAATTATCTGAAAGATCCAAAGTTCATGAAACGCGCACAGGAAATTTCCGATTTGACCAAAAGTGAACTAAAAGATGTTTCTGTTTCTGATAAAATGGAAACCGCCAATGCACAAAAACAAACCTCACCACTGCAGCCGATTGTAGATATCGTTCCTGATAATTTCTTTAAGTCTCTATCAAATAACGGATTAATGTTACAAGTGATATTTTTTGCACTCTTTTTTGGTGTGAGTCTACTCTTTATTCCTAATGATAAATCCCAACCTGTTTTAAATTTAGTCGATGGAATCAACGAAGTGTTTCTTAAAATGGTCGATTTGGTCATGCAAGCGGCTCCATTTTTTGTATTTGCTTTATTGGCTGGTGTAGTCAGTAAAATGGCTGGTGACGACATTGGAAAGGTTGTAGAAATTTTTAAAGGATTGAGTTGGTATTCTTTAACAGTACTAATTGGTTTGTTGATGATGATTTTCATAACCTATCCAGCAATTCTAAAGACATTCGTCAAAAAAATACCTTATGTTGGTTTTTTCAAGGCGATGAGTCCTGCACAAACTTTAGCATTCTCTACGTCGAGTAGTGCGGCAACCCTTCCAGTTACCATGGAATGTGTGGAAGAAAATCTGGGTGTTAACAAAAAAGTTGCCAGTTTCGTACTTCCCATTGGAGCTACCGTAAATATGGATGGGACTAGTCTATATCAAGCTGTTGCTGTCATTTTTTTGGCGCAAATGCACATGATTGATCTAACAATTGGACAGCAGTTGACAGTTGTTTTAACCACAACATTGGCTTCAATAGGTTCCGCAGCTGTTCCAAGTGCAGGTTTGGTAATGCTAATCATTGTTTTGGACTCTGTTGGTTTAAATCCCGCGTGGATTGCCATTATTTTTCCTGTAGATAGAATTTTAGATATGTTCCGAACTGTCGTGAATGTCACTGGTGATGCAACGGTTTGTACCATTATTGCGGATGGAGAGAATATGTTGAATTATCATGAAGAAAAAGATCCAACGGAAACATTTGATCTAGACTCTTAACGATTGAAATTTGATTCTTCCATTGTATCCGCCGAATGGTTAAATGCTAACCTTACTTATGAACATTTAGTTGTTTTAGACGCGAGCGTTGCTAAAGTTGGAAGTTCTATCAAGAAAAATATTTCTGAATTGCAGATTCCAAAAAGTCGATTTTTCGATTTAAAAAATAAATTCAGCAAACAGAACGCCCCTTTTCCAAATACAGTTCCGTCAGCGGAACAATTTCAACGTGAGGCTCAAAATTTAGGCATCAATCAAAGCAGTCAAATCATTATTTATGATGACCTTGGTATCTATTCCAGTCCAAGAGCTTGGTGGCTTTTTAAACTGATGGGCTTCAATAACGTTGCTGTTTTGAATGGTGGTCTTCCTGCTTGGAAAAAATCAAATTTCCCATTGGAAACGCGGTCTAAAATGAATATACAACCTGGTGATTTTACTTCTAATTTTCAAACCAATATGCTAATTGAGTTTAACACCATTCACTTAAATTCAGAAACTTTTGAATTTAAAATTATCGATGCTCGGTCAAGACAACGCTTTGAAGGCATAGAACTAGAACCTAGAAAAGGGTTACGAAGTGGAGCAATCCCAAATTCGATAAATTTTCCGTATTCCGAAGTTATAGAATCCACTTCATTATTAAATGCGTCAAGTTTACACGCGTTATTCAATAACTTTGTAAAACCAGATGAACCATTGGTTTTTACTTGTGGTTCTGGAATTACCGCCTGCATTTTAGCTTTAGCTGCCGACGTTGCAGGCCTCAATAATTTTTCAGTTTACGATGGCTCATGGACTGAATATGGCAGCTTAACCAAAACCTAGACACATGACAATGCAAAAACTTTCAACAGAACAAATTATCAATAAGATAGACGCTGGAGAAAGTTTTACAGCAGTGTCCGACGATTATTCCTATACCATAAAAATAGACGATTATGTGCCGTATGTTTGTGCAGCAGTGCATGACGGACATCAATTCCGAAAAGAACTTTGGGACAATTGCCTGCATACCGAATATGAGCGTTGGTACGAAGAAGACCCAATGACCAAGGCCATGGTGCAGTCACACCCCATAGTGATTGCTGGTATGGATTCCCGTTTTGAATACGATCTTAATCGGGCGCCCGACGATGCTATTTATAAAGACGCTTGGGGAAAGCAACTTTGGAAGCAACCACTTTCAGAAGAAATGAAATCCAAAAGCCTCAATAAACATCATGAATTTTACAAAGTTGTTCACCAATTGATCAAAACCTTGGAGAAGAAATTTGGTAGCTGTGTCGTTTACGATATGCACAGCTTTAATATGGAACGTTGGGATAGGGAAGTGCCAACTTGGAATTTGGGGACCTCTAATGTTGATAACAATCGTTTCGGCAGTATCATTGAAGAGTGGAGACGACTACTTTCTGAAATGGAATTGCCGCACGACCTTAAATCCAAAGCAGAAATCAACGATACATTTCAAGGGAATGGTTACTTTTTAAAATTCATAACAGACAACTTTAGCAACACATTGGTTTTGGCGACTGAAGTTTCAAAAATCTATTGTGATGAACTTAATTATATAATGTTTCCAGAGGTTGTTTCCGCCATTGAAAATGAATTGAAAACGAAGTTGCCAAAACATGCATCGAATTTTTATAATTTATATTCCAATTAAATGAGTTCCGAAAAACATATTGATTCACATCTTATTGAGCAAATTTGTAAAGAAATCGCTGATAAAAATCCAGTGAATATTGAACTGCCCAATAAGGGTTTATTGCATATAGATAAGTTATTGCCATTTATATGTATCTATAGATATAAGGAACCTGATTATTATTTTTCGAGACTTTTAAAAACGCAGGCTTCTTACCTAATTGTAGATGAGACCATCGACATTACACACCTTTTAGAAGCCATCCGACTGATAGCATCCAAACAGTTTGATTCATTCTTGATATTGGAAGTTTGGCCAAATTTAGATACAGAGCATTCACAATTTCAGATTTATGGACCAGAAGATAAAGCTTCAGAAACTATCAATGCATTGAAGGAAGGTTTTCGTCAGTTAAATCGAAGTTATCCAAATGTATCTACAAAAGCTATCAGTACCCAATTCCGTCATCCGAAACATTTGACGGCTTTACTGGATGTAGAAACCTCAAAAAAAACAGGAACACTTATCGTTGGCATCGCCATTCCTACACTTTATAAAAACAGGCAAACTGATGAGCTATTTTCACTTTTCTTTCGAAAATTTTATGCTGTGTTTTCGGAAACTGTTAAACGTGCTGTATATGAATTTATAAGAGTACAAACTACTGACGCATTCGAAAATTTCTTGATGCTTGGTAAAACACATATCGATGCCATCACACTTTCAGCTGACAAAAAATTAGCCGAAATAAGCGAACAAATGTCATTCTTATTAAGAGTAACGCCTGTAAATAGTAATGAAGAATGGGATAAATTTAGAGATAATGATTTTAAAATACCACCAAATTTTAAATACCGATTGATTGCTATAGATCCTGAATTGGAAAAGCGAAAACTTTATAATATTCCGATTGATTTGGTTGAAGATCCAACCATCGCTTTTATCTTAAGAGGAAAACGCTTGGAAATCGAAAAACAGCTCACCATGCTTGAAGAACGTGGTACGGATAATTTTCGGTTTATAGGCGAAAGTTTATTCGGCGTCATTCAGGACAACGTACTTAAAGAAGCAAAGCATATTCTAAAGATATATCCTGAAGGTGAAAATATACGAAGTGAAAGACGTTACAACTGTATGGAATTTGCCAAGCATGCTCAAGTTGAAATTGATTATTATAACGAAAAATTTCCAGAAATAAATCTGTCTTTAGAAATTCGAAATGACATTGCCGGTATCATGGTATCAAAGAATAAATTATTGATCAATGAAGAAATATCACTTGATGAATATCGTTGTGACGCCTTGATTCAGCATGAAGTGTCCACTCATATGTTAACTTATTGCAATGGAAAACGACAACCATTGCACCAAATGTATGAAGGTTTTGAAGGTTATGACCAACTTCAGGAAGGCCTGGCAGTCATTGCCGAATATCTTGTTGGCGGATTGACTATAAATCGCTTACGCCTATTAGCAGGACGTGTGATTGCCGTCAATTCAATGGTTAACCATCACAGTTTTATTGAAACTTTTAACTTGCTGCAGCGAAAATACGCATTCCCCGATCGCACTGCATACAATATCACAATGCGTGTATATCGTGGTGGTGGACTCACTAAAGATGCTGTGTATTTAGCTGGACTGATCGATTTGCTGGCATACCTAAAAAAAGGAGGTAGTTTAGAAAATTTATATACAGGAAAATTCAATACAACGCATATTGAACTGATAGAAGAATTATTATATAGAAAGGTCTTGAAACGACCAGAATTACCTAGCTTCTTGCAACGCGAAATTGTGCAGCAGCGACTCAAAAAATTAAAAGACGGAATAGATATAACAGAACTCATAAATTAAAACTAATATGAAAATAGCATTTATCATTAATGACCACGCCACCGAGAATTGGAATTATTCAACACCCGCAATGGGATTTGCGGCTTACAAAAGAGACCATGAAGTGTTTTTTATAGGCGTAGGTGAACTATCTTACTCATCGAAAGGCCATTTATCGGTTCGTTGTAAGACCTTAAAAGAGAAGAAAACTTTTAAGAGTGAAGAAACCTATTGGAAGGCACTTCAAAAAGAGGAATTCCAGACAATTTCTTCTCAAGATTTGGATGTGCTATTTTTAAGAAACAATCCAGCAGATGAAATCAATGAGCGCGATTGGGCATATAACGCAGCATTTATTTTTGGTGAAATCGCCATGGCGAATGGTGTTATCGTATTGAATCATCCAAGCAGTTTGGCTGGAGCTGTCAACAAAATGTATTTTCAGCATTTCCCAGAAATTTTGAGACCAAAAACAATCATCACACGAGATCACAACGAAATAAAAGAGTTCTTTAAACAACAGAAGCAAAAGATGATTTTAAAGCCATTGCAAGGTTCAGGCGGTACCAATGTCTTTATGATGGATAAAAAAAATGAACATAACCTAACACAAACCATCGATGCGATCTGCAGAGATGGCTTCGTGATTGCACAAGAATATTTAACCGAAGCCAAAGGCGGTGATACACGTTTATTTCTAATGAATGGCGAGCCTTTACAAGTTGATGGCCAATATGCAATGATGCAACGTGTGAATGCTTCCGGTGATATTCGTAGCAACATCCACGCTGGTGGACATCCTGAAAAAGTTAAAATGACAGATCAAATTATGAAACTTGCTGACATTGTAAGACCAAAACTAGTTCAAGATGGAATGTTTTTGGTTGGAATTGATATTGTTGGAGATAAATTAATGGAAATCAATGTTTTTAGTCCAGGTGGATTGAATGTTATTGGACAAATGTACGGTTTGGATTTCGCAACACCAGTTATTGAATCCATTGAGAAAAAGGTATATTATAAAAGTATGTATTCTGACTATTTATACAATAGTCGTTTGGCAACTTTATAATTAAAAACCGTAATGGGTATGATACTTGGGTTATTTTCATTGATCAAGAAAAGTCCACTTAAATAATCTAAAGTTTAGGATCATTCAAACTATGCTTAAGAAAAATATTAGTCAACATATTAAAAGTGCAATTCATAGACGAATTATGCAATTTGTGCATTTTAAACAATTTTTTTAAGGCATACAACGAGAATTTGTGGGAAACCGTAGAGGATTGAAGTACATTTATAACATTAAAATAAAGTGCTATTAATCAATATCTTATTCCCTTAAATTTAGTTTTTTGTTACTTAAATTAGTTTTTAAGTTAGTTGTTAAATTGTTAGAAAAGCTCTATTACTAAATAGGGCTTTTTTGCTGAATTTAGCTAACTATAGAAATTTAGATTTAAGCTCGGGAGTAGGGATCATACATTCATCTTTTTTTCCATACCATTTGTAGCGATTATTGGCGATATAGTCATAAACCCAATTTCTTATGAAAGTTGGAACAATAAAAAATAGCGACAAAAGGTTTCTTGGAAATCCAAGTTTTGAAGCAATTTTAAGGGCAGCTGATGATTTATAAGAAATACCACTTTCTGCTGAATAGAGTAGAATTGAATCTAATTTGCTAGTGTCAATTTTGAAATCTTGAATAATTTTCTGCCCAACTTCACTTTGTAAAGCGGTATATCTAAACACATCATTTCTATCATGTTTGATGATATATTGAACCGAAGCATCACATAGGTTGCAAACGCCATCAAAGAGAATCAATTTTTTAGTATTCGGTAAGATATCCAGCATAATTTTAGCTATTTGGCAGCTTCTACAAGCTCCAATTGATCAATACTGACATTAGTCGTAAATATTCCATAATTAATAACTGCCTTGTTTTTTTCCAATTTATCAATGCTTCCAACAGCTCTGCCATCTTGTAAACGCACTCTATCACCAATTTTAAAAATAGGTTTGGCCTTTGGAGCAGTATCCACTTTTTTCTTGGCAGCTTTCTTTTTCTGGCGAATGACTTCTACTGTTTTTTCAGCTTCTTCAACAACTTTTTTCGCTTTTGCCTTTTGAATCTGTTTTTGTTTTACGGAAGTTTTTTTTCGTTTCGAATTTTCGATTTGCACTAATTTGAACAGTTCGTCCATTAATTCTCGCTTCTTTTTAGTGTCGAAATATTTTTCAGACAAATCGTTCAATTTCTGACCCAGATAAATCAAGCGTTGATTACTATCGTAAAGTTCTTGGTAACTCTCCAGTTTTTTCTGAATCTTACCATTGATTTCTTCTAATCTCTCGGCTTCTGATTGGGTTTTCTTTTCATTGACTTTTAGTGATTGCTCCGTTTTCTCGAGTTTGCTTCTCTCTTTTTGGAGTTTCGCAATTGTGGCGTCAAATCGAACCTTGCCACGTTCTATCTTCTTTTTTGAGCGATTAATTAAGCTATACGGAATGCCATTTTTCTGTGCAACTTCAAACGTAAAGGAACTTCCAGCTTGGCCTAAAGCCAGTTTATACATGGGTTCCAAACTCGTTTCGTCAAAGAGCATGTTCGCATTTTGCATAAAAGGCAATTCGTTTGCCAAAATCTTTAAGTTGGAGTAGTGGGTTGTAATAATTCCATAGGCTTCACGATGATAAAATTCCTCCAAAAACGTTTCGGCCAAAGCGCCTCCAAGTTCAGGATCACTTCCCGTGCCAAATTCATCAATGAGAAACAAGGTGTTTTTATTACATTTCTTCAAAAAATAATTCATCTGCTTTAAGCGATAGCTATACGTGCTCAAATGATTTTCAATGGATTGATTGTCTCCAATATCGCTTAAAATTCGATCGAACAAACACACTGAACTTCGTTCGTGCACTGGAATCAACATACCACTTTGCAGCATCACCTGTAACAATCCAACTGTTTTTAGTGTGATGCTCTTTCCACCAGCATTGGGCCCTGAAATGACGATAATACGATTTTCAGGATTTAGTTCTATTGATTGAGGAAAGGTTTTTAGTTTCTTTTTTTGATTCGACACATACAAAAGCGGATGATATGCATCTTTTAAATAATATAATTTATCAGTGTTTATTTTTGGTAAAATACCATTGATATCGTTGGCATATTTTGCTTTTGCCGAAATGACATCCAATTCCGTTATAAAGGTTTGGTATTGTTGTAACAATGCTGTGAATGGCCTTACAAACTCAGTCAATTGTTTTAAAATTCGTTTAACCTCTTCCTGTTCTTCAAATTCCAAATTATTGAGTTCCCTGGTATATCTAAAAGTGGTTTCTGGTTCAATATAAACGATACTTCCAGTTTTACTTCCACCGAGAATTGCTCCTTTCACTTTCCTTCGGTACATAGCTTTAACGGCCAAAACACGCTTGTTGTCCATTACAGATTCACGAATGTCATCAAGGTATTCCAATGAATTGTAAGTGTTCAATGCCGAAGAAAAACTTTGATTGATTTTACTCTTGATCGCATTAATATCTTGGCGTAAACTGAACAAAATGTCAGATGCATTATCTTTGACATCGCCAAAACGATCAATGTTGGAATCAATTTTTTCCACAATCACTTTTGAAACTTCAATTTCTGACGAAAACTGATGAAGATGTACATAATAGTCTCGGAATTTCTTAAGAAATAAAATGATTTCATTAGATGTCATCGAGATTGCTGCAATTTTTTTGAAACTAGACGTTTCTAAAACCGAATTTTCAATTTTTAAATATTGGAGTTCTTTCGTGATTGGTTCAAAGCCATGATTGGGAATTCGATTGTCATTTTGAAAGGACGACACATATTCATTTGTGTGACGTAAAGCTTCCAAGACAGATTGCTGATTGGAAAACGGCAAAATAGCGAGCGTTTTTTCTGCACCTAAACTTGTAATGCAATACTCTGAAATCTGCTGTAAGACTTTGTAAAATTCAATGTCTTGTAATGTTTTTTCGTGAATGTGAATCATTCTTCTCTGAAATAGCTTTTAAACTACAAAGTTAGGCAAATTTGGGCAGTCTGTAGTATTATAAGTAAACCGACAAGGTTAAAACTAACATCGAAAAAAGTGCAAGGATGATGACCAAAGGCATCACAAATTTGAGCCATTTATCAAATCCGACCTTCACAATGGCGAGCGATGCCAAAATAAGACCTGTAGGGTTTACAAAGTTGAACAGTCCGCAACCAAATTGGTAAGCATTGACAATCAGTTCTCTACCGATCCCAACTGTATCAGCTAATGGAGACATTATAGGCATAGTTAAAACTGCCATTCCAGAAGACGACGGAATAAAGAATGATAATCCAGAATAGATATAAAACATTGAATTTATAAAAATACCTTCATTCATGCCTTCGGTAGCATTACTTGCATAATATAAAATAGTATCACTGATCATACCGTCATTCATAAGAATGGTGACTCCTCTTGCAATTCCAATAATAAATGCAACTCCCAACAAATCGTTTGCACCTTTTACGAAAGCCTCAACAAATTTCATTTCATTAATTTTCGCGATGAATCCTATGAGAATAGCGCCTGCCAAAAATACCGAGGTCATTTCCACAAACCACCATCCTAGTTGAGAAACGCCATAAATCATTATTACAAAAGTCATCATAAATACGAGTAAAATGATACGAAGTCTACCTGTGAGCATTACTTTGTCCTTGTCAGTTGCATGATTGAATAAGTGTTCGATCTCTTCCTTTTGATCATAAATGACGGATTTTGTTGCGTCATTTCGCACTCGCTTGGCATATCTTAAGATATATATGATACAAATAGCAAGTCCTGCAACAAACATCATGAGTCGGCCATTTAATCCATCGGTCCAATTGATCCCAGCAGAATCGGAAGCAATTATGGTACAAAAAGGATTTGTGGTTGACATCATCGTGCCAATAGAAGAACCGATATATATGGAAGCCAATGCAACCATGGCATCATATTTCGCAGCTAAAAACACAGGAATTAAAATAGGATAGAATGCGATGGTTTCTTCTGCCAAACCAAATGTTGTACCACCTAAAGCTATCAAGGTGGTCACTAAAATAATCAGAATGAATTCCTTCCCTTTGAGTGCTGTAGCTAACCAGGAGACACCTGCGTCAAAAGCACCTGTTATATTCATGATACCAATCAAACCTCCAATAATAAGTACTAAAAAAATAATATCTGCAGCATCAATGACTCCCTTAATAGGTGATTGTATAAAAGCAGAAAAACCTTGTGGTTTAGCATCGACCTTTTTGAACGTATTTGGTATGCTTATGGGTTTAACAATGCTACCACTTGTAAATTTTTCTATGGGAATCGTAATCTGAAGTTCATCCAGAGATTGTTGGGTTCCAGCGATTGTTCTAGTTACTGAAGATTCAGTTATGATAAAAGTATTAACTGCGCTATCGTAAGTAAGTGAATTGTACTTTCCTGCCGGAATCAACCAAGTTAAAATGGCTACTAAAGCACATATTAGAATAAGGACCGTCTGGGCAGAAGGAAATTTTATTTTTTTCAATGGACTGGTTTTTGTATGATTAAAGATAGTATTAATTTTATATGAATTTTATAAAGCATACAAATGAATGTCGAAATAGATCCGAGTTGGAAATCACTTCTTGAAGATGAATTTGACCAACCTTATTTTGAGGAATTAATCAGATTTGTCAGAAATGAATATAAAATCAACACCTGCTATCCTCCAGGAAAACAAATATTTTCAGCATTTGATTGGTGTCCATTGGATGCTGTGAAAGTTGTTATTATTGGGCAAGATCCATATCACGGTATTGGTCAAGCAAATGGTTTGTGTTTTTCAGTCAATGATGGAATTGCACATCCACCTTCGTTGATAAATATTTTTAAAGAGATTGAAACAGATTTGAATCAACCCTATCCAACATCAGGAAATCTAGAACGTTGGGCGAGACAAGGGGTGTTATTGTTAAATGCAACTTTAACCGTTCGGGGTCATCAAGCTGGAAGTCATCAAAAGAAAGGATGGGAGACTTTTACAGATGCGGTCATAAAGAAAGTTAGTGATAAAAAAGAACATGTCGTTTTCCTTCTATGGGGAGGTTTTGCTAAAAATAAAATCAAACTGATTGACACCAACAAACATAGTGTTTTGATCAGTGGCCATCCATCACCATTGAGTGCCAATAGAGGCTATTGGTTCGGGAATAAACATTTTAGTCAAACAAACTCACATTTGAAGAAAGTTGGATTGGAAACTATCAATTGGTAAACGCTCTTCTTTCGAATTATATTTCTAAAGCGTAGATCTCATTAGTAATTCTATTCCACAGTAAAGTCATGACAGTCGTTGTAGTTGACGACATCGTCAATTTAATTATAATGTGATGTGAGAAATAATTGCAGAATTAAAGTCGACTTAAAATACAATATATCTACCATAACGAGGCCGAACTATTATAAAAGTTGAGTGATATATAAAATTGGATGCACTGTAATTAACTTCCTGTTGGAGCTAAATGGGACGAAGGTAATTGAGTAGGGGAATTAGATGCTGGAACTTTTCTTGAAAGGATATTTTCAATGAGTTGTGGCCTTTCGTACGTTTCTTTTTTGGAAGATTTGTTGCAACTAAAAAACAATAAAAAGAAGTTTAATGCAACTAAAAAAGAAAGTGTCAGAGTAATTATCATTATCATAGCCGTCAGGTTAATGTCAAGTCAGGAATTTGACAATTGTGTCTAACAAATGTAAGTAAATTTTTCTAAAAATGCTTATAACAATCTAAAAACTTAAAGACTTGTTAAATTTTAACATAATGACTATAGAATTTTGATTATTTGATCATAACGTTTCTTTTCCGAAATGATATTCACCTCCATCAATTCATTTTGTATGTTGGAAATCATCTTTTCATTCATGCTATTTTGAGACCATTCGGTTAAGGATAGCCATTCTTGAACATCTTGCAATTTTTGACCATAGCGATTTGCAATCGTTTGATCGATACTCGGTATTTCCTTAAATTCAGTCGTAGTATTATTGATGATCTCTAAAATCATTTTGACATCAGCCGCATTAGTCTCTAAAAACTCATCTCGGACTGCCACAACAAAACAAGGCCAAGGGGTTGGTAAGGTGCCAATACAGCGAAATACCTTCTCATCAACCAATGGTTTGGTCATAAAACGTTCCCACATAAAATAATCGGCATCGCCATTAGTCAGCGCTTTAACGGCACCATCCAAATCCTGTATCACCTCAAACTTTAGATCCTTTTCAAGATCCCAATTATTGTTTTCGGCATTGATATAGGCCATTAAATGAGATCCTGAACCATATCTGCTAATGGCTGCGCGTTTACCTTTCAGGTCGGCAACCGTTTTGTAATTGGAATCGTGTGCAACATGTATCCCCCAAATAAGAGGCGATTGTACAAAGGTTTGAACAATTTTACTTGGATTGCCTTCAACAATATCCTTGATGATGCCTTCGGTAAGAATAACAGCCATATCTATGTCGCCTTCTCTCAAAGCCTTTGTCATTTGGCCAGTACCTCCCGGATAGTCTTCCCATCGTAGATTAATTCCTTCTGCTTTATATTCACCATTTTTAAGCGTCAAATACCAAGCTAGATTAAAATGTTCTGGAACACCACCTATTTTTATTGTTTTCAATACTATCGTTTTTCTTACAAAGGCTTTTTAGGGCCAAGCTTTAATTAATATATTTTAATATAAATCGTAACCAAATGATTACGTTAAATTGTTAATTTATCTAATGTATAAACAATCAGATCATTTACCACTTTTTTACTGTCTTGAGTAAATTCTCCTGTGGCTCTATTTGCAATAATTGCATTCATAGAAAGCGCTCTATGCCCCAAAAGCTTTGACAATCCATAAATACCCGCAGTTTCCATTTCTAGATTCGTAATGGGCATGCCATCATAATTGAAGTTAGCGAGTTTGTCATTTAACGAATCATCCTGAATTGGTAGTCGCAGTATTCTCCCTTGGGGACCATAAAAACCAACGTTTGTGGCTGTAAATCCGCGGTGTGTCTTGTTTGAGCTAAATTGTTTCAATAGATCATCATCACATTTCACAACATACGGTTTTGATTTTAAAGGAGACCAATTTGTATGTCTTACCAAAGATTCAGAAATTTCATTAAACTGAAATTCTTCACTTTTATAAAAATGAAGTAAACTATCAAAACCTACCGCATACTCACTGATTAAGAATGAGTTGATTGGAATATCTTTTTGAATGGATCCAGAGGTCCCAATTCTAATGATATCAAGAGTCGTTAATTCTGATTTAATTTCTCGTTTTTCCAAATCGATATTCACCAAGGCATCCAATTCGTTAAAAACAATGTCAATATTGTCGGTTCCAATACCTGTAGATATTACAGTGATCCGTTTTCCTTTATACGTTCCTGTCTGCGTATGGAATTCTCGCTTTTTGGTTTGAAACTCTATGGTATCAAAATGCTTGGTGACTGTATCCACACGATCGGGATCACCTACAGTAATGACGGTATTTGCAAGATGCTCTGGGCGCAAATTAAGATGATAAACACTCCCATCTGGATTGATAATAAGTTCTGATGCTGCTATTGGCATTATACTGTTTTTATAAGTTTGTTTTGTGTCATACTGAAATGAAAATCATACTTTTTAATGCCTCCAAAATACATATGACTTTTTAGTTCGGACGAAAAATTATGATGTCCAAGAATGGCTTCGTGTCCCGATCTATTTAGTTTTATGCTCTTTTCGTTCTCATCAAAAAAACGAGATAATTTTTCAATGATTCTATTAAACTGGATATCTCCATACCCAAAATATCCTTGGTAATTCAAGGCATAACCCAGTAAATGCTGTTTCGATTTAATATCATAGTCTTTAACAATGTTGAGAATGTTCAGTTCCAATCCTGCCAAACCAGTTTTAGAATCTGGAAATCGTTGCAAATGCGCTTTAAGACAATTACTTAAATATGGAAATGATGATTTCTTTACAATATCGGGTTTGAATAAATTATGATCCTTACCACAATACGTTTTCCATAGAGATTTCATCAAATCAATATCTTCATCAGATAATTTGATTTTAGCGTCATAATGCTTTTGGAGTTGAGATGGCTTCAATTCAGACAAGGCTTTTAATTCTTTTTCGCCTTCAACACGACCACTACAAACCAAATAGAGAGGAAGTTTTAGATTTTTTTGTTGAATTAAACTGATAACAGCCATGAGATTGATATGACAAAATAAGTCAAATTCAAACCAAAGAGCAATCTCTGAATACGGCTCTAAATGATTTAGAACATCTATTTCTCTTCTGAATTCTTCTTCATTGACTTCAATATTATAAAAATCATGAAGAAAGGATTTCCTTATTTCAAAAAATTCATCAGAATCAATAACCTCGGTCGTGGGGCCTTCACAAAGCATTTCCTGCCAAGTCAGGATATCACCAGTGAAACCCAATTCATTCAGATAATTGGTCAGACTATGACCATTGGTAATATGAAGTGTTTGCTTTTTCAATTATCCTCCAACACGTTTGACGTTAAATCCTTTTTCCTTTAGGATTTCCATAATTTTTTCTCTATAATCGCCTTGAATGATAATTTTGTCGTCTTTAAAACTTCCGCCAACACTCAATGTCGTTTTCAACTCTTTAACTAATAATTTAAAATCTTCTGTCGCACCTGTATAGCCTTCGAGAATGGTAATAGGTTTTCCTTTGCGCTTCTCGTATTTACAAATAATAGGATCATCTTGAAGCCAAATATCGGAAACAGCTTCGGTTTCTTCATTGATTTCAGGAGTATGCTCTGGGAATAAATTTTTCAGCTGATCTTTTAGATCCATATTTTTTAGTCTTCAATATTCAGTCTGCAATATTCAGTCTTCACATATAGGCCTACAGATGGTCTGCCCATTGAAAACTGTGGACTGCCGACTATTTCTTTATCAATCCTAATTCAACTAAACGCTCGTGCAAAAATTCACCGGCAGTGATATCCTCAAATTGTTTTGGATTGTTTTCGTCAATACAGCTTTCTAAAACATCTAGTTTCATTTCACTGATTGGATGCATAAAAAATGGAATCGAGTAACGAGAAGTTCCCCACAATTCTCTGGGCGGATTGATAACTTGATGAATGGTAGATTTCAATCTATTGTTGGTATGCCTTGACAACATATCACCTACGTTGATCATCAATTCGTCTGGTTCAGCAATGGCATCCACCCATTCGCCTTTGTTATTTTTAACCTGAAGTCCACGTCCTTGAGCTCCCATTAATAAAGTAATCAAGTTGATGTCCCCATGTGCTGCAGCGCGAACGGCATCTTTTGGCTCTTCTTTGATTGGTGGATAATGAATTGGTCTTAAAATTGAATTTCCATTATGAATATATTTATCGAAATAGGTTTCTTCTAATTCAAGGTGCAATGCCAAGGCTCTTAATACATATTTAGCTGTTTTTTCGAGCATCGCATAAGTTTCCTTGCCAGCTGCGTTAAAATGCGCCAATTCGTTAACAGTTACATTTTCAGGATATTCTTTCGCGCGTTCAGGATCGTCTTCAACATATTGCCCAAAATGCCAGAACTCTTTTAAATCGCCTTCTTTTTTCCCTTTTGCACTTTCTTTACCAAAGGAAATATAACCTCGTTGCCCGCCGATACCTGGTATTTCATATTTTTCTTTTACTTCCAGAGGCAATGAGAAAAAATTTTTAACTTCACTATATAAGGTCTCTACTAATTTTTCATCTAAAAAATGACCTTTTAGGGCGACGAAGCCAATTTCTTCATAGGCTTTCCCAATTTCATCAATGAATTTTTGTTTTCTTACAGGATCTCCTGATAGAAAATCCTGAAGATTAACACTTGGTATCGCATTCATAATATCTCTATTTTAATTTATTACTACCTACAAAAATAAGGAAAATAACAATAAAACAAGCATGTTGCAGGCGCTTAAAAAAAAGAGTCTTAACCGTCAATGCAAGCTATTTTTAGTTACTTTTGAGTTTTTATACGTAATATTTAAAACCATCATGCTAACACCAATAAAGAACCATATAAGCTACGAAAAAAGAAATTTAGACGATAGAATACTTTTGCAACTCTACAAAAACATGTTGAAACCTCGCTTGATTGAGGAGAAGATGCTAATATTATTGCGCCAAGGTAAAGTGTCTAAATGGTTTTCCGGTATTGGTCAAGAAGCCATATCTGTAGGTGTAACTATGGCGCTACAAAATAATGAATATATCCTACCGATGCACCGGAACCTTGGGGTGTTTACAACACGAAATATCCCATTAGCACGATTGTTCAGCCAATGGCAAGGAAAAGCAAATGGTTTTACTAAAGGAAGGGATCGTTCGTTTCATTTTGGGACCCAAGAATACCACATTGTAGGTATGATATCCCATCTAGGACCACAACTTGGGGTTGCTGATGGTATTGCTCTAGCAAGCAATTTGAAAGGAAAAAATCAAGTAACTGCAGTTTTTACAGGCGAAGGTGGGACAAGCGAAGGCGATTTCCATGAAGCCCTGAATGTAGCTTCTGTTTGGCAATTGCCAGTCATTTTTTGTATTGAAAATAATGGGTATGGTCTTTCCACACCGACCAACGAACAATACAATTGCAAAGATTTAGCGGATAAAGGGAAAGGTTATGGCATAGACTCATTTATTATTGATGGGAATAATATAATTGAGGTATATACTAAAGTGTTGAAACTAGCCGAAAGTGTTCGCAAACGTCCAAGACCTATTCTTTTGGAATTTAAAACCTTTAGAATGCGTGGACATGAAGAGGCGAGTGGTACCAAATATGTGCCAGCAGAATTGATGGCCACATGGGAATCCAAGGATCCTCTGGTGAATTTCAGAAACTACTTAATGTCTGAAAAGGTTCTCACCACAACAAAAGATGAAGACTTTCATCACGAAATTAAAGCAGAAATTGAGGAAGGTTTAAAGTCAGCCTTTGAAGAACAGATTATCCTTCCTGTTGAAAGCGTAGAGTTAAATGATGTATATAAACATTTTGAATATCAGCATTTTGAATCAAAATCAAACAAAGTAGAAATTCGCTTTATCGATGCCGTTTCACAAGGTTTGAGACAATCCATGCAGCGACATAAAGATTTGGTCATAATGGGCCAGGATGTCGCAGAATATGGTGGTGTATTTAAAATAACCGATGGCTTTTTAGAAGAGTTTGGAAAAGAGCGTGTACGAAATACTCCAATTTGCGAATCGGCGATTGTTGAAACCGCGATGGGATTATCCATTGCTGGAATGAAATCGGTTGTCGAAATGCAATTTGCGGATTTTGTGAGCTCTGGATTCAACCCGATTGTCAATTATTTAGCGAAATCACATTACAGATGGAATGAAAAAGCGGATGTGGTGGTTAGAATGCCATGCGGTGCTGGTGTTGCAGCTGGGCCGTTTCACTCACAGACTAATGAGGCTTGGTTTACAAAAACTCCAGGACTAAAAGTTGTGTATCCAGCATTTCCGTATGATGCCAAAGGATTATTGGCAACCGCCATCAATGATCCAAATCCTGTTCTTTATTTTGAGCACAAAGCACTGTATAGAACCATTCGTCAAGAAGTTCCGACTGATTATTTTACCATTCCCTTTGGAAAAGCTTCTCTTTTAAAAGAAGGAAATGACATAACGATTATTACTTATGGTGCGGGCGTTCATTGGGCTTTGGAAACTTTGGATAAAAATGACGATATCAAGGCAGACTTAATTGACTTGAGAAGCTTGCAGCCTTTGGATACTGAATCGATTTATAAATCAGTTAAAAAAACGGGACGTGCCATCATACTTCAAGAAGATTCAATGTTTGGTGGTATTGCAAGTGATTTGTCTGCACTGATTATGGAAAATTGTTTCGAACATCTCGATGCACCAGTCAAGCGTGTTGCAAGTATGGAGACTCCGATTCCGTTTATTAATCAATTGGAAGACCAATATTTGGCGAAAGGAAAATTTGAAGCTGGATTAAGGGAAGTTTTGGAGTACTGATTTATTACAGTTCGCCACATAGACGAATAAACATGAAAAATATAGTATGGATTATCTTAATAGCATTGTTTATCGTTGGATGTAAAAGCAGAAATGACCAACAGTTTGCAGAATTAATTCAAGATTCGAGTGAAATTTTCTTTCAAGTCCAATCGACCGATAAAGAAGATCTTGAATATTATGAGGACGGTATCATTCCTTGGATTTCAATTCAAAATTCAAAAGCCGAAATTGAGCATTTAATAGGTAAAGATCAAGTAGTTATTCATGAAAGAAATGTTCTTTTAATTATTGATTATCCGTTAAATGAACCTGTTGAAATCAATATACGGTCAAACGATCAAAAAGGTTTTACCAGAAAGGAATTGATTGAAAAAATAAGCGAAGAATATTTTCGTATTTATGCTGAAGAAGAGGAAAGTGCTACTACCAAAACAATCCCTATTGATGAGCGAAAAACGATAATTAATAGAAATCAAACAGATGGGGTCTATGGAATCTGGGGACACGACCTTGCTGATTTGGTCTTGTCATCAATTATAGTTACCCATAAGAATGGAGACGTGTTTTTGGAATTAATAATAGAATCCTAATTAACCTTTAGTTTTCAATCCATTAGCCACCGCCTGAACTTCATCCAAAACTCGCAATAAATTGCCAGACCACAACAATGCAATTTCATCTTCAGTATAACCACGTTTGACTAGTTCAAGCGTCACATTGAATGTTTCTGAAGCATCTTGCCACCCTTCGATGCCACCACCACCATCAAAATCACTACTGATACCAACGTGCTCAATACCAATTTTCTTGACTAAATAATCGATGTGATCCACAAAATCCGCAACATCAACGGCAGGAGGAAGTTCTTTCAATTCTGCAAGACGTTTTTCAACTATCGGTTGCATGTCGTCCAAGACGTCATAGTAAGCACTGCGTGCAGCGGACGTCATATTCTTCAAATCTGAACGCTCCAAATAGGCTATGTTTTTTGTTTCTAAAATTTCCTTTTTAATTTTGGTTTCCACATCTGAACGTCTGTCGTGCTTCGCTGTATCTAAATAAGAAGAAAAAGCGACCGTCTGTACAACGCCACCATTCGCTTTCATCCATTCCAGTTGTTCATCATCCAAATTTCGGCTGTGATCACAAAGTGAACGTGCAGAAGAATGTGACGCGATAATTGGGGCCTTTGTGAGTTCAATCATTTGTTTCATGGCTTCTTTTGAAGGATGCGACACATCAATCATCATTCCGACTCTATTCATTTCCTTAATGACGTCTTTGCCGAATTCGCTCAAGCCATTGTGAAGCCAGACATCATCTTCTTCGCCAGTATTGCTGTCACACAATTGGCTATGACCATTGTGGGAAAGGGACATATAACGACCTCCAAGATTATAGAATTTTTCAACGTTTTTAATGTCTTTTCCAACAGGGTAACCATTTTCAATACCAATCATGGCTACTTTTTTACCAGATTTGACAATGCGTCGTACATCTTCAGAAGTGGTTGCTAATTCAATTTCGTTTGGCGCAATTGTTTCACAGAGTCTATGAATCGCATCAAACTTTGAAATCGCATTATCGTAGGCTTTTTTATAACCTTCATCCGTTAGATCATCTTGACCAGTATAAACTACCAACCAAACGACATCCAATCCGCCTTCATTCATTTTCGGCAAAGTGACTTGAGAGTTTAAATCCTGGGTGTAATTTATAGAGTCCGTAAAGTTTTTGATATTTATGTCACAATGCGTGTCTAGAGTTATAACGTGTTCGTGAATTGCTTTTGCACGTTCGACTAGTGCTATGGAATCGTTCATAGTGGTTGATGTATCAGTTGTTTTAGAATCGTTTTTACAAGAAATAAAAGTGAGGATTAAGAAGCAAAGAAGGAATGGATTTTTCATAAATAAAACGTTAATGTATGTCCGTGAAGTTACAAAAAAGCAAGACATTTTAATTTATATCGTATATTTAAAATACAATCAAAACATTAAACCTTTGAAAATTACGCACTTAATTGTACTTGCTGCCATTTTTAGTATGAGCTTATTTGGCTGTGAAGATTCCCGAAACAATTCTGTTGTCAATAAGTATATATGGAAAACAACCGAGGTGACTGCGACCGCTTACAATTCTACGGTAAGCCAGACCAACCACAATCCGCATATCGGGGCTTTTGGTGACAGTATAATACCGGGAATGAAATATATTGCAGTTTCCCGAGATTTATATCGAAAAGGATTGAAACACAATACGGCTGTTCGCATTCATGGTTTAAAAGGGCTTTATTTGGTGAAAGATAGAATGCCCTCAAGATGGAAGAACCGTATTGATATTTATATGGGAACAAATATTGATTCCGCAAGACAGTGGGGACGAAAGAAAGTGAAAATCGATTATCGAATTGAATTGACAGAGCCAATAACCTCCGAAAAAACAACCGAATAATCTGTTCTCATAAGGTAAGCTCTCTAGAATAGATGATTATATGAAGCATAGAATTTACTTAATTTTTCATTTCTGCTTCAGAAAGTATAAAAGGATAGGCTTTTTTAACGGATCTTAAATCGGCTTCATCTAACTCTTTCGAAGTCTTATTAAGTGTGTTTTGAGCGTATTTTTCCCGAAGTTCGTAATAGGATTGGGTTAATAAATCCTGAACTGCCACATACATTTCATAGCTGGTTTCTCTTTCACTTGATAATGAAATGATGGCTTCCGATGGATTATCTGATGATTGTGGATTTTTCAAACCATCACAGTAGTTGCAGCTCTGATCACCATTGTTGTCTAGAAAATCAATCGCAGTTTGTTTCAAATCCTTAACAGAAATAACTTTGTCTTCAACAAACAATTCATCGTTGCTATTAATGGAAATTCTCAAAATATTTCTTTCAGGAGTCGCCTGATTACAATTGGTGCCAGGTGGACAAATGTCTGGAAGTTTTCTGTTGATGCCTTTATCGGCCGAGATTGTGGTAGTTACC
This sequence comes from Aquaticitalea sp., assembly GCA_051252455.1. Classification (GTDB taxonomy): domain Bacteria; phylum Bacteroidota; class Bacteroidia; order Flavobacteriales; family Flavobacteriaceae; genus JBPOFM01. The sequence continues at coordinate 52,231 of JBPOFM010000005.1, forward strand.
AAAAAGAAAATCAATAATAAAAAGGCAATGTCAGCCATAGAACCAGCATTGACAGTAGGCGCGGAGTGTCTTGAATTTTTCATAGAATGAAGTTTTTAAATTTGTTAAAGAAATCACAAATACGATGCCAATTTTTAAAAAAAAACCGGCAAGTGATTAGCTTGCCAGTTATTGATTAAAATTGATTGATGTTAAGATTTGAATGTTTCCAAGTCGTCGTAAAGTCCGTTAGAGTCGTGAATAATTTTTGATAGAGCTTTCATTTTGAGTTAAATTTTTTGATTGATGATTTTTAAAACATGTTATCTAATATAACGTCTTTTACTGTTCCATGTTTCACTTTTCGTATTGTGAAATGTTCCTGTCAATTTGTTGCTGTCTAAAGTTCTCATAATTTCTAAATTTTAATTGATTGATGTTTGTTTATATTAGAAAGACGACGCAATAAATGTTTTGTTACAGTACTTTGCATAACAAAGTAGTGATTTAACATATTTTAACATTTACAGCTAATTGAGGACCGCTCAAAGAGTAGTCTTCAAATCAAATCGTCATTAGAGAACACACCATTTAGACTCTAATTTTGTATTTATAAAATCTTTTCAACAATAAAACCCAATAACCTTTATAAAGTCTTAATTTTGTACGAATTTTTTTTGAAGAAGCTACATGTATGTCTGAAAGTATAGAAATAGTAAAACAACCAACCACAAAGAAAAATCTTTACGATTATCAGTTAGCTGATCTCAATCGTATTTTTGAAGTTTTTGACAACTCTGCGGATAACTATAATTTGTTGTATCAGTTACCAACAGGAGGAGGGAAGACCGTTATTTTTTCTGAAATTGTACGTCGCTACATTCAGAATCACAATAAGAAAGTTGTCATTTTGACCCACCGCATTGAATTGTGTAAGCAAACCTCAAAAATGCTATCGGGTTTTGACGTCAAAAACAAAATCATCAATAGTAAAGTTAAGGAATTACCAGATCAAGATCAATACAAGTGTTTTGTGGCTATGGTCGAAACCTTAAACAATCGATTGAATGATAAGAAATTAAAATTGGAAGATGTTGGTTTGGTCATTATTGATGAGGCACATTACAATTCGTTCCGAAAACTCTTTAAATTTTTCGACAAATGTCTGATCCTTGGTGTGACTGCAACTCCTTTGAGCAGTAACATCAAATTACCAATGAATGACAATTATGACAAATTGATCGTTGGTGATGGCATATCGACCTTAATTAAAAATGGATTTTTGGCAGAAGCCGAATTATATAATTTTGATGTTGAGTTGAATACGCTCAAAATTGGTATCAATGGCGATTATACAGTAAAATCTTCAGAGGCCTTATATACAAATTCGCATATGTTAAGCAAATTAATGTTTGCTTACGAAGAAATGTCGAAAGGAAAGAAGACCTTGATTTTCAATAACGGAATCAATACGTCAAAAGAAGTTTATTATACTTTCAAAAGAGCTGGCTATAACGTAAGACATCTAGATAATACCAATAGTAAACAAGAACGAAAAGAAATTCTAAAATGGTTTAAAAACACGCCAGACGGTATTTTAACTTCCGTGAGTATATTGACAACAGGTTTTGATGAGCCAACGGTAGAATCAGTGATTTTAAACCGTGCGACACGATCCTTGACCTTATATTTTCAGATGATTGGGCGTGGCTCGCGTATTTTGGAAGATAAAACAAAATTTCAAGTACTGGATTTGGGTAATAATGTCGTGCGTTTTGGACCTTGGAATCAACCAGTAGATTGGCACCACATTTTTAAGTATCCAGATATGTACCTCGATAATCTTCGAAACGATGAAGATATTGAGCGAGATTTTGTGTATGTCATGCCAGATTCACTCCGTAAAAAGTTTAAAAAATCTGAAGATATCGATTATGATATCAAGAAAGAATACGAAAATGCTATCAATCAAGGCTTAAAATCTTTTACAGCGATCGAACGCTCTATAGAACAACATTCTCAACTTTGTATTGACAATAGCGAGACAATTCAAGAGGCAAGAGCGATGACAAAATTGTTATATGATGATATTGGATATCGTATCAAACAATATTGTTATTGTATTATGAACAGCACCAACAATTATAAAGATTGGTTAATGGACGAATATATACGTCGCTTGCGATTGAGTTTCAACGGAAAGTTTTAACATTTCCTTTCAAATTTTAATGGCAAATATTCGTTAGTTTCGAGATTAGGAATAGTTTTTGCATTCACATTCCTAATTAATGACAAATGTCTAGCGCTCATATGAAATTAAAATTTCTCATAGGATTATTTTTAATGACAGTATTACAAATGGCTGCTCAAGAGACTACAACAGGTAAATCCATTCCGATTCCTGCCGTAGAAACAGAGGAAGAAAAGAAAGACTCATCTGTGACGCCTATCTTGATAATGCCCGAAAACAAACCCAGTCTTACAACAAAGAAAGAGGATAATTTAAGTGGCATTCCTGTAAAAAATAGAGTGACAATGAAACCTACGGAAAAGGAATTTTCCATGATGGAAAAGAGTGACCTTATTGATCCAGGAAAAATGTTTGAAGAAAAATGGGCGAACGAGAAACGTAAAAAACAACTCGAAATTTACGATGATATTCCACCAGAATTATTGGGCGATCAATTCTTGGGTGATTTTAAAACCAAAAGTGGCGTGGTCAACGTCATATGTCGCGATTTTGGTGAACAAGATGGCGATTTGATAAAAGTGCTGCTTAACGATGAAGTTATCGTCGCGCAATTGGTGCTAACCAATGGCTATAAGTCTTTCAACATTCCATTAGTTGATGGTATCAACAAAATCGATTTTTTTGCCATCAACCAAGGTTCTTTAGGTTTCAATACAGCAGAGTTTAAACTATATGACGACAAAGAAACCCAAATATCCGAAAACAAATGGTTTCTTGCGACTTCTAAAAAAGCCTCATTAGTTATTCTTAAAGAAGAATAGGTTTAAGCTAAAGGAAAAAACAATCCTGTTGGCACTGCATGCAAATCAAGCAATTTAATCTTATTTTCGATTTCATGTACGTTGACAACTTTATTCGTGTGTACGACAAATACAGTAGGTGTACTTCCATTTTCAAAGACAACGTCCTTGACACCTTCCAGTGTCATTAAGGCGTCCTCAATTTGTTTGAATTCTTCCGGGTTTTTAGCATCTGTAGTAAATTTTTTGCCATAGTTACCTGGTATTACATTTTCTGATATAAAGCTCATATTCTAATTTTGTTTAATCTATATTAAAATTAAATAATTAATTGGAATTCGCCTAATATTACTGTTCACTTTGTTCTTCGTTTTTGTCTTTATAGATTAGTGGGTGATCCATTTCACCTAGACCAACTATCTTAATAATATTAACCACAGCATTATAAAGCATGATTACAACGCTGATTAATGCGCCACTTAAGAGAGAGGACATTCCTAACGTAATAAAATATATGGTTGCATACCAGGAGCTTGGTACATCTTCCGCTTCTGTTATTGGTAAATTGAATAATTGAAAGCAAATCATAGCGACAATAAATACAGTCGTATCAATTCTCGCAATTCTTAATACTTGAGTGTAATGATCATCTTTTAATTTAGATTTTGAACCGGAGCTAACACTTAAAAGAGTCAGCAATAAAGCCAAAATGGTGGCAGAGGCCAAAACCACCGTGTTACATAAGGTATTAATTCCCGGTAAAGAAGTTTTAATCAACACCTTTGCTTCATAACCACTTAAATTACCTAGAATAAAAGCACCAAGTCCAGTGATTAAAGCAGCAATAATTCCTCCATAAAGCGCGCGTTGGTTATATTTTGTGAGTTTCATAAGATGTCTTTTGATATTGGTAATATAAACATTCTGAATTCAACAGCAAAGGTATCATTTCAAAACAAATACACTTTCATTTATATTAGGTTTGAGTTGCCTTTTGTATCTTTGTAATGGTTCGAAATCTTTGAGCTAAATTATAAATTATCTACTACATGGAGCAGCCTGTTCATCCCAAAATTGTCATTATCGGTGCTGGTTTTGGTGGTATTACGATTGCAAAATCACTCAAAAACAAACCTGTAGAAGTCCTGTTGATAGATCAACATAACTATCATAATTTCCAACCCTTAATGTATCAAATTGCAACTGGAGGATTGGAACCCGATAGTATTGCCTATCCTGTAAGACGTATTTTTCGAAATCAGGATAATTTTAGCTTCCGCATGGCGAAAGTTGAAACTTTAAATGCCGAAACACAATCTTTACACACGTCTATCGGAGATATTCATTATGATTATTTGGTGATCGCAACTGGCAGTACCAATAATTTTTTCAATTTCGAACCTGTAAAAAACAAACTACTTACTCTTAAATCGGTTCCTGACGCGCTCAATATGCGCAGTTACATCTATCAAAATCTTGAAAAAGCCTTATCAAAACAAGATGGTGAATCTATTGTACCCTTAATGAATGTCGCCATTGTAGGAGGTGGACCTGCTGGAATTGAATTGGCTGGAGCGCTGTCTGAAATGAAACATTACGTTTTGCCAAAAGATTTCCCAGATTTAGATTTTCAGAAAATGCAGATTCATCTCTATGAGATGGCACCTAAATTATTGTCTGCAATGTCTAGTCAAGCTTCGGAAAAAACATTCTTATATTTAGAAAAATTAGGTGTGAAAGTATTTCTTAATGCGAAGGTTGAAGATTACGATGGAAAAATATTGAAGATTGCAGAAGGAGAGGCATTTGAAACCGATACTGTCATTTGGACAGCAGGAGTGAAGGCGGCTGGGATTGCTGGAATTCCAGAAGCTTCAATTATTGGAGGAGGACGAATTTTAGTGGATGAGTTTAATGCCGTTAAAAACACAAAGAACATTTTTGCCATAGGAGATGTTGCCGCTTGCGTCACAGAAGAAAATCCCAAAGGGCTTGCCATGTTAGCACCTGTTGCTCAACAACAGGCTAAAACTCTTACGAGTAATCTGATAAAATCAATACAAAACAAGCCCATGAAGCCATTTTCATACTTCAATAAAGGTGTTATGGCGACTATAGGACGGAATAAAGCAGTCGTTGACTTGCCTGGCTGGAAGTTTCAAGGCACGTTCGCATGGCTGGTATGGATGTTTATTCATATTATGTCGCTCGTCGGATTCCGAAATAAAGTAGGCGCATTTTTAGATTGGATGGCTAATTATTTCACTTACGATAAGCCTTTGGGACTGATTATTAGACCTTATAAACGGGAATCATAAATTTTTCACCACTTCCCTAAATAAATTGCCCATTTTACTTGTAAGAAAATGAGATATTTAGAGACTAATATTTTAAAAGTTAAACTTTTTATGATTTGTGGTAATAAATGCGATTCGTTTCATATGAAAATACATTTCTATCGCTTATCTTTGAGGGAATTGGAAATAAACCGTTAATTCCGTATATTAATAACATAAAACAAAATAAACACTTTAAGTAAAGAATGGCAAAGTCGCAACAGACCTACAGTAAAATTGAAAAAGAAAAAGCTCGTGCTAAAAAGCGTGAGGAGAAACAAAAGAAAAAAGACGCGCGTAAAGCAGAAGGCGGAGGCGGAGGAATTCCGATGGCGTATGTAGATGCTTATGGCAATTTACATGACTCACCAATCGACCCGGCAGACAAAAAGATTGCGGTAGATGCAGAAGACATCGTATTGGGTGTTCCTAAAAAAGAGGAAGGCGAAGAAGAAGATCCAGTAAGAAGAGGAAAAGTATCTTTTTATGATAGCTCTAAAGGCTTTGGATTCATTATCGATGCAGAAAACAATGAAAAATACTTCTGTCACGTCAGTGGATTATTAGACGATATCATGGAAAATGATAAAGTCGAATACGAATTGGAACGTGGTATGAAAGGAATGAATGCTGTAAAAGTAAAGAAAGTATAGTCTTTCAGTAAGAACAGCTTTATAGATATTTAGACAGATTTACAGGTAATAGTTTAGACTATTAATGAGAATCTGTCTTTTTTATTTAAAAAACGAATCAACTTCGATAACTTCTAATGGTTGCATCGTGTCTAAATGATTGTTACCTACGCGCACTCGAACTAATCTTAAAGTAGGAAAACCAACGGCAGAGGTCATTTTTCGAACTTGCCTAAATTTTCCTTCTGTAATGATGATGGAAACCCAAGAGGTTTCACCATGTCTGCTATTGCGAATTCTTTTGGCGCGTTCTGGTAAATTTGGACTTTCAATTCTTTTTGCGAGACACGGCTTTGTGTGATAGGTTGTTCCTTCAATACTTATTTCAACACCTTGCTGCAGGTGTAAAAGTGCCGATTCCGAGATAATTCCATCCACCTGTGCATAATATTCTTTCTCAACATGTTTGGCACTAACATCGAAACTTACCTGTCCATCTGTTGTTAAGAGTAGTAAACCTTCAGAATCCTTATCGAGTCGACCAATTGCCATGATACCTTTTGGAAACTCAAATAGTTCTCCTAAAAATTTACTATTTCTTTGATGCTTTGCATTACTTTCAAATTGACTTAAATAGCCATAAGGTTTATACAGTTTAAAATGACTATGAACTTTCACTTTACACAGATTCATTTAAAATTTTAAAAACAAGTGTTTTAGTGATTTTGACTCCATTGGATTTTGCTCGAATCGTCTCAAACGGAAATCTAAAATCGCATCCTGATTTGTAGGCACTGCAACCATAGGCAGTTTTACCTTTGATTACAGTTCCTTTTTTGCATTTTGGACATATCATCACATCAGGAATCGTAGATTTAGTTGTTGCAGACGATTTAGAACTTGAAGGTTTCTTTACGCTTTTTGGCTTTTTCGCTTTTTTCGATTTTTTCGTTTCCGAAATGGATTCTGATGTAATATTTGCTTTTACTTTTTCACTTCGCACTTCATAGACCAGTTCGTCCACCATACGTTTCATATTATTGATGAAGGCACCAGCACTATACGTTCCTTTTTCAATATCTTTCAATTGTTTTTCCCACTGACCAGTCAATTCGGCACTTTTCAATAAATCATTTTGAATGATATCAATCAGCTGAATGCCTGTAGATGTCGGTAACACCTGTTTTTTGTTTCGTACGATATAGTTGCGTCGGAAAAGCGTCTCAATGATGTTGGCTCTAGTAGAAGGTCTACCAATACCATTTTCTTTCATTAGATCCCTCAACTCGTCATCATCCACTTGTTTTCCAGCAGTTTCCATCGCGCGTAGGAGAGAAGCCTCCGTAAACTGTGCTGGTGCTTTCGTTAGTTTTTCTAGGAAGGACGGTTCGTGCGGTCCTCTTTCGCCTTTTACAAAATTTGGAAGCACTGATTCTGCAATATTAATTGAACTCGATGCTTTATTCTCTGAAGTTTCAAATACAACCCGCCATCCTTTACTTAAAATTTCTTTTCCTGTGGTTTTGAATTTGACATCCGTCACTTTTCCGATAACAGTTGTATTCGATACTGCGCAGTCATCATAAAAAACCGCGATGAAACGTCGTGTGATGATGTCATACACCAATTGCTGATTCTGTTGCAAATGACCTTCTACGCCTGTGGGAATGATGGCGTGGTGATCGGTTACTTTTTTATCATTAAAAACTTTCGTGGATTTCTTTATTTTCTTGCCCAAAAGAGGTGTGGTCAAACCTGAATACTTACTCAAATTTTTCAAGATGCCAGCGCCCTTTGGATACACATCATTTGGTAAGAAAGTCGTGTCAACCCTTGGATAGGTCACGAGTTTTTGTTCATATAATTTTTGAACAATATTCAACGTGTCTTCTGCAGAAAATCCAAACTTTGTATTACAATACACCTGAAGTCCGGTTAAATCAAACAGTTTTGGTGCATATTCCTTGCCTTTCTTTTTGACGACAGATACCACTTCGAAATCATGGTCATTAACTTTGCTCGCCAGTTTTTCACCATCTTCCATCTTTAAAAAACGACCTTCTTCGTAACTAAACAGTGTTTCGCGATAGAGCGTTTGCAATTCCCAATAGGGTTGAGGTACGAAGTTTTCAATCTCTTTAAATCGATTCACAAGCATGGCCAATGTAGGCGTTTGAACACGACCAACCGATAAAACTTGCTTATAACCACCATGTTTTACAGTATATAAACGTGTCGCGTTGATACCCAATAGCCAGTCACCAATCGCTCTAGAAAATCCTGCATAATACAAATTGTCGTATGTGTCAGAAGATTTCAAATTATCGAATCCTTCCTTAATCGCTTCAGTCGTTAACGAGGAAATCCATAAACGCTTGACTTCGCCATGATAGTTCGCTTGATTTAAGACCCAACGCTGTATCAATTCTCCTTCTTGACCAGCATCCCCACAATTGATCACCAATTCTGCTTTGTCAAATAAACCCTTAACAATTTTAAATTGCTTTTTGACGCCTTCATTTTCAACAACTTTCGTCATGAATTTTTCCGGTAGCATCGGAAGATTGTTCAAGTCCCAACTTTTCCAGTACGGTTTATAATCGTTCGGTTCCATCAAGGTGCAGAAATGCCCAAAAGTATAAGTTACAGCATAGCCATTTCCTTCATAATAGCCATCATGTTTGGTGTTGGCGCCTAATACAGAAGCAATTTCGCGTGCAACACTGGGCTTTTCGGCAATACAGACTTTCAATTTAAACTGATTTTTTAGAGTTAAATAAGGAACTCGCAAAGTACCATTTTTTGAGATGTTTTTCCATTGAAATATCTTTTTTTGACTGAAAACATTTCCATAGTACACAAATTTCACTTACCCAATATTTTGGACAAAGTGTAGAGAATGTTTTATATTTAGAGCAACTAACAACCAAAAGAATTTATACGCTTGAATCCAACCCCTAAAAGACAAGACCTCATTCCCTTTTTGGAATCCATAATGTAAAAATTTAAAGCTCAATCACAATAACACTAAAGAAATGACAAACAAACAACTCATATTCAAAAAGCGCCCAACAGGTTACCCTGATGCACAAACGTGGTCTTTGGAGACCAATGAAACGACCGAACCAAAAGAAGGAGAAGTTCTTATTGAGCAACACTACATTTCATTAGATCCAGCAATGCGAGGATGGATGAACGAAGGCAAATCTTATATAGAACCTGTGGAATTGGACGCCGTCATGAGAGCAGGAAGTATTGGCAACGTAATTGAAAGCAAACATCCCAAATTCGAAGTTGGTGATTGCCTAACTGGTTGGGGAGGTGTTCAACAATATGTGACGACCAATGCTGAAACATGGCATAAAGTTGATCCATCGGTGGTGTCAATGCCTAAATATTTAAGTGTACTGGGAATGACAGGCATGACGGCCTACTTTGGTATAATTGAAGTAGGACAAATTAATAAAGGTGATAGTGTGTTGATTTCTGGAGCGGCCGGAGCTGTTGGTAGTATCGTCGGTCAAATAGCAAAAATTAAAGGTTGCCGAGTTGTTGGCATTGCAGGAGGGAAGGAGAAGTGTGAATATCTAACCAACGAATTAGGCTTCGACGCAGCCATTGATTATAAATCTGATGATATGATACAATCGCTGAAAGAACATTGTCCAAAAGGTGTTGATGTCTTTTTTGACAATGTTGGTGGCGAGATTTTAGATTTGGCATTGACTCAATTAAGAAGAGGCGCTCGTGTGGTTATTTGTGGCGCAATTTCTCAATATAATAACAAAGCACGCATCAAAGGACCAAGTAATTATTTGTCTTTATTGGTCAATAGAGCCACTATGCAAGGAATGGTGGTGTTTGATTATGCCGACCAATATGGTGTCGCTGCAAAGCAATTGGGGAAGTGGCTAGCAGAAGGTAAAATTAAGAGTAAGGAAGCTGTATATGAGGGGATTGAAAATTTTCAAGACACTTACGATAGATTGTTTACCGGTGAGAAACTCGGTAAATTGGTTCTCAAAGTGAAAGAATGAATCATCGCAGAGCATCTAAAGGACTCATAAATCGAACTTTAAGAATATTTTAGCATCGCGTTTATGCATTTCTAATACCAAATTGCGTAAATTCATGAGTATGAAATATGTAATTGGCATCATAATGATAGTTCTGCTAGTAAGTTGCAACAGCACCAAAAGCTATACCGAGCAGGAAAATAGGGAATTTGAATCCTTAAAGGAATTAGTAACTGCTAAAAATCTCGAGATAGAATCGAATACAGCCAAACCAATGGCGTCTACAGGTTTATGGCAAGTGGCCAACAGCAATATGTTAGGACCTGGAAATACGGTCTCGAGCATTGACATTAGTGGAAATTCCAACCATCTAACTATTAAAGGAGATTCCATAAAAGGTTTTTTTCCATATTTCGGTGAAGTTCATTGTTCGTCCGTGTATCCTGGATCGACTCATCAAGGTATTCAGTTCAATGAGATACCTAAAAAGTATCAGACCGTAATTAATGCAAACAAACGTTCCGTAGACATTAATTTTGAAATTAATGACCAATATCGAAGCAATGAACAGTATGACGTCACTATAACTTTATTTCCAAATCTTAAAAGTACGGTCCAGATTCGCTCATCCAACCGATCTTTTATTGAGTATGTTGGAACCGTCAGTCCATTGAAAGAGGATGATAAGTCAAAGTAAGCCTCATCATTTTGGAATTATCTATTTTACATAATATAAATTATAGTACATAATATAGTGTCTTATATTTCATCAAGAGTTATCTTTTAATCAACTTATTTGACGTTAAATCTATAGATCATTAAAATGAGACTAGAATTAATTACTTAAATCCAGAACCAATCCTTTTAGTATCAGTTCCTTAAAACCGCTAAATAGTAATTCAACCCATAAACTTTACGATAAACGAAAATATTACCATATCATATAAATATGAGCCATATTGTAACATATATGACGTTTGAAACCAAATTCCAACGTAGCTAACCACATAACTATCAATCAACCATAACAAAAACTACACGCTAGATACTTCTTTATTGCTTCCGTTTTTTTCGATACAGTTTCTTTTCTGATACTGTATGATTAGCACCGGATTTCTTGCAAGTAATTTTTGTTAATTCATCAAATAAAATGGCTAACAAAAAACTTATTCCACTGTTGACTTTAGCGATTGCAGCGCTTTTAGTTCTATTTTTCGTTAAATCACAAAATTATTCTTCAGATTATTCTGAGTATGAAAGTGTAGAGTTTCGGGATCATGAAAAACTAACTTCAGAATACAGCATGCGTGCACAAGTAATGGCCCCACCAGCCATTACCGCTGAACCGATTGCAAAATTTCTTAATGGAAATTTACCAACGACCACTCCATTAACTGACGTCGGTATTCCAAACTTATTGTCACTAACTGGAGCCTTTTCCCATATAGTTGATATGACGCCTAGCCCAGGACTCATCCCCTATGATATGATTGAACCTTTCTGGTCTGATGGTGCTGATAAAAAAAGATGGATGGCCATACCAAATGATGGCTCATACAATACTGCTGACGAGCAAATTACATTTTCAAATGATGAAGCTTGGGACTTTCCAAGAGGCTCTGTCCTCATTAAACATTTCGAGATTGGTGGACAACGTCTTGAAACACGTTTTGAAGTGAAGGGTGACGATGACGTCTATTACTATTTAACCTATAAGTGGAATAGCGCACAAACAGATGCGACACTGTTAAATGCTGCTGTTGATGAAGACGTCGTTGTTGGCGGAGTGACCCAATCTTGGCATTACCCAAGCAGAACCGAGTGTGCGTCTTGTCACTTTCCTCAAAACGGTAGTGTTCTAGGACCAAAAACAAGACACCTCAATAAATCTATTCTATATCCTAGTTCAGGTATTACGATGAACCAACTCGTTAATTTCAGTGAGCTCGGACTCATCACTGAATCAATCAACCCTCTCAATGTCAATGGTTATCCAGCCGTAGCTGCAAAAGACGATTTAAGTGCATCCATTGAAGACAGAGCGAGATCTTATATCGATGTCAACTGTGCAAGTTGTCACAACCCAACGGTCAATAATGCTGCTATGTTTGATGCGCGCTACACGACGCCATTGGCAAATCAAAATATTATTTATGGTGCTGTCATTTATGATGAGGGTTTGAACGATCCTAAAGTGATCATTCCTCAAGATGTTGCAAATTCAATGGCACATTTTAGAATGAATTCCACACAAACTGGTATTGAAATGCCACCTATTGCAAAAGATGTTGTGGATACTGCAGGTGTTCAATTAATTGAAGATTGGATCAATAGTTTGACGCCTACATCCTCTTCCCCACCCTTAGCTTTGTTTTCTGCTTCTACAGCAAATGGACCTGCGCCTTTGAGTGTTAATTTTGATGCGTCAGCTTCAACCGATCCTGATGGAGACACACTCACCTATTCTTGGAATTTCGGAGATGGTGCCACCGCAACAGGTGTGACGACGAGTCATGTGTATACGAGTTCGGGTGAGTTTACAGCAACATTGATTGTGAGTGATGGGCTACAATCTGACCAAACAACCACTTTAATTGCAGTAAATAATACTAACCCTGGAGGAAATACAGTAGCCTTTACAGATGGAACTGGTCTTCTAGGTCAAGACAACTTTAGTGGGTTGCCTATGGGAGTTATCGATATGAACGGCGATGGAAAAGACGATATTGTACAGTTTAACAATGCTAGAACGCTTCGCATCCAATATCAAAATGGCGCCGGACAAGCGTTTACAACCTTCACTCACGGTGCTGTAAGTAATGCAAATCAATGGGGTACTGCTATTGCTGACTTTGATCATAATGGCTATAATGATGTGATGTCGGGTGGTGCTTATGATAACTTAAAAATTATCAAGAATAATAATGGCAACAACTCCTACTCGCAGTCTAATCTATTTAACTCAAACATGTTCTTACAAAGTGTAAATTTTGCTGATATCAATAACGATGGCTGGGCTGATATTTTTGGATGTCATGATGACGCCGAAGCACGACCATATCAAAATAATCAGGATGGAACACTCTCTTACAATCAAAATTTAATACGGACCAATACAACGCCGAGTAGTGATAATTCTGGAAATTACGGGAGTATGTGGGTCGATTACGATAATGATGGTGATCTGGATTTATATATTTCTAAATGTAGAATTGGTGTCAACAGCAGTACTGATCCACGCCGTATCAACATGTTATGGCAAAATGATGGCAATAACAATTATACGGAAGTTGCTGCACAGGCTAATCTTAAAATAGGAGCTCAATCCTGGTTCACTGATTTCGGTGATATTGATAATGATGGTGATTTAGATGCTATTGTAGTAAACCACTATGAAGCTCCTAATTTAATGAGAAACAATGGTGACGGCACCTTTACCGAAATTACTTCAGGTAGCGGCTTACCATCTCTAACTTCACAAGGTAATTTGGCCATTCAAGGTTTCTTTAAAGATTTCAATAATGACGGCTATTTAGATTTAATGATATCAGGAACACGAAATCACTTTTTGCTATATAATAATGGGGATGGTACATTTCAAAATGCCATAAATCCGTTTGACTCCGATCAAATTCAGTCGTTCTCTGTAGGAGATCTGAATCATGACGGGTTCTTGGATATTTATGCCGGATATGCTAGTGGATTCAATTCACCAACTACCATAAAAGATAGAATTTGGCTAAATCAAGGCAACGCAAACAATTATCTCAATATTCAATTAGAAGGCACCGTCAGTAATATAAACGGTATTGGAGCCCGGGTGGAACTCTATGGTACTTGGGGGAAACAAATACGAGATGTGAAATCAGGTGAAGGATATGGTTTGGTAAATACGTTTACGCAACATTTCGGAATTGGCGTCAGCACTCAAGTAGAGAAAGTTATTGTACGCTGGCCTTCAGGAATTGTGGATGAAATTCCCAATCCGGGAATTAACCAATTTTTACATATTATTGAAAGCCAACCAACACCAACCTGTTCTGATGGCATTCAAAATGGTGATGAAACTGGGGTTGATTGTGGCGGTACTTGCGCTGAATGTCCACCTCCACCTACTTGTACAGACATCGTGGTTTCCATAACATTTGACGACTATCCACAAGAAACAAGCTGGTCTATTCTAGATAGTTCTGGCACTACTATTGCTTCGGGCGGAACTTATGCTGGTCAAGCAGGCTCTACAATCACTATTGAAGAATGTCTCCCAGATGGTTGTTATGACTTTATCATCAATGATACTTACGGAGATGGTATTTGTTGTGGTCAATATGGCGATGGATCCTATACAGTAACAGCTAATGGGTTAACAGTTGCATCAGGTGGAGACTTTGGGAGCTCTGAGAGCACTAATTTCTGCGTAGGTGATGTACCATGTGAAGATGCGGACTTAACGGTTATTAATATAGATTTTGAAAACGGAACCGGTACAGATTGGACCACATCAGGAACTGCTACTTCTGGAGCCTTTATTATTGCAAATCCCACAGCCGTAACGGATGGTGGTGTGCTAACACAGCCAGAAGATGATCACAGTGCGGTAGGAACCAACGCATTTTTCACAGCAACAAATACGTCGGCAGGTGTTAACGATGTTGACGGTGGTGTTGCAATTGCGACGTCTCCCATCTATACCATTCCTTCTGAATCTAATTTGTCAATTTGGTATTTCTTTGGTCAACGTGATGCTGGTGACGATGCAGGTGATTTCTTTAGATTAGAATATTCAATTAATGGTGGTAGCAGCTATACCACCCTTGCATCCTATGGTGATGTAACTGTACAAGCACTATGGACGGAAGCAACAGCAGTCATTCCAGCAAACTCAAGTTTAGTCATTCGCGTCTCGGCGGCTGATGGTACAGCTAATGGTGATCTTATTGAGGCAGGAATTGATGACTTTGTGGTAACCGCAATTTGCCAAGACCCAATTCTATATACCTTTAATAACAACGTTTGGTCTCCGAGCGATCCTAATAACGTATCTAGAAATAACGATATGATTCTAGTCGAAGCTGGTGAAGCCGTCATTTCCATGGATACTGCCATTGATATGGTAACGGTCGAAGCTGGTGCAGCTCTAACCGTAAATGCAGGCGTTACCCTATCCGCAAATTCAACCACTTTAAAATCCACATCTTTGTTTTATTCCAGTTTAATAGCGAGGGGAACAGTGGAAGGAATCGTGAAATATGAGCGTTTTGTAAATGCCAATTCTGGAGGTAATGATCTACTGTCTCCTCCCCTTTCAGGTCAGACCTGGTTAGACTTCCTTGGTTCTGAAACCAATGCAACGGATATCTACAATGATGGAAACACCAATCCGCGAACCTATTTATTCGGGCCTTTTGATAAAACGACAAGTTGGTATGTCAATTATACGGACGAAGTAACAACAACATTACAAAGTGGCACAGGGTATAGAGCCGCTACCGTTAACGGTACAACGTTAACCTTTACAGGTGCTGTCGTTACAACTCCTGTCCCTGTAGATATTATAGTTGCTGGAACCAGTTACGCAGATTGGAACCTAATAGGCAATCCATATCCTTCTTATGTTGCTATGGATCAATTCTTAAGTTTTGTAATTTCCGATAACGGAGCAGAACCAATCATAAGAAACATCGATATTTTAGAAGATGTTTCCGGAATATATGGGTACGATGGCGATGCATCCAATGGTTATGATGTCATTACGTTGGCAAATGCTGGCAATCGATTAATGGCACCAGGACAAGGATTTCTTGTGTCAGCAGAGAGCGCGCACGTAGAAGATTTCAATATCATGTTTGATCCATCGATGCAAGTTGCAGGATCCGATGATGATTTCATCCCTGGTCGTAACGCAAGTGAACTTACCTTTTTAAAACTAAAAGCTCAAAAAACAAACAAGACCTATTCCACCGAGTTCTATTTTAATGACAATGCAAGTCAAGGCTTTGATGTCGGATACGATGGTAAAATACTAGGAAATACAGCACCTAATTTTGCGCTCTATTCGCATTTGGTACAAGATAATACGGGACTCCCAATAGCCTTACAGGCCTTGAATCCTTCAGATTTAGAAAATACCAGAATTCCGTTGGGTGTCAATTCCAATCAAGGGGAACAAATAACCTTTAGTATCAGTGAAACGACATTACCAAGTCACGTTGAAGTGTATCTGGAAGATACCGCAACCAATACGATTGTACTGTTAAACTCGAGTGACTATATACTGACACCTACTGTAGCCCTGAATGGTACAGGTCGTTTCTATCTCAACATCGGATCGTCCGTATTAGCAATAGGTAACAATACGTTAGATGACATACGAATCTATACAACCCTCAACCCAAAAGCCTTGATTATAAAAGGCGAATTAAATGCACCTACCACGGTAAATTTATATGATGTAAGAGGTCGATTGGTATTAAAACCGTCTATAAATCACTTCGATGTCATCAACACCGTTGATATTTCAACATTAGAAAGTGGTGTGTATTTTGTAAAATTGTTCAATGATAGTCAGAGCAAGACACAAAAGGTTATAATTAATTAGATTATTGTTATTATTATAATGAATAGAAAAAAAAGCAAGCTGTAATAAGCTTGCTTTTTTTTATTCATCGCATAAAGGATGTCTTTTTAATCTTATGAGTGGTTTTTACTGAAAATAAAAAAAGTTCCAATCAAAAAATATTTTATTACCATCTTCTATATTCTTTATCTTATCCATTAATCGGTGTCTGTGACCAGCACCAACAAGAAATACTGCTTTCTTTGACTTATTTAATTTAAAGTATTTATCAATAAGACTGATCCATTGGTTTTCGCGCATGTCATTCCATTTTAACCAATCAAAGTAAAAATCTGTTAACTCTTTATGTTTAACCTTATCTATGAAGTACTTCTCCATGTCATCCATATCTTTAAATATCTTGTCGCCATCCAAACTGTTTAAAAAGGTGAATCCCTTCAAATATGTCTCATTTAATAGCACACTATGGGCATTATAATATACTTTCATCTCACGCTTAATTAACGAAAACATGTCCTCAAGGCGTTTATCAAAAGGATCTTCATTTAGATCAACTGGAATTATTTCAGTAGATTTTTCTTTAATTAATTTTCTAATAACCTCCATTTCTGGAGTAACAACATCAGTTCTCTTTATATATTGAGGTAATTTTTCAGGTGAAGACTCACAAAAAACTACTTGAGGATTGATTTTATGGATAATTTTATATAATTCTTCAGATGTGCAAGCTCCACCTTCTGAATGGGTAGTTCCTAAAACAATTACAGTACACATATGGCTATTAACAAGATTTTGTTGGTATCAACATAGGTAAAGGACATATTATTTATCCAACCAGTCATCAGGTATTAATGCTTTATCATCTTCATCATCTCGCCATCTGAATACTTTATGAACTGAAGCAAATTCTGACCATACATTAGAACCAGCATGCTCTAAAACTATGATTTGTAGTTTGCCTTTAGTTCTGACTATGGCTTCATTTAAAGCCTTAAATATTCTTTTTACGCGTTCAATGTCATCACTTTTAATTATTTCTTCTGCATTTAACTCTGGAAAATAGGCTTGACTAGGTTGGTCAAAAAACAGAAAGTTCGGTACTGGATGAGACTCATTTCTTAAAAACAGTTCTTGTAATGCTAATGCAGTCGATATATGATATGCCATATAATTAGAACCACTACCTATTTCCCAAAGAAAATCTTCTCTTTTATTGCCTAAAAATTTCAATGTTAAATTTATAACATCTAGTTCCGCAGGATCATCACTCCTTTCAGCATTAAATATTTTTGAATAATGTTCGATTGAAGATTGAATTCGATTTATCGCATTCTTCTGTTTTTGTTTTATCTTATCTCTATCTATTATTTTTCTTAATTCATTGATCTTAAATCTTATACCTGTTAAATCAGCTAAAAGCCCTTTGTCCTGAAAGAGAGTGTCATAATCACTCAATTTACTTTCTAATTCACCAACAAACCTGAGTACTGAACTCGAAGATTGATTTTGAGATTTATATTTTGCATCAACACGTTGTAAACCATTTAACTCCGTTCTAACTTTATTTAAACTATCTTCTTTTGATTTAAGACTCTTGTTCAAATCAAGAATCTCTTTATCAAGAACTTTTCGTATTTCATTAGAACTACTTGCCTTTTCTTTTATTGATTCACTAACAATAGATAATTTCTTTACATATTCCCTTGTATCATCAGATGAGGTTTTGCAAAAAGGACAAACTTCATTATTCAGTTTTCTCGAGAACCAATCAACACTCGCAGTTCTTCCATATTGGTCAAGAATAGCCTGGTTATATTCAATGTTGCTGGAATATACGTTTTTAATTAAAATTTGACGAGTTCTTAAATATTCGATTTCCTGAGAAATCTCAATTTCATTGTTTTTTAAATTATTAATTTTTGTAGTTATATCATTAGTAACTCCTATCTCAATTTGTGGCAAACCATCATTAGCAATTCTTTGGGGTATCCCGCGTAAATATCTCATATAATTCTCAGCTGACCATTTATCGCTTGGATATGGCGATTGGGCTAGCAGGCCAAATTCTTTTGCTCTTAAATAATATGTTTTAATTTGGGAATCCCATTTTGAAGATAATTTTTCATTATTTTCAATTTCCTTTTCTAAAATAGCGGCATCTTTTATCAACTCCTTAATTTCTTCTTGAGCTCTCAAAATTTTGTTATCAATAGCTCCTAATACATAAGGGAAAATGGTCTTTAGCTTTTCTCTATGTTCATATGTATCTGATCGATAGAATAAAGTTCTAGGATTGGCAATAATATATTGAGGTTGAAATACAAAGGAAACCATATCTCTAAAACTTGGTCTTGACTTGAAGCCTGAATCAGAATCAGAATCAAAACCTAAATCAGATAATTGTGAAAGCTCGTCTAATCTAAATTTAACTTGAGTATAATTATGAGTTTTACCAGCGATTTTTAATGGAATTTTTCCGATTCTATGTCTCTCTAACATATACATATCCCCTGATGATTGAATGTCCCCAGGTTCTTTTCTTGCCAATAAAAGTTCACGATTATCAAGCGAAATAAGAATCCCAAACCAACTAGTTTTATTTCTAATTAATCCAGTTGGAATTTGACATTTACTGCTTGCTAAACAATAATCAACAATCGTAATTAAAGCAGATTTTCCTCTTTCACTGTCTCCAGTAATAACATTGATTTTATCTATTTGAAACTCAATTTCTCGTATAGGCAAAGATTCATTCTTTGGCCATAGAATTATTTTTAATAATCTAAAATTCATTTTTTAAAATGTAATATTTAAATAATTTGTTATTTGATTAATTTCGTATTTGGCAAACCAAGCGCCGAGTCGTTTGGATGCGGCAATAATGTTTCCATAATCTTGTGGATAGTTTAGGCTAGGATTGATTTGAGTAATAGGCGCAATTCTAAAAGTTTCTTTTTCTATGGACAGCAAATTCGCTGCGAATGCGACTCTCATTGAGTTAAACGATATATCAGCCATATCCTCCATTCTTTTTTGAAGTCCTATAAAAATTCCCTTATCTTCTATAAGAGCATTAATTAAGCTACCTTCATTGAAATTTCTTCTACAAATTAAATCACAAGTCGTATTACTAAAAACAATAGGCAATACAGGCATTAACAATAACAAATCTGGATTTTGATTGAGGTCATGATAATTAGAATAAAACTTTACAAATTCCCATAGACTATGTGCTCCAAGCACATTGTTATGCATTATGTCATATTCTTCAATTTCGTTTAAGTAAATAATTTTTTCCATAGTGGATGCCATCCTAATTTAATTTTATTTGATAATCTGTGGTAAGCACCTCTTGTTGTATAATTTTGCTCTGTTTCAATACCACACAGCCTTTCTTTGTGCGCTAATGTTTTGTAATAGATGTCATAACCTTTTTCCTCATCAGATAAAGTGCTTGCAAGTTTACAAGTAGGTTTAAAAATCATACTCCACCTATCGACAAGATTGCCCTCAAATTGTCTCCAATCTTGAATTGTTATATTAGCTTCTTTAGCTAACCGTGTTTTTTCTGATGATGCTCTTAAATAATCGTTAATTGCAGTTATTTTATCATTATCATCCGCATTAATACGCTCTAGTTGTTTGACAAAATTTTCAGTTTGGTGCTTTTTAACTTCTCTTTTTGAAACTGGTAAATTTTCAATGGTTTTTTCTATAAATGGACGACTGGCGTATTGTGTAATTAGCCTATTTGATAGTGATACAAATGCATCAACTTCCAGCCATGCATTCATTTTATTGTTCCAACAAGTTACAATATTTTCGAAGGCCCAACCGATAAAATTTTGGTAAATATTATCAAAAGGAATGTCCTTACCTATCTTCATGTTATTTCTAATACCTTCTTTATAGATGGCATCTTTTGAAGAGCTATTATCAAACACTTTTACTTTTTTTATTAAACCTTTTAATTCTATATCACTAAAGGTTAATACTTCATTTATCGTTGATGATAATTTACCAGAACTCTTTGTTCCTAATTCTTTTAATAATTTTATGCATTCGTCAAGATCATCATCTGTTGTAGCATTTGAAAATTTCCATACGAGTCGACTACTTGGGATTTTTCTGTTGGAAACCATAAAAAAATGACACTTTTCTAAATCAACATTCTCATTTTTTATTTTATTTAGCCATATTTTTAATGTTTTCCATAGATCACTACTTAAATCCGCAAATGGCAATTTTGTTGATATACTACTTTTATCTTGCTCATAAACTTCATTATTACCGTTCTGTTTTTTTTTAATAACAATATCATCGCCACATTCAATTCCAACAAATCCACCCGATTTTAAATCGCTCAACCAGAATACAGCTCTTTCAATTTGAAAGAGATATCCAAGCATCTGTCCTTGTGCGTCATGCGAAGTAGTTTTTTCCATAAGAATATTAAAAAGAGTAAATTAATTAAATTAATATCATCAAACTGTTTTATTTTGAGATAATTATAAACGTATTTTCAACATCTAATTAAATAATCAAATTTTCCCCCGCACGCGCTCATTCACAACAAGCACCCACAAAGATCACCAACAAAAAAGCCCTCAAAAAAAGGGCTTCATAAAATCGTAAATCAAGAAACTTCATCAAACTCCACAGCCTCAATATAGCAAGCATACCCATCCCAAAGTTCAGGATTATGGCTGCCAGCCGTACGTTCCGCATGGATAAGAAGTTTAGCATTCGGTCGCACCGTATCAAAGCGACGGATATCGCCATTGAGATACAACACATAATAATCGCGCAAACTTTGATAAAATAAAAGCAAATGGTTGCGTGTAGGTTTTTGTTGGTTTAGGTACGAGTAATACCGCTGCTCACAAAATTTAATGTCCAAGTGCAGTTCCTTCAACATACGGTCATTGCCAGTGCGTTTATAATACCGCTCCATCGCTTTGATCTGTTTGTAGAGATGAGGAATAATAGTTTTCAGGCGATACGTAGGCTGATTGTTCAGCCATGCCGCCAACGCGCCAGGTGTAAGGAGCGCTTTTTTAAACATAAGTTTATAATTCATAAGTAGGTATATAAAATTGTAGTTCGTATATTCTAAAAATCTAACCAGTCTAACCAGTCTAACCAGTCTAACAAGTCTAACAAGTCTAACCAATCTAACCAATCAAACAAGTCTAACAAGTCTAACCAGTCTAACCATTCTAACCAGTCTAACCATTCTAACTAGTCTAACAAGTCTAACAAGTCTAACCCATCTAACCAGTCTAAAAAAAAACCCCTTCCAGTGAAATCTTCTAGAATGTTCACCAAAAGGGGTCTGATAATAAATTTAATCTTAAGCAGTGGTAGCAATTTTCATCGCATTGCCTTGAGACAATTCATACAACTGCGTGTTCACCATCTGATAAAAGATAATCCCCTCACCTACCAATAATAAGGTATCAAGAGGCACCGTCTCGGTGGTGATGTCATTCAACACCAATATAGTGTCGGCACCCACAGGCACAGTCACAGGGATGGCATCAGAATAAATCACCGCGCCCAGAGAATTCAAAAGCGCATCAGCAGGTTCATAGGCATTCAGATTATAGTTAAAACCATAATCACTCAAATACCCAGCCGCCAATACCAACTTAAAGTGCGTGGCACCTTCCGGTACATTCACAAAGCTGTCAGGGTCAAATGGAGGAATCGTCCAAGTCACTTTCGCACGACTTGCTAAACTCACTTCAACCTGCGACGGCGCATAAAATACCGAATTCAAATGCTGTTCAGCATTAAATTCAAACCCTATAAACTGCTCCGAATTATCGGTCACACTGATGTTGCGTTCACCACGAGCACCTGCCCCACTTCGATTGATGCGCTTCATCAATGCAATCAGTCTACTGGTCATGTAACTATCGCTCATGGTCTTTACCACACTGGCAAATGCTTCTCGAAAAGCACTCGCCACCTTTGCGCTGCCACCAAATTCAGCCATGTTCTCTCGGGTACGCTTAAACGCCGGATCTTTCATCATCCGTTGTTTACTAATACTGGAGCGGGTTTTTACAAAATCTTTTCCATTTTGTCTGTAAAAGGTCAAGTTGTCCAACGTGCCTTCCAATTTTACGAAGCTATTGTTTCTAGCCATAATCATTCAATTTAGATGCCGGTACGCCTCCAGGGCGTATGTATAAAGGCATCAGGTTAATAATCAGATAAGACTTGGGGTCTATATCCTTGTGAAAAACTCAATAAAATAAAAAGTTGAAATAGGTAAAAAATAATAATGATAATCTGAGTGCTTCGAAGCAATACAACCAAATTCTTTTAAGGAGGTCTAGAACAACCCGTTAGAACCAAATTGCGAGACAAATCAAATAAAAAGTTTTTAAATAAAAAAATTAATTTTTCCCAATAACTTAAAATATCATCAAATATAATTGCATTATGTTTAATTAAAATGCCTTTTTAATTGGATATTTTAAATTATTATCAGTTCAATATGAATTGGCATTATTGAAAATTTCGAAAAAGGGATAGAAATCTGATTTTCAGGTAATTTTTAGTTTTGATCAAAATTAATCGGTTTAAGGGTATTTTATAATCGATAAACTACGGGTTTTTATGAAAATTTAAAAATCAACAAGTCCTAAACCCCAAATCAGAAAGTTCCAGGTGTCCTCATAAATTGCTTCATACGAAGGGTGAAGAACATCAAACGGAATTTCCTAAAAGGCTCATAATATAATGTTAGGATGAAGAAATTAAATCCTTTAACTAAATTAGGATGCGTATGACATCAAGTAAGTTAGTTTAGGACGTGGGCAGCCAAACAGTTCAGTAAGACTTAGTTCATATGTACTTCATATTTAGTTCATATTTACTTCATATATAGTCTATGTCCTAGAAGACCTAACGATGAGCTGATTTCTTCCATATAAAATACGACGCAACAACACTCGTAATTCCAAAATATTCAAACTAAATTCAAGCATGAGCCACCACTTTCCAGAAAACCTTCAAGCGATTAACAAAATCAAAATCCAATGAATGGAGCATAGTAAGCAGAAAGTATCGACCCAGAACTCAATTCACAAAATACATCTTCAAGGCACCTCTATTCTTGACCTCAATTTCACCTCGATACTCACAGACAAAATCATCCTTAACGATGTTATAAGTGTTATCAGAAATATTAATTCTTCCAGATTCAGACATGGTTTCCATACGAGCAGCAACGTTTACAGTATCTCCCCAAATGTCATAAGCAAACTTTTTGGTGCCAACAATGCCGGCAACCACAGGGCCTGTATTTATTCCTATCCGAATGTCAAATGTGAGTTCTCTAGCGGATGCATCTTTCTTCGTTTCATCTACAAATGAAATGATTTCCGTAGCTGCCAGAATCATCCGTTTGGCATGATCGTCTGTTTTGCAATGCAAGCCACCAGCACACATATAGGCATCTCCAATGGTCTTTATTTTTTCCAAA
Organism: Aquaticitalea sp.; assembly: GCA_051252455.1. Taxonomy (GTDB): domain Bacteria; phylum Bacteroidota; class Bacteroidia; order Flavobacteriales; family Flavobacteriaceae; genus JBPOFM01. The sequence goes on from JBPOFM010000005.1 coordinate 76,260, forward strand.
CCATGTTTTTCAACAATGGTATCAAATTTTGAGAAATAAAAACTAACCGTTTCCACCAATGCCTCTGGCGATAGGTTCTCTGAATAATTGGTAAAACCTATAAAATCCGTAAACAATACAGTCACAGACTCATATTTCTTTGCCTTGACGCTCCCATTGAGCTTCAATTCGGCAGCAGTTTCTTCCGGAAGGATATTCAAAAGCAAACGATCCGAATGGTCACGTTCTTCCTCAATAATCTTATTGGTCTTTCGAATAAAGTTATTACGTCGATATAAAACGATGGCCAATATCGCAATTAAAAGCAGACCAATAGCAGCTGCAATGGCTAAATTACGCTGATTCTTCCGTCGTTGGTCTATTTGGGACACTTCATAATTAGTGCGTAGATTCCCCATTTGTTGCACATTATCCAAATTGACCAAACTATCCCGAAAAACAATATAGTCTTTATAATGCTTGTAAGACCGCATCGTATCCCCTGAATGTTCATACAGTTCAGACAACTTTTGATTGGCATCGCGCATCTGCTCTTTCAGGCCCATTTGTTGTGCAATGGTCAGACTCCTCTTGGTATAATCAATAGCGCTTTGCCATTCGCCTTTTTCCAAATAAATAGCACCCATCGACATCAGATAGACACTGATTGGGTAATAATCTTCTGATGCTTCCAAAATTCGAATAGCTTCATTGATGTGTGTCTCCGCCAACTCGTTTTTGCCCGTATTGGCATACACCATGCCTATATTACCAAGATTATAGGCTTTACCGGTGAGATAATTCTCCTCTTCAAACAAGCGTCCCGACTCTTCAAAATACACAAGGGCTGAATCATACGATTTGACCGTAAGCAGGGCATCCCCAGCATTTAAAATAGTGGTGGCCAATGCAATTTTAGCATCCTCCTTTTTTCGTAAAGTGGCGATGGCTTTGTCATAATAATGCATCGCATTGGAATGATTGCCAGAGATGGTATAAATGTCCGCAATGGCTGCATATGCGCTTCCCTCCAGTGGAATCCTTTTGTGTTTTTTTGCAATCTCTGCACCTTTAAAGAATGCTTCGAGTGCGTCTTCCAGATTCCCTAATAATCGATGACTACTCCCCTTTTGAAAATACCCTTGCGACAGATAGGGATAATCTTGTGCTTCTTCGGCAAGGTCTATTAATTCTTCGGCGTATTGCAAACCTAATTGATAATCATTGACTTCATTGAAAGATAACTCCCGTAATAATTCCAATTGAGCCGGTCCCTCAAGTGTATCTGCTTGATACACCATGACCAAACGATCTGCAACGTTTTGGTCTTGACCTTCGGCTCTAAATGTAAATAGAAGAAAAAAGCCTATTAAAAAATAATAGGCTATCTTATTACAACACATAATGATTAAAACGTTTGTGGTGGATTGATTCTCATTTTAGGATCTTGGGTATATGGATTCCCCGGTGCTCCTTTTACGGTATATGTTATGCTATAAGCCTGGGTGTTACCTGTTGGGAAATTACCAACAACAGCCTGCCACGTACCATCGCTTTGCAGGCTTGGATCTTTGCTGAACACAGCATCGCCACCTGTTTCAGTAACAGAATTGATTTGAATAATATCTTCAGTCATTTTCCAGATCATAATATTCCCTGGCATCACTAAAGTCGTCACATTTTTATCACCATCTTCTGTGATGGTGGTAAACCCCTTATCGTCTGTTAAAGTTGGAGGGTATGGATTTTGTGTTGTTGCCCCAATGGTGAGGCTAATCTTAACTGGTGGTGTTGGTCCGCACATAAGTTTGAATATTTAAGTAAATAGTTAAATCGATTAATTTACTGTTAAGATAACAAATTACTGCGAATCAATGGATTATAATTGTGTAAAACACTGCATTAAGTGTCCGAAGGCTCTATTTTATTTATCGAAGAAAGTTTAGGATGCACAATTTATGTCTTATGAACGTGGCGCTTTATACTCAAAATAACGGGTGTTTTCTATATCGCCCGCTGGTACATGCTTAAAACCAAGAAATCGAAACCAGGTGTGTTGACTAGGATGTTCTGAAGTTGAGTATAATCCGCAAGTATAGCCTTCGTAGATGTCGGAATTTTCCCTTAATATGGTACGCATATCAAAACTCAATTTCAAAGCATTGGCGTCCATATGGTGACTGGCAATAAAGAACGTTTCAAATTGGGTCTTGTCAACCTTATAACCACCTAAAATAGCAATGGGTTCATTCGATGGTGTTCGCCAAATTTTAGAATAACCATCACCCACAGTCAATTGCAGACGACGCATCACATCTGAAAAGGCATGTGCATATAAGGTGGTGTCGTGTAAATTCCATTCATGCTCCGTAAGTGCCCATGGATGCTCTAGAATGTACGTTATATCCTCGGTACGGATTTCATTATGAAGTTCAGACATTGTATAAATTTAAAACAATTGGTCAATTTTATGTAGAAAATCAACTCCTTATTTTTTATACAATTACGAAGTTTATAAGAAATTAAACTCTAAACGTTAAAAACGTTAGCATCGATACTTGGTCCGCTAATAAGGCATTTTAAGGTATGAAGACTAATCGAAGTTCTGTTTTTCAAAACAACAACGGATCGATTTTTTTGCTGATGGTTCTTTGATGTATTCATAAGTTCAGACGAATTTGTAGATTTGAAAGTTTTAATAGTCATAAGATTTTTACTTTAAATATCTATGGGGCAAATTTCGGAAGAAATAAATGAGCGCAACATTACACCTTTATCATAATTATGTGCTATTTTACCCAAACTGATTCCCAATATCACAACATTCAGCAATTCAAGCACACTTTCATAAAAACTTATGAGCTGACACCTACAAATATTAAAAGCTCACGATAAATCGGAGCTTTTAAATAGTTTCCACTTGTAATGTTTCTTTTTAGCGATTCAGAAAATCAATTACTTTATGTTTCATTACTCATATTTGGATGGTTCAATTTAACATTCAAATTCCAATCCTAAAACAAGTATATTAACAAAAACGTGTAGTATTTTGATGGTTTAGAGATCCTTAAAACATTAAGCCTCTGCGGTGTCAGCATTCAATTCTTGCATGACCTCCGAAAATAATTCATACGATCGAATTCGTGCTTTCGCGTCATACATATGAGACACCGCAATCAATTCGTCTGCCTGTGTCAACTCCAGAAAGTCTTTGACCTTCGCTTTCACAGTCGCCTTACTTCCTATAAATGAATACTTAAGCATCTGCTGCACTGCCGGATGTTGTGACAATTCTTTAAGCTCCTCCGTCATGGCTGTAGGCGGTTGGATGGCTTGTCTATTCCCAGTAAATATTCCGATGATCATTCGTAATAGAGACGTAGACATTTCTTTGGCTTCAGCTTCTGTTTCAGCAATAATGATATTGACACCAGCCATGATATAGGGTTGCTGCAGGACTTCAGAGGCCTGAAATTCATCTCTATAGATCTTTAAAGCATCTATCAACTGTGCAGAAGCAAAATGACTGGCAAACGCATACGGCACACCTTTCTTGGCAGCCAGATGGGCGCTGTCCGTACTCGACCCCAAAATATAAATGGGCACCTTCACCCCTTCTGCCACTGTTGCTCTGATTTTAGAGTTTTTATTTTCTATGGAAAAGTACTGTTCTATCTTTTCAACCTCTGTGGGAAACGAATGTGCCGCCGACATAAAATCTGAACGAATGGCCTGTGCTGTTTCCCGATCAGTACCGGGTGCACGACCCAAACCTAAATCAATCCGATTGGGATATAGTGACCCCAAGGTTCCAAACTGTTCTGCAACAATCAGTGGTGAATGATTGGGCAACATAATTCCTCCAGACCCTACACGAATTGTATGCGTACCTTCGGCAACATAGCCAATTAAAATAGAAGTTGCACTACTTCCAATGTTTTCTGAATTGTGATGTTCTGCCAGCCAGAAGCGCGAGTAACCAAAACGCTCCGCATTCTGTGCCAATTCACGTGCATTGGTAAAAGTGTCCTTTAGAGAGTTTCCCTGGGATACAATTGCAAGGTCTAAAATGGAATAAGCTATATCTGATGTGTTCATAAATTTTTTTTGATTAATCTCTTACTATGAATGTCAACTCAAATTTCAAGTTCGTCATCTGAAGTCATTCAATAAGATATCTGTAATATTTCGATCTTCCGAGTGTCCGCTCCCAATTTAAAATCCACATGATCCCCAACCTTCTTTCCTGTGATGGCCCGCGCTATGGGAGCGACAAAAGCGATCTTCTGTTGTTTCACATCTGCTTCATCTACGCCAACAATTTGAAAGGTTTGCTTTTGACGGTTCATGAGTATGGTTATGGTAGCTCCAAAACGCACTTCATCCTGTGCTTGCTCATCTGGATGTAGAATCCTTGCGGATGCCAAACGCTCCTGCAATAATCCCAGAGTCCCGTTGATGACTGCGAGTTCCCGTCGGCGCTCCTGATCATCTTGAATAGTCAAATGGGTACGGGTTTTCTCTATGGTCTCTTTTTCAGATTTTAAAAGCTCAAACCCCAATGGAGTCACATAATTGGTTGCACCATCTGGCAAGGCTGCCCTCGGTGGTATAATGGGTGTTTCTTCCTGATCATCTTCTTTTACAAATCCTCTGCTCATAGTAGTTTGGCCTTTAAAAGAAAGATATCTTTTTTTAATTGAATGAAGAAGTTTTTAGGAAAAGTTTAGGGTTTATCCTCTATTAAATTAAACGACCCACCAAAGTCCATTAGTATTTCACTTACAGCACCTAAGCAGGAGTATGAATAAACAACTAAAAAAATCTGAAATTTACAATTTAAGTGAGAACCCCAGGCTCCTTAATTATATCGGCTCTAATTGCGTTGTGGGATTTCCTCTTAAGATAGTCCCGACGGTATCCCAAAAATTAGTTAAGGCAGTGGACGATTTTTCTGAAAGTTGTGAGAGCATCAACAAGTTGTCAACAAACAGCTGAAGATAATCATGACTTGGTTTGTAATACGCCATATTCCAATCTTCAAAAAATCGAACTTTCACTTCATTCTGGCTTAATATGATCAAGGTATGATGGCGAGGATCGGATTTGATGTTTTCATATACTTCAAGAACATCCTCTTTCCGTCCTTCAAGGATTTGGACAAAACTATCATCATGATAGATAAGACACCCTGTTATTTGTTTTGTGGCATTCGTAGTGACAGCCGTTTCAAGTATGTTCTCTAGGTCTTTTAAGTTTAAGCCGTTTATGGCTTTAGAATGATAATTTAATTGATACATGTAGTAATCGGTTGGTTCACAATTGGTAATAAGATGATAATCTTAGACTGTAAAGATAAGAACTATGATGACAACTAACCGATAAAGTTACATTACTTCTTATTTATACGATTTCGTTGCTCCTCAAACAGTTCTCTAAACAACCCACGCGCAATCACCACCTTCATAATCTCATTCGTACCGGCATAAATCCTTGCCACACGATTATCGGCGTACATTCTTGCAATCGGGTAATCCCACATATAGCCATAGCCACCAAACAGCTGAAGACATTCATCCACCACCTTCCCATGCATTTCGGTAGCAGAATATTTTGCCATCGATGCACTTTCAGCAGTCAGTTTATGATTGATGAGTAGTTCCGTACAACGATCTAAAAATGTTTGATGTACTTGCAATTGGGTTGCACACTCCGCCAATTTGAATTGTGTATTCTGAAAACCGGCAATCGGTCGTTTAAATGCCGTCCGAGTTGATGTATATGCAATCGTTTTTTCAATAGCACCTTCTGCCCCACCGATGGCATTAAGCGCAACGGTCAGCCGTTCTCGTGCCAATTCCGTCATCATAATTTTAAAACCCTCGCCCTCTTTTCCCAATAAATTATTTTTTGGGACTTTTACATTATCAAAAAACAATTCGCAGGTATCCTGCGCTTTCATTCCAATCTTTTTAAAAGGTACTCCTTTTTCAAATCCTTCATAAGCACTTTCCATAAGTAATAACGAAACGTCTTCATCTGTGGTACCTACATTTGTTTTCACGGCTACGATGGATAAGTCACTCATATAGCCGTTGGTGATAAATGTTTTTTGTCCATTGACCAGATAGTGGTCGCCTTTGTCTTCCGCTTTCGTCTTGATGGCTTTGAGATCGCTCCCACAGTTGGGCTCGGTCATTCCTATGGAGGTAATCATTTTACCAGTTGCCATTGGCGGCAAATACTGTTGCTTTTGGTCTTCCGTACCATACTTTAATAGATAGGGCGCCACAATATCCGAATGTAATGAAAACCCGGGTCCTGTAACCCCTTGCTTTGCCAACTCTTCTATGAACAATGCGCTAAAACTGAAGTCCAATCCACTGCCACCATACTCTTCTGGCATATCGATACAGAGCAAACCCAATTCGCCAGCACGCTCCCACAACGCTCTGCTCACCATTCCATCGGCTTCCCAATCATCGGTATGGTCTAGGATATCGCTTTTGATAAAATCCTGAATCATCTGTTGTATCATTTTGTGTTCTTCGGATGCATAGATGTCGCGTGGCAGCAAGACTGTCTTGAGCATGGTTTTACATTTAGTGTGTTCTAAAATTACGACAATATCTCGATTACTTCACTAAAAGAATGGAGCATGATGCTTTTAATATTTTCATTTAGATTCCAATTAAACTGACTTGTACCTCCCAAGACTACCGTAAAAATAATTAACTTGTCTACCGTAAAAGACATCTACAAAACACACAATATCATGGACCAACCACAAAGCAACTATTCCAGAAGGGAATTTGCAAAACTCTCCGCAATGGGACTTGCAAGCATCCCATTACTATCAATTCAAAATGCATTAGCTACACCAGTATCCTCATCACATGACGCCCTCAAGGTGCATTTGTTTTCAAAACATTTGCAGTTTCTGGATTACAACGAGATGTCTGCAGCTGCTGCGGAAATGGGTTTTGATGGTCTCGACCTAACCGTAAGACCGAAAGGTCATGTATTACCTGAACATGTGGTCGATGATTTACCGAAAGCGGTCGAAGCGATGAAACAACATCATCTTATGGTGAAGATGATGTCCACCAATGTGTGGGATTTGAGTAAGTTGACACAAAAAACAGTGTTAGAAACCGCGAGTCAATTGGGCTTTACGCATTACCGTACCGACTGGTTAAAATATCCCGAAGACATCCCTATGCAAGAAAGTCTAACCAAATTTGGAACGCAGGCAAAAGCACTGGAAATCTTGAGCAAATCACTGGGTCTTATTGGAGGCTATCAAAATAATTCTGGGATGAATGTGGGCGCCCCTGTTTGGGATTTGTTACCCATTTTGGAGGCCACAAATGGCACCCATATTGGAAGTCAATATGACATTAGACATGCAGTTGTGGAAGGTGGCGAATGTTGGGAATTGGGATTAAGACGAATTCAACCCTTCATCAATTCCATCGTTGTCAAAGATTTTAAATGGGGTATTAAAGACGGAAAGTGGCAACCTATCAATGTACCTCTTGGGGAAGGTATGGTGGACTTCAATCGTTATTTCTCCTTACTGAAAGCGTATCAAATCAATGTGCCAGTGTCACTTCATATAGAATACGATTTAGGCGGTGCTGAAGAAGGAAAAACAACGGTCACAATGGAAAGAAAAGAAATCTTTAAGCTGATGAAACAGGATCTTGCTTTTTTAAGGAACGCTTGGAACAACGCACATTAATAGTGTTGTTTGTTTAGGCTTGTGTCAATTCTTCTTCTGGCACTCTGTCTAAAAGATCCACTTCTTCCTTTTTGAGTTTGATCTTTTTTAAATAGCGTCCATAGAAGATGGCAATAATCAAGGCCATAAAGCCTTCAGACAGCACGGTGTATTCAACACCAATATACTGGGAGATAATACTCACCAATAGACTACCTATTGGCAGTGTAGCGGTTAAGACCATTAAATAGATACTGATGACTCGTCCATGAAAATGGTCTGGCACATTGATCTGTATAATAGTATTGCTGATTGTCCTAATGGGCATCATACCAAAAGCTCCGATGGCCACAAATAGTAAGGCCAGAGGAAATAAAGTGGTGTGGGAAAATAAGATCAATCCAAACGCGAAGATTACTGTATTGATGGCCAATATTCTATTCAAATCGGTGCCCGACTTCAGTGAGGCTAAAAAGAGTGCACTTAAAAAAGCACCAAATCCAATAACACCATCGATCATTCCTAAAGTGGAAGCGGAACCATGAAAGATATCCTTGGCAAATACGGGCGTCAATGTGGTAAATGGCAGCACCAATAAACTCATCAATCCTGTAAACGTAATAACGGAACGTACGGTCGGAGTTGATTTGATATACTCAAAGGCTTCTGTAAATTCGCGTTTAAGGTTCTTCTCTATGAGGACTCTTTTTTCTCGCTGTGGTAAGCGTATCATCAACAATGAAAGAATTACAGGAACAAAACTGATAGCATTCAATCCAAAACAGATGACGGTGCCATAGACTTCCAGAACAAATCCTGCAATGGCAGGTCCAATCAATTTCGATAAGTTGACCATGGACGAATTCAACGCCAAGGCATTCGGCAGATTGCTCTTATCTGTGATCAATTCTCTAATAAGAGACTGTCGCGCTGGCATATCAAAACCATTGATAACTCCTAACACTGCACTTAAGCCAATCAGTATCCATACAACTTTTTCTTCGTAAAACACAATCGCCAGGGTGAGTAAAATGGCTTGTAAAAAGGACAGGACTTGGGTGAGAACTAAAATCTTATATCGGTTGTAACGGTCGGCAACAATTCCTCCATAGAGTGACACCACAGCGGTTGGAAACAACGTCGCAAACACCGATAATCCCAACATGAATTTAGACTGCGTTAACGAATACACCACCCAACTTACAGCGGTTTTCTGCATCCAGGTACCTATTAAGGAAACGGATTGCCCCATAAAAAACAATCTGAAGTTTCGATTTTTTAGGGAGCTAAATGTCGTTACATTCATTTGGGGTACTGACTTTACTTTTTTTTTAAATACTGATTTACTTGCTAAATACCGTTGAACCTAGAGACCGCAAGACCAACTATGTCCATAACGACACTTCAAAAATACAACACTTCGACGGAAGCCATGTATCGTAAATGCACTAAAAGGTAACTAATCCCAATAACTTCTTTCATAGAAACAAATAACAAAACTTTAAGTTTTTATTCTCTTAAATGGTTTAATTTTGCCGACTTAATTTATCGAGAATCTCAAATAGAGATAGCAACCTGCATAACGAGCAAGGTGCTAAAATGATAAGCCAATACTTTGGAAAAAACGTTATCCCCATTCCTCCGTTTGTCTTATTGGTCTTTAGATGCGATTCTGAAATAACAAAACAGATGACACATACACAGTCCAGTACCCCAAGTTTCAAAGCCTTACTCCCATTTTTCGTATTCATCTTCACCTTTTTAAGCGTGGGCATCATCCAAGACGATTTTTATGCCCTCCCTGCTCCCATTGCGGTCATCGCGGGCATCCTCGTGGCATTTCTGATGTTCAAACAGCCCATCAATACAAAGATCAGCACACTCCTCAAAGGCTGTGGCGATGATAAGATTCTTACCATGTGCCTCATCTACTTGTTGGCTGGTGCCTTCGCAGCCGTCACGAAAGCCACCGGAAGTGTCGATACCATTGTGCAATTGGGTCTTGACCTTATAGACATCCAGTTTATCTATTTTGGGGTATTTGTCATTGCGGCATTTCTCTCGGTCTCTACAGGCACCTCCGTGGGCGCCATCGTGGCACTTGCACCTATTGTCGTGGGTTTTGCCGATACGGGCGATTTCTCTTTAGGCATTTTATGCGGTGCCTTATTGGGTGGCTCAATGTTTGGCGATAACCTCTCGGTGATTTCCGATACCACGATTGCCGCTACCCAATCTCTAAATGTGGAAATGAGTGATAAGTTTAAGGCGAACCTAAAAATCGCCCTTCCCGCAGCTCTCGTCACCATTGCCATTCTCGTTTACCAAGGTCTGGGACTGCAACCCAATACCACAGAGACTGCCACCCATAGCTATGCCATCCTAAAAATAGCACCATATCTCATCGTTATCGGCCTGTCGGTCATCGGTATCAATGTCTTTATCACCTTGGTCTTGGGAGTGCTATCGGCTGGAATGCTCGGACTCATCTATGCCGATTTCACCCTCATCGAGTTCACGCGCATCGCTTATACAGGTTTTACCAACATGACCGAAATCTTCCTACTCTCCCTATTAACAGGTGGTCTCGCGGCATTAGTGGCATACAATGGAGGTATCGAGTATATTCTCATGAAAATCAAAACCCTTATTCGCAACCAAAAGACCGCCCAGTTTGGTATTGCGGCATTAGTCTCTAGCGTCAACACTGCCATTGCCAATAATACGGTCTCTATTATCATCACTGGCGGCATCGCAAAATCCATTAACGACGAATATGCACTCGACAACAAACAGACCGCCTCCACATTGGATATCTTTGCCTGCATCACGCAGGGATTGTTGCCCTATGGCGCACAGGTACTCATGATCTTAAGTTTTGCCAAAGGCAGCATCACCTATTTCGATTTAGTGTCGAATACTTGGTATTTGGGCTTGTTACTGGTGAGCACTTTGGTGGTGATTGGGGTGAGGAAATAAACTTTCTATAGAAATATTATCCTGATAGCCCTATTCAGCGAAATGAATGAACTCATAGGACGAGTGAATGAATTTCACAACGTGCGTAATATAAAATATATGTAGATTTTATCATGAAGAGCAAGGGCGCTACAACTCTATTCACTAATTTTTGTCTTTTATTTAACAGAGATACGTAACATTAGTTACATACCTCATTAATCATTCTTACTAAATTTGCTTGTGATGACACATAGTAGTTTTATATCTATATTACTTGCGTTCCTGTTTATGGCGAAGTTTCTTGCCATTGATGCGAATGGAATCACACTGTTTAATGAACAGGGTAAGGTCACTTATATCAATACTCACTGTAAAAAGCTTAACCCACCAAAGACAATGACTTCGTTTTCTAAAAGTGATACTTGGGAAACACAGCATGTGCTATTACCAGGTCTTTGTTCTCAACAGTTTATTTTAGAAACCGTTACAGAGGAAGCTCCTACCCTATTAAGGAAATTTACCCTCAATACATTTCATAAAACCGAATTAAGCTATCGTTATTTGGAGCATATTGTTCCCCCACCTCGGGTTTAAATGGTCTAAACTTCAACTGACCTCAAAACAGGCTCCCATTCTCTGTATTCTACATCAACGTAGCGATACACAAGAGGATATGATTTTCGAGATAGTTTATTAATCTAATCATTTTTTATGACGACCAAGATATTAATCAGTCGTCGTTCCATCCAAGTATTACGCACGCTGGTTAGCGGGATATTTTTAGTTGCAGGTGCAAACCATTTACTAAATATAGAGAAAACCGCCAACAGGATAGAACAGGCAAGTTTTAAGGGAATCGCACATTTTTTCGGCAATCCCCAACTGCTAATAGTTCTATCAGGCATCGTAATGGTTGGAGCGGGTTTTATGTTCCTTATAGGTTATAAAACCAAATGGGCGGCAATCCTTTTGATGGCGGTTTTAATCCCCATCACACTCACGGTTCAGGTTGGACAAATCACAACCCTCGGACCACTTTTTAAAAACATTGCAATTTTAGGTGGCCTTCTTTTTTTTATACTGAATGACACCGATAACCTTTTAAAATAAAACAAGATGAAAACATTTTTTTATAGTTCAGCACTTATATTTCTTACTCTTTTTTATGGTGGTGAATCACAGGCACAAGTAAAAGACGTCAGTACTAAAAACAACTACGTGGTACTTACTAAAAAAGTACCGCAATTACAGCCCATCATTTTAACGGCAGAAGCACTCAAGAAAGAAGACGATGCCAGTTTTGGCGATTTTCAAGTGATTATCTGTGGCCAAGACATTGGCGACATCACCGATACCGAGAAGATGAAGGATTTTATCACAAAGGCAGAAGCGGCTGGTGTTACCATAGTAGCCTGTGGTTTTTCGCTCAATAAATTCAAAGTGGACACAACCAAAATCCCTAAAGAAATTGAGATTGTTGAGAATGGCATCCTTCACAATTTTCAACTTCAGAACAAAGGCTATAAAAGTTTGAGTCTATGATGAATGTGTTTATAAAAAGCAGAATCCTAATTGTTGGTTTACTGGGAATTGGAATGGTAGCTTTCTCATGCAAATCGGATAAAACGACGACCGCTGTTGAAGGTATCACTAATAAAGACACCTTGAGCATCACGATTTTGCAGACTGCCGATATTCATGGACAACTGGATACGCATCCCGAATTGTTCTGGGAAAATGACACCGTCGTGTTTAAAAATCGTGGTGGACTTGCCAATATTAAAACGCTTTTTGACAAGGAGCGCGCAAAAAATCCTAATCGCACCATCATTGTTGATGGTGGTGACCTGATTCAGGGCAGCGGATACACTGCCTTATCGGAAGGTAAAGTGATGCCCGAAATAATCAAAAACATGGGTTATGATATGATTATTCCAGGCAATTGGGAAGTCGTGTATGGTAAAGACATGATGATGGAAATTATGAAAGGATACGAAACCGATGTTATCGTCCAAAATATGTTTGATGATGACAAAGATAAAAATCCATTATTTCCGGCGTATTCTGTAAAGGAAATTGAAGGCGTGCGTTTAGGTTTTATTGGCATTAACGACCCAGATGTTCCTGTTCGACAAAATCCGATTTTTAGCGAAGGGATTGGTTTTACTGGACTTGATGACAAGCTGAAAAAGATGGTGGACGACATCAAAGCAAAAGAAAAAATAGACGTGCTATTTTTGGTGACACATATTGGTATTTTTAAGCAAGTTGAATTGGCCAGCAATCCCATTGCTGAAAATGTTGATTATGTCTTAGGTAATGATACCCACGAGCGCGTTCGTGAAATGATTCAAGGGACATACGCCAAAGTAACAGAACCTGGCGCTTTTGGTTCGTTTGTTGGAAAACTGACTTTGCATTTTGTAGATGGTAAATTGGTGGGCGATGCTTATGAACTTATAGATGTAGACCCAGAACTGTATCCTGCAGACAAGTCCATACAAGCACTTATTGATGAGGCAAAAGCTCCTTATACAGACCATTTAGAAGCTATTGTGGGTTATACAAATACGCCCATCTATAGATATCTGACCGTTGAAAATCCCATGGACAACATGATAACAGATGCTGCACGTTGGAAAACTGGTGCAGACATTTCAATTTCCAATGGCTTTAGATTTGGCAATCCTATTGTGCCTAAAAATGGTGAAGCAGCACCTATTACAAGAGCTAATTTATGGAATTTAATGCCTGTTAACGAACCTGTGAAGACTGGAAAAGCCACAGGTAAGCAGATTAAAGATTGGTTAGAAAAAGAAATGCATAACGCCTTTTCACAAGACCCAACTGAACGTTTTGGTGGTTGGTTGGTGCGTTTTTCTGGAATGAAAGTGACGTTTAACAGTCAGAATGAAAGAGGCAAACGCATATCTTCCATCATTGTAAAAGGAAAAGAGATGCAAGACGATGCGTATTACACCATTTCAGCTTGTTTGCGTCCAGGTGACCCAGTCGATAATTTATGCAGAATGCCAAATGTGAAGGACGTTGAAGTTAAAGATTACACCATACATGAAGCAGTAGAGGAATACCTTAAAGAAAATTCGCCAGTTTCACCCACTTTGGAAGGACGAGCCTATTGCGAATATCTCGGGGAATATTCATTTTCCACCGTACCAAAAACCGATTATAAATTTCAATAAAAACAATATATTATGGATAAGAAGAAAAAGAAAAGTTGGATTATAAATGGACTGATTGCTGTAGTGGCAATCGGTTTATATGTAACAGGATTACACACCGAAGTTATAGGATTTGCGCAAAGAGGACTGCTAGCGACAGGGCTCATGAACCCAGATGTTGAAGAGTTGGCTGAATTGCGAAGTGACGCATCAGAATCTGATACTGATACCATTGACACCAAAGCAGATTTAAATCTCCAACTCCGTGATGAACAAGGAAACATCGTTTCCATGGAATCGTTGAAGGGAAAAGTCATCTTTTTGAACTTTTGGGCCACATGGTGTCCTCCTTGTGTAGCGGAAATGCCGAGCATTGATACACTTCATGAAACCATGGGAGATGACGTCGCATTTGTGATGCTCTCTATGGATAACGATTTTCAAAGGGCTATCGATTTCAAGAAGCGAAAAGGTTATGATTTGCCTATTTATGCCCCTGCCAGCAATCTGCCAGTCATGTTTCAATCCTCTTCACTGCCCACGACGTATGTTATTGATGCCAATGGAAATTTGGCTATGACACACAAAGGCATGGCAGATTATAGTGACCCGAAGTTTAAGGAGTTCCTTAATAGTCTAAAATAGATTCTCGATGTTGAAATTCTTAAAATTGGAATTGCATCAAATTAAAAATGAAGTGAGGTATAAGAACACTCACAATTTGAATACTTTAGGTGTTCATCAAGTAGAAAAAATCAAAAACAGGTCGTTATGAAATTAAATATCCTATTTATAAACGATGTACACGGTTATTTGGAGCCTCACGCCGAACTATTTTATGATGAAACGGGTGAAGTTGTCGAAACTGCTGGTGGTTATGCCCATATTGCAGGTATTGTAGAAAAAATACGAAAGGACAACCCCAACACCCTATTGTTTGATGGTGGCGACACACTTCATGGCACAAAACCGCTGGTAGATACCCAAGGAGCAGCAGTTGTGCCTATTTTGAATGCATTAAAAATTGATGCTTTGGTAGGGCATTGGGATTTTGCATACGGCCCTCATCATCTTCAACAACTTGAGAAACAACTTGAGTTTCCTGTATTGGGTTGCAATGTTTATAATGAAGATGGTTCACATTTTTTAGAGCCTTCTTTAATGTTGGAACAAGGAGGAATAAAGATTGGCGTCATCGGCATTTGTGCCATGATTGTGGATAAGGTGATGCCGAAAAAGATGTCCGAAGGATTAAAATTCACCACTGGTAAAGAAGAAGTGCCAAAATATATCGCGCAATTGAAAGCGGAAGGTGCTGATATCATTGTGCTACTTTCACATAATGGATTTCCGCAGGATTTTCAACTTCTGAAAAACATCAATGGCGTGGATATTTGCTTAAGTGCTCATACCCATAACCGAATCTATATTCCGATTGAGGTGAATGGCGCACAGATTGTACAATGCGGTTGCCATGGGGC
This sequence comes from Aquaticitalea sp., assembly GCA_051252455.1. Taxonomy (GTDB): domain Bacteria; phylum Bacteroidota; class Bacteroidia; order Flavobacteriales; family Flavobacteriaceae; genus JBPOFM01. The sequence continues at coordinate 91,586 of JBPOFM010000005.1, forward strand.
TTTTGTGGGACATTTCAGTCTAGAACTTGAAGACAAAAAAATCAAAAACGTCAATTACGAGTTGATAAAAGTTGATGCCTCTACACCTAAAGATGAGAACGTGGCACACTTGGTGAGTGAAGCGCTAAAACCATTTAAAGATATTAAAGAAAACATTGTGGGAAGTACCAGCCAAACGTTGCATCGCTATACTACTTTAAATTCTTCTATGGATGAGCTGCTTTTAAGAGCCATAGCTCACAGCACCAACACCGATATTGCCTTTTCCAATGGCTGGCGCTATGGAGCCCCAATAGCCAAAGGTCCTATTACTGAAAATGATTTGTATAATATTGCTCCAATGAATCCACCGGTTTCGACTGTCGAATTAACTGGAGCAGAACTAAAGGAAATGCTGGAAGAAAACCTTGAACGCACATTTTGTAGTGACCCATTTGGACAAATGGGAGGTTATGTAAAACGCTGTTTGGGAATTCAGGTGAATATGCGTATTGAAAATCCAACAGGACATCGTATTCAGGAATTATTATATAAAGGAAAACATATAGACCCTAAACGCACCTATCTGGTAAGTTTTGTCACCGTGCAAGGTGTTCCAAAAAAATATGGCAACAACCGAAAAGAGCACGACAAAAAAGCCATTGAAGCAATGAAGGATTTTTTACAAATAAATAAGGAATTTAAGCCTAATAATCTTGACGTTTTTAGGTTGGTTTAATGTATCCGACAAGCGAAATAATTTAGACCAACCCTAAACATAATATAGATTAATGAGGCAATTTCTTTTTCAAATCGCCATAGATAAGTGTTCCAATTAAAGCGCCAAGTATAACGACCAGTATTGAAACATACCCTGCTCCAGCAAGCACATACATGGGTCCTGGACAGACACCTGCCAGTGCCCAACCCAATCCGAATATGATACCACCCGCCAAATAGCGTGTGACACTTTTATCTTTGGGCTCTAATTTCATTTTATCTCCGTCCAAGGGTTTTATATTTTTCTGTTTGATGACTTGTATCCCAAGAATACCGAGTAACACTGCAGACGCCATGAGACCATACATATGAAAAGAGCCAAACTGAAACATTTCGTAAATACGAAACCATGACGCAGCTTCGGACTTGTACATTGTGATTCCGAATAAAATACCGATACTTAAATACGTTATATATCTCATACTATGCGAAAATTAAAGGGTAAATTAAATGAACCATGATCAAACCACCAATAAAGAAGCCTATCACAGCAATTAATGAAGGTAGTTGTAAATTACTCATGCCAGATATACCGTGTCCGGAGGTGCAACCTCCTCCATAGCGAGCACCAAAACCCACCAATATGCCTCCCAATAAGAGAATGATAATATTGAATGGGTCGCCCAAGGCCTCAAGTGAAAAAATCTCTGGAGGCAAATAATATTCACCCGCACTTGTAATTTGATAATCGGTAGCCAGCTGTTGCGCCACTTCTGGGTTAATTTCCACGCCAGAATTACCCATAAAATTTGAAGCAATAAAACCTCCAATGGCTGCACCTAACACAACCATTAAATTCCAGCGTTTAGACTTCCAATCATAGTTGAAATAATCTGCCAGTTTATCTGCACCCATGGCTGCACACGCCGTACGTAAATTTGAAGACATTCCAAATTGTTTGCCAGCAAACAATAATAGAAACATCACTAACGCAATTAATGGGCCTCCTACATACCATGGCCAAGGTTCATAAATAACATTCATACTAGAAATTTATTAAGTTTATAACTATTTAAAATCTTTTACTTTTTCGCCCAAATCATACACTTTGGCGCTATTTAGGTGCTTTTCGATAATACTGCTTCCGGCAGCACTTCTGTAACCTCCGGCACAATGCACTACAATAGGCTTGTCGGTCGGAATTTTATTGACACTGTCTCGTAATGTATTTAAGGGCAATGAAATGGCGCTTTCGAATATTTTGCCCTCCTCCACCTCACTTGTGTTGCGGACATCGATAATGGTATAATGTTTAGGATTTTTTTTAAAGTCCTTCATATCCAACGGACTTGTTTCTTTTAGCTTGACACTTGGCAGCGTCACCACCTTTTGTAGTTGGTTATCATAACCAATTTTAGCAACACGTTCTAAAATCATTTCCAAATCATTGGGATGGTCGATGACCATACTGAATTTTTCTTTGGGTTGTATGATGGCACCTAACCATGTTTCAAATTTGGCGGTTTCTGATGCTGCTTGTATATTGATACTACCCTTGAGATGGCCTTTTTTAAATTCGCTTTCGTCACGCATATCAACGATGAGTCCGCGTAGGTTGCTACCCATCTTAAACGCCACTTTCGCTATAGCTTTTCGGATGGTTTCGGCTCCCTTTTTATTCACATCCACATTATAGCCAAAATAAGAAGGTATGAACGGTTGGCTAGTCAATAATTCTTTCACAAATTCCTTTTTGGAGGTGGTTTTAAAGGCCCAATTCTGCTTTCGTTCGTCACCCAACGTACTGCTACTTGCATCACCCATACTTTTTCCGCAAAGAGAACCCGCTCCATGTGCAGGATACACAATGGCATCATCAGGAAGGTCATTGAATTTTGTATGGATGCTCTCATACATAGCTTCGGCAAGTTCTTGTTGTTTCTGTTTTTTATTGCCACCATCTTCCCTTAAATCTGGTCGGCCAACATCCCCTACAAAAAGGGTGTCACCTGTAAAAAGCACCGTTTTATTGCCCTCTTTGGCCACAACAGTAATACTGTCGGGAGAATGCCCCGGCGTATTTAAGGCTGTGAAATTTAGGTTCCCCATTGGTATGACATCTCCTTCATCGAAGTTGGTATGAGGATAACTGGCACCTAATTTCTTGCTGTTATAAATGGTAGCCCCAGTTTCTTTATGTATCTGTAAATGTGAGCTTACAAAATCTGCATGTGGATGTGTTTCAATCACTGCTATAATGTTTGCGTTGTTTGATTTTGCAAATTCATAATAGGCCTCTGGGTTGCGTTGGGGGTCGATAACAATCATTTGACCATTGCTCACAACTGCATAGCTAAAGTGGGACAAAGGCTTGTATTCAAACTGCTTTATCTTCATGATTCTTGTTTTAGTGTTGATTTTCCACCTTAAAACTAAAAAATGCTATTGGTATACATTGATTCAATTCATAAAAAAACAAATCCAAATAAAAAAATAAGTTTACTTCCCTGTTACCACATCAACCTCCCCCCTCGAACCGCCTAAAGTAAAATCAGACATCGTTTTTTTAAAAACCACGCCATATCTTTCAGACACTATTCATAATCACAATTACACCATCCAATGTCACAGTCAAACCACTTAATGCCTTGTTAACACAGAGCAAAGTAAAAGTAAAACCATGCAATGTCTTAATAAAACCATGAAATGTCGTAGTAAAATCATGCAACGTCTCGAAACCAAAAACACGTACCATAAAAAAACCCTCATGATAATAGCTTAAACAAGCTATCACCAAGAAGGGTTCTGTATATGTATCCAATTTAGATTACATCATTCCGCGTCTGGAGGCGTTTCCGTATCTGACTTTACATTTTCTTTGGGAATCTCGTTCATAAACTCGTGTACCGACGTGTCTGCCTCTGGACCATAGTTTGCTAAAAGGGTTCCTTTACCTCCATCATTGGTTTCCAATACATAGAGTAAAGACATATCTGACGGGTCACTCATACCTTCGTAGCGATGTTCCTTAAAAATGGTGACATCTTCCGGCGCATAGCGCTTTTTTGAGTCCACATCCTCCAACCGATAATCAACCAAGCGATACTGTGCGGTGTAGCCTTTGGCCTCATATTGTCGAATATAATCTAGTTCGTGTTTTGCAAATTCATTGTCCATAAGTTCTACTATTTAGAGTGTCTAGTCCGAAAGGACATATACACTGATTAATGTTTTATAAAGATGACAAAAGCCTCTTAAACCGACTATCACAAACAAATAATCTTTTAACGCTATTCATTGGTTAGTGACATATAAGGTCAGAACGACTTAAGAATTCAACAATGACCTAGTCTTTACCGCGTTTGTTCTTTCCTCGCCTCCAAATAATATAAAAAATGATCATCAATATCGGCAAAATCACATAGACGATCAAGTCAAATGGATTGGTGATATCGATAGGACTATTATCGTCCGGATTACGGGAGCCAATAGGTAATTGTAGGAAGTATAGAAGTTGTATAATCATGTAAATGTGTCTAGTTATAATAAAAAATCTTGCAGTATGTCAATTTCCATCAAGGAGCAATCAACTCCCCTGACTGCAAAGAACCATTCAAATCAGCCGTGAGATACCGATGGCTTCCAAAGAAACGACCGCCATCCTTCGGTTGAATGGTCACCTGCCGTCTTCCATCCTTTTGATCTTTGATGTCTGTGACCTCCACCACAAGTCCTTTAAACGCATCGAGATTAAACATACCACCACGCTTCCTGATTAAGTTCGCTCTCGGAACGTCTATGTGTTGATAGCTATTATCTGCTGGCGCGCCAATGGTAAAAGAATCTCCAAGGTCGACATCAACAGTATTAGTGTCTGTTTGTGCCTGCATTCCAAAAGAACAGAAGGCAATTACGAAAGAAAATAGAAGTGTCTTCATGATAAAAAGTTTTAAGTGTTTCTTGTTTAAGTAGTTTGATAATCATATCTTTCAAGATAAAAAATATTGGCGAAATGGCATAAAACATTATCATTTTATTAACCTTCCCGCCGCAGCACTTCCAGTGGCGAACTCCGCAGCACCGTTCGAATATTGCTCAAACCAATCGCCAACACCAAGAAAGTAATCCCAGGCAAAAACACCAAAAACGGAACCCACGACGGCACAAAAGGTTCTTTAAACATAAACAGCGCCAAACATAGACTGCTTATCAAGGCCAACACAATACCCACCAAACTCCCCAAAAATCCTAAAAAGACATATTCAAAAGCAGAGATCTGCAAAATTTGATTGTCTTTGGCACCCAACGTGCGCAGCAGTACTGATTCTTTAATCCGTTGATATTTACTGGTCCGTACCGAACCAATCAGGACAATAATTCCTGTTAGAATACTAAAAAAGGCCATAAAGTTAATCACCCAAGCCACCTTGTCCAATATATCTTCCACCAGCGAGTACACCTGTCGCAGGTCGATAATCGTCACATTCGGAAACTGACCTACAAGCGTTTGCTGTAATTCAGCAGAACTTGCTTCGTCGGCTACATTAGTGGTAAACACATTAAATTGGGGCGCATCTTCCAACACACCTTTAGGAAACACAATGGTAAAATTGAGTTGCATCTGGGCCCAATCCACCTTACGAATGCTGCCAACCGTGGTTTCCATCAACACTCCTTGTACATTAAAGACAATCGCATCGCCAACGGTAACCTTGGCATCTTCCGCCAAATTATCAGAAATGGAAATCACTACAGGTGCGCCAGCCGACAATTGTTGTGTCCACTCACCTTCTATCAATTCTTCGGAAGCAATCAATGTATCCCGATATGTGGTTCGAAACTCATGGTTCAACAACCATCCACGTACCTGACGTGTCGTGTCTTGTCGCAACTCATTGACCAAGGTGCCTTTGAGACTGTGAATTCGCATCGTCACCAAGGGAATATCATCCAATACAGGTAATCCTTTTTCTATAATAGTTTGAGCGACCGCATCACGCTGCGCCTGTTGCACATCCAAGATGATAACATTGGCATTTTTTGAGGTCACGCCTACTTCGGTTTTGGCCAACAAAATATCCTTAGTAAAATAAAGTGTACTGATCAAGAAGGTTCCCAGCCCAATTGCCACTACCAACACCACTGTTTGATTGTTAGGACGAAATAAATTGAGCAAGCTCTGTCGCTCGGTATAGCCCCAACTTTTTGGAAAGCATTTCTTCACAAGGCTTATAAAGCCCAAAGCCACTCCAGCCAAGATGGCGAACGTCACAACCGTAGCTCCTACAAATATCAACGCAAATATAGCATCCGAGATCAGCCAAAACGAAAACACATACAGAAATACCAAGATAGCAACAAATACCAGCACTCGTATCTTTCGTGGCTCTTGTATGGCTTGTTCATCCACTCGCAAGACTTCCAAAGGCGACACATTCCAAGTGCGAAGCAAGGGCAACAATGCAAACAAGACAGACATAAACCATCCAAGAAACACCCCAATAAGAAGTGGTTGGGCTGAAATACTAATCTCTAACGCAAATGGCAAGAAATCCTTGAGCAAATATGGAAACATAAGTTGTAGCCCTACACCTATAAAGGAACCTAGCAATCCACCCAATATCCCAATCCCAGATATTTGAATCAAGAAGATGAGAAAACTCTGCAGTCGCGAAGCACCCATACATTTCAGCACCGCAATGGCTCTCAACTTTTCCTTAATATAAATATGCACCGAACTTGCAATCCCAATACAACCCAATAATAATGCAATGAAAGCCGCAAGATTGAGGAACTTGCCCACATTTTCATAGCGTCGTCCCAAGCGTTTGGTCGTGCTGGTATGCGTATCCAGGTCGGCATTCTCTATATCCAGTTGAGGTTCAACGTATTCTTCAAGGCGGTCTAAATTCACTGTATCCGAGACTTTATAAAAGTACTGGTACTCTTTGCGGCTTCCGAATTGTAGCAACTGCGTTTGTTCAATCAACCGATACGGAATTACCACAGGAGGCGCTACAGAAGTTGATATCGCCGAACTTCCTGGAATGGATTTTAACGCACCAGAAATTGGTAGCGTCAATTCTCCAACCTTAATGGAATCTCCGGGTTGCATTTTAAATTGCAGCATCAAAGTGGCATCAACCAAAGCTCCGCCTGACATTTGATACGTATCTGTAGCAGAAATGGGTTGCGTTTCAATTTGACCATAAAATGGGAAGTCACCCTCCAACCCACGGACCTGGACCAGTTTTGTCCCACCATTTTTTGGAAAGGCAATCATAGATACAAAGTTCACTTCAAACGCACTGGGTCGTAGGGAGTCAATGATCGCCTTTGCACGCTCCGTAGGTTCTTGTCGGGAATCGATAATGTAATCGGCACCCATCAAGGTTTTGGATTGACTTTGAATATTATCTTTCAAGTTTGTGCTAAACAGTTGGATGGACACCACAGCTGCGATGCCAAGAATGATCGCCGCCATAAACAAGAGCAGACGTACCTTGCTTGCTTTGGCGTCTCGCCATGCCATCTTGAAGAGCCAGTCTAACTGTAATTTAGTGTTTAGAGATTTGTTCACAGTGCGTTGGTCAGTTGATTGGTGACTAATTTTCCGCCTTTTAAACGCAGAATTTGTTGGGTACGGTTTGCCAATTCCAAATCGTGTGAAATGATGACCAGCGTCGTACCATTTTCTTTATTCAGGTCAAATAACAACTGAATGACTTTTTCGCCGGTATCTTCATCTAAATTACCTGTAGGTTCATCTGCAAATAAGATAGAAGGTTCATTGGCAAAAGCGCGCGCCAATGCCACACGCTGTTGTTCACCACCTGATAACTGTGACGGATAATGGTGAACCCTGTCTCCCAATCCAACTTTTTCCAATAATGTAAGACTCTTTGCCGTCGCCTGTTTATTTCCTTGTAATTCCAATGGGACACTGACATTTTCTAAAGCTGTCAAAGTTGGTAGGAGTTGAAAGTTTTGAAAAATAAAACCCACTTCTCTGTTTCGCAATTGGGCGCGTTGGTCTTCGTTAAGAGTATTTAAATCCTGACCGCAAAGTTCCACTTTGCCTGCGTTGGGTGAATCTAAACCTGCGCACAGACCTAATAAGGTTGTCTTCCCACTTCCCGATGGTCCCACGATTGAAAAGGTTTGCCCTTTCTCAACCTCAAACGAGATATCATGCAGAACCGTTAATTGTTTGTTACCGCTGGTATATGTTTTTTCCAACCCAGTAATCTTTAATATCTTTGACATCTATATTTTAATTTATAAATCTAATTATGTCCAAGGCTCAAAATACACAATTGCATTCATATCTACCAATTCTAAACATGCCCAAACTCATAAAGTTTTGTTATTTTATCATAGCGCTTTTAGTCGTGAGTTGTGCCGATGGTACACGTGAGAAATCTGCCGAAAAAAAATCGTCTGAGACACCGACAGAGACAACCGCACAAACAGATACTTCCAATAAAACGATCTTACTCTTTGGCGATAGCCTCACAGCAGGTTATGGATTGGATGATGTGAATGATGCTTATCCAGGCGTCTTGCAACAAACCATCGATTCTTTGGATTTAGGTTATACGGTTATCAATTCAGGTGTCAGTGGTGAAACAACCGCTGGAGGCAAAAGCCGAATTGAATGGGTCATCAAGCAAACCCCTGATATATTTATATTGGAATTGGGTGCCAATGACGGTCTGCGCGGTGTGTCTATATCGGAAACCCGATCCAATCTCCAAGCCATTATTGATATCGTGAAAGCAAATAGCCCAAAAACCAAAGTTGTTCTTGCCGGTATGCAATTACCTCCAAATATGGGACAAGATTACACTTCTCAATTTAAGCAACTATTTGTGGAAGTCGCTAAAAATAACGACTTGCTTTTCATACCATTTATTTTAAAAGATGTAGGTGGCATTGCTGAACTTAATCAGAATGATGGCATTCATCCAAATAAAAGAGGTCACAAAATTTTGGCCAATACGGTTTGGGAAACTATAAAACCTCTGGTTGTTAGATGATGAATATCTAATACAGATTCTGACTCATTTTATTTAGAACCATTTTTGCTAAATCATTGCATGCGCATTTTTTAGATTCGATTTATATCGTATCTAAACGTGCTGGAATATTATGGAAATTGTCTCCAAATACATAAAAACTTGACATTAATTAACTCTATTAAAGTCTTTTGAGCAAAGATTGATATTTATATCGTTAAACAATTTTATGAGGAACTATTATATTGAAGGATTACAATTTAGTAACTTATAAATAGCATTATGCATTCAAAAACTACGTTCCTCAAATGTCTTATTATCTCACTATTTTTTATATTGATTTCATCGTCAATGCTTCAGGCTCAAAGCAATTGTGACATTTATTGTCCTGACGACTTTTATGTAAACGCTGACAGTGATGGCAATTATGTGGTGGAAGATTATTACGCTTTAGGATATGCCTATTTGGATGAATGCAACAGCGGTGCCAATGTGGTTCAAACTCCCAGTCCTGGAACCGTATTGGGGCTTGGAGAATTTGAAGTTGAACTGACGGTATTTTCAGACGGTGAAGAAGATGATTGTGATTTTGACGTACTTATATTACCAGAAGATACCACCGGAGGCGATTGCGATTTTGATTGTCCAGATAATTTGACAGGTAATGCGGATGAAAATGGTGAATATGTAATTCCTGACTACGTTCTGAATGGCGCATTGGAAACAAATGGCAATTGTGGCGACTTTTCATATTCGCAAACTCCTGTGCCTGGTACAGTGGTCGGGGTTGGTACCACCTATGTGCAAATTGAAGCAAGTACACCGGTCAGTTCTATAAGCTGTGGACTAAATTTGGAAGTGTCAGGAACATTAAGTACTAATGAGTATGATTTTGCGTCTCTGTCAGTATATCCAAATCCAGCGACAGACATAATTAATTTCTCTGTGAATTTAGAAAACATAATTGTCCTTACAGTGACTGGCAAAAAAATTGGTGTATATTCTGGGAACTCCCTAGACGTAAGTGCTATGAAAAGTGGTTTGTATATTTTAAGAGTTGAAAATGAGAACCAGGTTGGCTTTAAAAGAATTTTAATTCAATAGTAGAGTGGAGAAAATTCATCTAAATAGTCGTCAATATTTTCTCTCATACTTGTTACCCTTCCATCATAGTAAGAATAGTAGCACTAGCTCCTACTAATTTTAAACCTTTAACGATTTAGCATCAAGTACATAAGAGCAATAATAAGAACGTCAAGCATTTTATTTTTTTAGTCCAAAATATATTTCAACCCATTTCAGCCCTTAAAATTTTCATAACAGTCAATGTTTGGCACAATTCCTGCCCTACATTTGCAAAAAAAAAAAAAAGCAATGATTATTATTCTATTCGTGTTGGTCTTGTGGTACGGAGGGCTCTTTTTTCAATCTTTCTTTTTACACCGCTACGCCGCACACCAAGTTTTTACAATGTCTAAAACCATGGAACGCGTTACTTTTGTTTTGACATGGATTTTTCAGGGTGCAAGTTATTTAAGTGCTTACGGCTACGGCATCATGCATCGTATGCATCACGCCTATACTGATACAGAGAAAGATCCACACTCCCCCTCTCATGATGACAACCTATTCGCCATGATGTGGAAAACAAAAACTATTTATCAAGATATCAATAAACAGCGTATAGAAGTGGATTCAAAATTCACAAAGAATGTACCGCAATGGGAAAGCTTCGACATGTTCGCTAGTTCAAGAATCTCGAGATTGCTATGGATTACTGGATATGTTCTGTTCTTCGCTTTCTTCGCCACAGCTTGGTGGCAATGGCTCTTTTTACCTATAACCTTTTTAATGGCCCCAATTCATGGAGTGATCATTAACTGGTTTGGTCACATTTATGGTTATGTCAATTATCAAATGAAGAATACGAGTAAAAACTTATTCCGTTTTGACTTTTTAATGATGGGTGAAGGGTATCATAATAATCATCACAGACATGCCAGCAGAGCTAATTTTGGGGTCAAATGGTATGAGATTGATGTGACTTATTTGATAATTAAGGTTTTGGATGCCTTTGGCGTGATACAATTAAAGCCAGTTCGGGTTCAAAAGTAATTTGTCTACTGGGTGTTTACAAACAGCTTTGCCTACTCTAAAGCTGTAATCCTAACTTTCTTTTTCTTCAGTTTGGTGTTGTTTAAACTATTCACCAATTTGGTTGCTTTTGCTTTTGGTACTGCTACGAATGCACAATCTTGTTTTAGTTCAATGGTTCCCACCTCGTCTGGTGACAGTCCACCTTGTTTCATGAACAAACCAGCAATATCGCCTTTTGATATTTTGTCTTTTCTACCTCCTGAAATAAAAAGCGTTTCCCAGAGTTGTGGTGCAAGAGCCGCTTTTTTAGAAATATTAATCGCTTTTGAAGTTTTTATAAAATCTGGCAACTGTTCATCTTTTGACTTTAAAATATAAGCGGTTCCTTTTGCGTTCACTCTCGCAGTACGTCCATTTCTATGGATGAATTCTTCCTTATGTCTGGGCAATTCATAATGAATAATAAAGTTCAACTCTGGAATGTCGAGACCTCTAGCGGCCAAATCGGTTGCTAGCAGCACTTGGCTCGAGCCATTCCTGAAAGTGATTAACGAACGTTCCCGCTCCTTCTGCTCCATTCCTCCTGAAAAACAAGAATGACTGATTTTGTTACGGGTCAAAAAATGGCTGACCATATCAATACTATCTCTCAAATTACAGAAAATAATTCCTTGTTCATTACCGATGTACTGAACTAACTCCAACAAAGCAGGAAGTTTGGTTTTGGTTTCTGACACTACTGTTTTGATTGCTAATGTAGAGGTTCTTTTCACTTTCAGGTAATCAACGACTGTTGGTTTGTTCAAACGTACAAACCCAGGAATCTTTACACCTTGAGTTGCTGATGTCAGAATACGTTTGTTGATACTTGGCAATAGTTGGATGATCGCTTTCATTTCTTCTTCAAATCCATCTTCCAAAGATTTATCAAACTCATCAAGTATCAAGGTTTTGATACTTGATTTGGAAAAGCGATCCGCATCGAAATGATCTAGAATTCGTCCTGGTGTTCCAATTAAGATTGCCGGTGTGTGTTTGATCTCAATTTTGTCCTTTGACATTGGTCGGCCACCATACACCGCATTCACCTTAAACCCAGAACCCATATCTCTTGCGACTTGCTCTATTTGAATGGCAAGTTCGCGAGAAGGCACGATAATCAAGGCTTGCACGTCATCGTTTGTTGAATCGAGGACATCTAATAAAGGTAAAAGAAATGCCAAGGTTTTCCCTGTTCCTGTGGGTGATAACAACACGGTATTTGTAGTGGTGGAAATGACAGAAATGGCCTCCTTTTGCATAGGATGCAATTTTTGGATATTTAATTTATCCAAAATATCCTGTTGGTCTTTGATCGTGTTGGCCATTAATTATTCTAATTATATCTTGTCAATCCTTAATTATTTGACTTTACGTACTTCTACTGCCTTCGGTCCTTTTTCTTCATGTTCTATTACGAAAGTAACTTTATCTTTATCTCTAATGCGATCAATGACATCAGACTTGTGCACAAATATCTCGTCACCAGTGTCGTTCACTTTTATAAAACCAAAACCTTTGGTACCATTGAAAAATTTGACTGTTCCTTCTTGTCTTGTCGAATCTGAAGTTGAATTAGATTTAAATAGATTTTTTATAAATTCTAACATGATGTTTAATACTTTAATAGATTAATAAATTGATTCTTGAACAATCCATAAGAAACAGTTTGTTTTCTCTAACGGTAAATCTTTAGATGAATATTCATCTAACGCTGATGTATGTAAGTGTTCGTTTGTGGTTTTGATTTGATACTGTCAGGAGCGATTTCTTATCCACTGATAGATTCGCTAAAGTAAAGAAAGCACTCTTTGTATTAAAAATCTCAACAACTATAGAAAGCACAAGTCATTCCATCGATTATTCGTCGCAAAGATAGTTTTTAATGCTGATTAGTGGTAGAAATTGTGGAATCATTTTAATTTGTCCATCAACCAAAATGGTTTCTCATTAAAAGATAGCCAATCCGCTTGCAACGTTTCAAAGAGCCTATCGATTTCTGTGAAATCCAAGATTGTACTGCTTTCATCTTTCTTTAATGACAAAATATAGTCCATGAGTTCGTAGCACACCGTAAACTGTCCGCAGGCAATTAAGGTGTCCATGCGATTATTGGCAATATCAGATTTGTCCCACCATAAAGTTGTGGGCGTCTCCGAAGCCGTCAAACACACCTTTTTTAGATGTTTGCTTGGTGACGGTTGTATCTCTTTGTTATAAGTAGGCCCACTGGTGTAGGGTGTTTTCAAACCGTTTAGTTTATAGACAGTTGCAGTGATTCGTTTGTTTTTCAATTGATTTTTTGAGTAGAATAGATCGTAATTCAAACGACGCATTTGTTTTAAGAACACATTGTCGATCATTGTCATGGCTGAAGTGAAACGGTCGGTTAGCATGCGCTGGATCAAAGTAATGTCTAATTTTTGGAATGTCAAGATATCATCCATTAATGGTTCCGGGACATTATTATCAAACAGTGATTTCAATCTTGCTACTGCTGATTTTTTAATTTTAGACGCTATGTAGCCTAACACAGTGAGAATTAATCCTATTCCTGAAACGAATCCACCAATAACGTTCATCGCATTATGAACATTCAGCCCGAATACCAACTTCCAATTCAGAACTAAAATCAATAGACCAACAATCAAAGTGATGTAATATAAAGGTTTTAATGTAAAGTAGTTAAGGATTTTATTGATGTTTGTTTCAAGAGACGAGCTTTTGCCTACCGATCTTGAATCTTGATGCCAAGCAGGCATTTTGAAGCTACCTACGTCATTTATAATAATCAAGTCTAACCTATCTTTCATGCGATCATTGATGAGCATCATGCTCCCAATTCCTTGATTGTCTGCAATTCCGCCATCCATAATTCCTACGCCATATTTAAATCGTTCTAATTCTTTTAATTTTTTATAGGCTGTTTGCTCTTGGTCCTTAACATAATCATCGGGGAAAATCAATGGTTCAAAGCCAACGGGAAAACAGGATGAAGATGCAATGACATCACCTAATTGCATCTGATTGCGCAAAGACTTGATTTCTTTTTGATTGCTTTTATATAACGGATTATTTCCAAAGTAGCCTTTATTTTGAAAGCGAAAGGTCAAACCATATGAAAAGTCGGTCGCATTGAAGCATACCTGCTCTAATTGTTGGTTCCGCTTTGATTCAAGATTCTTGAAAGTACCGGAAAACAGAGGCATATCAGAATACGTAAGGGCAAACGCATTAATGAGCGACCTTTTTTTATGAGGATTTACTTTCCAAACAGCATCATCTTCCAATTTGGCAATGGCTTTTTCTAAAAGCTTGTCATTTTGCGGTTTGAAGGCATCATAGAATATTTTATAAAAGGTCTTAAAATCATAATCAGGAGCTTGAATCGCCTTCGCATAAGCAACTCCTGTAAGGGTTCCTCCGCTTACCGTGCTTAAAGCTTTAACTGATTGTAATAGGGATTTGTTTTTGTAATTAACTTGATCCAAATAGGACAACATTCCCAGAGCAAAAAAAGTCGCTCGGTAACCGCCTCCACTGAAGCAAAGTCCAATGTTTTCAAATGGTTTGAAAGGAATTGACTTTTCAAAATCGTCTGACATCCTATTTGGTTTTGTTAAGAATTACGTTGTTGTAATTTACAAATTCCAAAAGGAAGTTTTGATATACTAACTTTAGTTTATCAAAACTAACTCATTTGTAGTATCATAACTACGTTGTTTCTTCATTTTTGGACAAGAAGAAAGCCCAGTATTTAGACGACATCTTAAAGAAAAAACTCCAAAAATTAAAAAGTACCGTTGCAAGCAACGGTACTTTTTTTATTTATAACTAATTGAACTCTACAAATGGTTTGCTATCAAACAGGAATGCTATCTGTAATTTCCATTCGGTCCCAATTTCTATGTTTGGCAATGCTTTTTATGAAATTTGAAGGACTCTCATTGATATGAACCGCTGCATCTTTCTTATGTTTAGAAACATAGCTTGCATCCAAAATGGCTTCCCCTTCTCCATCAACCGCAATCGCTTTACAATGTTTGAAAGTTTCATTTACGAACTTTAAATATTTACCATTTTTCATGAGCATATCCACCGATTTCTTGTCTCCAGGGATATAAATGGCATCAAATAAAACGGATTCCGTGGTCATAATAGACGCATCAACCTTATGTTCATTTGTTTCGTTACAGGTAATAGTCCCTCCATGAGGACCAATTAGTTTCACCATCGCTCCCTCTTTTTCCAATGCTTTTTTCATGGCTGTGTAAGACTTATGGTTGAACCCGTCTGCAGCCAAGACTGCAATTTGACGTGTGGCAATACTGTCAAATTTTGTATTGTCTTGACTTAAAGCAGGCGACTTGTCCAAATAATTTTTCTTCTTGCCTGGCTGATGTTTGTTGACATCTGCATCAGCACCGATCGCTTGATTAACAGGCTGGTCAACGCTTGTAGGTACTTTTAGACCAAGTCCTTCTGCCACTTTTTTAGAAAGGTTATCGTCGATTTGTGCGATCATGTACAACATACGTTCCTTTATATAATCATGCTCACATTTTCCTAATTCGAACGTGTAGGCATCTGCAACATGTTTTTGCTCCCATTTAGCCAAACTTCTATAGAATAAAGCTGGTTGTGAAAAGTGATCGCTAAAACTTGCACTACGAGTTCGAATTTTCTTCGCATCGATGCGCTCTTCATAAGACGTAAATGCGCCTTCAGCCATCTTTGATAAGTGTGGGCAACCACCACTTAAGCTGTTTGGAAAATAAGCGGTCTGTCCAGTCGGAATTGCCATTTGCATGTGACCGTCCCTCTGATTGTTGTGAATATCCTTAATCGGACGATTGATAGGAATCTGGTGGAAGTTCGGACTGCCCAAACGTGATAATTGTGTGTCTCTATATGAAAACAAACGTCCTTGCAACAATGGATCATTACTGAAATCAAGTCCTGGAACGATATGTCCTGGTAAAAAAGCTACCTGTTCCGTCTCTGCGAAGAAATTCTCGGGATTTTTATTCAAAGTCATTTTTCCAACAATGGTGACTGGCACCATTTCTTCTGGAATCAATTTCGTAGGGTCCAAAAGGTCAAAGTCGTATTTATGTTCATCTTCTTCTGGAACAATTTGTAGTCCCAATTCCCATTCAGGGAAATGTCCAGCTTCAATGGCATCCCAAAGGTCACGTCTATGAAAATCGGCATCTGCGCCATTGATTTTAACGGCTTCTTCCCAAGTCACGGAATGTACTCCCAATTTTGGTTTCCAATGGAATTTGACAAAATGAGATTCCCCTTGATCATTGATCAAACGAAAAGTATGGATTCCAAACCCTTCCATCATACGAAAACTTCTTGGAATGGCTCGATCGCTCATCGCCCAAATATGGTTATGAAGTGTTTCAGTACTACGTGAAACAAAATCGTAAAACGTGTCGTGTGCAGAAGCCGCTTGTGGAATTTCCTTATTTGGTTCTGGTTTCACAGAATGTATCAAATCAGGAAATTTCATAGCATCCTGAATAAAGAAAATCGGCATATTATTACCGACCAAATCCCAAGTGCCTTCTTCGGTATAAAATTTAACCGCAAAACCTCGTACGTCTCTTGCCAAATCTGGAGAACCTTTTGAGCCTGCGACCGTTGAGAAACGAACAAATACTGGTGTTTTCCTGTTGGTATCATTAAAAATACCCGCTTTGGTATATTTTTCCATGCTTTGGTATAATTCAAAATAGCCGTGTGCGCCGCTACCTCGTGCATGTACGATGCGTTCCGGAATACGTTCGTGGTCAAAATGTGTTATTTTTTCACGTAATAAAAAGTCTTCAAGCAAGGTTGAACCGCGTTCGCCGGACTTTAAAGAATTGTTGGTATCATTGACCAATAAACCTTGATTTGTGGTCATTGCTTTATTTTCAGAAGCTTGATGAAAACCTTCAAGATCCTTTGCTTTTTTTGAAATTTCCTTTTTTGAGTTGGATTTTTGCTTTGCCATTGTATTTGTTTAAAGTGAGAGATATTTTGATAAATGTAACAGTTATCATAATCATTTATTATTCTGATTCATTTTAAGATTAACGGTATCGATTCATAAAAAATTCCCGAAGCGAATTGCATTGAATATACACAGGTCAATTTAACATAGTTTCATTTTGAAGTATTTGAGTCAATATCTACTACTATAGAGCCAAAAAGCACGAACCGTCAGAGTTATCTTTATAACGTTAAATATATTAATAAATTAAGATAAGATATGGGATTAGAAAATAGAGTTATGATCATTACAGGAGCATCAAGTGGTATTGGAGAAGCAACTTCAAGAAAATTGTCAAGGCATGGAGCAAGTGTGGTTTTGATGGCAAGAAGTGAGGATAAATTAGAAGAATTGAAAAACAGTATCATCAATAGCGGCGGAAAAGCTATGGTAGCCACTGGAGATGTAACTAAAAATGAAGATTTTAAAAAAGTCGTCGAAAAAGCAGTTAAAGAATTTGGAAAGGTGGATGCTTTGATCAATAATGCTGGTTTGATGCCATTGTCTTTTATCGAAAAGTTAAAGATAGATGAATGGGATAAGATGGTTGACGTCAACATAAAAGGTGTGCTCAATGGTGTTTCAGCAGTCTTACCACAGTTAATTGAGAACAAAGGTGGAGATATCATCAATATTTCGTCCATGGCTGCTCATCGCTATTTTCCGGGAGGAGCCGTATACTGTGCTACTAAATCTGCCGTAAAAATGTTTTCTGAAGGTCTGCGTCAAGAGTTGGCGCCAAAATATGGAATTAATGTCACATCTATTGAACCTGGTGCCGTAGCAACGAACTTAACTGATACGATTACCGATGAGGACATTAAAGAAAAAATGAAAGAGATGCAAAAAATGAACACGTTAGAGTCGGAAGACATTGCAAATGCCATTTATTACGCATTGTCTCAACCGAAACGAGTCAATATCAATGATGTATATATTGTTCCAAGTGAACAGGAATAATTACAGGTTAAGATAATAGGAAAAAACCACCAATTGGTGGTTTTTTTCTGTCTCGCATTTTGCCTTATACGAAGTATGAATTACGCTTCGCCTCTAGCCGGATAATCCTTATCCAACACAAATTTAATGGCTTTCAAAATGTCATCAAATTCTGGTCGTGCGAATGGCATCGATTGAATCGATTCTGCATAGAGTGTTTGGTCTGGTCTAATCAGAAAAAGTCCAGGTTCTACAAACTGTTCCGGTTCTTCCTTAATTCCTGATGAAATGAATAGTCCCCATTTTCGAGCTTCCTCAATTGGAAATTCATATCCTAACGGAATATCATCAATGTCCCAGTCTTTATATGTGGCTTTCGCTTTCTCTTCAGTATCAGAACTTATTGCTATAAAATTCACGCCTAGTTCTGTGAATTTAGACACTTTCGTCTGCAATTCTTCTAAATATTTCTTGCATACAGGACAGTGTTTGCCTCTGTAAACAATTAGCATTGTGAAATTCTTTGGATTTTGTTCACTCAATTTCCAGCGTGTATCGTTGACCAAATTGATTTCGAGATTCGGTGTTTTTTCTCTTGGTTTTATCATCTTGTTTTATTTAAAGTTTTTAAACTAGTTTTTATGACTTCTTCAAACTGGCTTTCAGTTGAATGTCGGTATCCAATAATTTTGAAATTGGACAATTCTCTTTTGCTTTTTTAGCAAGCTTTTGAAAGGTTTCATCATCTATTTCTGGAATATCCGCATCTAAGGTCAAGACAATTTTGGTGATGCTGCCATCCTCAAATGTCACATCAGCTTTGGTGTCCAAAGTAGTTGGGGTGAAACTTTCTTCACCCAAGAAGAAGCTCAATTGCATCGAGAAGCATCCTGCGTGCGCTGCACCAATCAATTCTTCCGGATTTGTGCCTTTTGCATCTTCAAAACGCGTTTTGTATTCGTAATGACTTTTGTCCAACACTTTGCTTTCCGTTGTCAACGTTCCTTTTCCGTCTTTTCCACCGCCTTTCCATTGGGCGCTTGCTGTTCTTGTGAATTTCATAATTTTATGTTTTAATTGGTTATTGTTTACAGTGCCGATGCACCTGCTTTGGCAACTTCGTGGTCATCCTCTACAGAACTTCCACTGACGCCAATAGCACCAACAACTTCACCTTTGTTGTTTTTTAATGGAATTCCTCCAGGGAAACTAATCAATCCTCCATTGGAATGCTCAATATTATAAAGTGATTTACCAGGTTGCGACAACTTGCCGATTTCACCTGTTTCCATATCAAAATAGCGAGCGGTCTTTGCTTTCTTGAGCGCAATGTCCGCACTTCCGAGCCATGCGCCATCCATACGTACAAAAGCAACCTGATTGGCACCAGCATCTACAACTGATATGTTCATTTTTAAATCCATTTCCACGGCTTTTTCTTTTGCCTTCTTGATAATGGTTTCTGCTTGTCCTAAAGTGATATTCATATTTCTATATTTTAATTTTCTATTATTAATTATTTCTTTTTTGCTGGAAGTAAAATTGATTTCACATTGACAAATTCCATAATTCCAAATCCTCCGTGTTCACGACCGTAACCAGAGTTTTTTGTGCCTCCGAACGGCATATTCGGTTGCGCCAAGCCATACATGTTGATATTGACCATTCCTGTATCAAAATGGGTTCGTGCCAATTCGATGGCTTTCTTTTCGTTTTTAGAGAAGATTCCGCCACCCAATCCGAATTGGCTATCGTTGGCGATTCGCATCGCATCTTCGTTGTCTTTGGCCTTAATCAAGGACGCCACAGGACCGAACAATTCATCGTCATACGCTGGTTGTCCAGGTTTTACATTTTCCAACACAGTAGCTGGATAGAAGTAGCCTTTCCCCTTTGGCAATTCGCCACCACAGGCAATCTTCGCGCCTTTCTTGACACTTTTTTCCACTTGTTCGTGCAATTTGTCTCTCAAATCCTTTCGTGCCATTGGTCCCATTTTGCTTTCTTTTTTGGTCGGGTCACCATAGGTTATGCTTTCCATTCCTTTCACAAAGGCATCACGGAACTCATCATATACTTTTTCGGTCACAACAAAACGTTTGGCTGCAACACAGGTTTCTCCATTATTATAGACTCGACCTTGCACGCAGGTTTTTGCTGCCATTGCTATATCAGCATCTTCCAATACCAAATAGGCGTCATTACTACCCAATTCCAAAACCGTTTTCTTAAGTTCCTCCCCAGCTTTTTTACCTATGATTCTTCCTGCTCCCGCACTTCCCGTGAGGGTAACACCTCGCACCAACTTGTGCTCGATGATTTTATCAGATTGGTCGTGGTCAATAATCAAGACCGTAAACAAGTCTTTAGGCAAGCCAGCATCTTCATAGATTTTTTTGAGCATCAATGCGGAGCCCGTAACATTTTCAGCGTGCTTTAGAAGAACACCATTACCAGCCATTAAATTGACAATTGAATAGCGTATCACTTGATAGGTTGGAAAATTCCAAGGTTGAATACCATAAATAACACCAAGTGGTGAATAGTTGATAATTCCACGACCACCATCAGGAAGTTCGCGTTCTTCATCTTTTAAAAATTCCTTGCCTTGTTTGGCGGTGTATTCGCAAATACCAGCGCACAATTCGATTTCTTGTTGACCATGTTTGAGCAGTTTGCCCATTTCCATTGTCATCAATTCTGTAAGCGCATCTTTCTCGGACATCAGCTTTTTTCCGATGGCTTTGATGATTTTTGCACGTTCATTAAGGGACACCAATCGCCATTTCTCAAAGGCTTTATGACAATTTTCTACTGCTTTTGTTGCCTTGTCGTCGCTGATGTGACTATATTTTTTAATGACCTTTTCAGTCGTTGGGTTTATTGTTGTAAACTCATTATTTTTTGTACTCATAGTTTTTTTATTTAGGAATTAAATCTCTAGTCTTTGCTTTATAATCGGTATAACCTTCGGGACCGGTTGTGTAGAACGTTTCAGTATCCCATTGCGCGGTTGCAATGTTGTCTCTAAAGCGACCCACCAAATCAGGATTGGAAATGTATAATTTTGCGAAAGACACTAAATCGGCATCGCCATCTTCTATGACCTTATTGGCTTTTTCTTTATCGAAATCAGTGTTAATCATCAACGTTCCGCTGTATTTTGGACGATAATGTTTTGCAATGTCTTGAACGGCAAACTCCACATCGGACACGTCATTGAAAGGTTCAGATAAATGGATATAGGCCAAATCATAGTGCTTGTCCAAACGTTCAATGATGTAATCGAAGGTTGGAATCGTGTCTTTATCCATCGTCATACCGAAAATACCGTGAAGCGATGGATTAAAACGTGTTCCTATTCTATTTTCTGGAACTACCTGTTTGATGGCATCCAAAACTTCAAAATAGAAACGAGCGCGATTCTTGATGCTCCCTCCATATTCATCATCCCTATGGTTACTAGTTCCATTGAAGAATTGATGGAATAAATACCCATTGGATGAATGAATTTCCACGCCATCAAAGCCTGCTTCCACAGCATTTTTTGCAGCTTGCTGAAAATCTCTTACCGTAATTTTAATTTCTTCTAAAGTCATTGCCTTTGGAGTTACTGTATCTTTAAAACCATCTGGAGTGAAAGATTTTGCATTCGGATTTAAAGCCGAAGGTGCCAATGGTAACTCACCGTTATGAAAATCAGGGTGTGACATGCGTCCCACATGCCATAATTGGATAAAAATCTTTCCACCAGCCTCATGGACTGATTTGGTGACCTTTTTCCAACCTTCTACTTGTTGTTTATTATGGATTCCTGCCGTATGGATATACCCAACGGCTTGCTTGGATACTTGTGAGCCTTCAGTAATAATCAAGCCTGCAGTTGCTCTTTGCGTATAATAAGGAACATGTAAGTCTTGTGTTGGTGCTTGAAATTCGTTTTTGGCGCGGCTTCTAGTCATTGGCGCCATAACCACTCGATTTGACAATTCTAAATTGCCGATTTTGTATGATTGTAAAACTGATTGTTCTTTCATAAATTAATTTAAATGTTGTTTTATTTTAAGTAAAAAAAGGCGTTTACTTCCATAATCATGTTAACGTCATATTATATAACCATTCCTATAAAAGACGAACGAACTTCAATACTTTAACTAAAATTACGACAAACAAACCTTGGCTAAAAATGAAAATAGTGGATGAGATAAGGTCTTAAGTGATTGCGTCAATAAACGCAGAAACCTTAAGTTTTACTTAACAGTATGGATGATACTAAATTTCGAACTTTGTAAAAGGCAATAATCTTTACAATCTTGAATGATTTTAACTAATCTATAGTTAGTGCCGAAAACGGATAATTTTATCCATAAAATTTATAAAAAACAAAGACAATGAAAAAACAACAAGGAACAGGTCTTTTGGCCATATTAGGAATCGCAGCAGGCGCATTTGCATGGTACAAATACAAAAACATGTCACCAGAAAAAAAACAAGAAATACGTGGTAAAGTTAATCATGTAAGTCAGCAATTTAAAGATACCATTAGCAATGTTGAATCTTCTATTTCACAAAAGTATGGTGAAATAAAAAACGGTGCGACAAGAGAAGTTGAAGATATCACAAATCGATAGATTCTGTGTTTATGATAAAACAAAAAATCCCATCAACATGGGATTTTTTTTATGTTCATATATAAAATATTGAAGAATTCGCTATTTAGTAGAATCTGCAATATCCGATTCAAGAATAATGTTTTTCGTTGCTACAAAAATGTTGTCTTTCTTTTCAAGTACAAGGATTGTGTCCATTCCTTTTTTTGCCAAACGTTTGCGACACGATTTGCTCAAAAAAGGATCATTTTCGAAAAGAAATGCATTCAAAGCATACTCTTCTTTACCTGGTTCTTTTATTACTGGATGAATATGTTTTAATTCTCTATATTGAATAAAATTACCCGGAACGAAAGTGTAAAATGTATATCGACCGTCCGCATCTGTTTTTACCCACCCTCTGTGGTGAACATAGCGTTTATCATTATTCATTTTCAATTCATAATCTCCGTCTTCATCTGGTTGTGAAATATATAATATGACATCTTTAGCAGGGGTTAATCCATCGCTTTGAAAGATGGTTCCTGTAATCATCAATTTATCTTGTTTTGTTGCAAAATCGGGAATGGTATCCGTATTGTTCAATTGTTGTTCTGAATAATCATAAAGAGCACTACGATTTAAATAATCAGAAGGAATCTCATCTGTACTATTTGCAGAAGTTTGCGCAAAGGAGATTTGAGATGAGATTATAAAACACGTTAAGTAAAGTAAGCTGAACAAATTTTTCATGGGACTTGATTTATTAATGAGTTTAAAATTAAAGCATTAGGAAGTCTGCCAATAATAAATCTTATGAACGCAATTATTTTACGACGAAGTGAAATGCCATGTCTAGTTTCTTCGATGAAAGGAGCATTAAAAATTTAATATATTAGTTTATTATGAACTTTTTAATAACCTATATTTATCGTATCTTTAAGAGAAACAAAATAAATTATGGAAAAACAACAGAAAAAAGGTCTTTTGGCCTTATTGGGAATTGGAGCAGGAGTTTTTGCTTGGTGGAAGTATAAAAATATGGATCCTGAAAAGAAAGAACAACTACATGCTCAAGTGAATGAAGCTGGGCAAAAAGTAAAAGACACAATCAATGATGTTGGACAAAAAATGAAAGAAACTGCTCATGATGTAGAGACAACCGTAAAAGAAAAATATGATCAACTGAAAAATAATGTTGAAAAGCCGGTCGATGACATCAATACATAAAATCAGTTTACACATTAAGAATCTCTGGAAAGGGATTTTTTGTTTTGCACAAATGATGATGTTTTAAGTTTTCATTCATGCATCGTTCCTAGCAAAACTAAAAAGCAGATAAGTGTACAATTATCTGCTTTCAATTAGGTTGTTAGCTATTATTTAGTTTGAAGAATTGTCATAATCTTCAGCGTTGATTTTCAAATGTTTTCTTTTGGTATCATTTTGAATTTCGACTTTATACATCACTGTTTGATGTTCTCCGCTGACATAAGTGATATTACATACTACTTCTTTAAATTCCCATCCTGGATATTTTTTCGCAATATCGCTGCTGATATTAAGCGGCAGTTTGATGTTTTTGAACACTTCCGAACATTGTACAATTTTTCCATCCTGATTGTATTCAGCTTTAATCTGATTTAAACCTTCTTCAAACACTATGGTATAATTTGATTGGCTATCGGCAGAATAAATGGAAGACATTTTGATATCATAATTAGCAACCAGATTCTGAAAGTTTCTGATGCGTCCAGAACTAATTTTACTGTCAAATGAATAATAGTAATTAGAATTGACCAAAGTGTTCTTAACTGGTTTAGCATACTCGTTAAGATTAACATCCACTGATGCAATTTCATTTTGAGAATTCATTAGGTTGGTAAATCCTAAAAAAATTAGACCGACTACAAATGTTTTCATGAGTTTTTGGTTTTTGAATGTTAGTATTCTTTTGTATGCTATGGAGTTCTAAAGGGTTATGATGAATTACATTTAGATACCGAAGTACCGTTTTAAATGTTTGACCAAATTATATCAAAATAATCATAACTAATTGAAAATCATATAGACAACCAATGAACAATCAATAGACAATCGATAGACAGAACTGAATATTGCAGATGAAAACGGTTTAAATTGTGAAGAAAAAGAGGCGTTTTAGAGACTATTGATGAAATCGTCGAGATTGACATCATCTGAAAGTTCCAATTTTTTGCGAAGACGATAGCGACTCGTATTTAAAGAGGCATTTGTAATATTTTGTAAAGTGGCAATACTGCGACTGTCCATTTTTAATCGAATCAATGAACACAGTTGGATCTCATTTTTACTCAAGTTTGGATAATTGGTCATTAATTGGCTGTAAAACGCATCACTTAATTTATCCAAGCGCTCGAAAAACAACTTTGTGTCTTGGTCAAACGTGATTTTGTTTTTAATATCTTGCTCTAAATCGTTTAATAAATCTTTTTTATTAGAGGCTTCAGAAGTTTTATAGTCTTCCATTTTTGCAGCAAGACCTGACGCCCATTCTTGATTCTGAATTAAATTAATTGCAAAATCAGATAGATCCCGCTCTTTTGATTTAATTTCAGCATGCAGCTGATTTACCTTCAACTTGCTATTCTCTAAATTTTTCTCGGCAATTAATTGTTTGTTTTTTGAATTGATTAGATGTTGATACCTACTTAAGAACAAAAACAAAAGTAGAATAATGAATGCGGATGATATAGAGCCCACAATCCACAATTTTGAACGCTGACTTTTAATTTGGCTGTCTTTTTCGAGTTCGGCAATCTTAAAATTGAGAGCAACCCTATCTACCGTAATATCATCAAATTCATTTTGCCATTTACTATCCGCTATCGCAGCGATTTCACGAAGGCTATCGGCATAGCTTTCAATTCGTTTTGATGTTTTGTAAGCAGCATCTATTTCATTCCGTTTAAAAAACAATTTCTCTTTCGTACGCAAATATTCCAATCGAGATTCTGGACTAATTTGATTGGCCTGAATTTGCTCGTTAACAATTATTTCCAACTTATCAAAAACAGCTTGGGCATCTTCTATCCTATCCAATTCAATATTTGTCATAACCAATTGTGAGCCTGCACTTATCAATCGCGGTATATCCTTCCTATTTGTCCCTTCATCAATAACATGTGTATAAAACTCAAAATTGATAGCATATAATGATTGGGCCTCTTCATATTTGTGAAGATCAACATAAACATCTGCAATATTATCACGAATGCTTCCAATTAAGATGTGATTAGAAAATTCTGCCTTCGTAAGTTCATAGGCGCGTTTAAAATAGACCAAAGCAGAATCCAGTTCTTTTTTGTGCCAATAAAAAAAGAGACCATAATTGTTGATCGCAGAGGGATAATAGACATTATAATTGGCGTTTGTAAACGCAAGATTTTTTTGATGCTCTATTTTAGCCATCTCCATCATGTTGAGATTTGCATAGTTTTCGGCCATCATGCTGTGAGCAAAGAACCGCATCACTAAATAATCTTTACGTTCATTTGCTGACAAGTCCTTTTCATGCAGTTTGTAATATTCAAAAAATTGCATATATGACTTTGAGGACTCTTTGGGAAATCCTATCAATTTAAACCAATTTCCTGACTGAAGATAGGCTTCAAGTTTTAATACGGTATGCCCTTCAATAAAATGCAGCATATCCATTCTTTGAAAATGCTGTGATAGATACGTTTCCAATTCTGTCTGTGAGAAAGATTCACGAGAATAGGTTTTCATTTCATCTTCTGGAAAGGATTTATGCATCGCTTTACTGATAGCCTCATACCTTTTCAAAGCTTCTTCACTGGCGATTGTTTCCTGCGAAACCGCTGAATGACTGAATAGATATAAGAAAAGAAACAAAGATGCTTTAAAAATTCTCAAGAGAAAAAGTTGGTTATTTATTTGATTTAAAGATAAATAAATACCAATTGGATTAATAAAATAAGGTCATAAATTTAAAGAATTAAAAAACTCACTTTTCTAATCGAAAAGTGAGCTTTTAAGTAATCAACATTTAATTTTTCAGCGACGACATGTCAATTACGAACCGATACTTCACATCGGCATCAATGACTCGTTCATAAGCTTTATTAATATCTTGGATATTGATAAGTTCTATATCTGAAACAATGTTATGTTTTCCGCAAAAGTCTAGCATTTCTTGTGTCTCTTTGATGCCACCAATAAGCGAACCTGCAATTCGTTTACGTCCCATTATGATGCCACCGCCGTGAAACGGTTTCAACTGCTCAATAGCGCCAACTAACACCATCGTTGCATCTCTTTTTAACAGAGTGATGTATGGATCCATCTCATGTCCGACCGGAATTGTATTCAATATAAAATCAAAACTGCCTCTATGTAGTTTCATTTCATTCTCGTCTTTAGAAATAAGTACCTCGTCGGCACCCAATTTTTTTGCGTCCTTTGCTTTATCCGGAGATGTGGTAATCATCACTACATGTGCTCCTAATGCATGAGCAAATTTGACACCCATGTGTCCAAGGCCACCAAGACCAATTACCCCAACTTTATCTCCTTTCTTTACATTCCAATTTTTCAATGGCGAATAAGTCGTAATTCCGGCACATAATAATGGTGCGACCGCTTTTTCATCAAGATTATTAGGTATCTTCAAGATAAATTCTTTATCCACAACGATCGACGTTGAGTAACCACCAAACGTATGACCACCTAAATGTTTGTCTTTACTGTTATAAGTTCCTATCATTCCATTTTCACAGAATTGTTCCAAATGATCATCGCAGGCCGAGCAATCTTTACAGGAATCCACTAAACAACCGACACCCGCTAAATCATTTTTTTTTAAGTTGTCGACATTTTTACCGACTTGCACCACCCGTCCAATGATTTCATGACCGGGAACGACGGGATAAACAGAATTTTGCCATTCGTTTCTGACTGTATGAATGTCACTATGGCACACACCACAATATGTAATATCTATTTTAATATCATTGTCACCAACCTTTCTTCTTTCGATCTCCATCGGTTTCAAATCGGTTTTGGCATCTTGTGCCCCAAATGCTTTAATCGCGTTGCTCATTTTATTATTTTTAATTTTCATAAAATTACATATTTAACATCCCTCAATTCTTGGATTCACTGTTAATACTTGGTTAATTTTAAAATGTTTAAGTGTTGACCTGTCAACTAAAATTTAAACGTCAAACGAGCTAATAAACTTATTATTTGCGACACTTCGTAGATAGCAAAAATTCTATATTTATCGAAAATATTAAAAATGCGTTCACATATGTCACTTTCACTTTTTTCTTTGGTCTTTTTTATAATGGTCAGCAGTTGCAACAATTCTGATGATAATGTTTCACTCCCGATCAACAATGTGCCTTTAGCGTCAGGGATTCAATACTCTGAAACAGCGACCAATGAACTTACGGTTTATGATGCCGTAATTACTGCACTTAATGGCAATACAGATATTGCAATTGTGGCAGAAGTCAACCATTCATCAAATGCACAAAGTGTTGGAATGGATTTGGATTTTACACGAACGATTCTTTTTGGGAACCCAAATTTAGGTACACCAATCATGCAGGTTAATATGCATGCTGGATTGGATTTACCTCAAAAAATAGAAGTTTATAAGGATAGCGATGGACAGACTGTGGCGTTGTTTAACTCAACGACCTATTTAGCCAACCGACACAATGTTGGGGCTGTCACAACCTTACCGATGATACAAACCGCATTGACCAATTTAGTCACAAATGCTACTGGAACATCGATACAGACCGTCAATGATGCTACAACGCTAGGTGAAGGGATTATAGTGGTCGATAGTAATAATGATATGGAAACAACTTATAATAACATCATTTCCACATTGGAAAGTTTGGAACCAGTTAGTATTATTGCAGAGTTAGACCATCAAGCAAATGCGATGAGCGTAGGCTTGGAGTTGAATCCTTCCAAATTAATCGTCTTCGGAAATCCTACACTTGGGACACCGTTGATGCAGACATCCAGATCGACTGCGATTGATTTGCCCCAAAAGATGTTGGTGTATCAAACTGATGAAGGCGATGTGAAAATAATTTACAACGATCCATCTTACATCGCCCAAAGGCACCAAATCAGTGGAAACGCCGAAACATTAAATATGATTGCTATGGCCTTACAAAATATTGCCGATTCTGGAGCTAATTAAAAAAAAACCATGAAAAAGATTTCATGGGATTATTGTTGAAGAAATTTAATTCAGTTTAATCTTTAGTATCTATCGACTTTAGAGGTTGCAGATCATATTTGACTTTTTTATATAATCGAAGTTGATTTTGTGTTAAAATTTCTGACATTTCCAAAGTTTCCTTGGCCTGAAGTTCCACTAGAGCATTCAGCTCTTCCCTACCATCTAGTTGTTCCGTGGCTTTCTCTGAAGCAATGATGTATTTTTCAACCACATTTTTAAATAACGGTATTTGAACACTAGTCAAAACCAACTCCTTATTATAGGAATCAGTGAGATTGTTTGCCATCGCATCTACTCTATCGGTTGTGGTGATTGTGTTAGGATATTGCGCGTAAGAAAAGGTGGTCATAACCACTAGAAATAATGTTAATACTGTTTTCATGATAATTGATTTTAATTATCATAACATAAGAAAAACATTATGAAAAACCAAGCGATTTAACAAGTCTCTACATAACTTTCTTCTGATTTTAAAAGTTTATTTATCAAAAAAGCGATCAAACAACACAAGCTTACGTTTAGTGTTAATGAAATAGACACCAGCCAAAAGTACAACGGCTGCAATAACCGATTGCAAGGTGATTTGTTCATTTAAAAAATACCATCCTAATATCAAAGCGATAATTGGATTGACATAAGTGGATGTTGCCACTTTTTCTGGAGATACGATTCGTAAAAGATAATTAAACGAAGTAAATGCCACAATACTTCCAAAAATAATGAGTAATGCCATCGACCATTGCACATCTGTTTTCCATTCATTTGGAAAAGACCATTTTTCACCAAAAACTAAACTTAACATTAACAGCATCATACCACCTGTAAGCATTTGATATCCTGTATTAATAAAAAAGTTTGAAGGCAAATCTGCTTTTCCAACGAACAAACTACCATATCCCCAACTAACCATACAAGCGAAAATCATGATCATTCCCAAAACACTTCCTTCTTTGTTAATTATTTGATTTTGACTTACTAGTAGAAAGATGCCTATGATTCCCAAAAGGACACCAACAATTGACATCGGCTGTATTTTTTTTCCTTGAAGAATTCGCATCATAATAAGCACCACCAATGGCTGGGCCGAAATTTCTAATGCCGCAAACCCGCTATCCACGTATTTTAGAGCCCAAACAACAACTCCATTTCCAAAGGTCAAAAACAAAAAACCGGCCATTGCTGTATTTCTCAATTGTTTTTTAGTGATAGCTAATGATAAGCCAAGAATTTTCGCTATTATGAAAATGATGCATCCGGCAGAAATAAATCGTATTGAAGCCAACATAAAGGGCGGCAATTCGTTAACGGCAATTTTATTCAATAAGTATGTGGATCCCCAAATGACGTAGATCGAGAAAAAGGCAAGAACTATAAGCGTTGTATTTCGTTGCAAAAGGCTTCAATTTAGTTTGCGAAAGTAAGTATAATAAACGGCATTCAATTTTGAAATGAGTTGATGATTTTTATTTCTTAAATGCGATTATCCTAAAGGAAGATTTGTTTAGATTCATATATTGTCTGTAAGGATTAATTGTTCTCTACGTTTTTTGTTATATTGTAAATTCAAATAATTTCTATGGAAAATCATAACTTATCCGACTCACTTACAAAATTTTATAACAATTTTATTGATCAACTACCCGGAATCACAATCGCAATTCTGATTGTGATTCTCGGCTTTCTAATTGCACAATGGATAGGACAATTCACTCGAAAACGTATTTCTGCGAGAACCCAAGATCCCTTGATGAGTAAATTTTTAGGAAAGGCAATTAAATATATTTTGATTATTATTTCCATTATGATCGCGCTTCAAGCCGCAGGACTGGGTGGAATTGCTACAGGAATTTTAACCGCTGCCGGTGCAAGTGCGGTTGTCCTCGGATTTGCCTTCAAGGATATTGGTGAAAATTTTATCGCCGGAATTATCCTTACCTTCAATCGGCCGTTTGATGTAAATGATACGGTAGAAATTGGAGATAATTTTGGAAAAGTAAAAGCTTTGGAATTTCGATATACAAAATTGAAAACCTTCGACGGAAAAGATGTGTATATTCCAAATAGTGATGTTCTTACCGAACCTGTGACCAATTATACCGAGGATGGCTTCTTTAGGTGGGATTTTATTATAGGAATTGCCTATGAAGATAATATTGAAGGTGCGAAAGCTACAGTTCTTAAAGCGTTGAGACAAGAACCAAACGTCATTGAGGATGAAGAACATGAGAATTTTGTGATCGAAGATGAATTGGCGACCAGTACAGTGAATCTAAAAGTATTTTTTTGGGTTGATACAACTGATTTCAGACGCATGGCATTAATTACCAAAGGTAATGTTGTTAGAAATGTAAAGGAAGCTTTAGAAGAAGCTGGCTATTACATGCCTGCCGATATTCAAGAAATCAAGTTGTATGGAGGCGTTAAGGAATTCCCTGTACGAATGGCTCGTGATTTTAATGGTGACGTTGATAAAGAACCAAAAGCGAAACCCAGTACTATCAGCAATAAAGACGATGATTTAGACTCATAAGAACCAAATCACTCAATAGGCGTCATTTAAAATTAGCTTTTAGAAAATTCATTCCGTTGGTAGACATCACGCGAGCAATGATTTCATCAGCCTCAATGTTGTTTTCAGGTACTTTAAGTTTATTTTTGGACATATAGTTGAAGGCATGGCGCTCCATAAAATCGGCAAGAAATGGTAACTCTTCCGATGTCCAGAATCCGTTCAATGGGTCGATTATGCCGTCGAAATCTGTCCCAAGCGCCATACAATCCCAGGCAAATAAACCTTCATTATCCAATACCTCTAAAAAATGTTGAATTTGATTCCACACAAGCTCTGCACGATAATGCATTATTTTTGAACGGTTTGCCGATTTTTTTGTCGCTTTTAATGTCACTTCACTAGCAATACGACGTTCGTCTAGCTGTAACCCAAAAATACCTTTGCGCTTGGCGATTAAAATCAATTCCTCATTGTAAAAATTAATATCCACGGGGTTTAATTTGGCGGCCACTCCCGAACCATTTTGACTCGGGTCATCGAACGACACCATCCCATTCGCGGCGCCATGACTCACTACAATTGGAATATCTCTATAATTTTCGTCCAAGTCCAGCATTTGATAAAATTCCCTACGTGAGGCAACACTCATATGTTTCACATCGATCAATATTCGTTTGCCATTATCAGTATCCAATAATTTACGAATCACTTCTTCACCTAATGGCGTGATGCCTTCTCCTAAACCTTCCAATTGATCGACATACCGTTTGACCAACTTCGTAAAGCTTTCGGCATGACCACACAGATGGTTCCAAAAGTGATGCGCTACAGATACGAACAAAGGGGGCGCATCCCAGTCTTTCATTTTTTGTAGATTGTCCAAAAAGTCTTTTTTTACCGGTGGCGTATCAATATTAGAATTCAATACATGCATTCCTTCAATAGACAAAACAATGCAAATCGTGTTTACGGTCGTATTTGATGCCGTGGAAATCACAGTTTCAATATCACTATAATTTCGAACCACTCTGTATTTAAATTTCCCTTCAGGAAGACTGATAATGCGATTATTGAGCTGTAATATAAAGTCGTACTCTAATTCTAGATCCTCAAAGTAATCCGTAAGTCCCTGAATGACATCCACTCGCTCCTTCCCAACTCCAGTAGCAAAATTGGCGGTAACATCTTTTATAACTTCATTACCAATCTTATTCACAAAAAATTTCTTTTCCAGCGGATACAAAGACAGACAGACGACTTTTACACCACCTTTTGCCAAGCTTGTAAAATTTGCTTGAGAGAATTTTGTCAGATTAATTATGTAATTCAGTAATTTATCACCAACAGTCGGCGGATTATAGCGCCAGATGCTATTGGCTCTGCTCCTATCCGGATTGTTCCAACCTTTTTTTTTATAATAAAAACTTTTACCGAAAGGTTTCAAGGTGGAATGGCAATGTAAGTCGACATAATTGTTGTTTTCTATAGACATAATGTAAAGTGTTGAAATTTCTATTGAAAGATAACCATTTTATTAATGTCAATTTATTTCAATGGTTACCAAAAGGATTAAGATTTAATGGATTTGAGCTCAAAAGTATGATTTACGTGCCTTAACTTCATTCCATAATTAATACTTAAAAAAATCAATATCATGGAAAAATCGCATAACAATTCGAAAGAGAAAAAAAGTAATATCCTTAATCCTGAACTCGACAAAGAAACTCAACATAATCTTGATGAGGATAAAAACCTTCGGTCCGACGGCGGTGATGATGAACAATTAAAAAATCGAAAACGTCCAGTTGATTTTGAAGGGAAGGATTTAGACGTTCCCGGACGAGACCTCCCAGAAAACAGATCAAAAAAACAACTCAAGGATGAAGAAAATCAGCTATACAGTCAAGGTGGTCCCGGAAATGAAAATTTAGAGGAAAACGTATAAATCAGTTTCAATTAATCATTTTATATCATTTTTAAAAACGCGATATGCCATTTATCACACATCAAAAGTCAAAACAACACATCGATTTATATTATCAGGATTATGGAACAGGGACGCCCGTTATTCTCATACACGGTTGGCCGTTGAGTCATCGCGCTTGGGAATCCCAGGTCGCAGAAATTGTTGACGCCGGTTTTCGTTGTATCACCTATGATCGAAGAGGCTTTGGAGTTTCGTCAGCGCCTTGGCAGTCCTATGATTATTCGGCATTAGCCACCGATTTAAATGAAATCATCACACAACTAAAGTTGAAAGATGCCATCATTGTTGGTTTTTCAATGGGCGGCGGAGAAGTCGTTCGTTATTTCACAGATTTTGGCGACAAAAACATTAAAAAAGCAGTACTAATCAGCTCCATTATCCCATTGGTAAAGAAGAAACCGGATAATCCTGATGGTGTTCCTGAAAAGGATTTAAAAGATATTATGGAATCGCTAAAAGCCGACAGAGTTGGATTTTTAAAGGAATTTCATAAAAACTTTTACAACTATGACAAGAATAAAGAGAAGGTGAGTGAGTCACAATTACATTATGATTGGACGATCGCCTCTCATGCCTCTCCGCATGCCACCATAGAGGCTGCGAAGGCGTGGGCGGAAACAGACTTTAGGTCGGAGCTGAAAAATGTCACCGTGCCTACCTTGATTGTCCATGGAGATGCTGATAACATTGTGCCCATCAAAACAGCAGGCGATCAGGCTGCAATGGGAATTGAAAACAATACTTATAAGGTGATCAAAGGAGGTCCTCACGGATTGAATGTAACACATACAGAGCAGTTGAACGAAATTCTTATCGAATTTTTGAAATCCTAATTTTTTGTAGGATAAATGGGCAGTTTTGAACGTTGAAAAACGTTAAATAAATGCCAAAATAAACATTTTAGAAGTCTTAAAAACATTGCAAGACGTAAATAACCTAAACCATTAAACTTAAATTATGAAAAAAATTTCAATTACACTTTTAACAGTCGTTTTATTATCATCATGTGTTTCTAAAAAGAAATACGTTGCATTGGAAACTGAAAATGGTCAAATCAAAAGTGAACTGACGAAAACACAAGTCGAAAAGGAAGATCTTGAAGCAAAATTCAATGCCATACAGGTAAGAGTTGATCAATATAATAAAAAAATCAATTCGTTGACTGAAGAGGGCAATGCAAAATTAGTGCAGGCCGATGGTACCGTGATTTCTGAAAACACCAAGAAAAATATGCGCGAAACGTTGAAAAAAGTTCCGCCAGCGTACTTTGTAAACGTGAAAACGTTAAAGGATTCAATGAATTTGGCAGTGTCCTACAATCTAAAGAACTCAATGGACACCAGTGACCTTGAAAATGATGAAGACATTTCAATCAACATCAACGAAACTGTTGTGATGATTTCTATTTCCGATAAAATGTTGTTTAATTCTGCGAGCTATAAAGTAAGCAATAAAGCAAACGATATTTTACAAAAAATAGCGAATGTTATTAATTCTGAACCAAGCGTTGAAGTGATGGTCGAAGGTCACACCGACTCGCAAAGTATTAGAACGTCAAGTATTGCAGATAACTGGGATTTGAGTGTGCTGCGTGCCACTTCAGTTGTTCGTAAGTTACAGGATGATTACAATGTTGCGCCTGAAAAGTTAATTGCAGCAGGTAGAAGTTTTTACCACCCGTTAGGAGAAAATGATACTAAAGAAAATAGAGCTATCAACAGAAGAACACGAATTGTAATTCTTCCAAATATTGATAAATTCTTTGCATTAATGGCTTCTAAAGAGTAATCTTTTTAAGTATATTAATTAATCTAGGAAAAGACTGCTTTGAAAGCAGTCTTTTTTGTGAAAAAAATAAATCCACATCACGGAAATGAATAACTTCGTTCAAATATTTAATTGGTCTTAAACTTGAAAAAAACACCTCCATTTAGCAAAAAATTTCTATTCGTATCTCGTTGGGGAGAAATTTTGGATATTGCTTACACGTCTCTTTTAGAAGGAAACGACGTAAAACTATATATTGAAGACAAACACTCAAGAGAAATAGGTACAGGATTTGTAAAAAAAATCAAAGACTGGAAAAAACATGTCGATTGGGCAGATATTATTATTTTCGACTATACAGGATTTGGTGCCATTTGTAGCGAATTAAGATCAAAAGGCAAACTTGTCATTGGTGGAAATGAATACACTGATCGTCTGGAATTGGATCGAAGCTTTGGACAGGATGAACTGAAAAAACACAAAATAAAAACATTGCCTTTTAAGGAATTCTTGAGTTTTCAGGATGCCATTGCATATGTTCAAAAGAATCCAGACGCCTATGTCGTAAAACCATCTGGTGAAACCCAAGAATTGAAACAATTGTTGTTTGTGGGAACCGATGATGAAGGCTTGGATGTCATTCGTGTCTTAAAGGCTTATGACAAATCTTGGGGTAATGATTTTGGCAATTTTCAACTTCAAAAAAAAGTAAAGGGCGTAGAGATTTCTATTGCTGCCTTCTTTAATGGAAAAGAATTCTTGCACCCCTTGAACATCACTTTCGAACATAAAAAACTGTTCCCAAAAGAATTGGGAGTGTCTACAGGCGAAATGGGAACCAGTATGTTTTGGTCAAACCACTCACCTATTTTTGACGCCACTTTAAAGAAATTTGAATCAACTTTGGCAAAAACGAATTTTGTTGGCCATATTGATATTAACTGTATTGTGAATGGAAACGGTATTTATCCATTGGAGTTCACTTCTCGTTTTGGGTATCCTCAAATAGCCATTCAACGTGCGGGGATTTCGGAACCGATTGGTCAGTTTCTATATAAAGTTGCGAGAGGAGACTCCTTTAAAATTAGCACGAAAAAAGGATTTCAAGTTGGTGCATTGATGGTGGTTCCACCATTTCCTTATGAAGACAAAAAGGCTTTCGAGTTGTTCTCAAAAGATGCGGTTGTAGTGTTCCGGAAAGATGGAAAGGAAGGAATTCATCCAATGCATCTCAAAAAAATCAATGACGAATGGCTGATCACAGGTAACACTGGAATTGCGCTTCTAGTTACAGGAACAGGTTTAACAATGAAAGATGCCCAGAAGCTGATGTACAATCGCATTAGTAGTATCATTGTTAACAATGGTTATTATCGAACGGATATCGGTGACCGATGGTATGATGATTCTGATAAACTTTTTTCATGGGGACTTTTATAAAAATTTAAGATCGCATAATGTCTATATGAGTGCCACATTTCAAAAATTAGTATCAAACCCCTTTGATTTTTTCGAATTACTTCCTCAAGATTGGCAAGACGGGATCGTACCTCATTGGAAAAATTATAAAGACGACTCCATTATTTATGTTATTGTAGAAAATGGGGAAATAATCGGTGGAGGTATTGTATTTTCAACGTGTCCTCCAGATATTAGATATTATGAAAAAGAAGCGCAACAGTTGTTTGATAATGGATATTTGTATTTAGGATATATTTGGATTGCAGAACATAAACGTAATCTTAATTTGGGTAGCTTTTGGTTGAATGAATTAAAAAAGACAAATCCAGGACAAAATTATTGGCTACTCATTGAAGAAGAGCATCTACACAGGTTTTATCAAAAGAATGATTTCAATATGGAACGTATGATAACGAATCTGGATCATTTAGAGTGGTTGTATATTTATAAAGGTCTTTTGACATAGAAATCAGACCTTTAATGATTTAATTTCAAGAAATTCCTTTGAAATATTCAATAGTTTTTTACATTTGTTAAGCAAATCAATAACCAGCCTACAAATGAAAAAAATTACTTTAGCCTTATTTTGCCTAGTTTTTTCATTCACATTTAAGTCATCAGCACAACATTCAGTTGCACGAGATTGGAATGAAGTACTGTTAGGGGCAATACGTTCGGATTTTTCGCGACCTACGGTTCACGCACGAAATCTATTTCATAGCTCTCTCATAATGTATGATGCATGGGCTATTTTTGATTCACAAGCAGAAACCGTTTTTCTTGGAAAAACTTTCGGCGGATTCAATTGTTCATTTAATGGTATTCCAACTCCTAGCGACGTCGATGCCGCTCGTCATGAAATCATGAGTTATGCGGTATACCGATTGTTATCTCACCGATTTGCACTTTCACCTGGCGGACAAGGAACCCTACAAACCTTCAACGATTTATTGGCATCTTATGGATATGATAAAAATTTCACATCGACAGATTATAGCAGAGGAAATTATGCTGCACTTGGTAATTATTTAGGTGCTAAAATAATTGCGTTTGGCCAGCAAGACAATTCCAATGAGCATAGTGATTATTCGAATCAATATTATTTTCCGATAAATGAACCAATGATCATGGAATCTGGGTACTATGCGGACAGTTATGATTTGGCCGATCCAAATCGTTGGCAACCTTTGGCTTTTGAAACGTTTGTTGACCAATCAGGTAATGTATTTCCTTCTGCCACACCTGCTTTTTTAGGTCCTGAATGGGGGAAAGTAACACCTTTTTGTCTTAAACCTGAAGATCTGGAAGTATTGAATCAAAATTTTGATTGCTACGTTTACAACAATCCTGGCCCTCCAAGTTACATTCAAAACTCAAATGAAAACGGTATTGATGATCCTTACAAATGGTATTTTTCATTAGTGGCATCTTGGTCTTCTCATCTGGATCCAGAAGATCCAACGATGATCGATATTTCTCCAGCGGCACAAGGAAATTTCAATTTTGAGAATTTTCCGGAAACATTTGAAGAATATAAAGCATTTTATGATTTTACGAATGGAGGAGATTCCAGTACAGGACGCGACATAAATCCCGTGTCAAATACAGCGTATGCTCCAAATGTGATTAAAAGAGGTGATTATGCAAGAATTTTAGCTGAATTTTGGGCTGACGGACCTGATTCCGAAACGCCTCCTGGCCATTGGTTTACTATTTTAAACTATGTAAGTGACAATCCACTCATGGAAAAACGCTTTTCCGGAACTGGACCAATTTTAGCTGATTTAGAATGGGATGTCAAATGCTATCTCACCTTGAGTGGCGCTATGCATGATAGTGCAATAAACATTTGGGGAATTAAAGGTTATTATGATTATGTTAGACCTGTATCTGCCATTCGTTATATGGCTGAAATGGGACAAAGTTCGGATGCCTCTTTAGCCAGTTACAATCCCCATGGCATTCCATTGATCCCAGGAAAAATTGAACTTATCGCCACAGGTGATCCGTTGGCAGGTGATGCCGATGAAAATGTTGGTAAAATAAAAATTTATGCTTGGAAGGGGCCTGATTATATCACAAATCCAGATACAGATATTGCCCATGTTGGTTGGATTTTAGGCACACGTTGGTGGCCATATCAGAGACCTACCTTTGTTTCGCCTCCATTTGCAGGCTATCTTTCGGGTCACTCTACATTTTCAAGAGCTGCGGCCGAAACAATGACTT
Organism: Aquaticitalea sp.; assembly: GCA_051252455.1. Classification (GTDB taxonomy): domain Bacteria; phylum Bacteroidota; class Bacteroidia; order Flavobacteriales; family Flavobacteriaceae; genus JBPOFM01. Next base: position 130,237 of record JBPOFM010000005.1, read on the forward strand.
TAGTTACAGGAAGTGAATTTTTCCCAGGTGGTATGGGTGTTTTTGACGCAACTCAAAATGAATTTTTAGTGTTTGAGGAAGGTCCAACACAAAATATAGAATTGCAGTGGGCAACGTATCGAGATGCATCCGATCAGTGTAGTTTATCTAGGATTTGGGGAGGCATCCACCCTCCTATCGATGATATAAGAGGTCGCATCATTGGTCATAAAATTGGTAATGATGCCTATAATCTCGCATTACAATATTTCAATAATACATTGAGCGTAACATCTCTTGAAAGCGATTCTGCTGCTACTAAACTATTTCCAGTGCCCTTTAACCATACTTTAAATTTAAGTTCAAACTATAGAGGAGATATGTCCGTAAACTTGTATTCAGTAGATGGTAAAGAGATTTATAATCAAATGTTTAACAAACAGTCGAATACCATCGCTGTAAATACAGAAGCATTACCTTCAGGTTTTTATTTTGTCAAGCTTTTAGATCAGAACAACTCTGTTATTGCGGTAAAAAAAGTTGTTAAAAACTAAACTCTTTCAACTCCATGAGGTATTTTTGCAGTCAGAAAAAAACACCTCATGTCCGCACTAATAAAAACCTTCAAAACCATTGCTTTTTCAGAAGGAATCTCGTACTTACTGTTGTTTTCAAATATGCTGATTACGAAGCCTAATTTTCCAGAACTTTATAAAATTATTTTATATCCTCTTGGTATGGCACATGGCATTTTATTTATGGCATACGTCGTTTTGGCGATTATTGTCGGATCTAAATTAAGATGGAGCAACAAAACCTTGTTTTTGGTTTTACTCGCTTCATTTATTCCATTTGGAACTTTTTTCATTGGGAAGAAATATTTAAATACATCCTTATAATGCAAGAATACGGACATTATTTCTGTGACTTTTTCTTTGACTTGGGCGTTTCTGAAAGCATGGTTTCTTTCTTAAACATGTTAGTGATGTTGGTGATTTTATGTGTTGTTATTTTTATTTCCGATTTTATTGCGCGAAAGATTTTAGTGAACGCCTTTACAAATTTCTCAAAGCGCTCCGCGACTAACTTCGATGATCTTCTAGTTGATCATAAAGTACCTCGTAACATTGCTCATTTGGTACCATTATTTTTAACCATTGAGCTGTTTCCAATTGTTTTTTATGATTATCCGCAGTTTGAAAGATTTATTCTAGTTATTTTAAAAGTTTACGGAGTATTATTGACGATCTGGATTTTGCGCAGTGTTTTGAGAGCTCTGGAGTCTTATTTTAAAACTGTTCCGAGATTAAGGGATAAACCCATAGACAGTTATATTCAAGTGCTGATGTTATTCGTTTGGGTCACTGGATTTGGTTTGTGTTTTGTAATCTTGACAGGCGTCCCCTTATGGACATTTTTCACAACCTTGGGTGCTGCTTCTGCCATATTACTTTTAATTTTCAAGGACACAATTTTGGGTTTTGTGGCAAGCATTCAAGTATCTATTAATGATTCTGTTCGAATTGGCGATTGGATTACTATGGACAAATATGGTGCTGATGGTGATGTGGTGGAAATTAATTTGGCCACAGTTCAGGTTCAGAATTTCGACATGACTATTACGCATATCCCAACGTTTGCGCTTCTTTCAGATTCGTTTAAAAATTGGAGAGGTATGCAGAATTCCGGAGGCCGGCGTATTAAACGCTCCATTTTGATTAAGATAAAGAGTGTTCATTATTTGACTGAAGAGTCAGTGGAAAAACTTAAAAGTATTCAATTAATTACTACCTATCTAGATAAGAAAGAAAAAGAATTGAAAACTCAAAATAACAATGCTGGCGCAGACAAAAAATTGCTGATTAATGGATCTAATCTCACAAATATAGGTGTGTTCAGAAAATACTTGCAAACCTACATTGAAAACCATTCCGGAATCAACAAAGATATGTTTATAATGGTAAGACAATTGGCTCCTACTCCTCAAGGTTTGCCTTTAGAAATTTATGCCTTTAGTAGCGATAAGCGTTGGGCAAATTATGAATGGATAATGTCGGATATTTTTGACCATGCCATCGCCGCAGTTCATTACTTTGATTTGGAACTTTATGAACTAAATGCCATCGCTGCAGCAGAGGATTAATTTTTCAATCTGTCCCTAACAAATTCTATTTGAGATTTGCCATGTGGGCTAGGTTTCCCTTCATCATCGAGATTCACCATGATGATATTGTCGACGGTTAGAATAGTCTCTCTGGTCATTTTATTACGTGCTTCGCATTTCAGTGTCAGTGATGATTTTCCAAACTTCATTACTTCAATTCCTAATTCTACAATATCGCCTTGTTTGGCGGAACTCATAAAATTGATTTCAGAAATATATTTCGTAACAATTTTAGAATTTTCAAGTTGAATGATTGTGTATAATGCCGCTTCTTCATCAATCCATGCCAACAATTGTCCTCCGAACAAAGTGCCGTTAGGATTTAGATCTTCAGGTTTTACCCATTTTCTTGTGTGGAATCTCATCATATTTTATTCGCTTTTGAAATTTTGAGGGATTTAAAACAATTTAGGATCAGTCTCACCATTCGGAACATTTAAATTGCTACCCAATTCATCATTTAATATTTTGATGAAATAGGCAGATAACAATGGTGACTCTTTTTCTATATTTTGATGTATAAAAAAATCGATTTCCTTCATGCCTAATTCTTGCCATTCCTTCAATCGTGCTACCCATTCATCCAGACGTGTGTAATCGCTAGGATGATTAGCACCAACATATCGAACGAATGCCGTTCCATTGGTCAATCGCATATGCATCAAATCCCTTCTTCCTGCAGTATCGACAATCACATTAGCAATATTGTTTTCTTCCAATAATTTATAAAGTCGTTCAGCGACTTCCTTGTCATTATACCAATCTGTATGTCTAAATTCTATTGCCAATGGTATTTCTTTCGGCCAACTTTCCACAAAGTCTACAACCTTGTCAAAGTCTTTTGGTGCGAAATTATTATGCATTTGGAGAAAAATGGTACCTAGCTTTTCTTTGAGGTTAGCAGCATTGTTGAGATAATTGTTAACTATATCATCGACGTCTTTCAATCGCTTCCAATGGCTAATTTCCTGATTTAATTTTGGAAAGAACTTAAATCCTTTTGGAGTTTTATCATACCATCCTGCAAATGTATCTGCTGGAAAAATACGGTAAAATGTGGCGTTTAATTCTACGGAATTAAATTGGCTTGAATAATATTGTAACTCATCTTTTGTCCCTTTTGGATAGAATCCTTTTAGGTCGGTTTTGTTCCATTTCGCACAACCCACATAAATATCTGGTTTTGATTTGCCTTTAAGCTGTTCCAGCGTTTTGGACGTATCTGGATGGTCTGCTGGTAAGTTAAAATCTATCGATTCTGGGTTATCAACACTTCCGAATTTCATATTTCTTGTTTTCTCAAAGATACTTCATTTAACTTTTAATCGCTACTATTTTTAACAGTCAAAAGCTGTTTTGTTAATAAACCCGTTAACAAGAAAAGTACGGATATGCCTATAAAACAGTCATTCTTTCTACTTTTAAAAAAACAAACACCATGTCTGATAGAACAAGCCATTTATTAAACATTCGCCCAATAATCACCACTGCCTTATTATTTGAAAATATGAGCACTGATGAACGTTTCCAAAACACAACTATTCGACCTATCGTAAAGTTACAGCATGATTTGTTGATCGAAGTTTTTAAAAACTATGTTGCAAAGCATAAAAATGTGTTTTATGATTTATCTTTGTCAAAACAATTGGACTATATAGAGAACGCCGTTCATAAAGATATGAAGTTCCGAAATTCAGTTAAAGGCATGATTATCGGACAGTTTACAGTAGAAGAATATAAGATTTACATTCAGAATTCATCTGCTCTAAACAAACGTATTATGAACATTGTAAAAGAGCGTTTCATTAGCCATATACAAGTATTTGAGCCTATAATGGCTAAAGCTATATGAAGATAAAACAAGATTTACTGCAAAGCTGTTTGGATTATGCCAACAAGCGCATCGCTAATTATAAAAACGAATTGCAAACCATTAAAGAGTCCATTGAAGACAGTGACACAGGTGGTGGAGAAGACGATGATTCTGGAAACAGCAAACTTTTAAGCGATTTAGAAAAAAATTCTCAACATTTAAGTGAAGCAAATAAAATGCTCAACGGACTTAAAGACATAAGTGCTAAAACGGTGTCAGATAAAGTGATTCTTGGTAGTGTTGTAAAAACCACTAGCAATAATTTTTTCATTTCCGTAAGTGCTGGAAAAATTGATATTGGTGATGGAAGCTATTTCGCTATTTCTCAACACTCGCCCATAGGCATGCTTCTGATGGGGAAATCAAAGGATGCAACGATTGAATTCAATGGTAACAAGTTTACAATTACCGAAGTGATATAAGAGATTCTCCGGTAAGATTCGTGGTCAATACGTCGCTCATATAATTAAAATATGGGCGAATAGCTTTGAACGAATCATTTACTTCTTCAATGAAATTGTCAGCCAAGACATCCTTATCGGTAAATTTTCTTGTGAAAATAAATTGTTTTTTTCGTATCAAATCGATAGCGGGATGCTCCTTGTCAAATCCTTTTGGTGCCGTTTTAAGTTCGTCACCACCAAATTCACCCCAAATTTGCTTAAATTTTTTATCTGCAATGATTTTTCGAATTTGGGTGTCATCGGTTTCAAACTCCTTTCGGATTCTGAATAAATCATCTTTTTCCGGATCCCAAAAACCAGCTGCGATGAAAGACTCATTGTTCGGTTGTAAGTGTAAATAATAGCCACCTCTCAATTGTGGTTTTTTCCGATGGAAAGCTCCACCAAAATGTGTCTTATAAGGTAGTTTGTTTTTTGAAAATCTAATGTCACGATAGATTCTGAATACCTTTACATCTTCAACTTCGTCATGGACTTTCATTTGCTCACCTAAAAACTTATAGGCTTTCTTGGTCTCAGCCTCTATCTTTTTGAATTCGGCTTTATGTACATTGAACCAATCTCTGTCATTATTATTTTCAAGCTTTTTAAGAAAATCAAAGAGGTTTTGTGATATATTAATTGCTGCCATGTTCTATTTTAATGAAATTAAAATTACAAAAAAAGTCCCGACACAATCGAGACTTTCATTTATTCAAATTTTATAAATTTTAAATTTTCCCGGTCACGTAAGTTTCATGGACCATCCTGTCATTTTGTTGGTCATAGTATTCAACCACAAAATTTCCGTTCTGGTCAAAATAGCCCACTCCAGGATTACCATCAATGGTTGTCAAATAGAAGTGGCTTTGTGCAGATTTCCTTGCTTCACCATACGTTTTATTTTGCGATGATGACATTAAAAATCCGTTACTATTTGAACTGAAATCAACATTTTCACCTCTTAAACTATAAGATGCCATTTTGTCCTTTGCATTATAAAATGGGTCCCAATCGCTATCAATTTGGATTGTTTTTGTGACTTGGATAGGCGTATCAATTTTATCGCCATCAACGGTGTTTCCTCCCTTTTGCTTCGTTTTTATTTCCTGTTCTTTTCGCGTGGTTTCTTTTACTTTACTTACCACAATTTTTTCTCCGTTTTTGTCAACCGTAGTCGTGGTCGTCTTGGTTTCCTCCATTTTATCTACTGGAGTTTTTTCTTGCGCATACATCCCTGAAACTACTAGCAGGGAAAAGATATAGATTATTTTTTTCATGGTTTTTAGTTTTAAATGTTGAATATTATATTTACAATACTAATCTACCTATTCAATACTTCATTGAGTAGTCCATTTGAATGAAATATTAACACATATTGGACCCTTAGGTCTTAATGAATGGAAAGATTCTTTTAAGATTAGATCTAAAAATTCAGAAGTGAAGCATATTTTTAAGTAAATAAACGGTGCATTTATTCTTTAATAGTCCCATGTACCACGATTTACACCGCGGTCCGTGAGGAATCAAGATTATATACTTTGGTAGGTTCTTATACAGAAGAATTCAAGATTAATAATTCATTTTTACTCTTCACTTTCATTAGTTTGCTTATCCAGTTTCAAATTGTTACTAAAATCAATCGTTCTGATTGGGAATGGAATATTGATTCCTTCTGCATCAAACGCTTTTTTGATAGCGATAATGGCTTTGTTGGTTGCTTTCAGCTTATGGACATTTTTTGTACCATCAATCCAAAATCGACATCTAAAATTAATGGAACTGTCTCCGAATTCCGTAAAGAAGAATTCTGCTGGTTTTGAATCATCGATGCGCTCAAATGTTTTTTCCAAAGTTTCCAAAGTCAATTTTTCCACAAATTCCAAGTTGGAGCTGTAACCAACTCCACAATTCAGTTCACAACGTATATGAGGCGTGAGAGTAAAATTCTTCAACGGACTTTCAAGGATATTTTTATTGGGAATGATTACGATATTGTTATCTGTTTGTTTCATGACGAAATTATTCAGATTGATATCAATGATTTCTCCCGCAAAATCATGAGTTTCTACCCAATCACCTATTCGTATTTTATCTCGAAAGGAGATTACAATCCCAGAAATGGTATTTGATAGCGTGCCTTGAAGGGCCAAACCGATGACCAAACCAAGCACACCTGCACCAGTGATCAAACCAGTTAAGGTCTTACTTAAATCAAGGATTCCCAAGGCTAGAAATATTCCTAAAATAACGATCATGACTGATGTCAATTTTGCAACAATATTGACAATGGAAACTTGACTTACACGTTTTGAAACTATTTTTGAGACAAATTTGCTTACATAATTTGCAATGAAATAAGCCGCCAACATTACAATTATAGCCAATGCAAGGTTTGGCAAACTTTTTATAATGGCATCCAACCATCCCATTAACTTTTCAACTAATCCATCAAAGGCTTCACTAATTGGACTTTCCATATACTCTTATTTCTTTTAATTTGTTTTTTTTACAGCCATTTTTTTCTTCTGAAATATATCAACATCAACACAAAGATAACTGCCATAACTCCCAAAAGTACAAAATAACCATTTTCAAAATGTAATTCGGGGATATTATCAAAATTCATCCCGTAAAGACCCGCAATGAAAGTCAGCGGTATAAAAATTGTCGCAATAATGGTCAGTACTTTCATTACCTCATTCATTTTATTGCTTATGATGGTCATGTACATATCCATCAAACTCCAAACCATCTCCCTGTACAATTCAATATTTTCATTAACCTGAACAATATGATCATATAAATCACGAATAAAATTATGAGTCTTTTGGTCTATAATATTTGTCTCGGTTTTGTCGAGCCTACTAATGACCTCACGAAGAGGCATAATGGCTCGTCTCATCTTTAATATCTGCCGCTTATGAACTTGTATGTCACTTGCAATCTTATTATTAGGTTCACCATTAAAGACAATGTCTTCCAATTCTTCAACTTGGTCACCAAAAGCCTCAATGACCGTCAAATAGTGGTCGACTGCGGCATCCAAGATGGCATACATTAAATAATCGGATCCAGAACCTCTTATTCTACCTTTACCATGAGAAATCCGTTCTCTCAAATCATCGAACACATCCCCGTCTGCTTCTTGAAACGTGATAACAAAATCTTCACCAGCAACCAAACTGACGTGTTCATATTGCAATTCGGACTCATTCTTATAATAAAGCATTTTAAAAACAACAAACAGATAACCGTCAAACTCATCCATCTTTGGACGCTGTTGTGTCGTCACGATGTCTTCAAGTGTTAAAGGGTGCAAGTTATAATGTTTACCAATTTTTTCAATATCGGTTACATTATTGAGGCCGTTGACGTTGATCCAGGTAACTGTTTCCTTATCATTAAATCCGAAGGCGTCTTCAATAGCCTTGGTCTCCTTAACAGTATAAACCGTTGGACTATAATTAATGATATCGATATTTGTAATGACACCTTCTTTCTTTCCGGTGTACGCCATTGTTCCAGGCGCTAAATTTTTTACTTTATAAGACTTTTTCTTTTTCCTTTGTTTCATATAAATTCATAAGAATTATATAAGAGTTCATAGATGAATTCATTCAAATTTAAATAATATTAACCTAAAAACTCGACAAAGAGGTTAATTATCGGGAATAATATTAACATTAACGATAATTTATGATTGACAGGCTTGCTTTTTCATGAAATTTTATCTAATATGCGGATTAATACAGAATAAAAAATTTATGGGAAGACCACCAACAAAACCAATAAAATTTAGAGATGGATTTTATTTAGAAATTAGAAATAGAGGTGCAAATTCGGGAATCAAACTACACAGAGCCACTAAAGAGCAAATGCTTCGTACAATTAAAGATTACGAACAAAGTAAAGATGTGATTATCTTGGGTGAATCCAAGAATGGCAAATGGGTTAATAAAACACCTATTGTGCATGTTATGGAAGACTAAGCACCGCAATTTTGATAATAAATTTAGGGTATAATTTCAAATCTATACCCTAAATTTTTATTTTGTACTTTGGAGTATTTATTTAAATGATGTACTTAAAAGTCAGTGTACCTCTTAAAGTTTTCAAATATTTACACATAGCAAATCTTATACTCTCTACACAATTATTAGACATCATAAAAATAGATGTCTTTTTTATTTAGCAATTAATGTTAGATTTGTCTAACTAACTTTTCAATTTACATTTTATGGTTATTTCAACGCTTGATTGGATTATCATTAGTTCCTTTCTACTGCTATTTGCTGGGATAGGGATTTACGTTTCAAAACAAGCAGGAAAAGACTCAAAGGCATTTTTCTTATCTGGACGCAATATGCCTTGGTGGTTGCTGGGCGTTAGTATGGTGGCTACTACTTTTGCTGCGGATACACCCAATTTTGTTGCTGGTGTGATCCGTGAAGATGGTGTTTTTGGAAATTGGATTTGGTGGAGTTTTTTGTTGACTGGAATGTTAACTGTGTTTTTCTACGCTCGATTATGGCGAAAAAGTGGTATTACTACCGATTTGGAATTTTATGAATTACGATACAGTGGTAAGAGCGCAGCATTTTTAAGAGGGTTCAGAGCTATATATCTCGGTGTGTTTTTCAACATCGTTATCATGGCAAATGTATGTTTGGCAGCTATAAAGATAGGACATGTGATGTTTGGCCTTTCGGCATGGCAGGTTTTATTAATCGCATCTCCAGTTGTCGTTATCTATTCGGCCTTCGGAGGACTAAAAGGTGTTTTATTAACAGATTTTGTACAGTTTATCATTGCGATGGTTGGAAGTATTTGGGCAACGATTTATATAGTGAATATGCCTCAAATTGGTGGTATTGAAAAACTTCTTTCTACACCAGCAGTTGCAGCAAAAACCGCAATGCTACCGGATTTTTCCAAACCAGAATTATTGATTCCGTTATTAATTATTCCGCTTGCTGTACAATGGTGGAGCGTGTGGTATCCAGGGGCAGAACCAGGCGGAGGTGGTTACATCGCACAGCGAATGTTAGCGGCCAAAGATGAGAAAAATGCAGTTTGGGCAACCTTATTCTTCAATGTTGCTCATTATGCGCTTCGTCCGTGGCCATGGATTGTCATTGGTTTAGCTTCGATTATAATTTATCCGAATATTGAAAGTTTACAGGCAGCGTTTCCAGATTTGAATCCGTCATTCGTAAAAAATGATTTATCCTATCCAGCAATGCTCACATTCTTGCCTGCAGGTTTACTTGGAATCGTAGTGACTTCATTGATCGCAGCATTTATGAGCACCATTTCCACCCATTTGAATTGGGGAAGTTCTTATGTGGTGAATGATTTTTATGCACGATTTATTCGCCCAAAGTCTTCTGATAAGGAACAAGTTTTAATAGGAAGAATCTCTACCGTAGTGATGATGATTTTTGCTGGGCTTTTGGCATTGGTATTGGAAGAAGCACGTGATGCCTTCAATTTATTACTTCAAATCGGTGCTGGCACAGGTTTATTATTTATATTAAGATGGTTTTGGAGTCGCATCAATCCATATAGTGAAATTGCCGCCATGGCAATATCTTTTGCGATTGCACTTTTCTTCTTTGTAAATGGAAAAATGGACACACCAATAGTTGAATTGGCTGGACATTGGCAGTTAGTATTTGGAGTCATCGTCACAACAATTGGCTGGGTCTCTGTGACCTTGTTAACAAAACCTTCTAACACCAACACATTAAATTCATTCAACAGTTTGATTTTTGGTAATGAATCGAAGTTCAAAGGTTTTGGAATGAAGATTCTCGGTTTTTTCGCTGGTGTAGTAGGTGTTTATTGCACGCTATTTGCCATTGGAAATTTTATTTACGGAAATACAGCTTTGGCCTTCGGATTGGTTTCAGTAACAATAATTTGTGGGATTCTCATCATAAAATCTTTTAAAGAGCCTAAATAGTTACTGTCGATTTTTTAATACTGCAACTATGTCATTTAATTTAAAACCTTTCGCTTGAAGCAAAATCAGATAGTGGAATAGCAAATCGGCACTTTCATTTAAGAATAGCTCATCATTATTGTCTTTAGCCTCGATGACCACTTCAATAGCTTCCTCTCCTACTTTTTGAGCAATTTTATTGATACCTTTTTCAAACAGAGAGGATACATAAGATTCAGAAGGGTCGGAATTTTCAATACGATTATGAATAACATTTTCAAGCTCCGTCAAGAATCCGAAATTCTGACTGTTTACTTCATTCCAGCACGTATCTGAACCTTTGTGACATGTTGGGCCTTCAGGATTTGCGCTAATCAATAGTGTATCATTATCACAATCCACTTTGATATCTACAACATTCAACACATTGCCACTTTTCTCACCTTTCATCCACAAACGATTTTTGCTTCGACTGAAGAAAGTAACTTTTTTAGTTTCCTTTGTTTTACTAAATGCTTCATCATTCATATACCCCAACATCAATACATTTTTAGTTGTTGCATCTTGAATGATGGCTGGAATTAATCCGTTTTCACTTTTATTAAAATCTATTGTCATTATAATCGTACTTCAATATTGTTATTTCTTAATTCTTGTTTTAAGTCTTTAATTTCAATCTCACCAAAATGAAAGACACTGGCTGCCAAAGCCGCATCTGATTTTCCAAACTTAAAAGTGTCCACAAAATGCTTCATAGTTCCGGCGCCGCCTGATGCGATGATTGGAATGTTCAATTCTGATGATAATTTGGCTAACGCTTCATTTGCAAAGCCCTCTTTAGTTCCGTCATTGTTCATTGAAGTGAATAAAATCTCTCCTGCACCTCTTCTTTCGACCTCTTTTGCCCATTCAAACAAATCCAATTGCGTGGGAATACTGCCGCCAGCCAAATGAACTTTCCATTGACCTTCAATTTGTTTCGCATCAATAGCGACAACAATACATTGATTCCCAAATTTGCTCGATAATTCATTAATCAATTCCGGACGTTTGATAGCTGATGAATTCACAGACACCTTGTCTGCGCCACATTTTAAAAGCATATCCACATCTTCAACCGATGAAATGCCTCCTCCTACTGTAAACGGAATATTCACTTGCTCGGCAACTTTCAAAACCATATCCAACATCGTTTTTCGTCCTTCCAGCGTTGCGGAAATGTCTAAAAACACCAATTCATCAGCACCTTTATCTGCATATTGCTTTGCCAATTCAACTGGGTCGCCCGCATCACGCAGGTTGATAAAATTGACACCTTTGACGGTTCGACCATCTTTGATATCCAAACAAGGAATGATTCGTTTTGTAAGCATAATTAAAGTCTGAAGTTAAATAGTAGATATTAAAATTATAACGGTTTTGCAATTCTGTATACTGTTTGCGCTTCGTAATTCTAATATTTAACATTGTATTTTTTAATATGGAATCAAATCTCTTAAACTGATTTTGTTCTCATACAGCGCTTTTCCGATGATGACACCTTCACATCCCAAATCTTCCAAAACATTGATGTCGTCAATGGATGAAACACCTCCAGAAGCTATCAATTTGATGGACTGTCCATCACTTTTGGAACACTCATCAATAATTTTTTTATATAAATCAAACGACGGACCTTCTAGCATTCCATCTTTAGAAATATCAGTACAAACTACATATTGCACACCTTTCTTTTGATAATCTTCAATAAAGGGTATGACATTGAAATGACTTTTTTGTTGCCAACCATTAATGGATATTTTACTATCGTGACAATCGGCTCCGAGAATGATTTTCGTTGGCCCATATGTGTTCAACCAACCTTCAAAAGTCTTTGTATCATTAACTGCAATACTTCCACCAGTGATTTGACGTGCTCCGGAGTTGAAAGCAATCAACAAATCTTCATTACTTTTTAAACCACCACCAAAATCAATTTTTAAACTCGTTTTTGAGGCTATTTGTTCTAAAACTTTATAATTGACAATATGTTTCGCTTTTGCACCATCCAAATCGACTAAATGAAGATATTGAATCCCTGAACCTTCAAATTGTTTGGCAACTTCCAAAGGGTCTTCATTGTAAATTTTTTTCGTATCATAATCACCTTTGGTCAGTCTGACACATTTTCCATCGATGATATCTATTGCTGGTATTATTCTCATTATTAGATATTAGATATTAGATATTAGATATTAGATATTAGATATTAGAATTTATGAATTTTGAATTAGATATACTTTCATTATTTAGCATTTTTACATTTACTATTTGACTTCTAACTTCAAAAAATTCCATAATACTTGTTCACCTGCCTTACTACTTTTTTCCGGATGAAATTGAACTCCATAAAAATTGTCTTTTTGAAGTGCAGAACTATAATTTAAACCATACGTAGTTTCTGAAATCGTTTCCGTACAGACTTCTGCAAAATAGCTATGCACAAGGTACATGTATTCCTTGTTTCTCACTTCATTAAAAAGTGGTGATTTTAAATTATTTATCGTGTTCCAACCCATTTGAGGAACTTTGACTTCATTTGAAAATCGTTTGACAGGAACATCAAAAATTCCTAATCCGGTGGTTGCTCCTTCTTCGGAAGACTTGCACATTAACTGCATTCCTAGACAAATACCTAAAACGGGTTGCTTAAGCGTTGGAATTAGAACATCTAAATTAGTTATCTTCAACATCCTCATAGCGGAACTTGCCTCTCCCACACCAGGAAAAATCACTTTATCAGCAGCGGAAATTTCTTGACTATTATTGGATAAAGCAGCATCGATACCTAATCGCTTTAATGCAAATTGAATGCTCTTGATATTACCTGCGCCATAATCTATTATTACTACTTTCACATTATTTTTGATTTACGATTTACGATGTACGAATGAAATCGTAACTCGTAAACCTGAATTCGTAAATTTTACAAAGTTCCTTTTGTTGATGGTAAAATCATTTTATCAAAATCACGTTTTACTGCCATTTTTATAGCTTTTGCGAACGCTTTGAAAATAGCTTCAATTTTATGATGTTCGTTCGTTCCTTCAGCTTTTATATTCAGGTTGCATTTGGCACCATCCGTAAAGGATTTGAAAAAATGGAAAAACATTTCCGTCGGCATTTTCCCAATCATTTCACGCTTGAATTCTGTTTCCCAAACAAGCCAATTTCGTCCACCAAAATCAATAGCTACCTGTGCTAAACAATCATCCATTGGTAAGCAAAATCCGTAGCGTTCGATGCCTAATTTACTTCCTAGGGTTTGAGCAAAAACTTCTCCAAGAGCAATCGCTGTATCTTCGATGGTGTGGTGTTCGTCCACTTCCAAATCACCATCAACTTTGATGTTCAAATCCAATTGTCCATGACGTGCTATTTGGTCGAGCATGTGGTCAAAAAAGGCAATTCCTGTATCGATGTTGCTTTTTCCTGTGCCGTCGAGATTTAACTCGATGTCAATTTTGGTCTCGTTGGTGTTTCTTGCGATGCTTCCGTTGCGTTCGCCACCTTTTAAAAAGTTATATATTTGCTCCCAATCATTGGTTTCTAATGCAATAAATTTATTCAATTCCTCTCGTTTTACGGTAATTTCGGAAGTTCCTAAATTGGTGTTGTCGTTGATGAAAATTCCTTTGGAACCCAGATTTTTAGCCAATTCGATATCTGTCAATCGGTCACCAATGACAAATGAATTAGCCATATCATAATCTTCGGAGAAATATTTAGTCAATAAACCAGTATTTGGTTTTCTAGTTGGCGCATTGTCTTTCGCAAAGGTTCTGTCTATATATTGTTCCTTAAACTCAATTCCTTCCGCTTTGAAAGTGTCCAAAATAAAATTATGCACTGGCCAAAAGGTCGTTTCAGGAAAAACTTCGGTTCCTAAACCATCTTGATTTGTAATCATCACGATTTCGAAATTCAATTCTTTCGCAATTCTACTTAAATATTGAAATACTTTTGGATAGAACACCAACTTTTCAAAGCTATCGATTTGCTCATCCGATGTTTCTTTTATGATAGTGCCGTCTCGGTCTATGAATAGTACTCTTTTCATTTTTTATTGTTATTTAAATCTACAAGGTCTTTTAAATTTTATGAAAAACTTCAATTAATTTTTTATTTTCTTCTGATGTTCCAATGGTCAATCGTAAACAATTCTCGCATAAAGGTTGATTCGTTCTATTACGGATGATAATGCCTTTTTCCATCAATTGATTATAACGTTTTGTTGCGTCATCGACCTTTACAAGTATGAAATTAGCGTCTGAAGAGTAAACATTTTTTACAAAATCTATCATTTTCAATTCATCGATTAATAAATTACGCTCTATTAAAAGCAAGGTAATCTGTTCATCAACTAAATTTGTTTTTTTTAATTGCTCAATCGCTTTTTGTTGCGTCAATTGATTGATGTTATAAGGTGGTTTAATCTTATTCAATACTGAAATGATTTCTTTGGAAGCATAGCAGATTCCTAGTCTGATTCCCGCCATTCCATATGCTTTTGATAGAGTTTGGGCTATTACAAGATTCGGAAATTCTTGTAAACGTTTCAACCAACTTTCCTGTTCAGAAAAATCAATATAGGCTTCATCAATAACAACAATTCCTTGAAACTTATTGAGCAATTCCACTACTTCTACTCTATTAAAACTGTTTCCTGTTGGATTGTTTGGTGAACATAAAAATAAAATTTTACTGTTTTCGGTTGAAGCATTTAAAATTTGCTTCACTTTCGGCTGAAAGGTTTCAGACAATTCCACTGCAATCGTTTCTATAGCGTTTACATTCGCCAGAACTTCATACATACCATAAGTTGGTGGCAAAATAATTATGTTGTCTTTATTTGGTTCACAAAATATTCGCACGAGTAAATCGAGGACTTCATCGCTTCCATTTCCCAATAATATGTTTTCGGTCGGTATACTTTTTAACTTTGAAATTACGCTTTTCAA
Organism: Aquaticitalea sp.; assembly: GCA_051252455.1. Lineage (GTDB taxonomy): Bacteria > Bacteroidota > Bacteroidia > Flavobacteriales > Flavobacteriaceae > JBPOFM01. Next base: position 145,643 of record JBPOFM010000005.1, read on the forward strand.
ATCCATCTGTTGCGGGTCTGGATATCGATTTACGCCATTTTCGAAAGGATTCTCATTGGCATCCAAGAATATCATATTGCGGGGCAGTCCCTTAAATTCATCTTTAGCAGACGAATATGGTTTCAGGGCTTTTATAGAAGGTCTTATTAAATTTTGAATATTCATCTTAAATGTCTTTTAATCGAATGGACACTGCGTTTTTATGAGCTTGCAAACCTTCGGCCTCTGCCATCAATTCTATCGAGTTTCCTATCTTTTTTAAACCTTCTTTTGTGATTTTTTGAAACGTGATGCTCTTTAGAAAACTATCTAAATTCACTCCAGAATATGCTCGGCTAAAACCATTGGTGGGCAATGTGTGATTCGTTCCTGATGCATAATCGCCTGCACTTTCAGGGGTATAATTTCCAATGAATACGGAACCAGCATTTATAATTCCGTTGATGAAAATATCCTCATTTTTAGAACAAATTATGAAATGTTCTGGCGCATATTGATTGATAAGTTCCAAAGCAATATCGTCTGAATCTACATAAATCAATTTTGAATTGTCTATAGCTTTATGAGCAATGTCTTTTCTAGGTAAATCGTTTAATTGTTTTTGAACCTCCGCTTCCACATCCAATAAAATTAATTGTGACGTCGTGACCAAAATCACTTGGCTATCCGTTCCATGTTCGGCTTGACTCAATAAATCTGAAGCCACATAGGAAGCGTTGGCCGAATCATCAGCAAACACCAGTAATTCACTCGGTCCCGCAGGCATGTCAATCGCAACGCCATATTTAGTAGCCAACTGTTTTGCAACCGTCACAAATTGGTTTCCTGGTCCAAAAATCTTATAAACTTGCGAAATCGTTTCTGTTCCAAATGTTAAAGCTGCTATGGCTTGGATTCCTCCAACTTTATAAATTTTTGTAACGCCACATAATTGAGCGGTGTACAAAATTTCATTTGCAATCTTACCTTCCTTGTTTGGTGGTGAACAAAGAATAATTTCTTTACAACCCGCTATATTTGCTGGAACGGCAAGCATTAAAACAGTTGAGAATAGAGGAGCAGTACCTCCTGGAATGTATAAACCAATTTTTTCAATAGGCCGTTTTTCCTGCCAACAGTTGACGCCTGGCATCGTCTCTACCTCTAACTTACTTATTTGTTGTGCCTTGTGAAAAGATTCAATATTAGTTTTGGCTAATTTTATAGCTTCTTTTAGTTCTTCAGAAACGAGACTTACTGCTGACTCTATTTCCTTGGCAGAAACTTGTTCCAAAGCATTTTCAACACCATCGAATAAGGCTGTATATTTCTCAACTGCTTCGTCGCCATTGCGTTGTACGTCATCAAAAATTTGATTCACCGTGTTTTCAATCGTCTCGACGGTTTGTGTTGGTCTTTTTAACAATTCTGACCACTCTTCTTTTTTAGGGTTTTCTACCTTTATCATATGACCATGTTTTCAATTGGACAAACTAAAATACCTTCGGCTCCATTGAGTTTTAACTCGTCGATCACTTCCCAAAATTCATTTTTATTTATGACGGAATGTAGCGAGCTCCAACCCTCTTTCGCTAAAGGTAAAATCGTGGGACTGTTCATTCCCGGAAGAATACTGATTATTTTATCCAATGTATCGTTGGGTGCGTTGAGTAGAATATATTTGCTCTGACGGCCTCTTAAAACAGACTGTAATCGAAATTGCAATTTACTTAAAGTTGCCTTGCTTTCATCTGAAATCTCACTTGAAACCGCCATTACAGCTTCAGATTTCAATAAAATTTCAACTTCCTTTAAGCCATTTTTAAACAAGGTACTTCCACTTGACACGATATCCACAATGGCATCAGCAAGTCCTATATTGGGAGCAATTTCTACAGAGCCGTTAATGATGTGAAGATTTGCCTCAATACCATTTTTCTCTAAAAATTGTGTTACTGTATTGGGATAAGAGGTAGCAATACGCTTTCCTTGCAAATCTTGGATGCCTTTATACTTCATTGATTTTGGAACAGCTACGGACACTTTACAAGTGGAAAATCCAAGTTTTTCCACAATGGAAATGCCATTCCCCTTTTCAATCAAAACATTCTCGCCAATAATGGCTGCATCCACAACACCGTCCTTTAAATATTGAGGAATGTCACCATTCCGAAGATAAAATATTTCCAATGGAAAGTTTCGTGCGGATGCTTTGAGTTGGTCCTTTCCGTTATCAATCGAAATCCCAATGTCATTTAGGATTTTCATGGAATCATCATGTAGACGACCCGATTTTTGAACTGCAATTTTTAATTTATTCATCGAAAAGTTATTTTTCGTTTCCGCAATAGCGGAAATCTTTTATTAAACTTAATCTTTGTTGAGTAAATCTTTGTGGTGAAGATCCCTGCATTTGCAGAAATGAAAAAACCGCTTGATTTACTCAAACGGTTTTAAAATATTTTGATTTTATTCAATACATCTTCAGTTCGCTTGAGTGCAAATATGATGATGGTGATGTAATTGAATAAACGTCATGTTTCTTTTTGTTGTTTACAAAGATTGCTAAATATAATTTACAATACCTAATGTTTAGTCATTAAATTTATGTTAACCTTATTGGTTCCCCAAAATAATAGGCAATCCAGAATCTCCCGAACCAATAACTATCACTTTAGAATTTGGTGATTCAGACAATCTCAAAGTCGCATCAATTCCTTTGTCTTGAAGAATTTTATCAGTCAATGAAGCGCTTAAAATCCGGTTGGATTCCGCTTTACCTTCTGCCTCGATAATTACTTTTTCGGCTTCTTTAGCGGCCGTCACTAAACGAAATTCATATTCTAATGACTCCTGTTCCTGTTTCAATTTTCGCTCTATCGCTTCCTTAATTGTGGATGGCAAGGTCACGTCTCTAATGAGGATGCTTTTTAACTTTACAAATTGAGGCTCCACAATCTTTTGTGTTTCCTCAAAAATCTCTTCTTGAATAGCGTCTCGTTTACTTGAATACAATTGTTCTGGAGTGTAGCGTCCCACAACACTTCTTGCGGCACTACGAATGGCTGGTTGCAATACTCGGTTCAAATAATCCACACCTTTTTGATTATGCAAACGACCTAGATTTGCAAGATCTGGTTCGTACAATACTGAAGCATCTAATTTGATATCCAATCCATTGGAAGATAGTACGGCCATTTTCTCTGGAACTTCTTGTTGACGTGTCTCATAATCGATGACACGATTCCAAGGTGCAATGAAATGAAATCCTGGTCCTAGAGCCGGTTCATTTGGGTCAACACCACTTTGTAGCGTTTCATGCACAACTCCAGCGTGACCAGAGTCAATGGTTACAGTTGATTTTGCAAGTAAAATGATAAGTACAATAATTGTGATAATTACAGGTAATGCAATTTTGGGTAATCTTTCCATATTTAATTTTTATTTTTTTATTTCTTAAATTAATCCGTTATATTTTCTAATGAACCATTCTGCAGATAGGCTCAATGCGATTATTGCGAGAAGAAATTTCCAATCTATCAAAGGTACAACATTTTTAGTGCTTTTTTGGATTGTGACAAAGCGATCGTCCTTTAATAAATTGTCGATTAACGATTTAGTATCATCAATAAAATAGGAAGTACCATTACTATTGGTTGCTAAGGATTGAAGTTTAGTGACGTTGGCATTTAAGAATTGTTGCTCGACATTGTAATCTAGAATTTTGAGTTCCCCAGATTTTGAAATATTTTCGTTCGCTACAGATACCGTAAACGAATAATCTCCAGCAGCTAAACCACTTAAATCAACTTCGTAACTGGTGTTTTTTAATATAAATGGAAATGTTCTAGACGCTTCATTATCTTTATTTTTTAAAGTGATATTCAGAGTTGCTGTCGCATCAAATTCATAATTCCTGTTAAAATACTGTGCGTTGACCCTGACATCATCATTTCCATTATAAAATGATTCATACGTAACGTTCAAGCGTGTTTTCTTTTGGTTAGAACTTAAGTATTGTACCAACTTCCCCATAAAATTATCAAAACTGGTAAAGGATTTGTCATCAAGATAGCTTTGTGCTCTCCATTTCCAAATACCTTCGCCGTTTAATAAAGCTTCTCTCCTATCGTTGACTTCAAACGTTGTCAGCAAAGCTTCTTTTAATGGAGTGCCATTAACTGACTTATACAAAATAGTTTCATTTGGAACTAAAAATTTAGTTTCTCCAAACTCCGATCCAATTGGTGGCAAGTTGCTAAAATCTAAATTATCAACTATAAAAGTCGAATAATTCGGGTTTAAAATTGGTTGAAATTCCTCCGTTTGATTCGTGATGGTTTGTATGTAATAAGATTGAAAATTATTGAGCGATGACCAAGTGGTTTTAGTTCCAACGACGACAAGTTTATTCAACTTCAATTTTTCAATTTCATCAAATACCAATCTAAAGTTATTATTTGGTTGATACAATATAGCTAATTGAAAATCATTTGATTGTGAAATAAATTCATTTGGACTTAAAATTGAAGCTTGTCGCTGCTCATTACTCTCAATGGATTTTTTCAAAGCTCCTAAATCAGGATGAATAATATCCGAAACAATTGCCACATTTGTTTTTTGATCAATCACTTCAACTGCAAAATTCTTGACATTATTGACCGTGTTTTTTTCGTTTTCTATCGGTACTAGTTCAGCTCTATAACTATTGACACCTACTCGATTTGCTGGTAAGGTTAAATTAATGACCTGTGATGAATTCGCTTTAGAGAAATTGACATTCTGCGAATACACGGTCGAATTGCCAGATGTGATTTTAAACGCTGTGTTGATATTGACTGAATGATTCGAGACCACAATGACCTCCACCGGAAATTGATTCTTCAAATAGGCATATCGATTGACATTTAATTGTTGGATTTTAAGATCCATATATTGCGTCGTGTCGCCAAGAATTACAGGGTAAACTGGTTGTTTGTAGCGTGTTGTGTAAAATTCATAATCGTTTCCATACGTTTGATTGCCATCTGATATGAAAAGCGTTGGCGACATATTAGTGCCATTGACTTGAGATAATCTGTCAAATAACAAGGATGGATTAGATTGTTTCTCATCAAAAGATAAGGAGTCTGTGGCTTCGACATCTTTTCCAAATCTATAGAATTCTAAATTAAAACGTTCATTTAAATCTTTGTTAGATTTTAAATCGGCAATCAACTGTCTTGTCTTTAAATCGTGCTTTAGATAACTAATGGATTCTGAATTATCAACAGCGACTACTAAATTTGGCTTCTCGTTGAAATAAGTTATTTTATCAAATTTTGGATTGATGAGTAATAGCAGTATGGAGAAAATTGTTACAAATCTCAATAACGCCAACAACATATAGATTTTGGAGTGTTTTTTTGACTTATAGATATATTGAAAAAGCGCTAAAAATAGCGCTATGATTCCAGCTAATAAGATAAATAGGATTGTGTCTGTCTGCATTCTTTGGTTTAAGAATTACGATTTATGATTTACGAAGGTGTGATTGTTGAAAATCGTAATTCGTAATTCTAAAATCGTATATTTTAGGTAAGCATTCCGCCATCAACATTAATAGTTTGGCCTGTAACATATGCACTCATATCACTTGCCAAAAACACACATACATTTGCAATATCTTCAGGAGTTCCACCACGTTTTAATGGAATGGCATCTCTCCAACCTTTTACGGTTGCTTCGTCCAATTTCGCAGTCATTTCGGTTTCTATAAAACCTGGAGCAATCACGTTGCTACGAATGTTTCTTGACCCTAATTCCAATGCTACCGACTTGGAAAAGCCAATAATTCCGGCTTTTGATGCGGCGTAATTTGTTTGTCCAGCATTTCCTTTGACCCCAACTACCGAGCTCATATTGATAATAGAGCCTTTGCGTTGTTTCAACATCGTGCGTTGCACAGCTTTGGTCATATTAAAAACGGATTTTAGATTGACTTCGATAACTTTATCAAAATCCTCTTCACCCATACGCATCAATAAATTATCTTTTGTGATGCCAGCATTGTTTACCAAGATATCGATGCTTCCAAATTCAGCTAAAACATCATCTGCCAATTGTTGTGATTCATTAAAATCCGCAGCATTGCTTTGATAGCCTTTTGCTTTCACGCCCATATCTTTTAACTCTTTTTCCAATTGATTTGCAGATTCTACGGATGAACTATAGGTAAATGCTACATTTGCACCATTTTGAGCAAAAACTTCAGCAATTCCTTTACCGATTCCTCTTGAAGCACCTGTTATGATGGCCGTTTTTCCTTCTAATAATTTCATGTTTTTAAATTAGATTAGTTGATATTCAAATATAGTACTATATTCATTTAATTAAAAGATTCGAGAGGATTTAAACATTTTATTCGTCACGGTCTTCATTTAAAATGCCTATAGAATAAAAATTCTAGAGTTTTAGCAAGAAAAATTGAAATTTAGCATCTAAACTAAAAGTATGCTTCCTGCTTTATGATATATATTAAATGATGAATTTTAAATTATTTATTTTATCCGTTTTATATTGCTTTGCAATGAATGCTCAAACGCAATCATTGCAGAAAGAGTTCAACATTAATGTGGATTTACAATTTGATCAGCAGGATATTAAATTGGGAGAACCTTTTATTTCCGCTAACAACGATACCTTATCTTTTAACACCATTAAATTTTACTTATCAGGTTTTGAGATTGAGTATGTGGATGCTTCTACATCCAAGGAAAAAATCAGCTATCATCTAATCGATATTGACATACCCGAAAGTTTGCACATACCACTTAAAGTGCAGTCAAATAAAGAAATTAAGTTGATACGTTTTAATATTGGAGTTGATAGTCTGGCGAGCGTTTCTGGAGCTATGGACGGTGATCTGGATGCGACAAAAGGTATGTATTGGGCTTGGCAAAGTGGATTCATAAATATGAAAATTGAAGGCAAAAGTAAAAGTTCTCCAACACGGAAAAATCAGTTTCAATTTCATGTTGGTGGTTATTTGGAACCAAATTATGCCATGAGAATGATTGAACTGCAAGTTATACCATACAAATCGCAGAATCACAATATACAATTGAGAGTTGATTTAGGAAAGTTGTTTTCCCAAATCGAACTTAAAGAAACAAACAGCGTCATGATTCCCGGCAGAGAAGCTATGCGAATTGCCGATTTGAGTATCGCCATGTTTACCTTAAAATGAAAACGAGAAATTTATATATCCTATGTCTTTGCTTGGCACTATTGATAAGCTTAGCATTCGCTAAAATCGATACGACTCCTATTTATATCAATGTGCCGGAAAACTGGCCCGCACCGACCTATGACTTCTCCAAAAATCCTTTAACAGCAGAGGGGTTTCAGTTGGGGAGGCATTTATTCTACGACCCAATTCTCTCAAGAGACAACACCATTTCATGCGCAAGTTGTCATTTACAGGCTACAGGTTTTACACATGTTGACCACGATTTGAGTCATGGCATTGAAGGAAAAATTGGAACACGCAACTCCATGACCATTATGAATTTGGCTTGGAGCAAAAATTTTATGTGGGATGGTGGTGTAAATCACCTAGATGTCCAGCCGCTGCATCCAATTACAAGTGATGTAGAAATGGATGAAAAATTGGAAAACGTGGTCAATAAGCTTCAAAAAAGTGAGAAGTATCAAACATTATTTTTAAGAGCGTTTGGAACGGATTCCATTACAGGACAAAATACCTTGAAAGCGTTATCGCAGTTTGTATTGCTGTTGAATAGTACAAATTCCAAATATGATAAAGTCGTACGGAATGAGGACCAATTCACTCCAATGGAACAAAAAGGCTACGAATTATTTAAGAAAAACTGTGCATCTTGCCATAAAGAACCACTATTTACTTCTGACGAATTTGAAAATAATGGCCTTGATGTTGATACGACACTGAATGATATAGGACGGATGCGAATTACCCAAAAGACAGAAGACAAATACAAATTTAAAGTGCCCACGCTTCGCAATGTTCAGTTTACCTTTCCGTATATGCATGATGGTCGTTTCGAATCAATTACAGAAGTCATTTTGCATTACAATACAAACATTCAACATTACGATAATTTAAGTGAATCCTTAAAAAAACCAATGAATCTTTCAGACAACGAGCGTGTGGAATTGGCGGCCTTTTTAAAGACTTTAACGGACACCGATTTTCTTTTTGATAAAAGATTTTCTTTTCCGAGATAAAAAAATTAACTCTTGCGCAAGAAAATTTTTGAAATAGCATCTAAACTACTAAAACAATATAATCAAATGAAAAAAACAATTACTCTACTCTTTACGATGCTTTCTTTTGTGGCTTTTTCCCAAACGAATCCGGCAATTACAAATTGGCTACAAAACACAACTGGAATTACTGGACGCCATTACGTGGCTGGGAACTCTACACCTATTAATGACAATGTTTCGGCAAACGTACAGATGGTAAGATATTCCACAAACTGGGTTTACGTTAATGCCACCGGGATTCCTGCCTATATTACTGGCCCTTTTCAAGATGGCAATCCATCTTTGGCAAGTGACCAAAATGCCATCTATAGAATTCCATTGAATCCTACACAAAATTCTGGAACATCAACTGCGACCGTACCAGGAAATAACGGCATTTTTATAAATGGTGTATCCTTATTTGATTATCGAGACGGAGTGGCCTGGAATCCAAATACGAATAATATTTGTGGCGGACCCGGAAATGCCACTTGTCCTGGAGGACCAGGTGCCACATTAGCTTGGAACCGAGATGCAATTCCTGCCGAGAGAGCAGGTTTTGACTGTGCAAAAGCGCATCCAGCGATGGGAAATTATCATCATCATCAAAATCCTAGTGCTTTTGATTTGGATTTAGTCGTCATTTCTGATATTTGTGACGCCTATCCATCAGATGGATTATACGTAATCAATTCATCAGAACATTCACCTTTAATTGGATATGCTTATGACGGATTTCCTATCTACGGTGCTTACGGTTATGCGAATGCTGACGGTTCTGGCGGTGTTACAAGAATGAAATCTGGATATCAATTGCGAACCAACACAACTCGTACCAATGGACCAGCAGTGAGTACTACTTATTTCAATGGTTATTTTAGAGAAGATTATGAGTTCGTATCACATGGAGGTGACGAAAGTTATCTAGATGTGCACAACGGACGTTTTAGTGTTACGCCGGAGTATCCTGATGGTATTTATTGTTATTTTTCAACTGTTGATGTTAATCATAATTCTGCTTATCCTTACGTGGTTGGCCCAACGTTCTACGGAAATGTGACAGGTGGAATAGTTACCTCTGTTAATGAAACCACCACTACTTATACACTCGGGTTAACTGATTTTGAAGCCAGTTTAAATTTAAAAATATATCCTAACCCGGCACAGGATTTTATAGCTATACAATCCAACATGAATTCCGATAACATGAAGGTTGAACTGTTGAACGAATTGGGACAGATTGTAAAAACTGGAAATATCTTACAGGGAAGTACTTTAAGTATTATTGAAACAGATACTATATACAACGGAATTTACTTCGTCAAAATTTCAAATGGTAAAGAGTTTAAAACTTATAAAGTTATTATTAATAGATAGTTTTGATTATTAGCAATTGCTTCAGAGGTTTAATCAGTTTATCGATTAAACCTTTGTTTTTTGTAATATAAAAAGATCTAATAATATTTAGCCCATGATATTATAGCCACCATCAACATGCCTAATTTCGCCAGTTATCCTACCATTGGGTCTGAAAAGATGGATCACTTCATTTGCCAAATCATCGGGTGTTGCATTCCCGAGAGGACTCAATTTATTTGCTGTGTCGAAATCGGATTGATTAAGTGTTGCGGTTCCTGCCTTACTTCCCATATAAGGAGAGAATCGAATGACATTTGCTCTCGTTCCGTTTTTGCGACCCAATTCATCTGCTAATTCAATTGTGATGCGTTCTAAAGCCGCTTTGGCTACACTCATATTTCGATAAGGATGAAATGTGACTTTTGCAGCCGCAATATAACTTAATGAACAAATTGATGAATTTGGCTGCATTAAATCATACTTGTACAAATAACTAGTGATTCTGATTAGTGAATAGGCAGAGACATCCATTGTTTCACAAAACTCATCTCTGGTAACCTCTAGAAGTGGTTTTACTACTTTTTGACGGATTGTTTTATCCATGGCGATCGCGTGCAAAAAGCCATTGACTTTGATATTATTCTGTTGTAGTTTCTTTGCAAAAGCGTCAACGCTTGCCTCAAGAGTCACATCTAAAATCTCTGTCTGAACATTCGCACCTAATTCTTTCTTTACCGACCTTTCAAAATCAGAGTAATTAGAATTTAAAAACAGTTTCGCTTTGTCCGATAAATCAGTGTGAAATTCACTGACGCCTAATCCTGTGCAAATGACTTGACCTCCATTTTCTACGATTTTTTTTGCAACGAACATTGCTAATGAATTTTCATCAGCAATTCCTGTGATAATAAAAGTTTTGTCCTTAAACATATATTAGTCTCTAAAAGTTAGTTTACCATTTATATAAAGCCGTTCCCCATGTCCAACCAGCTCCTACGGCAGCAAATAATAAAATGTCACCGGTTTTAAATTCTCCTTTTTTATGAATTTCATCTAAAATAATAGGCACCGTTCCGCCAGAGGTATTAGCATATCTATCCATATTGGTTTTTACCTTTTCAAATGGAAGATTCACTTTTTCGGCAATTTCTTTGAGTATTCTAATACTTGGTTGGTGTGGCAATAAAAAATCAATATCATCTATTGCGAAATTGTTACGCTCCAATATTTCCATGATGTTTTTTGGTACGACTCTAGTTGCTGTATCGTAAACGGCTTTCCCATTCATCTGAAAATAATGCTCCCTATTTTTTACAGTTTCAATTGAAGCTGGTTTAGCTGAACCTCCTGCTGGTACAGTAAAATGTTCTTTCCCTGTGCCATCAGAATGCAAGGCGAAGTCAATAAAACCTTTATCCTCTGTAGTAGCAGACAAAATCATTGCGCCTGCACCATCTCCAAAAAAAACAGAATCACGTCTTTCCCAATCAATAATTGTTGAAAATGTATCGGCTCCAATCACTAATACATTTTTATACATGCCTGTTTTCAAGAATTGTACGGCGGTTGCCATTGTGAATAAGGCTCCAGAACAAACAGCTGAAATATCAAAAGCTACGGCATTGACCGCTTTCAATTTATCTTGAACAAAACATGCGCAAGAGGGCGAAGGTCTGTCGGGAGTTGTTGTAGCAACGATAATTAAGTCTATATCTTCAACATTTAAGGATGCATTTTGGATAGCAATCAATCCTGCCTTATATGCTAAATCACTAGTGGATTCGTCAATTGAAATTCTACGTTCTCTAATTCCAAGTTTTGAGAAGATCCATTCATCATTAGAACCTACCGCCTCAAAGTATGCGTTTTTAACGACATTGGAAGGTGCATAAGAACCAGTTCCTTTTATATAAACATTTGTCATTCCAAAAAATTTGTACAAAAGTGATTTATTATTTCAACATATTGTCTCTAATCATAACTAACCTTAAAATTTTTATGATATTCTTATTATTAGCCTCTTTAAATGTAAAATTCATTTTTTCTGCATAAAAAAAACCGATATCAATGAAAATATCGGTTTCTTTTTATTATAAATGGATAAATTTATCCTAATACTTCTTTTACTTTTTTTCCTATTTCTGCAGGAGATTCAACGACATGAATTCCACATTCGCGCATAATTTTCTTTTTAGCTTGCGCGGTATCATCACTTCCTCCCACAATTGCTCCAGCATGTCCCATAGTACGTCCTGCAGGGGCAGTTTCACCAGCAATGAATCCAATAATTGGCTTTCTGCTTCCACTAGCTTTGTACCAATTTGCGGCATCAGCTTCTAACTGTCCTCCAATTTCTCCAATCATAACAACGGCTTCAGTTTCTGGATCGTTAATTAATAACTCAACCGCTTCTTTGGTAGTGGTACCTATGATTGGATCTCCACCAATTCCAATGGCTGTTGTGATTCCTAAACCCTGTTTAACAACCTGATCAGCAGCTTCATACGTCAATGTTCCTGATTTTGAAACGATGCCCACTTTACCTTTTTTGAAAACAAAGCCAGGCATAATTCCAACTTTAGCTTCACCTGGAGTGATAACTCCTGGACAGTTAGGTCCAATCAATCGACAATCTTTATCTTTAATGTAATCTGCAGCTTTGATCATATCTCCAACAGGAATACCTTCAGTAATGCAGATGATGACTTTAATTCCTGCATTTGCGGCCTCCATTATTGCATCAGCAGCAAAGGCTGGTGGTACGAATAAAATAGAAACATCAGCTCCAGCTTTATCAACAGCATCTTGAACCGTATTGAAAACTGGACGATCTAAATGTGTCTGACCACCTTTTCCTGGCGTAACACCACCGACTACATTTGTTCCGTATTCAATCATTTGGGTTGCGTGGAAAGTGCCTTCGCTACCTGTAAAACCTTGTACAATAATCTTTGAATTCTTGTTGACTAAAACGCTCATGTATGTATTGATTTTATTTTTTTTGACATTGCAAAAGTAACCATTTCACAACTCTTTTTATAGTGTATTTATATTTTTATTTCCGAAAATGTTTTCATGCTCGACGGATCTTCGTCTGCCAATTGGCTGATTTCATATCCCATAAATAATTGTTCGTTTTTCAATTCCCAAATTGATATAAAGTGGGCCAAAGGTTGCTCATCGTCCGGATTTTCAATGGGTGTTACATATATGGTATATCTCGCCGTTACTGTCTTATCATCTTCCAACAAGTGGCTCAATCGATATTTGAACGAAATATATGACTTACGAATGCTCTCCAACATCGATTTAATTTCCTCATAACCTAAAACGATAAATCCTTGACTACTATTCCAGTGTAGTTGGCAATCTTTATGAAAATAGGACATAGCATTTTCATCCGTGGCCAAATCGATGTCATAAAAACGCTTAAGAATTTTTTTAGCAGTCATTTATCTGTTTTTTAGTTTTTGAATCAGTTCAGGAATTTTTTTGATATAGGCCATTTCTTTGAATTTATCCCGGGCTTCTTCTGCAGGAGAGCCAAAATACGTTTTTCCTTTCTCTGTAGAATGTCCCAAACCAGATTGTGCGTAAATAACTGTTCCTTTGGCAATTGTGATGCCACTTTTAACACCTACTTGTCCCCATAGTGTGACGTCATCTTCAATAACAACACAGCCAGCGATTCCTGTTTGTGAAGCAATTAGGCATTTTTTCCCTATAACGGTATCATGTCCAACCTGAATTTGATTGTCCAATTTAGAACCTTCACCAATAGTGGTATCACCAGTTACGCCTCTATCAATCGTACAAAGAGCTCCGATGTCAACAAAATCTTTAATAACTACCCGTCCACCAGAAATTAGTTGGTCATAGCCTTCCGGACGTTTTTTATAGTAAAATGCGCTTGCTCCGAGAATCGTGCCAGCGTGAATTGTTACATTATTGCCAATGATGGTGTCATCATAGATACTTACGTTGGAATAAATTAGGCAATTATCACCAATGGTAACATTATTTCCTATGAAGCAATTTGGTTGTACAACTGTATCACTTCCAATTTTAGCAGTGGCCGAAATGGACGAATTTGATGACTGAAACGGTTTAAAATGATTGGTTAATTTATTGAAATCTCTGAATGGATCATCACTTATTAATAACGCCTTACCTTCTGGACACTCCACTTCTTTGTTAATCAAAACAATCGTCGCCGAAGAATTTAGAGCTTTATCATAATACTTTGGGTGATCTACAAAAACAATATCTCCTGATTCTACAACATGGATTTCATTCATTCCTAAAACAGGAAAGTCATGAGCGCCAACATAAGTTGTTCCAATGATTTCGGCAATCTGCTTTAAGGTATGTTGTTTTGGAAATTTCAAGTAATTGAGTTTAGAAGTTGAGCAATTATTTAGGAGTTTAAAGAAAGTTTAGGAGTTTAAGTCATGGTTCTTAAAATCCCTACTCATAAAATTCTAAATTCATTCCTTAACTCTTTCCTTATAAGTCCCTTTTTCAGTTTCAATTTTTATTTTATCCCCTTCGTTGATGAAAAGTGGCACGTTTACCTCCGCTCCTGTTTCAACCGTTGCTGGTTTTGTTGCATTCGTTGCTGTATTACCTTTCACACCTGGTTCTGTAGAAGTCACTTCAAGTGTTACGGTTGCAGGCATATCAACCGAAAGGGGCATATTATCTTCAGAATTGATTTGTATCGTAACAACCTCTCCCTCTTTCATTAAATCAGGTCTATCCAAAGCAGCTTCCAACAACCGAATTTGCGTGTAATCCTCTGTATTCATAAAATGAAAGAACTCGCCGTCATTATAGAGGAATTGAAACTTATGTGTTTCCACTCTTACATCTTCAATTTTATGACCAGCAGAAAAGGTGTTGTCCAATACCTTTCCATTAGTCACGCTTTTCATTTTTGTTCTCACAAACGCTGGACCTTTTCCTGGTTTGACGTGAAGAAATTCAATAATTTTATAGATATCGTTGTTATATCTGATGCATAATCCGTTTCTGATGTCTGATGTACTTGCCATTTTTTATTGTTTGTTGTTGATTTTGTTTGCTGTATAGTCGTAAATTTGTCCAAACCAATTAATTTTTCTCTGATCTAGGAATCAATTTGATTTGAAATAACCTTTCATAATTCCTCGATGGGAATTTTTGATAAATTGAAGGATTTCGTCTCGTTCTGGAGTTGCTTCCATTTCAGCTTCAATAATTTCTGAAGCTTGTGTATTATTATAATTTCTCTGATACAGAATTCTATAGATATCTTGAACTTCTCTAATTTTATCCGATGAAAAACCTCTGCGTCTTAATCCTACTGAATTAATTCCAACATAAGATAACGGTTCACGAGCTGCTTTCACAAAAGGAGGAACATCCTTACGCACCAAAGAACCGCCAGTTACAAAAGCGTGATTTCCGATAGAGCAAAATTGATGGACTGCCGTCATACCAGCCAAAACAACATAATCTCCCACAGTTATATGACCTGCCAAAGTACTGTTATTTGAAAAGATGCAATTGTTACCAACAATACAGTCGTGAGCGATGTGGCAATATGCCATGATCAAGCAGTTGTTTCCGATGACGGTTTTCATACGGTCTGTGGTACCTCTGTTAATAGTAACACATTCTCTAATGGTCACATTGTCTCCAATTTCGGTAGTGGTATCTTCGTCTTTATATTTTAAATCCTGTGGAACTGCAGAAATAACTGAACCAGGGAAAATATTGCAGTTCTTTCCAATTCTTGCACCTTCCATGATGGTGACATTACTTCCTATCCAAGTACCTTCTCCAATAGTAACGTTGTTATATATGGTGGTAAATGGTTCAATCACAACGTTTTTTGCGATTTTGGCTCCAGGGTGTACGTATGCTAAAGGTTGGTTCATTTCTCGAATTTATTTGTTTTCAAAGGTGAAATGTGTTCGCAAATATAAACAATAGGAGCTTGAATGAAATTCTTTGCAATTTGGTCTATTCATTTCTTACTTATTTTACTTTTGAAATTTGCGCCATCAATTCGGCCTCCGCACATAACACGCCATTGGCGTATGCATAACCTTGCATATGGCAAATCCCCCTTCGAATCGGTGTAATCAAATCACATTTGAATATCAATGTATCACCAGGAACTACTTTTTTCTTGAATTTAACATTATCTATTTTCATGAAAAATGTCAAATAATTTTCTGGATCAGGAACCGTACTTAATACAAGTATTCCACCAGTTTGCGCCATGGCCTCAACAATCAGAACTCCAGGCATTACTGGTGCTCCAGGAAAATGCCCCGCAAAAAACGGCTCATTCATCGTTACATTTTTTAAGCCAATAACTCCCGAGTCTGTTAATTCAAATATTTTGTCAATAAGAAGAAAAGGTTGTCTGTGTGGCAACATGTCCATAATCTGATTGACATCCATCAAAGGTTCTTGATTGATATCAATATTAGGAACATTATTACGACGCTCATTCTTGATCAATTTGGACATTTTTTTAGCAAACTGCGTGTTAATTAAATGTCCAGGTTTGTTAGCGATGACTTTGCCTCGTAATTTAATACCAATCAAAGACAAATCGCCAATAACGTCCAATAATTTATGACGTGCTGCTTCATTTGGATAATGTAATGTAAGATTATCCAATATGCCGTTCGGTTTGATTGCAATAGAGTCTTTTTTAAAAGCCACCTTCAATTTTTCCATCGTTTTTGACGATAATTCTTTATCCACATACACAATGGCATTGTTTAAATCGCCTCCTTTGATCAATCCATTTTCTAGCAACATCTCAATTTCATGCAGAAAACTAAATGTTCTAGCATTAGAAATGTCTTCACTAAAATCAGAAATATGGTTTAAGGTGGCATTTTGTGTTCCTAAAACTTTGGTCCCAAAATCAACCATCGTAGTTACTTGGTATTCCTTCGCGGGCATGATAATGATTTCGCTGCCAGAATCTTCATCTATATATGACACAACATCAGTAACGACATACTCCTCACGGCAATCATCTTGCTCTTCAATACCTGCTTTTTGGAGTGCTTCAACAAAGAATTTTGAAGAACCATCCATTATTGGTGGCTCTGATGCGTCAAGTTCGATGATGCAATTATCAATATCCATACCTACCAATGCCGCCAAAACATGTTCGGAGGTCTGAATTGTAACACCGTTTTTTTCTAAACAAGTGCCACGCTGCGTATTTGTTACGTAATTTGCATCTGCTTCAATTACAGGACTACCTTCTAGATCTATTCTTTTAAAGACAAACCCAAAATTGGTTGGTGCAGGTTTAAATGTTAAGGTTACATTTTTTCCTGTATGCAACCCAACGCCTGTCAAAGACTCATCATTTTTAATGGTCTTCTGCTTAAATTCTGTTTTAACTATTGCCATTCACTTTCTTTTCTAAATCATTAATGGTTTTCATAATCTTGGGCAGGTTTTTGAAGTGGACGTAAGATTTATTCCAATCGCTATATGCGAACGAAGGAGAACCTTGTAAAACTTCATTATCCTTTATATTTCTACCAATTCCAGATTGCGCTTGCACTTTTACATTATTACCAATCGTTATGTGTCCAGCGATACCAACCTGACCTCCTATTATACAATTCTTACCAATTTTAGAGGAGCCCGCTATTCCTGTTTGGGCAGCTATAACCGTATTCTCTCCGATTTCCACATTATGAGCGATTTGAATTTGATTATCTAGCTTCACACCTTTTCTGATAATTGTAGATCCTAAAGTGGCTCTATCAATTGTAGTGGCTGCACCAATATCCACATAATCTTCCAAAATGACATTACCTGTTTGGGGAACTTTTGAATATTCACCATTGTCATCAGGTACAAATCCAAAGCCATCCGCACCAATAATGGCGCCAGAATTAACAACGCAAAAGTTGCCTATGATGCATTCAGAATATATTTTTGCTCCAGCAAAAATGATGCTATTCTCTCCAATTGTTACGTTATCACCTATATATGTGTTTGGAAAAATTTTTGTGTTATCACCAATTTTTACGTTATCTCCAATATAGGTAAATGCACCAACGTAGATACTATCACCGTATTTAGCGGTTTCTGAAATAAATGAGGGCTGTTCTATCCCACTTTTATTCATCTTAATTTGATTATAATATTCTAACAGTTTTGAAAATGATTTATAGGCATCTTCAACTTTAATCAGTGTAGTGGAAAGTCCGTTCTCTGCTTCAAAAGTTTTATTCACAATAGTGATAGACGCTTTTGTTGAATATATATAAGACTTATATTTTGGATTCGCCAAAAAAGTCAAGGATCCCTCTGTACCTTCTTCTATTTTAGATAATTTTGAAACTTCAACATCGGGATTACCGATGATGTCACCTTCCAAAATACCTGCTATTTGTGTTGCTGTAAATTTCATTAAAAGCAAAAATAGAAAAAATGTATCATATAATAGTGTTTGTTGAGAAGTCGTTTGCGGTGGAGTTGCTTTTTAGAGCAGTAGAATCAGTTTGCTAATTTTTAATTGACATCGATAAAGCTTACATCCATACATCTTGAAAACTTACAACTAATTCTTGGGATAACAGATATAATATTTTGTGACAGGTTTTGAGAGCGCTTTAAGATTCAATTGATCTGAAGCTTTCACGATGTCTTCAATTTTGCCCGATTTATGTAAAATATTTATCTGTTGTACGTCATGTTGATAAGCTTGATTTGAAATCTCACCAGTAAACACGAAATATGCAGCTTCCTCATTCGATATACCGTATTTAACTACTAACTTCTCAATATGTTTTTCTGTTGAACCTGGCTTTATCTTTTTGTTCTTTAATTTTATTTTTAGTAGATCACGATTGATAATCATGTTTGATAAATTATTAAGTACAAAATCGTCGCAGGTCTGCCATTCTTTCATAGCAGAAATAATATCATAATCGTCTAGTTTAGAAAATTTCTCAAGAACATCATCATTGAAATTTTCGAGCGCAATTCCATTAGACATAAAATAGATTAACGAATTACTCGCCTTCAGATTGAGTCCCTTTGAAGTCAATTCTTTTGCACGTTTGAGCATTCTTGTAAGCAACTGTTCTGCAACCAAACTTGTCTTATGCAGATATACTTGCCAATACATCAAACGTCTAGCAACCAAAAATTTTTCGACACTATAAATGCCTTTTTCTTCCATTACCAAATTATCATTAACCACGGTCAACATGGTAATGATCCGTTCACTATTGATGTTACCTTCCGCAACTCCAGTGTAAAAACTGTCACGTTTGAGATAATCGGCTCTATCCATATCCAATTGGCTCGAAATTAGTTGACACATGAATTTTCGAGGATATTCGCATTTAAAGATTTGGATGGCAAGCGTTAAACTTCCGTTAAATTCTACATTCAATTTCTCCATGAAACGAAGCGAAATGTCTTCGTGAGAAACGTTATTTACAATGCTATGTTCCATAGCATGACTGAATGGACCATGACCAATATCATGCAATAAAATGGCAATATACAAGGCGGTTTCTTCCTCATCAGATATCTCAACTCCCTTAAAACGAAGCACATTGACGGCTTTTTGCATTAAATACATACAACCAAGCGCATGATGAAACCGAGTATGATGCGCGCCAGGATACACCAGATATGACATGCCCATTTGCGAAATTCTACGTAACCTTTGAAAGTAGCGATGTTCAATAAGTTCGAAAATCAGTGCATTCGGAATCGTAATAAAACCGTAAATTGGGTCGTTAAATATCTTGAGCTTGTTACTTGTATTCAAACTGGGAGCTTTACATTAAACTTTAAACAAATATACATGAACACTATAAATATTCTTTGGGTTGACGACGAAATTGATTTGCTGAAACCACATATTATCTTTTTGGAGCAAAAACAATATAAAGTTACCACCTGCAAAAGTGGTATGGAAGCACTAGAAATAATTGATGATACCAACTTTGACATTGTGTTTTTAGACGAAAACATGCCTGGTCTCACTGGTTTAGAGACTTTAAATGAGATTAAAGAGAAGCGTGCCAACCTTCCCATAGTGATGATTACCAAAAGTGAGGAAGAATATATTATGGAAGAAGCAATTGGTAACAAAATTGCGGATTACCTCATAAAACCTGTGAATCCGAATCAGATTTTATTGAGCTTGAAGAAAAATCTGGACCATTCGCGATTGGTGTCTGAAAAAACCACCAGTAATTATCAGCAGGAATTCCGGAAAATCGCCATGGATCTTTCCATGGTCAACAGTTATGAAGAATGGGTAGATTTATACCAAAAGTTGGTGTATTGGGAATTGCAACTTGAAGATATTGAAGATATTGGCATGACAGAGATACTGGAATCCCAAAAAAATGAGGCGAATATGCAGTTTGGCAAATTCATTGAAAAAAATTATGAAGATTGGTTTGAAAAGAATGCAGATGCTCCTATAATGTCGCATACCTTATTTAAGGAGAAAGTTGTCCCGGAATTAAATGACAACCAACCTACTCTATTTATTGTCATCGATAATTTGCGATATGATCAGTGGAAGGCTTTCGAACCCATTGTCAATAATTATTATAAGAAAACATCCGAAGAAGCTTTTTTCAGCATTTTACCAACAGCAACCCAATATGCAAGAAATTCTATTTTTTCTGGGCTGATGCCAAGTGATATGGAGAAAAAATATCCTCAATATTGGAAAAATGATACTGATGAAGGTGGTAAAAATTTGCATGAGGATGACTTTCTTCAAACACAGTTAAAGCGATTAGGGCTTCAAAACCTAAAGACAGAATATCATAAAATTACCAATTTAAGATCAGGAAAAAAACTAGTTGAAAATTTTAAATCTTTAAAAGATAATGATTTAACAGTCATTGTCTATAATTTTGTGGATATGTTGTCCCATTCTAAAACGGAGATGGAAGTTGTAAAAGAACTAGCCTCCAATGACAAGGCCTATCGTTCTTTAACCGTTAGTTGGTTTAAAAATTCTCCATTGTTGGAAATGATACAGCAGGCACAGCAACTTGGCTTTAAATTGATTTTAACTACAGACCACGGGACCATCAATGTCAAGAACCCTTCAAAAGTAATTGGAGATCGAGACACCAGCTTAAATCTACGTTATAAAACTGGAAGAAGTCTTACCTACGAAGACAAAGATGTAATGGTTGCCAAAGATCCAAAAACGATACACTTGCCATCAATAACCATGAGCAGTTCATTTATTTTTGCTAAAGGCGATCTCTTTTTGGCATATCCAAACAATTTCAACCACTATGTAGGCTATTATCGTAATACGTATCAGCATGGAGGTGTATCACTAGAAGAGATGATCATTCCATTTGTCGTTCTCAATCCAAAATAGTATGAATTATAGGAGTCATTAATGAAAGATTTTCTATATCTATCATATTGCCACGGATTATAGGCGTTTTATATTATGCCGAAATAACTCATCTTAAGAACATAAAATCCTTAAAAAGCAAAAAAACCCGTTGAAATACATATTTTTATAGTTTTTCTCAAAAATTATTCATATCATTGTCACATAAATTGATTTTTTTGGTAGAAAATTGTGGAAATTAAATATCACATAGAAGACATTGATTCAGTTGCCGTGCAAGTTTTGCAAGTTTTGACCTCAAAAACAATTTTATTGAATGGAAATATGGGAGTTGGTAAAACAACTTTCGTGAAAGCTATGGCAAAGGCATTAGACAGCATTGACAATGTAAGTAGCCCTACCTTCTCGATAGTAAATGAGTATAAATTACCAAATGATAAATTCTATCATTTTGATTTATACCGTTTAAACACTGAAGAAGAAGCACTAGAATTTGGTATTGAAGATTATCTGTCGTCCAATCATTGGATTGTGATAGAATGGCCTGAAAAAATACTCAATTTGCTTCCGGAAGATGTAGATCGTATCGATCTAATTCTTAATGATGACCACTCAAGAACCCTCAATTTGAATAAAAATAAAACATAACTAAAAAAATATGGCAAAAAACTGCATAAACTGTAAAAATCAGTAATAGCCTACTACCAGTGGCTTTGCGACGCGATTTACGGAAAAACCGTAATAATTTAGTGGTGATTTCAATAAATTTTAACATTTTTTCGTTTTGATACGAAAAGAAGTTCTCTGTATATTTGAAGTATAATTAATTAATTTAAATCCCTCAAAATTATGAAAAGTAAAAAGTACATTATCGCGATTGCATTGTTCGGTGGAATGTTATTTGCAGCTTCTGCTACAAATCTAATTGACTTAAATGGACAATCTAACACAGAAATTGAAAGATCTAAAGTCGTCGTTCCTACCCACGGATAAGAAGACTATTCTTACAGGTACGTTGATTGCCATTTTTCTTGGCACATCTCCGTACCTTTTTTATTTATACGAATACGCCCCAAAAAAAGAGGTTTGGGAAACTCCACTTTTTACTTATCACAGTTTTGGATTTAAAGATGTCAACACGGCATTGTGGTTAATAACAGGCAAAGCTATTCCTACAATTTTATTGATAGTTTGGTTTTTTACTTGCAGGCAATGGTGGTACCACGCGATTTTAGTACCTATTGCAATGTATATTTACCAATTAGTAGCAATCATCATTGAAGACGGTCAATTTGTGGATCAATTTCAATTAATGTATATCTTGCCTATAATGGCCGTTGTAATCCCTTCAATTTATTTAATTCGCGCAAGAATGTTCAACAGCCTTAATGATGCCAATAAAACCTTTGAAGAATTGGAACAGGAATTCATGGTAAAGCCCACTACTTTTTGGGGTAAGATTAAACAGTATTTTTAATTGAACATCATTAATGCCAATTGAATAATTATTTGTAATTTGAGTTTTCAATATCAACCTCAATGAGCAAACAATTATCGCCATTTACCAAAGAACAATTATTACCACAGGAAGAGACTCTAGAAATCTATAAGAAGAAAGGAGATCTTTTCATCGGCATCCCAAAAGAAACTTATTTTCAGGAAAAAAGAGTCTGTTTGACGCCAGATGCCGTATCTGCATTGGTGACCAATGGACATAGAGTCATGATTGAATCTGGCGCGGGCGAAGGAGCCAATTTTAAAGACAAAAGTTTTAGCGAAGCTGGAGCTGAAGTCACCAAAGATACCGCAAAGGTTTTCTCCTGCCCTATTATATTGAAGGTCGAGCCACCATCTCTAGATGAAATTAAACTTATCAATCCGCAAACTTTGCTTATTTCTGCGCTGCAACTTAAAACGCAAAGCAAAAAATACTTTGAGGCATTAGCGGCAAAACGAATTACGGCTTTAGCTTTTGAATTTATAAAGGACGAAGATGGCGCCTATCCAGCTGTTAGAGTATTGAGTGAAATAGCAGGAACAGCCTCTATACTTATCGCAGGAGAATTACTCTCTAACATTAATGGTGGCAACGGATTGATGTTAGGAAATATAAGCGGTGTACCACCTACGGAGGTCGTGATTATCGGCGCTGGCACAGTAGGGGAATTTGCTGCACGTTCAGCTATCGGTTTAGGTGCTAATGTTAAGATATTTGATAACAATATCAGCAAATTACGAACCGTTCAGGCTCATATTGGACAAACTTTATATACATCTACACTTCAACCTAAAAATCTTATGAAAGCACTAAAACGCTGCGACGTTGCTATTGGCGCTGTAAGAGGTTTAAATAGAGCTCCAATAGTCGTGACTGAAGCGATGGTAAGCACAATGAAAGCGGGAGCGGTGGTTATTGATGTGAGTATAGATATGGGTGGTTGTTTCGAAACGAGTGAAGTGACAACACACGATAGACCGACTTTTGATTACAATGGAATTACCCATTATTGTGTTCCAAATATTCCTGCTCGTTATTCGCGTACGGCTTCTGTATCCATTAGCAATATTTTCACGCCATATCTCCTGAAGATTGCTGAAGATGGTGGAATAGAAAATGCACTCCGTTTTGATAGAGGTTTAAAAAATGGGTTGTATTTTTACCACGGAATTTTAACAAGTAAATCGATTGCAGATTGGTTTGACCTGAAATATAGTGATGCCAACTTGTTAATTTTTTAATTCTACAGTAACAAAACACTTTTTTTAAATGAAATTCATACATCGTTTGGGCTACTATCTTGGTGGCTTCTCAATAGGATTGATACTACTTGCCTTTTTTCTTCAAGGTAAAAAAACGTCTTGTGACTATGGGCCCAATGCTAGAACTACCAAAAATATTGCAAATAAGTCTAAAGTCTATTCTGAAGAATCAAGACATATGATGAATGTATATAAAATAGATACGCTTGTGGTTTCGAATTTGATACGATATGGGAACGTCGATTTTAATAAAAGCGACACAAAATCAAAAACCTGCAACACCTATTATATTGATAATTCGTATGAAGCAAACGAATTTGAATTAATTGTAAAGAATTGTGATTCGGTAGTTACTGTTGAATCTATCAAATTAAAAAAATAAACCCAACTTTATATTTGGGTTTATTTTTTTTAATTTTATCTATTTAGTACAATTTTCTTCATGATCGAATGAGTGTCATCTACCAACTTCAAGATGTAAATGCCATCTGGATAAGCTGATAAATCCAGCTGTTTCACGAACGTTTGATAAACCTCATCACCTGGAATATTTTCTTGATATATCATTTTCCCAGCTATATCATAAATAATAATATTAGAAAGGTTTGTTAATCCTGAAATCTTAATATTTAGATCGCCAGAAGTTGGGTTTGGATAAACTAAAAATTCAAAATAGTCCGTACTTTCAGGGTCTTCTGCAACCGAATCCGTACAATCATTCACATATACCATTACTTCACTGGTATCATAGTCGAGATCATTATAAACGATTACCGAATATTCGGTATCTTCCGTAGGAGATACTGAAATACTCGCAGTCGTGTCTCCTGTACTCCATAAAAATTCATCGCCACCCGTTGCGGTAAGCGTAATGTTTTCATTTAGACAGATGATTTGGTTGTTACCTGCTGACGCTACTACAGGAGGTATTACATTCACAGTTACATCTTTCAAATCAGAACAATCACCAATAAAGCCACTCACAGAATACGACGTTGTTGCAGACGGGTTGACGGCAATATTGGCTAATGTTGCGCCATTACTCCACTCGTATCTATTGGCGCCAATTGCAGATAATGTAACAAATTCTCCTTGGAGAATCGTAACATCTGCTCCATTGGTAATCTCAACTTCCGGATTAGGATTAACATTAACAATAACATCATCCGTAATTTGTGCTGTTGGCGTGTAAACTATAACTGAATAATTAGTTGTTATATTTGGATTGACATTAATACTTTGCGTTCTTTCACCCGTACTCCAGAGATATGAATCACCACCAGTTGCACTTAACGTAACACCATTTCCTACACAGGTCGATTTATTGATTCCTGCATTACTTACATAATCCGCTTCGTTCATAACGGTTATTGTAATACTTGAAGAACTCTCACAACCATTCAAAGTTCCAACAACTGAATAAGTCGTTGTTGTGGAAGGTATAACGGTTATTCTCGTTGAGGTCTCTCCTGTACTCCAGGTATACGACGTGCCACCAAAAGCATATAAAGTAACTATTTGTCCATAATTAATTGTGAAGTTTGGGCTGATATTTATGGAAGGTGCTGAATTGACTGTTACCAAAACATCATCCCTATTAGAGTTTAGTCCTGATGAGTCGTAAGCTGTCACCGTGTATGTTGTCGTGGAGTTTGGTGACACTTCAATGCTAGCAGTGGTTGCTCCAGTATTCCACAAATAGCTAGATCCACCTGTAGCAGTCAATGTTGTGCTGCTGCCTTGGCATATGGAAATATCATTACCGGCATTGGCAGTGACATCTTCACCGGTTTCTACATTAACAGTGACTGTATCAGATTTACTACAATCGTTAGCGTTAGTTCCAATCACCGTATATGATGTTGTGGATGACGGACTCACATTGATACTTTCCCCAACCTCTCCATTACTCCACAAATAAGTATTTCCACCTGTAGCGGTTAATGTTGTGCTTTCTCCTAGGTTAATTGTAACGTCCGACCCTGCACTGACCGAGGGTAAAGGATTGACTGTTACTCTAACATCATCCGTCGAGGAACATCCATTTTGTGTAACTTCTACAGTATAAATCGTTGTATTGTTAGGACTCACTGTAATACTTTGGGTAATTGCACCATTGTTCCACAAATAACTTGAACCTCCGTTGGCGGTTAAGGTAACACTAGTACCACGGCATATTGAAACATCTGCTCCTGCATCTGCAATAGGTAAAGAGTTGACTGTTACGACTACTTCATCCGTATCAGAATTCAATCCTGATGCATCATAACCAGTAACCGAATAAGTTATACTTGAATTTGGAGTTACCTCTATACTTTCTGAGGTCTCACCTGTGCTCCATAAGTAAGTAGAACCACCTGTAGCAGTCAATGTTGTGCTGCTGCCTTGGCATATGAAAATATCATTACCGGCATTAACAGTGACATCTTCGCCTGTCTCAACGTTTACTGTGACAGTATCGGATTTACTACAACCGCTCGCATTAGTTCCGATCACAGTATAGTTGGTAGTCACCGTCGGATTAACATTAATGCTCGATCCATTCTCGCCATTACTCCATAAGTAAGTATTGGCTCCTGTAGCGGTCAATATGGTGCTTTCTCCTAAATTAATTGTAACGTCTGACCCGGCATCTACTGATGGCAAGGGATTGACTGATACCCTAACGTCATCTGTCGAGGAACATCCATTTTCTCTTACTTCTACTGTGTAAGTGGTTGTATTGTTAGGGCTCACTGTAATATTTTGGGTAATTGCACCGTTGCTCCATAAATAACTTGAACCTCCGCTGGCTGTCAAAGTTACAGTAGTACCACGGCATATTGAAACATCTGCTCCTGCATCTGCAATTGGCAAAGGACTTACAGTTACGACCACTTCATCGGTATCTGAATTCAATCCTGATGTATCATATGCGGTAACAGAATAGGTGGTTGTTGAATTTGGCGACACTTCGATGCTAGCGGTAGCTTCACCGTTACTCCACAAATAGGTTGTACCTCCTGTGGCGGTCAGAGTTGTGCTGCTGCCTTCACAAATTGAAACATCTTCTCCTGCATTGGCAGTGACATTTTCACCAATTTCCACATTAACTGTGACTGTATCTAATTCACTACAACCGATATCGTTAGTTCCAGTTACAGTATAGGTGGTTGTTACCGTTGGATTAACATTGATGCTTGATCCATTTTCGCCATTACTCCAAGAGTAAGTATTGGCTCCTGTAGCGGTCAATGTTGTGCTCTCCCCTAGATTAAGTGTGACGTCCGACCCTGCATTGACTGATGGCATGGGGTTGACTGATACCCTGACATCATCTGTCGAGGAACATCCATTTTGCCTTACTTCTACTGTGTAAGTGGTTGTATTGTCTGGGCTCACCGTAATATTTTGGGTAATTGCACCGTTGCTCCATAAATAACTTGAACCTCCGCTGGCTGTCAAAGTTACAGTGGTACCACGGCATATTGAAATATCTGCTCCTGCGCTTGCTGCTGGCAAAGGATTTACAGTTACGACCACTTGATCTGTATCAGAATTTAATCCTGATACATCGTAAACTGTAACCGAATAAGTGGTTGTTGAATTTGGAGACACCTCTATGCTTTCTGTGGTCTCACCTGTGCTCCATACATAATTAGAACCACCTGTGGCAGACAATGTCGTGACACTACCATCACAAATTGAAACGTCCTCTCCTGCATAAGCGATCACATTGTCACCAACTTGGACGTTTACTATAACTGTGTCAGATGTACTACAGCCGTTAGAACTAGTTCCGATTACCGTATAAGTTGTTGTTTCTATTGGACTTACATCAATGCTTGATTCTGTAGCTCCAGTACTCCATGAGTAAGAGCTCGCTCCTGATGCTGTTAAGGTTGCGCTCTCTCCGAGGTAGATGGTTATATTATTTCCCGCATTTACTGATGGTAAAGGATTGACTGTTACTCTGACGTCATCCGTCGAGGAACATCCATTTTCTGTTACTTCTACCGTGTAAGTGGTTGTGTTGTTAGGGCTCACTGTTATGCTTGAAGTACTTGCACCATTACTCCATAAATAACCTGAACCTCCACTGGCGGTTAAGGTAACACTTGTACCACGGCATATTGAAACATCTGCTCCCGCATTTGCAGTTGGTAAAGAGTTGACAGTTACGACCACTTCATCTGTATCTGAATTCAATCCTGATGTATCATAGGCGGTAACAGAATAGGTGGTTGTTGAATTTGGCGACACTTCGATGCTAGCGGTAGCTTCACCGTTACTCCACAAATAGGTTGTACCTCCTGTGGCAGTCAGTATTGTGCTGCTGCCTTCACAAATTGAGACATCTGTCCCTGCATTGGCAGTGACACTTTCACCAATTTCTACATTTACTGTAATTGTATCCGATGAACTGCAGCCGTTGGAATTCGTTCCTGTTACTGTGAAAGTGGTCGTAGATGTTGGGCTCACATTAACACTAGAGCCATTTGAACCATTGCTCCATGAGTAGGTAGTTGCACCATTGGCCGTTAACGTTGCACTTTGTCCAAGATTGATAGTAACATCAGAGCCAGCTGATACCGATGGTAAAGGATAAACAGTAACCTGTACCTCATCAGTTGTGGAACATCCATCTTGAGATACTTCTACTGAATATATACTAGTATTACTCGGATTCACTGATATAGTTGATGAAGTTTCACCATTGCTCCATAAATAACTTGTACCACCAGTAGCTGTCAAGGTGACGCTCGTACCAACACATGTAGAAACATCTGCTCCCGCATTTGCAGTCGGTAGAGAATTGACAGTTACGACCACTTCGTCTGTATCTGAATTCAATCCTGATGTATCATAGGCGGTAACAGAATAGGTGGTCGTTGAATTTGGCGACACTTCGATGCTTGCAGTAGTTTCACCGTTACTCCACAAATAGGTTGTGCCTCCCGTGGCAGTCAGAGTTGTGCTGCTGCCTTCACAAATGGAGACATCTTCTCCTGCATTCACTGTGATAACTTCCCCGGTTTCCACGTTAACTGTGACTGTATCTGATTCACTACAACCGTCAGCGTTAGTTCCGGTTACAGTATAGGTGGTTGTTACCGTTGGATTGACATTAACTGTTGCTCCAGTTGCTCCATTGCTCCATGCATAAGTATTTCCTCCTGTAGCGGTCAATGTTGTGCTTTCTCCTAAATTAATTGTAACGTCTGATCCGGCATCTACTGATGGCAAGGGATTGACTAATACCCTAACGTCATCTGTCGAGGAACATCCATTTTGTGTTACTTCTATAGTATAAATAGTTGTGCTGTTAGGGTTCACTGTAATGCTGGTTGTGGTTGCACCATTACTCCATAAATAATTATCTCCTCCACTGGCGGATAAGGTAACACTTGTACCACGGCATATTGAAACATCTGCTCCCGCATCTGCTGTTGGTAAAGGACTTACAGTTACGACCACTTCATCGGTATCAGAATTCAATCCTGATGTATCATAGGCGGTAACAGAATAAGTGGTTGTTGAATTTGGTGACACTTCGATGCTAGCGGTAGTGTCACCGTTATTCCACAAATAGGTTGTGCCTCCTGTGGCAGTCAGCATTGTGCTATTGCCTTCACAAATGGAGACATCTGCTCCTGCATTGGCAGTGACACTTTCACCAATTTCCACGTTAACTGTGACTGTATCTGATTCACTACAACCGTCAGCGTTAGTTCCAGTTACAGTATAAGTGGTTGTTACCGTTGGATTGACATTAACTGTTGCTCCAGTTGCTCCATTGCTCCAAGAATAGAAACTTGCTCCTGTTGCTGTCAATGTTATAGTTTCTCCTAGATTAATTGTAATATCCGACCCTGCATCTACTGATGGCAAGGGATTGACTGATACCCTAACGTCATCTGTCGAGGAACATCCATTTTCTGTTACTTCTACTGTGTAGGTGGTTGTATTGCTAGGGCTTACTGTTATGCTGGAAGTATCTGCACCATTACTCCATAAATAACCTGAACCTCCACTGGCGGTTAAGGTAACACTTGTACCACGGCATATTGAAACATCTGCTCCCGCATTTGCAGTTGGTAAAGAGTTGACTGTTACGACCACTTCATCTGTATCTGAATTCAATCCTGAAGTATCATAGGCGGTAACAGAATAAGTGGTTGTTGAATTTGGTGACACTTCGATGCTCGCGGTATTCTCACCGTTATTCCACAAATAGGTCGTGCCTCCTGTGGCAGTCAGTATTGTGCTATTGCCTTCACAAATGGAGACATCTGTCCCTGCATTCACTGTGATAACTTCCCCGGTTTCTACATTTACTGTAATTGTATCCGAGGAACTGCAGCCGTTGGAATTCGTTCCTGTTACTGTGAAAGTGGTTGTAGATGTTGGGCTCACATTAATACTAGCGCCGTTTACACCGTTGCTCCATGAGTAGGCAGTAGCACCATTGGCCGTTAATGTTGCACTTTGTCCAAGATTGATAGTAACATCAGAGCCAGCTGATACCGATGGTAAAGGATTGACAGTAACCTGTACCTCATCAGTTGTGGAACATCCATTTTGAGATACTTCTACTGAATATATACTAGTATTACTCGGATTCACTGATATAGTTGATGAAGTTTCACCATTGCTCCATATATAACTTGTACCTCCAGTAGCTGTCAAGGTAACGCTCGTACCAAAACATGTAGAAACATCTGCTCCCGCATTTGCAGTTGGTAAAGAGTTGACTGTTACGACCACTTCATCTGTATCTGAATTCAATCCTGAAGCGTCATAGGCAGTAACAGAATAAGTGGTTGTTGAATTTGGAGTTACCTCAATATTGGCAGTGGTCGCACCAGTGTTCCACAAATAGGTTGTGCCTCCTGTTGCAGCTAAAGTTGCAGTACTACCTTGACATATTGAAACATCGACGCCTGCGTTGGCTGTTACAGTGTTTACTTGTAACGACATTCCATTCAAATAATATTCAAGATTGGTGTAGCCATCAGGTTGTTCAATATTTCTATCTAATGCATCATTGGGATTAAGTCCATTTTCTATTTCCCAATCATTTGGCATACCATCATTGTCGGTATCAGCTGGAGCCGTTCCACCTGAAATTATAGGATACGTACCAGAATAGGCAATGGAACCAGTATTTGTGTTGTACTGATTAATCAAACGTAAGTCTACTGCATCCCTGACAGGAAGACTAGCTCCAACATGTGGCACAATTTCTCCAGAAACATCACTCGCATTTATGGGAATAATCCCTGAACTTAAGTAAGGAGTAGTCCTAATATATGGGATTACATTTGGACTGTATTCCTCGTATCCATTTGGTATTAAATTACCAGCTATATAAGAGTAAGTATCTGATACCGTTCCTTGTCCAACTGTAGTGAAATCTACAATCGTAGGGTTTATCGCTTGCTGGTTTGAGTTTTTATAATGATTATTTATTACTGTTTGTTTTGAACCTAGCGCTAATCCTGTTGATCTACCCACTCCATAGATAAGATTGTTTATCATTTCGAAATCAAATGTATTTGGAGTCGGGTAATTTGTAGTTACATTGCGTTCAGATGTATGCGCTAAATAGTTTTTATAATAAGTTTTGTTAAAAGTGCCTCCGCTGGCTAAAGAACCATAGTTTGCCTCTGATATAATGCAATATTGAACACTTATATTCCTCGCGATGCCATTTCCAAGACTTCTTATATCTAGATTTTCATCGAGGGACCAACTAATAGAGCAATGGTCAATTATAATGTTTTCCACAAGTCTATTACTCCAGGCTGTAATATTTAGACCGTCGGGTTCAGTAGCTGGAACATTGAGGCCTGGTCGAAATCTTATATGTCTTATAATTACATCGGACGCTTCAATAGTAAGCATTGAGCCTTTTATCAAGATACCCCCGCCAGGTGCTGTTTGACCAGCAACTGTTACATTGCCATTTAATACACTTAAAGCGCTCGTTAAATTTATTATACCACCTACTTCAAAAATTATAGTCCTAGGTCCTGTTGTGTATTGAAGTGCTTGACGTAGACTTCCTGGTCCACTATCATTTAAATTTGTTACTTTGATCACTGCTCCACCACGTCCACCAGTAGCATATTTTCCAAACCCTTCTGCAGTTGGAAATGCTAATTGTTGCGTAAATGAATAATTACAAAAAAGAAACAGACATAAAAATGCTGTAACACCATAGTGTCTTGTGCCAATATTTTGGCTAGGGGGAATTGGGGTTTTCATTTGCTATTAATACTTGGGTGCACTCTTATCAGGGCAATCTAATTAAAAAAAAATAATTATACGTTAAAAGTCTTTTTTATTCGATGTATTGAAAATTAATAGAAGTATAATCTTACAAGGGCAAGATTATTTTCATTAAATTACTCCACTGGGGAAAGAAAAAAAAGACTAACTGTACATAAGTACGTTGAAAGTCGCTATTTAGATGTTTATTGGTCGGATTTTTTTGATGATTATCTAGAATTTAAAAAATTTAACAATATAATTTGGAAGGACAGAATTAACATTGACATAGGTAATTAAAAAATCAAGGATATTTTTTATATATATTTGAATAACAAAAGAAATATTGTGTTAAATTGCCCAGGATGCTTTACTATTTGAAATTATAACCATCTCATATACCAAGCGTTTTTTCGCATGCAAAGAAAATACACCCCACTTGACAAAGGATATTGATCACAAAATTTTGTAGGAACATAGCAGAATTAATTTGTTAGAATGATATATTTAAAGGATTTTATACCTACATATCACAAAATAGGAGATCAAAAATATGCTTACAGATTCACTGTTTTTACTCCTGTCTATAATTGTGAAATGACTATCAAAAATGTGCATCAATCATTAGTCAATCAAACATTTAAAAATTTTGAATGGCTAATTATCAATGATGGCTCTTTAGATAATTCTCATGAAGTAATCGAAGCAATTGTTGAAACCTCACCATTAAACATACATTACATAAACAACACTTTAAATCAACACAAGATGGGATGTTTTATTGAGGCCATCGCATTAGCAAAGGGAGAGCTTTTATTAACTTTTGATGGTGATGACGAATGTGTGCCAGACGCACTAGAGGTATTCAACCGAGAATATTTAGAAATTCCTGATTCCATAAAACACAAAGTGTGTGCGGTCACTGGTATGTGCCAAGATCAACATGGTAATAGAATCGGAGATGCCTTTCCAACAGATCCATTTTATAGTAATACATTTAAGTCACAAGCTTTGGATGGTATCAAGGGAGAAAAATGGGGATTTACTTCTACAAGTGTTTTAAAAGGTATACATATAAATCAACAAATTTTTTCAAGAGGGTTAATTCCTGAAGGAATCATTTGGAATCTCGTTGCAAAAGAGGGTTATCTTACAAAATATATTAATAAAACTCTACGGATATATCATGTCGACGTTGCAGACTCATTGAGCTCCACGAGTATTGAAAAAAGAGCTTTTGGCTCCGTTATACATTCTTTAGCTGTTTTGAATTGGTTCTTCATTAGTTATTTTTTCAAAACTCCAATATTTTTTTTTAAAAGCATTTATGTTCTTTTAAGAGCATCTAAATATTTACCGTATAATCTTAATGATTACGTGCGTGCCATCGATTCAAGATTTATTAAATTTTTCTTCATCGTACTTTGGCCATTTAGACGTTTGACACTATAAAATTTTATTTTATATTCAAAAACGATTGTTGAGTTCCTTCAAATACATGTGAGATCGTTGACTTATGTCAAAATCTAAAATTTGTCTCCAACAAAAATGAATTTAATCGTTGAAAACAATTGGTTCGTACAAAAAAATCTTCTAATCAAAGTTTTATTCACATATTTGCATTCCTTATAACAAATTAGATAAAACCTAGTTCTATGTTATTTTTTAACGCATAACTAGTCTACGAATGAATAAGTTAAAATCACTTTTATTATCACTTTATAAAAGAGGACGTTACAACCCCACGCTGCTCAACATCATTACTGTTGGAAGTATAGCGGTGGTGATTAAAGGCGCTGGTTTTTATAAAGAGATGTACGTTGCAAGTGCCTTCGGACTTTCTGAACTGATAGATACATTTATAATAGCCGCTTTATTACCAGGCTTTATTAGTTCTGTGTTTCTAGATAATTTTAATTCTGTTTTTATCCCAAATTACATATCAGAGCAAAAAACGTCTAATAATATTGGTGCGTTTCAAATGACTAGTTTAACAGTGACTGTTGGCACGGCATTGTTTTTCATGTTGGTTTGCTATCTTTTTACTGAAGTGTATTTAGGCGCTCTTTACCCAGGGCATACCACCCACTACTATCATTTAATAATCACTCAATTTCATTATCTATTGCCATGTATTTTGTTTTGGGGATTATCATCTCTATTAGGTGGGTTATTGAATATTTATGACGAATTTACATATGTTTCA
Organism: Aquaticitalea sp.; assembly: GCA_051252455.1. Taxonomy (GTDB): domain Bacteria; phylum Bacteroidota; class Bacteroidia; order Flavobacteriales; family Flavobacteriaceae; genus JBPOFM01. The sequence continues at coordinate 179,854 of JBPOFM010000005.1, forward strand.
ATAAGCCCATTGTTAACTACATTGGCAATTCTAGGATGTCTGATATTCTTTCGTGAACAGTTTCAGGAACGCGTGTTGGCCATTGGTACACTTATTGGTAGTATCCTACAGTTTTTATTTTTATTGATAGTAGCGGTCAGAATGAAGATTTTCGATCTTAAAAAGCCTGATTTTAAAAGTGCAAATGCGATTATGATGTTCAGACAAATCCCAGCAAAAGTGTCTTCGGGTTTGTTGGCTGGTGTCAACCCAATGATAGATCAATATTTTTCCGCTCAATTGATAATAGGTAGTATAGCAGCCATCAGTTATGGAATAAAAATTCCTGCGTTTGTTATAGGTATCATTGGCATAGCACTTGGAAGTGTTCTTCTACCCTACTTTTCAAAAAGTGCTGTCGAAGATCGCGATGTTGCGTTTAAGAAATTGCAAGAAATTCTTAAATATCTCATTTATGCTAGTGTAGCCATCACCATTATTGTAATCCTATTATCAAGTCCCATAATTTCCTTATTATTCGAGAGAGGAGCCTTTACAGATGCAGATACCTATAAGGTATCAAGAGTTCAGCAGATGTATGCATTGCACATCCCTTCCTACATAGCAGGAGTTGTTATGATTAAATTTCTCGTATCAATAAATAGGAATAATTTTATGGTACTAACATCACTAATCAGCTTAATTTTAAATTTTATTCTGAATTATGTGCTCATAAAATATCTTGAGGTATACGGCCTAGCTTTGGCCACCTCACTCGTGTCTATTATCAACAGTATCATATTATATATCTATATTTGCCATATCAATAAAAAAAATGTTCAACATACTCACGCCAACTTACAATAGGTGTCATACACTTCCACGTGTTCACGAATCTTTATTGGCTCAAACCTATAAAGCTTTTAAATGGATTATAGTTGACGACGGCAGTACCGACGGGACTAAAGACTTGGTCAATCAATGGATTAATAATTCTCAAATCCAAATTGAATATTACGTTCTATCTATAAATGAAGGTAAGCCTGGTGCAGTTAATTATGGTTTAGAAAAATGCGATATGCCATATACCATCATCGCAGATAGTGATGACGATTTTGAACCAGAAACTTTAGAACAACTGGAGCAACTTTGGTCAACAATAGATAATTGTAGCGCTAAAATTGGGGCGATATGGACGTTGACCAAAAATCAAAAAGGTGAAGTTCAGGGCGATTATTTTCCGAAAGATATATGGCAAACCGATTTTGATGAACGCGTATTAAATCGAAAATCTCAAATTGCAGGAGATAAATGGACGTGCTGGAAAACAGACATTTTAAGAAATCAGAAATTGTTCACTAACAAACAATGTCATATTCAGGAAAGTCATACTTGGAATGAGATAAATAGGCGATATGATTTTTTGTGCTTAAACATTTCTTTTCTGAATGTTCATTTTACAGAAGGTAGTCTTATCAATTCGAAAAAAACAAAGAAACAAAATGCTGCCACCTATTATTTCGGTTCTTATTATGGCTTGAGGAATGTTTCAAATTCAGATATAATATTCAAACATTATTATCGTGTTTTGGCTTTTGAATATATCAAATCCAAACTATACTTTTCTGATAAGGAATTAATGTTGTCAACTTCGAAATTTTTGGTTTGTCTCATTCTTTTTCTTTATCAGGTTCCTTCAAGGATTATGCTGAAAATTGGGTAAAAATGACAAAAACTGTTCTGCAATAAAAAATTTAATGGAATTGAAATAAAAAATGAAAATTCTAAAGTACGTCGTTTTATGTTTAACGTTGTGGGGAATACCTACATTTTTCGCGTATGATCTTTCTCTCGGAAGTAAATTGAGTGCGGTTTTATATGGTCTTTTGTTGGTTTATTATTTTCTGGTTTCCAAAAAGAGACCTCTTTTACCATTTATCATATTTGTTTTACTTTACTTCATCATAAGTGGGCTCATCTATGTTGATAGCCCAAAATACTATCAAACAGATTTCTTGAAATTTTTGATTTTAGTCATTAGCGGTACAGAACTCGCACGCAACACAACCATAAAAGAATTTTTTATAATCCTCATTCTAGGAGCATCAAGCATATTGGTGCATGCTGTGATGTTTCAAGATGGCTATGGTCGATATAGTGGTTTTTATTTAGATCCTAATGGTGCTGGCTTTGTATGCCTTATTGGTTATTGTTTAAGTTTCTCAATAACAACAAAATCGTTGAAATTATTCGGTCAATTTCTATTTACTTTTGCGGGTATCATTACGTTTTCTAGAACATTTATACTTTTATGGATTTTAGTTAGCCTTATTGCAATAGTTTCAAATAGAAAAAATTCAGTAAATTTTGGTTTAGGGATCGGGGTTATTGTTGTTGTTTTTAGTCTTGCAACGATCTTACAGTTGAACACGGTAAGATTTTCAGCATTTCAAAGCATCTTGGGCAACAGCACGAGTCAAGCTGATATTGCTGTCTTGGAAGATGACTCTAGAACCGCAACTTGGGCGACCTATTACGATATGATTTTGAAGAACCCTATATTTGGCAACGGTTACCAAGCATTAAGTGGTTTGGATCCAACAAAACAAGGTGTCCACAATTCTTTCTTAATGGTTCTTGGTGAGGCTGGGATTATGCCTTTTTTGTTAATGATTGGAATCTATTTTTATATGTTGAAAAAAAGTCTTGCATTTTTCAAAACTAATGTACACTATTTCCTCATGACGTTTTCAATATTTGGTATTCTAATGACTATGCATAATTATTTTAGCAGTTATTTGGTGGTTTTTGCCTCTCTATGGATTTATACACGTGTTACCGAAACGGATGAAAAAAAGGATTTAGAAGAGCAAAACCCTTGGGATTTAGATAATACTGTTCCATTAACAGAACAACCTCAAAATTTGTAATAACAATTGACTATAATTCATATATCTAGTGGTTTAGGAGGCGGTGGCGCGGAACAAATGGTTCTTCAGTTAGCCAAACAAAGCCATCCTCATGTTCGGACTATCGTAGTTTCTGTATCAAATGACAATACATTAGAGGGCAAATTCATTGAATATGGGATTGAATGCTATTTTTTAAATGTAACATCATTCAAAAACAAATCCTTAATCGATGGTGCTAAAACATTGCATAATATTCTAAAGAACGTGTCCGATGCTGTGTTTCATTGCCACCAACTCTATGGATGTTTTTTTGGTTTAGCATACAATCTATTGTATAAAAGTATTCCTATTGTTTTTACGCTGCATTCTAGTGTTGTTGAACAGTTCAATCCAAAGCTGTTATTATATGTCTCTAAACCGTTACGTAAAAAAGATATTATCTTTAGTAAAAATGCACAACAATGGTTTTTAAAAAACAGCGTAATAATTCCTAATGGGATTGATTTTGAAGAGCTAGAAAGTAAAGACACAATTGATTATAAACATGGTTCAAAATTTAACATTCTTTACTTGGGACGATTGCGAAAAGAGAAAAACCCACTTGCAATGATAGGTTTTGCAAAATATTTAATTCAAAGTAATATTGAAAATTTTATAATAAACGTCGTAGGTACAGGTGATCAGGAACAGCAGTTGAAGGATACCATCAAAGAAGAAAAACTTGAAAATTATTTCAACCTTTTTGGCTTTCAAAGCAATGTGAAACCTTATTTATTGGAATCGCACCTCCTTATTTTACCCTCACTTTGGGAAGGTATGCCGATGGTTTTAATTGAGGCTGCAGCAACAAAACTTCCTGTCATTTCGACACCGGTGGGCAGTATTCCTGATTTTTTGAATAATGAGAATGCCACTATTTCAAACCTAGATGACTTTTCAACTGCGATCAAATCAGTAATTCTTAATTATGAAGTCGCCATGGAGAAGAGTGAAAAACTGTATCAAGAATGTAGAGACAATTTTAAAATTGAAAATGTTTATGCAAAGCATTTACATTTGTATCAATCTTTAATTAAATAGTTAACCCCAAATTATGTGCGGAATATACGGTACAACATTCAAATATAATGAGTCTCAAGTTAAGGATAAGCTTCAGCGTACAGCCTTTAGAGGGCCTGATAAAATGGGGTGGAAATCTTATTCTACTGAATCTCAAAACATCATTTTAGGACATAACAGATTATCCATTATAGATTTAGATCCGCGATCGGATCAGCCTTTTACGTATTATGAACATATTCATGTCGTTTTTAATGGCGAAATCTATAATTTTAAGAACATAAAAGAAGTGTTGGTTAAAAAAGGCTATCAATTCAATACCACCAGTGATACAGAAGTCTTATGCGCTGCTTATTTAGAATATGGCGAATATTGCGTCGATCATTTTAATGGCATGTTTGCATTCGTCATCTATGATGAAACAAAGCAACTGTTTTTTGGTGCTCGAGACCGTTTAGGAAAAAAACCCTTTTATTATTATCATAATGGGAAAGATTTTGAATTTTCAAGTCAAATATCATCCATTCAGCTTTATAATCAGAATCTTTCAATTTCTGAAAAATCAATCTCTTACTACATGGCCTGGGGTGCCATCCCAGATCCTTATTCCATATTCAACGAAGTGAGAAAATTGTTGCCAGGACATTCATTTACCTTTGATTTAAATACAGGTGTTTTCACTTCAAGACAGTATTGGGATATTGATTATAAATCAGCACCAAGTTTTAAAGGGAATTACGAAGATGCGAAGAATGAACTTTCCACCATTCTTACTGATGCGGTTTCAAGCAGACTTTTTGCGGATGTGCCAGTGGGCGTATTTTTGTCGGGTGGTGTGGATTCATCAGTGGTGTCAGCGTTCGCTACAAAAACATCTTCTACAAAAATCAAAACCTTTTCAGTGAAATTCAATGAAAAAGGATTTGATGAAAGTATTTATGCGCAGCAAGTGGCAGACCATTTGCAAACAGACCATCACGTGATTGAATGTAATTACAAGGAAGGCATCGATTTGATCGAGAATTTTTCAACATTTTACGACGAACCTTTTGCAGATTCTTCAGCAATTCCTTCTATGTTGTTGGCCAAATACACAAAAAAACAAGTGACCGTCGCACTATCGGGTGATGGCGGTGATGAGGCATTCATTGGTTATGAGCGTTATGACTGGATCAAGAAAGCAAATTTGATGTATACATTGCCCCACTCTTTGCGAAAATTAGGTGGTTCAATGCTTTCTTTAATTCCAAGTTATAAACTGAAATTAATTGCGGAGGCAATGGCGTACGAGAATGTTAATGATTCCTACATATCTGGTGTGACAGGCGTTGACCTCTCATATATAAATAGTGACTTTGATTATATGGATGTTCCTCAAAGAAAATATTTAGAACATTCAAACAAAAATCTGCTGGAGCGTGTCTCCGATTTTGACTTAAAAACTTACTTGAATTGGGATATCAATACCAAAGTAGATCGTGCTACCATGGCTTTTTCATTGGAAGCGCGGGCACCATTATTGGATCATCGAATTATTGAATTTGCAAGATCCTTACCAACCGATTTTAAAATTCAAGGTAAAAATCAAAAACGAATTCTAAAGGATGTTCTTTATGAATCTGTACCAAAAGAAATATTTGACAGACCCAAAGCAGGTTTTACAATGCCCTTTTCTGAATGGTTCAAAACGGATTTAAAGGATTATGTGCTTCAAGAATTAAGTGAGAAAAATTTGAAGGCCATCCCAGGAATCGATGTTCCAAATGTTACCAAAATGATTGGACAACACATGTCTGGCACTTGGAATCGTTATCCTTTAATCTGGAAACTGTTGGTCCTAAAACAATGGCTCGACAGAAATGGCGCTGGAATGGTAATTCGATAAAAAAGAAAAATCCAATGTGTGGAATTTACGGAAGTACAATATTATATTCTGAATCTCAAATTAAGGACAAATTAAAGCGCACGGCGTTTAGAGGTCCCGACCAGATGGGACTTAAGCTTTACGAGGACAAATTTGCATTTGGACACAATAGATTGTCCATCATTGATTTAGATGCTAGATCAAATCAACCCTTTACTTATCAGGACACCATAGAAATTGTTTTTAATGGAGAGATATTCAATTTTAAGGATCTCAAAGACACACTTCTTAAAAAAGGATACATATTCAAAACCACGAGTGATACGGAGGTGATCTGTGCAGCTTATATGGAATATGGAGATAACTGCGTCAATCATTTTAACGGAATGTTTGCTTTTGTGATATATGACAGATCTAAACATCAATTTTTTGGTGCTAGAGATCGTTTGGGACAAAAACCATTTTATTACTATCACAATGAGAAGGAATTTGAATTCGCAAGTCAACTTTCGTCCATTCAGCTATTTAATGATAATTTAAGCATCTCTAAAAAATCCATAGATGCCTACTTGACATGGGGAGCTGTGCCAGATCCTATGAGTATTTTCAACGAAATTAAAAAATTACTACCTGGACATTCGTTTACCTTCGATTTGGTTTCTGGCCAATTTGAAACCAAGTGCTATTGGGATATTGATTACAAAGGAGAAACCAAATTCTCCGGAACTTATAAAGATGCACAATCACAGCTCAAAAACATTCTTTCCGATGCTGTAAAAATCAGGTTATTTGCAGATGTTCCTGTGGGCATTTTTCTCTCTGGTGGAATCGATTCGTCCCTCATTGCTGCCATGGCAACCCAAACTTCACAAGCCAAAATAAAGACATTTTCTGTAAAATTTAATGATGCTGGATTTGACGAAAGTATTTATGCACAACAAGTGGCTGATCATTTAAAGACAGATCATCATGTGATTGAGTGTAATTATAATGAAGGTATCGATCTCATTAAAAACTTTCATCATTATTATGATGAGCCTTTTGCGGATTCTTCAGCCATTCCGTCGATGTTATTGGCAAAACATACGAGACAGCATGTCACTGTTGCTTTGTCTGGCGATGCTGGAGATGAGAATTTTATCGGTTATCATCGTTATGATTGGATCCTTAAAGGGTCTCAATTTATGAAACTGCCCTACTCTGCTAGATTGGCAATTTCTAAAGTTGTTGGAATATTTCCTAATTACAGACTTAAAATCATTTCGGAATTCATGAAATATAAGTCTATAGAGAAGGCATATATAGATTCTATTACGGACGAGACAAAAATGAATAGTAAGGAAGTCAACGAATTAAAATATCTAAATCATTATGAAAAAAACCTGTTGGAACGTGTTTCTGCATTTGATATAAAAACTTATCTGAATTGGGATATCAATACCAAAGTCGATCGCGCTACAATGGCTTATTCGCTGGAGGCGCGTTCTCCCTTAATGGATTTTCGGATAGTTGAATTTGCCCAGAGTTTACCAACAGAATTCAAATTTCAAAGAAGTAATCAAAAAAGAATTCTCAAAGATTTATTGTATCAATATGTTCCAAAACATATTTTCGATAGACCAAAAGCGGGATTTACGATGCCTTTTCAAGTATGGTTTCGGAAGGAATTAAAAGATTATGTGCTTTCTGAATTAAATCATGAAGGATTGAGTCAAATTCCTGGAATTGATGTCGAACTAATCAAAAAACAAATCCAACAGCATATGGATGGCAGCTGGAATCATTATGTCATCATCTGGAAGTTACTGGTTTTAAAGCAATGGCTAAACAACAATCAAGGTTATGACCTTAAATAAACCCATCAAAATCATATTTGTTTTACCTACCCTTTCTGCTGGTGGTTCTGAACGTATATTTTCTTTTTTGGCAAAATCCATCGACAAAACAAAATTTGACACCACCTTATTGATTATTGGCAAATCTACAGATGCTGCATATGAAGTGAAAAATTCAAAAGTTTATTTTTTAGAACAAACAAGGGTTTTGAAAGGGATTCCTACTATTTATAAATTTATAAAAGGATCAAAACCAGACATTGTGGTCAGTGTGATCAGCCACTTAAATACAGTGATGGCATATCTCTCAATATTTTTTCCTAAAACAAAATTCATAGCTCGAGAATCCACAGTTTTGAGTGTAGATGCCCAGTTTTTTAATCATACCCAAAAGAAAAGTTTTGCTAATTTTATTGTTAAAAAGCGATTCCAGTATTTTGATAAGGTAATCTGCCAATCTAAAGATATGATGGAAGACCTTAAAAGGAATTTTAATGTTCATGAACACAAATTGGTAGTCATCAACAATCCTATAACAGAGCTGTTTGACAGAAAAACGGACTCAAAGCAAAATGCACCACTTGCTCTTATCACAGTCGGTAGGTTGAGCAAAGAGAAAGGAATTGCTCGGATTTTACAAATGCTTTCTCAGCTAACCATACCATTTCACTACACCTTGATTGGTACTGGACCAGAGAAAAGTCTTATATTATCGCTAATTGAGCAGTATCAATTGACAGATAAAGTCACTCATATTCCATTTACAAGTGAAGTTTCGAAGTTTTTAAAGCAAAATGATTTATTCTTACAAGGCTCCTATTTTGAAGGATTTCCCAATTGTTTAATTGAAAGCTGTGTCGTTGGAACTCCAGTGATTGCATTCAACGTTCCTGGTGGTACGAAAGAAATTATAGTTAATGGAGTCAATGGATATTTGGTGGAAAATGAAAAGGAATTTATACGGAAAATAAACGAAGTTAAAATTTGGAAACCTGAATTAATCAGAGATTCCGTCGTCGAAAAATTTAACAAGGAAAAAATACTTACGGAATATGAAACGCTTTTTATTAATGTTCATAACAACAACTCCAAATCTAAATGAACAATAAAAAGAAAAATTTAAGTATTCTAGTCATATCTATGGGTAGTGGTGGTGCTGAAAAAGTAATCAGTCTCTTATTAAAAGAACTGAAGAACGATTTTAATGTAACCTTGGTACTTTTTTATGATGTTATACATTTCGATATTCCTGAAGAAGTCGAAGTGGTCGTGCTATCAAAGAATGAGATGCAGAGTCCATTTTATTCTAAATTAATGGATTTTTTAAAATTTGCTTCACAATATAACAAGTTAATAAAACAGAAAAAGATTGATATTTCCGTATCATTCTTGGCAACCCCTAATCTTGTCAATGGAATGATCGCAAAACGGAACAAAAACGTAAAAACTATTTTAAGTGAGCGTGGATACCCTTCAGATAATACCACAAGTAAATTATCTTTATATATATCTCGGATTTTCTATCCGATATATTACAATAAATGCACTCGTCTTTTTTCCAATTCAGTACATATAAACAATGACTTACGAGACAATTTTGGGGTAAAAATACCAATGGAAGTAATTTATAATCCAATGGAAATTCCAGAACAGGTGATTGACACCGATTCCCTTGGTATTTCTAACAAATTTTATAAGATTATTACGGCTGGGACTCTAAATGTCCGAAAAAATCACCGTATGATTATTAAGGCGCTTCAGATGATGCCAAATGATTATGAGCTCAACATTTTAGGGGAAGGACCGCTCGAAAATCAACTTTTAGAACAGATTAAAGATACTAACCTCGATAAAAATGTTGTTTTAGTCGGAAAAGTAAAAAACGTGAATGATTATTTGGTAAAAAGTCATTGCTTTGTATTATCATCTTTTACTGAGGGGTTTCCTAACGCGTTACTGGAAGCGATGGCTGTAGGTTTGCCATGCATATCTACCAATTGTTTGTCAGGACCTTTGGAAATGCTGAATGAAAACGTTGATGTAACTATAGAACAAGGTGGTTTTATAAAAGCTAAATATGGAATTCTTATAAATAATGATGATTCTAAAGGGCTTATCAATGCCTTAAAATTTTTAGAAGACAATCCTGAAATACGCGTGAACTATAGCACGTTGGGTTTGCAACGTTCTAAAGACTATCAATTAAAATCTATATATTCTGAATTCTTCAAATTTATTAATGTCAAATGATTGTGAGCAATGTGTGGAATTAATGGAGTTATAAATAACAGCCATAAGGACGAAGGTTTGCTGAAGCGTGAATTGGCTGAAATGAACCAACTCATTTACCATCGCGGTCCAGATGAGGATGGTTTTTATGTAAGCTCTGACGGAACATCCAGCGTTGCGATGGCAATGCGACGCTTGTCAATTATAGATTTGAGTACTGGCAAGCAACCTATGTATTCTAATGATCAAAATATTGGAATCGTTTTTAATGGTGAAATTTATAATTACAGAGCTTTAAAACAAGCGTTAGAAAATTCAGGTGTTACATTTAAAACAACAAGCGACACCGAAGTTATTTTAAAACTTTATGAACAAAAAGGAGTCGCTTCCTTTGAAGAGTTGGACGGTATGTTTGCGTTTAGTATTCATGACAAGACTAAAAATAAGGTATTCATTGCGAGAGATTTCTTTGGTGAGAAACCGTTGTATTACACTAAAACAAAAACGGATTTCATTTATGGATCTGAACTAAAATCCATTGTTAAACAGCTGCATTCAAAACCGGATATTTCCAAGGAAGGTTTAAACCTATACTTTAGATTAACCTACATACCTGCTCCCTATTCCATATATCAGGATATTTTTAAGTTACCAAGCAATCATTATATTGAGTTTGACATCAATTCAGATAGTTTTTCTATTCATGAAATTGAAACACCCAAGCCAATTAAAAAAAGTGACATCTCATTCGAAACAGCAAAACAAGAGGTTTTTAACAATGTGATGGCAAGTGTGGAGAGTCGGTCTGTTGCGGACGTGTCTTTAGGCACCTTTCTATCTGGAGGTGTTGATTCTTCAGTAGTCACCTATTGTTTGTCCCAAATTTCCAGTCAAAGGATAGAAACTTTTTCAATTGGGTTTGAAAAAAAGGATTATGACGAAACAGACAAATCCAAAGTGGTCGCTAAACTCGTAAATAGTAAGCACCATGAGTTTACAGTTAAGGAGGATGACTTCAAAAATAGCATCGATGACATTCTTTTAAATTTTGATGAACCATTTGCAGATTCATCCGCTTTACCCACTTTTTTGGTTTCCAAACATGCCAGCGATTATGTAAAAGTAGCGTTGACTGGTGATGGAGGGGATGAAGTGTTTGGAGGTTACAACAAGTATTATATGGGTAAATTGAACAATGCTTATACTTCTATGGTTCCCAAGGGCATACACAAACAAGTCTTAAAGGCAACTTCGGCATTATTGAATACAAATGATGATAATCGAGGTAAACGATTTAGAATCAATAGACTATTGAAAGCCTTTAATTATGATGGCAATCAGTATTGGAATATCATTTCGTTAGCATTTACCGACGAAGAAAAAATGAAGTTATTAAAAGAACATTACGTAATTTCTGATACTTTTGAAAAGTTTAAGTCAAAGTTAAAACAGTCCAATCCTAAAAACTTAACTGATTTTAGAATGGTCGATAAAAATATAAGTTTAGAAGGCGATATGTTGGTTAAAGTAGATCGTACGAGTATGTTGAATTCATTAGAGTGTCGTGCACCGTTTTTAAACAAATCACTTTGGGGTCTAACAAATTCATTACCCGAGAATTTCCTATTGAAAGGATGGAACAAAAAGTATATATTAAAAGAGGCTTTTGCTGATAAATTTTCACCAGATTTTCTTGAAAAATCAAAACAGGGTTTTGGTGTTCCTGTTGGCGATTGGCTAAAAGGGAGTTTAAGAGCTGAACTTGAATCTTTTATTGAACCTAAATTTTTATCTTCGCAGGGTATTTTTAATAAAGAATTTATAACTGATCTCATCCAAAAGCACCTTTCAGGAAAAGAAGATAGCAGTATGCAAGTGTGGAGCTTTTACACTTTTCAGAAGTGGTATTTAAACACTTATTCAATGCTAAAGCATTTATGAAAAAAATAATTCGAGTCGCAACGATAGCTGGCTCACTAGGTATTTTGCTAAAAGGTCAACTGCGCTTTATGAGCAGTCATTATGATATAATAGGAGTTGCTAGTGAAGAGGATTTAATAAAGGTTGGCATGGATGAAGGAATTAGGACAATTCCTGTAAAAATGTCCCGTTCCATTACTCCATTTAGAGATTTAATCAGTCTTTACAAACTATATAACGTTTTCAGAAAAGAAAAACCGTTCGTAGTTCACACGCATACGCCAAAGGCAGGAACCTTGGGTATGATGGCGGCAAAACTAGCCAGAGTGCCTCACAGACTTCATACAATTGCAGGACTTCCTCTGCTTGAAACAAAAGGTTTGAAACGTATGATTTTGAATACTGTAGAGACAATTACTTATTCCTGTGCTACATTGGTTTTACCTAATTCATTTGCTTTGCAGGAAATTGTTTTACAAGAAGGCTTCTGTAAGAATGAAAAACTAAAAGTTATTGGCAATGGAAGTTCGAATGGTATTGATACCGACTATTATGACAGAAAAAATGTGCCATCGGAACAAATAGAAGAACTAAAGCAAAAATTTAATATTAATCCTGGTGACATCGTTTTTATATACATAGGTAGAGTCGTAACGGACAAAGGAGTCAACGAATTGGTAAAGGCATTTGATTCTATCAGCAAGACGCACTCTGACGTTCGATTAATTATAGTGGGACCCACAGAGAAATTATTAGATCCTATTGATACTAAAACTGAATCCATCATAAAAAACAACACTTTTATCTATGAAACCGGCATGGTTGACGATATCAGACCTTATGTTGCAGTAAGTGACATATTCACATTCCCAAGTTACAGAGAAGGGTTTCCAAATGTCGTATTGCAAGCAAGCTGTATGGAAACTCCCTGTATAGTAACAGATATCAATGGTTGTAATGAGATTATCACACACAACTTTAACGGCCTCATCATTCCAAAGAAAGATAGTACCGCTTTAAAAAATGCTATGTTAGAGCTATATGATAATCATGAAAAAGTGAGAGATTTGAAAAATAATTCTAGATCAAATATTATCGGCCACTACAAAAGAGAGGACATTTGGAAAGAGTTATTGAATCTTTATAATAATCTCGATTAGAAATGTATCAATTATTTTTAAAACGGACTTTTGATTTTTTTGCTGCATTAGTTGGACTTCTTGTTATTTCTCCAATCTTTGTTGTTTTGATGCTGTGTTTATTATTTCTCAACAATGGCAAGCCGTTCTTTTATCAAACACGTGCCGGAAAAAACGGAAAATTGTTTACAATTATTAAGTTTAAAACAATGAACGACAAGAAAGATCAAAATGGAACTCTTAAGCCAGCCATTGAACGTATCACAACAATTGGCAATTTTTGTAGAAAATTCTCATTAGATGAATTGCCACAACTCCTTAATGTCTTAAAAGGAGACATGAGTTTAATAGGTCCTCGTCCACTATTGCCACACTATTTACAATACTATAACCTACGACAGAACAGACGGCATGAAGTGTTACCAGGAATTACTGGATGGGCGCAGGTTAATGGAAGGAATGCAATCAGCTGGGAACAAAAGTTTGAATATGATGTGTATTATGTGGAAAACATATCCTTCACACTTGATTTTAAAATAATACTAAAAACAATTGACAAGGTAATCAATAGGAAAGACATAAATAATTCTGCAACAATGGATATGCCAGAATTTAAGGGTACTAAAGAATAAATCCATGCATTAAATTCATATAATTTTCAACTCCGTTAATTCGATAATGAGGTTTTGTGGTGCATTTTGAATGGATTGAAATTTATGGGATTCAAAATGAATATTTTTTCCATTATCAATTAAAGCGACACTTTTCCATCCTAAAGCATTCGGAGCAATAAAATCTTTTTTACAGTTGTCAGCAACGTAGTAATAAACGTTTCCATTTAGAGAATTTTCAATCGCTTTAAAGTTTTCCTGACTTGGTTTTTCAAAACCAATCTCTTCAGAGATTACAATTTTATCGATATAATTTGTGATTCCTAGACTCTCCATCTTGGCTCGTTGAGTTCTGGCTCTTCCATCAGTAATGATTCCGATTCGTCCATTTTTAGACTTGATAGCTTCAAAAAGTTCCGTAACGCCATTAAATAATTCAAGCGATGGCTGATGGTTACGATACATTTCTATCAACGTCTCAATATCGATTTCATAGGAATTTGTGAGATATTCAAATACGTTCAATTTACTCCTATACATTGAAAACATATTGGAATACAATAATTTCCAATTAATTGGTTCCAAAAAAAGCGCTATCGATTTGTAGGAAGATTTTAAATAATCTAGTTCGTTATACAACGTGTCGTCTAAATCGAATACGATGACTGTATGTGCATCAACCTTTATATCCATGGACCAATATTTCATCATCGTAACGAATCATTAACAAATCACTTTCCCACACATCAAATTTTTCATCGATCGTTTTTCCGAGTAAATATTCTTCAATAATCCATTTCGAAAAATTGGCGCCAGATAAATATGATAGAGGATAGCCGCCACCAAAACGAGGATTGATTTCTATCGCATAAATCTTGTCATTTTGTGTTTTATGTAAAAAAAACTGGGCAGTTAGACAACCCACAGCCCCATGAATACTATTCAAGTTTTCCTTTATGTAAGATGCTAAAATATTGTTGACCGTTAGCGCTTTGTAAACCTCTCCATCCCTCACCTCAATTCTTTTTCTAGGTACCACACATTTCAATTTATGATCTTTGCCATAATATAAATCACACGTGAATTCATCATAATCATCATGATCTAAATACTCCAAAAACATCAATTTCTCATTCTCAAAATGATAATCGGTCAATTCTTCTTTGGAACGAATCAAATAAGTATCCACGCTCCTACTACCATCGTAAGGCTTTATAAAAAGAGGCAGTTTATAATTATCTTTGGAATATTCTTCAGCCACTTTCACGTTGTGGCTTATAAAAAAGTCATGTATATCACGCTTGTTTCTACATTTGGAGACAAAATCAATGGAAGATATAACGATTGAAATGCCCCTCTCCTTAAATAAAGTCTTATTCTTTGATAGTTCGAGCAATTCGGTATCAATCGTTGGAATGATTAATTTAACCTCATTCGCTTCACAGAACTCGAGAAGCACATTGATGTAATTGGATTCATTTAGTCGAGGAACCTTGAAAAATCCATCTGCAACTTGGCAAGCGGCTGACAGTATTGGGTTCGCATCAGAGGCATAAACTTTTGATTGTGGAAAGACCCCCTTTAACTCCTTCTGAAAAGATCTAACAAGCGAAACTCTGCGTCCTGCTGAAGTGATTAAGATGTTCATTGTTTAGAATAAGGCTTACTAATTTAATTTTGAGAGATAAATATAAGGCAGATAAAACAATCTAACTTATAGAACCGACAAAGAAACAAAAAATATAGATCAGACATTATATCTAAAGAAAATAATGAAGTGTATTACCAACATTTACTTCATAACCTAAATTGCCCAATTGTCTTATATAATTGTGATTTATTTATAGCAATTTCATGCATAATATAAAGCATTGTTTTTACAACCATACAATTGATTATAGAAGTCAGTCAACATCGTAAAAATTTACTCTTTATCGTTTTAATTTGGGTTGTCTGAACATTATAACGGATATTTACCTGTAATTTAGATCGTGTCCCAAATCCCCTCTATAGACATAAATTGAATGGTAATTTTAAATTACTTAACAATTTTTTACTTATGAAATTAAAAATTTGGCTTTCATCACCACATATGAGTGGTTTTGAGCAACCTTACATTCAAGAAGCATTTGACTCCAATTGGGTCGCGCCGTTAGGTCCTAATGTTACTAATTTCGAAAAAGACCTTGAAGGGTACCTTGAAGATAGTAGCCATGTTGCAGCATTGAGCTCCGGCACTTCAGCACTCCATTTATCGCTTATATTACTTGGTGTCACACACGGTGATGAGGTCATTTGTCAAAGTAAAACATTTTCGGCTTCTGCAAATCCTATCGTGTATCTGGGTGCCAAACCCGTGTTTGTGGATAGCGAAAGGGAAACATGGAACTTATGCCCCATTCAACTTGAAATAGCTATCAAAGATAGAATTGCAAAAGGAAACACACCTAAAGCAATCATAGCAGTGCATCTATACGGCATGCCCTATAAAGTACATGAAATAAATGAAGTCGCTGCAACATATAATATTCCCGTTATTGAAGACAGCGCCGAATCATTGGGAAGTGAATACAAAGGTAGGAAATGCGGGACTTTCGGCGAATTTTCAATTTTGTCATTTAACGGAAATAAGATCATTACAACTTCTGGTGGTGGCGCATTGGTTACCAAATCATTAGACGCAAAATCAAGAGCAGTCTTCTTGGCAACTCAAGCTCGAGATCATGCACCTCATTACTTACATTCTCATATAGGATACAATTATAGAATGTCAAATATTTTAGCGGGTATCGGTCGTGGACAGATGACCATCTTGGATAGCCATGTTGCAAAAAGACGTGCAAATCATGAGTTTTATTCAAATGCGCTAAAAAACAATGATAATATTGTATTTTTACAGGAACCAAACGGTTATAAATCAAACCGTTGGTTGACATGTATATTATTGAAGTCCAAATCTATGAGAGAAGATTTAAGATTAGCTTTGGAAAAAGAAAACATTGAATCAAGACCTTTATGGAAACCAATGCATCAACAACCAGTTTTTAAGGATGCTCCTAGTTATTTAAATGGTGTTTCAGATGAATTATTTGAAAAAGGACTTTGTTTGCCTAGTGGATCAAACTTATCAGAAATTGAATTAAATAGAGTTTTAGACGCTATTAATAATTTTTTTAATTAATGATCAATAAACTATTGCATAGGATTTCTCATCGTTATGCTTCAAAATGGCTCATTTTGTTGTTAGACTTATGCATCGTCGTTTTTACTTTTTTCTTCGCATATATTATTAGATTTAATTTTCAAATTGATTTTGATGTCAATGAATTATTAAATCAATTACCTTATGTTTTTTTTGCTGCACTTATTAGTTTTTTAATGGTTGGCTCCCACAAAGGAGTAGTAAGATTTACCGGTTTCAAAGATGTTGTTAATATCATTATTGGTGTAAACATTCTAGCCACCATTCTTATCATCTCTACATTTTTGAGTAGACAACTGGAGTTTGACACCTATTATAACATTCCTGGATCAATAATATATATCCATCTATTATTGAACATTTTATTTTTGATTGGGTTTAAATTTTTTATTAAATCGCTGTATAATAATTTGACTCAAGATTTTAAATCTTTGAAAAACGTTCTTATTTATGGCGCTGGTAGTTCAGGAATTATAACCTATGACGCTATCAATAATGATCTTGCAAGTAATTCTGTAGTTGTCGGCTTTATTGATGACAACGAGCAGAAAATTGGAAAAAAAATCAATTTATTAACGGTTTTTGATTTCGACAAAATCACACCTGGATTTATTGAAAAACATCAGGTTGAAGAGGTCATTATTTCAATTCAGACCATCGAATCCTCTCGCCTACTCGAAATTACTCGAAAATTGTTTAGCGCTGGTTTGAAAGTTAAGATCGTTCCACCTGTTAAACATTGGATTGATGGCGATTTGAGCGTGGTACAAATCAAGGATGTCAAAATTGAAGATTTATTAGGTAGAGAACCTATATCAATCGCCAATCCTGAAATGATTGATGAGTATGAGAATAAAATTATATTTATTACCGGTGCCGCGGGATCAATCGGTAGTGAAATAGCACGTAAAATTGCGCAATACAACTATAAAAAATTGATCCTCATAGATTCTGCCGAATCCGCACTTTATAATATTGAACAAGAATTTATTCAAAACGGACTCTCTAATTTCGTTGCTGTTGTGGCAGATATTAGAGACACTAATAGAATGGAGCAACTATTTGATCAATATAAACCAAAATTAGTCTTTCATGCTGCAGCCTATAAGCATGTGCCGCTAATGGAGAGCAATCCTTATGAGGCTGTAAGGGTGAATATTATTGGCACAAAAAACATTTCCGATTTGTCCGTAAAACATGGAGTGAACAAATTTGTGTTTATTTCTACGGATAAAGCTGTCAACCCGACAAATGTTATGGGGGCAACTAAAAGAGTGGCAGAATTATATGCCAACTGTCT
The DNA here is from genome assembly GCA_051252455.1 of Aquaticitalea sp. Classification (GTDB taxonomy): domain Bacteria; phylum Bacteroidota; class Bacteroidia; order Flavobacteriales; family Flavobacteriaceae; genus JBPOFM01. The sequence continues at coordinate 197,904 of JBPOFM010000005.1, forward strand.
TCAAGTGAGAGGAAATACAAAATTTATCACAACTAGATTTGGCAATGTGTTGGGATCAAATGGCTCTGTCATTCCCTTATTTAAAAAACAAATCGATTTAGGCGGTCCTCTCACAGTGACACACAAAGAGATCACTAGATATTTCATGACCATATCGGAAGCCTGTCAATTGGTGCTCGAAGCAGCAACAATGGGTAATGGTGGGGAAATATTCGTATTCGATATGGGTAAATCGGTTAAAATATACGACTTGGCCATCAATATGATTATTCTGTCCGGTTTACGCTTTCCAGAAGATATTGATATAAAAATTACTGGCTTACGTCCTGGAGAGAAAATTTATGAGGAACTTTTGGCCGATGGTGAAAATACGCGTCCAACCTATAATGAGAAAATCATGATTGCTCGTACCAAAAAATTGGATGTTTCAGATATAGAACTAAAAATAGAAAACCTATGTTTAATCAATAATAAGATGCAAAATCTGGAAATTGTTTCTATACTAAAAGATCTTATTCCCGAATATCAATCCAATAATTCCACTTATGAGGTATTGGATATAAAAAAATAAAACAATTAAGAATAAATAATAATTACTATATGAACCTAAAACTCACCGCCAAAAACTTTTTATTTAAGATTTCATTGATGTCAATGATTGTGCTATCATCGTGCGCCACAAGACAAGAAATGGCTTATTTTCAAGATGGTCCTATGCTAACTGCGGAAGTTAACAATATGAATACAGAAATTGTATACCAAGCTAATGACCTTATAACGATAGACATCAATGGAGCTGATCCTGAAACCGTACAGCCATTCAGATTGCCTCCAGTTACATTTGAGCAAAATACGTCAGTGTTAAATGTACAAGGAACTTTAAGGGTTCAGGCCTATCTAATTGATGTTGATGGAAATATTGATTTCCCGACTTTGGGTACTTTAAAAATAGCTGGCATGACCAGAACTCAAACCGTAGCATTTTTCAAAGAAAAATTAGCAGACTATATTAAAGACCCGATTATCAATATACGTTTGGCAAATTTCAGCATTTCTGTATTGGGTGAAGTCAATAAGCCAGGTGTTTACCAAGTGCAAGATGAACGAATTTCATTAAGTGAAGCCTTAGGATTGGCAGGAGATTTGACAATTAACGGAAAACGGGAGAATATCTTCTTAATACGTGAGGTAGATGGACAAAAACGATTCGCAAAATTGGATTTGACCTCTGTAAACATTGTTAATTCTCCATTATATTATTTGGTGCAAAACGACGTTATCTATGTAGAACCTAATACTGCAAAAATTCGGTCTTCAACATTTAATCCAAACACAGCAATAGTAATTTCTGCAATTTCAACCTTGGCAACAATTGCCGCTATTTTAATAAGATAATTTAATACCTAAAGGACATTCATCAAGCATGATTCAAAAATCAACAGATAACAAAGAAACAATTATAAACATCTTTGAAGTTTATCTATCGAAGTGGAAATTTATCCTCTTTTTTCTAATAGCTGCCATTGCAATTGCCTTTGTCAAAATTAGGTATAGCACTTATATTTATCAGGCGAATGCTACCATTAAGCTTAAGCAAGATGAAAACTCTAAAAAGCTTCCAGAAATTTCTGCATTGCAGAATTATGGCATTTTCGCTAATGACAACTCTAAAGTAATTGATGAAGTCGAGGTTCTTAAATCACGTTCAATCATCGGAGAAGTTGTGAAAGATCTAAAATTGAACATTCAATATTATGTGAGTGGTCAAGTTAAGGAGGTTGAAATTTATGAGAATCCTCCTTTAAATATAAATTTCTTTGCCAGTGATTCCATCATAAATAATTACAATCAATCTCTATACGTCAAAATCATATCAGAGACCCAATTTGAACTGGCCAAAAAGAACAATAATAAAATTTTGGAGTTTGACAAAGGTGAAGTAACTACACACAACTTTGGAGATAAAATCAAGGCCGGCTTTGGAGATGTAGTGATCACTCCCAACCCAGGAACTTATGGTTCTGAAATTGGATCGTACGTGCAGATCAAAATCATACCATTGCATTCGATGGTGGAAAGTTATTTAGGTAAGATAAAAATAGACATGTCCAAAGAGTCTAATGTCATTAAATTATCCGTTAGTGAAGAAATCAAGGAAAAAGCGCGACTCGTTCTCGATAAACTGATCGAAAAATATAATAATGATGTCATCAAAGATAAGGAGGAAGTCATAAAAATTACTTCAGATTTCATCACAAATAGGCTTGATGTAGTCTCAAATGAATTGGAGCAAGTAGATTTCACTGCTGAAACCTTACAAAAGAATAATCGATTGACCGCATTGTCATCTCAATCAAATATCTATTTAGAAAGTGAAAGAGCAAATGAGACGAAAATAATTCAGACTGCGAACCAATTGCAGCTGGTTGATTATATGAAAGATCATTTGACTGACCATAACAAAGCTTCCGATTTACTTCCCGCTGATGTTGGTATTGCAGATAATTCTGTGTCCCAACTGACAAAAAATCATAATGATTTGGTGCTGCAGCGTAACCGATTGTTGAAAAACTCTAGTGAAAAGAATCCGACGATTATTAATCTGGATAATCAAATTAATGCATTGAAGGAAAACCTGAATCAAAGTTTAGGTAACATTAAAACGGCCAATAATATCACGTTAAATTCCCTCAACAAGGAAGATGCACGTATCAGTGGCCAGATTTACATGGCTCCTGGAAAGGAACGCCAGTTCAGAGATATCAAACGCCAGCAAGACATCAAAGAGTCTCTATATTTATATTTACTTCAGAAAAGAGAGGAGACCGCTATTTCACTTGGTATGTCATCATCAAATGCTAAAATTATAGATGCAGCCTACACGTTTAACACTCCCGTATCACCAAACACAAAAATCATATATCTTGCGGCAATGTTAATAGGCTTATTTATTCCAGTATCATTGATTTATGTAAGAGATTTAATGGATACGAAGATTTACACCAAAGATGATTTGGCGAAATATGTTTCCGCTCCTTATATAGGCGATATTCCCAGATCAAGCGCCAGAACCCGCTTAATTAGTAAAGTAGACTATTCTCCCAAAGCGGAAGCCTTCCGTATCATCAGAACAAATGCTGATTTCTTGATGCAAGGTATTGATACAAGATGTAAAACTATTTTTGTAACATCCACAACGAGTCAGGAAGGAAAATCACATACATCTGTCAACATCGCATCTTCGTTTTCATTTTCCAATAAACGTGTCTTGTTGATAGAAACTGATATTCGTGTACCGAGAGTGAATGACTATCTAAATATCGAAAGTAAAATAGGATTAACTGATTTTATTTCAGACAAATCTTTGAGTATTGATGATGTCACCACGAAACTTGAAGACAACCCGTATTTACATGTCATACCTTCTGGTACCATCCCGCCAAATCCCGCTGAATTACTTATGAGCGAACGCGTCAAATATCTTTTTGAAAATGTGAAAGAAGATTATGACTACGTTATTGTAGACACTGCAGCTGTTGGATTGGTCACAGACACCCTACTGATTAGCAAATATGCTGATATGTTTTTATATGTGGTGAGTGCCAACAATATTGATAAACGTCAACTACATATCGCACAAACGATGTATACCGAGAAACGTTTGCCAAACATGGTAGTACTTCTTAATGGGACTGAACACAAAAAAGGTTATGGCTATGGTTACGGTGCAGAACCACAAAAAAAGAAAAGTTGGTTTAAAAAGAAAAAATAAAACTTAAACCTTTCTCCGTTTTTTCTCCTGTTTAAGCAAATTCAATTCCCTACTTGTTTGTCCTGCAACTGAAGTGTTTTCTTCAGCACGACGAATTAAGTATGGCATTACGTCCTTCACAGGTCCAAAAGGCACGTATTTGGCAACATTGTAGCCATTTGCGGCCAGATTAAAACTAATATGGTCACTCATTCCGTATAGTTGTCCAAACCAAACTCGATTGTCGTTTTTGGCAACCTGTAATTGTTGCATTAATTCCATAGCTTGATAACAACTCTGTTCGTTATGCGTCCCAATAAACACAGAAATAATATCTAAACGGTTTAAAATATATTCTAAAGTTGAATTAAAATTGATGTCTGTTGCTTCCTTACTTACGCAGATCGGTGAAACATACCCTTTGTCTTCTGCCCTCTCTCGCTCTTTTTCCATATAAGCACCACGCACGATCTTTACACCAATAGTAAAACCATTCTGCTTGGCGCGTTCATATAATTCTTTGAGGTAGGCTAAACGATCCCAACGATATAGCTGTAAAGTATTGTAAACAATAGGGATTTTTTGGTTATAACGCTGCATCATTTCTTCACACAAATCATCAACAGCACTTTGCATCCAACTTTCTTCTCCATCAATCAATATTTCCACATCTTTTTCTTTGGCGAGTTTGCAGACGTTGTCAAAACGCTCCACAACCCGATGCCATTCTTGGGTCTCTGCATCAGTCAGTGATTTCCCTTCCCCTATTGTTTGGTATAAATGAAAACGTCCAAAACCTGTAGGTTTGAATACGGCAATTGGCATCGCTTCCTTTTCATCAGAAAACCTGATGATCTTCAGAGTTTTTTCCATGGCAGCATCAAAATGTGCCTCATCTTCCTTCCCTTCTACCGAAAAATCCAAAACTGAACAGACCCCTTTTGTGTACATTTTATCGATGACAGGCAGGCAGTCATCCTCATTCACACCACCACAAAAATGATCAAAAACCGTAGAACGGATTAATCCTTCTACTGGTAAATGCGCCTTTAATGCAAAATTGGTTGCAGCTGTACCAATTCGAACCAATGGCTGGTGCGATATCATTTTGAATAGGAAATAAGCTCTCTCAAGCTCTGAATCACTCTTTAAGTCAAAAGCAATTTTAGTATTGTCAAAAATTGGGTCGCTCGTCATAATGGATAAATATTCGCAAAAATATGGATTCATTGGCTAATATTTGTTTAAAAACCGCTTATTTTGAGGTTCCATAATTAGACATCATAATTCATGAAATCCATACAAACGCAATCTTATTCAGTTCATTTCAATGCCGAAGCCTACAGTGCATTGAACGATTATCTACATAACAATCGTTTTTCAAAGCTTTTTGTTTTGGTAGATAGCAATACGCATGAGTACTGTCTCCCCTCTTTAATGGCGCAAATTGAAACAAATCTTACAACGGAGATTATCGAGATGGAAGCAGGTGAAGAACACAAAACAATTGAGACTTGTGTTGGTGTTTGGAATGCATTATCAGAATTGGGAGCAGACCGCAAAAGCCTTATTATCAATCTAGGTGGTGGCGTTGTCACAGATTTGGGTGGTTTTGTTGCGAGCACTTTCAAACGCGGTTTAACTTATATCAATGTGCCAACCTCACTCCTTGCTATGGTTGATGCGTCTGTTGGAGGGAAAAATGGTGTTGATTTGGGTGGATTGAAAAATCAAGTTGGTGTGATTAATTCTGGTGCAATGGTTGTGATTGACACGACGTTTTTAAATACACTTCCACAGAATCAATTAAAATCGGGAATGGCTGAAATGCTAAAGCACGGATTGATTGCTGATAGAGCATACTGGAAAGTTCTTACCGATTTGTCTCAATTGACGTTAGATGATTTGGACCAGCTAATTTATGATTCCGTTATCATTAAGAAGACTATTGTCGTAAATGATCCTTTTGAGGCCAATGAACGGAAGCATCTTAATTTTGGACATACCCTCGGCCATGCGATTGAATCATATTTTTTAAGCAATGAACATACACCAGAATTGCTGCATGGGGAAGCCATAGCAATTGGAATGATCATGGAATGTTACATTTCCAATAAACTTCTAAACTTCCCAATGGCAGATTGTGATGACGTAAAAGCCACGATGCTCCATCTTTTTAAGAAAGTGGAGATTCTCCCGTCTGATTATGAAGCGATTACCGAACTGTTAAAATACGACAAGAAAAACGAACATGGAAATATCAATTTTGTCTTACTTGAAGCTATTGGGAAACCTAAAATTGACTGTTTGGTTGACAATAGCCTTATTGTTGAAGCTTTTGAATATTATGCCATTTTATAATTGTAAGATTTCTAAAAAATTGACAACTGTCCAAATTCTCAATGAAAACTAAAAAAAGTGACTCCTTCTCCTTTGCCATTCTTTTTATTCTTCTCTTATGTGTTGGATGCTATTATTACAACGAATCTCAAAAAAGACTTTATAAAGGTGATGTCATTTCGAAAGAGCTAACCGTTTCTGATGTTAAACCAACGAGATCTGATTATGAAAGCACTGATGATATTGAAATTGAATTTGAAGAATATCGATATAAAACATTTAAAATTAGCTATTTAAGAATCGAAGAATCGAAAGCAAAGGAAATTCTATCTCATTTAGAATTAAACGACAAGATTATCATTGATGCTGATAAGCACTATTTTAGAAAAAAGATAAAACAAAATCCATTTTTAGGTATAAAACCTTCAGTACTCATTTTAGGAGTACGTACATCTCAATTAGAAGAAATCCCTATTGACGATTATAATTTTGAGGTCGTCTCCCAAAACTTAATGACGAGCATCATTTCATTTTTTGGCGTGGGAATTATTGTACTTATTTGGATATACCAGTACTATAAAAATCATCAGAAAGGTTAATTTCTCAAGTCTAAACCATTACTTCATACATTGTTTAAGCCTATAAATAGCGCTCTCTTATAATCTCACAATGATGGTTTTCATGACCTATCATAATAAACCCTAATGCTCGTACAGAAATTGGACTATTACTAGCGGTCCCTAATTCGAGCAATATTTCCTCGGTAAAAGAATCAAATAATATAGTTGTCGATAATCGAACTGTTTCATATTCCTTAATCAAACTTTGAAAACTTCGCGCATTAGCATTACTATGAGGGACGTATTCGTCCTGGTCAAATCCAGGAAGTGCCGTTTTGTCTTTTCTCGCAATCCTCAATGCTCTGTAAGCAAAAATACGCTCTGTATCGATGATATGAAGAAGCACTTCCTTAACCGTCCATTTATCATCTGCATAACAATATTCATGCTTGCTTTCAGGCAGCGCTCGCAAAAAAGAGACAACGGTTTGCGAATTAGATTTCAAGCCATCTTTGAGTTCCAAACCATTGGTTTTTCCAATATATGTTTGATAATATGGATTGTATTCGTGCGTATTTAGATCTTTATAATTCATGCGAATTAATTGGTTTTTTACTCATTTAAAGGTACTAAAAAACCCTTTGCCAAAGGATGACAAAGGGTTTATATATATTCAAATGCTCTTTACATATCACCAAAAATGGTATGCATTAAACGTTTTTTATCATTGATACTTTCTTCCAATGAAATCATGGTTTCGGTACGATATACACCTTCAATATCATCTAACATGAAGATTACATCTTTAGCATGTGTTGTGTTTTTTGCTCTAATTTTGCAGAAAATATTAAATTTTCCTGTCGTAATGTGAGCAACAGTGACATATGGTATATTATTGATACGTTCCAATACGAATTTTGTTTGCGAAGTATTGTTCAAGAAAAGTCCAACATAAGCAATGAATGAATATCCTAATTTTTTATAATCCAAGGTTAGTGAAGAGCCTTGAATAATCCCTGCATCTTCCATTTTCTTTACACGAACGTGAACGGTACCAGCGGAAATCACTAGTTTTTTTGCTATATCTGTAAAAGGAATTCGAGTGTTTTCAATCAACATATCCAATATTTGGTGATCGATATCGTCTAATTTGTGCTTTGCCATTATTTTGTTTTCTTTAAATTTTCTACAAAAATAATAGAAATTGATTGAAGAAATATCATTAAAAGGAAGATATTTCAAGTTATTAGTGAGAATTTTTCATTATTCAGTAAGACGAAAACGTTTTCGTAACCCTCGTAAATTATCTCATTATCGAAAGTGGATACCTTACTACCATTCGCATCAATTTCCTTATGTCCGAAAAAATTACTCATATCACCAATTTTATCAACAATTGGAATAAATTGAATCCTTTTGTCAATCAAACGCTCTTCGTATAGAATGGCAATGTCGCAGCGCTCCGTATGAACCAACGCATTACGTATAATTATATCATAGAACATTTTTTGGTTCTGAGGAATCTTCAAATAGGCTTCATAATCATCGCCTGTTAATTCTTCCGAAGCAATATGATGGATTGCGACTAACAATGACTGGAATATAAATCCCCTAACTTCTTCCCTGTTATAATCGCTCTTATAATGCCCAGCCTCAAATAAAATAGTAGGCACGTTGAGACTTTGAAAGGTATCGCCAACGCAATTTAAATTGAAAGCATCATCATAAATGCCAATTTGATTTGGAATTTGCTTTTGCAAATTATCATTCATTTTTACAATGATCTCCATTGCTTTCTGTCGATTCTTTGTAATTGTACACGATTTATCCTGGGCTGGTGACAAAAAAGATACAGTCGCGGGATAGTTCGCATATCCTGCACTAAAAATGGTTCGCTGACCATGTAGATTGAAGCAGAAGTTTGGTTTGAACGCATCGAAAAATGACCGCAATACTACACTTTCAGGTTGCGAATGGTCTTGAGCGTCTCGATTGAGATCAATTTCGTTGGCATTATAACGGGTATACGCTTTTGCTCCATCCGGATTTAGCATTGGTATGATAGCAATCGTACAATTCTGAAGGATTGATTTTATATCATTTTTTTTAGAATTACTAGCAAACACATTTAAAAGGTCAAAAATTGCCTTGGTGGTCGTGGATTCGTTTCCGTGCATTTGCGACCACATTAATATTTTTTTTGGTCCATTACCAACAATAATAACATCAATCACCTCTCCCAAAACCGATGTTCCAATGGACTCAATTTTAAAATTATTGCTGTGTTTTGTAATTAAAGTTGAGATGTGTTCCCGACATATATATCGTCCAAAAAGATTGGTTTCCTTGTAGGTTTTGAAAAGGTCTTGGAGTGTTTCTAAAGTCATGCTAAAATGAATGTGATACAAATGTAAACATTATATAATTTACAATTGTAAACAGTACGGGTATGCGTTTTTGTTTACAATATTATACAATAGAATTAGAAATGATGGAAGCATTTTAACGAGCAAATAGTTCAAATGATAAATTAAATTTATATAACTTATTTTCAGTGTTTTAAATTTAGTTATTTAAAGTTATTATTAATTACATTTGATTGTTTTGTGTTAAAGTTTTGAAGGTATATCGAATAATAAATTACATTTGTAACATCATAATCTCGAATTAATTGTTTACAATGATAAACAGCGAACATTTTTCAAAACGATTAGAAAAAATCATCGAATTCTACGGAGAAACCGCCTCTTCTTTCGCTGAAAAAATTGGGGTGCAACGATCGAGTATTTCGCATATTTTGTCTGGCAGAAACAAGCCAAGTTTGGATTTTGTTTTAAAAGTTTTATCTGTTTATCCAGAAGTTGAGTTATACTGGTTGTTGAATGGCAAAGGAAAATTTCCTACCACTCCATCTGGTGAAGAATCAAAAATTGAAACAACAAAAATTGATTCGGAAAAAGTCAAAATTGAAAAACCTGAAATAGCAAATTCTTCAAAAGATAAATCTATTGAACGAATCGTTATTTTTTACAAGGACGGAACTTTTAAGAACTTCGAGCATTCGTAAGCTCAAAAGATCAATCTTCCATATGAGCCATTCTCAAGCGTTTAAAATAACCGCATTCCGCCCCCAAAATTTCCCTTCCTTTTGCTAATTTTGCAGTTCATTCTATATCTATGAAATTTCTATCCTCACTTGCACTTTTAGTGTTGCTTACAAGCTGTTACGAAAAGGAGCGCGATTGTTCCGATTATAAAATAGGAACCTTCTCCTTCACTTATGAAATTGATGGTGTCGAAAAAACAGGAAAATTCGTTCGCACGGAGCTATATAACATCGATTATTATGAAAATAAAGTTGATTCAGCTTCAATAAGATGGATTAATGATTGTGAATTTATTCAAACCAAAATCAATCCACAAAGCAGGACTGAAGAAAAAGCTATCCACATGAAAATCTTGAATACGACAGAGGACTCCTATACATTTGAATATAGCTTGGCCGTGCCTCCAACCAACAAAAAGAAACGTGTCGAAAAAGGCACGGCTAAAAAAATTGAATAAAACATGTTAGACTTCCTGTTTACTAGTGATGCCATTTTTGCGCTTTTGACATTGACGTTTTTAGAGATTATTTTAGGAATTGATAATATTGTATTTATCTCTATAGCTGCAAATAAATTACCTGAATATCAGCGAAGTAAGGCCACAAACATTGGTCTGCTTTTGGCAATGGTTCAGCGTATTATATTACTGTTTTTTGTGTCTTTTCTAGTGGGTTTGCAGGAGCCATTTTACACGTTTGAAAGCAGTTGGTTGACTACCCATGTGAGCTGGCAAGGTATTATTCTACTGGGAGGTGGACTGTTTTTAATTTATAAGAGTACCAGTGAAATACGAGAAAAAGTTGAAGAACCAAATCACGATAAAGATGAAGTGGAAAACAAAAAGATCAATTCGTTGTCGCAGGCGATCGTTCAGATCATGATCATAGATTTCATTTTTTCTATTGACTCTATCTTAACAGCCGTCGGAATGACCAATGGACTGCATCCCAACCACAATTATAACCTAGTGTTGATGGTTATTGCTGTGGTTATTTCAATAGGTATTATGATAGGCTTCGCAAACCCTATTCGAAAGTTTATTAATGCACATCCAAGTGTTCAATTATTAGGTTTGGCTTTCTTGATACTAATAGGATTTATGCTTATTACAGAAGCGGCTCACTTGACGGAAACCGAATTTTTAGGAAATAAAGTCGGCGCGATCCCGAAAGGATACCTTTATTTTGCGATTGCATTTTCCCTATTCGTTGAATTCTTGAATTTTAGAATTTCGAAGAAATCTGCACAATAAATTCTATATGCTTTTTAAGTTGATTCGACGGATCTCATTTTCTTTATAGGATTCATAAAATACATAAAACCCAACATGGTCAAAAAGTAGAGCACGGAGTACACGCCATAGGTTGGTTCATCTGATAATGCTGGAGATACCGGCAACAGGATAAGTGACAAGTTCATCATAAACTGCAATATCCAAACACAGATTCCACTTTTAGAATAGGCATAAATAATTGTGCACATTCCTGCAGCTCCTAACACATTCAAAAATAAAGCCCATATTGGTAAATTTGCAATCACGCTAATGTTAAGATACACTACCGGAATCCACCAAAGCGTCCAGAAAAAACCAACTATTTGACTCGCGGGGAAGGGCTTCATTTTTTTTGATAATTCACGAACAGAATAACTAACCCAAACCACCTCACCAACAAAAGCCCAAAGCATAATTACAAAAACGTTGTAAATACCTGGAATATTAAATTTGTACAACGAAGAAAATTCGACATCTAGATAAAGACTTTTAACTATCAATGTTACAGTTGCAATCAATAATGCAAATAAAAATCCAAACAAATACCATTTTGGGTGAACTTTCCAATTTGTCATTGGTCTGAACATGTCTTTTATACCTTCAACTCCTCTTGTGTATTTCACAATACCCATTAATAATAAAAGCATCACATAAAAACGACCATGTGTATATAAGGCTCCAGAAATAAGCCCTTCAATATTGGCATATACCACTAATGTGTTTATTATTGGACTTAAAATTAAGAAAATCCAAATTTCATATGTTTTTACAAAATCTTTCATTGAATTAAGAAGTTTTATATGATAAGAAGAGAGCCCTTCTATAAAATTTAACGGTTCAAATATAGTCGAATTTTATAACAGATATGAAACTCGTTTATAATTCCGTATCACACGTTCTGTAATATTTCTTTTAATGTAAGTTTTGAAATTCGTGACATGAAGGTTTTGTATACATATTCTTTCAATAGTAAAACAGTATAGAATATTTAAATTAGCACCGGGTATAAATGTCTCATGAATTAATTACTTTTAACCTACAATAATCCGTTAGTTCTGAAATCGATTGCCATTATGATAAACAAGATAAAATCCTATATATACCAATTTTCTCACGGAAAGTTCGGAGGAGCAATTGTAGAAACGCTAGGCAATTTACTTGTGGTGCTTCGACCAAAAAAAGCACGTGAACTTTCAGAAAGCGGACTCACCATTGTACTAAAAGACAGTATGTCTATTTCTGAACGATTAATGCGAAGAGCAATTTTAAAAAAATTAGAGCACTCCGAAGATTATAACTCATTAGCAGAATTGCATCAAAATTACTGGGTTCATAAAGGCACCGATGTCTTTTCGCAAACCGTTAATACTTATGACAACGATTTTCTTCCAAATTGGTCTTTCATTTTTGACATTGCTGAAAATGAAATTTTAAGTGGTCCTGCCCATTTTGACACTTTAGTCGAAATTGGCGTGGGCAATGGCCGAGTTTTGGATTATTTGAGTTCTAAATTTTCAACTATTGACAGGTTTATCGGATTGGACTTAAGTCCAGCCCAAATTGAAATCAATAAGCAGACTTACAGATCACATAAAAAACTTGAATTTGTGACGGCCGATGCGTTGGAATGGATTAAGAAAAATGGAAATAAGCAGACCATTTATGTCACTTCAGGAGGTGTTCTAGAATATTTCACTGAAGCACAACTCAAAGAATTATTGAATTTTCTCAATAGTTTGGGAAAGATAATTTTCATCGCCATTGAGCCAAATGACGTGAAACACGACTTTAAGTCAGGGCTCAATTCTCAACTTTATGGACATGAGCGGTCGTTTTCCCACAATTACCCTAAACTTTTTAAAGATGCAGGTTTTAGTCTATGGCATATGTCACAAAAATCACCGGTTTTAGGTGAACACATTCTTACCTTTATCGGTGCGAAAAATTGAAATAATTTGGTTTTTTTTTAACAAATAATAATTTGCCCGTATCGCACACAAGACCTAACTTTAAAAATTATTTGAAATCATAAATGATGAGTACATTTATGATTTTTAGTTATGCTAGAAACCCTTTTTAATGAGTTTAAACGATTAAAAAAACTATTTATCTATTATTTCATCAATAGATTATTATTTTTATTAATTTCATTGAAAATTCCCCTCAAAATTTAATGTAATTGTTGAGTCTTTGGCCTCATTTGGTTATTGATGAAAATAGATATTTATAGCACTTGAAATATTTATTTAAATATGTAAAAAGTTAAAAACACTAAAAATTGAGGCAAATGTATAATTCTGGCAGCATATATCTGTCGTTTCAAGAATCAGCAAGATTGTATCCTGAGGATCTGTGTATTGTTACAGCAACAGAACATATAACTTATAGACAAGCTGAAGAAAAAATCGCAATAGTTTGTAATATTATATTATTGAATGCCAGGAATGAAAAATTTATTGGCGTATCAACAACGCGAAGCATTGATCAAATTATCTTTGTTTTAGCTATTTTAAAAACAGGGAAAGCATATCTTCCCATTGATTTCGGATATCCTCAAAAACGAATTGAGAGTATCATCCACAATTCCAAACTTGCCTTTTGCCTCACAACCCAAAAAGATATAACTAAAGTTATTTCCGCGGGAATTACGCCATTGGTTAGTAATAAAGAAGATATCGTTAGCGACACATCTTTAAACAATATAAATAACAACAATTCCGCAACTTATGTTTTATATACGTCTGGTTCAACAGGCGAACCGAAAGGTGTATGTATGGGTGCGAAAGCCATGACAAATCTCATCCAATGGCAAAATGAAAACTCTACAAGTAAAAACGGCACACGTACCCTTCAATTTGCGCCACTAACTTTTGATGTCTCCTTTCAGGAAATTATGGCCACTTTAAGCAATGGTGGTACTCTCGTGCTGATAGATGAAACCTTACGACTTGATATGGTTGCTCTTTTGAATTATATAAATGAGACAGAAATAAATAGAGTTTTTCTACCTTTTGTAGCCTTACAAGCTTTAGCTGAAGCTGCGTCGAGCACCAATTTATATCCTACGTCTCTAAAAGAAGTTATGACTGCTGGTGAGCAACTTAAAATCACGCCACAGGTGAGCAATTTTTTTACAAATCTCCCTGGTTGTGTGCTCTACAATCAATATGGACCCACTGAATGTCATGTTGTTACAGAATTAAAACTTGAGGGTGACCCATCGAATTGGCCAACATTACCGTCCATTGGAAAAGCAATCAACAATACATCCATCTTAATACTTGATTCTGAAAAGAAATTAGTGCCTAATGGTACCATTGGCGATCTTTATATTGCTGGTGATTGTTTAGCGGAAGGTTATTTGAATAATCAAGCACTGACCGAAGAAAAGTTTATCAATTGGAAATCCCCTGAAGGAAAAGATACACGTGTTTATCACACGGGAGATATTGCAAAATATTTACCAGATGGAAACATAGAGTTTCTTGGGCGTCAAGATGATCAAGTAAAAATTAGTGGACACAGAATTGAACTTGCCGAGATAGAATTGGCTATAAATTCCATTTCAGGTGTGCATCAGAATGTGGTTATTGCTTCCAGTCACTTAGTTAGACAAACGCAATTAGTGGCCTACGTTCAACCTAATCACGAAGATTTGGATATGTCTGCCATCCGTGAGCATGCTTCCGAATTATTGCCTGCATACATGATGCCTTCCTATTTTTTGAAGGTTGAAGAATTTCCAAGAACGTCAAGTGGTAAAATTGATAAAAAGAATTTACCGGCACCTCAATATAGTAGGCCGAGCTCTGCTCCTCTTTACAAAGCTGCAACGTCCAAAATTCAAAAAGACCTCACAAAAATTTGGACTGATTTACTGCATATTCCTAAAATAGGTATTGATGATAACTTTTTTGAGTTAGGAGGAACCTCATTATTAGCTCAAAAAGCAGTGGCAACTTTAATAAAAGATTACAATTATAGTTTACCTGTAGCCAAACTGTATCAATTTCCTAGAATTGCAGAAATAGCTAACTATTTAGAGCCCAAGAAAAAGAAAACAAGTACAAGAAACCATAGCAAAAATGACGATACTAGTACATCGAGGGATGTCGCTATTATTGGAATAGCTGGTCGCTTTCCTGGAGCCAATACTATTCAAGAATTGTGGGACGTTCTAAAAGAAGGAAAAGAAACAATTTCATTTTTCTCGAAAGAGGAATTGGATGCCACAATTCCGGATTCGTTGCGAAATGATCCACTTTACGTGAGAGCTCGTGGTATCATCAATTCGGCAAAAGAATTCGATGCATCATTTTTTGGATTAAATCCGAAAGTAGCTTCTGTCATGGATCCTCAACAGCGACTATTCTTGGAAGTCGCATGGGAAGTCTTGGAACACTCTGGTTATTTGCCTAAACATTTCGATGGTAGTGTGGGTGTTTATGCTGGGACTGGTATGAATACTTATTACTTAAACAATGTATTGAATAATCGCCCTATTTTGAATCAAGTTGGTGATTTTCAAGCAAGTACTCTCAATGAAAAAGACTATATTTCTACAAGAACTTCATATCATCTAAATTTGAAAGGACCTGCTGTCAGTGTACATTCAGCTTGTTCAACCTCACTGCTCGCAATTGCGGAAGCCACGCAAGCCATAAGAAATGGTCAATGTGATGTGGCAATCGCTGGAGGTTCAAGTATTACTTCTCCGATAAAAAGCGGTCATTTATATCAAGAAGGATCAATGTTAAGTCCTGACGGTCGTTGCCGCTCATTCGATAAAGATGGAAAAGGCACCATATTCAGTGATGGTTGTGGCGTTGTTCTTCTGAAAAGTTTGGAAGCTGCGCAACGAGATGGAGACACCATTTATGGCATAGTGAAAGGGGTTGGAATCAATAATGATGGTGGCGGAAAAGGTAGCTTTACAGCACCTAGTGTTGAAGGCCAATCGGATGCCATCGTGAGAGCTTTGAATGATGCCAACATAGCACCGTCAGAAATCAGTTATATAGAAGCACATGGAACCGCAACGCCTATTGGTGATCCGATAGAAATGGAAGGTTTGAATGATGCTTTTGGTGCGCAACCAAAAAAAGGCTATTGTGCCATTGGTTCTATAAAAAGTAATATCGGACATCTAACTGCTGCAGCTGGTGTTGCTGGTTTTATAAAAACAGTTTTGGCGATGAATCATCGTCAAATCCCTGCTTCTTTGGGATTTAGTGAACCAAATCCGTCAATTGACTTTGAAAACAGTCCGTTTTTTGTGAATAGTTTATTACGAGATTGGGAATCTGAAGAGATTCGGCGTGCAGGAATAAGCTCCTTTGGAGTCGGTGGCACCAATGTTCACATTGTTGTTGAAGAGTTTCCTACGCAAGAAAAAACGTCAGGACCAAGTAGACCTTTGCAATTATTGACTTGGTCTGCCAAATCAGAGAACAGTCTTCTAGGATATAAAACGTCTTTAGGTGAATTTGTTAAGTCGTCAACTGACATCCAATTGGCAGATGTTGCATATTCTCTAACCGCGACTAGAGATTCGTTTAATAAGCGTAGCTTTCTTGTGTCATCTGATTCTGAATACGCATATAATCAACTGTTGTCAGAAGATGCGACAACAGTAAAATCGTCTGATTTAAAAGGTATTCCATCACATTTGGCATTTCTTTTCCCGGGTCAAGGTGCGCAATATTTGCAGATGGGAAAGGCGCTCTACGAAAATGAAAAAGTATTTAAAGATGCTGTAGACCAATGTGCAGAACTGCTTTCAGAGGCTTATAATTATGATATTAGAGAATTTATATATCCTGAAATTGATACTTCAGAAGCTGAAGATCGATTAAAAGACACACAATATACCCAACCAGCATTATTCGTCATAGAATACGCGCTTTCTCAACTTTGGATGAGTTGGGGAATTCGTCCAACATTACTTTGTGGGCATAGCATCGGTGAATTTGTCGCTGCTCATTTAGCAGGTGTCTTTTCACTTAAAGATGCTTTATTATTGGTGGCCAAACGCGGAAAACTGGTGAGCGAGTTACCTGGTGGAAGCATGTTATCGGTTAGAACCAATTACCAAAATCTCATCGAACTATTACCAAAAGGACTTTCTGTAGCCGCAGTTAATTCCGATCAACTGTGTGTGGTTTCGGGAGAAGACAAAACTGTAGAAGAATTTGCGAAATTTTTAGAAGAAAAGGAAATTCCAAATCGATTATTACTCACAAGTCATGCATTTCATTCTTCGATGATGGATTCAATTTTGGAAGAATTTAAAGCTGAAGTCAATAAAGTAACTTTGAATATCCCTAGAATTCCAATTATCTCTACAGTAACAGGAACATGGATGACGGACTCTGAAGCTACCAACCCTAATTATTGGAGCGATCATTTACGCGCAACGGTACGATTTTCTGAAGCAATGGAAACAGCTATCACATTGGAAGATATCGTTTTATTGGAAGTGGGTCCAGGTCGCGCTTTAACAACCTTATCGCAACAAAAAAAGGCACCAAAATCAGTAAGCTCCATTTCAAGTTTGGTCATTCCAACTGATAATGAAACGTCGTATCATACTGTTTTATCTGCTTTAGGTCAATTATGGCTGAAAGGCATTGAACCCGATTGGAAAGAGTTTTACAAGGATCAATCTAGGCAAAAAGTTTTGTTGCCATCCTATGTTTTCGATCGTAAGTTGTGTTGGGTAGATCCTCCACAGTCTAATTTTAATATCAATATTTCACAAACATCAATTGAATCAAATAATACAATAGAACAACATACCAATCAACCGTTACCATCTCAAATGAATACAACGATGCAACCTAATAGAAAATCAGCGATTCTTGATAAGATTTCAGATATCATAATGAATACTTCGGGTATGGAGATAGAATCATCCGAATACAATAATAGTTTTCTTGAACTAGGTCTCGATTCTCTAGTCCTGACACAAATGGCCATTACGTGTAAAAACGAGTTCAATACTCCAGTTACATTTCGTCAGTTAAATGCCGAATTCGAAACCCCCAACCTTTTGGCTGAACATTTGGACAAAATTTTACCTCAAGAACGTTTTTCATCAGCTGCGCCTCCGCAAGGCAACCAGCAAACACCAGGTTTGCTTTCAAATGCTGCTGTTTTAAATGATCCAAATTTTGCAATGAGCCTCATTTCGCAACAATTGCAATTACTTGGACAGCAAATGGAGCTTTTAAAAGGAAATAATCCTGGCAGCATAACAGTTCCTATTCCAATCACTCCAATCATCAATAAGCCATCAGAATCACTTTCTGAAGATGAAATAAAAGAACACAAAAAACCTTTCGGTGCATCTCCAAAAATCGAGAAACAAGTCACTGATATAAGCGCTAAACAAAAAACATTTATAGAAGATCTAATCGCTTCTTACAATAAAAAAACAGCCAAAAGTAAAGCGTACGCTCAAAAACATCGAACGCACATGTCAGATCCGCGAGTGGTATCTGGTTTTAAGCCATTGACAAAAGAATTGGTTTATCCATTGGTTGTAGAAAAATCTGCAGGAAACAAACTTTGGGACTTGGATGGCAATCAATACATTGATGTTTTAAATGGTTTTGGGTCAAGTTTATTTGGACATCAGCCTGATTTTATCAAAGAAACATTACATGATCAAATAGAAAAGGGTTATGAAGTTGGGCCACAACATCCTTTGGCAGGTGAAGTTTGCGAATTGATTTGTGAAATGACCGGACTCGAACGTGCTGCCCTTTGCAACACAGGTTCAGAGGCTGTACTTGGCGCGATGCGTATTGCAAGAACGGTTACAGGTAGATCGTTGATCGTCGCTTTCTCGAGGTCTTATCATGGTATTGCAGATGAAGTTTTAGTGAGAGGTTCTCGTATGAAGAAATCATTTCCAGCAGCTCCAGGTATAATGCCTGAAGCGGTTCAAAATATGTTGATATTGGATTATGGAACAGAAGAAAGTTTACAAATCATCCGTGAAAGAGCGCATGAGTTAGCAGCGGTTCTTATCGAACCTGTTCAAAGTAGAAGACCCGAATTTCAACCTGTAGAATTCGTCAAAGAAGTTAGCAAAATCACAAAGGCAGCAAACACAGCAATCATTTTTGATGAAGTCATAACAGGTTTCCGAATGCATCCGCAAGGAATGCAGGGAATTTATGGTGTACAAGCAGATATCGCCACCTATGGAAAGGTTATTGGAGGTGGATTATCAATTGGTGCCATCGCAGGAAGCTCAAAATATATGGATGCACTTGATGGTGGTCATTGGCAGTTTGGAGATGACTCTTTCCCAGAAGTTGGAGTTACTTATTTTGCCGGAACCTTTGTACGTCATCCGTTGGCTCTGGCAGCTTCAAAAGCATCATTAATTCATTTGAAGAAACATAGCCCTAAACTCCAAGAAGATTTGGCCACAATGACGGGACGTTTGGCTTCAGAATTAAATACGTTTTTTAAAAATCAGAATTTGCCCATTGTGATTAATCATTTCAAATCCTTGTGGCGATTAACATTTTTAGAAGACATACCGTATGCCGAATTGGTTTTTGTACTTATGCGAGAGAAGGGCATACATATTTGGGATGGTTTTCCTTGTTTCATGACAACTGCATACACGGAAGAAGATGTCACTTCTGTTATCAATTCTTTTAAGGAGAGTATCATTGAACTTAAAAATGCGGAGATTTTTGAAACTAAAGCTAATGAAGAAAGTAATTTGCCTAACAAAACTTCGAAAGAATTGAATCAACCTCCACAGCAGGGCGCAAGATTAGGATTGGACGAATCAGGTAATCCTGCATGGTTTGTGAAGGAAGAAGGTAAATTTGTAAAAATTGATTTATAACAGTTAAAGGATATTTTATGGCCACAAAAGTTGTTGAATTAGTAAGTAATGGAACACTCTCCGTAGAGAAAAAATATGGCATGACCTATGAAGAATTTGCCAAAGATCATCTATTTGCTAATTATCCTGTCGTGATTGGTGATGCCTGCAAAGATTGGGCTGCAAAAGAAAAGTTTACGCCTGATTTTTTCAAGTCCACCTATGGAGACCGAACAGTCGAGGTAGATGGCAAAAGGTATACTGTTGCAGAATTTATAGATATCATGGAAAGTGCCACGGTGGACAATCCTGCTCCTTATCCATGCAAACTGCAAATTGATAGAGAATATCCAGAATTAATACCTGACATATCCCCAAGATTCGAATTTGCAAATCCTGATTGGAGTCATCATCCACTAGTAAAACCATTTATCGGAAGCGCAGATACTCATGAGATTTTCCTTGGGAGTCCTGGCGGACAATTTCCGTATGTGCATTATGACTATTTAGGATTTCATGCTTTTATTACTCAATTATATGGCATCAAAGAATTTACAGTCATTCCACCCGATCAAACACCTTATGTCTATCCTAAAAAAGATAATGCATGGGTTTCTGATGTACCAAACATTAAGAACATTGATTTGGAAAAATTTCCTCTATGTGCAAATGTTACACCTATTACGTTTTCCGTTGGGCCAGGAGAAACATTATTCATACCCAACGGGTGGTGGCATACAGCTAATTCGACAACTGTGACAATTTCTGTTGCCTTAGACTCATTAAATGCTTCTAATTGGAATCGTTTTAAGAATGAAGTTTTTGTAAAAGCATCCAAACGAAACTCAACAGTTGCGAAAATGGTGACTGCTTATCTATCGGTATTAGGAAAAGGCTTACGAGCTTCTAATTTTAATGGTATAAACTCATGAAGCAGTAATCAAATTGATAACATTTTATAAATTACCACGTTTTAAAAAATTATTGAATTTTTATTGATGGAAAAAACCAACCTTTTTAATAAACATTCTGATTTTGATCCATTTGCCGGTCCGGAAATTGAACACGTTGTTCAAACCACAAAACCACAGTCCGAAATCTGGATTGCTTGCAAAATGGGTGACAATGATGCCAATAGGGCATACAATGAGTCCGTCACCCTGATTTTAAAAGGAAAACTAAATAAAGTAGCGCTAATTGATGCATTACAAAATTTAGTGGATCGCCATCAGGCTTTGCGATCTGTTTTTAGTACAGATGGTCGCTTTATGACTGTTTTCAAAAAGCTCGACATTGCTTTAAATTATCAAGATCTTTCTGAATTCAGTGAATTTGATAAAAGCACAGCGTTAAAAGACTATTTAATTGCTGATGCAAATTATGTTTTCGATTTGGTAAAAGGCCCTCTTTTAAAAGTAGGTCTCATCAAAGTTTTAGAAAATGAACATCACTTAATACTCACAGGCCATCACATTATTTGTGACGGATGGTCGATCGGAATTATGCTTCAAGAAATTGGTGGTCTTTATTCTGCAAACGTTCTCAATACAAATCACCATCTACCCAAAGAAGAGAGTTTTGTTACTTATGCCGATGAACAACAAACCTATTTATCTAGTGAGGAACATACAATCAATGAAAACTATTGGCTCAACCAATTCAAAGGTGAGGTTCCTCAATTAACATTACCAACTGATTTTCCACGACCAGAAACGAGATCATACAAAAGTGAGCGTTTGGATCTGGCAATGGATATGAAATTAGTAAACGCTTTAAAAGAAACAGGAATTAAAGCAGGAGCAAGTTTTGTAACCACACTCCTATCCGCTTTTGAGATTTTTCTTTACAAACAAACTGGGCAAGGGTCTATTGTGTTGGGATTACCATCAGCTGATCAAGCTGCAAGTGGAAAAACACAGATGATTGGTCATTGCGTGAATTTGCTGCCTTTAAGTAGCAAAATTTCACCAAACATCAGTTTTCATGATTATTTAAAACAACGAAAAATTCAATTATTTGATGCTTATGAGCACCAAAAGTTCAGTTTTGGGGAATTGTTGCAAAAACTTTCCATAGCGCGAGATCCGTCTAGAGTGCCTTTAGCACCTGTAGTTTTCAATATTGACATGGGAATGACAGATGGAGTATCTTTTACCGATTTGAGTTATGAGCTAAAAAGTAATCCTCGAGCTTTTGAAACATTTGAAATTTTTCTGAATGCTTCAGGCTCTGCCGAACATTTGGTTGTAGAATGGTCTTACAATTCAAATCTTTTCAAGCCAGAAACCATACAACAAATGATGGCAACATTTGAAGCTATCATTTCAGAAGTTGTTGCAGATCCTACAACCAAGATTGGTGATATTGTAAAAGTTGATGATTCAGCATATCTCAAGCTGAACAACACAAAAAAAGAGTATCCTCAATTACCATTGCATGAGTTAATTTCGCAAGCATCTGATATTCATAAAAGTAAAACGGCAATAAAATTTGGTGACGATGAGTTATCCTATGAAACGTTTAATCACAAAGTGAATCAATTATCACATGCGTTGCTGGAAATTGGTATTGAACCAGGTGATATTATAGGAGTGGCACTATCAAGAACTACCGAAGTTGTGATTGCTTTAGTTGCAATTATGCGCTGTGGAGCCATTTACTTGCCACTAGATCCAGAATTCCCTACACAAAGGCTCGATTTTATGTTTTCTGACTCGGGAGCCAATATACTATTGACGTCAAAAACCCTATCAGGTCTATTATCTACTACAGAAGTTTATTTTATTGAAGATTTATTTGAAAAATTAGAAACATTTCCCAAAGATCCCATTTCATTAAAAATTAATAACACGGAAATTATCTATATTTATTACACTTCAGGCTCTACAGGACAGCCAAAAGGTGTACCGATTTCCCACAAAGGATTAGTTAATTTTCTATACAGCATGATGGATGCACCAGGCATTAATGCATCAGATCGCGTCCTATCGTTGACCACTATTTCTTTTGATATTGCAGGTCTTGAATTATTTCTACCACTATTAAGTGGTGCCACATTAGTGATAGCAAATGATGAAATCTCCAAAGATGGACGATTGTTGTTAGAGTTTATAGAAAATGAAGCTATAACAATGGTGCAAACGACACCAACGAGATGGCAAATGCTGTTGGATTCTGGTTGGACAAAATCTTACCCTATCAAAGGTCTAATTGGTGGTGAACATTTATCAAAGTCTTTAGCAGATAATTTATTAGCTAAAATTGATGAATTATGGAATGTCTATGGTCCAACTGAAACGACTGTATGGTGTACAACGAAACAAATCAAGCTGGAAGATAAAATTATAACGGTTGGTCATCCAATTGCCAATATGCAAATTTATATTTTGAATGAGCAGGGACTTCTGATGAAGCCAGACACCATTGGTGAAATTGTCATTGGTGGTGATGGGATATCTGACGGATACATTAAGCGGGATGATTTAACATCTGAAAAATTCGTTCCCAATCATATTGATCTACAATCGAGCAGCACATTATATCACAGTGGAGATTTAGGCAAGCTACTTCCTTCAGGTGAAATTCAATGTTTAGGAAGAATGGATGACCAGGTCAAAATAAGAGGACATCGTATTGAGTTAGGAGAAATTGAAGAAGTTTTAAACTCAATTGAAGAAATTGACTTTTCAATCGTTTTGGTAGATAATGAGCAATTAAAAGCATTTGTTGCCACCAAGGATCGAACGGATGGATCTCCAAATATTGACCAATGGAAAACCGAATTAAATAAGCACCTTCCTTATTATATGGTGCCAAATTCGATAACTCAAGTGGCTGAATTTCCGAAAACACTTTCTGGAAAAATAGATCGTAAGGCGTTGTTAAGACAATCAAATGCCGCAATAGAAAATTCAAGTGATTTTACAGCGCCAAGAAATATTACGGAGCAATTGATTTCTGATATCTGGACAGAGAGCCTGAACATTAAAAACATCGACATTCATAGTAATTTCTTCGAACTTGGTGGTCATTCTTTGATCGCCGTAAAAGTAATGGCCCTCATCGAGAAAGAAACTGGCAAACGATTACCACTTGCCACCCTTATGACCCATTCGACAATTGAGAAGATGGCTCAATTTATGGAAATGGATAACGACACAGAAACATGGGACTCATTGGTTCCGATTCAGTCATTAGGAAATAAAACTCCAGTTTATGTAGTACATGGTGGCGACCATAATATATTGATTTTTAAATTACTTTCTAATAAACTGGATCCTGACCAACCGCTTTATGGCCTGCAGGCAAGAGGATTGAACGGTATTGATGAACCTCATAGTAAGGTTGAGGATATGGCAGCTCATTATATTTCTGAAATCCTAAAATCTAATCCTAAAGGACCTTATGCACTTGCAGGATATTCTTTTGGAGGTATAATAGCCTTTGAAATGGCAAGACAGTTAAAGGCTCAAAATAAGGAAGTGAAAATAGTTGTGTTATTGGATAGCTATGTTTATCCGAACTATTATCATTCAAATTCCCTTCGTAAAAGCGTTGCGCATACTAAATATCTAATGGGAAAGATGTTTTTTATGTCTAGAAAAATGTTACGCAATAAGAGTAATTTTATTGATAGGGTGCATTCTTGGAAGGATGACATAAAAAATATGTATTCAAGATTAAAACTGGGAAATGAACAACATCATCAATCATTGTACAGTTGGCCCTATAAATTGGATGTTATGCATAATCAAGCAATTAACAATTATCACATCGTTCCATCAGATATAAAAGTACATTTATTGAAAGTGGCTGAAGATGATATTTTTTTCGCACACGATACTAACTATTTAGGTTGGAGTAAGGTTGCCATGGGAGGTATTGAAAAACATATAATACCGGGTAATCATAAGAATTTATTGTCTCCTCCCAATGATGAGGCACTTGGAAAAACACTTCAAAGTTTGTTAGATAAAATAGATGGATGATCTAAAGAGTCAATTACGGTGTAGGACTTTGGACATCAGTGATTTATATACTGATGCTTCAGAAAATTCGAATCATAACATTCAATTGTATAAAATTGAGCTTTCTAAATATGAAATGGTAATAACGTCACTTTTAAAAGTGCTTTTACCATCAGAAATAGAAAGAGCTCAAAGGTATCGGCAGAATAAAGACAAAAATCGTTTTATAATTTGTAGAGGTCTTCTTAAATACCTGATTGCCAAAAATTCAGGGTTAAAAATTTCAGAAGTTGAGTTTGAAAAAAGCAGTAAACACAAACCTTACTTTCCAAAGGACCGCAACTTATTTTTTAATGTTTCTCACGCAGGAAATTTTGCTATAATCGCGATAGGTAACTGTGAATTAGGAGTCGATATTGAATACTTGGATCCCCAATTTGATTTTAATGAAATCCTTCCCAACGTGTTTAGTGAAACCGAAGTAAATTTCATTAATAATTCATTAGAAAAAAGACAGGTTTTTTATAGCCATTGGACCCGTAAAGAAGCGATTGTAAAGGCTATTGGGAAAGGTATTGATGATGACATTCATAAAATTCCATCAGCTGATGGATTACATTCTATTTCTTCTTCCCTACTTGGTGATTTTGAAAACATAAGTGTCTTTGGTTTTAATGTCAATACTAATTACGTTGGAGCATTAGCAGTTACCAAGGAAATAGAAGATATCAGCGACATTAAATTTCATACAATACCAAATCCTGAAGTCTTGAAAGTATTTTTTGAAGATAATCGCCTTGTTTAATTCAACGTATTTAGAATAACTTCGTCTGCCCCTTTTCATCAAGTTGAGTTTCATCGTCCTCGTCTGAATCGTCATCTTTTTTATTGAGATTCGTGATTTCCAAAGGCGGATTGTCTTTTGGTTTGATGACTGTTTTGATACTACCAGATTCGTTGTCTTCTTTCTCGTTGTTTTCAATTTCAACTTCATCAACTATTTCTATTTCCTCTGCGGGAACTTCTTCCGGTTCCTCGTATGGCAAAGATTCCAGCAAGCTTACTTGTTTTATTTTATCAGTAGTATATTGATTACCAAGTGCCTTAATTCCTTTAATGGAGATAAATTCTTCAAAATTAAGTTCATCATTATCACGTTGTTCTTTGCCTCTTGGTTTATTGAACACTACTTCAGCAATGGGTCGCCAGTCTGTGGAAACTATTTCTAATTGCGAGTTGGGATGTTCAGATATCACAATTTCTTCTTTGTTCTCATTTTCAATAAGAAAACGCTTCACATAATAACGTTCCTTTTCACCATCATAATAAAGTAAGGAAATTGGTTTTTTAGGAATCCATTTTTCCAATACAATCATATCATCATCAAAACGAGCCGTTAACTCTGGCAGTATGGTTTTAACAATTCCAGCTTGTGTAATGATGAGCAGTCGATCTTCTCCCCTAAATTCACCCATCAATTCACCTCTGTCATCAACATTCAAGCGCTGAACGGTATCGTCAAACCAAATTTTACGTGGTTTCAAGGTAGAAATACCATGTTCTTTCAGTTCTATCTTTTTTATCGCATGTTTAGTAACCTGATTGCCTTTGGATTTTCTGCCTTTAATCATGACATCGGAAAAGTCCATGTCCCATTTTAGCTTTTTAATACTTCCTACTTGACGTAAATAAATGGTAACCACCTCTGCTTCACCATTTGGATTCGCCGAAAAATAAAGTACACTGGAACCTTTCGTGTCATTGCCCATATCGTACTCCCTATCACGTGTTGTGCTAGTTACAGAAAAACGTTTGACATACGATGGACCTTTGCTTCCGTCGCGATAAATCATATTGTAAATGGTACGCCTGTCCTTCTTCTTGTACACAGCGACATGAATGATGCCTTTTCCAATAAAGGTCTTTGAGTCGACTTTTGTAACCATCATCTTGCCGTCTTTTGTAAAGACGATGATCTCATCAATATCACTACAATCACAAACGTACTCATCTCTCTTTAAAGAGGTTCCGATAAATCCTTCTTCGCGGTTGACGTAGAGTTTGGTGTTACGCATAACAACTTTAGTGGCATCCACATCGTCGAACATGCGCAATTCTGTCAAACGCTCTCTACCTTTTCCATAATCGTTCTTGAGTCGAGTGAAGTAAGCAATTGCATACTCTGTCAAATGCTCTAAATCATATTTGACCTGCGCGATTTGATCTTCTAAAGCATCTATTTTTTGCTGTGCTTTATCAATATCAAATTTAGAGATCCGTTTGATTCTGATTTCTGTTAAACGTTCTATATCTTCAACCGTGATCGTACGTTTTAAATGAGCGATGTGTGGTTTGAGTCCTTTGTCTATTGCCGAAATGACGCCTTCCCAAGTTTCCTCTTCTTCAATGTCACGATAGATTCTATTCTCTATAAAGATGCGTTCCAAAGATGCAAAATGCCATTGCTCTTCGTATTCGTCTAATTTAATTTCGAGGTTAGATTTCAACAGCTCAACAGTGTGATCTGTAGAACGTTGAAGCATTTCAGTTACACCTATAAATAAAGGCTTATTATCTTCAATAACACATCCTAAAGGTGAGATTGAATTCTCACAATTGGTGAAAGCGTACAAGGCGTCGATCGTTTTATCAGGAGAAATACCTGAAGGCAAATGCACCAAAATTTCGACTTCGGCAGCCGTATTGTCCTCTATTTTTTTAATCTTTATTTTCCCTTTGTCATTCGCTTTTAGAATGGAATCAATCAAAGAAGAAGTTGTGGTTCCGAAAGGAATTTCACTAATGTTCAAAGTGCTTTTGTCCAATTGGGAAATCTTGGCTCTAACACGCACTTTTCCACCTCGCAATCCATCTTTATAATCACTGCAATCTGCAATACCAGCGGTAGGAAAGTCAGGAAATAATGTAAATTTCTTTCCTTTGAGATGTTTTATGGATGCATCGATTAGTTCGATAAAGTTGTGTGGTAATATTTTTGTTGAGAGACCTACGGCAATTCCTTCACCACCTTGCGCCAATAATAATGGAAACATCACAGGGAGATTGACTGGTTCCTTACGTCTACCGTCGTAAGAGCTTTGCCATTCTGTTATTTTGGGATTGTAAACGACATCCAATGCGAACTTTGACAATCTCGCTTCAATGTAACGAGAAGCTGCTGCACTGTCACCTGTGAGGATATTACCCCAGTTCCCTTGCATATCGATGAGTAAATCTTTTTGGCCAATCTGCACCATGGCA
Source organism: Aquaticitalea sp. (assembly GCA_051252455.1). GTDB lineage: Bacteria > Bacteroidota > Bacteroidia > Flavobacteriales > Flavobacteriaceae > JBPOFM01. The sequence goes on from JBPOFM010000005.1 coordinate 226,014, forward strand.
TCACCAATACTTGCATCCCCATGCGGATGGTATTGCATGGTATGACCAACGATGTTTGCCACTTTATTGTAACGTCCATCGTCCAAATCTTTCATGGACTGCATAATACGTCGTTGTACTGGTTTAAAACCATCTTCAATGGCTGGCACAGCACGTTCCAATATGACATAGGACGCATAATCCAGGAACCAATCTTCAAACATTCCGGACACTCTTGTAATGGTCTCGTTGCTTGATGGCTCTAGCGGTGTTTCGTTATTATTATGTAGGGATTCGTTCTCTTGACTCATTGTAATGGGTTGGATTGCATCTTTACAATCTTGCTCAACGATTGTCTAATGTATCGACGTTTCTTTTTTGGGAGTAATGTAATATTAAAGGTTTCTTTTCTTGTTCCGCCTTTGCGATCTCTTATGTGGATATCTAGTGTTCTGTAGAAAAAATAATTATTGAATTGATATGCTGCCAAACGATCTTTTTCAAACTCCAAAATTTGTTCTCTATAATTAGCGTAATCTGCCAATATTAAGCCTCTATTGATGACGATGACCTTACTCCCATCACTATCATATTCAAAATATCTTGACACGCGATGTACAAAAAATAAAATGGCGGCAAAAAATAATGCAATCAGTGCAAATGTCAATATAGGATTGGATGTTAAATGACGGAATGAACTAAAGACAATCGCCGAAAAGATAGCAAGCACGATCAATATAAAATAGACTGAAATAATGATGTTTTTTGCCTGTGAATTATTAGTTCTCATGTGCTTCTTCTACGATATCTAGTTCAACTTTTAGGTTATTGATAATGAATTCCTGACGATCTGGTGTGTTTTTGCCCATGTAAAATTCCAATAGATTCTCGATGGACATGTCTTTATCGAGCATCACAGGGTCTAGACGGATGTTTTCGCCAATGAAGTTAACGAATTCATCTGGAGAGATTTCCCCAAGACCTTTGAATCGGGTGATTTCGGGTTTTGGCTTTAATTTCTCAATGGCATCTCGACGTTCCTGTTCGGAATAGCAATAGATAGTTTCTTTTTTATTTCTGACTCGGAATAAGGGTGTTTGTAAAATATACAAATGACCTTCTTTGATTAGTTCTGGGAAGAATTGGAGGAAAAATGTGATCAATAACAAGCGAATGTGCATACCGTCTACATCGGCATCTGTGGCGATGACAATGTTGTTATAACGCAAATCTTCAATGGTCTCTTCAATATTAAGAGCGGCTTGAAGGAGATTGAATTCTTCATTCTCATACACAATCTTTTTGCTCATGCCGTAGGAATTCAATGGTTTCCCTCGAAGACTGAATACGGCTTGTGTCACCACATCACGAGACTTGGTGATACTTCCTGATGCAGAATCACCCTCTGTGATGAACAAGGTGGACTCTAGATTGCGTTCATTTTTTATATCTCCAAAATGCACACGACAATCGCGCAGTTTTTTGTTGTGAAGACTGGCTTTTTTTGCTCGGTCTTTTGCGAGTTTTCTTATGCCTGAAAGCTCTTTGCGCTCATGTTCTGCCTGCATGATCTTGCGTTGGATACGTTCTGCAGTTTCAGGGTTTTTGTGTAGGAAATTATCGAGATTTGTTTTGATGAAATCATTGATAAAGGTACGGACGGTTGGCAATTTGCCTCCCATATCTGTTGATCCTAGCTTTGTTTTTGTTTGGCTTTCAAATACAGGTTCCATCACCTTGATGGCGATGGCGGAAACGATGGACTTTCTAATGTCTGCCGCTTCATAGTTTTTACCATAGAACTCACGAAGGGTCTTTACTACTGCCTCTCTAAAGGCTGCCAAATGTGTGCCTCCTTGTGTGGTATTTTGACCGTTGACAAAGGAATGGTATTCTTCACTGTATTGGGTTTTACTGTGCGTGATGGCAACTTCGATATCATCTCCTTTTAAGTGGATGATAGGGTATGCCATATCGGCTTCTGTAATGTTCTCTTGTAATAGATCTTTTAGTCCGTTCTCACTATAGAACTTTTCGCCATTGAACATAATGGTGAGTCCTGTGTTGAGATAGACGTAGTTTTTGAGCATTTTTTCGACATACTCATTTCGGTATTTGTAATTCTTGAAGATGGCTTCATCTGGAATGAAGGATACCTTTGTGCCTTTTCGACGTGTGGTATCGTCGAGCATTTCTTCATTGGTGAGGTTTCCTTGTGAGAATTCTGCGGAGGCTGATTTGCCATCTCTGTTGGATTCGACTCTAAAGTAGTTGGACAATGCGTTGACTGCCTTGGTACCTACCCCGTTTAGACCAACGGATTTCTTGAAGGCTTTGGAGTCGTACTTCCCTCCTGTGTTCATTTTGGAGACGACGTCTACGACTTTCCCCAAGGGGATGCCACGACCGAAATCGCGCACGATGACTTTGCTGCCGTGTATGGACACTTCGATGGTTTTGCCTGCGCCCATGACGTACTCGTCAATGGAATTGTCTAGTACTTCCTTTAAAAGGATATAGATACCATCATCTGCGGAGGAACCGTCACCCAGTTTACCGATGTACATACCGGGACGCATACGGATGTGCTCTTTCCAGTCGAGGGAACGTATGTTGTCTTCGGTATATGCGGTTTCTTGGGTCATTAAGGGTGTGTGGTTTTGAGATCGGACGCTAATATAACATTATGCGGTAAAAGATAAAACGGTTGGTGGCGAAAGTAATTAACAATTGATTGTTAGTTGTGGGATGATGGTTGGTGATTTGATTGGTGCGGATGTTGGGAGTATGTATTGGGTGGTTTGTACTATGCGTGCGGAAGGTCGTATTATAAATGCGGATGGTGGCATTATGAAACCGGAAGCTCATATTATAAATCTGGTAGGTCGTATTGTGTTATGGGAAGGTCATATTATGTTTTGGGAAGGGCGTATGATGTTTTGGGAAGGTCGTATGATGTGCTAGGATGCGTGTTTTGTGAGTGGGGTTGCTTGTTTTATGGATTTCAACTTTTTTAGGATTAATATAAAATATGTAGACTTTTTTTTTAGGACGAGACACTTTTGACGGCACGGAATGCAACTCCGCGTTATCGGGGTTACAATGAACACCATGCTGGCAGCTAATCGCAAAAGCTTGTTATTCATTTAAATTATCCATTTTATTTTTGGAGTGATTAAAATAATTCCTAACTATGTATTTTTAAAATAATGGTGTTATGGCCAACTACGTTTTTACCCACTCCATGAAACGTCATGAGCGTTCGGACCTTTGTTTTAAATTATATATGGAGCTAAAAGTGAAGAATCGGATAGTTCCTTTGTTGCTCCCATTAAAAAAAATTATAAATCAAAAGAAGAAAGCGGAGAACAAATTCAAACCCTGCAAAGAGCGCATTTATGCCTCTACGACTTTTGTATATAAAGGTGTAACGATATATATCATAGTCAGTAAACAGGGATATTATGATTTTATTTTTAATACTTCACCCATAGATGCTCCCTACGCAGAATTTATTGTAATTGTAGACGGATTTGAGATGAAAACTGTCATCTATACGCAGCATGCCTTGGATCGCTATAATGAACGTATCCATAATGATAAATATACTAACCATAGAGACCTTATGAAACGGTTTATAGTTAATAATGCTACTAAATCAAATTTTATAACTGATGAAGATACTCATAAATCGGTTGCGAGGATAGACGAAGGTTTTATATGTGGCATACGTGATGATATGCATCAGTACATTGTGGTGAACACGTTCTATGACAGTGAAGAAGACAGGGATGATGGAGATAAAGAAATCGCGCGGACCATTTTTAAAAATGTAAGCAAACTGTCCATACAACAGCGTGCTATGTACAGACATTTTCAAAACCAACTGGCTGAAGGTAGCATCAATCAAAAGGAATTTAATGAATTTTTGCTTAAGCTTAAGTTGGATATTGAAATGGAGTAGTGAATTTCAGTATGTATCGTATGCTTTATTCCATTGTGTCAGCAATTACCAAATTTCCGCTCACTGTTGTGGGCACTCGCTGCATATGAGCGCTAGCGGGGATATGTTCATTTTTTGTCTTGACACAAAAAACGAACCAAAAAAAGTCAAGACGATTTGAGGAAATTGCTAAAGCATCGCTCGCTTGGTGGTATTAATATTTTAAGGTTATTAAATCATTTTTCTGTTGGCAAGATTTTTTTTCTGCTCAACATTTACAGCTCACTATTTCTGCAAATCGTCCCTGCCGCTTTTGGCGGCATTCCAAGTAGAATCGAGGGTTCGTTTTGATTTGGGATTTTGGTGGGTTTTGAATTTTAGTTTTAATTGGGAAGGGCTGTTATGGCAGGATTCTAGTTCTTTTTATTGACAGCCCTGTATTTGACACCTCGAATCTTTGAGTTTTAAATTGTCTGGTGTTGGGGGCACGGATTGCAAATCTGCGCTATCTGGGTTTTTCAACTGTTTGTAGCTTTCGGATAAGTCTTTATGATTTTTGTTTTATGTTCATTTTTTGTCTTGACACAGACCCCGCGTCAAGCTCGGGGCAAGCTACCCAAAAAAAGTACTCAATTTTCTATTGTTTTTCAAAGGATTCATGAATCTTTGATTTCAAGACGATTTGAGGAAATTGCTAAAGCATCGCTCGCTTGGTGGTATTAATATTTTAAGGTTATTAAATCATTTTTCTGTTGGCAAGATTTTTTTTCTGCTCAACATTTACAGCTCACTATTTCTGCAAATCGTCCTTGCCGCTTTTGGCGGCATTCCAAGTAGAATCGAGGGTTCGTTTTGATTTGGGATTTTGGTGGTGTTAAATTTTAGATTTAATTGGGAAGTGCTGTTATGGCAGGATTTTATTTCTTTTTCATTGACAGCGCTGTAATTGTGTCCTGGTGTGGACGGCACGGATTGCAAATTCGCGCTATCGGGTGGGTGAAGGACACAAAATATAGACCTCCCTTGTTATGGAACTTTTATATCCTGCTCATGGAACTAATTTACGAAAAGTTGGCTTGCGGAATAGCGATGGTTTCTCACTCTTGACGGCACTCGCTGCAAGCGAGCGCTAGCGGGGAAGATTTTAGAATTAATCATGCTCAACACCGTCATTGCGAGTCCTGTAAAACAAGTCGGCTTTTGCCAGGGTCTTGAATTACGTCTCGTTGCGCCCGCAATGACGATATAAAGCATGAGGATGGCAGCCTGTGCTCACCCTAACTTATTCCTATTCAATTTAGTCTATACAATTGATCGTTGCCACAAATCCAGCTCTAGACCCGGATTCGTTGGAGGTGAATACTAATGTAAGATATTGACCAGTTGCATAGATTTTCTGTTGGTCCAATGAATTGGCACCAGTGAAACCTGTTCCTGTAAATCCTTGAGGCGTTGAAGGCGTACCAACGTCTGAAACTGTTATGATAGGGCTATAGGTGTTTTTTCCATCATAAATCTGAAGGAAATCACGTCCCTCTTCCAAATCAAATTCATTGAAATACAAACTCGCTATATTTCCCTCGCCAGCATCCACATAATAGACATCAAAACGGTTAGGACCATAATCATCCAATACGGCGTGATCTGTTATCTTTTCATTACAAGACGCATAGGTCACCGACGTTGGAGATGGTGAAGAATCTGTACATTGGGTGTCGCTTACCAAGGTACCATACACACCAGGACCATATGCAGGCGCAGACCATGTACCCGTAATGGACGAACAATCAGCTCCATTTCCAGAAGAATAGGTGTGCGTACCAGACCAAGTTACTGTATACCCTAAAATATCGATGGCACCATTCACATCGCAGGTTGTCAAACCACCTACGGTGCTACAATTGGTCTGTAGATTGTTATTAGACGTATAGACTCTTCCTCCATAGGATAGCTGAATCATAAAATTCTGATCGTCCCCTTCTCCAATGGACATCACATTCCAAGTAAGGTTATTCACAGGAAATCCCTGCCCTACCTCTTGGCAATTGGTACATACATAGGTACCAACAATTGGAGTGAGCGGTGCACGTTGCAAGTTTTTTGCAATCAAAATGTCAGAACTATTTGAGTTCAAGAACACATTGGTCACCCTTGGTTGCTGTCCATCCCCTTCTACCGAAAACTCAAACGATGCAGCGCTAGCGTTTGAACTTGCTGAAGAAAATTGAAGATTGCTCACCTTATTATCGGCGGTCAACTTCACTCGGTTACTTTGCAATGCAATGACTTCCCCAGTACTCAAGGTCAATTGCGCATTACCTTCCTGGTTCTCATTAAGTGTCAGTACAAGGCTACCGCGAGTAAGTCCATCTTGGGTAGTGAAAACACCTTTGTAAGTCCCCAGATAGGACGTGTCAAAAGAGGTAAACGCGAGTCTGTCGTTTGTTACGTCAGTCGCTGTTGGGTCTAACGAATCTTGCGAGCAAGACCCTAATACTAGACCGATAAAAAATAATTGAAGTAATTTGTAAGTTCTCATAAAATAGGGTTTTAATGGATTAATACTACAAAATTAGGCGTAGAAAAAATCCTTCATTACTTTAAATCGCAGAATTGTTATCTCACTTGATATTTTAAGGCCAAGGGAATCTTAATGAAGAAAAACTTATGGGGTTTTTGGTGTTATACTTGCAGCACGGTGTATACTATTGCGATCTGGAGGATGTAGTAGGACGTTGCTACAGAATGTAGAATGTTGATCGTTTTGGATGCTTATGCGGCACTCGCTGCAAGCGAGCGCTAGCGGGGATATGTTCATTTTTTGTCTTGACACAAAAAACGAACCAAAAAAAGTACTCAATTTTCTATTGTTTTTCAAAGGATTCATGAATCTTTGATTTCAAGACGATTTGAGGAAATTGCTAAAGCATCGCTCGCTTGGTGGTATGATTATTTTAAGGTTATTGAATCATTTTTCTGTTGGCAAGATTTTTTTTCTGCTCAACATTTACAGCTCACTATTTCTGCATATCGTCCTTGCCGCTTTTGGCGGCATTCCAAGTAGAATCGAGGGTTGGTTGTGATTTGGGATTTTGGTGGGGTTTGAATTTTAGTTTTAATTGGGAAGGGCTGTTATGGCAGGGTTTTATTTCTTTTTCATTGACAGCGCTGTAATTGTGTCCTAGTGTGGACGGCACGGATTTCAAATCCGCGCTATCGGGTTATTTTTTATGCGGTGGGGATATAAATATTAAAAATTGTTCCTTTGTCTGGACTACTTTGTACGTCTATGATTCCATTGTGGTTTTCAACAATTTTTTTTACAATAGCAAGCCCAACGCCTGTGCCAGAGTATTCAGTTTTATTATGTAGGCGTTGGAAAAGCTCAAAAATTTTATCACCATACTTTTGGTCGAAACCAATTCCGTTATCTTCTATTTTTATATGGCAGTATGTGTCATTTGCCAACAAACTTTTTTTGTTTTTTTCTTCTTCTATGTTTTCTCCTTCTATGATTTCTCCTTCTATGATTTCTTCTTCTATGTTTTCTCTTTCTATGTTTTGTCCTCCTATGTTTTGTCCTCCTATGTTTTCTGCTTGAATGATTTCTGCTTGAATGATTTCTCCTTGTATCATTTCTCCTTGTATCATTTCTCTTTGTATTATTTCTCCTGTGATACTAATTTTGAGCTGCCTTGTGTTGCTGGCATATTTTAAGGAGTTGCCTATTAAATTATAGAAAAGTTGTGTTATTTGAAATGGAATTGCCTTAATACTACAGGTTGAATGGATTTCAATGATTGCCGAATTTTGAGCTATCTCTTCATCTAAATTGTCAATCACTTCCTTCAGAACTGCATCAAGATTTAATGTTTCGTGTTTTTTCTGTGATTCTTGAATTTGTGAATAGGATAGCAAATCATTAATCAATAATCTCATGCGCTGTGCTGAATCTGAAATTTTATTTAAATATTCTGTTCCAGTTATGGACATTCCATCCAATTCGGATATTTGAAACCGAGATATGAAGGTTAGTATTTTACGTAATGGTTCTTGTAGATCATGACTTGTCACATAGTTGAAACGCTGCATTTCTTCGTTACTTTTCAATAACATGAGGTTTTTTTCTACTAATTCTGCTGTGCGTTCCTTTACTTTTTGTTCTAAAACTTGGGTGAATTCGTGTTGTGATTTTAAACTTTGTAATGTTGACTCTAATTTTTCTACCGTTTCTAAATGAAATGATATCAATTCAGAAAACAATTTGAACATGCTCATAACCTCTGTTTTATTAAGGTCATGTGGGTTGGGGTCAATGGCACATAATGTGCCGAAAAATGTATTGTCTTTGCGAATTATGGGAACGGAAATGTAACTTTGAAATCCATATAAATTTGGCGTGTGGTGATGTCTGAAAGCATCATCTTCATTTACATGATTGATTACAACGGCTTCTCCACTTTGGCGAATTTCATTACATATAGTTGTCTTGATTTTTAACTCATCTCCCGGCTTGAGTCCAAAAGAAATATCATCTTTAACCTGGCAGGCAATCCACTTATCTTCTGTGACTCTTGCGATTGCGGCAAAGCCCATACCTGTGACTTTGCACACTACACTTAATAAATCTGATACAATGGCGATTGAATTGATGTTTTTAACGTCGGCCTGATGTGCTTTACTTAATTGTTCCATTGATTATAAATTGCAATTCGGTAAAGGTATATATTTTTAAGAAATTTTTTATTGGTGAGATTTATGGGGTGCTTATGTGATTGTATTTGAAAAGTGTGGATTTTTGTCGGAGATAGGTTAGGCAGCTTGACATTTAAAGCTCTTCGAAGACCAATCTTCTATCATTGAAGCAAAGTTCTTCAATAATTAAGATGCCTGGTGTATTACCAATACGCAAATCTCCATAATACGCATTATTTATAATCAGTTCTTTATTTGTTGCGCCGCAGTTATTGCTAGAAAGCCGATAGTTGTAATTACCTGATTCTAAAACTATCGCTTCTTCCCCATTTATGAGTTCTACGTTAATAGTTTGATTTTGAAAATCGAAGGTCCATCTAATATTTTGTTCATCGAAGAATGTTTGTCCTACGGCTGTAATTGTACTCGGCGTATAGCTCTTGAGCCAATATGTTTTTACTTGACCATCTTCTACAGAGTCGTCGTCGCTCTTGCACCCAAAAAGAAATGGGATTATTAATGTGATGTATATAAGGTTTTTCATTCTTAAAGCTTTTATAATTTTTCCTATAAAGATTGGGGAAAAATAATTTGTGAATAAAGTTGGTACAAAAGAGGTTTGGAATGGGATGGGTTGTGGAGCTGCGCTATTGATGTTTCTTACTCTTGACGGCACTCGCTGCAAGCGAGTGCTAGCGAGGAAGTGGAATTTAATATTGTAAATCTGCGAAGGCTAATTCTGGGTACTCCATGGGTTCTGAAATTTCGGGGATGTTACCTTGATAGTCTTTGCCACTTAATCTTGCAACAGGATATGCTTCCAATTCTTCGTGTGGATATTCTTGAATTAAATCTAGGATTGCTGTCTTATCGAGCTCGTCGATAATATTGTTTAGCCATTTATCTTCCATTTCTTTATGAAAAATGACTGGCATTCGGGGACCTTCCAACTTTGGGTTGTTATGGATTTTTGCCAACATTTTATTTCCTGTGGTCGTGACAATTGAAAATGTATTTAGAGTTGCCTTCGTTTCGGGGTCTGTCCACTCACTATATAAACCTGCCAGTGCAAATGGTTCTTTGTTTTTATTTTGGATAAAAAATGGATAGGTGTTTTTACCAAAATGATGATGCTCATAAAAACCATCTACATACACCAAACATCGACTATGCTTTGCAGACTCTCTAAAAGAGTTTTTTTCAAAAATGGTTTCCCCTCTTGCGTTTAATGTATTGTTCCATGATTTTTTTAATTGCTCTTGGTTTTTAACCCAATGTGGCACCAAACCCCAAGTTGCAACTTCTGGAAAGTCTGGTGAACGGTCTGTGTAAATCAACAACTCGGGATGACTGAATCCTTTAGTATGATATAAAGGTAAATCAGTTTTATCGATGAGAGTTTCCATGATTTCATCGATTACTTTTTGCCCGCCTTTAAGTCTGGCTCTTTTGAGTTGGGCTTCTTGAGTTGCTTTGATGTCGTAACACATTTTCTTACCTTATTTAAATGAAGTATAAAGTTAATAAAAATTTAGAGGTTTATTAATGGATTACTTTTTTGCTACATATTGTAGCTGAATAATTCCTTTGTATTGATTATTTTAGTAGTATTAAATTTTAAAGCTATGGACTATATAAATTTAGAGGATGGAGTACCGAAAGTAGATACTACTTACAAGGTATTGATAAACACACCCGATGGTGATCAAAGAGAATCCAGAGGGATATGGAAATGTTGTGAAGAATTTGAGTTGATTGATGATTCCTTGGAAGGTGATGAGTTTATTGTTGCTTGGAAACAGGACTAATTTTCTCCTTTCTCTAGTCTTTACAGTTTAACAACTGATTTTCTAGCTTTTTTATATTATCTAAAGCGGTTGCTTTGTCTTTGGCTACCGTTGCGAGAAAAGCTTTTGCAGTTTTATATTTTTCTTTACTCTCATTGTCTTCTTTACTTGAGTATTGAGCTGTTTCTTTTAAATATGCCATTGAGTCTTTGTCGTAACTCTTGATTAAGGATTCGTATGCCCTTATATTTTTTCTAATGATACTGCAATTGCTTTGGGCATTTATCAACTGGGTTGATAGAATGAAGATGATTATGTAGATGGATTTTTTCATGCTGTAATTTAGGGAATTATTTGATTGGAAATTAAATGTGTTTTGTTAGGGTTATTCTATATAAACGGATGGAAACGTTTGGTGTATGATTAGTTGCGTGTGCAGCAACTAATTTAGTAAATAAATACTTGCCAGAGAAAATTCCGAAGAAATTTTCAGGATAAGCACTAGCCATAGCAATTAATTATACACCGTGTTGTGGCTAGTTATTCTGGATTTAATTTCACCGCATTGTATTGCCAAACCTTATATTTATTTCCAGAGGATGAATAATTCCAAGTCCAATCTGTTGGGGTCTTTTCTTTAAAATAATTTATTCGCCAATCATAGGCATATCTTTTAATCAAATCACCAACCCAAATTTCGTTAGTTGCTGACATATTTTGGATTTTACTTGCAATATTTGCAGTAGGTCCAACAACAGTTAAAAAATTTCTTTTATGCTTACTAGTTCCAGATGGTAATCCAATGCGAGTTATTAGTATGTTCCCAATATCAATACCGATTCTAGCATCTACTTTTTGGATATTAACTCTCTCAAGATGGGGATTTATCATATGATTAAGGCAATAAAATATAACTGTAGAGGCGCTCAAAGCTTGATTTGAGGCTTTAATATCATCATCTTCAGTGCCGATAATTGCCATAATTCCGTCTCCAGTATTTTTTTCAATATATCCACCATGGTCATATATTATTTTCATAACCATTGGTATAACACAATTAAGAAGATATAGTGTTTCTTTCAGTTTATTATCGTCTGATGAACTTGTCCTATTTGTAAAGCCTCTAATATCAAAAAATAAAACAGCAGCACTCATTTTGCGTCCAGAACCAATATTTATTTCATCTAAAGCTGGCGTTTTACGTCCGCTTGTTATTGATTCGACTCTATCTTCTAGGTCTTCAGTTAATGAGTTAAATTGATTATTTAATTCTAGCCAATATTTCAAATTCCAATTAGGCATCTATAAGTATATAAAGAATGGTTAAGAAGACGAGAGCTATTATAAAAGATGAAATCGCTAATCTAATATAGAAATGTTTTCTGTGCAGTAAGTTGCTTAAATTATAGTTTTGAGATGCGTATTTTTCTTCAATATCTTTTTTTTCTAATTTTTCTATTTCTGCAAAGTATTCATCTTTGTTTTTAAAATTTCTGACGTTTTCCCAAAAAATCAAACCTTTTTTTTCTTTAGGGCTTCTCGGGTAGACAGCTATTAAAGAAAATAGACAAGAAAATATAAGAGAAAAAGAAGTAAGGTAAAAGAAAATCTCTTCAATGCAGGTTGTCTTATTGAGACCAATTATAAAATCAAATAATAAAAAAGAAATAGCGATAACTGCTGCTGCTTTTGCATCAGCAATACCTACATAATGATTGTAATAATCATTTACATTTTTACTAAATCCAAAATAGTCTTTCTCTTTACTCATAGATTTTCATAATTAGCCACAACGTTGATGTATAAGGAAAGTTGCGTGTTTGTGTGCGAGGATTTTCCGAAGGAAAATCAGAAGCCAGCAAACGAGCAAATAATAATGGTTCAGCTAAAACTAGCAATTTTTTTTATACTTTATTAGCCATTTGTTTTATCATTTTTGAATTTCAAATCTCGATTCTATTAATTCCATTTGATTAATTATTTCAGTTGGTTTTGCACTTTCCTGTTTATGTTTATCATTCGCAAAATAAACAGATAAAAATCCACCAATCAAAGTCACTCCAAATATTGCCCAGGTCAAATATTTTGAAGAATCGGTTTTAAATTCTGTTGCTAAAATTGTGATTAGACAAGAAGCACTTGCTCCTAAAAGTAAAAATCCGAAAGCGTGAAAATTATTAACATCAATTTTTATCTCACAAATTTTGTTTTTAATAAATTCCCATTCTTTTACACCTATTGGGTATGCTTTTCCTTTTTGATGAGGAATTATTTCGAATTCTTGCGAAACGTTGAATTTGTTTTGATTATCACTCATTTTCCGTTTCTTTTTTCGATTCAACATTTGGCCTTTCAATAGCTCCAGCCATCAAGGCATTTACCATTACTGAATTTCCGCAATTATTGCAACTTACTGGAATTATAGGATAGATTGGACCATTTCCAAGTACTAGATTTCCACCATGAAATTCTCTTAATTCGTACACGTTGTCAGAAACATTCCAACCATTTGAACCGCACATTGGACAAGGTCGGCTTCCCCATTTTAGGTTTAAATGTTTAATGATGTTTTCAATATTAACATCTTTTTCTTTCTTTTTTTCTTCCATATTATTTTTTTTCAACTTGTTGCCAACTCGTTATCTCCACAAATCTATACGTTTAACCCTTAATTTTTCGGAATTTCGACACCTTTTACTAGTGATTTGAATTTCTATTTAAATTTTTTCAATCTTTATATATTAATTCAAATGACAATATAATGCCATTAAAAATTTATGCCACGCGGAAAACCGCACACACTAAAAACTGTTTGCTTTATACTTAGGGAGAGGTGCAAACATCGTTTATTTTCTTTAATTGGCTGTAAGAATTTAGATTATAACCGTTGAAGGAGCGTTTTAATCTGTCGAAATGCATTTTTAGGGATTTATTGGGTGCTAAATCTTATTTTTTTGCCAATAAACAGACCTATTCGCAAGAAAAATCAAAATATTTTAAAAATTATTTTTTATGGATTTCTCAATGTTGGCGCGGGGTTTAAGGGGTTTACAACTTTTTCTAACTAAAACTTTTTTGCATTTAATCGAATTTATTTGCTTTATATCGGATTATTTACGTATTTAGCATCGTCAAGTGATCTCTCACAGCTTGGTGATCAACAGTCTTAAAGACCTCACACGACACTTCGAAGTCTTATTTACAAATTTTATCTTTTTACCGTAAACAAATCCGGACCTGCAACTATTTTGCTTGTCCTTAACTAAACCCCTATGCCTTGCCCTAAATATGTGGCCTTGGTGGAGCTGGCATGGGAACCAAATGAAACCAATTGGCCCCAAAAATTATGCATACATACAGAAAAAACGGCTATAAGAAGTCGATGAACGGAGCTGCGACTCCAAAAACTGAAAAACCCAACCTCTTGGATGCATCTCTTAAGGATTTGCCTTGGGATGATATGACGGATACGTCATGGGATGACTTGGAGGGTGACCCTTCGAATGGTAAGGCTGCCCCAACGATTGAATCTGAGGTGGAGAAACGAAAGCAGGCTCGGTATGAAGAGACTGGCTTTGCCATTAATTTGAAACATTTTTTTGATGTGAAACAGGCGGCGATAGGTCTTGGTACTGCCTATGTGTCCCCTAACCCACTGTTTGCCCTTGAGCATCTGGAGGTGGTGTACACGGCTGCTAGTGAAGCGATTCTAAAGGTGGTGAGCAAATTGACGCTGTACCAACAGGCTATTGATTTGCAAACGGCGGCATTTGCTGGTCTAAAGAAGGCTTCCACTCGTGCGAAGGCTATCTTTAGTATTTGTGGTGTGCCGCCGGAAGTTGTGATACGTATTGACAATATCAATGCGTTGATACAGGGTGTGCGGATCATTAAAATAAAGGCGAGTGACCTGAATGAGGATAACGTGAGTGCGAGCCATCAATCTCGTGCACAGCAAATAGTGCATGTGGATTCTCTGATTGAGCTATTATCTCTCTACCCAGAGTATGTGGCGCCTGCGGACCTTACGGTGGCTGCGTTTACGGCGAGACGTAATGCGATGGATACGACGTTAAAGAATGTGATGGACCATGACACTACTCTTAAACTGACGCGGATGGAACGGAATGAGATTATGGAGACGCCTGGTACTGGTCTTGTGGATATTGCGTATGGTGTGAAGAATGTGTTTAAGGGTATTTTTGGTGCCCGAAGCCCACAGTATCGACTGGTGAGTGGGATTAAGTTTACCCGGATGAAGGGGTATGAGAAGTTGTGAGGTGTGTGGTGTGAGGTGTGTGGTGTGTGGTGTGTGGTGTGTGGTGTTAGGTGTTAGGTGTGAGGTGTGAGGTGTGAGGTAAAAAACCATGAATTCTTGGAGAGTTCATGGTTTTTTGTTTTTTGTTTTATGTTATGTGGTGTTTAACTGCTTCTTCCTTTGAAGGTGAAATACAGTATTGGGAGGATGATGATCGCTGCGGCTATGATGAGCGATGTGATGAGTACAAATTTGAATACGTAGAATAAGACTACGAAGAAAATGACTGCGACGACGATACTTATTATAATTCCTTTCATGTGATTATTGGCTATGGTTTTATTTTATAAAGATAGCCATTGTTTTTGGGCGCTTATAACTGATATCTGTATTTAGTTGACTCGAATACGAGCGCTATTGGCTTTTGGCTTTGATTTATGTTAGACTAAAGCGCCATTGGCACCAATTACTTGTCCTGAAATCCATTTGGAATCATCACTTGCTAAAAACAAAACGACTCTGGCGATATCAATAGGTTCTGCTAATCTGTTGAAGGCATTCATAGCGCTCATCTTGTCGATGGTTTCCTGTGATTTTCCATCTAGGAATAATTCGGTTGCGGTTGCACCTGGCGCAATGGCATTGACTGAAATACCTCTCCCTATTTCTTTAGAAAATACTTTGGTTATCTGCTCTACTGCGGCTTTTGTGGCCGAATATAAAGAGTACTTGGGAAACATTAATTTGGCCGTACTTGATGAAAAGTTGATGATAATGCCATTGTCTGCCAGTTTACTATCCGCTTCTTGCAGGGTGTTGAAAACACCTCTCACATTTACATTGAAAAGGTCAGTGAACTCTTCTTGTGTATGATCCTTTAACAATTTGTTGTACATGATACCTGCGTTGTTTATCAGGACATCCACTTTACCATACGCTTCTATTGTTTTATCAAATAGTTGGGTCACTTGCTCTTTTTGACTGACATCGGCCTTAATTACCATGGCTGTACCTCCATCATTGGTGATTTGCGCTACGGTTTCGTTGGCCTCCTCTTCACTATTTGAATGATTGACAATGACTGTTGCGCCGTTTTTGGCTAGAAGTATGGCCACTTCTTTTCCTATTCCTTTAGAAGATCCTGTGACGATGATGACTTTATTTTTAACCTTCATGTTGTTTCGATTTTAGATATTAATAGATAAGGTGTGTGACTATTTCAGTGAGATCAATTGCGTCGCTATGCGTTCTAAATTGGTTTCATTGATTTCCGGTGTAGGTGCAAGCGGAAATAATTGAGCCCCAGGTCTGCTGATGAAAGCGCCTCTCCAACCAGCCCAAAGTGCGCCAGCAATATCCCATCCATGAGCTGCTACTAGCATGGCTTCGTTTGGTTTAATGCCCATTTTTCTTGCTGCCCAATCGTAGGTTTCTCTGGAAGGTTTGAATTTGCCAACATCCTCTACACTTAATCGTGCATCGAAATACTGGGTTAAGTCGGCACTTTCAAATTGTTTTTTTACCCCTTCGTTAGACGAATTGGTGAACGATACTAATTTATAACCGTTTTCCTTGAGTTTTGCCAACGCCGATTTCACTTCGGGATGCGCAGGTAAACCACGGAGTGCATTAACGATAACGTCCCGAGCTTTGGTTTCGGAAATTTCTATATTGTTATTTGCCGCCACCATTTGGAGTGCCGCGGCGCCGATATGTCCGAAATGTTCGTATTGGCCACTTGCAGTTGTCACCAAGGAATATTGAAGCATCGTCGTGAACCATAGGGCGAGTAGATCTTCCCTCCCATTTAATTCTTTACCCACTTGTTTTTTCATTTGAGTTAAATCTAGTAACGTTTCATTCACGTCAAAGAATAACACTTTTGGTCTTTTGGATTCTTCTATCATCATTTTGTCTTCGTTTGTATTACTGTACATGGTGTTGGGTAGTATCATACCTGATGCTCCTAAAATGCCCATGCTTTTTATAAAATTTCTTCTTGAACTACTCATAATTGTTGGTTTTAAATAGATAAGCCCAACGCGACGGTTGCGCTTATCATGTTATTTTTAAACAGTCTCAGATTTTTCCCAAGCAAATTTTTGGAATGGAGCGTCAACAGGCGTGTTTGCAATATGATTAGTATAATTGCTGATTACCTTTTGCGACAATCCTAAAATAATCTCCAAGACTTGTTGTTCTTCATAACCCGCTTCGTAGAATGTATTTAAATCATCTTGAGAGACTTGACCACGATTACGGACGATTTTCAACGTGAAGTCGTGTAGTACTTGTAATTTATCAGTTGGCAACTCTGTTGTATTTCTTAAGGCCTCTGTAATGGCTGTGTCCACTTTCATCATATTGGCAATGCCTGTATGCGCTGGCACACAATAATGACATTCGTGCTCGACGTTGATGGTTTGCCAAACGACAGTTAATTCTTCTTTACTGAAGGAAGACTGGGTGAAAAGTTTATGTAAGGTTTGGTATGCTTCCAATAATTCTGGCGAACCTGCTAAAACGCCGTGTAACCCAGGAACCATTCCGTTGGCTTTTAACGATTGTTCCAATAATGGTTTGCTGTTTTCTGGAGCAGTTTCAATGCTGTGAATTTTTAATGTTGTCATAATTTTATTGTTTAATGTTTATTAAAATTTGAATTTGTTGATGTGTTTTCGTGAACTGTATACCTAAACAATCGTTTAGTTACAGGTTAAAAAAATAGTTATAGGTTTTTGAAGGTCATTTCGATATAATCTTCAATTTCTTGTTGCGTATTCACTTTAGATGCCGCTGCCAAACCATGTTTTGCCAATACTAAATAATTGGCTTGTTTTAGAATAGTAGCTTCATCCTTGCTAGGATCGGATTTTAATTTTGAAATGAACAATGCTTTTAAATTCGTCATAAAAGACTTCATTTGGTTATTAATAAGTTCATCTTCCTTTTCTGAAAATTCATTGTAAGTATTTGTGACCAAACAGCCTTTTTGATTGCCCTCAACCGAACAAATCTTCACTGAATTATAGAAAAAGGTCTTAATGTCTTCTATGCCGTTATTTGAATTTTCAAATTCTTCGAAAACAGAACTTACTTTTGTTTTGTAGCTTTTAAGACTTTCGAGAAATAAACCATGTTTATTACCAAAACTGGAATAAATGGAAAACTTATTGATGCCCATTTCCTTTTCCAGCATTTGCATGGACGTGTTTTCATAGCCATTTCGCCAGAAAAGATTCATTGCCTTTTCTACTACAGCCTCTTCATTATATTCTTTAATTCTTGCCATTACTATTAATTAAAGAACAAAACTAACCAATCGGTTAGTTATAAAAAATGTTTTAACTTTATTTTAGAGTTTCAAAGTAATAGGTTCATTAAGAATACAGAGATTAAACAGACGCTCCTCTGTTCCATTTATGGTAACTGGTAAATAAGAGGGTAAAATTGCATATATTCGTTTCACTAATTCTTCCTTATGAATAGAACAAAGCAAATTGGCTTCCTTCTTGGTCCTTTACTTTTTGTGCTTATCTTATTTTTCTTTAACCCTGAAGGCCTGTCACCACAGGCAAGGGCTGTTCTTGCATCCACGGCTTGGATTGCTGTTTGGTGGATTACGGAAGCGATTCCGATTGCTGTAACGGCGTTGCTGCCGATCGTTTTGTTTCCGCTTTCGGGAGGTTTAGACCTGGGGACGACCACGAGTGCTTTTGGGCATAAGTATGTTTTTCTGTATATGGGAGGTTTTATCATTGCCATCGCCATAGAAAAATGGAATTTGCATCGGCGGATTGCTCTCAATATCATTAATTTAATTGGTTCTGATGTGAAGAAAATCATTTTGGGTTTTATGGTGGCCACTGCGTTTTTGAGCATGTGGATCAGCAATACGGCGACTTCCGTGATGATGCTGCCCATTGGGATTGCGATTATAACTCAGTTGAAAGACAACCCACATACGGCTGAAGATGAAAACCAGTTGTTTGGAAAGGCGTTGATGCTCGCCATTGCCTATAGTGCGTCGATTGGTGGGATTGCGACTTTGATTGGTACGCCTCCTAATCTTGTTTTGGCTGGTGTTGTTTTGGATACGTATGGTTATGAGATTACGTTTTTGCAGTGGTTTATGTTTGGGTTTCCTATTTCGCTGCTATTGTTGTTTATCTGTTGGAAGTATTTGACTTCTTATGCATTTAAGTTTAAGCAAAAAGAATTTCCCGGTGGTAAACAGGAAATCAAACGGCTGCGAACGGCTTTGGGTCAGGTGAGTTATGAGGAAAAGGCAGTGGCTGTGGTCTTTGGAATGACCGCTTTTTTTTGGATTACAAGGTCACTTTTGTTTGACAACATTCTACCTCAACTCGACGATACGATTATTGCGATTGTATTTGCCATCGTGTTGTTTTTGATTCCGTCGAAAGACAAAAAGGTGAAGTTGATGGATTGGGAAGATGCTGTGAAATTGCCTTGGGGGATCATTCTTCTTTTTGGTGGTGGTATGGCGCTTGCCAATGGATTTGAAAGTAGCGGATTGGCAAACTTTTTGGGGAATCAAATGACGACGTTTGCTGGGATGACGACGATTATTCTTGTGCTGTTGCTGATTGCTGCTGTTAACTTTTTGACTGAAATCACTTCTAATTTGGCGACGACTGCAATGTTGTTGCCTGTCTTGGCTCCGATGGCATTGACGGTGGATATTCATCCGTTTGTATTGATGGTTGGCGCTGCGGTGGCTGCGAGTTGTGCGTTTATGTTGCCTGTGGCGACGCCGCCGAATGCGGTGGTGTTTGGGTCCGGTTATTTACGGATTCCGGATATGGTGAGTAAGGGGTTTGTGATGAATTTAATTTCGATTATTATCTTGACTTTGTTTGTTTATTTTGTGTTGCCTGTGCTTTGGGGGATTGCTGTGGAAGGGTTTCCGGAGGGACTAAGAAAGTGAGTTATGAGTTATGAGTTAATTTAAACTTTTTCCTTTATAAATTCCAAAGCTCGTCTTTCATTGTAATAGATATTCTTTTTATCCACAAAACCAGCGTGGCCGCCATGTTCTGGCATTTCGAGATAGAGGTTTGGATTATTTTTAGCTGCTTTTATTGGATAACATTCTGCGGATAGAAATGAGTCGTTTAAGGCGTTAATAATTAATGTTGGGATCTTAATGTTTGGTAAAAACTGCAGACTACTACTCTTATCATAATAATCTTGAGCGTCTATAAATCCGTGCGCTTTTGAGGTATAGGTGTTATCAAAATCATTCAATGTTTTAATGGCATTGAATTCTTCCATTGATAGTTTATCAGGGAATTTGGATTGCTTCAGTCTCAAACTATTCAGTAAATGTTTTTTGAAACGGTCGTGAAATAAGATATTTTTAAACGCATGCAATTCCTTCGCAGAACCTTTGAGATAAACTGGTACAGAGACTGCAATTGCGGCTTTCACTTCGGTCGGAACATCATCGCGTTCACCCAAATATTTCAAGATGATATTTGCGCCAAGACTTATTCCTTTGAGGTACACTTCGGTGTATCCTTTCTGGTGGACAGCGTGTTTAATTACTTCATGTAAATCATCGGTTGCTCCTGAATGGTAAGAATTGTAATTGCGATTAGGTTCTCCACTACAACCTCTAAAATTTATGCTCATTGCATCGATTCCGTTGTCGTTGAAAAGTTTTGCAGCTCCTGTCATGTACGGACGTTGTGCGTTGCCTTCTAGACCATGAAGCAGAATGATGACTTTATCTGATTTCTCTTCGGCATAACTCCAGTCTAAATCCAAAAAATCACTGTCTGCCAACTCTATGCGTTCTCGTGTATGGAACACGTTCTTGACTCTACGAATGAGTCCAGAATAGACTGTGGAAACGAAGCCATTTTTAAAGAAAAGTGGTGGTTTGTAGGTGGATTCAATTAGGGGCATGGTTGTGTGCTTAAAGTGCGCTAAAGTTTTAAGTAGGCAAAGTTAAGACTTTCAGTTTGTTTTACAGTTGGAATTTGAAACTACCGCTGTGTGTAAGTCTCTTTCTTCTATGCTTCATTTGGTTTCTTGGGTTGGGTGATTGTTGCTGGTTAATTACAATACGTATCCGCAATCGCAATCGCTTCTGAAATGATTTTCAATCCTTCATCCACTTCTTCCTTACTCACATTTAAAGGTGGTGCAATGAAAATCCAGTTCCAGCGGACGAACGTGAACATACCCAATTCTCGGATTTTTGCGGCCATTTTATTGGTCACTTCCATTTCGGATGGTGTGGCATTCCAAGGTGTGACAGGTTCTTTGGTTTTTCTGTTTTTGACGAGTTCAATACAACCTAATAAGCCTGTATTTCTAAAATCGCCAATGGATGGATGTCTTTCTTTTAATTTTTCAACTTCAGCTTCGATGTATTTTCCCATATCAGCCGCTCGCTCCACTAAATTTTCTTCTTGAATAATTTTTAAATTTTCAACAGCTGCTGCACAAAGCGTTGGATGTGCAGAATAGGTCAAGCCAATAGTCAACGGATGGTCGTTGAAGAACTCTGCTATCTTATCTGTCACTATAACACCTCCGAGCGGAAGATACCCTGAAGTTAATCCTTTCGCCATGCATAAAAAGTCAGGTGTCACACCATGATGGTCGATGCCGAACATTTTTCCCGTACGTCCAAAACCACTCATCACTTCATCATCAATCATCATGATGCCATATTTATCGCATAACTCACGTATTTTTTTCAGATACATAGGTGGATATTTAATGCAACCAGAGGAACCTGATTCACCTTCCAACAAAATAGCCGCTACACTATCTGGATTTTCAAATTGAAGAACACGTTCTAAATGTGCTAATGCCAATTCCCCACATTCTTCAATGGAATTGGAATTCCAAGGACAACGATAGGCATAAGGGTTTTCCACATGAACCACGTGAGGCATTTTTTCTTTATCAACAGGAAATCCTCTTGGGTCACCACTTGCTGCAATCGCTCCATAGGTTGCTCCATGATAGGACCTATAATGAGTAATTATTTTATGACGACCTGTGTACATTCTCGCCATTTTAATGGCGTTTTCAATGGCTTCAGAACCACCTAATGTAAAAAATGTTTTAGTCAAATTTCCTGGTGTGATGTCGGCAATCATTTTGCCCAAAATTCCACGGACTTCTGTTGCCATACCTGGATAGACATAGCTAACTTCCTGCATTTGTTTAGCAACTGCTTCCGTAATACGTTGATTGCCATGACCAATGTTAACGTTCATTAATTGTGATGAAAAATCAAGGTATTTTTTGCCTTCTCGGTCATAGACATATGAGCCTTTGGCGTGCGATACATTTATTGGATTAAGGCCTGCTTGTTTGGACCATGAAAATAAGGTATAATCGAGATTATTTTTTATGATGTCGTTCATTGAGTGATTAAATTTAAAAAAAGTAAAATTTGGGTTGAATCATGAGATTCCTGACTTCGCAAGGATTTGTCAACTCATCCAATTAGTCTGTGCTTCAGGATTCCATTTGATGGTGGTTTTCTTGTTTTGTGTCCAGAATTCTATGGAACTACGTCCTGTTATGTCGCCAACTCCGAATTTTGATTCGTTCCAACCTCCAAAAGAGAAAGGTTCGCGTGGCACTGGAACTCCAATATTGACACCAATCATTCCTGCACTAGCTCTGTCCATGACTTGTTTTGCCAAACCTCCACTTTGGGTGAACACTGCTGCGGCGTTGCCGTAATTGGAACCGTTTTCTATTTCGATAGCTTCATCCAAATCTTTCGCACGAATAATCGAAATGACTGGTCCAAAAATTTCTTCACGAGCCACTGACATATCTGTGGTTACGTAGTCTATTATAGTTGGGCCCACATAATAGCCTCCTTCTTTTCCTTTGACTGTTGTATTTCGTCCATCCAAAAGGATTTTAGCACCATTTTTTTCCGCTTCAGCAATATAACCTTCAATGCGTTCTTTGGCTTCTTTGGTGATTACTGAACCTAAATTATCGCCCGGAACAATTGCCTTTGCCTCTTCTACCATTCTATCAATGATATGTTGAACTTTATCCACACCAACCATGACCGAGGCTGCCATACATCGTTGACCAGCGCAGCCCGCCATTGAGGCAACAACATTAGATGCCGTCATTTCAAGATGAGCATCCGGTAAGACGATTAAGTGATTTTTTGCGCCACCAAGTGCAACGCAACGCTTCAAATTAGAAGTCGCTCGAATATAAACGAGTTTTGCCACTTTAGTTGAACCTACAAAAGACACTGCTTTGATATCTGGATGGTCGCAAATGGCCTCCACTACTTCCTTTCCACCATTGACGATATTGAACACACCATCTGGAAGGCCAGCTTCTTTGAGTAATTCTGCCATGCGGACTGTACTCATTGGAACTAATTCCGATGGTTTCATGACCATCGTGTTTCCTAACACCAATGCATTTGGAATCGTCCAATGTGGTACCATGTTCGGAAAGTTGAAAGGCGCAATTGATGCCACAACCCCTAACGGTTTACGTTCAATACGACATTCAACACCTTTGCTTACTTCTTGAACTTCGTTGACAATTATTTGTGGAATGGAGACTGCAAATTCGCAGAGTTCCATGCTTTTTTCTACTTCGGCCTTGGCTTCACCATAGGTTTTACCATTTTCGAGTTGGACGAGTTTGGTCAATTCGTCCATGTTTTTTTCCAATAAGGAACGATATCTAAAAAAGATTTGAACACGTTCTTTAAAAGTCATGTCGGACCAAGCTGGAAAGGCTTTTTTTGCCGCTTGTACGGCTTCATCCACTTCTTTTGCTGTGGATAACGGAATAGAAGAAATCTTGCTTCCATCTAATGGACTTAAGACGTCCATCGACTTTTGGCCGTTTCTTTCAAATTTACCGTTGATATAATTTTTTACTTCGGAGAGAGACTCACTTACCTGCATCATCGTTTGGATTAATTTTCTAATTTTTAAACAAAAAATAAGAATGTCATAAAAATTTCACCACAAGGATGCATATTTCTATCTACATTCTAATCAAATATAGGAAATTAATATTGAAATGAAGATTTTTTTGAAAGACTAATAATTATTCAGACAAAAGACCGCTGTGCTGTTAGAATCAAGAGCCAAGACTATTCAATTTCCAAAGAAGTAAACTTGAAGGTACTTCCGTTAAACAAGCCTTTATCACTTAATTTTAAAGATGGAATTACGAGCAATGCCATAAAAGACAATGTCATGTATGGTGCATTTAGTTTACTACCCAATTGTTTAGCCATAACATCTAAATCTGCATACATTTTTCCGATGGTTTTTCCGTCTTGGTCGCTCATAATGCCTGCTACTGGAAGAGGAACGACTTTTTCTTCTTTATTGGAAACTGCGCAAATACCACCTTTGTTTTCAATAAGAAGATTCACAGCTTTACAAATCATTTCATCTGACACGCCAACAGCGATGATGTTATGGGAATCGTGACCGACTGATGAGGCAATTGCTCCTTCTTTTAGTCCAAAGTTTTTGATAAATGCAATTGATGGTTTATCATTATTGTATCTGTTGACCACAGTCATTTTCAGAATATCAGAATTGATATTTGATATCAGGTTTCCATTTTCAATCAGGGAATTTTCCGTAAGTTCGTTTGTAACTAATTGTCCTTCCAGCGCTTCTATGACGCGGATTTGTTTTGATGACGATTCAAATCTAAAATCAGAAACTTCTTTTCTATTCGTGTTGAAATTATTTAGGTTTTTGAATTCAACAGGCTTTATTAATGACTTGCCATGGTCAAATACCAATTCTCCATCGATGTACGTTTGGATGGTTTTAAATTGTTTTAAATCCTCAATCACAATAAAATCGGCAGCATCTCCAACTTGAAGCAGTCCAACGTCGAGTTTATAATGTTTTACGGGATTGATGCATGCCATTTGCAAAACTTGGAAGACATCCATTCCTTTTGCCACTGCTCTTGCGCATAAATTGTTGATATGATGCAATAACAGATCATCAGGATGTTTGTCGTCACTACAGAACATCATATTTTCAAAATGTTCTGGCAGTAAATCGATGAGCGCTTCAAAGTTTTTGGCAGCACTACCCTCACGAACCAGAACCTTCATTCCTTTTTGAAGTTTTTCTAAACCTTCATCGTACGTAAAACATTCGTGGTCTGTGGAAATGCCTGCGTTGATATATTTGGTGACATCTTCGCCTCGTAATCCAGGTGCATGACCGTCCACAGGTTTGTTGTAGTGTTTGGCCCACTCTATTTTTTTCATGACTTCTTCATCATCAAACAACACCCCAGGATAATTCATCATTTCCGCTAGGTATTTTATATCCGGGTTTTCGAGTAATTTTTTGATGCCTTCAGAATCGATTATGGCTCCTGCAGATTCAAAACTAGTCGCTGGTACACATGAAGGCGCGCCAAAATTGAACTTGAAAGGCACTTTTTTGCCGTTTTCAATCATAAATTCAACACCTTCAATACCAAGAACGTTCGCGATTTCATGAGGGTCAGAAACGGTTGCAACGGTTCCATGCATCACTGCCAATCGTGCAAATTCGCTTGGAACTAACATCGAACTTTCAATATGAATGTGTGCATCTACAAAACCTGGAAGAATGTAATGTTCAACATGATGTTGCTTTTCTTCGATGGACGTGATTTTTCCATTGGTAATTGTGATTTCTCCCTTAAAAATACGTTTGTTTTGTATGTCGACGATTTGGCCTTGTAACTTCATTTATTATATTCGATTTTTAATATATGTTGTGTTTGTTCGGTCACTTTAAATCGGTCATCGGCACGCCTACCAATAATCCAGACGATATCATCGTTTGAGCACAAGAGCCAAATGTTTTCTTTATCAATCAAAGATAATTTTTCATCCTTAAAATATTTGCTCAGCTTCTTTTTGCCTTTCATTCCTGATGGGTAAAAGTAATCACCTTCACGCCATTTTCGCAGGGTCAATGGATATTTCAAACTGTGTTTATCAACGTGAATCGTATATTTATTACTACCAAAAAGCGCATCCGCTTCATCAAAAAACAATATCCCAAAAGGTGTTTTAACTTCTTTGTCGCTTTTTGAGATTTTTATGTCCTCAACGGTTGAATCTGTTACTACTTCACTTAATAACAAAAAATCTCTATCCTTTAATAAACGATGCGTTGATGAGAACACTTGTTTTCCAGATTGTGCATTCAATAAGTTAGCAACATCATCCCATTCGGTGAAATTGAAATCTTTTAAAAGCTCGTAGAGATATACTTTTGGATTTGAAAGTTTCCTCAATTTCTTGACATCCAGATTTATAATTTGATTGTCAACAGAAACAACTCTTTTCTGAACTTTTACAATGGCATCTTCCACTATTTGTTGACTGTCTTGAAGGTTTGCAATGGTATTCTGAAAATTTTGCAAAAGCTTCGGATTCATCTGTTTTAATGTTGGAATGATATCATGCCGTAGTTTATTTCGAAGATACTTGTTGGAAGCGTTGCTGCTGTCTTCTCGCCATTCGATTTTTTCACCAATAGCATACACTTCCAAATCTTCACGGGAAAACGGCAACAATGGCCGTATAATGTTTCCATTTGTTTCTGGAATTCCAGTTAAGCCATCCAAACCTGTTCCGCGAGTGAAATTTATCAAAAAGGTTTCAAGATTGTCATCCGCATGATGCGCCGTAAGAATGTAGTCAAAATTCAGTTGTTCTGCCAAATCAAAAAACCAATCATATCGCAATTCGCGCGCAGCCATTTGTGTAGAAAGCGAATGTTCATTGGCATAAGTGTCCGTATCAAAACTCTCAATAAATACTTCCAATTCTAAATCTTCCGCCAATTGCAGTACAAAATCTTCGTCGGCATCACTTTCTACACCACGAAGATTGAAATTGCAATGTGCCAACGCAAAATTCAAACCTGCTTTATGGCACAAATGTGTCAACACCACACTATCCAATCCACCGGAAATGGCAACTAGCAGTCTTTTGTCTTGCAAAAAAGAAAAGTTATCTGAAATATGGTTTTGAAACACATTGAGCATATTCAAAAATACAATTTTTGAATATGTGAAACGATAAATTATTAGTTTTTCAAAATAATAAAATAATCCCATTCCAATGGATTCCCAATACCTACACTGGGTGTATAAAGAAATACATTCACACTGCCATTTGGATTATTGATTCGATATTCTGAAACCAATTCCAAATTATCTATGGCATCCCAAATTGCAGTATAATCAATATCTTCTGGATAGTATGCAAATTCATTATACATCACATTTCGAAAATTGGATTCAGAAGGAATCGCAACTGGATTTTCGATAGTATTGAGAATTTCTGGTGCTAGAAAGGAATCTGGATAGACCATTTCACCAGTCCCGGCCCAAACAATAGAACCATCAAAAATTGGCTCATTTAATTGCTGGTATATTAATTTAATATTTCCGAAATCTCCAGGCGATTGATAGTCTGAAGTGATTGTAAAGTCGTCTGTTGACACATCAAAAACCAATTCTTTCGCCCCTTCCAATTCGTTGGTTGTAAAATCAACCTTCAGTAATAAAACTTTATTCTCCTGGACGGGAACAACAGTGTTATCATCTGAATTTGAGCATGTAAATAATATAAATGACAGTAATAGAAGTAAATAATTTTTCATGATTATTTAGTTTGATTAGTTAATCATAAGATGCAAAACTCGCAAAAAGGTTGCGTCCTTAAAGTTACAAAAATGAATTTTAAGCAATTCATTTAAACAAACATGCCACCAATTGATAACAAAACCGTCAAAATTGTTTAACTTTAAAAATGTCATCATTTAAATATCTGGACTATGACAACAACTCAAAAATCTTCTGAACGTCTTGACTTTGACAAAAAAGTCCTTTCCAATATCAAGTATTTCCATCCTTATATCAAACATCGGCTTTATGTTGCGGAATCCAAGAAAATCCTGCCCAAGAACATGTATTCTTCTAACGGTATTATTGATGACGCTGTTATAAAATTATACGAGCAGGGTTATGATTGTGATGCCGCTGTTCATGATATTAAATTAAACTTATTTCAAATCGTTGATGAACATTTGGAAACTCTTTTTTTAAAAGAAGCATTTCACAAGAACACAATTAGCACAAACACCATTTTACAAGAAGAATTGTATCGACTAAAAGAATCATTCACCATTGATGCGGACCAAGATTTTATGATGCTAGAGCAGTTGGACGATATCTCCTATCATCAGCATGACCATGATTATGAGGTGTTTGTATTTGATGACCATAACAGTAAAATATTGAATGAGCTGGATTCAGAAACAGATTCAACACCTACAAATCGTGCCAGAATTGGGAAGTTTTATCACTGGTTACCCATCAGAGTTGCCAATGTTGTGGATTTATATACTTTCGGAAAATTAAGCTATTCTGAAATCGCAAAAATCAAGAAAATAGAAGTGTGCCGTGTAGAGAAAATATTGAAAGAAGTTAAGAAACAGTTCCGCACACATTTAGAATAAGTTATGATTCCATTTCGCTGAATACTGGCGGTTAATTTTCAAGGACTTCTCGCATCGCTTTCGCTTTAATCAAACATTCCTCATATTCATCTTGAGGATTACTTTTGGCCGTAATTGCGCCTCCCACTGAATACGAAACATACTTTTTTGACGCATTATAGAGAATACTTCTTATGATGACGTTAAAATCAAAATCACCTTCCGGGGAAAAATAACCAACTGCACCAGAATACAGACCGCGTTTGGTCTCTTCCAATTCTTCGATAATTTTCATGGCAGAAATTTTTGGAGCGCCTGTCATGCTTCCCATTGGGAATGTCGTTCTAATGACATCCACGGGATGTGTATTCTTATCTATTTTTGAGCTAATGGTCGAAATCATTTGATGCACTTGATCAAATGTATGGACTTTACATAACTCTTCAACTTTTACGGTTCCTTTGATTGCTGTATGGGATAAATCGTTTCGAACCAAATCCACAATCATGATGTTTTCACTTCTATCCTTTTCACTATGTTCCAAATTATGCTTTAGCTCTTGGTCTTCAAGGATATTGGTGGAACGTTTTGCCGTACCTTTTATCGGTTGGGAAATGATGGTGTTTCCTTCCTTTTTAAGATAGCGTTCAGGGGATGCAGACAAAAGGTAGTTTTCATCAAATTTAAGGAACGTTGCAAACGGTGGATGTGAAATTTTATTGAGATTAAGATAGGTTTCCAATGGGTCAATAACCGTGTCTTCAGAATAAAATTCTTGGCAGAAATTGGCCTCATAAATATCGCCGCGATGAATATGTCCCAACAACCTTTCGATTTTTGAAAAATACTCCTCTTTATGAATTCTTAATTTGATTTTGACGGGTTCAGAAAGTTGAATTTTAGGTGAATATATCTGTTGAATCACCTTTAAATCCTCATGTACTTCGTCGTCTACCATTTTTAAATAATGGGTTTCAACCTTATTGCCTTTGAATAAAAATATCTTTTTTGGTTGAAAAAAATATAAATCAGGAAAATGTAGACCATCAAAATTTTCAGACTTTAATTGTTCCAAATCATTCTTCAAATCATAGGTTAAATAGCCAAAAATCCAATCTTTAGTTACAGTTTGGTATTCCTTCAATTTATCAAACGCCTGATGATAATCTGTTTTAATACTTGTGAAGGCATCAACTGCCAGAATTGCATCATAACTACCATATTGTTGGTGATAATTATTTGAATCAAGCCAAATGACATCCTCAAATTGTTGGCTCCATAAGAGACAATTTGTTTTGACAGTGCTGACGGATTTTATCTTATGTGTAGAAATCGTTCTCAATGCTGAAATATTGATATTCAAAGTTAGTTAGAATACTCAAATTTTAAGAAGTTTTGTACATTAGTTTAAAATTATTTGAATGCTATATCTCAAAAACAACTTACTGAACATTGCCATCAACCCGATAGGTGCAGAACTTACGGAAATTTCATCCGTCAAAAGAGGAACACAGTTCATGTGGAATGCCGACCCGACCATTTGGGCGAACTACGCTCCCAATTTATTTCCAATTGTTGGGATGCTGAAAAATGAAAGCTATCATTTTGAAGGTAAAGACTATCAATTGCCAAAACATGGCTTCATTCGCAACAACCCTAATTTCAAAATCGATGAATCAAGTGATGCAAGAGTCGTTCTAAAATTGCAGGAAACACTTGATACTCTAAAATCTTATCCATTCCAGTTTGAATACTATGTGATTTTTGAATTGGATAAACATGAATTGACTGTTACTTACAAGGTTGTTAATACCCATATGAAAACAATTTATTTTTCTCTTGGTGGACATCCAGCATTTAAATGTCCCGTATATGAAGATGAGAACTATGATGATTATAGATTGGTATTTGAAAATGATGAAACCTCGGAAACACATCTTCTTAATTTAGAAAATGGTTTGGTCACTAACGAAACAAAACGTGTTTTTAATACCTCCAATAGTATTAATTTATACCACGAACTTTTTGAGCACGACGCCTTGATTTTTAAAGATTTAAAATCCAGAAAAGTAAAGTTGAAAAGCAACAATCATGGCACTGTCATAACGCTGCATTATAAGGACTTTCCATATTTTGGTGTCTGGGCAAAAACCAATGGCAACTATGTGTGTTTAGAACCTTGGTTGGGTATTGCGGATAGTGATAATTCCAATCAACAATTAACACAAAAGGAGGGCATCATCACTTTGGAACCACATAAAGAATTCGAAGCTAGTTATAAGATTGAAATTCACACTGCACATTTGGTATAATAAAAATCAACAAATGCAAACTTTTAAAAAAGGAGCGTCTAAAATCTAGAATGTTTTAAAACTGAAAATACTAAATAATAGTGGTAAATTTGCAGCTTAATTCAACATTGTGAGCTTCAGAGATTTAAATTTAAACAATCAATTATACAACGCACTTGACGATTTGGGGTTTACGAACCCAACTCCTATTCAAGAGCAAGCGTTTGGCATGGTAGCCTCTGGCAAAGACGTCGTAGGCATTGCACAGACAGGAACAGGAAAGACCTTTGCCTACATGCTTCCTATTTTGAGGGATTTAAAATTCTCTAAACAGGAAAATCCGAGAGTGTTGGTTTTGGTTCCAACTCGGGAACTGGTTGTTCAAGTTGTTGACGAAATTGAAAAATTGGCCAAATACATCAATATTCGTGTTCTTGGTGTTTATGGAGGTGTAAATATCAATCGTCAAAAGGAAGATGTTGCCCAAGGATTGGATATTATTGTTGCAACGCCTGGTCGTGTGTTTGACCTGGCTATGAGCCATGTTTTACAGCTGAAGTCCATTCAAAAAGTGGTAATTGATGAAGTTGATGTAATGCTCGATTTGGGCTTTAGACATCAATTACTCAATATGTTTGACATAATGCCTGAACGTAGACAAAATATCATGTTTTCGGCAACGATGACGGAAGATGTGGAAGCGCTCATCGACGAATTTTTTGTGACACCACAGAAAGTGACAGTTGCAGTTTCTGGTACTCCACTTGAAAATATTAGTCAGAGTCGTTATAACGTTGAGAATTTTTATACGAAGGTCAATCTTCTTAATGAGTTGCTACAGGATAAAGAAACCTTCAATAAAGTCTTGATTTTTGTGTCTCATAAAAAAATGGCAGACACTTTATTCGAAAAATTGGATGAGAATTTCAAGGAAGAATTATGCGTCATTCACTCCAACAAGACCCAAAATTATCGTTTGAGAAGTATCGAACAATTCCGTGAAGGCGTCAATCGTATTTTAGTCGCGACCGATGTGATGGCTCGTGGTTTGGATATTGATAATGTGAGCCATGTCATCAATTTCGATACACCTCATTATCCAGAAAACTATATGCATAGAATCGGTAGGACTGGTCGTGCCGAACGCACAGGTGAAGCCATCCTATTTTCTACTGAAGCTGAACAGGAATACATTGAAACCATTGAGGAATTGATGCAGATGGAAATCCCACTTTTGGATTTGCCTGAAAACGTCGAGATTTCTAAAGAATTACTTGAAGAAGAACGCCCACAAATCAAAGAGCGCCACAATCCTGTAAAAAGGAAAAAGAAAGAAATCGGAGATTCTTTTCACGAAAAGAAAGACAAGAACAAAAAGGAAAACCTTGGCGGTTCGTATCGTGCTAAAATTGCAGCAAAATATAAGAAACCAAAAACTCGAGGCGATAAAAATTATAATAAACGTAATAAGAAATAATGAATTTTAGACTCGTCCTAATTATTTCAATTACAATTTTACTTTTAACACCTACCAACCTCAACTCCGCACCCATCTGGGGAAAGACTGGTCATAGAACTGTTGGCGCCATAGCAGAAAATTATCTCAAAAGAAAAACGAAAAGAAAGCTTGCAAAGTTATTGAATCACGGTTCATTGGCATTTTCGTCCACGTTTGCAGACGAAATAAAGTCTGACGATCGCTACAAAAAGTTTTCCACTTGGCATTATGTTAATATGCCTTTTGACATAACCTATGAAGAATCGACCAAAAATGAGGAAGGTGATTTGGTTTCTGGAATTGCCTATTGCAAAAAAATTATTTTAGATGATACGTCTTCCAATGACGATAAAGCCTTTTACCTAAAGATGCTGATTCATCTTGTTGGCGATTTACACCAGCCGATGCACGTTGGGCTAGAGTCTGATAGAGGTGGTAATGATATCAAACTACAATGGCAATTTAAAGATACTAATTTGCATTCTGTTTGGGACAGTAAGATGATTGATGATTACGGGATGAGTTATATTGAATTGGCAAATAATCTCGATTATATTACCAAAGCTCAAGTGAAAGCAATCCAAAGTGGAAGTATTGAAGATTGGGTTAATGATAGCCAGCAAGTAGCAAAAGTGGTCTATGCATCTGTAAAAGAAGGTGATAATTTAAGAAACGATTATATGTACTTAAATTTTGATACTGTGCGAACACAATTACAAAAAGGCGGCATTCGACTGGCTAAAGTTTTGAATGAACTTTTTTAGTTTTGGTATTGTTATTTCAGCGCTTCTGAATCATTTTTTGTCCAATTGCATGTGGTACTAGTACCTAGTGTTTTGTTCTTGATTCCTTCGACTGTCCTTCTAGTGTTCTTCTACTAAAACGGCTTTTTATGAACAAATGTCGAACAACACTGGGAGAATAGTAGAACAATAGCATAGTAAGACATCCTTTTCTCTATTTAAATATTCGACACCGAATGGTAGTGTTAAATAAAAAAAGCAGGCTCCTCATTGAAGCCTGCTTTATCAATTTCGTTCGATTTTTATTAGACATGTAGCGCTTTATCATCCACAGCCAAAGCTGCTTCTTTTATGGCTTCAGTAAAGGTTGGATGTGCATGCGACATTCTTGAAACATCTTCAGCGGATGCTCTGTATTCCATTGCAACCACAGCTTCAGCAATCATATCTGCAGCTCTAGCTCCAATCATGTGAACGCCTAGTATTTCATCCGTTTTCTTATCAGCAAGGATTTTAACAAAACCATCCAAATCCATACTTGCACGACTTCTTCCCAACGCACGCATCGGGAATTGTCCCGTTTTATAGTCTACACCTGCCTCTTTTAGTTCTTCTTCAGTTTTGCCCACTGAAGCTACTTCTGGCCAAGTATAAACCACACCAGGAATCAAGTTATAATCGATATGTGGTTTTTGTCCTGCAATGATTTCGGCAACCAAAACACCTTCCTCTGATGCTTTGTGAGCCAACATGGCGCCTTTTACTACGTCACCAATAGCATAAATGTTTTTAACGCTTGTTTGTAAATGTTCGTTGACTTCAATTTGTCCTCTTTCTGTCAATTTTACACCAGCTGCTTCGGCATTTAAACCCTCTGTATAAGGACGACGACCTACAGACACCAAGCAATAGTCTCCTTTAAATTCTACTTCTTCTCCTTTTTTGTTATCTGCTTTAATAATGACCTCATCTCCATTTCGCTCTACGGCCTTTACTTTATGTGATACATTGATATTAAATTTTTGCTTTTTAAAGACTTTGTTTAATTCTTTCGACAGTCCAGAATCCATGGTTGGAATGATTCTATCCATATACTCAACAACAGTCACTTCAGAGCCTAAACGTTTGTAAACTTGTCCCAATTCAAGTCCAATAACACCTCCACCAATTACAATTAAATGTTTTGGAATTTCTGTGAGTTTTAAAGCTTCAGTTGAAGTTATAACTCTTTCTTTATCAATATTAATGAAAGGTAAACTTGAAGGCTTGCTTCCAGTAGCTATAATTGTATTTTTTGCTTCGATTTCTTCTGATTTCTCACCTTTGATAGTTATATGAGTCGCATCTTTAAAACTTCCAACACCCACGTATACGTCAATTTTATTTTTCTTCATCAAGAAATCAATACCACCTGTGGTTTGGTCCACAACCGATTGTTTTCTAGCAATCATTTGCTTGATGTTTACTTTAATCTCTCCGGGAATTTCGATACCATGTTCTTCGAAATGCTTTACAGCATCTTCGTAATGATGAGATGAATCCAAAAGTGCTTTACTTGGAATACAACCCACGTTGAGGCAAGTTCCGCCAAGTGTTGAATATTTTTCAATAATTGCAGTTTTCATGCCCAATTGTGCGCAACGGATTGCTGCCACGTATCCTCCAGGTCCAGAGCCAATAACGGCTACATCGTATGAATTCATAAAATTGTCTTTTGTAGTTTGTTAAAATCGAATACAAAAATACGATTTTGATTACGAATTGCGAATTGATACTGATGATTTTTTCACACCGTTACTACAACACAGCGATTCGCATTTTACGAAGTAAGATTTAGTTTAGATAAAAACTTAAAGACACTTGAAAAACTCCATTGGTCGTTTTTTCTCCATATTCATAATCATTAATATCTCGAAGACCAAAATAATAGCGAGCATTGATACCAATAAGAGATTCAGTTCTATAGCCCAATCCTAAATTAAATCCATAATCTTGACCTTTGATATTAATAATATCAGAATCATATGAACTTTCGGCACTTTGTCTTGCAGAGACTAGTATTCCTGCCTGTGGTCCTGCTTCAAGAAAAAAGCCACCACTGGGATAGTATTTAAACATTATCGGTAGGTTTATATAGTTTAAACGCAGTTCACGGTTGGTACCGTTTTCAACTTTTGCACCTTGCGAAGAAAACAATACTTCTGGCGCCAAAGACAATTGATCGCTTAATCTATTTTCGATTCCTAGACCCGCATGAAATGAAATTCGAGATGAAAAGGTTTTGCTTTCAGAGTTGAGTTGAGAGCTATTCACACCAGCCTTGATGACAGTGCTTTGCTTTTGTGCATATATAACACAGGATACCAACAGTGCAAAAGCTAAAAACAAATGTTTCATTGATTTGGGGATTTAATGATTAAGAGCGCTAAATTATCATTTATCCCCATAAAAGCAAATGATTTATTTATATTAAGAAATAAGTGCCTGAAATCAAATATTTATTGCAGTCGTATGCTTCACTTCGTTGATCACAAACATACTGTGCGTACTTCCGATATGACTTATAGACGTCAATTTTTTCACCATGAATTCACGAAAGGATTCCATATCGCTCACTATAACTTTTAGAAGATAATCATATTCTCCACTGATATGGTAACACTCCATTACCTCCGCCAGATTGGCTACTTCCTGCTCAAATTTTTTGACATATTCTTGTGTATGTTGGACCAATTTGATGTGACAAAAGGCAACAAAGGTTTTATTTACCTTTTCTTTTTTTACCAACGCCACATATTTGGAAATGACGCCTTCTTTTTCAAGTTTTTTTATACGTTCATAGACGGCTGTTACAGATAAATTGAGTTTAAGGGAAAGTGCTTTTGTGGTTGGCTTACTGTCATTTTGCAGCAGCAGCAGCAATTTTTTATCAAGGGCATCAAAGTTCATAACTTTTAAATTTTCATTTAAACTAAAATTAAACAGAGCTATTCCGTTAATTAATCTACAATAATACATCTTAATAGACCAAAAGTCTAAATTAAAGCCCATTGATTGATAATAAGACTATAATACAAGACTTTTGCAAGTAATAAACCTTATAAATTGACATTCATGAAATTTAAGCCAGCAAATAATATTCAAGATTTACAATACTTCGGTGAATTTGGAGGTGTGAACCCTTCCATTTCCGATTCATCAACCTATACATTTCTATCAGCCAAAACGATGTTTGATACGTTTGAAGGAAACGCCGATGGCTGTTATTTGTATTCGAGACACTCCTCGCCTTCCAACTTATATCTTGGCGAAGCGTTGGCAGCTATGGAAGGCACGGAAACGGCTAACGTCACTGCCTCTGGAATGGGCGCCATTACACCTGTCGTTTTGCAACTCTGTGGTTCTGGAGACCACGTGGTAAGTAGCAGGACTATTTATGGTGGAACGTATACGTTTTTGAAGAACTTCACACCGAGAATGGGTATCACCACCTCGTTTGTTGACATCACAAAATTGGACGTTGTTGAAGCGTCTATTACAAAAAATACAAAAATCATATTTTGCGAATCTGTGAGTAATCCTTTACTGGAGGTCGCTGATTTGAAAGGCTTGGCTCAATTAGCCAAGAAACACAAACTAAAATTAGTT
Organism: Aquaticitalea sp.; assembly: GCA_051252455.1. Classification (GTDB taxonomy): domain Bacteria; phylum Bacteroidota; class Bacteroidia; order Flavobacteriales; family Flavobacteriaceae; genus JBPOFM01. Next base: position 262,385 of record JBPOFM010000005.1, read on the forward strand.
GTAGATAATACATTTTCGCCATTGAGTATTTCTCCAAAACAATTAGGAGCTGATGTTGTGATACATAGTTTGACGAAATTCATTAACGGAAGTAGTGATACGGTTGGTGGTGTGGTTTGTGGCACACAGGATTTTATCAATGAATTGCGGAATGTTAATGATGGTGCCTGTATGCTTTTGGGAGCGACGATGGATAGTTTGCGAGCCGCATCTGTGCTGAAGAACTTACGAACGCTGCATATACGAATGCAACAACATAGTAAGAATGGGTTGTTTTTAGCTCAAAAATTTGAAGCGGCTGGTTTAAGAACGGTGTATCCGGGTCTGGAATCGCATCCGTCGCATGCATTGTTTAAAAGCATGATGAATCCGCAATATGGATTTGGTGGTATGCTTACTATTGATGTAGGCTCCATTGATAAAGCGAATGAACTTATGGAAATGATGCAAAAGAAAAATTTGGGTTATCTCGCAGTGAGTTTAGGGTTTTATAAAACATTATTTTCTGCTCCAGGGAGCTCTACCTCTTCAGAAATACCAGAGGACGAACAAAAGGAAATGGGATTGAGTGATGGACTGATACGGTTCTCGATTGGATTGGATGCGGATATTGAACGTACTTACGAAATGATGAAAGACTGTATGAATGAACTTCACATCCTTTAATGCTAACACGGCTCAATTGATCGCTAAATTCCTTTGATACGCTACCCGAAATAATCTAAAAGCTAATTTGATTGTGTCTTATGTGAGTTTGTGTTGACAGGACGCAAGAATGTGTTGACAGGACGCAAGAATGTGCTGACAGGACGGAAGTTTTTTTGGGCATGTTAGGAGATTTTAAGCGGTTAGTTGTTACATAGTGTTATTAATTGCGAATGTGAGGGCAGGGTACTCTTTTGGGCTTTTAATTGTTAGTTGACATTTTATTGGTATTGATGTTTTTGATGTTTTGATCATTTTGTTGCTTGACTAAAAAAACAAACCAAAAAAAGTCAAGACAATTTGAGGAAATTGCTGAAGCATCGCTCGCTTGGTGGTATTTATATTTATAGGTATTAATCTTTATTTTACTCTTGGCAAGTTTTATATTCTAACGGGCTTTTTACAGCTCGCTATTTGACTCCGTCGAATCTTCGATGTCTGAAAATCGTCGTTTCCCGCTTTTGGCAGGATAGCAAGTGGTAAGAATGTTTTGGGTTTTAATGGGGGCTTTTTATTGTATGTAGAAAATGTGGTAGTTTAGGATTCTTTCTGTTATGAGCACGGATTGCAAATCTACGCTATCGTGGTTTTGACTACAAAAAATATGAAATTTAATTTAGATGTTGACTTTTAGCTATTGCCGTTGGCTTTTAGCTGTTGGTTGAATACGCTTAAAAAGGAGGAAAAAACCAAGATGGAGGTGTCTTGGTTTTTTTTATTGACTCTGGTGGAATTATCAAATTTGCACAGCTTATGTGAAAATCGTAACATTACATATCATAAAATAACTCCTAACCAAATTACTGAAATGGAAAGCAAAGATATCAAGCCAAGAGTGCCGCAAGACGAAAACATTGTTGAAAATAGAGAACTTAATATTTGGGAAGCTCTGATCCCTGTGGTTGTTTTGGTCGCTATGCTCGCTTATAATGTCTTCGTTTTTGGTGATGATGCCTTATCTGGTTCCAATCAATTTATTCTATTATTAGGAGGTGCGGTTGCTGCCGTCGTTGGGTTTTTTAATAAAGTGTCCTTTGATCAGATGATGGAAGAAGTTGCGGAAAATATAAAATCAACTGCCGGAGCGATCTTAATATTATTGATGGTTGGTGCACTGGCAGGAACTTGGCTTATCAGTGGCATCATTCCCACAATGATCTATTATGGACTTCAGGTCTTGAATCCGACGATATTTTTGGCTGCTTGTGTTATTATTTGTGCAGTGATCTCCATTGCCACAGGAAGTAGTTGGACGACCTCGGCAACGGTAGGTATTGCGATGATTGGTATTGCAGAAGCGCTAGGTGTACCCTTGGGAATGACTGCAGGTGCTGTAATTTCTGGCGCTTATTTTGGTGATAAACTTTCACCTATGAGCGATACTACCAACCTTGCCCCAGCCATGGCTGGGACTGACTTGTTCACTCATATCAAATATATGTTGTATACGACTGTTCCTACTATTACCATCACTTTAATTGTTTTTATTATTCTAGGACTGAATTTAGAACCCAATGGAGTTGCGGATACACATGTTATTTTACAAGACATAGAAGCTTCTTTAAATGTGAGTCCTTGGTTGTTTTTGGTTCCGGTAATTGTGATTTTTTTGATTGTCAAAAAAACATCACCGTTAATTGCATTGCTTATTGGTACTCTACTGGGCGGCCTTACTGCGCTAATTTTTCAACCATCCATTGTTGCTTCCATTGGTGGAGGTACGACTTTAGACTTCACTTCCGGCTACAAAGGCATCATGAATGCCATCACAGTGGATACGGCAATACCTACGGACAATGAAGCGCTTCAAGGATTGTTCAAAGCTGGAGGCATGAGTAAAATGCTAGGCACTATATGGCTCATTTTGTGCGCAATGGTTTTTGGCGGTATTATGGATGGTATTGGAGCTTTGACAACCATTAGTAAAGCATTATTAAGATTATTTCACACCACTTTCGGACTCTTTGCTAGCACTGTGGCAAGTTGTTTAGCGCTAAACGTTACTGCAAGTGACCAATATTTGGCCATAGTAGTTCCTGGTAAAATGTATGCAAAAGCTTTTAAGGAAAAAGGGTTAGCTCCAGAAAACCTATCAAGGACGCTAGAAGATTCGGGTACGGTTACTTCTGTTTTAGTGCCTTGGAATACCTGTGGCGCTTATCAGGCTGGAGTATTGGGTGTAGATACATTTCATTATGCTGGTTATGCTATTTTCAATTGGTTGAGTCCATTTATGACCTTACTATTTGCCGCCTTCCAAATTAAAATCAAACAGCTTACAACTTCAGAAAAGACAATCTAGTATACATAATTGCTCTAAATTGTAAAGTTCACATCTTTTGCTATTAAATATTGTTAGATTGATAGGATTTCATGCCGTTTCAAAAAAGTATTAATGAAGTCTATTGTAATATTGTTTTATATAATTATTTTGAATGGTAATTGTGTCGATGTCGATGTAAATTTGTATCAAGAAAATAATTAATTAAAAACATATTATATGGCATTTGTAGGTAAAAAATTTCCAAATTTAAACGTTAATGCAATGAACGACATGGGTGATACTTTTAAACTCAACGTTCTTGAAGAAGCGCAAAACAATAACAAAAAAGTAGTTTTATTCTGGTATCCAAAAGATTTCACTTTTGTATGTCCTACAGAATTGCATGCATTTCAGGCGGCATTAGGTGAGTTTGAAAAACGTAACACGATTGTAATTGGTGCGTCTTGCGACACTGCTGAAGTTCATTTTGCTTGGTTATCTACTGCGAAAGACAATGGTGGAATTGAAGGTGTAACCTACCCTATTTTAGCTGATTCCAATAGAAACCTTGCTTCTGCTTTGGGGATTTTGGATATTTCTGAAGAAGCTTACGATGAAGAAACAGGTTTATTTACCGTAGAAGGTGATAACGTGACTTACAGAGCTACATACATTATCGATGAAGAAGGAACTGTACAGCACGAAAGCATCAACAATATGCCTTTGGGTAGAAATGTAAATGAGTATTTGCGTTTGATCGATGCCTTAACCCATGTACAAGAAAAAGGAGAAGTTTGTCCAGCAAACTGGGAAGAAGGAAAAGATGCGATGCAAGCAAATTCAAAAGGAACTGCTGCTTACTTAAAAGCGCATTTGAATTAAAAACTAATCAAATATAAAATTCCAAATTCCAATAATTAATATCACTTTGGAATTTGGAATTTTTTTATAAAAATAAAAGTTATGGTCACAGAATTAGAACAAGATAATTTACAACAACTCATTACAGATACTGATACGGTTGTGGTGCAATACTCTGCAACATGGTGTGGAAATTGCAGAATCATGAAGCCAAAATTTAAAAAATTGGCGACTGAAAATGAAAATATCACATTTGTTATTGCTGATGCAGAAAAATTTCCAGAATCAAGGAAATTGGCAACCGTTGACAATTTACCAACCTTTGCTACTTTTAAGGATGGTAAATTCGTAAATCAAGTGCAAACAAATAAATTCGAAGTTTTAAAAGAGCTAGTTGATGAAGTTACCAATAATTAAACATTTGACTCAATTCATTGAGGACAATGACGAAGACTATATAGTTGAAACGATTGAAACCCTTGAAAACCTTACAGAAGTTTCATCTTTGAAGGATGAGGAATTGGACCTGATTGGAGAATTGATATCCAATATGTATGGTGCGATAGAAGTTCATAAAATGATTAAATCGGGCACATCAAAAAAGGAAGCTCTTAATGGTTTCATGTCTCGAGTGACAGGTTCCATCGATAAATAGATATTAAAAAAAAACATCTTATAGTAAAAAAACCACTTCGACTGAAGTGGTTTTTTGTTTGTATCATTTCAGATAACTCTTTATTTCAAATCAAAACGATCTAAGTTCATCACTTTTGTCCAAGCGGAAACAAAGTCCGTTACAAATTTATCTTTTGAATCTTCACAACCATAGACTTCAGCAATGGCACGTAATTCAGAATTAGAGCCAAAAATTAAATCAACACGTGTTCCCGTCCATCTACTTTCATCAGTGTTTCGATTACGGCCTTCGAACACATTTTGAGATTCTATCGTTGCCTTCCATGTTGTTGACATGTCCAATAAATTCACGAAAAAGTCATTTGTCAAAGTTTCAGTATGTGTTGTAAACACACCATGCTTTGAGTGGTCATAATTAGCACCCAACACTCTTAAACCGCCAACCAAAACCGTCATTTCAGGGGCAGTCAATGTCAATAATTGAGCTCTATCCACTAACATTTCTTCGGCAGAAGCGGAATGTTTGTTTCCTATAAAGTTTCTAAATCCGTCCGCTCTAGGTTCAAGAGCAGCAAAGGACTCTACATCGGTTTGTTCTGCTGAAGCATCGGTTCTTCCGGGGATGAAAGGCACGTTTATTATTCTTCCTGCATTTTTAGCAGCTTTCTCAATACCCACACTTCCACCTAACACAATTAAATCTGCAATGGAGATTTGTTTGCCGGAATTGACATCATTAAAGTTCTTTTGAATTCCTTCCAACGTTTTCAAAACTTTAGATAATTGTTGTGGATTATTGACTTCCCAATTTCGTTGAGGTGCCAATCGAATGCGGCCTCCATTGGCTCCGCCGCGTTTATCTGAACCTCTAAAGGTAGAGGCTGATGCCCAAGCGGTCGATACCAATTCAGAAACTGATAATCCTGAATCTAGGATTTCGCATTTCAAATTAGCAATGTCTGCATCACTAACCATTTCATAAGTAGCTTTTGGAATTGGGTCTTGCCAAATCAATTCTTCTTTTGGAACTTCTGGTCCCAAATAGCGCTCAATTGGCCCCATATCTCTGTGCGTCAATTTGTACCAAGCACGTGCGTAGGCATCGGCAAATTCATCTGGGTTTTCATAAAAATTTCTAGATATTTTCTCATAAATTGGATCCATTCGCAATGATAAATCTGTCGTTAGCATAAACGGATCCCGTTTTTTGTTAGCATCGTACGCATCTGGAACAGTGCCAGCGCCTTCATTATTTTTTGGTTTCCATTGATGGGCGCCTGCTGGACTTTTGGTGAGTTCCCATTCATATTCGAATAGAGTTTCCCAAAAATTATTATCCCATTTAATTGGTGTTGTTGTCCAGGCACCTTCCAAACCACTCGTAATGGTATCTGCACCTTTCCCACTTCCATAACTATTATTCCAACCCATACTTTGAGCTTCGATACCAGCTGCTGCAGGTTCTTCCGTTACATATTTTTCTGGATCTGCCGCACCATGAGTTTTACCAAACGTGTGACCACCGGCAATCAATGCAACCGTCTCGTAATCATTCATCGCCATGCGTCCAAATGTTTCTCTAATATAATGCGCAGCTTCTACTGGGTCCGGATTAGCGTTATGTCCTTCTGGATTTACATAAATCAACCCCATGTGAGCAGCTCCAAGTGGGTTTTCAAGTTCATCACCCATATATCGTTCTTTATTTGCAAGCCACTCCCCTTCTGAACCCCAATAAATATCTTGTTCTGTCTCCCAAATATCTTCTCTACCACCTGCAAATCCATACATTTTTAAACCCATAGATTCGTGTGCACAGTTTCCCGCGAGAACCATCAAATCTGCCCATGATAATTTCTTACCGTATTTCTGTTTAATTGGCCATAATAATAATCGGGCTTTATCTAAATTGGCGTTATCTGGCCAACTATTCAATGGCGCGAAACGTTGCGAACCAGAGCTGGCGCCACCACGTCCATCAGCAATACGATATGTCCCTGCGCTATGCCATGCCATACGGATCATTAGAGGTCCATAATGTCCATAATCTGCAGGCCACCACTCTTGAGAGTTGGTAAGTAAATCAATAATGTCTTTTTTGACTGCTGGAAGATCTAATTTTTTAAACTCCTCTGCATAATTAAAATCCTTATCCATAGGGTTTCCCAACGAGGAATGCTGGCGAAGAATATTTACATTAAGTTGATTTGGCCACCAGTCTGAATTTGAAGTCCCTCTTCCTGCGGAATTTTTAATTTCGCCACCAGAGAAAGGGCATTTGTTTGCACTTGATTCATTAACATCCCAAGCTTCGCCTTGAGTACCTTGTTCAGAACGATTGTTGTTTTCCATAGTTAGTTAGTTTTATGTGATTCATAATGTTTAAAGTTAAATATTTGGTTTTATAATATGATTCTTATTTAATTTTTAAACAAAATAGATTGATTGATAAAATTTATGGCACCCTTAAAAAACAAAAAACCTTTCGAGTCGAACTCGAAAGGTTTTAAATATCTTAAAAAAGAAATTATTTCTTTTTACATTTTATTTTTTGGCGTTAGCACACCATCTACAACATGAATTACGCCATTGGACTGATTCACATCAGCGATAGTAACTTTTGCAGACACACCATTTTCATCTGTGATGTACACAGCATCTCCTTTGGCCCAAGCTGTTAACGTACCATCACTTACGGTTTTTAGTTGTGCTTTACCATTACCTTCTTTAATTAATTTGGCAACATCGGCAGCATTCCATTTGCCTGCAACTACATGATATTTAAGAATTGTTTGAAGTAATTCCTTATTTTCAGGCTTTAACAAGGTGTCAACAGTTCCTTTTGGGAGATTGTCAAAAGCGGCATTGGTTGGTGCAAATACTGTAAAGGGTCCTTCACTTGATAAAACATCTACCAGATCCGCAGCTTTTACCGCAGCTACTAAAGTTGTGTGGTCTTTGGAATTTACAGCGTTCTCAACGATGTTTTTTGATGGATACATTTCAGCTCCACCTACCATTTTGGTGTCCTGCTTCATCATTTTATCCTCCTTCATCATTTTTTCACCCTCTTTCTTCATCATTTTTTTCTCTTGGGCTAAAAGACCTTGTCCAATAAACATTGAACCTACCAATACTGCGATACTTAAAAATTTAGTTGTTTTCATAATAATTTTTTTTAACTGTTGAATGATTGTTTGTTGCTTCTATTTACGTCGATTCACTTCTATTGGTTTTTTGGTCGGTTTGGTTTAACATACAATTAACTAGGAAAAAAGGCAGTCACATGAGGCTTTCTCAATGGATATATGGATTTTTTTGTATCTTAATGGAAGAAATTAAAATGAATAATTATGGAAGATAGCAATTATATAAAAGTGTTTTCAGGAACGTTTATCATCGTACAATTGGCCATGGATCGGCTCAAAACCGCAGGAATCAATGCCATTTTAAAGGATGAAGCAGGACTAGGAGAACATTCAGGTTTTACAGTCTCCAATAGTGGTTACCAGGAAATTTATGTGTCAAAAAATGAAAGCGTCGATGCAATTCGGATCATTGAAGCTGTAAAAGCGGATTTAGAGGTATAAAAAAAGTCCCTTTTGGGGACTTTTTAATTTATGCAGTAACTGAATACATCTTATCTCGCAGTTCCTTTATTTTTTTGTCATCCATATATTCATCAAAGGTCATATAACGATCGATGATCCCTGATGGTGTCAATTCTATGACGCGATTTGCAACTGTCTGTGCAAACTCGTGATCATGAGTTGTAAACATGACGGTGCCCTTAAAGTTTTTCAATGAGTTGTTGAAGGCAGTGATACTTTCCAAATCCAAATGGTTTGTTGGTTCATCGAGCATTAATACATTTGCTCTCATCATCATCATTCTACTCAACATACAACGCACTTTTTCTCCTCCCGATAACACATTCGAGGTTTTCAGGGCTTCTTCGCCACTGAAAATCATTTTTCCCAAAAATCCTCTGATATGAACTTCTTCACGTTCTTCTTCCGTTGTGGCCCATTGACGTAACCAATCGACCAAAGTCAAATTGTTTTCAAAAAATGAGCTATTATCCAGTGGCAAATAGGATTGTGTGGTAGTAATTCCCCATGAAAAGGTTCCAGCATCCGCTTTTTCGTAGCCATTAATAATTTGATAAAAAGCCGTTGTAGCTCTGGAATCTCTAGAGTACACAACTACTTTTTCACCTTTATTCAGATTGATATCAATATTTTGGAACAGGGTATCTCCTTCCGTTGAAGCGGCCAATCCATTTACGTTCAAAATTTGGTCTCCTGCTTCCCGATCGCGTTCAAAAATAATTGCTGGGTAGCGTCGGCTTGAAGGTTTTATGTCAGATATATTTAATTTATCAATCATTTTCTTTCTACTCGTTGCTTGCTTCGATTTAGCAACGTTTGCAGAAAAACGACGAATGAATTCTTCCAATTCCTTTTTCTTTTCTTCAGCTTTTTTATTTTGTTGTGAACGTTGTCTAGCTGCCAATTGAGACGATTCATACCAAAATGTATAGTTTCCAGAGAAATGATTGATTTTCCCGAAATCGATATCAGAAATATGAGTACAAACTGAATCCAAAAAGTGTCTATCATGCGATACGACAATGACGCAGTTTTCATAATTTGCTAAAAAGTTTTCCAACCAATTGATGGTTTCGTAATCCAAATCATTGGTTGGCTCATCCATGATCAATACATCTGGGTTTCCAAAAAGTGCCTGTGCCAATAGGACACGCACTTTTTGCTTTCCGTCTAAATCTTTCATTAACGTGTAATGATGTTCTTCCTTAATACCTAAATTTGAAAGCATTGCAGCGGCATCACTTTCCGCATTCCAACCATTCATTTCTTCAAACTGTACCTGGAGCTCTCCGATTTTCTCTACATTTTCATCACTATAATCAGCATATAAAGCATCGATTTGAGTTTTTAAATCGAATAGCGGCTTGTTACCCATCATGATGGTTTCCAAAACGGTATGCTCATCGTAGAGGTTGTGATTTTGCTCAAGAACTGACATTCGTTTTGTTGATTCCAAATGCACATGTCCTGATGTCGGATCCATTTTCCCAGATAAGATCTTTAAAAAAGTGGATTTCCCAGAACCGTTGGCGCCAATAATACCATAGCAATTGCCTTGATTGAAGGACGTATTTACTTCATCGAAAAGGATGCGTTTGCCAAATTGAACTGAAAGATTAGAAACTGATAACATAGACTGTATTATAATTTTGTGCAAAAGTAGTCAAAAGCTTTCACATCAAAAAACATATAAAAGGTCCAAAAAACATTTAACAACGCCTTAACAGCAGTATCGCACCACAACCTTTATTTTTGTTGTTCGTTGAATACGACCGACCTACATTATTTGTTTATGAGATTTCCTATTTTTCTTTTATTGACACTGTCAACACTTTTGGGATGCGACAACAGCTCAAATGGTGAGAATTCTTATATTTATTTTGGAGGTGAAATCATTAATCCGAACAATAATTATGTGGTGTTAATTGATCCGGACGAAAAATCGGACACTTTATATCTCAACGATCAAAATAGGTTCCTGAAAAAGCTGACCAATGCTAAAGCTGGTATGTACACCTTTACTCATGGTGAGTATCAAAGAATACTTTTGGAACCCAATGATAGTTTAATGGTTCGATTAAATACCATGGATTTTGATGAATCATTAGTGTTTACGGGTGAAGGCGCTAGAAAGAACAATTATCTGATTGCTGCTTTTTTAGAAAAGGAAATAGATAATAAAAAATTTTTAAGAATGATGTGGGATACCGAACCTGCAAAATTCGAGGAAGCGTTGAATGCAGACAGAACCATAAAACTGCAAAAATTAGAGGATTTCTTGTTTAAAAAATCGTACTCTGACCTTTTTAAAACGATTGCAGAAAGCAACATTAATTATGACTATTACTATTATAAAGAGTTATATCCATTCAGTTATTATGGTTACAACAACTTAATACATTATAAAGACTTACCTCAAGATTTTTATGATTTTAGAGACAAAGCTGATTATAATAGTGAAGAATTAATAGGTGTGAATCCTTATTATCGATTTTTGTTCTTTCATTTTAATAATCTGGCATTGGTGAAATATTATGAAAATGCTAGTCACAATGTCGTTTTTAACAGTAAATCTGCGCTTTATAATTTAGAAAAATTGCGTTTGATGGATAGCTTGGTAGATAACAAAAAAATTAAAAATCATCTTCTAAAATCAACAACACGCGATTTTATCGTGGCGAGTGAGGATAGTTCTGAAATTAGAGAAATTTCAAATTCATTTTTGAAGAAAAGTAGTAGTGATTCAGACAAAGAATACATTAAGAATTTGGTGAATGCTGTTGAAAGATTGCAACCTGGTAATGAATTACCACCTATAAACCTAATATCTTATGATGATAAGGAAGTTATGATTTCGGATTTGATTTCAAAACCTACTATCATCTATTTTTGGTCGTCTAATCTTCCTGTACTTTCTAGAAATATTCATTACAAAGTGAACTCATTGAAGACAAGATATCCAGAAGTTGATTTTATAGCTATTAATATAAGTGACGACGACACTGCGCACTGGAAAAATATGCTTAATAAATATAAGTTCGCTACGTCGGATGAATATCGCTTTCAAAATTTGAAAGAAAGTTTGAGTTCATTGGTCATCAATTCCGTAAATCGATCGATTTTTGTAGGCAGCGATGGAAAAATAAGAAGCTCTAATGCAATGATTTTTACACATGAATTTGAAGATGAATTAGATCATTATCTACACACAAAAAAGGCTCACCAATAACGGTAAGCCTCTTCAATGTTTTACAATTTGCTCGTTTAATTTCCTTTTTTATAATCTGCTAGAAACTTTTCAAGTCCGATGTCAGTCAATGGATGATTTAACAAGCCTGTAATAGAACTCAATGGTCCAGTCATCACATCAGCGCCCAATTTAGCACAATCAATCACATGCATTGTGTGACGCACAGAAGCGGCTAAAATTTCGGTTTCGAAACCATAATTATCATAAATCATTCTAATTTCTGCAATCAGATTCAAACCATCTGTAGAAATATCATCTAAACGACCAATAAATGGTGACACATATGTAGCACCAGCTTTTGCTGCCAATAAAGCTTGACCAGCCGAAAAACATAAGGTCATATTGGTTTTTATACCTTTAGAGCTAAAATATTTACACGCTTTAATGCCATCTTTAATCATAGGCAGTTTCACGACAATCTGCTCATGCAAATCCACCAATGCTTCACCTTCCTTCACCATACCATCAAAATCGGTTGCAATGACTTCGGCGCTTACATCTCCATCTACAAGATTGCAGATATCAACATAATGCTTTAAGATATTATTGGTCCCAGTGATGCCTTCCTTTGCCATCAACGATGGATTGGTCGTCACACCATCTAAAATCCCCATGTCTTGGGCTTCTTTTATTTGCTCTAAATTGGCGGTATCGATAAAAAATTTCATGAATTTATAATTTTTTTATTTGTATTAATTGTGATTTTACAAAGTTACAATTTATAATGTTTCATCAACATCTTCTCATAAACTTTATCTGGAAGAACACGTTTAAGTACAATTGAGAATTTCTGCATAAATTCTCCTACTTTGTAATGGATTTTTGGTGCGTCCGTCATGATGATTTGATGAATGGCTTTGGCCATCATCATCGGATCTTTTCCTTCATCGACATGGGCATCCATTAATTTTAAGGTATTACCATAAGGCGATTTATAAGGAGAATGTTCCAAAACAGGTGCATGATAGCGTCCAGCGGCAATGTTGGTGGCGAAATCTCCTGGCGCGACATTCGTCATATGTATATTAAAACCTTTGATTTCCATTCGCATCGCTTCGGTAATCAATTCCAAAGCGCCTTTACTTGCACTGTAAACACCTCGATAGGGCAAACCCATATAACCAGCAATAGAGCTTATATTAATGATTAAACCCGAATTTTGTACTCGCATTTGAGGCAAAACCGCCTTTATAACATTGATGGGTCCAAAGAAATTTGTTTCAAAATTACGCTTGATTTCATCCATTGGAATTTCTTCAACTGGTCCAGTGATTCCTGCGCCTGCATTGTTGATGACAACATCCAATCGACCTGATTTGACAATGATCGTCTCAATAGCCTTTTCGATGGAGTCTACATCGGAAACATCCAAAGAAATTAAGTCAAATTTGCTATCCGTATAACGTTCAGGATTTCTGCTTGTTCCAAATACGATAAATCCTTTGGAGGTAAGAAATTCACCAATAGATTTTCCAATTCCGGAAGAACCTCCTGTAATGAGAACAACTTTGGACATAAATAATAGAGTAGTTAGAAATTCAAAAATACAATATAAATAGGAAAGTATAGGGTACAAAAAAAGGCAAGCTACCTACATCACACCGCTACGACCATTTACCTTTGCTGCGTTCCCGCCCTGGAGGATTCAACAGGAGCTGGTTGTGTAGGACTTGCCGATGCAAAGATACAATCTTTTAATACTTTCGCAATGATTTTTTAAACTGAATTTAATTAAATAACTTGCTTAAAAATTCAACATAATTATGTCATTCTCTAAACTTTTTACAATCACGACCTTAAGTCTGTTTTTATGGACTTGTGGCGGTTCCGACACCAAACAAAATAATTTTTCAATAACTACAAATGCTGAAAAAAACAGCATAGAATTAGGGGAAACCCTTAAATTATCAATAAATAATCCGAAGAATCTAGAGATACAATCCGTTTCATATCAATTGAATGGTAAAGATGTTTCAGAAACCTTTGTGGTTGATTCTAAATTAGGAGAACAAACCATCACAGCAACAGTGACATATGATGATACTTCAGAAGAGACTTCAACAACAGTTATTTTTCTCAACAATCAAACACCAAAATACTACTCCTATAAAATAATAAACGAATATCCACATGACATTAATGCTTATACTCAAGGTTTGGAATTCCATAATGGCGAATTGTACGAAAGCTCTGGTCAATACGGAAAGTCGAAGCTCCGTAAGGTAAATTATAAAACGGCAGAAGTGTTGCAAAATGTGAATTTGACCAACCAATATTTTGGTGAAGGTTTGACGATACTAGGTGATCAATTATTTCAACTGACGTGGCGTGAAAATACTGGTTTCATATATGATGTAAATACCCTTGAGAAAACAGGCACTTTTAAATATGGCAAAAGCAAGGAAGGTTGGGGACTTTGTAATGATGGTACTTCGCTGTATAAATCTGATGGAACGGACCGAATTTACACATTGGACGCGACAAATTTCACAGAGCAAGGTTACATTCAAACTTATACCAATCACGGCAAAATAGCGAGTTTAAATGAATTGGAATGGATTGATGGGAAGATTTACGCCAACATCTACCAGAAAAATGGAGTGGCGATTATTAATCCAGCAAATGGTGCTGTGGAAGGCGTCATTGACTTTTCACCATTAAAAAAATTAATAACCCAACATCCGCAACTAGACGTCTTGAATGGCATTGCCTATAATCCGGAAACCAATACAATTTTTGTAACTGGGAAAGAATGGGACAAGCTGTTTGAGGTTGAAATTTTCGAACAAAAATAAGATGCAAAATTTTGAAACATATATAGTTGTCGCACAAGAGGATTTAGACAATCTTGATCACGTTAACAACGTTCGTTACGTGCAATGGGTTCAAGATGTGGCGGAACAACATTGGCATTCAAAAACAACCGAAAAAATTCGAGACAAATTCTTTTGGATACTTCTAAAACACCAAATAGAATACAAAAATCCCGCAATTTTGGGTGATGTTCTAAAGGTGGTAACCTATGTAAAGCATGCAGAAGGTCTTCGTACCATTCGAATGGTGGAGATCTATAATAAAAACACAGAGAAACTTCTTGTGTCTTCCGAAACAACCTGGTGTTTTATGAATTCTGAAACAAAACGTCCTGCTCGAATTACGCAAGAGATATTTGACTTATTCAATTAATTTCAAAGGGATATACTAATTCATTGTTTCAAAAGTTATATTTTTGACCATATCGATTTTTTATGAAGAGAATTCTAACTTTCGTCGCCACAATTTCTATACTCATCCTTTGGAGCTCTTGCCGAAAGGATTTTGATTTTGAACCAAGTTCTGGCGGACTCCAATTTTCTAAAGACACCGTGTATTTAGATACCGTTTTTACAAATATTGGTTCAAGTACATACAATTTAAAAGTCTATAATCGCAGTAATAACGATATCGTAATTCCTACTGTTCGTTTAGGACAAGGAGAATCGTCCCACTATCGACTAAATGTGGATGGCATGGCTGGAAAGGAATTTCAGAATATTGAATTATTGGCCAAAGACAGCATGTTCATCTTTATAGAAACAACCTTTAACATTCAAGATGTAGTCGCAGCCGACAATCAATTTTTATATACAGATGTCATTGAGTTCGACTCTGGTTCTAATTTTCAAAAAGTAGATCTAGTCACATTGGTTAAAGATGCGGTTTTTATTTATCCAAATAGAGACTCTCAAGGTGTAATAGAAACACTTACGTTTGATGCTAATGGTGATGGTATGGATGATGAAACGACCTTACAAGGCCGATTTTTAGAAGATTCTGAATTAATATTCACCAACGAAAAGCCCTATGTCATTTATGGTTATGCAGCTGTTGACCAAGGAAAAACACTAACAGTCAACGCTGGTGCGCGAGTTCATTTTCATGCGAATTCTGGGTTATTAGTAACCAATAATGCCTCATTGAAAGTCAATGGGCAATTGAGTCCTGATCAAGGAACGTTAGAAAATGAAGTGACTTTTGAAGGGGATCGATTAGAACCTCTTTTTGAAGATATTCCAGGACAATGGGGCACTATTTGGCTTTACAGCGGAAGTGTTGACAATCAAATCAATTATGCAACCATCAAAAATGCGACCGTTGGAATTCTTGCAGAAAACAATCAAAGTGCACCGATTGATAAATTGACCATTACTAATTCACAGATCTATAATTCCAGTAATTTCGGAATTTTGGGAAGAGCAACCTCCATCACTGCAGAAAACGTAGTCATCAATAAAGCTGGTCAATCGTCTTTCGCTGGGACTTATGGTGGCAAATACAATTTTACCCATTGTACGATTGCAAATTATTGGACCAGTAGTTTTAGGCAGTTCCCTGCCCTATTCTTGAATAATTTTATTGTGGACGAAAACAATACAACTTTCACAAATGATTTGATGGAAGCCAATTTCAATAATTGTATCATTTACGGCAACGACAACCCTGAATTTATGCTTGAAGAGGATAACGATGCTGCTTTCAACTTTAAGTTCACCAATTGCTTACTGCGTTTTCAAAATACGAGCAATGTGCCAACAGGAAATAATTACGATTTTGCGAATAGCGATTTATATCAAAACATCATCTTAAATCAAGACCCAGAGTTTAAAGATCCTTTTAGTAATAAGATGATGATCTGTGAAGGATCGCCTGCACAAGGAGCAGGAGCAGATTTTATGGTATTTAACGATATTATAGGAGCTCCAAGAACTAGTATAGATATAGGAGCTTATCAAAGTTCCAATTGTGAAGATTAAAAAAACAAAAAAACCTGAAAGCGACGATTCACTTTCAGGTTTTTTTTTGGATTGTAAATAACTATACGAATAACGGCTTCCCGCTCATCATTGCATTTACTTTTTCACTTATAGATTCCAATTTCATTTCATCTTGGTAATTAGTGATGACTTCATCAATCAAACCAACGATGGTTTCCATATCAGCTTCTTTCAAACCTCTGGTTGTGATGGCTGGCGTTCCAACACGGATTCCGGAAGTTACAAATGGTGATTTATCATCAAAAGGCACCATGTTTTTATTCACAGTGATTTCTGCTTTCACGAGTGCTTGTTCGGCATCTTTACCAGTTAAGTTTTTATTTCGAAGGTCAATCAACATCATGTGATTGTCGGTTCCTCCTGAAATAATATCATATCCTCTCTCTACAAATGCTTTTGCCATGGCGGCAGCATTATTTTTGACTTGTAACATATAATGTAGAAACTCATCTGTCAACGCTTCGCCAAAAGCAATTGCTTTCGCAGCAATAATATGCTCTAACGGACCACCTTGGTTCCCTGGAAAGACACCAGAATCTAAAAGTGAAGACATCATTCGCAATTCGCCTTTTGGTGTTTTCATACCAAATGGGTTTTCAAAATCCTGTCCCATCATGATCATGCCTCCTCTTGGTCCACGCAAGGTCTTGTGGGTTGTTGTTGTAACAATATGGCAATGAGGCATTGGGTCATTTAATATTCCTTTTGCAATCAAACCTGCAGGGTGTGAAATATCTGCCATCAAGATCGCGCCAACACTGTCAGCAACTTCCCTAAATTTTTTAAAATCGATGTCTCTTGAATACGCCGAGGCTCCAGCTATAATTAACTTTGGTTGTTCCTTCTTTGCACTCCTTTCCAAGTCATCATAATCAATTAAACCCGTAGCTTTATCAACTCCATAAAAAGATGGATTATAGAGTTTTCCTGAGAAATTAACAGGCGATCCATGAGTTAAATGCCCTCCATGTGATAAGTCAAATCCAAGAATCTTGTCTCCTGGCTTTAAACACATTGAATATACAGCAGTATTTGCCTGACTTCCTGAATGCGGCTGTACATTGACGTAGCTCGCGCCAAATAATGCTTTGGCTCTATCAATGGCGATTTGCTCTACTTCATCCACTACTTCGCAACCGCCATAATAACGTTTCCCTGGATAGCCTTCAGCATACTTATTTGTCAACACGGATCCCGCAGCTTCCATCACCTGATTACTCACAAAGTTTTCGGATGCAATGAGTTCCAATCCATTTAACTGTCGTTCTTTTTCTGCTTCAATAAGTTCAAAAATCTGTTGGTCGCGTTGCATAATTCTGTATATAATTAAAGTTTTTTCAAAAATAATAAATCCATCAGTCAATTCGACTAAATTTTGAATTTTTCATTCTCTTTCCAATTAATGTTGTATTGGCTAAAAAGACTATAATTTTAAGTTATTTTTTAGGTTTAAATTAAAAATATTATGTAGGTTTGAATACAATTACTCAACAACAAAAAAACTCTATTATGCCTTTATCTGCAAACAATCCTGACCGTACTTCTTGGCTTTTCGTGGGCAAGAACTCGGATTTCCCAATTCAAAACATTCCATTTGGTGTGTTTTTAACTCGAGATGACATCATTACTATCGGTACTCGAATTGGTGATACAGCCATTGATCTTGGTGCACTGCATCAATTGGGTTATTTTGAAGGGATACCTTTGACTGATGATATTTTTCTTCAAGATACGCTCAACGATTTTATTGCAGACGGCAGAAAAACTTGGCGTGCAGTAAGAAATCGGATTGCCGAAATATTCGACAGTAATAACACAACTTTAAAAAACAACATTAAACATAAGGAGACTGTTTGTTTTCGATTGGATGAAATTGAAATGCAATTACCAGTTCAGGTTGGGGATTACACCGATTTCTACTCAAGTATAGAGCATGCAACGAATGTTGGTACCATGTTTAGAGATCCTGATAATGCGTTACTTCCAAACTGGTTACACATTCCTGTAGGATATCATGGACGTAGTTCCTCAATTATACCTTCAGGCATACCTGTGCATCGACCGCAAGGTCAAACCATGCCAAATGATGCTAATGAACCTGTTTTTGGGCCTTCAAAATTGATTGATTTTGAATTGGAAATGGCTTTTATCACTACGGATGCAAACGATTTGGGTGAACCGATTCCTATCAACGAGGCCGAAGAATATATTTTTGGTTTGGTTCTGTTCAATGATTGGTCCGCACGAGATATTCAAAAATGGGAATACGTGCCTTTAGGGCCATTCCTGGCGAAAAACTTTGCATCTTCGATGTCTCCTTGGATTGTCACCTTGGACGCTTTAGAACCATTTAAGGTAGAAAGTCCAAAACCTATCAAACCCTTACTTCCATATTTACAATCGAAAGGCAAAAAGAGTTATGACATTAATTTAGAAGTTGCCATACGTCCAAATAACGCCAAGGAAACCATTGTGAGTAAATCCAATTTTAAATACATGTATTGGAATATGTCCCAACAATTGGCGCATCACACAGTAAATGGTTGTCCAGTAAATTCTGGTGATATGATGGGAAGTGGTACAATTTCTGGCCCAACACCTGATTCTTACGGCTCAATGTTAGAACTTACTTGGAGAGGTGAAAAACCAATCAAGATGAAAGATGGAACAGAACGAAAATTTATAAATGACAACGACACCGTCATAATGCGTGGCCATTGCGAAAAAGATGGAACACGTATTGGATTCGGAGAGGTTTCAACTCAATTATTGCCAATTTATAATCCAAAGAAAACGAAAAAATAAAAAAGTTGGTAGCATCAATATTGAAGCACGAAGTTTAGCATTATGCTGAATTTCGTGCTTTATTTTTTATTGAATTTCTTTGAGCTTCTAACTTCCAGTTTTTAATTGTCTTTAACTTTTGAAATCTGGCACGCATTTTGGATTTAAACTTTCATATAAACCAATTAAATCCAGAAAACATGAAAAAATTTCTACTCGTAACAGTACTTTTTACACTGCTCGCATCTTGCAGCAGCAAAAAACAAATTGAGAAGGCACTTCATTCTGGTAACTATGATTTAGCAATTGAAGATGCTTTAAGAAAACTCGAAAACAACAAAGACAAAGAGCGTAAGCAGGATTTTGTCGTTATGTTGGAAGACGCTTACTACAAAGCGATGGAAAGAGATTTTAACGACATCGACCATCTCAAAAAAGATGGAAATCCTGAAAATTATAAAACCATCTATGAACGATATTTGGATATGAACGCTCGACAAGAAGCTATCAAACCAATATTGCCTTTGCAAATTGGTGGGAAGACATTAAAACTTGAATTCAACAACTATAGTAATGATATTATCACAGCTCGTAATGACCTTGCCGATTATATGTATGACAAAGGATTGGCTTTATTGGAGTCTGATGATAAACGAACGATTAGAGAAGCATTTGAAATCTATAATTATATAGAAAGTATTTATCCTAACTATGAAGATACAAGAAGTTTGATGGATGAAGCGCATGAGAGAGGGACCGATTTTATAATTGTAACGATTCAAAATCAAACACATCAAATCATTCCACAACAATTGGAAGATGACTTGTTGAATTTCGACACTTATGGGTTGAACCAATTCTGGACAGTGTATCATGCAAATGCCAACCAGTCTATCGATTATGATTATGCGATGCAGCTACAATTAAAACGTATCAATATATCAGCGGATGAATTACACGAGAAGCAACTATTGAAAGAAAAACAAATCATTGATGGCTGGAAATACCAGTTGGATGGCGCTGGAAATGTTGTAAAAGACAGTTTAGGAAACGACATCAAAATTGATAACGTTATTAATGTTAGAGCAAGATATTTTGAGTTCAATCAATTCAAATCAACTCAAGTGATTGCCAATGTAGTTTATACTGATTTAAAATACAACCAGACCTTGGAGGCTTTTCCTATCGATAGCGAATTTGTTTTTGAAAATAGATATGCAACAATTAGAGGTGATAAAAGAGCATTGGATAGAGACGAATTGGCATTACTTAATCAAAGTCAGGAATATTTTCCTTCAGATGCCCAAATGGTATTTGATACCGGAGAGGATTTAAAGCTAAAGTTAAGGCAGATTCTCAACTCCTATAGATTAAAAGTATAAAATCAAAACTCCTTTGTGATTAAACACAAATTCAAAAGGGAGTTAACTGTTACTTTTCTTACAAAAAACACTCGTTTTGTGCTTATTTTACGAGATAATGAACATAATAGAAAAAAAACATTCAAATTGTGGCTTCTTATTTGTCAGTTATAAGTATAAAACTTACTTTTATGCATCACGAACTTAAAAATTTTTAAAATGGAAGCATATTGCGTAAAATGTAAGTCTAAAAGAGAAATGAAAGATGCTGCTGAAACTACTATGAAGAATGGTAGAAAAGCAATGAAAGGAAAATGTCCTACTTGTGGAACTGGCATGTTCAGAATCATGGGGAAAGCATAAGCATTTCTTTAACAATCTAAAACTCCCACATCGGCATATTTATTGTCGGGATGTGGGAGTTTTTGTTCTTAATTAGTTTGAAAATTGACTTTTCATAATTTCAAAGGATTCCATACTTCTGAATTCTATTTGACAACAAAAAATTAAATCTTACATTATCATAAAACACATTACCAAATTAATGATTACGATTTTGTAAATTGCACCGATTATAAACCCCGAATCAACAAACTATAATTTGTTGTCAATTACAGAGCCCAATCTTATGAAAACAGCCCTAAAATGTGTCCTACTTGTCTTGTTAAATATACTTATCACAAACTGTGGTTCTAATGATGATGATGAGGACTGTACAAAAATCATTGTAATTCCTCAATATTATAACGTCGGGAATCAGTTCTACAGTTATGACACCCAAATGGAAGTTCCGTGCGATTTTCCCGAACCAGAGGAGCCAATGCTCATTGAGCCGCCTTTCTTGGAAAACTTTTCTTATGAAATTTTAAGTTTCGTTTTCACTCCTGACACAGGCAACAATACGTTAAAATTGGAATTTGAAATTAAATTGAACAATGACAATGATTTCGCTGTTGAAGGCCTTCCTTATTTAACAATGCTCACGGATGGATTGCAATATTCTACTGCAAACTATGTAAACTACGCAAGCAATCCATGTTATGGAATTGGAGCTAATTCAAGTTGCATTTTTACAGTAGATATTGAAGATTCATTAGATTTAGGACGTATCGAATCTATCCAAATACTAGATGTAAACTATATTTTAACCGATTAGTTTTCTTTGAGTTTAAGAATCGAAATGAGTCCATATTATAAAATTTTTGGACTCCTAAACCAAATCGGTTAAAACTAGGTTGTTAATTTCACCATGGCTCGCATGCTTCACAACAGCACCATTCTTTATCACAATCAGCTGGGGTGATTCATGAACTACATGAAAACGATTGGCTATTTCAGCAGAAATATTGCGATGGTTTAACAAATCCAAATAATATAAATCTGCTTGATCGTTGGTGAGATTATAATATTTCTTAAATTGATTGATCACCATTCTACTAATTCCGCAACGGGTCGAATGTTTAAAAAGCAACTGTGGTTTATCTGTTGATTTCGCTATAATCGCATCCAATTGATCGATTGTATCTAAATCAATAAATGGCGTGGTTTTTTCTTCTTTTTGCTCGTTTGAGTTGCTAAATATTTTATCAAATAATCCCATATATTCGTCTTTGTTTATCGATTCGTTAACACAAACAAATCTTGTTTTTTGCTATCTTTATACTATCAGTCGAAATAAATCCTTCATCTTACAAACTGACGAAAAGTCACGCCATTGTTATAATTATAAGACATTTTGTCTTGCTTTTTCGGTTGGTAAGATTCTTGACTTATAGCTTCTGTAAAATAAAGAATAAAATTATAACAATCATATGAACTTTAATAATTATACCATAAAGTCACAAGAGGCTATTCAGCAAGCCCAACAACTTGCTCAAAGTCTAGGCCATCAACAAATAGAGAATGAACACTTGGTCAAAGGCATTTTTGAAGTCGATGAAAATGTGTTACCGTTTCTATTAAAAAAATTAAACGTAAATGTTGCGTTACTCCAACAAACGTTAGATAAACAATTAGAGAGCTACTCTAAAGTTACAGGTGGAGATATCCTATTATCGAGAGAAGCAAACAAGAGCTTGAACGAAGCTTCCATCATCGCAAAAAAGATGAAGGATGATTACGTATCCCTAGAACATTTGATTCTTGCTATTTTTAAATCGAATAGCAAAATAGCGCAAATGCTAAAAGATCAAGGTGTCACAGAAAAAGGTCTGCAAGCATCCATTGATGAATTGCGTCAAGGTGATAACGTCACCTCTCAAAGCCAGGAAGATACTTATAACTCATTGAATAAATACGCCAAAAATTTGAATCAATTGGCCGAAGACGGCAAATTGGACCCAGTGATTGGAAGAGATGAGGAAATTCGTCGTATTCTTCAGATTTTGTCACGTCGTACCAAAAATAATCCCATTTTGGTGGGAGAACCTGGTACTGGTAAAACTGCGATAGCAGAAGGTTTGGCGCACCGTATCGTCGATGGTGACATTCCAGAAAATTTAAAGGACAAACAAATTTTTGCCCTGGATATGGGTGCATTAATTGCAGGTGCAAAATATAAAGGTGAGTTTGAAGAACGTCTTAAAGCCGTCATTAAAGAAGTAACATCGAGTGAAGGTGACATTGTTCTCTTTATTGATGAAATCCACACACTCGTGGGCGCTGGTGGCGGACAAGGTGCCATGGATGCGGCTAACATTTTAAAACCTGCCTTGGCTCGGGGCGAATTGAGAGCAATTGGAGCAACCACTTTAGACGAATATCAAAAGTATTTCGAAAAGGACAAAGCATTAGAAAGACGTTTCCAAAAAGTGATGGTCGATGAGCCAGATACAGAATCTGCGATTTCCATTTTGCGTGGCATCAAGGAAAAATACGAAACACATCACAAAGTTCGAATCAAGGACGAAGCTATCATTGGTGCAGTGGAACTTTCAGAACGTTACATTACCAATCGATTCCTTCCAGACAAGGCCATTGACTTGATGGATGAAGCGGCCTCCAAATTGCGCATGGAAATCAATTCCAAACCGGAAGAATTAGATGTACTTGACAGAAAAGTCATGCAGTTGGAGATTGAAATCGAAGCAATTAAAAGAGAAAAAGACGAATCAAAATTAAAAAATCTTCGCAATGAGTTGGCAAATCTCAAAGAAGAGCGCAACGAAATCAATGCCAAGTGGAAAAGCGAAAAAGAAGTCGTCGACAATATCCAGAACGCTAAATCAGATATTGAAAACTTTAAATTAGAAGCTGAACGTGCCGAACGTGATGGCGACTATGGAAAAGTAGCCGAAATTCGTTACGGAAAAATAAAGGAAGCACAGGAACAATTGGATGTTTTGCAAAAAGAATTGCAAGCAAACCAATCAGGCAATTCCTTGATTAAAGAGGAAGTGACTTATGAAGATATTGCAGAAGTGGTTGCGAAATGGACAGGAATACCCATAACTAAAATGCTTCAAAGCGACAGGGAAAAGCTTTTAAAACTTGAAGATCAATTGCATAAACGTGTTGTAGGTCAAGATGAAGCAATTGTAGCTGTGAGTGATGCTGTAAGACGTAGCAGAGCTGGCTTACAAAATGCCCAAAAACCAATAGGAACTTTTTTATTCCTTGGAACAACAGGTGTTGGAAAAACCGAGTTGGCAAAAGCCTTGGCGGAATATCTTTTTGATGATGAGAATGCCATGACTCGAATTGACATGAGTGAATATCAAGAGCGTCATGCGGTAAGTAGACTCGTGGGTGCGCCTCCAGGATATGTAGGATATGATGAAGGTGGACAGTTAACCGAAGCCGTTAGAAGAAAGCCGTATTCGGTGGTGCTGCTTGACGAAATCGAAAAAGCGCATCCTGACACCTTCAACATTTTATTACAGGTCCTTGATGAAGGTCATTTAACCGACAACAAAGGTCGATTGGCTGATTTCAAAAACACCATTATCATCATGACTTCCAATATGGGAAGTGACATTATACAGCAGCGTTTTGAAGCGACCAAGGATATCGATTCGGCAATGGAAGCAGCAAAGGTGGATGTTTTAGGTCTGTTGAAGCAAAACGTTAGGCCTGAATTTTTAAATCGTATTGATGACATCATCATGTTTACACCATTAACGAAAGAAAACATTATTGAAATCGTAGGGCTTCAAATTAAAGGTTTGACAAAAATGTTGCTTAAACAAGGAATCACTTTCGATGCTACAGAGGAGGCCATAAAGTATTTGGCAGAAAAAGGATACAATCCGGAATATGGAGCACGACCGGTTAAACGTGTCATTCAGAAAGAAGTTTTGAATGAATTGAGTAAAGAACTTTTATCAGGACGTGTTAGGAATGATAGCATTATCTTGTTGGATGCGTTCGATGATAAATTAGTCTTCAGAAACCAAGGAGATATGGTGACCGAGGATTTATAAAGAAAACTTCAGTTTAAGCTGAAGCTTAAGTGTCCGAGAGGACTTTCATAATAGTTTGGTTTGGTTAAGTTGAAAACAGCGCGACAGTCGAAAGATTGAAGCGCTGTTTTTTGTTTTGACTGTTATCGCAATTATTTGTATCTTTTATGGATTAAATTGATTCAGACAACTATGGGAATTATACAGTACTTCGATTTTGAGGATGCAGAAGTTTTTATCTTCGATGAGTTTATCATCAATCAGGTAAAGGAAGGTGTGGTTATCGAGCCAAGTCACAATGATATTTTAAATGATATTGTTCAGGAATTTTTCAGTGGTAAGAATATGGTGTACATATCCAATCGTGCGAAATCATATTCAGTAAATCCGCTGATTTATCCGGAAACCGAAAAGATTCCTAACATCATAGCCATCGCAGTAATTCCTGATACTCCAGCCATGCGCAAAAGTGCCAAGTATGAAAAAGAATTTTATGATAAACCCTACGAAATCTTTGATGAATTAAAGTCAGCTATAGTTTGGGTGGAAACCATACTATCAAAAACAAAGAGTTTTGAGGAAAATAATACTACTGCTAATGAAGACAACTGAAGCCTTAAAAAAGATATAAATCTTTTCAAACGGGTGGAGCAAGGTAACTGTTACCCTCATAGTAACTTGACCTTCAAATTGAACGTCCTTATCTTTAAATATTTCAATTGGTTTTTTGTTCAAGGTTAAAAAATCTTTTCAATATAAAATTTAAATTTATTCTTTCTAAAAAAAAGACTGATAACCTTTGCCGATTAGGGAGCATACCACCCTAAAGTTGTTAAAGATTTTATAAAATTTAACCTCCTTGGCAATACGGATAATCTTTTTATGTTTTAAGTGCGTACTTAAAATATAGATATGTTTCTTTTGCAACATAAAATGTTAATGATCTAATTAAAAAGATATTAAATCATTTCTCAATTTAAAGTTATTACCGTTCGTCTAATAATGGGATTGTTTCTTTTAAAAAGCGTCCGTTTATCGTAATTTTACGACACCTTAACCCGAATCTAAATGAAAATCAACAATTATATTGAGCATACCGCTCTCAAAACAACCACAACAGAACGTAATATCATCGATCTGTGCAACGAAGCAAAACAACATCAATTTTATGCGGTCTGCGTTAGTAGTTGTTATGTTCCATTGGCAAAACAATTAGTTACTAAATCAGCCGTCAAAGTATGCTCCACAGTTGGGTTTCCACATGGTAATATGTCTACGGAAGCCAAGGTAGCCGAGGCAATTAAAGCTGTTGAGGATGGTGCGGATGAGATTGATATGGTCATTAATGTTGGATTTTTAAACAGTAAAAATTTTGTTGCTGTCTTCAGAGACATTTCCGAAGTAAAAAATGCCATTGGAAAAATTCCATTGAAAGTGATTCTTGAAATTAGTGAGCTTTCAAAAAATGAAATTATCAAGGCTTGCGAAATATGCCTAGATGCCAAAGTTGAATTCATAAAAACTTCCACTGGTTTTTCTAAAAGTGGTGCGACTTTAACAGCTGTGAAAATCATTAAGAAAACAGTCAGAAACAATGCCAAAATTAAGGCATCTGGTGGCATTCAAGATTACGAAACCGTTAAAAAATACATTGATGCTGGTGCTAATAGAATTGGTACGTCGTCTGGCATCGCTATTCTTTCAGGAGAAATGGCAACTTCTGACTATTAATTTTTATATATTTATGATGATTAAATTCGTCATATGAGTGTACATATTGAAGCCGATAAAGGTGACATCGCTGAAACCATTGTTCTTCCTGGAGACCCATTAAGAGCCAAATGGATTGCTGAAACATTTTTTGATAACCCTATTTGCTTTAACAAAGTCAGGAACATGTTTGGTTATACAGGCACTTATAAAAGCAAGCGTATATCCACGATGGGCACAGGAATGGGTGTTCCCAGTATCTCCATTTACGCGCATGAATTGATCAATGAATATGACGTCAAAAATCTTATACGGGTTGGCAGTGCTGGATCCTATCAGAAGCATATAAAAATCAGAGATATCGTGTTAGCAATGGCAGCCTCCTCAAATTCAGGTCTAAATGAATTACGCTTTGGTGGTGCGGACTTCGCTCCTACTGCCGATTTTGGTTTATTCCAAAAAGCTGTGGAAATAGCCAAATCAAAAAACATTCCTTTAAAAGCTGGAAATGTATTTACTTCTGATGAATTCTATGCAGACGATTTCGAGTCCTATAAGAAATGGAGTAAATTCGGAGTTCTATGTGTCGAAATGGAAACCGCCGGATTATATACTATTGCCGCAAAACACAAGGTCAATGCTTTAAGTATTCTCACCATTTCAGATTCGTTGGTTACGAAAGAAAGTACAACATCTCAAGAGCGCGAGACAACTTTTAAAGGCATGATTGAGATTGCATTGGAGTTGGCATAATTCAAGCAAGAGGAATTTTTAAATACTATAAAAAAATGAAGCATACTATTCTGATTGCCGTTTTTATTTTGATCACATCTTGTTCTTTTTCTCAAAAAGAGAAACAAGAAACAACTTCCGAAATTACCAGGTATTATTTTATACGTCATGCTGAAAAAGACAGAAGCAACCCGTCTGAAAAAAACCCACATTTGAATGCCGATGGCTTAAAACGTGCTGAAAACTGGAATAAAATTTTAGAACATATCAAATTTAGTAAAGTGTATTCCTCTGATTATATTCGTACGAAAGAAACGGCACAACCAACTGCTGATAAAAACAATGTAAAGTTGACCATATACCAACCAAACCCTAAAGATATTGATGCATTCAAAACAGAGAATCTTGGCAAAACCGTGCTTATTGTAGGTCATAGCAATACAATACCGTCATTTGTGAATGCTATTATTGGTGAACAGAAATATGAAGATATTGAAGACGACAATAACGGCAATTTATATATCGTGACCATTGTTGGTGACAAGAATCTTGATCAAGTCTTGACTATTAATTAATACTCACATTCTTGAGCTCAATTTTTGAGAGCAACTCCAGATTATTTTCTAGAAACATTCGATCTAAATCCTCCAGAGCTATAGTGGTGTCTTTTGGTTTGTAATTGTTGTAATCCACAAATCGGACACCGTTAATGGAGCGTTCATTATAGGCTTCTCTAAATCGTAAACCAAGTCCATCTGCTTCATTATAGGAATACGCTAAATAATCGATCTTTGAAGTTTTTGTATTTACCCAATAAATAAAAACATCTTCATAATCTTCGCCGCCGCCTTCTTGGTCAAAAGTGACTTTTATTTTATGGTAGTTATTGCCTTTTAATTCAACATCGTTTAAATAGGTTTTGTTTACAGCCTTTCCATCTAAATCATAAGGTAATACGGCAAAATAATGTACAGAATTGACTGCCGCAGAATATTTTGTCGCCATAGAATCTGCTACGTAAATTAAACTATCATTCACACGTCGTTCAAAACTTATATTGCTCAGATAATCAACAATGGAACCCAAAGAATCCTTAAACTCACGTTTTAGTACATAACTTCCCTCAGATCTTGCTGCTTTATAATGCTTCTCCCGAAAATCAAATTCCAGAACGGAATTATCCAACTTTTTCACACCAGAAACGTTTATAGATGTATTGATAACCACGTCAGCATCCACGAATTCGGATTTCTTTTCAACACAACTGAAAAGCATGAGACCAACTGCAAATAATATGAGATATTTCATAATTGTAATTCTGAATTTTTAATTGCCAACAGCTAAAGCCAAACGGCCAATTGCCTCCAATAGTCACAAAACTATCAATTACTTTTCGATTCCTCTTAAAAAGTTATCCTAAATTATTTACCTTTGGCATCCATGCAAAAAAACATCAACATACTTAACAGGAAAGCACGATTTGCCTACGAAATAATGGACAAATACACGGCTGGAATTGTCCTGACTGGTACTGAAATCAAATCCATTAGAACTGGAAAGGCGTCCATTGCTGAAAGTTTTTGTGAGTTCAATGATAAAGGGGAATTGTTTGCCATCAACATGACCATTGAAGAGTATGCATTTGGAAACTATTACAACCATCGTCCAAAGGCGGAACGTAAGCTATTGCTCAACAAACGCGAATTGAAATCTTTGAATAAAGATGTACAACAAAAAGGTTTGGCTATCATTCCATTGCGAATGTTTATCAACGAGAAAGGCTTTGCCAAACTAGAAATTGCTTTAGCAAAAGGAAAAAAACTCTACGACAAGCGCGACACAATCAAAGATCGAGACAACAAACGCAACCTAGATCGTATCAAAAAAATATACAAGTAAGACTAAATCAAAGCAGTCCAATTTCTAAAAGCGCAGCGATCTAACATCGATCTCACAACTTTAAGATTTCAATAACAAGAGATAAGTCATTTTATAGCTATGTTTGAGTTGCAATAGGCAACCATTTGCTTAAATGTGCGTCTATAAAACTAGAACCCTATATTTATGACTAAAGCTCTACTCGCCACCCTCCTATTTTTTGTCACATTAGTTTCGGTTTCCCAAATTAAGGGTACCATTACCGACACGAATCAAAAACCCTTGCCTTCGGTCAACATCTTTATTGAGAATACCTTTACTGGTACGACCACCAACGACGCTGGCAGCTATGAGTTGAATATCTCCAAGTTGGGCGATTATGTCATTGTCTTTCAATATTTGGGTTATAAAACCCTGAAGAAGGCTGTTACAGTGGACAAACTTCCGTTTACTGTAGATATCGAATTGGTTGAAGAAGAAATTTCCTTAAATGAAGTCATCATCAATTCTGAAGACAATCCTGCCGATAAAATCATGCGGAAAGCTATTGAATTTAGAAAAACAAACCTCGAAAAAATCAATGCCTACAAAGCCGATTTCTATTCCAGAGGCTTGATTCGGATAAAAAATGCACCCGAAAAAATCATGGGTCAGGATCTTGGTGATCTTGGTGGCGGCTTGGACTCGACTCGTAGCGGCATCATCTATCTGTCGGAAACCATTTCCAAAATAGAATTTCTTCGTCCAGATAAACTCAAAGAAAGAATCAGTGCGTCCAAAGTGAGCGGCAATGACAATGGTTTCAGTTTTAATACTGCAGTTGATGTCGATTATAATTTTTATGAAAACACCATCGAACTCGGCAGCCAAATGGTCTCTCCCATCGCCAATAATGCATTTGGATATTATCGTTACAAGTTAGAAGGCATTTTTTATGATGACAAAGGCAACCTTATCAACAAAGTAAAGGTCACTCCAAGACGTGAGAACGATCCTGTATTTTCTGGTTTTGTATATATTGTGGAAGACCAATGGACGCTTTACGCGCTCGAACTCGATCTCACAGGCATACAGGCGAGAATTCCGGCGGCGGATATCATTTCCATTCAACAGGATTTCTCTTATTCGGAAGCGGATGGCATTTGGGCAAAAATCTCCCAAACCATCGACTTTAAGTACGGCATTTTCGGTATCAAAGGTGATGGTCGCTTTACATATGTGTACAGCAATTATAGTTTTAATCCTGAACTGACAAAGAAAGATTTTGGTAGAGAAATCCTGTCTTTTGAAGAGGAAGCCAACAAGAAAGATTCCATATTTTGGAAAACTATCCGTCCTGTACCCTTGACCTTGGAAGAAAAGACCGATTATGTACAAAAAGACAGCATTCAAGTGATTCGGGAGTCCAAAACCTATAAGGATTCCATTGATGGTGTCAACAATAAGTTTAAGTTGGGAAATATTATTTCGGGCTATAATTACAGTAATTCGTATGAAAACTGGAATGTTGGCATCGCGCCTCCTATTTCCACCATCACCTTCAATACGGTTCAGGGGTGGAATGCCAATCTCATGGGCTATTACAGAAAAAATTACGACGAATTTAAGCGTTACCTCTCCATCAATGGAACGGTCAACTACGGAATTAGCGATGAACGACTGCGTGGTATGCTTTCCGCGACTTACAAATTTAACAATATCAAACGGCCATACTTGAGTGTTTCGGGTGGTATGACGACGCCACAGTTTAATGGCAGCGAACCTATTTCCAAACTCATAAATACCTCTTTCACCTTGTTTAATGAAACAAATTATATGAAGATTTATGAGCGTCTTTTCGCCGAAGTGGGCTATTCCATAGAACCATTTAATGGGTTTAGATTTAGCTCCAGCATCAGTTACCAACAGCGACAGGCACTCTTTAATACGACCGATCAGGTTTGGTTTCCAAAGTCAGATCGCGAGTATACTAGCAATAATCCTCTAGATCCTACGGCTTATGGCATAGCGCCATTTGACACACATTATATAGCGAAATTCGATTTCAACGCGCGCATCAACTTCGGTCAAGATTATTTCTCCTATCCTGATGGCAAGTTCAACATTCCCAACTCAAAATATCCAACCCTTTTTGTAGGGTATGAAAAAGGCTTTGCTTCTACGCGTTCCGATTATAACTACGATCAAGTGAAATTCAGAATGACGCAAGGATTGACGCTTCAGGATAAAGGAAAATTTGAATACAATTTGAAGGCGGGCAAGTTCTTCAATGGCGAAAATATTGCTTTTATGGATTACCACCATTTCAATGGTAATCAAACGCATATTGGTACAGGTTCTTATCTCAATGTCTTCAACAATCTGCCCTACTACGCATTGAGTACTAATGATAGTTATTTAGAACTGCATGCAGAGCACGATTTTAATGGGTTTATCCTTGGTAAACTTCCATTGATCAACAAGCTGAACTTTAATCTTATTCTCGGAGCACATGCGCTTGCCATTCCAAACAACAAACCGTACCAGGAATACTCTGTGGGGATTGATAATATTGGCTGGGGCAAGTTCCGTTTCTTAAGATTGGACTATGTACGCTCTTACCAAGGTGGTTATGTGAATGATGCGTGGATGTTTGGATTAAAGTTGTTCTAAATTATTTAAAGTTTAAACAACAATCCACAGTCAATCAATCTCATAATTCATTCATATATAACCAATATAGAATTGAACAGGCGTACTTAGGAGTTAATGATGCACAACAACTATTCGATGACGCTTCTTAAGAACATGACGAAACACAATATATAGATCAGGGTTCATCAATCCCAAATGAAGAAGGCCATTCACAAGTTGTATTTGCATATTATTAAAATGATGAGGTCCACTATTAAGTTGATGATGCCTACTAACTAAATGATGAAAGACAATATATATTTAAAGATGTATAATTGGTAAATAACGATGTTTAATTCAGAATAGACGTCGAGTGAAACACGAATGTATAAGCTTTAAGTGCGTCCTAGCTTCCTATGAGTAACAAGTTTCTCTTTCACTTGTCCTATACAGGACAAGAATTGGAGTGCCAGAAGAAGAATTTTTAATTGAAGAGTGTTTGAATGCCGATCCGTTTCATAATGTGGTGGTTTGATTATTTCTAAAGTTTATTATGAATAAGCCATTGCGTGGTTTGTGCACGAACTACTCCAGTTATTAACTAACTTTGGGAAATCAAAAGGTTTTCAAGTGAGGACCGACGAAGCCACAGCTTATATACGGTGTTGTAAAATTTTATTTTCCAAATCCAATATTTGTTTTATCCGGTTTCACAGTCCTTTTGAGTTCGGAGTATTTTTCTTCAAATTCTTGTTTAGAAATGGCATTTATTGACTTTAACCAACGAAAATTACTCAATTGGTTTTCATAATTCAAATTTTCATCAATAATTGCATAGTTTTCTCTCAGATAAATATTTCTAGTTTCAATTAGGTCAGATAGGAATTCATTCGTCTTTTCTTCATTCGGTATATTTTTATGTATAAATAGGTGACTATTGTTTGATAGTTTTAATTTCCATAAATCTTTTTTAGAGAAAAAATAAACTACCAGCATAATCGTTCCTAGAGCAAACCATACAAGGGCTAAATAAGGGTCTCTTCTGTCTCCATAACTATAACTGTCAATATGCGTCATAATCCCCACACAGTATAAAATTATTGATGCAGTAAGGGCAAATCCATTTGATGACTTAAACGAAACTTTTTCTCCATCTATATTTTCAAATGGAATATCAATTTCATTACTATCACCAAACTTTGATATGTTATAAAATAATTTCGAATCAGTTATTTTATATACGTTACTTGTAAATAACTTTTTTTGTATAAATGTTTTCATTCAATTGAGTTTCGATAATGTTTGTAGCGTTTCTTGTGTGTGAGATGTGTTGTGTTTAAGCACCAACTACTCCAAATATAAGCTAACTTTGGGAAATTCTACGGCTTTTCCAAGTGTGGATTAAACAAGCAATAGCTTATACGGTGTTAGCGGTTCGGGCTTTTTCCACTCATATATTTTTATTACTAATGTTCAGTCGGAATAAAATCAAATTTGAATTTGTCTCATCAACTCTATCCCTACTCTTAAATTTTAATTCGTTAAGTAGATTGGTTGAACTTTGGTTGTCCTTATGTGTATATGCATCAATTGTTTTTAGTCCGAGTATTTGAAATGAATATTCAATTATTTTTTTTGCTGCTTCTCTCATAATTCCTTTTCCTTGATATTTCGTTAAAAGTTCATATCCAATTTCGCATTTTTTTAGTTCTTCTGAAATATGAAAAAGACAAATTGTCCCTACAAGTTTTTCGTTTCCTTTTTGTGCAATTGCCCAATAAGAGAGGCTATTGTTTTTTATCTTCTCAATAAATTCCAATGCGTCTTCCAATGTTTTACTTGGCTGTCTGCCAATGAATTTGTTTATTAAAGTGTCAGAACGTAGAACAAATATTTCCTGAACATCGCTTTCTGATAATTGTCGAAGAGTCAACCTTTCAGTTGTCAATATAGGGAAGGTTTTTAAATTTCTATTTTCCATTATGTCATTTGATAATTTTTCTGGATTTCTTTTTTTTGCCTGGGCATTAACTTATTTACAAACACAACTAATATACCTATAAATGTCTAATTTTTGGTCCCTATGCCTTACTTATGTTGCTATAATACGGTACATATAGCGAATGCGCAAAACCTTTCAGGCATACTGGCTGGGAGCATTAAAAATGCAAGACTGGGGGTTGGGAAGTGTTATAAGATGTTGTAGATGAGCCAAGGCCAAACTATGGATTATAAGCACCATTTTCAACTTCTGTTTTTGTCTTCACATACACGCTTCTTATCCTCTATTAAATCAGATATAGCATTCCAAAGTTCAATACGTTGTTCCAACGCCTGTTTCGCAACAACTAAGGTATCATTCCATTTATGCTCATCATCCTTACATAATTCAGAAATCATCTCCAGAGATAGCGGACCGTGTTCATCACCGTCAAGTTCAATATGCCGTTCAAGATAGTACTTTAGTTTGCCGTATAACGTGTTTTCAGAATCCGATTTTTTTAGAATTTCGATAAACATATCCGGAATAACGTCTTCTCGCCCAAACGTAAATGCCGAAGCCACCAGATGGGGCTCGTTCGTTTCAATAATCGAGAATGTGAACCTAACAAAATCAGCCACTCGCGTATCTACATCAATTTGACTCAAGCAAGAGTCCACCGAGTTCCCCAATTCAATCAACCTAATAAAATCATTGATCTCATTGGTATTACCATTCACTTGTATCATGGCGTCCAGATACATCTCAAAATGACTCTTTGCCTCACCCAATTCATTAACGTCACTTTCCTCTCCGTGAACAATTTCATTTATAAATCGAGATAATTTCGCATTTTTTGGTGGTGTCCAAGGTGTTTGAACATTCGTGAGGTTTATTTGAAGATTCTTTAAAAGAGACATAAAATCCCAAACTGCAAACACATGATTTTCCATAAAAATTTTCACGTCATGGATGGTGCGCAAATTTTCATAAAGTTTATGATTTTTCAATTCAAGTCTCAATTCAGAAATCTCATTCTTTATATACTCTATCTTATTCATTTGGTAATTTTTCAAGTAGGTTCAAATTTTGTAAGCTTCAAATTTAAAGCTATAAATTGAAAACATCTTAAACCAAAAATAAATATAATAGGATTTAATACCTTATTGTATAAAGTTCGTTTGGCAAATCAGGAATAGCAATAGTGTCAAAGTTCAGCAAATAAATACCGAAGAGAAACCGAAAAAAAATCGTTTGCAGACATTGTTGTGCATTCGTATTTTATAAGTCGTTTTGTTTCAAACCATAGTTTTTTATAATGGAAAGAAACCCAAATCCTAAAAGCACTCCACATATTCCAAATATGGCATCCGTTGTGTCAGGCGTATTCAAAAATGGTATGAGAAGTTCAATAATTAGATTTAAGAATAATATAAATAGCCCAATTAAAATGAGGTGTTTATAGCTCATACCCATCATTACACCCACGTATCCAATAGTTATGTAAATAATAAAGCAAAGCGAAAAATTGGAGACATGATGGTAAAAATCTGGCATTATCTGTAGCAGGGAGTCTATTCTAATAACCTCAAAGTTCCTTCCGAAGAATAACATTAAGCTAATTACAAGTAGTAACAAATAACTTAATGCAATCCAAATTTTTGGAATATATTTTAGCGATTTCATTACCTTATCTAATTCCATCTATATAGCCATTTAGTCTTTAGGATTTTTGATGACTCAAAACGTTCTTCGTGTATAACCCGTTGCATGTCTCGGCTCCTACCATTAAATGTACAAAACTGCAATCATAAATTCCCAAGAATTTTCCAGATGAGCGATGACCCATCAATGGCTTATACACTTTTTTAGCCGTAGTTTTTATTCTGGTTCATTGAAGTGGTTCCCTTCATCAAGCCACTCTCTATTTAATCCAGTTTTTTTATTAAATTCTTTTTGTTCACTTTCAGTAGCATAATCAATTACAAATTGTTGTCCACCATCATCATAGTAAGTGTATTTTCCATGCGTATTCAATTCTGAAGACAAGTATGAGAACCTTTTAAAGAATGTGTCGGCAATGTAGCCAACCTTTTCTAACTTCCATTTTTTGTCGATGCCATTAACCTTAAATTTTATCCATTCATAATTTTGGTCATCCACTTTTATAGAAATGTCAGAATACTCAATTTCGCCATCGGTTATGACTCCCATTCGTTTCATAAACCAAATATATTGTTCAGGTGAGTCCATGAATTCAATATCAAACCATATGCATTTATCACTAAAATTCAAGCCAGGAATTTTAGGATTTCGCCAACCATAATAAAAGTATAATCTTGAAAATGGTTTGTCCTCAATGTGTTTAAGTGTCTCCTTTCGAGCGATGTCCCAACTCTGTTCAGCATAACCATCTGTAAGAATCAAATCTTTCGTAACTCCATCAGCAAACTCATATCCCAAACTCTCAAAAACCCTGACTTGTTCCTCAAAACTCATGGAATCAATTTTAGTTTCAGTCGTACGATTCTTAAAACCAAAGAAGCTTAATATTCCCATTAAAATCAGTATTGAAATTTTTTTATGCATATGCTTGGTTCAAATTACTGCCAACGTTGATGTATACGGAAGGTTGCATGTTTGAGTGCGAGGATGTTCCAAAGGAAAATTAGATGTAACAAAATTGCAACGACCTTTGGTTAAGCACTAATTTACCAATTATTTTTTATACGGTGTTATTTGCTTTTATAATTCTTTTAGAGGATAGTTTTTGAGTTTCATTTTGAGTTCGGAATTCTTTACTTTTCTTTCAGTAATAGAACTGACCATAAGTCTTTGCTCCCAATAAATTCCTTTGTTTATAGTTACAATAGGTATTCCTTTACCAACTTCTGCTATTTCGTTAAAATTACCTTCTTTATAATTCTTATACCAACTTGGATTAATAGATAAATCTTGTGCATATTTAAATAAACCCCCAACTTCAAATGATTGTCCATTATAACTGTCTCCTGTAACAATTGTTTTAGTTTTTATCACGGTACAAGGATGATTAAGAATTGTACTGTCATTCAAAATTTCAAATGTAGTTTTTGAATCATTTTTTGTAATGTCTATCCAGAATATTGTATCCGAATCAAAAGTTTTTATATAGGATTTTTGGGATTTTAAATTCAATATTCTTTTTTGGAGTAATTTTCCACTGGGTGAAAAATATTCTTTTTTAAAGTTACCTTTTTTAAAAGTCAGAATCATTTTAGACCCAATCAGTTCCTTAATTTTTTCAGAGTCGAATTTTTTGTCATAGGGAGAATATTCGATTTCATAGGTTATCTGTCCTTCGAAATAACTTTTGTCTCCAACATCGGAATTATAATCAATAAACGAAAAAAAATGTAATCGAAAAAATCAGTAATAATATTCTTTTCATACTATTTGGTCTAATGGCACATGCCGGTCTCGGCCATCAGTAGTTGCTTGGGTTAGCAGTTAACTTTGCAAGAACACATCAAGCCAAAAATCCGAGAGGATTTTCGGAAGTAGGCGAGAACAAGCAATTACTTATAGCCATTGTTGTAAGCTGGCGTTTATTTTCTTAAGAGTAAAAGTCTTTCATCTAAATCCTCCTCAAAAACTTTGTTATATCGATAAATAATTTTTCCTATTGGTGTTAAATCTTCTCGTTTTTCTCTTTCAAAAGCCAAGCCTCTTTTAATCATTTCAGTTAATAATTCACCACCTATCGAGCCACCTGTTTCAAAAAACTGTCCTAAATGCAAAAAAGCCTTCCATTTATCATCATTTTTTAGTTCCTGTACTTTCTCCAAAATTTCAGGTGGAAACTTATCAATTGTAGAATAGAATTTTTTACTCTTTTCGTTAAAATATAAATGTTCATATCCTTTAACTTTCTCTAGATAATTACTATTATCTTTTTCAAGTGACTCAATAGAATTTTTTAAACCATCTATTTGCAGACTTTTTTTATTATTTTCATTTTTAATGGATTCTAATTCATTTTTTGTAGAATCTAATTTTGCTATTGTTTCACTTATTGTATTTGTCTGCTGTAATAAATTTGCATCCTTTTGTTTTAATTGTTCAGTTTGTTCATCAATAGTTTTTGAAAAATTCCTAACATAGTTTCTTTGCTCTTCATATTGGTCAAAGTATTGTTCACGTTCTTTAACAACTTCATCATATTCAGTTCTACGAACGACATTTTTATTGACAATTTTTCCTGTTATAAAAGGCATAAGTCCAAACTCAATGAATAAAACTATACTTCTTGTAAGAACAACGATTAAATAGCCTACAAACATATAAAGTAGAGCTTGTAAGGCATCCCATAAAAAAGATTTCCAGGTTATGTTATTTACAATATAGCTTTGTACAAATTCTAATTTTTTGTCTAAAGTAAAATCTTCGTCGAAGTTAAAGACACCAAATATTAATTCCCAATGGTGAATTATTAAGACTATGATAAGTGTACCAAAATAAGGATTGGTCAGTTTATCTTTTATGTTGCTGAAAAATGAATTTACTACTTCCATTTAGGATTTTACGATTATTTTCATTGGTTTACGGATATTAGTTTCGCTTGCTTACAACGTTTCTTGTGTATGAGCCGTTGCGTGTCTCACACACGAACCATTAAAGGTACAAAACTGCGCTGGAAAATTCCCAAGAATTTTATAGATGAGCGATGACCAAGCAATGGCTTATACACGGCTTAAGTTTACAATTCATTAAATTAGAGTATAAATCAGAAAGAACAAAAGAGAGAATTAAGGTTA